>NZ_LZZQ01000013.1:0-365000 GCF_014170225.1 Pseudomonas sp. UME65 | reverse complement strand
TAAACTGCTTCTGAAAGCTTAGAAATGAGCATTCACTTTGAATGTTGATTTCTAGTCTTTTGATTAGATCGTTCTTTAAAAATTTGGGTATGTGATAGAAAGATAGACTGAACGTTACTTTCACTGGTAACGGATCAGGCTAAGGTAAAATTTGTGAGTTCTCTTTTAATTAAGAATGCAAATTTTCGGCGAATGTCGTCTTCATAGTATAACCAGATTGCTTGGGGTTATATGGTCAAGTGAAGAAGCGCATACGGTGGATGCCTTGGCAGTCAGAGGCGATGAAAGACGTGGTAGCCTGCGATAAGCTTCGGGGAGTCGGCAAACAGACTTTGATCCGGAGATCTCTGAATGGGGGAACCCAGCCATCATAAGATGGTTATCTTGTACTGAATACATAGGTGCAAGAGGCGAACCAGGGGAACTGAAACATCTAAGTACCCTGAGGAAAAGAAATCAACCGAGATTCCCTTAGTAGTGGCGAGCGAACGGGGACTAGCCCTTAAGTGGCTTTGAGATTAGCGGAACGCTCTGGAAAGTGCGGCCATAGTGGGTGATAGCCCTGTACGCGAAAATCTCTTAGTCATGAAATCGAGTAGGACGGGGCACGAGAAACCTTGTCTGAATATGGGGGGACCATCCTCCAAGGCTAAATACTACTGACTGACCGATAGTGAACTAGTACCGTGAGGGAAAGGCGAAAAGAACCCCGGAGAGGGGAGTGAAATAGATCCTGAAACCGTATGCGTACAAGCAGTGGGAGCAGACTTTGTTCTGTGACTGCGTACCTTTTGTATAATGGGTCAGCGACTTATTTTCAGTGGCAAGCTTAACCGAATAGGGGAGGCGTAGCGAAAGCGAGTCTTAATAGGGCGTCTAGTCGCTGGGAATAGACCCGAAACCGGGCGATCTATCCATGGGCAGGTTGAAGGTTAGGTAACACTGACTGGAGGACCGAACCGACTACCGTTGAAAAGTTAGCGGATGACCTGTGGATCGGAGTGAAAGGCTAATCAAGCTCGGAGATAGCTGGTTCTCCTCGAAAGCTATTTAGGTAGCGCCTCATGTATCACTGTAGGGGGTAGAGCACTGTTTCGGCTAGGGGGTCATCCCGACTTACCAAACCGATGCAAACTCCGAATACCTACAAGTGCCGAGCATGGGAGACACACGGCGGGTGCTAACGTCCGTCGTGAAAAGGGAAACAACCCAGACCGTCAGCTAAGGTCCCAAAGTTATGGTTAAGTGGGAAACGATGTGGGAAGGCTTAGACAGCTAGGAGGTTGGCTTAGAAGCAGCCACCCTTTAAAGAAAGCGTAATAGCTCACTAGTCGAGTCGGCCTGCGCGGAAGATGTAACGGGGCTCAAACCATACACCGAAGCTACGGGTATCACGTAAGTGATGCGGTAGAGGAGCGTTCTGTAAGCCTGTGAAGGTGAGTTGAGAAGCTTGCTGGAGGTATCAGAAGTGCGAATGCTGACATGAGTAACGACAATGGGTGTGAAAAACACCCACGCCGAAAGACCAAGGTTTCCTGCGCAACGTTAATCGACGCAGGGTTAGTCGGTCCCTAAGGCGAGGCTGAAAAGCGTAGTCGATGGAAAACAGGTTAATATTCCTGTACTTCTAGTTATTGCGATGGAGGGACGGAGAAGGCTAGGCCAGCTTGGCGTTGGTTGTCCAAGTTTAAGGTGGTAGGCTGGAATCTTAGGTAAATCCGGGGTTCTAAGGCCGAGAGCTGATGACGAGTTACCTTTTAGGTGACGAAGTGGTTGATGCCATGCTTCCAAGAAAAGCTTCTAAGCTTCAGATAACTAGGAACCGTACCCCAAACCGACACAGGTGGTTGGGTAGAGAATACCAAGGCGCTTGAGAGAACTCGGGTGAAGGAACTAGGCAAAATGGCACCGTAACTTCGGGAGAAGGTGCGCCGGTGAGGGTGAAGGACTTGCTCCGTAAGCTCATGCCGGTCGAAGATACCAGGCCGCTGCGACTGTTTATTAAAAACACAGCACTCTGCAAACACGAAAGTGGACGTATAGGGTGTGACGCCTGCCCGGTGCCGGAAGGTTAATTGATGGGGTTAGCTAACGCGAAGCTCTTGATCGAAGCCCCGGTAAACGGCGGCCGTAACTATAACGGTCCTAAGGTAGCGAAATTCCTTGTCGGGTAAGTTCCGACCTGCACGAATGGCGTAACGATGGCGGCGCTGTCTCCACCCGAGACTCAGTGAAATTGAAATCGCTGTGAAGATGCAGTGTATCCGCGGCTAGACGGAAAGACCCCGTGAACCTTTACTATAGCTTTGCACTGGACTTTGAATTTGCTTGTGTAGGATAGGTGGGAGGCTTTGAAGCGTGAACGCCAGTTTGCGTGGAGCCATCCTTGAAATACCACCCTGGCAACTTTGAGGTTCTAACTCAGGTCCGTTATCCGGATCGAGGACAGTGTATGGTGGGTAGTTTGACTGGGGCGGTCTCCTCCTAAAGAGTAACGGAGGAGTACGAAGGTGCGCTCAGACCGGTCGGAAATCGGTCGTAGAGTATAAAGGCAAAAGCGCGCTTGACTGCGAGACAGACACGTCGAGCAGGTACGAAAGTAGGTCTTAGTGATCCGGTGGTTCTGTATGGAAGGGCCATCGCTCAACGGATAAAAGGTACTCCGGGGATAACAGGCTGATACCGCCCAAGAGTTCATATCGACGGCGGTGTTTGGCACCTCGATGTCGGCTCATCACATCCTGGGGCTGAAGCCGGTCCCAAGGGTATGGCTGTTCGCCATTTAAAGTGGTACGCGAGCTGGGTTTAGAACGTCGTGAGACAGTTCGGTCCCTATCTGCCGTGGACGTTTGAGATTTGAGAGGGGCTGCTCCTAGTACGAGAGGACCGGAGTGGACGAACCTCTGGTGTTCCGGTTGTCACGCCAGTGGCATTGCCGGGTAGCTATGTTCGGAAAAGATAACCGCTGAAAGCATCTAAGCGGGAAACTTGCCTCAAGATGAGATCTCACTGGAACCTTGAGTTCCCTAAAGGGCCGTCGAAGACTACGACGTTGATAGGTTGGGTGTGTAAGCGCTGTGAGGCGTTGAGCTAACCAATACTAATTGCCCGTGAGGCTTGACCATATAACACCCAAGCAATTTGCTTAAGAAGCGAGTTGCGGTGTGTGAAGACGATACAAACCGAAAGTTTGCGAACACACAAAGCTATTACATACCCATTCGCTGGCACGTTGCATAAGCAACGGACTGGCTACCGAATTTCTTGACGACCATAGAGCGTTGGAACCACCTGATCCCATCCCGAACTCAGAAGTGAAACGATGCATCGCCGATGGTAGTGTGGGGTTTCCCCATGTGAGAGTAGGTCATCGTCAAGATTAAATTCCGAAACCCCAACTGCGCATGCAGTTGGGGTTTTGTTTTTGCGCGACATAAAAGCCCGGCGCTTTCTCTGTCACTGTTTGCTCGACCTGGCTGCCACTGCCCGGTGACAGTGCTAAGGTTCCGCCCTAGCTTTTTGCATTCTCCAAGGAAGCCTTTATGCCGGACGCCTCGTCCCTCAACCCTGGTTTCATGGTGGTTCACGGTAACCGCCTGGACGAGTTGCGCAGCCTGGTGGTCAGCTGGATGCGGCGTTATCCCCTGGCGCCCCTGGAAAATGAAATTGCCCTGGTACAGAGCAACGGTATCGCCCAATGGCTGAAACTGGCCCTGGCCGAAGACCCCGAAGTGGATGACGGCGGTGGCTGCGGTATTGCCGCTGCCATTGATGTGCAATTGCCGGGCAGTTTCATGTGGCAGTTGTACCGCCTGGTCCTGGGGCGAGACGAAATCCCGCCCAAATCCCTGCTGGATAAAGCTCCCCTGACCTGGCGGCTGATGCGCCTGTTGCCGGAGTTGATCGATGAGCCGCATTTCGAACCCCTGCAACGCTTCCTGACCCACGACAGTGACCTGCGCAAGCGCTATCAATTGGCCGAGCGTCTGGCCGATCTGTTCGACCAATACCAGGTCTATCGAGCCGACTGGCTGGAGGATTGGGCCGCCGGCCGCCATCAACTGCGCAATGGTCGTGGTGAAACCAAGGTCCTGACGCCTGCCAACTGCTGGCAGGCCGAGCTATGGCGCGCGCTGCTGTTGGATGTCGGCACCGAGGGGATGGCCCAGAGTCGCGCAGGCGTTCACCAGCGCTTTATCGAGCGGATCAACCAACTGGAGGTGGCGCCCAGTGGCTTGCCGTCCCGAGTGATCGTTTTCGGTATCTCTTCGCTGCCGGCCCAGGCCCTGGAGGCACTGGCCGGGTTGGCCCGCTTCAGTCAGGTGCTGCTGTGTGTGCACAACCCTTGTCGCCATCACTGGGCCGATATCGTTGCCGACAAGGACCTGCTGCGCCACCAATACAAACGCCAGGCGCGCAAGGCCGGCATGCCTCAGGCCCTGGATCCGCAAACCCTGCACCAGCACGCCCACCCGCTGCTGGCCGCCTGGGGCAAGCAAGGCCGTGACTACATCAACCTGCTGGACAGCTATGACGATCCCAACAGCTATCGCAGCGCTTTTCGCGATGGCCGGATCGATCTGTTCAGTGACAGCCAGCCGGCCAGCATGCTCCAGCAATTGCAGGACGACATTCTCGAACTGCGCCCGCTGAACGAAACACGTGAGTTGTGGCCGCAGGTCGATATCCTGCACGATCAATCGATCCGTTTTCACATTGCCCACAGCGCCCAGCGAGAAGTGGAAATCCTTCACGACCAGCTCCTGGCGCGCTTCAGTGCAGAGCCCGACCTGCGGCCCCGGGATGTGATCGTCATGGTCCCGGACATCGACAGCTACGCCCCGCATATCCGCGCCGTGTTCGGCCAGTTGGAACGGGATGACCGGCGCTTCATTCCCTTTACCCTCACTGACCAGGGCCAGCGTGGCCGTGACCCGCTGCTGATCGCCGTCGAACATCTATTGAAGCTGCCGGACAGTCGTTTTCCGGTCAGTGAGATTCTCGACCTGCTGGACGTTCCAGCCCTGCGTGCGCGTTTTGGCGTCGACGAAGCCGACCTGCCGACCCTGCACCGCTGGATTGAAGGTGCCGGCATCCGTTGGGGAATGAATGCCGAGCAGCGCGCAGAACTGGGGCTGCCCCCGGAACTGGAGCAGAACAGCTGGCGTTTCGGCTTGCGGCGCATGCTCCTGGGTTATGCCGTCGGCCGTTCCGACGCCTGTGACGGTATCGAGCCTTATGACGAGATCGGTGGCCTGGATGCGGCGCTGATCGGTCCCCTGGTCGCCCTTCTTGACGCCCTGCAGATCGCCTACCAGCAACTCACCCAGCCGGCGGTTCCGGCGGAGTGGGGCGAGCGCCTGCACAACCTGTTGGAACAGTTCTTCCTTGCCAGCAACGAGCACGATGATTACCTGCTGGGACAGCTCGACGACCTGCGGGAAACCTGGCTGGAAACCTGCGAGTCTGTGGGCCTGCAAGATCAGTTGCCGCTGACGGTGGTCCGCGAAGCCTGGCTGGCCGGCCTGGACCAGGGGCGCCTGTCCCAGCGTTTCCTCGCCGGAGCGGTGAACTTCTGCACCCTGATGCCAATGCGCGCCATCCCCTTCAAGCTGGTGTGCCTGCTGGGCATGAACGATGGCGATTACCCCAGGGCGCAGCCGCCTCTGGACTTCGACCTGATGGGGAGCGACTACCGCCCCGGCGACCGATCACGGCGCGAAGACGACCGTTACCTGCTGCTTGAAGCGCTGCTCTCGGCTCGTGACCAACTTTATGTCAGTTGGGTTGGCCGCAGCATTCGCGACAACAGCGAGCGCCCGGCCTCGGTCCTGATCGGCCAGTTGCGCGATCACCTGGCCAGCGGCTGGCGGCTGCCCAATGAGCAGGACTCCCTGCTGGAGGCCCTGACCCAGGAGCATCCCCTGCAACCCTTCAGTGCCCGCTATTTCCACGACAGCGACACGCTGTTCAGCTACGCCCGGGAGTGGCAAGTGCTGCATCAGGTCCGAGAGGAACTGGGCGCAGTCGAACGCCTGGAACCCTATGTCCAGGACGAGCCCCTGAGCCTTGCCCAGTTGCAGGATTTCCTGCGCAACCCGGTGCGGCATTTCTTCAGCCAAAGGCTCAAGGTGTTCTTTGAAGCCATGGAAGCACCGCTGGCCGATGAAGAGCCCTTCGTGCTCGATGCTCTACAGCGCTACAGCCTCAGCGACAGCCTGCTGGAAGCGGCGCTGGGCGACGCCGCGCAGCCCGAGCAAGCCTTGCAGGCCCAGGCCCAGAGGCTGCAAGCCAGTGGCCTGTTGCCCATGGCCGGTTTTGGCGAATGCCTGCAGCGCGAACTGCTGGAGCCCCTGCCGGACCTGTTGCAGCGTTATCGGCAACTGCTCGACCTGTGGCCGACCCCGGTAACCAGTGCGCTGCCTGTGAGCCTGGAACTGCAAGGCGTGCGCCTGGAAGGTTGGCTCAGCAGCCTGCACCAGCGAGCTGATGGCGGGTTGTTGGCTGTGAGCGCCATCCCCAACGGCATCGGCTCGACCAAGACCCGTAAATGGCATCGGCTGATCAAGCCTTGGGTCAATCATCTGCTGGCCTGCGCCAGTGGTTACTCCTTGACCACCGCGCTGGTGGCCAGCGATGACAGCCTGTTGTTGCCGCCGCTGGAGCAGGAGGTGGCCCGGCAGATTCTCGGCAACCTGCTGCAGGCCTGGCAGGCCGGCATGCGCCAGCCGCTGCCGGTGGCGATCAAGACCGCCTTCGCCTGGCTGGGCCAGAGCGACCCGGACAAAGCCGCGGCCGCTGCACGCAAGACCTACGATGGCGACGGCCAGAACAGCGAGGGCGAACGCCGGCAAAGCCCGGCCCTGGCCCGCCAATTCGCCGACTACAACGCACTGATCGCCGATGAAACCTTCAGCGGTTGGGCCGAGACCCTTTATCGACCCCTGTTGAATGCTCCCTGGCGTTCGGCGCTCGGCGAGGAGGCAGGCGCATGACTGCACAAGCTCCCCTGGCCCTGGCATTTCCTCTGCGCGGCAGCCAGTTGATCGAGGCCAGTGCCGGTACCGGCAAGACTTTCACCATCTCCGCGCTCTACTTGCGCCTGGTGCTGGGCCATGGCGGCGAGGCGGCGGGTTTCGAGCGTGAATTGCTGCCGCCGCAGATACTGGTGGTGACCTTTACCGATGCCGCCACCAAGGAATTGCGCGAGCGCATTCGCACGCGCCTGGCGGAAGCCGCGCGCTTCTTTCGCGATGAAACCAGCGCCCCCGATGGCCTGATCGCCGAGTTGCGTGAGCAATACCCCGTCGAGCAGTGGGCCGCCTGTGCCAATCGCCTGGACATCGCCGCGCAATGGATGGATGAGGCCGCGGTCTCGACCATCCACAGTTGGTGCCAGCGCATGTTGCGCGAACATGCGTTCGACAGCGGCAGCCTGTTCACCCAGACCCTGGAAACCGACCACAGCGACCTGCTGGGCCAGGTTCTGCGCGATTACTGGCGGCTGTTCTGCTACCCGATGCAGGGTGATGCCCTGAACTGGGTGCGCAGCCATTGGGTCGGGCCGGCCGAACTCATGCCCCGAGTGCGGGCAATGTTCGGCAACGAGCGTCGGGACCCACCCGAACAGACGCCGAGCGAGTTGATCGAAGCCTGCCTGCAAGAACGTCGTGAAGCCCTGGTGCAGATCAAGGCGCCCTGGCGCGAGTGGGCCGCGCAACTGCGGGAGATCTGCCTGCAAGGCGTGGCCAGCAAGAGCGTCGACGGGCGCAAGATGCAGGCCCGGTTCTTCGAGCCCTGGTTCGAAAAGATCAGTGCCTGGGCCGAGGACGAATCCGTCGAGCAGCTGGACATCGGCACCGGCTTCACCCGCCTGACCCCCGAAGGCATGAGCGAGGCCTGGAAAGGCGCGGCCCCCTATCACCCCGGGCTCGACGCCATGGCCGGGCTCAAGGCCAGCCTCGATGCCTTGCCCAGCCCGGATGCGGCGGTCCTGCAACACGCCGCGCAATGGGTGGGGGCACGTTTCGAAGAAGAGAAGCGGCGGCGCGCCGAGATGGGCTTCGACGACATGCTGCTGCGCCTGGACAGCGCCCTGCAGAGCGATGGCGGCGAGCGCCTGGCGACCCTGATCCGCGAGCAGTTCCCGGTGGCCCTGATCGACGAATTCCAGGACACCGACCCGGTGCAGTACCGGATCTTCGAAAGCATCTACCGGATCGAGGCCAACGACCCCGAGACCGGCCTGTTCCTGATCGGCGATCCCAAGCAGGCGATCTACGCCTTCCGTGGCGCCGATATCTACACCTACCTGCGGGCACGCCAGGCCACCAGCGGGCGCCTGCACACCCTGGGCACCAACTTCCGTTCCAGCCAGGCGATGGTCAGTGCGGTCAACCATGTGTTCCTGCAAGCCGAACAGCGGCCGCAGGGACAGGGGGCCTTCCTGTTTCGCGAAGCGGATGGCGAGAACCCGGTGCCATTCCTGGCGGTGGCCGCCCAGGGGCGCAAGGAGCAACTGCTGGTCGACGGCCAGCCGGTGCCGGCACTTAACTTCTGGCAATTGCCTTCGGAACAGCCGCTGTCCGGGGCCCTGTATCGCCAGCATCAGGCGGCGGCTTGCGCCACGGCGATTGTCGGCCTGCTCAATGGCGGCCAGCAGGGGCGCAGTGGGTTTGTCCGTGAGCAGCAAGCGCTGAAAGGCTTGCTGCCGGCGGATATCGCGATCCTGGTGCGCGATGGCAAGGAGGCCCAGGCCGTGCGCGGCGAGCTGGCCGCCCGCGGGGTGCGCAGTGTGTACCTGTCGGACAAGGACTCGGTGTTCGCCGCCCAGGAAGCCCGGGATGTGCTGGTGTGGCTCAAGGCTTGCGCCGAGCCGGACGTGGAGCGGCCGCTGCGCGCGGCCCTGGCGTCCCTGACCCTGAACCTGCCGCTGCTGGAGCTGGAGCGGCTTAACCAGGATGAACTGGCCTGGGAAGCGCGGGTCATGCAGTTCCGTGGCTACCGGGCGATCTGGCGCAGCCAGGGCGTGCTGCCGATGTTGCGGCGCCTGCTGCATGACTTCCAGCTGCCCCAGGCGCTGATGGCCCGCAGTGATGGCGAGCGGGTGCTGACCAACCTTCTGCACCTGTCCGAGCTGCTGCAACAAAGCGCCGCCGAACTCGACGGCGAGCAGGCCCTGATCCGCCATCTGGCCGAGCACCTGGCGCTGTCCGGGCAGGCAGGGGAGGAGCAGATCCTGCGCCTGGAAAGCGATGAGCAACTGGTCAAGGTGGTGACCATCCACAAGTCCAAGGGCCTGGAATACCCCTTGGTGTTCCTGCCCTTCATCTGTTCCACCAAGCCGGTGGATGGCAGCCGCTTGCCGCTGCATTACCACGATGCTGCCGGCAAGCCCCAGGTCAGCCTACGGCCCACCCCGGAGCTGATTGCCCTGGCCGATGAAGAGCGCCTGGCGGAAGACCTGCGGCTGCTCTATGTGGCCCTGACCCGGGCCCAGCATGCCTGCTGGCTGGGGGTGGCCGATCTCAAGCGGGGCAATCACAGCAGCTCGGTGTTGCACCTTTCGGCCCTGGGTTACCTGCTGGGCGGCGGCGATGTCCTGGGCGAATCCAGCGCCTTGTTGCGCTGGCTGCTGGACCTGCAGCAGGGCTGCGCTGCGATTGGCGTGTCCGAGCTGCCCGTCGTCGATGACCAGCGCTATCAGCCACCGCGCAACGAGGCCACCCTGCTGGCGCCGCTGACGCCCAGCCGTCGCGCCGCGGAAAACTGGTGGATTGCCTCCTACAGTGCCTTGCGCATCAGCGACATCCTGGGGGCGGGCAGCACCGAGGCGCCGGAAAACCCCCAGGCGCAGAAACTCTTCGACGACGAACGCCTGGACCCCGAAGCTCCTCGGGAAACCCTGGCCAGCGGCGGCGATATCCACCGCTTCCCCCGCGGCCCGAACCCCGGGACCTTCCTTCATGGCCTGCTGGAGTGGGCCGGGGAGGAGGGTTTTGCCGCTGCCCCCGAGGCGATCGAGGACGCCGTGGCCCGGCGCTGCAATCGCCGCGGCTGGCAAGGCTGGATCCCGACCCTGAGCGACTGGCTGCAGCACCTGCTGCAAGCGCCCTTGCCCCTGGGCGAGGGCCAGGCACCGGTGGTGCTCGGGCAGTTGACCCAGTACCGGGTCGAGATGGAGTTCTGGTTCGCCAGCCACAAGGTCGATGTGCTCAAGCTCGATGAGCGGGTACGCCAGCAAACCCATCAGGGCGCGCCCCGAGTCACGGCCGAGCCGGTATTGCTCAACGGCATGTTCAAGGGCTTTATCGACCTGACCTTCGAGCACCAGGGCCGCTATTACGTGGCCGACTACAAATCCAACTGGCTGGGCGCGGACGACGCGGCCTACACCGAGCAGGCCATGGAACAATCGATTCTCGACAACCGTTACGACCTGCAATACGTGCTGTACCTGCTGGCCCTGCACCGGCAATTGAAGGCCCGGCTGGCGGACTACGACTACGATCGCCATGTGGGCGGCGCCTTGTACCTGTTCCTGCGGGGCACCCGTGCCGCCAGCCAGGGGGCCTACTTCGCCCGGCCGCCTCGACAGTTGATCGAGCAACTGGACCGCATGTTCCAGGGCCAGCCCGAGCCACCCAAGGCCGAGCCCGCCTGGGAGCAGGGAGTGCTGCTATGACCCAGGACCTGTTCGATGCACTGGACCAGGCGCCGCAACCGGCCTTCGACCTGGCGCCCCTGAGCCGCGCCGACGACTTGCTGCTGTTGCTTGAACGCTGGGTCGAGCGCGGCTGGCTGCGTTCCCTGGACCGGGCCTTTGTCGGCTTCCTGCATGAGCTGGACCCGGGCTGTGATCCGCTGGTACTGATGGCCGCGGCCCTGACCAGCCATCAGCTGGGGCACGGGCATGTCTGCCTGGACCTGTTCGAAACCCTCAAGGAGCCGGACTTCGCCCTGTCGCTGCCGCCCGAAGGCGACGCACAAAACGGCGCACCGGCGCTGCCGTCCCAGGTGTTGATGGGGCTTGAAGGGGCGCACTGGTGCAAGGTCCTGGCCGGCAGCCGCCTGGTGGCCCTGGCGGCGGATCATGCCGAGTCTTCCCGGCAGCGGCCGCTGGTGCTGTCCGGCAAGCGCCTGTACCTGCGCCGCTACTGGGCCTATGAGCGGCGTATCGACAACGCCTTGCGCCAGCGCCTGGCCTTGGCCGAGGCCACCCCGGAAAACCTCGCGGTGCGCCTCGACGGGCTGTTCGGCCCGGCCAAGGCGGCGGGGCCCGTCGACTGGCAGAAACTCGCCTGTGCCCTGGCCACCCGGGGCGCCTTCAGCATCATCACCGGCGGCCCCGGCACCGGCAAGACCACCACCGTGGTGCGCCTGCTGGCCTTGCTCCAGGGCCCGGCGGTGGAAGCACGCAAGCCGCTGCGCATTCGCCTGGCGGCGCCTACCGGCAAGGCCGCGGCGCGCCTGACCGAGTCCATCAGCTTGCAGGTGCGTTCCCTCGCGGTGCCCGATGAGGTGCGGGAAATGATCCCCAGCGAGGTGACCACCGTGCACCGCTTGCTGGGCAATCGCCCGGGCACCCGGCATTTCCGCCATCACGCCGGCAACCGCTTGCCCCTGGATGTCCTGGTGGTGGACGAAGCCTCGATGATCGACCTGGAAATGATGGCCAACCTGCTGGACGCCTTGCCCATCCATGCACGCCTGGTGTTGCTGGGGGACAAGGACCAACTGGCCTCGGTGGAAGCCGGCGCCGTGCTCGGCGACCTGTGCCGTGACGCCGAGGCCGGTTGGTACAACCCGCAGACCCGGGCCTGGCTGGAGGCGGTCAGTGGCGAGAACCTGGGAGCCAGCGGCCTGCAGGAAGACAGCGCCCACCAGCATCCCCTGGCGCAGCAGGTGGTGATGCTGCGCCATTCCCGGCGTTTCGGCGAAGGCAGCGGCATCGGCCAGCTGGCGCGTTGGGTCAACCAGCAGCAGGCCGATGAAGCCCGGCGCCTGCTGGCGGCTCGCAGCCATGCCGACCTGTATGGCCTGAGCCTCAAGGGCGAGCAGGATCGGGCCCTGGAGCGGCTGCTGCTGGAGGGCCATGGCGAGGGGCCGCAAGGCTACCGCCACTACCTGAATGTACTGCGCAGCCAGCGCCCGCCGCCGGGTACGCCTCTGGAGGATCGGCGCTGGACCGACTGGGCGCGCCATGTCCTGCAGGCCTTTGATCGCTTCCAATTGCTGTGCGCGGTGCGCAAGGGCCCCTGGGGTGTCGAAGGCCTGAACCTGCGGATCACCCAGGCGCTGTTCAAGGCCCGGCTGATCGACAGTGACCAGCAATGGTACGAGGGCCGCCCGGTGCTGATGACCCGCAACGATTACGGCCTGGGCCTGATGAACGGTGATATCGGCATCGCCCTGAAACTGCCTGAGCAGGAAGGCTCGGAGGCGGGGCGTCAGGTGCTGCGCGTCGCCTTTCCGCGCAACGATGGCCAGGGCGGGGTGCGGTTGGTGCTGCCAAGCCGGCTCAATGACGTGGAAACCGTTTACGCCATGACTGTGCATAAGTCCCAGGGCTCGGAGTTCGCCCACACCGCGTTGATCCTGCCCGACGCTTTGAACCCGGTGCTGACCAAGGAGCTGATCTACACCGGTATCACCCGGGCCAAGGACTGGTTCAGCCTGATCGAGCCCCGTGCCGGAGTGTTCGAAGAGGCTGTTCGGCGCAAGGTCAAGCGTCTGAGCGGGTTGATGCTGGAGTTGGACTGACGCCCATGTTTCCGGCTTTTCTCAGGCATCGTGCTCGGGCGCTGGTCTCGCTGCATTTTCCCGGGCTGTGCTATCGTTGCGGCATCATTTCCGTGAAAATCAAAGAGAATCCCTGCATGGACGTGGCTGTCTTGAGGACAGAGCGCATTTTGGGGTGGAGACAGTGTGTGCTGTCGACCATTCTCTGCCTGTTCAGCCTGTTGGCCATCGCGCAGTCGGAGCCACCGGCGTCCGCGAGCCTGGCCGAGCAACGGGCCAAGGCTGTAACCCAAGTGGTGCTGGGCATTCTCAGCTACGCTCGCTGGCCCGTGGAGCCTGCGCAACTGCGTCTGTGCGTGGTTGGCCCCACCGAATACACCGATGACCTGCTCAAGGGCGCGACCCAGGCCACCGGCCGCCCGGTGCTGGTGCGGCGTCTGCTGGCCAACAACCCGTCGTTGGCCAGTGAGTGCGATTCGGTCTATGTCGGCAAATTGTCCAATGATGAGCGTACCCGCCTGTTCAACTCGCTGATCGGGCAACCGGTGCTGAGCATCAGTGAGGGGGGCGACCAGTGCACCGTGGGCAGCCTGTTCTGCCTGCGGGTCGGCGACAGCCAGGTGTCGTTCGAGGTCAACCTGGATTCCGTGGCCCGCAGTGGGGTGAAGATTCATCCCAGCGTGCTGCAGCTTTCCCGTCGTCGTCCGGCGGCCCCATGAAACTGTTCAAGCCCAACGCCCGCCCTACACTGCGGTCGGTCATCGGTCGCGGCCACCTGATCGTCGCTCTGCTGGCGATCTCCATGGCCAGCCTGTCCCTGACCTTTCTCGGGGTGTTGGCCCTGCGCGTGTACGCCGATCACAACCTGCACCTGATCGCCCGCTCCATCAGCTACACCGTGGAAGCTGCAGTGGTGTTCAACGACAGTGTGGTGGCCACCGAGGCCCTGGCCCTGATCGCCTCCACCGAAGAGGTGGCCGACGCCAAGGTGTATGACAGCCAGGGCCAGTTGCTGGCCAGCTGGCAGCGCCCGGAAAGCGGCTTTCTGACCAACCTGGAAATGCACGTCGCCAGCGCCTTTCTGGAAAAGCCCATCAGCCTGCCGATCCTGCACCAGGGGCGGGAAATCGGCACCATCAATGTCACCGGCCATGGCGGCAGCCTGTTGCGGTTTCTCCTCAGTGGCCTGGTGGGCATCGTGCTGTGCATCGCCCTCAGCGCCTGGTTGGCGCTGTACCTGGCGCGCCGCCAGCTGCGGGGCATCACCGGACCGTTGCGCAGCCTCGCCGATGTGGCGCACGCGGCCCGGCGCGAACGGGCCTTCGATCAGCGGGTGCCGCCTGCGGAAATCGCCGAACTGGACAACCTGGGCAACGACTTCAACGCCCTGCTCGATGAGCTGGAGGCCTGGCAGACCCATCTGCAAAGCGAGAATGAAACCCTGGCCCACCAGGCCAGCCACGACAGCCTGACCGGCCTGCCCAACCGGGCGTTCTTCGAAGGCCGACTGATCCGTGCCCTGCGTAGCGCCAACAAGCTCAACGAGCGCATGGCGGTGCTGTTTCTCGACAGCGACCGGTTCAAGGAGATCAACGATAACTTCGGCCACGCCGCTGGCGATGCGGTGCTGGTGGCTGTGGCCACGCGGATTCGCGCGCAGTTGCGCGAGGACGACCTGGTGGCGCGCCTGGGCGGGGACGAATTTGCCGTGCTGCTGACCCCGCTGCACCGGGTCGAGGATGCCCAGCGCATCGCCGACAAGATCATCAGCAGCATGGAAGTACCGATTCAACTGCCCGGCAGCCTGTCGATCCTGACATCGCTGAGTATCGGTATTGCCGTGTACCCGGATCATGGTGCGACACCGGGCAGTCTGTTGAATGCCGCCGACGCGGCCATGTACCAAGCCAAGCGCGGTTCGCGAGGCGGGCAACACACAGTGGGGGCGGAGCTCCCTATCGTTCAGGTTCAAAACAGGAGCTAATTCCCTTGTTCTCGATGACGCAACGTTCGGTTCGACTGTTCAGCACTCTGGTGTTCATGGCCCTGCTGGCCCTGGCCGGCTGTCAGAGCGTGCCGCCCAAAGGTCTGACCCCGAAACAGATCGCGGTACTGAAACAGGAGGGCTTCGAACTGACGGATGAAGGCTGGGCCTTTGGCCTGTCGGGCAAGGTGCTGTTTGGCAGCGATGTGGAAACCCTGAACCAGGCCAGTACCGAGATCGTCCAGCGCATCGGCAAGGCGCTGCTCAGCGTCGATATCCAGAAGGTCCGGGTCGACGGTCACACCGACGCGTCGGGCAAGGAGGCCTACAACGTGCAACTGTCCGTGCGCCGGGCCAAGAGCGTGGTCAAGGTGTTGACCCAGGTTGGCATGCGTGAAGAAAACATCCAGCTGCGCGGCCTGGGCAGCAGCGAGCCGGTGGCCTCCAACAGCACCGTGGCCGGGCGTACCGAGAACCGTCGGGTGTCGATCGTGGTGATCGCCGACTGATCGACGACCTGCCGGGTTGCGGCTGCAGCCTTGCGGCCGCTAAGGGTCAGGGGGCGGCGAAGCGCATGCTGCGACTCTCGCCCATGAGCAGCGGCCGATTCTGCTCGGTCACCTCGCGGATGTAATCCCATAACAGGGTGATGCGCTTCAACTTCCTGAGATCCTCCCGGCAGTACATCCAGAATTGCCGGGTCAGGTTGATTTCCTTGGGCAGCACTGGCAGCAGGCGCGGGTCCTGGGCCGCCAGGAAGCACGGCAGGATCGCCAGCGAGCGGCCCTGCTGCGCTGCCACGTACTGGGCAATCACGCTGGTGCTGCGCAGGTTGGCGCTGGCCCCGGGCACCACATTGGCCAGGTACAGCAGCTCGGAACTGAAGGCCAGGTCATCCACATAGCTGATGAATTGATGCTCGCTCAGGTCGCCGGGGCGGCGGATCGGCGGGTGGCGGTCGAGGTATTCCTGGGTGGCGTACAGCTGCAGGCGGTAGTCGCACAGCTTGCAGCACACATAGGGGCCGTGCTCCGGGCGTTCCAGGGCGATGACGATATCCGCCTCGCGCTTGGACAGGCTGATGAAGTGCGGCAGCGGCAGGATATCCACCGAGATTGCCGGGTAGGCGTCGAGGAAGTGGCTGAGTTGCGGGGTGATGAAGAAGGTGCCGAAGCCTTCGGTGCAGCCCATGCGCACATGGCCGGACAACGCCACTCCGGAGCCCGAGACCTGCTCGCACGCCATGTGCAGGGTGCTTTCGATGGACTCCGCATAACCCAGCAGGCGCTGGCCCTCGGCGGTGAGGACAAAGCCGTTGGTGCGGGATTTTTCGAACAGCAAGGTGCCCAGGGCGGTTTCCAGGGACCCGATGCGCCGCGATACCGTGGTGTAGTCCACCGCCAGGCGCTTGGCCGCGCTGCTGGCCTTGCGAGTGCGCGCCACTTCGAGGAAAAACTTCAGGTCGTCCCAGTTCAGGGTGCTTAGCGAGGTGATGTTTTTTTGCATGATGGACCGGATTTTATGTGCGTTCTTATTAGAAGTTTGCACATCTATACTCCAAAAACCGTCCGATACCAACTCGCGACAGCCCCTCTTTCAAGGCGCTTGCCCGCCTTGGTTTCCCTGCATAAGAACTCAAGAAGTCAGGAGACCCCATGAACGCATCCCTCAAGCCCGACGGCACCACCCTGCAACAGGTCAAACTGCTGATCGACGGTGAATGGGTCCAGTCCCAGAGCCAGGAATGGCACGACATCGTCAATCCGGCGACCCAGGAAGTGCTGGCCAAGGTGCCCTTTGCCACTGCCGCTGAAGTCGACGCCGCGATCGCCGCTGCCCAGCGCGCCTTCCAGACCTGGAAACTGACCCCGATCGGCGCGCGGATGCGCATCATGCTCAAGCTCCAGGCCCTGATCCGCGAGCACTCCAAACGCATTGCCGTGGTCCTCAGCGCCGAGCAGGGCAAGACCATCGCCGACGCCGAGGGTGACATCTTCCGCGGCCTGGAAGTGGTGGAGCATGCCTGCTCCATCGGCACCCTGCAGATGGGCGAATTCGCCGAAAACGTCGCCGGCGGCGTGGACACTTACACCCTGCGCCAGCCGATCGGCGTGTGCGCCGGGATCACCCCGTTCAATTTCCCGGCAATGATTCCGCTGTGGATGTTCCCGATGGCCATCGCCTGCGGCAACACCTTCGTCCTCAAGCCTTCCGAGCAGGACCCGCTGTCAACCATGCTGCTGGTGGAGCTGGCGGTGGAGGCCGGGGTGCCGGCCGGTGTGCTCAACGTGGTGCACGGCGGCAAGGACGTGGTGGATGCGCTGTGCACCCACAAGGACATCAAGGCGGTGTCCTTCGTCGGTTCGACTGCGGTCGGCACCCACGTCTATGACCTGGCGGGCAAGCACGGCAAGCGCGTGCAATCGATGATGGGCGCGAAGAACCACGCCGTGGTGCTGCCCGACGCCAACCGCGAACAGACCCTCAATGCCCTGGTGGGCGCCGGCTTCGGCGCTGCCGGCCAGCGTTGCATGGCCACCTCGGTGGTGGTGCTGGTGGGGGCGGCGAAACAATGGTTGCCGGATCTCAAGGCCCTGGCGCAGAAACTCAAGGTCAACGCCGGCAGCGAGCCGGGCACCGATGTCGGCCCGGTGGTCTCCAAGCGTGCCAAGGCGCGGATTCTGGAGCTGATCGAAAGCGGCGTGAAAGAAGGCGCCAAGCTGGAGCTCGATGGCCGCGACATCAAGGTTCCGGGCTACGAGCAGGGCAACTTCATCGGCCCGACCCTGTTCTCCGGGGTGACCACCGACATGCAGATCTACACCCAGGAAATCTTCGGCCCGGTGCTGGTGGTGCTGGAGGTGGATACCCTGGACCAGGCCATCGCCCTGGTCAACGCCAACCCCTTCGGCAACGGCACCGGCCTGTTCACCCAGAGCGGTGCGGCGGCGCGCAAGTTCCAGAGCGAAATCGACGTCGGCCAGGTGGGCATCAACATCCCGATTCCGGTGCCGGTTCCATTCTTCAGCTTTACCGGCTCCCGCGGTTCCAAGCTCGGCGACCTGGGCCCCTACGGCAAGCAAGTGGTGCAGTTCTACACTCAGACCAAGACCGTCACCAGCCGCTGGTTCGACGATGACAGCGTCAATGACGGTGTGAACACCACCATCAGCCTGCGTTGAGGAGCCTGACATGAACATTGCATTTATCGGCCTGGGCAACATGGGCGCGCCCATGGCCCGCAACCTGATCAAGGCCGGCCATCAGTTGAACCTGTTCGATCTCAACCAGAGCGTGCTGGCCGAGCTGGCGCAACTGGGCGGGCGTATCAGTGCTTCGCCCAAGGCCGCTGCCGAAGGCGCCGAACTGGTGATCACCATGCTCCCCGCCGCGGCCCATGTGCGCAGCGTCTGGCTGGGCGAGGATGGGGTACTGGCGGGTATTGGCCGCGGCATTCCGGCGGTGGATTGCAGCACCATCGACCCACAGACCGCCCGTGAAGTGGCCGCCGCCGCCGCCAAGCAGGGCGTGGCCATGGCCGATGCACCGGTATCCGGTGGCACCGGCGGTGCCCAGGCCGGGACCCTGACCTTCATGGTCGGCGCCAGCGCCGAACTGTTCGCCACCCTGCAACCGGTGCTGGCGCAGATGGGCCGCAACATCGTGCACTGCGGTGAAGTGGGCACCGGGCAGATCGCCAAGATCTGCAACAACCTGCTGCTGGGGATCTCGATGATCGGCGTCAGCGAAGCCATGGCCCTGGGGGATGCCCTGGGCATCGACACCCAAGTGCTGGCGGGGATCATCAACAGCTCCACCGGTCGGTGCTGGAGTTCCGACACCTACAACCCGTGGCCGGGCGTGATTGAGACCGCCCCGGCGTCCCGCGGCTACACCGGAGGCTTTGGTGCCGAGCTGATGCTCAAGGACCTGGGGCTGGCCACCGAAGCCGCGCGCCAGGCCCACCAGCCGGTGGTGCTCGGTGCCGTGGCACAGCAGCTGTACCAGGCCATGAGCCAGCGTGGGGAAGGTGGCAAGGACTTCTCGGCCATCGTCAACAGCTACCGCAAGCCGCAGTAAGGCGTCGCTTGTCGGGAGGGGGCGCTGGCGGGTTTGCGCGTCATTGAATGCAGCCCCTTCAGCCGGGGCATTTGCGGGAACCTGCGTCGGGCAGGTTCCCGCTTTTTTTTGCCAGGCTCAGTTCGGCCGGCTGGCAACGGTGCTGGAGGGAGGGTTGAGGCGGGTGTCGAGGCCGAAGCGTTCCTGGATCACCACCTGGTACAGCCCCTTGGCCAGCAGCGGATTGATCAGGATATTCCAGCTGTGCCGGGAAACCGACGAGGGCACCAGCACGAAAGGGTGGTCCGCCAGCAACTGATCGGCGAACTTCTGCTGGCCGGCGCTGGGAATCCCCGGCACCAGCCAGTTGGGGTTGGGAATACGGTTTTCATCGACCCGGTAGATGGCGGTCGGGTCATGGATCAGGGCGCCGGTGAGTACATGGGGCACGCTGTCCAGGGCGGCAAAACCCTTGTGCACCGCCACTTCCAGAATCGCCGTGGCCGGGTCGGCGCTGGCGTACACCGCCTTCACGCCCTTGGAGTTCCAGCGGCCGCCACACAGCTCGGCACCAATGCCACTGTCCCAGCTGTCGGCGTGCCGGGCGGCGTCCAGCCGCCAGAAGTGAAGGGTGCTGCTGCCCGGCACACTGATCACTGATAGACCCCGTATTCCAGGCGGGTGAGGAACTCGTCCACCAGTTCGAAACCGATGGGGTTGGTCAGCAGGTCCACCGGTTTGTGGCCGTCCAGGCCCATCACCGGCTTGGCCATCCACTCCTGGGCCTCTTCACTGCTGCCGAAGATGTCCTCGGCCTTGGCCAGCACCTGGGCGAAGCGCACCGCACGGGCGCTCTGTTCCGGGTTCAGCGGCTCGTCCGGGGTTTTCAGGCGCCGGTGCAGGGTGCGTTCGGAAAGGCCGATGATCTTGGCCAGGACCTGTTCGTCCTTGAGCATGGGCACCGAGGAGACGAACTTGATGATCGCCGTCAGCGGGATGCCCTCCTCGGTCAGGCGATAGATCGAGATACGATCGTCAAAGCGTGCCCGGCCACCCAGAAGGATGTCCGAGGACTGCTCTTTCAATACCAGTTTGCCTCGCCGCTTGGGAACGAGGCCGGTGCCTGTCAGCGCGATCATGAGTGCTGCTCCTGCCTTTTGCCATTTGGCAGTGATTATATAGACATTTGGCAAAGGGCGCTGGCTTGAATCGCAACACGGCCAGGGGAGCCCGGCTGGCGCGGGCTCCCGGTATCGAGGGAGGGCTCAGGCGAAGACGAAGTACTTGCGCACGGTTTCCACCACTTCCCAGGTGCCTTTCATCCCGGGCTCCACCACGAAGATATCGCCGGCGCGCAGGTGGATGGGGTCGCGGCCGTCCGGGGTGATCACGCAGTAGCCTTCCTGGAAATGGCAGTACTCCCACTTTTCATAGGCCACCCGCCATTTGCCCGGGGTGCAGATCCAGGTGCCCATGATCTTGCTGCCATCCTCGCTGGTGTAGGCGTTGAGGTTGACGGTGTGCGGATCGCCCTGGAGTTTTTCCCACTTGCAGGCGTCGAGCACCGGCAGCGGATGAGTGTCGCGAAGAACGGTGATGGGTTGGGACATGCTGTGCTCCTAGCAGGCAGAGAACTGAAGCCGCACCCTATAGCGACTGGCGGGCAGGGGGTTGTCTGTACTCGACCTCGGGGTATCCAGAAGCGCAGCGCCGGCCCCGAGTCGAGGTGGCGGGGCGCAGGGCCGGGAAGAGGCATGGCGGTTGCAAGATTCATTCGGCAAACAGGGCTTTGTTAGCAGTAATTGCGAAATATCCGCGGCTGCCCGAGTTATTTCGCAAGAATCTTTACCGGTTTCGCTCGTATCATTCAGCTCGGAGTGACCTAAGAGCCGCACGAATGGAAAATACACCACGCTGGTGGGATATCAGCCCGCCGTTGAGTACCGCAACCCCGACCTGGCCGGGAGATACGCCGTTCCAGGAGGAGCGCGTCTGGCAGTTCGGCCCCGAGTGCCCGGTGAATGTCGGGCGGGTGACCCTGTCGCCCCACACCGGTGCCCATGTCGATGCGCCCCTGCATTACCGGCCGGACGGCCTGCCCATCGGTGAAGTGCCGCTGGATGTCTACATGGGCCCGTGCCGGGTCCTGCACTGCCTGGACAGCGGTGCTCTGGTGCAGCCCGAGGCGTTGCTCGGGCGCCTCGAAAACTTGCCTGCGCGAGTGTTGCTGCGTACTTATCCACAGGCTCCGCTGAGTGCCTGGGACCCGGACTTTACTGCCGTTGCTCCAGCCACTGTCGAGCTGCTGGCCAGCCTCGGCGTGCGCCTGATCGGCATCGACACCCCGTCCCTCGACCCCCAGCAGTCCAAGACCATGGACGCCCACAACACCGTGGCCCGCCATGGCATGGCGATCCTCGAAGGCGTGGTTCTCGATGAGGTTGCCGAAGGCGACTACGAACTGATTGCCCTGCCACTGCGCTTCGCTCACCTGGACGCCAGTCCGGTGCGGGCGATCCTGCGCCCCCTGGCCGATTCATTCCTACAATAAATACACAGCTGGCCCTTCGCGCCGTTGTGCATCCCGATCCGGGGTGCGCAGCCAGCGATGGGCAACCGCTGCCTGAGGCGAGGAGCCCACGCGATGAGCCAATGTCCCTTTTCAAGCAATCCGCCGGCTGAGTGGCATAACGCCGAGCTGAATTTTTCCGACTCCATGAGCTACGGCGACTACCTGGACCTGGGGCGCATCCTCAGCGCCCAGCATCCCCTGTCGCCGGACCACAACGAGATGCTCTTCATCATCCAGCACCAGACCTCGGAGCTATGGATGAAACTGATGCTGCACGAGCTCAAGGCGGCCCGCGAGCATGTGCGCCAGGGCCAGTTGCCGCCGGCGTTCAAGATGCTGGCGCGGGTTTCGCGGATTTTCGATCAACTGGTGCACGCCTGGGCGGTGCTGGCCACCATGACGCCGTCCGAGTACAAGTCGATCCGGCCTTACCTGGGCCAGTCCTCGGGCTTCCAGTCGTTCCAGTATCGGGAGATCGAATTCATCCTCGGCAACAAGAGCGCGGCCCTGCTGCGGCCCCATGCCCATCGTCCCGAACTGTTGCAATCGCTGGAAGCGTCGATTGCCACCCCGTCCATGTATGACGAGGCGATTGCCCTGATGGCCCGCAGCGGCTTGAGCATCGACCCTGCGCGCCTGGCACTGGACAGCACCACCACGACTCAGCATGACCCGTCGGTGGAAGCGGCCTGGCGCGAGGTCTACGCCAACCCTTCGGCCTATTGGGACCTGTACCAGTTGGCGGAGAAGTTCATCGACCTGGAAGACTCCTTCCGCCAGTGGCGCTTTCGCCATGTGACCACGGTGGAGCGCATCATCGGCTTCCAGCCCGGTACCGGTGGTACCGAGGGCGTGGGCTACCTGCGCAAGATGCTCGACACCGTGCTGTTTCCCGAACTGTGGCGAGTGCGCTCCTCGCTCTGACCCGAAAACGCCCCGCCTGCCGGGGCGTTTTCATGTGCCTGCCGGTGACTGACTCCCAGAGTGCGGCCGCTGCCGCAGACTGCGATCGGCAGCGCAGCAGACGCGTTCTTGAGGTCTGGAAGGTCCTCCGGACCTTATCGCAGTCTGCGGCAGCGGCTACAGAGGTCGTTAGAGAGCAGCGGGCGCTGGCGGCAGTTGCGCTCGGGGGATAAGGTGGCCGCCTTCGGTGCACCATTTTTACTCTCTAAGGCAGACCACATGTCCCGGACCTTCGAGCTTGAAACCCTCAAGATGCGGCTCAGCGATCCTGAGTTCCGCCCTCTGGACCTGCACCAGCGCATCCAGCGCGCCTTGCGCGGGCTGATCCTCGACGGCGCCCTGGGCCCCGGCGTGAAGCTGCCGGCGACCCGGGCCCTGGCCAAGTCGCTGGCGGTATCGCGTGACACCGTGGAAAACGCCTATGTGCAGTTGCAGCGCGACGGTTTTGTCCTGCGGCGCAAAGGCTCGGGGAGCTATGTCTGCGAAACCATCGGTGCCCAATTGCGTGGCCCGTCCCGCCGGCGCCAGCTCCAGCAAGGGTTGCCGGCCCACAGCCCGGAACCGGGAGCGGGCCTGAGCCGGCGCGGCGCGGCACTGTTGGCGCGGGGTGGGGTCAGCGATCAGCAGGCGGTCACGGCCTTCGCTACCGGTTTGCCGGAAACCCGCAGCTTCCCGCTGGAGGTCTGGGAGCGCCTGCAACGCCAGGCATTGAAGGATTACCGTGCCAGCGTGCTGCTGCATGGCGATCCCCAGGGCGCGCTGCCCCTGCGCAAGGCGATTGCCGCCTACCTCAACCTGGAACGCGGGGCCAAGGTGCAGCCCGAGCAGATCCTGGTGCTGAGCAGCACTCGCCAGGCGCTGTTCCTGTGTGCGCAACTGCTGGTGGACGCCGGCAAGCCGATCCTGATGGAGAACCCAGGCTACTTCGGCGCGCGCAAGGCCTTCGAGGCGGCCGAGGCGCGGATCGTGCCCATTGATGTGGATGGCCAGGGCATCCGCACCGACCTGTTGCGAGCCGACCGCAGCGGCGCCCGCTGTGTCTATGTGACGCCCTCGCACCAGTACCCCACGGGTGCCACCCTGTCCCTGGAGCGCCGCCTGGAGCTGACCCGCTGGGCCGCCGAGCACGACCGGTGGATCATCGAGGACGACTACGACAGCGAGTTCCACTACGAGGGCCTGCCCACCGCCTGCGTCCAGGGCCTGGACCCGTTTCGGCGCACCCTGTACATCGGCACCTTCAGCAAGACTCTCTATCCGGGCCTGCGCATGGGCTACATGATCCTGCCCGCCGAACTGGTGGGGGCCTTCAGCAGTGCCCGCAGCATCATGGACGGGCACACGCCGCAGATCCTCCAGCTGACCCTGGCGCGGTTCATGGAGGAGGGGCACTACAACGCCCATGTACGGGCCATGCGCAAGCTCTACGCCGGGCGCCGGCAGGCCATGCTCGAGGCCATAGGCCGGCATTTGCCGGGCATTGCCAGGGCCTTGCCGCCACCCGGCGGTTTGCAGGTCCCGTGTCTTCTGGAACCCGGCTGGAGCGAAGAGCTGACCCAGCAACGTGCGGCCAGGGCTGGCATCCAGTTGCCGGGGCTCAGCCGGCTTTATGCGGGCGAGCAGAAGCAGCAGGGCTGGCTATTGGGCTATGCGTCCCTGAGCGCCCATGAGATCGAGGCGACGATGGCGCGTCTGGCCCAGGCCCTGGGAAAGGCCTAGCCAGCGGCCTTTTTCCAGCGCCGGCGGTCAGGGCTTGGCGCGTTCCAGTGCCAGGGCGCTGCGCGGGCCCAGGATCAACAGGTGCACGGTCAGCCCGGCAACCAGCCCCCAGAAGGCACCACCGATCCCCAGTAAAGTGACGTTGGCGGCAGTGGCAAGGAAGGTGATCAGCGCAGTTTCCCGGGTGGCCGTATCGGCCATGGCGTTGGCCAGGCTGCCGCCGATTGCCCCCAGTAATGCCAGGCCGGCCAGGGTGGTGATAAAGGCCTTGGGCAAGACCATGAACAGGGTCGCCAGGGTGACCCCGAAGGTCCCCACCAGGATGTAGAAAACGCCGCAGGCGATACCGGCGATATAGCGTTTGCCCGGGTCCGGGTGGGCATCCTCGCCGGTACAGATCGCCGCGGTGATCGCCGCCACGTTGAATGCGTGAGCGCCGAACGGCGCCATGATCAGCGAGCCCAAACCGGTGACCGTGAGCAGCGGGTTGGCGCTGGTCTGGAAGCCGTCATTGCGCAACACCAGCATGCCCGGCATGTACTGGCCGGTCAGGGTGATGACGAACAGTGGCAGGGCCACGCCGAGCAAGGCCGACACGGAGAACTGTGGCGCAGTGAACAGGGGAGCGGCGAAGCTCAGGTGCACGTTGGCGAAGTCGACCCGCTCCTGGACGATCAGCAACGCCAGGCCGATGAACAGGATGCCCACCACGGCAAAGCGTGAAGTGAAGCGCCGCAGCACCGCATAGGACAGTACCAGCACGATCACCAGCAGTGGATCGGCACTCGCGCCGCCAAAGGCGTTGATCCCGAACTGCAGCAGGATGCCTGCCAGCAGGCCAGCCGCGATGCCCTTGGGAATCAGGCGCACCAGCTTGTCGAAAGCCCCGGACCCGCCCAGGACGATGAACCCCAGGGCGCAAATCAGGTAGGCGCCGATCACCTCGGCATAGGGCGTGAAGGGCATCACCGTGGCCAGGAAGGCCGCCCCGGGGGTAGACCAGGCGGTGATGATCGGCGCCTTGTAGCGCAGGCTCAGCCACATGCCGGAGAGGCCCACGCCCAGGGACACGGCCCAGACCCAGGAGGTGGTCTGGGCGGGTGTCAGCCGGGCCAGTTCAGCGGCCTGGAACACCAGGATGAAGGTCCCGCCATAGTTCACCAGCACTGAGATCAGTGCCGCCACGGTGGGAGAGAAGATATCGGCCGGTCTAAGGCCTGTCGCGGTTCTGTTCATAAGCCACTCTCCGTCAAGGAACAGGCTCCCTGGCCCAAACGCCGGGAGAGGCCCGATTCTAGGTAACGGATGGACTATCGTTTCGAGCCACATTCTTGTTTGCTGGCAGACCACTTTGGCGGCGCCGACAAAAAAGCCCGGCCTTGGATAAGGCCGGGCTCGGGGGTGTGGCGTGAACCTGTGGGCTTAGCGCAGGGCGGGTTGCGAAGCTTTCTTCGCCCGGCTCAGGAGGTAGAAGCCCCAGATCACCAGGACCCACACCGGGATCGCGTACACCGAGGCACGGATGCCGGGGATCATCCACATCACGCCGACGATCATCACCATGAAGGCCAGGCACAGGTAGTTGCTCAGCGGCGACCAGAAGGCCTTGAACGAAGGCACCACGCCCTGCTCGGCCATGGCCTTGCGAAAGCGCAGGTGGGTCAGGCTGATCAGCGCCCAGTTGATCATCAATGCGGCCACCACCAGGGCGAACAGCAACTCCAGCGCTTCATGGGGCGCCAGGTAGTTGACCAGCACGCAGAGCAGGGTGATCAGCGCGGAAATGCCCAGGGCCAGGATCGGCACGCCCTGCTTGTTGAGCTTCATCAGCGCCTTGGGTGCGTCACCCTGTTCGGCCAGGCCATAGAGCATGCGGCTGTTGCAGTACACGCCGCTGTTGTACACCGACAGCGCCGCAGTCAGGACCACGAAGTTGAGGATCTGCGCTGCGGCATCACTGCCGATCAGCGAGAAGATCTTCACGAACGGGCTGCTGCTGTAGGCGTCGCCGCCAGCGTTGAGGCTCACCAGCAGTTCGTCCCACGGGTACAGCGACAGCAGCACCGCCAGGGCGCCGACGTAGAAGATCAGCACCCGGTAGACCACCTGGTTGATGGCCTTGGGAATGACCTTGCGCGGTTCGGCGGCTTCGGCGGCAGTGATGCCCACCAGTTCCAGGCCGCCGAAGGAGAACATGATGAAGGCCATGGCCATCAGCAGGCCGGTGCCGCCGTTGGGGAAGAAGCCGCCGTGTGACCACAGGTTGCTCACCGAGGCCTGGCTGCCGCCGCTGCCGCTGAACAGCATGTAGCAGCCGAGGACGATCATGCCGACGATGGCCACTACCTTGATAATGGCGAACCAGAACTCGGCCTCGCCGAAGAACTTCACGTTCATCATGTTGATCAGGTTGACCAGCACGAAGAACACCGCGGCGCTGACCCAGGTGGGGATCTCCGGCCACCAGAACTGCACGTACTTGCCCACCGCAGTGAGCTCGGCCATGCCCACCAGGACATACAGCACCCAGTAGTTCCAGCCCGCGAGAAAGCCAAAATAGCCGCCCCAGTACTTGTGCGCGAAGTGGCTGAAGGAACCGGCCACCGGCTCCTCGACAATCATTTCCCCCAGTTGGCGCATGATCAGGAAGGCAATGAACCCGGCAATCGCGTAGCCCAGGATCATCGAAGGTCCGGCGGATTTGAGAACCCCGGCCGAGCCGAGGAACAGTCCGGTGCCGATCGCCCCGCCCAGGGCGATCAGCTGAATATGGCGGTTCTTCAAGCCACGCTTGAGTTCACCCTGCTTCAAGGTTTGATCCACTAATGTGCGCTCTCTTCTAGTTGTTATCAGGATCGATCGGGGTCGATCACGGCGAATGCTGACGGGATCAGATATTACTCTCGGTGAACCGCTCGTAATACAGCTGAACGCGGTTAAGTTGCTGTTCTTGCAGCCAGATCCGGATCGAATCGACCATTGGCGGCGGCCCGCACACATACATGTCGGTGTCCTGGTCCCGCAGTTCGCTGCTGTCGAAGTGTTCGCTGATGTAGCCGCGCTTGCCCGGCCAATCCGGGTCGGCGTCGCTGATCACCGGGGTGAAGCGAAAGTCCGCCAGGCGTTCGCCATGGGCCTGGATCCGCTCCAGCTCGCACAGGTCGCGGCTGTGGCGCACGCCGTAGTACAGGTGCACCGGCTGCTGGCAGCCCTGCTCGACGATCTGTTCGAGCATCGCCAGCAGGGCCGAGAGCCCGGTGCCACCGGCCACCAGGATCAGCGGACGGCTGATCTGGCGCAGGTAGAAGGCCCCCAGCGGCGCCTCCAGCTGGAGGGTGTCGCCCACCAGGCAGCGCTCGCGGATGTAATTGCTCATCACCCCGTCGGGCAGCAGGCGGATCAGGAACTGCAACTGGTTGTCCGCCGCCGGCCGGTTGGCGAAGGAGTAGGCCCGGCTAGTGCCGGTACCGGGGATGCTCAGGCGGGCGTACTGGCCCGGGAGGAAATCCAGTGGCGCCTGATGGCCGCCCAGATCCAGGTGGAGGATGGCGGTGCTTTCGGACACCTGGCGCACGTCGATCACCGAGCCCTGCAACTGCACCGGGTCGGCGCTGTGGCACAGGCTGGAGTCGAAATCGAAATAGAACGCTGCGTCGGACTGCACCCGGGTCTGGCAGGTGAGCATCTTGCGCTGTTCCAGGTCCTGGGCGCTGAGGGCTTCTTCGTCCACATAGTCCTGGCTGTACTGGCCCGACTCGCAACGGCCCTGGCAGGTGCCGCACACCCCTTCGCGGCAGTCCAGGGGGATCTTGATGCCGTTGCGCAGGGCGGCGTCGAGCAGGATTTCATTGGCCTTGACCGGGAAGAACAGGGTCTTGCCGTCGGCAAAGCTGAACGCGACCTTGTGCGTCATGGGAGAACTTCCGTGGGTCAGAGGTGATAGAAATCGAGCACCGAGTTGATCGTGTCGTTGAGCAGCAGCACGTGCTTGCGCTGGATCAGCCAACTTTCGCCCTGGGGCTTGAGGTCGTAGGTGGCGTGGCCGTAGAACTCCTCGGCGGTGGCCAGGCGATAGAACAGCGTGTGCCAGTTCAGGCGTACCCGCAGCAGGCCGTTGTCGCCCTCGGCAATGCGCAGGTTGCTGACCATGTGCAGGGTGCGCGGCATGGGAATGGTCGAGGCCGCCTTGCCGGTGCGCAGGCGGAACACCCGGTCCTCCAGCCCCGAACGGTTGGCGTAGTAGATCAGCGACATCTCGCGTTTCGGGTCCCGGGTGTAGACGTGTTCCGAGTCCCACTGGGGCAGGTGGAACTCGCTGTCCACGGCAAACAGTTGCAGGTAGGCGTCCCAGTCCTGGGCATCGCAAAGCTCGGACTTGCGATAGAAGAATTGCTCGATCTGGTACTGCAATTGCGCATTCATGCTTACACCTCACGCAGTTTCAGGGGCTGGCGCTGCAGGCCGTCCAGGAGGAACTTCTGCCAGTTCTGGTGCTGGTTGACGTACAGCCCCTCATGGGTGATTTCGGTGCCGGTCATGGCCGGCTGGATGCCCAGGTTCTCGCTGTTGGCGGTGGGTCCGCTGACCCAATGCTGGCGCCCGCGAGAGACATCGCTCCAGCGCTCCAGGCGCCCCTGGAAACCGCGCTGGGCCTCGCGGAACTCCACCAGGTCGTCCGGCGTGCCCATGCCCGAGACGTTGAAGAAATCCTCGAACTGGCGGATGCGGTTTTCCCGGTCGGCGTCGCTCTCGCCCTTGACCCCGATGCACTGGCTGATGATCTCGGTCTTGTTCCAGGCGATGGGGCGGATGATCCGCAACTGGGAACTGATCTGGTCGAGGAAGAACAGGCTGGGGTAGATGTTCAGGTTGCGCAGGCGGTGCATCATCCACTCGGCCTTGGCCTGGCCGTGCTCGGCCACCAGGCGCGGCATGATGCTGGCGTAGCCGGAGCGCACCGCCGGGTTGGGCATTTCGCTGAACAGCACGCTGTGGCCGTTCTCGAAGGCGAACCAGCCATCGTCGGTGCTGGCGTCGCCGGCGCCGAGCTTGCTGTAGTCCAGGGTGGCGCTGCTGCCGGCGCCGTTGTCGGCGTTGACCTGCTGGCGGTGCTGCACCGTGGCCACGTAGTTGTAGTGCACGGTGCTGACGTGATAACCGTCCAGGCCGTTCTCGTTCTGCAGCTTCCAGTTGCCGTCGTAGGTGTAGGCGGACTTGCCCGGCAGCACCTCCAGCTCACCATCGGGGGACTGGGCGACCATCATGTCGAAGAAGATCCTGGCGTCGCCGAGGAAGTCTTCCAGGGAATTGTCGGCGGCTACGTCCAGGCTGATGAAGACGAAGCCCTTGTAGCTCTCGATGCGGGCCTTCTTCAGGCCGCGGGTGGCCTTGTCGAAGCCCTCGTCGTATTCCCCTGGCGCCTTGACCTTCACCAGGCGCCCGTCGCTCTTGTAGCACCAGGCATGGAAGGGGCAGGTAAAGGTGGACTGGTTGCCCTTGCCGACCCGGGTCAGGGTGGTGCCGCGGTGCTGGCAGGCGTTGACCAGGGCATTGAGCCGGCCCTCGCCGTCGCGGGTGATGATCATCGGCTGGCGCCCGGCGCGCATCGTGATGAAGTCGTGGTTGTTGGGCAGCTCGCTTTCGTGACAGGCGTAGATCCAGTTCTTCTCGAAGATCAGCTCCATCTCCAGGTCGAACAGCTCGGGTTCGGTGAACATGTCCCGGGCGATACGGAATACCCCGTCCGCGGGACGAAAATCCAGGCAGCTGCCGATGAAGTCTTGCCACTGCTCGACGTTTCTTGCACCACTCATGAGTCGGTACCTTTTTTATTCAGGCCAATCGGGTGCAGTCATTAGAGAGAGGGGAGGGGGCCTGCGGCTATCCGCTTAGTCGGCCAAGGTCATCCACAAAATTGCCCGTTCCCGGCAAGGCATGGAGCAGCGGGCCCCTGGGTAGCATCTACCCAGCATCGTGCAGGCAAGCGATGGATGGCTGCCTGTTGGTGCGCTGATCGGCTACTGTGAGCGCAGCCAATGAGAGTGATGGGGCCCGGTTATCCACTTAGTCGACGATTGCTATCCACTGGGTTGGCAGCGCCGTCGGCTGGCGCAAAACTTGCCCTGTCATACAAGACGCGCCGTCAGAGCGCGCTGAATAAAAATTGCCGTGGGTGCGCCGTGATGAATAGCAAGGCTGATGGGCAGTTTCGCGAGATTCGTATCGATCGCTTTGACCTTGAAGGGGCCAGGAACTGGATGGCGGGAATCTGTGGGCCTCACCGCCTGGAAACCGCCAACCCCGAACGCATTCGTTTCCACCACAGTGCCAACGTGCTCAGGTCCCGTTCCACGACCCTGGGCATCATCGAATACGGCACCGATGTGGTGGTGGATATCCAGGACACCGAGCGCTTCAGCAGCTACAGCCTGAGCCTGCCGTTGTGCGGCGAGCAGGAACTGAGCAAGGACGGGCGCCTCTTGCGCTCGGACCGCGGCCAGGGGGTGATCATCGCCCCCAACGAAAGCCAGGTGCTGGCCATCTCCGGAGACTGTCGCAAGCTGCAGGTGGTGATTTCCCGGCCGGCCATGAGCGAGGCCCTGGAAGGCTTGTTGCAGCGCCCGGTGCTGGAGCCGCTGCGTTTCGAGCCCGGCATGGATGCGCTGCACGGTGCCGCCGCGGCATGGTGGCGCATGGCGCAGCATTTCATCGGCGAACTGGCACAGGGCAACGAGCTCTATGAACAGCTGGCCTTCACCCGGGAAATCGAAAGCTCATTGATCAAGGGCCTGATCCTGGCCCAGCCCAACAACTATTCCAGCGAGTTGCGGGCGATGCTCGGGGTCAAGCTGCCCCACTATCTGGTACGGGCCCGCCAGCACTTGCATGAACATGCCCGCGAGACCGTGCACCTGGAAGACCTGGAGGCCGCCGCCGGCGTCTCGCGCTTCAAGCTGTTCGAGGCCTTTCGCAAGTACTTCGCCCTGTCGCCCATGGCCTACCTCAAGCGCCACCGGCTCAATGGCGTGCGCCAGGAAATACTCGAGCACGGCTCGGCGCGCAACATCTCGGAGATTGCCCTGGGCTGGGGCTTCACCCACCTGGGGCGGTTCTCCGCCGAGTACCGCAAGCTGTTCGACGAAACCCCGAGCGTCACTGCCCAGCGTCACCCCGCGCGGCGCCCGGCCGGGTTCTAGGACGGCTTACTTGCGCTGCACCAGGTCCAGCAGGCTGTTCTGTTCCTTGATCTTCTGCAGGACGATTTCCGAGCGGATGTCGGTCACGCCCGAGGCGCGGTTCAGATGGTTGACGATGAAATCCGAGAAGTGCTTGAGGTTGCGCGCCTGGATGCGCAGCACGTAGTTGCTGGCGCCGGTGATCACGTAGGCGGCCACCACTTCCGGCCACTGCTGGACCTTGCCGATAAAGGTCTCGTGCCAGCCTTCCACGTCCTGGCGCAGGGATACGTGGACGATCGCCTCCAGCTCGATGCCCAGGCGCTCGGCATTGAGCTGGGCGCGATAGCCGCTGATGATCCCCTCCGTTTCCAGCAGGCGCAGGCGGCGCAGGCAGGCCGAGGGCGAGAGGGCGACTTTCTCCGCCAGTTCCTGATTGCTGATACGCCCGTCCTGTTGCAGGAAGTAGAGGATGCGCAGGTCCGTGGAGTCGAGGGTCATGGTTGGCATAAATCCGCGTTTTTTATTGGAGGATTAGAATTTTATTCGAGATTAGTACGACAGCGCGCTGCACTTTGCACGAAAATTCTCCCGGCCTTCGTCCATTATTTCTCAAGTTTTCGGGTTTCCAGGACCCCGTGCCCGGCCCCTTCCGGTGGGCATGACATTGACCAAGACAGGACTGCCAATGATCGATAAAAACCACTGCCTGCGTCTCGATGAACAGGACCCCCTGGCGCCGCTGCGCCAACAGTTCAGCCTGCCCGAAGGGGTGATCTACCTCGATGGCAACTCCCTTGGTGCCCGCCCCGTGGCGGCTGCCGAGCGGGCCCGGCAGGTGATCGAGCAAGAGTGGGGCGAGGGCCTGATCCGCAGCTGGAACACGGCCGGCTGGCGTGACCTGTCCCAGCGCCTGGGGGATCGGCTGGCGCCGCTGATCGGTGCGGGTGCTGGTGAGGTGGTCATCACCGATACCACTTCCATCAACCTGTTCAAGGTCCTCAGCGCCGCCCTGCAGGTCCAGGCCGGACGTGCGCCCCAGCGGCGGGTGATCGTCTCCGAAAGCAGCAACTTTCCTACCGACCTGTACATAGTCGAAGGCCTGACGCAGCTGCTGCAGCAGGGGTACTCCCTGCGCCTGGTGGACAGCCCGGAACAACTGCCGGCGGCCATCGACCAGGACACCGCGGTGGTGCTGCTGACCCACGTCAACTACAAGACCGGCTACATGCACGACATGCAGGCGACCACCGGGTTGATCCACGAGGCGGGCGCCCTGAGCATCTGGGACCTGGCCCACTCGGCCGGCGCGGTGCCGGTGGACCTGGGCCGCAGCGGCGCCGACTACGCCATCGGCTGCACCTACAAGTACCTCAATGGCGGCCCCGGCTCCCAGGCCTTCGCCTGGGTCGCTCCGGCGCTCTGCGACCTGGTTACCCAGCCGCTGTCCGGCTGGTTCGGCCATGCCCGGCAGTTCGACATGGCCACCCGCTACGAGCCTTCCAGCGGCATTGCCCGCTACCTGTGCGGCACCCAGCCGATTACCTCTCTGGCCATGGTCGAATGCGGCCTGGAGGTCTTCGAACGGACCGACATGCAGAGCCTGCGGCGCAAGTCCCTGGCGCTGACCGACCTGTTCATCGAACTGGTGGAGCAGCGCTGCGCCGGTCACGAGCTGAAGCTGGTGACCCCGCGTGAGCATGCCAAGCGTGGCAGCCATGTGAGCTTCGAGCACCCCGAAGGCTACGCGGTGATCCAGGCCCTGATCGCCCGGGGCGTGATCGGCGATTACCGCGAGCCGCGGATCATGCGTTTCGGCTTCACTCCGCTGTACACCCGCTTCAGCGAGGTATGGGACGCGGTGCAGATCCTCGGTGAAATCCTCGACCAGAAAACCTGGGCCCAGGCGCAATTCCAGGTGCGCCACAGCGTGACCTGAGGCGTGTTTCACCCCCTGGTTGCCGCCCTGTGCGGCGACCAGGCCAGCGGCACAAGGACGGGCCGTCACAACGATTTATACGTGCACACAACAATAAAGAGGCACTCAAAGTGACCACCTCCAACAAGGGTTTCGAAGCGATATCCAATCGCGAGCACGGCCTCAGGCGACAGTTGACCGCCGGCCAGATGAGCATGATCGCCATCGGCGGGGCCATTGGCACCGGGCTCTTCATGGGCAGCGCCTACGCCATCGGTTATGCCGGCCCCAGCGTGCTGCTGAGCTACGCCATCGGCGCGTTGATCACCCTGATCCTGATGGGCTGCCTGGCGGAAATGACCGTGGCCCATTCCACCTCCGGCTCCTTCGGTGCCTACGCCGAGTTCTACGTCAGCCCGCTGGCCGGCTTCCTGGTGCGCTATGCCTACTGGGCGGCCATCGTGCTGGCGGTGGGGGCCGAAGTCACGGCCATCGCCATGTACATGAAGTACTGGTTCGCCAACGTTCCGGAGTGGGTGTGGATCATCTCCTTCTCCAGCGTGCTGATCGTGCTCAACGGCATCAGCGTGAAGACCTTCGGCAACTTCGAATACTGGTTTTCCACCATCAAGATCGCCGCCATCGTCGGCTTCATCATCCTGGCGGTGTACGTGGTGTTCGGCTCTGGCAACCCCGACTACGGGCTGCACAACTACAGTGCTCACGGCGGCTTCTTTCCCAACGGTTTCGAAGGCATGTGGATTGCCGTGATCGTGTCGATCTTCAGCTACCTGAGCGTGGAGATGATCGCGGTGGCGGCGGGGGAGGCCAAGGACCCGCAACGCGCGGTGAAACAGGCCTTTCGCGCCACCATCGTGCGCCTGGTGGTGTTCTATCTGCTGACCCTGGCGCTGATGCTGGCCATCGTGCCCTGGGCCCAGGCCGGCAAGGCCCAGAGCCCGTTCGTCACGGTGATGCAGACCATCGGTATTCCCGGGGCCACCGGGGTGATGAATTTCGTGATCCTGATCGCCGCGCTATCGGCGATGAACAGCCAGCTCTACATCACCACGCGGATGATGTTCAGCCTGTCCCGCGCCGGCTATGCGCCCAAGTCCATGGGGGCCCTGAGCAAGAACGGGATTCCGCTCAATGCCCTGCTGCTGTCCAGCTCCGGCATCGCCCTGGCGACCCTGGTCAACGTGCTGTACCCCGAGAGTTCGTTCACCCTGATGATGGCGATCTCGATGTTCGGCGCGATCTTCACCTGGTTCATGATCTTCCTCACCCACTACTGCTTCCGCCGCTATCACCTGCGCCACGGCGAGCAGCAGTTGTCGTTCCGCATGCGCCTGTTTCCCTATAGCACCCTGCTGGGGCTGGTGCTGATGGGGGCGGTGATGATCACCACCTTCTTCACCGAGGCGTTCAAGATGACCCTGGTGTTCGGGGTGCCGTTCCTGCTGTTGCTGACCCTGGTCTATTACCTGTGCTTTCGTAAGCCGCGGGTGGTCGCCGGCTTGTCGGAGGTCTGAAGCAAGGCCGCCCGGGCGGTCCTAGCGGCTGCCCAGGGGGCATTCCTCTCGCGCCTGTTGCAGGCTGGTCTCGAACAGCTCGAGCCGGCCCTGCAACTGCTGCAAATCCTCGATCTGCTGTTGCAGCTCGCGCTTTTTCTGCGCCAGGGCCGCCTGGGCCCGGTCCCAGGGGAAGGCCTGCCCCTGGTGGGTGGCGAATACCTGCTGCAGTTCCTTGAGCTTGAAGCCCAACTGCTGGGCGCACTTGATGAATATCAGTTGCTCGACGCTCTGCGCGTCATACAGGCGGTAGCGGCCCTGGCGCGCCGGCTCGGGCAAGAGGCCGATGGCTTCGTAATGACGGATGCTCTTGACCGTGGTTCCGGACAGTTGCGCGGCTTGGCCGATGTACATGAAGGCTCCTTTTCCAGTACCGGGTCGTCGGGCGGTAGACGGCGTTGCGCATTATCCGGCGCTTTCACTGCCTGGCAAGGTGCTCCACTTGCAGCAGCCAGTCGGCCCGGCGTTCCTGGCTGGCGTCCAGCACCGGGCCGAAGGTCAGGGTGCGCAAGGGCTTGATGCCGCAGAAGGCCAGGGTGGTGCGGCGCATCTGCTGCAAGCCGGGCATGCGGTAGAACCAGCGGAAGTACCAGGGCGGTGTATCCATGGTCACCAGCAGGTGGGCGCTGCGGCCCTTTAGCAGCTGCTCCGGAAAGGCTTTGCCGGGGCGGTACTTGAAGGCGAAGCCCGGCAGCAGCACGCGATCGAGAAAGCCCTTCATCAGCGCCGGAATGCCGCCCCACCAGATGGGGAAGACCCAGGTCAGGTGCTCGGCCCAGAGGATGTCGGCCTGGGCCTGCTGCAGGTCTTCTTCCAGGGGCTGGATCTGGCGATAACCTTCGCGCAGCACCGGGTCGAAATGCAGGTCGCCGAGCTTGAGCTGGCGCACTTCATGGCCGGCTTCCTGCGCCGCCTTCACGTAGCGCTCGCTCAATGCCGCGCACAGGCTGTGGCGCGAAGGGTGGCCGAGAATCACCAGGATGCGTTTGCTCATTGCCGTGGTCCTTGAGGAATAAACCCCAAGGCTAAAGTCTGCCCCTAAGGGGAGAGTCAAGGCTCTAGCAGCGCACGGCACAAGCCCTGGGCATACAGGGGCAGGGCGTCGAAGTCGCGGGCGCACAGCAGCAAGCGGCGGCGTGCCCAGGCCTCGTTCAAGGGGCGGCTTTGCAGAGCCAGGTGCAGGTTGCGTTGCAGGGCCGCCAGGGGCACCAGGGCCAGTCCGGCGCCGCGGGACACCATGCGCAGCACGGCGTCGAAGCCTTCGGCGCGGATGCGCAACTGCATGCGCCGGCCCAGGTGCAGGGCCTGTTCCTCCAGGTACACCGCCAGGGCGCTGTGGCTGGCCAGGCCGACATAGTCGTGGGCCAGGCTGTCGTTGAAGCTGGGGGCCGCCAGGGCACCCAAGGGGTGGTCCGGGGGCATCACCAGCACCAGTGGGTCGTCGCGAAAGGCCCGGGTCATCAGGCCCTGAGTGTCCACCGCATCGGAGACGATCCCCAGGTCCGCCGCGCCCTGGCGCAGGGCGTGGGTGATGCGCTGGCTGGGCAGCTCCTGCAGCTCGATATCGACATGGGGCTGGCTGTGCAGGAAGTCTGCCAGCAGCTCTGGCAGGTACTCGCTGAGTGCGGTGGTGTTGCACAACAGGCGCACCTGGCCCTTGACCCCCCTGGCGTATTCGCCAAGGTCCTGCTGCAGGTGCTCGGCGTACAGCAGCAGCGTTCGCGCGTGCTGGGCCAGGGCCTTGCCGGCGGCTGTCGGGCGGATGCCACGACGCCCGCGTTCGAGAAACTCGATGCCCAGCGAGGCCTCCATGGTGCGGATTCGAGCGCTGGCGGCGGCCAGCGACAAGTGGCTGCGAGCGGCACCGGCGGTGATGTTGCCGGCCTCCAGAATGTTCAGGTACAGGCGCAGGTCGATCAGGTCGAAGTGCATGGGGCATCTCTCGGGGAGCGTCATTTTTGTAGGAGCCGGCTTGCCGGCGAAGAGGCCGCTGGGTTTTGCGCAAATCTCGAAATCGCTTTCGCTGGCAAGCCAGCTCCTGGGGCGGTACGGGCCATAGGTTTTTGTATGTGCCTATTGCCGGGCAAGAGGCTGGCTCAGTATATGGCAGATTTTCAGCAGGGCGGGCAGGGCGCAGGATAGGCCCATGAACAGCTCGCTCGCGTTTTATCAGAATCTCGGAATGGCCCTTTCCCTGTTGGTGATCGGCACTTTTGTGCTGGCCGGCATGGTCAAGGGGGTGATCGGTCTTGGCCTGCCCACCGTTGCCATGGGCCTCTTGGGGTTGGCTATGGCGCCGGCGCAGGCTGCGGCCCTGCTGATTATCCCGGCGACCCTGACCAATCTCTGGCAACTGGCCTTTGGCGGGCATCTGCCGGCCTTGCTCAAGCGCCTGTGGCCGATGCTGCTGGCGATCTTTGCCGGCACCGCCGCCGGCTCCCTGTGGCTGGGAATCGACGCCGGGCATTGGGTGGTGCGGGGCTTGGGGGCGGCGCTACTGCTATATGCCCTGAGCGGCTTGCTGTTGCCGACCCTGCGAGTGTCGGCGGCCCAGGAGCGCTGGCTGGGGCCGCTGTGCGGGCTGGTCACCGGGGTCATCACCTCGGCCACCGGGGTGTTCGTGATTCCGGCGGTGCCCTACCTGCAAGCCCTGGGGCTGAACAAGGATCAGCTGGTGCAGGCCCTGGGCCTGTCGTTCACCGTCTCGACCCTGGCCCTGGCCGGCGGCCTGCTGTGGCGCGGCGCCCTGGGCGGCGCCGAGCTGGGGGCCTCGCTGCTGACCCTGGCCCCGGCGCTGCTGGGCATGTGGCTGGGGCAGTGGTTGCGCCAGCGCATCAGCGCCCAGTTGTTCAAGCGGGTGTTCTTTGTCGGCATGGGCCTCTTGGGCGGGCACTTGCTGATCAGCGGCTAGACCTTTTGCTCAGCGGCCAGCCGCGGCCGGGCTGAGCATGTCGATGGCGCGGATCTCGAAGTCGCGCTCCAGGTAGTCCATGCGCGTGTCGAGGAACTGCTGCATGTGCGGCAGGCTGGAGTGGCTATCCAGCGCCTCCTGGGAAGCCCAGACCTCGTAGAAAATGAACAGGCTCGGGTCCTGTCGGTCCCGCAGCATGTGGTATTCGATGCAGCCGGCTTCAGCGCGGCTGGCGGCTACATGGCCGAGAAAGAACGCCTCGAAGGCATCAGCCCGTTCCGGGCGGGTCTTGGCGTGAAGGATGAAGGCCTGGGGTGTGGGCATAAGGAGCACTCTTGCTGATGGGGAGGTCGGCAAAAATTCTAAGGCAACAATCAACCGTTGATTCGTGCGTTTGAGTCAAATGTATTTTGAACAACCCGGGCTTATTCTCCGGCCCTGGCCTGATTAACCTGCCGCCATCGTTTTCAATCTTTACAGCCCGCCGCCATCGATGCGCAACGGGTTGTTCCCGATGAGGCTGGATCATGAAAAAAGTACTGCTGCTCAATGGCGCCAAGCAATTCGCCCACTCCGATGGCCGCTATAACGCGACCCTGCACGACACCGCCCTGGCGGTGCTCGACCGGGGTGGTGTGGAGGTCAAGGTCACCCATATCGACGAGGGTTATGACATCCAGGAAGAAGTGGCGAAGTTTCTCTGGGCCGACGTGGTCGTCTACCAGATGCCCGGCTGGTGGATGGGCGCACCGTGGATCGTCAAGAAATACATCGACGAAGTCTTCACCGAAGGCCACGGCAGCCTCTACGCCAGCGACGGCCGGACCCGCTCCGATGCCTCGCAGAAGTACGGCAGCGGCGGCCTGATCCAGGGCAAGCAGTACATGCTTTCGCTGACCTGGAACGCCCCGCAGCAAGCCTTCGACGATCCCACCGACTTCTTCGAGGCCAAGGGCGTGGACGCGGTCTACTTCCCGTTCCACAAGGCCAACCAGTTCCTGGGCATGAGCGCCCTGCCGACTTTCCTCTGCGTGGACGTGATGAAACGCCCGAACATCGAAGGCGATGTGCAGCGTTACGAGGAACACCTCAAGGCAGTGTTCAATCTGCCGGGCTGAATCCGGCTACTATTGAGTGCCTTGAAATTCAGGGGCGATGTTGCCCCGCTGCCGCCAGAGGACTCATGTGAAAGCCCGATCCGACGAGTTGCAAGTCTTCGTCTGTGTCATCGAGTGCGGCTCGATTTCCGCCGCCGCCGAGCAGTTGGCCCAGACCCCTTCGGCGGTCAGCCGCAACTTGTCGCGGCTGGAGGCCAAGCTCGACACCACGCTGATCAACCGCACCACGCGACGCATGGACCTGACCGAGGAAGGGCGCTACTTCTTCGAACAGGCCAAGCTGATCCTCGATCAGATGGACGAGCTCGAAGAGCGCCTGTCCTCGCGCCAGCGCAATCCGTCCGGGCGCTTGCGGATCAACGCCGCATCGCCCTTCATGCTGCACGCCATCGTTCCCTATGTGGCCGAGTTCCGCAGCCTGTACCCGGATATCCAGCTGGAGCTCAACAGCAACGACCTGATCATCGACCTGCTGGAGCAGAGCACCGATATCGCCATCCGCATCGGCGTGCTGGCGGACTCGACCCTGCATGCCCGCTCCCTGGGCTGCAGCCCGCTGCACATCCTCGCCAGCCCTGACTACCTGGCCCGCCACGGTACGCCGCAGAGCGTGGCCGAACTGGCCGGGCACACCCTGCTGGGCTTCACCCAGACCGAGACCCTCAATCACTGGCCGCTGCGCCATGTGCATGGCGATCGCTGGCAGATCCAGCCGGGCATCAGCGCCTCCAGTGGCGAGACCCTGCGCCACCTGGCGCTGGAAGGGCAGGGCATTGCCTGCCTGTCGCACTTCATGACCATCGACGACATCCGCGCCGGGCGCCTGCAACCGGTGCTGGCCTCGTTCAACAGCGGCTATCGCCAGCCAATCAACGCCGTGTACTACCGCAACTCGCAACTGGCCCTGCGCATCCAGTGCTTCCTGGATTTCATCCAGGGCAAGCTGGCCGATTACGCCAACCCCGAGTTCCAGGGCTGAAAGCTCCTCCATTCCCCGCCTATCCCCCGTAGGAGCCGGCTTGCCGGCGAAGAGGTCCCCGGGTTTTGCGCAACTCTTGAAGTTGCATTCGCTGGCAAGCCAGCTCCTACCTAGTTGAATGCCCCGGTTCTGTCTGGCAACCGATCCCTTGTAGGAGCCGGCTTGCCGGCGAAGGGGCCCCCGGGTTTTGCGCAACTCTTGAAGTTGCATTCGCTGGCAAGCCAGCTCCTACGGTTATCCATGGCTGAGGCTTGGGACGTTCGTGCCACGATTGGCGATTGCTCAACCCCCCGTCTCGGGCCTAAGGTTCTTGCCGTTCAATAACAAGAAAAGGAAGGACCTATGCGCATTCTGTTGTTCAAGACCCTGGCCCTGACGGCCGCTATCGCCGCCAGCAGCTCGGCCTTCGCCGTGACCCTGGAAGGCGGCGCGGTGGCCGCGCCCAACCAGTACGGCGCCGATGTCGCGGCGCAAATCCTCAAGAAGGGCGGCAACGCGGTGGATGCCGCGGTGGCCACGGCCTTCGCCCTGGCCGTGACCTACCCCGAGGCCGGCAACATCGGTGGCGGCGGGTTCATGACGATGTACATCGACGGCAAACCCTACTTCCTCGACTACCGGGAAACCGCGCCCAAGGCCGCGACCCGGAACATGTACCTGAATGAAAAGGGCGAGGTGATCGAGAACCTGAGCCTGGTGGGCGCCCGCGCCGCCGGGGTGCCGGGCACGGTGATGGGCCTGTGGGAGGCGCACCAGAAGTTCGGCAAGTTGCCGTGGAGCGAGTTGATCACTCCGGCCGTGGGCTACGCGAAAAACGGCTTCAAGGTGGCGGACAAGCAGTACCAGTACCGCGAGGATGCGTTGAAGCTGTTCAACGGCACCACCAACTTCGGCGACTACTTCGGCAGCATGAAACCGGGCGAGACCTTCCGCCAGCCGGAGCTGGCCGCGACCCTGGAGCGCATCGCCGACCAGGGCGCCAAGGAGTTCTACAGCGGCAAGACCGCCGACTTGCTGGTGGCGCAGATGCAGGCCGACAAGGGCCTGATCACCAAGCAGGACCTGCAGGACTACAAGGTCCAGTGGCGCCAGCCGCTGCAGGTCACCTTCCGTGGCAACACCCTGTACACCGCACCGCCACCCAGCTCTGGCGGGGTGGCCCTGGCGCAGCTGATCAGCATCAAGGAAGAGCGCGCGGCGGACTTCAAGGGTGTGGAGCTAAACTCGGCCAAGTACATTCACCTGCTGGCGGAAATCGAAAAGCGGGTGTTCGCCGACCGCGCCGACTACCTGGGCGACCCGGCGTTTTCCGATGTTCCGGTCAAGCAACTGACCGACCCGGCGTATCTGAAAAAACGCGCCGCCGAGGTCAACCCCAACGCCATCTCGGCCACCGAAAAAGTGCGCCCCGGGCTTGAGCCGCACCAGACCACCCACTTCTCCATTGTCGATGCCCAGGGCAACGCGGTGAGCAACACCTACACCCTGAACTGGGACTATGGCAGCGGCGTGGTGGTCAAGGGCGCGGGCTTTTTGCTCAACGACGAAATGGACGACTTCAGCGCCAAGCCGGGCGTGGCCAATGCCTTCGGCGTAGTGGGCGGCGACGCCAACGCCATCGCCCCGGGCAAGCGCATGCTGTCCTCCATGAGCCCGAGCCTGGTGACCCGCGATGGCAAGGTCACCCTGGTGCTGGGCACCCCCGGTGGTTCGCGGATCTTCACCTCGATCTTCCAGGTGCTGAACAACCTCTATGACTACAACCTGCCCCTGGAAAAGGCCGTGGCCGCGCAGCGCGTGCATCACCAACTGCTGCCCAAGGACACGATCTACTACGACGCCTATGCGCCGCTCACCGGCAAGGTCGCCGATGAGCTGAAAACCATGGGCTACACCCTGGAAGACCAGGGTTGGGAGATGGGCGATATCCAGGCCATCCGGGTCAATGGCACCGCGCTTGAAACCGCTTCCGACCCACGCGGCCGCGGTGTCGGCAAGGTCGTCAAATAACCGCTGACCCCCTGTAGGAGCTGGCCGGGCGGCGTTCCGCTTGCCGGCGAAAGGGCACGCAAGCCTGGCGCCAGGTCGAGCGGCCTCTTCGCTGGCAAGCCAGCTCCTACCTTCGTTGTGCAGGCGCCGACGGCCGGCTGGTCGGAGGCGGCTCAATTCCGTAACATTCCCCGCCTTCTTTCCGCACTTCCCAGGGCCGCGCCTGCCGGTCCGTCTATCAGGTCAATCATGAAAGCAAAACGTCTGCGTGCCGATGTCCTGGCCGGACTCACCACCTCCTTTGCCTTGCTGCCCGAATGCATCGCCTTCGCCCTGGTGGCCCACCTCAACCCGTTGATGGGTCTGTATGGCGCCTTCTTCATCTGCACCCTGACGGCGCTGTTCGGCGGGCGGCCGGGCATGGTCTCCGGCGCGGCCGGCTCCATGGCGGTGGTGATCGTCGCCCTGGTAGTGCAGCACGGTGTGCAGTACCTGTTGGCCACGGTGCTGCTGGGCGGGCTGGTGATGGTCGCCTTCGGCCTGCTGCGCCTGGGCAAGCTGGTGCGCATGGTGCCGCACCCGGTGATGCTGGGCTTCGTCAACGGCTTGGCGATCGTCATCGCCCTGGCCCAGCTGGAACATTTCAAGAGCGGCGAACACTGGCTCAGCGGCCAGCCGCTGTACCTGATGGCCGGGCTGGTGGCATTGACCATGGCCATCGTCTATCTGCTGCCGCGCCTGACCCGGGCGGTGCCACCGGCCCTGGTGGCGATCCTCGGGGTCGGCGCGTTGGTGTACCTGATGGGCCTGCCGACCCGCACCCTGGGGGACATGGCCCACATCGCCGGCGGCCTGCCGAGCCTGGCGCTGCCCCAGGTGCCGTGGAACCTTGAAACCCTGGGCATCATCGCACCCTATGCGTTCCTGATGGCCATGGTCGGCCTGCTGGAAACCCTGCTGACCCTCAACCTCACCGACGAAATCACCGAAAGCCGCGGCTACCCGGACCGTGAATGCGTGGCCCTGGGCGCGGCCAATGTGGTCTCGGGAATGTTCGGCGGCATGGGTGGCTGCGCGATGATCGGCCAGACCGTGATCAACCTCAGTTCCGGTGGCCGCGGGCGTTTGTCGGGCGTGGTGGCGGGCGCTCTGATCCTGCTGTTCGTGCTGTTTCTCTCACCGCTGATCGAGCGCATCCCCCTGGCGGCGCTGGTGGGGGTGATGTTCGTGGTGTCGCAGCAGACCTTCGCCTGGGCGTCCCTGCGGGTGATCAACAAGGTGCCGCTCAACGATGTGCTGGTGATCCTCGCGGTGACCGTGATCACCGTGTTCACCGACCTGGCCATGGCGGTGTTCTGCGGCATCGTCATTGCCGCCCTCAACTTCGCCTGGCAGCAGGCCCGCGAGCTGTACGCCGACAGCCACCTGGAAGCCGACGGCAGCAAGCACTACCAACTGCATGGCACCCTGTTCTTCGCCTCCACCACGCCGTTTCTCAACCAGTTCGATCCGGCGGGCGATCCTCGGCACGTGACTGTCGACTGTCGCCACCTGAGTTTTGTCGACTACTCGGCCATCGCCGCGCTGAAAACCCTGCGCGAGCGTTATGCCAAGGCCGGCAAGCAGTTGCGGGTGCTGCACCTGTCCGAGCGCTGCAAGAAGCTGCTCAAGCGTGCCCGAGAGCATCACGACTGAGATCGGCCACCGCGGCAGTGGATGAAAATACCCACTGCCGATTTTCATAAGCCGGCCTTTCACTTAGCTGTTCGCGACAAAGCCTGCCTCTTTACGAAAATAAGTTTCACTCGGTTTGAAGTTCACCTTTCTAAGTGATTAATGAATTTCACAACCATTCGAAAGTGACGCTGTTTTCAAGGAGGACGCCATGGCTCCCGCTACGGGTTCTTGGCTGCTGGGCTACGCCGCAGTCGCCATCATTGCGCTGATCGTGTTGATCGCCCGCTACCGACTCAACCCCTTTATCGTCATCACCCTGGTGTCGGTGGGCCTGGCGCTGATGGCCGGCATGCCGCCTTCCGGAGTGGTGAGCGCCTACGAGGCCGGGGTTGGCAAGACCCTGGGGCATATCGCCCTGGTGGTGGCACTGGGCACCATGCTCGGCAAGCTGATGGCCGAATCCGGTGGTGCCGAGCAGGTGGCGCGCACCCTGATCGACCGCTTCGGCGAACGCAACGCCCACTGGGCCATGGTCTGCATCGCCTTCCTGGTGGGGTTGCCGCTGTTCTTCGAAGTGGGTTTCGTACTGCTGGTGCCAATTGCCTTCACCGTGGCGCGGCGGGTCGGGGTGTCGCTGCTGATGGTGGGCTTGCCGATGGTCGCCGGGCTCTCGGTGGTGCACGCCCTGGTGCCGCCGCACCCGGGAGCGATGCTGGCGGTGCAGGCCTATCAGGCGTCGGTGGGGCAGACCCTGGTGTATGCGCTGCTGATCGGTGTGCCCACGGCGATCATCGCCGGGCCGCTGTACGCGCGGTTCATCGTGCCGCACATCCACCTGCCGGCGCAGAACCCCCTGGAACGCCAGTTCATCGCCCGCGAGCCGCGCCTGCGCCTGCCGAGTTTCCGCCTGACCTTGGCCACCATCCTGCTGCCGGTGGTGCTGATGCTTCTCGGCGGCTGGGCCAACCTGCTGGCCGAGCCCGGCACCGGCCTCAACCAGTTCCTGCTGTTTATCGGCAACTCGGTGATCGCCCTGCTGGTGGCCACCCTGGTGAGTTTCTGGACCCTGGGGCTGGCCCAGGGCATGAACCGCGAATCGATCCTCAAGTTCACCAACGAATGCCTGGCGCCCACCGCCAGCATCACCCTGCTGGTGGGGGCCGGCGGCGGCCTCAACCGCATTCTCATCGACTCCGGGGTGACCGAGCAGATCGTCGGCCTGGCCCATGAGTTCCAGCTCTCGCCGTTGTGGATGGGCTGGCTGTTCGCGGTGCTGATGCGGGTCGCCACCGGTTCGGCCACCGTGGCCCTGACCACCGCTTCCGGGGTGGTGGCGCCGGTGGCCGTCGGCCTGGGCTACCCGCACCCGGAACTGCTGGTGATCGCCACCGGCGCCGGCTCGGTGATTCTTTCCCACGTCAACGACGGCGGCTTCTGGCTGGTGAAGGAATACTTCAATATGACCGTCATCCAGACCTTCAAGACCTGGACCGTGCTGGAGACCCTGATCTCGGTGATCGCCTTCGGCCTGACCCTGGTCCTCGCGGAGTTTTTGTAGATGGACATCCTTTACCAGATCCGCTCGCGCCTGGGTTTTCTCAGCGCCGGGGAAGGGCGGATCGCCCGGCTGATGCTCGACGATGTGGGCTTTGCCGCCTCTGCCAGCCTCGACGAACTGGCCCGCCGCGCTGAAGTCAGTGCCGCCACCCTGTCGCGCTTTGCCCGCAGCGTCGGCTGCCGCGACTTGCGCCAGTTGCGCCTGCAACTGGCCCAGGCCAGTGGGGTGGGCAGCCGCTTCCTGGACCCTGCCGGCACCCCGGAACAGTCCGGGTTCTACCGGCAGATCGTTGGCGATATCGAAGCTGCGCTGCACCAGCATCTGGCAGGTTTCGAGGAGGCCCAATTCGCCGATGCGGTGCGCCTGCTGGGGCGCGCGCGGATGATCCACGCCTTCGGCATGGGCGGCTGCTCGACCCTGTGCAGCAGCGAGTTGCAAGTGCGCCTGGTACGCCTGGGCTACCCCATTGCCGCCTGCCACGACCCGGTGATGATGCGTGTCACCGCCGCCGCCCTGGGGCCGCAGCACGCGGTGATCGCCTGTTCGCTGACCGGTATCACCCCCGAGCTGCTGGAGGCGGTGGCCCTGGCCCGTACCTACGGCGCCGGGATCCTGGCCATTACCTTGCCCGACTCGCCCCTGGCGCAATTGGCGGATGTGCTGCTGCCGCTGCACAGCGCCGAGACCTCGCTCATCTACAAACCCACCGCGGCCCGCTACGGCATGCTGTTGGCCATTGATGTGCTGGCCACCGAGCTGGCCCTGGCCCTGCCCGATGACAACCAGGAACGCCTGCGACGGATCAAGCTGGCCCTGGACCATTACCGTGGCGGCGACGATTGCCTGCCCCTGGGAGACTGACATGCGCTACCACACGCTGATCCGCAACGCCCTGATCATCGACGGCAGCGACCGTCCCGGTTACCCCGCCGACCTGGCCATCCTCGACGGGCGCATCGCGCGCATCGGCGATCTGTCCGCGGCCAGCGCCGAGCAAGAGATCGACGCCGCCGGGCGGGTGCTGGCCCCGGGTTTCATCGATGTGCACACCCATGACGACACGGTGGTGATCCGCCAGCCGCAGATGCTGCCCAAGCTCAGCCAGGGGGTGACCACGGTGATCGTCGGCAACTGCGGGATCAGCGCCGCGCCGGTGACCCTCAAGGGCGACCCGCCGGACCCGATGAACCTGCTGGGCGAGCGCTCGATGTTCGTCTACCCGCGTTTTCGTGACTACCGCGCGGCGGTGGATGCCGCGCGCCCGGCGATCAACGTGGCGGCGCTGGTGGGGCACACCGCGCTGCGCAGCAACCATCTGCCGGACCTGTTTCGCACGGCCACAGCCGATGAAATCAGCGCCATGCGCGGGCAACTGCGCGAAAGCCTGGAGGACGGCGCCCTCGGCCTGTCCAGCGGGCTGGCCTACGCCAGCGCGTTTTGCGCCGAGACCGATGAAGTGCTGCAACTGGCCCAGGAATTGACGGCGTTCGGCGCGGTGTACACCACCCATTTGCGCAGCGAGTTCGAGCCGGTGCTGGAGGCCATGGCCGAAGCTTTTCTGATTGGTCGCGCGGCCCGGGCACCGGTGATCGTCTCGCACCTCAAGTGCGCCGGCGCCGGCAACTGGGGGCGCAGCCCGCAACTGCTGGCGGCCCTGGAAAACGCCGCCCGGGAACACCCGGTGGGCTGGGACTGCTATCCCTACGCCGCCAGTTCCTCGACCCTGGACTTCAAGCAGGTCACCGATGCCTACCGCATCACCATCACCTGGTCCACACCGCACCCCGAGCAGGGCGGTCGCGACTTGAGCGAGATCGCCGCCGACTGGGGCGTCAGCCTGCTGGCCGCCGCCGAGCGCCTGCAACCGGCGGGGGCGGTGTACTACGGCATGGATGAAAACGATGTGCGGCGCATCCTCGCCCATCCGCTGTCGATGATCGGCTCCGATGGCCTGCCGGAAGATCCTTTCCCCCATCCAAGGTTGTGGGGCGCCTTCCCCCGGGTACTGGGGCACTTCAGCCGCGACCTGGGCCTGTTCCCGCTGCACACTGCGGTGCACAAGATGACCGGGCTGTCCGCGGCGCGCTTCGGCCTGCACCAGCGTGGCGAGATCCGCGAAGGGCACTGGGCCGACCTGGTGCTGTTCGACCCGGCGCGGGTGCGCGACGTGGCGGATTTCAAGGAGCCGCAGCGCGCCGCGCAAGGCATCGATGGGGTCTGGGTCAATGGCGTGTGCAGTTTTGCCCAGGGCCGGGCCAACGGTGAACGCCAGGGGCGCTTCCTGCCCCGGGAAGGTGACCTGCGCCCGGGATTTGCATCCGCTGGCTGATTTGTTGACCTCCATCACAATGATGGCGCTTTGCTATTAAAGAATCCCCGAGCGGCGCCGAACTGCTGATAATCGCCGTCTGTATAGTCGGCTCATTTCAGTCAGGGAGTCGCGCAATGAGCTTTGGCAAAACCACCCCCATCCTGCGGATCTTCGATGAAGCCAAGGCCCGGGAGTTTTACCTCGATTTCCTGGGTTTCTCCCTGGATTGGGAACACCGCTTCGAAGCCGATTTTCCGCTGTACATGCAGGTCTCGCGGGGCGAGTGCGTGCTGCACCTTACCGAGCACCATGGCGACTGCTCGCCGGGTGCGGCCCTGCGGATCGAGACCGATGAACTGGAAACCTTCCAGCAGCAGTTGCTGGCCAAGCACTACCGCTTCTCCCATCCGCAGATCCAGGCCATGCCCTGGGGCAGCCAGGACATGACCATCAGCGACCCGTTCGGCAATCGCCTGGTGTTCACCAACGCCATCAGCGTGTAACGGGTTTCAGGCCTTGCCGGAGCTCTGCGCGCTCAGGCGGAACTGCCCCGGGGTCAGCCCGGTGCGGGTCTTGAAACTGCGGTGGAACGAGCGCGGTTCGGTGAAACCCAGGCAATCGGAGATGCCCTGGATCGACAGCTCGCTGTGGCGCAGATAGTGCTCGGCCAGCTCCTGGCGCAGGTCGTCGAGAATCTGCTGGTATGAAGTGCCAGCCTGTTGCAGTTGGCGCTGCAGGGTGCGTACCGACAGGTGCAGGTGCTGCGCCACCTGCTCCTTGCGCGGCAGGCCGTCCTTGAGCAACTGGCGCAGCACGTTGTGCACCTGCAAGGCCAGGGGCGCATCGCCCAGGGAAGCCATCATCGCCTGGGCATGTTCTTCCAGGGTCTTGAGCAGGCGCGCGTCGGCCTGGCGCAGGGGCATCTGCAGGTACTCCAGCGGCGCCACCAGCGCCGAGCAGGGTTGCTGGAACAGCACCGGGCAGCCGAACAACGCCTCGTACTGCGCCGCCTCGACGGGTTCCGGCAGGGCGTGTTCGAACCACACCGCGCTGGGCGACAACTGCGAATCGGCGATCCAGCGCGCATACAACAGCCAGGACGCCAGGACGTTTTCCACCAGGTGGCGGCGGATGTCCGGGCGCTGATGGCGGCAACTCCAGATCAGCCGCACCTGGTTGCCAGCGACTTCGGCGCGGCTGGTGCCCATGTCTCCCACCAGTTTTTCGAACGGCATGATGCGGCCCATGGCTTCGCCGAGGGTCGCGCAGTTCATGGTGATGTAGCCCAGCACATTCCACGAGCTGGGTTTGACGAAGCGCGCCGAATTGAGCCCGAACAGCGGATCGCCCGAGTGCTGGCAGAAGTAGTCCAGCAGCCGCTCATGCACCTCCATCGGCAGGCGCAGGCTGGTGTCGTTCAACTGCGCGGCGCTAAGCCCGGCCGCCGCCAGCGCCGGCTCGGTGGCAATACCCAATTGCTCCGCATAGAGCAGGTATTTCAGCAGGGGCGGGACCGAAGTAAAACCGAGGCTGGGCATGAACGGGTTCCTGGTGACTAATCCCTAGGACAGCAGGACGAAGACCGGGAAAGGTAAGGGCAAACCCTGATGGGTGTAAATGCTCGGGTCCGGGGATTGGCGCCTTTCGCTGGCAAGCCAGCTCCTACGGAGGGTGTAGGAGCCGGCTTGCCGGCGAAGGGGCCTGCGCGAATCAGACGCGGAAGTGGCTGACCATCATCTGCAACTGGCCGCCCAGGCGCGCCAGTTCAACGCTTGCGGCTGCGGTTTCGTCGCTGGCGGCGGCGGTCTGTTCGGACACGTCGCGCACGTTGATGATGCTGCGGCTGATCTCTTCGGCCACGGCGCTCTGTTGCTCGGCAGCGGCGGCGATCTGCTGGTTCATCGACTGGATGTTGGACACGGTGCGGGTGATGCTTTCCAGCGAGGCGCCGGCCTTGCGGGTCAGTTCGACGCTGCTGTCGGTCAGGCTGCGGCTGTTGTTCATCACCGTGGCCACTTGCTGGGTGCCGTTCTGCAGGCCGGCCACCAGTTCCTCGATCTCTTCGGTGGACTTCTGGGTGCGCTGGGCCAGGGCCCGCACTTCGTCGGCGACCACGGCGAAACCACGGCCGGCTTCACCGGCGCGGGCGGCTTCGATGGCGGCGTTCAGTGCCAGCAGGTTGGTCTGCTCGGCCACGGCCTTGATCACGTCCATGACGCTGCCGATCTTGTCGCTTTCCTGTTGCAGCACGGTCATGGCGTCGGTGGAGCGCACCACTTCGCTGGCCAGGCGCTCGATCTGCTCGATGGCCTGGGCCACCACCTTGTCGCCCTGGCGGGCTTCGCCGTCGGCGGCGGCCGCGGCCTGGGAGGCTTCTTCGGCATTGCGCGCGACTTCCTGCACGGTGGCGGTCATCTCGTGCATGGCGGTGGCCACCTGGTCGGTCTCGACTTTCTGGCTGTTGACCCCGGCGCTGGTTTCTTCGGTCACCGCGGACAGTTCTTCGGCGGCGCTGGCGATCTGGGTCACGCCGTCGCGGATGCCGCTGATCAGCTCGCGCAGGGTCACGCCCATGCGCACGATGCCTTGTTGCAGCACGCCCAGTTCGTCGCGGCGGGTGACCCGCAGGTTCTCGGTCAGGTCGCCGGAGGCGATGCGCTCGACCACGGCCAGGGTTTCCTGCAGTGGGCGGGTGATTTGCCGGGTGATGATCACGGCGGCCAGTACACCGACCAGCAGCGCCAGCAGGGTGCTGATCAGCTGCAGGCTGCGGGCCTGGGCGCTCTCGATGTCGCGGCGGTCCAGCTGGATCTGGTACAGGGCGTCGCTGCGGCTGACGATGTCGGCGCCCTGGTCGGTCATTTCCTTGCGCGCCTCTACGGCGTTGGTGAAGGCGACCTTGAAGGCCTGCAGCGAGCTGCGGTAGCCGCTCAGGGCGGTTTCCAGCTGTTGCAGGGCATCGCGCTGGGTGCTGCTGAAATGGGACTTGAGCTGATCCATTTCGGCAATCGCAGCGTTGAGCTGGGTGACGGCTTTCTGTTCGGTGTCCGGGTTGTTGGTGGTGACGTAGCCGCGCACTTCATAGCGCGCCAGCTGGAAGGCTTCCTTGGCCTGGGTGATGGCCTGGAACTGCGTAAAGCGCTCGTCGCTCAGGGGCAACTGCTTGACCCAGGAGTTGATCCCGTTGATCAGGTCATTGGCGCGTTCGGCGTTCTGGTTCATCGCCAGGCGTGCGGCGTCGCCGCTGCGGTAGGCGTTGCGCATCTTGTTCAGCGAATCCTGATAGGCACTGATGGTCGCGCCCAGGCCTTGCAGGAGCTTGATGTTTTCCGGGCTCTGGAACGAGGCCAGGAGTTTTTTCTGCTGGGCGCTGAAATCATCCAGGGTGTTCTGCACGCCTTGGGCGGCGGTTTCGTCGCCGTTGGCCAGCATGTACTGCAGGCGGGTGACCCGCAGCTTGGTCAGGCCGCTGTTGAGCTGAGTGATGTCGCTCATCCAGTTGCTGCGGTCGATCAGGCTGCCCAGGCTGGTCCAGCCGGTCAGTGCAAGGACGGTGGTCAGGGCCAGGACCAGGCCGAAACCCAGGCCCAGCTTAAGGTTGACGCTGATGTTGGCAAACCAACTACTCATTGAATTCCTCCAGGAACGTAGCTCTTCTTGATCTTGAGTTGGCTGGAAGATTGTTGTTGTTGGTGACCAGCAAGGTGTTTTGTAGGGGGTGTATCGGCGGGATGTGCCATAGCTGAAACGATTTCGTCGGCATTGTCCCAAGACAATGTTTTAGGCGATGGACGGCTATTTTGCGGGATGTGCCGCCGGTCCGTTGAGCTTTTTTTCACATTGATTTCACTCGGGCCCCACGCCCGGCGCCCTAGAGTCTGGGCGGTCGATGCCACGGGCATCGGCCAGCGTTCAATTGTCATCAGGCTTTCGTAGCCTTGCTGTGCGCTGCTCAACACATCGGAACATTCTCGTAAGGGCGGCTGGGAATTGACTACAAGACTGGTGTTGCCGGCGAGCAAGCGGCCCTTCCTGGGGCGCGTCCTGGTCCGTTACAAGAACCTGCTGGCGCTGCTGCTGGGCGCTTGCCTGGTGATTCCCCTGGGGCTGTTCCTGCTCCGGCCGGCCTCGGTGCCCGACCTGAGCCACGGCAACGGGGCCGGGCTCCAGGCCCTGACGGCCGCCTGGGACAAGGGTGAAATGATTGTGCTGGTGCGCCACATGGAGCGCTGCGACCGCTCCAATGCCGCGTGCCTGGGCCCGGCCGATGGCATTACCGACCGGGCCCGCGAGGTGGCGGTGGGGCTCGGCGCGCAGTTCGAGCACCTGGGCCTGGAGCGTACCGATATCTACAACAGCCCGTTGACGCGCACCGCGCAGACCGCGAGCTACATGTTCAGCAAGGTCAGCAGTGGCGATGGCTGGCTGTTCAACTGCAAGAACACCATGTTGCGCGATGTCATGGCGCACAAGGTCGCCGGGCGCAACCTGGTGCTGGTGACCCACAGCGAATGCATGGCGCAGATGGAGCAGGACCTGAAACGGGCGACCCCGACCCTGGGGTACGGCGCTTCCCTGTTCGTCTCCACCGATACCCTCAATGGCGCGCCGAAGATGCTCGGCCTGATCGAGGCCAGTGACTGGCGCTCGGTGAACCTCAAGCCCTGACCGCAGGCGGCCGCTCCGTGTAGCTGGCCTTCAGGGGCATAGGAAGCGGCTCAAGGTGCCAGCAGGTCCGGCTCGGCCGGTGGCGTGCCAGCCGCTGGCGGGGTGGCTGCCGGGCCGTCGTTGATGCGCTGCGGGCTGATCAGGTTGGTGAACTCCTCGATCAGGCGCTGGATCGCTTCCGGCGGCTGGCAGTCGCGAAACTCCATGCTGATCTGTACCTCGTCCGGGTCGCGTTCCTGGCCGTCACGCTTGCCGCTGCCGAAGGTGACGAAAAACTTCTCGCTCTGCAGCTCGCCGTTCTCCAGGTCGTGGCTGGCCTTCTGCAGCTCGGTGGCCTGCATGCGCACCGACAGGTCGACAGTCATCTTGTGCAGGGCCAGGCCCTTGGGCGAGACCAGGGCAATCAGCGGCACATTGATGATGTGGTCTTCGTTGAGCGCCACCTCGACCATCTTGGCCTTCATCGGCGTGCCCAGGTCGTCGACGTTGTAGTCGAAGAACTGGTCGAACAACTTGATGTACTGCTGGGCGATCAGGTTGTGGGTGGCGGCTGCAGCCTGATGCATGCCGCGGGTGATATGGCTCAGGTCGCTGGCGGACATGGGCTCCTTGCTGCGGGAAAAAAACGCCATGGATCACGCTCCTTGTTCGGTGGCTGAAGTGCCCCGCCATGAAGGCGGGGCGGGTTACTGGGGCGAAGGCGCGATGTGGATCAACCGCCGGTGCCGGTTTTCTTCTCGTCCGCGGCATCGGGCATTTTCAGCGCGTTGGCGGTGGGCAGCTTGTCGGTGTCGGTCGGTTGAGTGCTAGGCAGCCGCACAGGCTTGGTGGCTGCGTCGGTGAGGAAGTCGATGACCCGCATCAGGGCTTCCGGTGGGTCCTGGCGGACGATCTTGGTGCTGATGGCGTAGCGGGCGCGGGTGTCGGTCTTGCGGGTCTGGGTCGATTTGTGGCTCGCCGCGCCCTTGACCGAAACGCTGAACGGGCCCCAGCCCATCTTCGCCTCGAAACTGCCGGAGGCTTCGGTGCTGCTGGTGTCCTCGGCCATCTGGCTGATGGTCAGCTCGAACTCGATGGAGCCTTCCTCGATGGTGATGTTGGGGTGACTGATGGCCGCCAGCAACGGGATGCGCATCGACTTCTTCACGGTGCCCTTGTACACCCCCTGCTCATCCACCAGGGTTTCGTCATAGTCGAACTGCACCGAAACCGCCTGGCCGTTCTGAATGCACACGCCCATCAGGAAGTCCGCATAGGCTTTGCTCGCGGCGACCTGCGCCTGAATCATCGCCATCAACGGACCGGTGATCATCTTGTCCAGGGGCAGGGCGGCGATCACGCCGCCAATCAGGCCCTTATCGATATCTGCCATGGTCTAGCTCCTTGTTCTTTGTTGCGCGAAATGCGCCCTTGCAGGTTAAGAAAGCCGTGAAGGCCGATTCAGCAGGAATCGATTACCGGTGAGTGTTGGCATCCAGGCGGCGGATGTTGCCGATCTGCCGCAGGCTCAGGCCGTACTTGTCCGCCAGCACACTGCGGGAAATGCCGCCCAGGCTTTCCAGTTGAATGTGCTGGTTGCGGATCTGCCGGCAGAAGTGGTCGGCCTTGGGGATCTCCAGGGCCAGGCCGGCGAAACGCTCGATCAGCGCGTTGAGGGCGTCGGGCGGCAGGATCAAAGCCAGGGAGGTACGTTCGGCGTGCTTGGGGATGTACTTGGGGCGGCCGCCGTATTCACGGGTCAGGCGGTAGGCATTTTCCAGTCCGATGCAGTCGATGAGGGCCTGGAGCGAGTGAGGGAGCTGGCGAACATCGATGAGTACGAGGTCTTTCACGTCCATTTGGTACCTCCTTGGAATTATGGATAAGGCTGGTTTGATCCTAAGGAGGTGTCTCGTCCTCTGTTCAGTGGGAAATTTCCCCCCTATTAAGGGGAACTATTACATTCTGATGTTGTATCGGTCGCTGGTGGTGCACTGGATTTTCCTAAACTGGATGAGGAAAAATCCATGTCACGCTACGCGATTGATTTCAGTTTTATCGCCGCTCTGGAGGGAGCTGCCATTACCCGCGGTTATGTGCCCGATCCGGACAAGAGCAAGAGTGGCGTCACGGTGGGCACAGGCTTCGATCTGGGGCAACGGAACGTAGAGGACCTGCAGGCGCTCAATCTGCCGGCGGACCTGATCCGGCGACTGACCCCCTACCTGGGGCTGAAGGGGCTCAAGGCCAAGGCGTTTCTCGACGGCCAGCCCTTGAGCATCAGCAGTGACGAGGCGCTTTTGGTGGACGAGGCATTCAAGGCGCCCTTCGTCGATCTTCTGGCAGCGAACTACACCCAGGCCAGCGGAGTGGACTTTGCCCAACTGCCGGCACCGATGCAGACCGTTATCGCCTCGGTGGCCTTTCAGTACGGCAACCTGGCCAGTCGCACACCGAACTTCTGGGCTCAGGTGGTGGCCCGCGACTGGAAGAGTGCCCTGGCCAACCTACGCAACTTTGGCGACAGCTACGGCACTCGCCGGCGCAAGGAGGCTGATCTGCTGGGCTCGCAGCTAACCTCGTAAGTGCTCGCCGCCCAGGCTCAAGGCCTGGGCGGCTTGCCGGTTTCAAGGGCAGGGGTAGGTTTGCAGCAGGCTGGCGTTGCCCATGTGGCTGGTGTCGTCGGGTTGTGTGCCGCTGGGCAGCGAGCGCCAGTCCACCAACAGGCACATGGCCTTGAGGGAAATGCCCTTGGCCTGGCCGATGGGTTTGGAAAACTCATAGCGGTACAGCGCCTGGGTGGTGTTCTGCGGGGTTACGCTGCTGGCATTGATCAAGGTGCTGCGAGCCATGTCCGGCAGTTTGTCCTGGGTGATGGTAAAGCGCGGTTGTTCACCCTGTTGGCTGAACGCGCCCTGGTCCCGAGAGCGTTTCCACAGCTGCTGCCACTGGCTGTTGCCGGCGGCGGTGCTCAGGGTGGCGGCGTAGGCCTTGAGGGTGGCGGGTGGGAGATTGGTGGTTTCCAGGGCGTGGGCAGCGCTGGCCAACAGGCTCAGGCCGAGGATCAGTGAACGCAGAATCAACATGGGAATATCTCCTTTTCCAGGCCGCAAGGGCCCGACACGAACATAGGGAAGATCCCGGCAACGAGGGTGTCGCCGGGGGCAAGGCTCAGCGGGCGTCGAGGTAGTCCCGACGCAGGCCTTCCTTGCTGCTCTTGGCGATCAGTTCCTTGGCCACGGTGTTCCCGATGGCGTTGTCGTTGATGTTTTCCACCCCAAGGATGTTTTGCGCCGCCAGTTGCTGGCGCAACCCGGCCTTCTGGGCAACGGCCCGGCTCAGGGTGCTACTGATAACGGTGATGCTCATGTCTGACTCCTTTTCGGGGAAAGCCCGTCGTTGGGCAGGAGTCATGGTTTCAAGGGCGGCGGGCGGGTATCAGCGGGAAAGGGTTCAAGGGGCATGGGCGGCAGGGATGGGCAAACGGCACCTGATTCAGGTGCCGTTTTTTTTGCGTTCAGCCGGCCGGCGCCAGGTTGACGAAGTAGTAGGCCTGGCGGCCCACCATGAGGGTCTGCTGGATCTGCAGCGGCGGCTTGGGCGCCTCGGCGCCACCCAGTACCGCCATGTGCTGCGGCGACTCGCGCAAGAAGGCCAGCAGTTGCGCCTCGTTCTGCAGGTCCTTGAGCAGGCTCTGGGTGTAGAACACGCTGGCGCCGGCGATGCGCTCGTTGGCCTGGTACAGCGCCAGTTGGTGCCCGCTACCCTGCAACGCCATGATCCGGTCGGTCACTGGAACGAACGACAGTTCGCGGTCGGCCCTGGGCGCGGCCCATTGGGCGTTGGCCAGATAGCCGCCGATCACCAGGGCCATGAGCGCTATCAGCCACCCCCTGCGCTGGCGCCCCACGGCACTCCAGAAACCCGTGCCCGGGGCCCGCCGGGCCAGGCGCTGGTAAAGCACTGCGCCATATTCCGCCGCCAGTACCGCCGCGGCCGGGGTCAGGGACATCAGGTACACCGTGCGCTTGCTCGAAGCCAGGCACAGCAGGGTGAACTGCGCCAGCAGCCAGAGGCTGAAAAACAGCAGGTAGCGGTTCTGCACCAGGGTTTTACGGAAATGCCACAGGCCCAGGTAAACCAGGATGTTCCACGGCAGGAAGGCCTGGGGCAGCTTGGCCAGGTAGTAGTAGAAGGGCTCGTAGTGCCCGGCCTCCTCGAAGGAGCCGTCGAAGCGCCCGACGCTGTTGGTCCACAGCACTTCCCCCAGGGCCTGCAGGCCGCCGCGCTGGTAGAGCATGTACAGCCAGATCATCAGCGGCACCAGCCCCAGCAGGGTCAGCAGGCCCGGGCGCAGCCAGTGGCTGAAGGTGAAGCGCTTGTCGATCAGGCTGTCGGCCAGCAGGTAGGCGAAGATCACCACCCCGGGCATGGCCAGGCCGAGCACGCCCTTGCTCAGGGTGGCGATGGCGATCCCGCCGGCGAATGCCAGCCAGGAGAGCAGCGCCGGCTGCTGCGCGGCCTGGCGTCGATGGGCCTGGAAAAACGCCAGCAGGGCCAGGGTTACCCCGAGGCTGAGCAGTGCATCCTCGCCCACGCCGCGCACGTTGCTCCAGTAACTGGCCATGGTCGCCAGCATCAGCCCGGCCATGGCCGCCAGGGCTGCCGGCCGGCCAAAGCGGCGCAGCATGGCGTACAGCAGCATCACGCTGAACAGCCCGGCGAAGGCCGAGGCCAGGCGCACCGCCAGGGGCGTGCCGCCGAAGGCGCGGATGGCCCCGGCATCGAGCCACAGGCTCAGCGGCGGTTTTTCCAGGAATGGCGTGCCGAACAGGCGCGGTGTGACCCAGTCATCGTCCAGGTGCATTTCCATGGCGATCCCGGCCACCCGGGCTTCGGTGGAACCTTGCAACTGGTGGTTGCCCAGGGCGAAGAAGAACAGCAGGCAGGCCAGCAGAAACAGTAGCGGAGCGGGTCGTGACATGAGTTGTGCGCCGACAGATCGAGGGGCGCAGCCGGAAGGCCGCGGGCAAGCCCGAAAGTATACGTAGGCAAGTCTTAACGAATTGTGAACAAGTAGGGGTAAAACGTGCGGATGTTCGCCGGCTGTGCGCGGGTTAGCCCATGGCCTGCTGGTAGGCGGCCACGGCTTGCGGGAACAGCTGTTCGTAGAGGGGGTAGGCGATGCCCAGCACGGTGATCTCGATGGCATCGGCGCCACATTCGGCGGAGTAGTCCTGAATGCTCACGCCCAGGGCAGGCACGGGTTGGTCGAGGTGGTGTACTACCAGGTGCAGCCCGCTCTGGCTCGCTCCTGCCAGTGCACGAACCTGCTGCTGGAGGCCGGCATAGGCCGGGGCGGCGATGAATTGGCCGAAGGCCACACCCATGGGCGGGTCGGCCGACTCCAGGGCCGACCAACCGAGCAGGGTCGAGCCCTGGTAGACCTTGAACCTTGCTGGAGCATCCGGGTAGGTGGGCATGGGGGGGCTCTGGTGAGGGATCAGGTGAGGGCGCTTTCCTGCTGTTGCCGGCTGATGCGCCCGCGGCCCCAGGCCGACAGCGCCTCGATCACCGGCTGCAGCGATTGCCCCTCGTCGGTCAGGCGGTATTCCACCCGCGGCGGCACCTCGGCGTACACCGTGCGCGACACCAGGCCGGCGGCTTCCAGGTCCCGCAACTGCTTGGCCAAAAGACGTTGGGAGATCCCCGGCAGGCGCCGTTGCAGTTCGTTGAAACGCAGGAACTCGTTGGCCAGCAACTGGTGCAGGACCACGCCTTTCCAGCGGCCGTCGATCAGGTCCAGGGTGACCTCCACCGGGCAGCCTGGAATGTCCTGATAGTGTTTGTGTTTCATTGCCTGACGACCCTTTTGCGTAGCTGGTACGCAAAAGTACCCTACTTGTGCGGGCAGGGCATGAGGGATTTAAGTGTGCGCTTTCAACCGCCAAGGAAGCTCTGCAATGAAGGCCATCGCCTACCTCAAAGGCTCGCACCTGTCTGACCCCCACGCATTCTGCGAGGTGCAACTGGCCCCGCCGCCACTGGAACCTCATGACCTGCTGGTGGCGGTCGAGGCGGTATCGGTCAACCCTTTGGACACGAAGGTCCGCGCCGGCCAGGTGGCGGTGCCCGACGAGGTGCGCACCCTGGGCTGGGACGCCAGTGGCGTGGTCCGCGCGGTGGGTAGCGCGGTGACCCTGTTCGCCCCTGGGGACGCGGTGTTCTATGCCGGCACCTTCACCCGCGATGGCGCCAATGCCGAGCTGCACCGGGTGGACGAGCGCCTGGTGGGGCACAAGCCGGCCAGCCTGTCCTTCGCCCAGGCGGCCGCCATGCCGCTGACCTCGCTGACCGCCTGGCAATTGCTCTTCGAGCGCCTGGGCCGGGTGCCCGGCGACCTCGCTGAACAGGGCACGCTGTTGATTGTCGGCGGTGCCGGTGGCGTTGGCTCGGTGCTGATCCAGCTGGCGCGCCGGCTGACCGCAATGACCGTCATCGCCACGGCTTCGCGGCCGGACAGCCGCCAGTGGTGCCTGGACCTGGGGGCCCATCAGGTGCTGGACCATTCCCGTTCGCTGGTGGAGCAACTGGCGGCCCTGGACCTGCCCCCCGTGACCCATATTGCCGCCCTGACCCATACCCAGCGGCACTATGCCGAGCTGGCCCGGATCATCGAGCCCCACGGCCATATCGCGCTGATCGACGATCACGACTTTTTCGATGCGGTGCCGCTCAAGGCCAAGAGCGTGTCCCTGCACTGGGAGATGGTGTTCACCCGCGCCCTGTTCCAGACCCCGGACATGATCGAGCAGCACCGCATCCTCAACCGGCTGGCGCAACTGCTGGACCAGGGGCTGATCCGCTGCACCCTGAATGAAGTCTTCAGCCCGTTCAACGCCGACAGCCTGCGCCGGGCCCATGAGCGCGTGGAGCAGGGCGGCCTGCCGGGCAAGGTGGTAGTGGCCCGCGACGCCCAGGCCATCGCCTCCTTGTAGGCGCTGGCTGGGTGGGCGCTGATTGGGTGCTGGCTTGCCAGCGAAGGCGGCACCACCTCTGGCGCAGGGCCGCAGGGCCTCTTCGCCGGCGAGCCGGCTCCTACGGGAGTGGAGTGTCGGGGAGGACTGATCGGCGCAGGTGGCGCCCGCTGCGCCACCAGAAGATGCCGCCGAGGAAGGCCCCAGAACAGCCGAACAGCGGCGCCACCGGCAGGTAGCGCGCCAGCCCTTCGGGCTCGGGTTCATCATCCGGCGAGTCGGTGTAGAAGCTCGACGGGGCCAGGCTCATCACCAGCGGAATGGTCGGCATCGCCGCCAGTGCACCGCAGAACAGATAGATCAGCACATTGCGCCAGGCAAAGCGCTGGGCCAGCCAGAAGAACAGCACACAGGGCAGGACCGTGAAAATGCCGATCAGCACACCGCTCAACACCAGGGTCAGCAGGCCCACGAACAGCGTCTGGAGAATGATGTCCGTGTTCAACGCGCCGGCACCGGCCAGCATCCCCAGCATCAGCAGCACGGCCACGAGCGTGGCCAGGGCCGTGACGCCGATGAAGTAGGCGGCGAACCAGTCTTCAGGCTGCACGGTACGAAGGGTTGGCGTTTTTGCGGGCATGGGAACTATCGCTTCTTGAGGTGAGTGACAAGGCCGAGGCCGTGTGAGCTTTCTTTGCCGGCATGCCGGCTCCTGCAGGAAGTAGTCAGCACAGATGACGCCCGCTGAGCCACCAGGACATCGCTCCCAGAAAGGCCCCGCAAGCGCCGAACAAGTGTGCCAACGGCGCATAGCGCTCAAGGATGTTGACGCCGTGCGGGAGGTTGAAAAAGCCGGGAGACAGGCTCACCACCATGGGAATGGCGGGCAGCGCCGCCAGGGCTCCGCCCAACAGGTAGATCCATAGATGGCGCCAGGTGAAACGCTGGGCCAGCCAGAAGAACAGGATGCAGGGCAGGGCGGCGACGACGCCTATCACCACCACGCTCACCAGTAGCACCACCACGCTGAAAGTCAGCGCGCTGGACAGGTTGCTCCACGGGTCACGGCTGCTGATCTGCACGATCAGGTTGACCAACAGCGTCAGGGCCACGGCCAGCGTCGCGACGCTGATGAAATAGGTGGCGACCCAATCAGAGGGCTGAACGGTACGAAGAGGTTTGGACGGCTGGGGCATGGGGGCAATGGCTTCAGGCAGAGGATGACCGGACCCAGGCTATCGGCAGCAAGGCGTTTTGATTGTGGAGTTTGCGTGGTTTTTTCGCGGTGAACACGCTTGGCGGATGACGCCGGGGGAGCAAATCCCTTATACAGGCAGCGGCCCGTCGGCAGTCCACGGGCCCGGTTTGCACCACCCACCCAGAAGGAGATGGACATGTTCAAGTTCCTGACTATGACCGAGTTGCCTCGTACCCCTGCGCATCGTGATGGAGGCTCCGTCAGCGGAGCGATCAATGCCTGGGAGCTGAAAAATCGGGCTCTCAATACGAAGGGGTTTGTCACATGTCCAAAGAATTACTCGGAGTTTCTGCTGTAGGGCTGATGGTGCTGGGCGAGTTCTGCGCCATCTACAGTGAAGTGGTGGTGGCGCGGCTGGCCCATTCCGGCAACACCTCGGGTGCCGAACTGGCGTTGCCGGTGCTGATCATGTGCCTGGGCGGTATCTGCCTGCTGGCGGCCTACTGGCTGGGTTACGTGGCGGTGGGCGACATCTGGATCATCACCGTGGTCTCGGTGACGTCGCTGCTGCTCCTGGAGCCGCTGGTGATCTGGGCCCTGTTCCAGCAGGCGCCCGGGCGCGGTGCCTTGATCGGCTTCTGCCTCGGCGCGCTGGGGATGTTGTCCGCCGTGTTCCTCTAGCACGGCCTCGCTCCGGCTCGGGTCCTTCAGGCCCGGGCCCGGGCAAAGTAGCGGCTGGGCGTCTCGCCCAATACCTTGCGAAACACACCGCTGAACGCACTCGGGCTGCTGTAGCCCAGGTCGCTGGCGACCCGGGTCACGGCTTCGCCCTGGCCCAGGCGCACCACGGCAGCCAGCAGGCAGGCCTGCTGGCGCCACTCGACGAAGCTGATGCCGGTGTGCTGGCGGAACAGCCGGGTGAAGGTGCGGCGGCTCATGCCGGCGCGCTCGGCCATTTCATCGATCCCCAACTCCAGCGAAGGTTGCTCCAGCGCCTCGCGGCAGGCCCTGGCCAGCCGTGGCTCGCGGGGAAGCGGAGCATTGAGGGCAAGGGCCGGCATGGCCGCGACTTCATGCAGCAGCAGGTTCATCACCTGGCCCTGCACGCTGCCCACGGCGTAGCGCGGGGGAATGGCCGTGGCCCGCAGCAGCAACTGGCGCAGCAGCTCGGACACCTCCCGCACCTGGCATTGTTCCGGCAGGCCAAGGCGCTTGGCTGCCCGGGGCCGTACATAGGTGTTGAGCATGGTCACTGGCCCGCTCATGTGCATGGCGTGGGGCACGCCGGCCGGCACCCAGATGGCCCGCTGCGGCGGCACCACCCAGTTGCCCTGGTCGCTGAAGACGCTGATCACCCCCGTGGCCGCATAGGCGAACTGCCCGCGCCGGTGCTGGTGCTCGGCGAAGTACAGGCCGTCGGGGTAGTCGATGGCGGTGACCACCACATCCCGCGGGGTATTTTCGTAAGGATCGATATCGATGGGTTGCATGGCCCGAATCTACTGATAATTGACCTGATACTACAAGCGGGCCATGGCGCGCGGGGGCGATAGTTCGGCCCCGGCCGGGGAATGACCCGCGGCCGCCTGTCCTGGACCGCGCGACATGCAGAAAAAACACCTGTTCCTGGCCCTGCTGGTGACGGCCTTGTGGGGCCTGAACTTTCCCATCACCAAACTGGGCCTGGCCAGTATCGATCCGTTGCTGCTTACCGCCCTGCGTTTCACCCTGGCGGCGCTGCCCTGGGTGTTCCTGGTGCCGCGCCCGCCGGTGGCATTCGCCTGGCTGGCGGCCTACGGGCTGATTTTCGGCGTGGCCATGTGGGCCCTGATCAACCTGGGGATCGATCACGGCGTGGCGCCGGGCACGGCTGCACTGTTGATCCAGTTCAGTGCCTTTTTCTCCCTGGGCTGGGGCGTGCTGCTGTTCGGCGAGCGCCTGCGCCTGCAACAGGTGCTGGCCACGGCCATTGCCCTGTGGGGGCTGCTGCGGATCATTGGCGACAGCCCCGGGCATGCCACCAGCCTGGGTTATGCCCTGCTGCTGGTGAGTGCATTCAGCTGGAGCGTGGGCAACGTCATCATCAAGCGCTGCGGGGTGCGCGAGGTGTTCGCTTTCGTGGTCTGGGCCAGCCTGTTTGCGCCATTGCCGCTGCTGGCATTGACCTGGATAAGCCATGGTGCGGCGCCGTTTCTGCAACTGGCCGGGCAAGTGTCCGCCGGCGCGGCCTTGTCGCTGATGTTTCAGGTCTATGCTGCAACGCACTTTTGTTACTGGGGCTGGAACCTGTTGCTGCGCGAGTATCCGGTCTCCCGGGTGGCGCCCTTGTCGCTGCTGATCCCGGTGTTCGGCATGGCCGGTTCGGTGTTGATCCTGGGGCAGCGGCTCGGGGCCGAGGAGGGCATTTCCATGGGCCTGATCCTGCTGGCGCTGGCGGTGGGGCAATTCGACTGGCGCCGGTTTTTCACCCTGGGTCGCCGTTCCCTGTAGCCGCTGCCGCAGGCTGCGAACGCTCCGGGTGGCACTGTCGCAGGAAGCGCAGGGACCCTGAGGCCGCCAGAGGTTTGCCAGGAGACCGCTAGGCAAGGCCCTGCGGGCCTTTTCGCAGCCTCGCGGGCTCGGCAGCGGCTACAGTCGGTGACAGTCGGCTGTGCGGAGCGGGTTTTTTATCCTTGTTCAGGCACCGTTCAGGGGCTGCGCGAGCAACATGTCCGGCCTTAATGCCTCGCTTTGGGTGCGGCGCTTTCTGGTGGGGCGAAGATGGTTCGAGAAACGCGTTTGAGTAGTGAGGCCTGGGGTATTTACCTGGTGGCCCTGCTGCTGTTCACCTTTGGCATCTGGGACCAGCAGCCCCAGGGTTTCGACGGCCGTTGGGCGCTGTTCCTGCAGGAAATGTTCCGCCACGGCACCAGCCTGTTCCCCACCACCTACGGCCAGCCATACCCGGACTACCCGGGCACTGCGACCTTCTTCAGCTACCTGTTCGCCCAGGCTTTCGGCGCCCCCAACCACCTGGCCAATATCCTGCCCACCGCGCTGGCCTCTGCCGGGGTGCTGGCGCTGCTGTATCGCTTGCTGGCGCCTTCGGGGCGCACCTGGGCACTGCTCGCGGTGCTGCTCACGGCGCTGACCAGCCAGCTGTTGGACAAGTCACGCTCGGTGTGCCTGGACCAGATGGTTTCCCTGCTGTGCCTGGGCACCTTCTACCTGCTGCACAGCGGCGAGCAACTGGGCTCCCGGCTGCGGTTGTGGGCGGTGCTGCCGCTACTGGTGCTGGCCTTTGCCATTCGCGGGCCCCTGGGGCTGGTGGAAGTCTGCGGGGTGGCCTGCACCTACTGGCTGCTGGGGGACAGCCGCACCCGCGAGGCGCGGCTGACGCTGATCAAACGGGTGCTCGCCTATGGCGTCAGTGGCCTCCTGTTGCTGGCCGGCTGCTGGTGGCTGCTGATGCAACTGGCCTATCTCGCTGGTGGCGAAGATTTCGTCCGTCAGGTCTACAACATGCAGGTGGTCGGGCGCCTGGATGAAAGCGGCGAGCCGTTCTACTTCTACTTCCAGCTGGCGCTGTACCGCTACTTCCCGGTGGTGCCCCTGGCCCTGGCGACGCTCTGGGTATTGCGCCGGCAATGGTCGCAGCGCCATGTGAACCCGCAGCTGCGCCTGGTACTTCGGCTGGGGGCCTGTGGCCTGATGATCCTGCTGGGCCTGTCGGTGCCGCACTTCAAACGCGCCTATTACATCCTGCCCATGGTGCCGATGTTCGCTGCGGTGGCGGCCTACGGCCTGCTCACGGCCCGGGGCTGGCTGGGCAAGGTGCGCAGCGGCTACCTGTGGCTGGTGGGGCTGCTGCCGGGGCTGTGCATCTTGGTGCTGTTCGTCTTGCGCCACAGTTGGTACAAGCACGGTTACTGGCCGCCGGTGTCCCTGCCGCTGCTGATCGCGATCTTCGTCGTGTTGCAGCTGCTGGCGCTGTATGGCTGGCGCAAGACTCTGGGCAGTTTCGGGCGGCGTCTTGTGCTGCTCAGCGGCTTGGCCCTGGCGGCGCAATGGACGCTGCTGGTGGCGGTGGTGGACCCGGCCAAGGATCTGCAGTTCGACACTAAGGCCTTCGTTTCCCAGGTGGAGCAGTTGCGCCAGGCCAGCCCCGGGCCGCTGGTGTTCTTCAACCTGGGCCAGGACACCTGGGCGGTGCGCTACATGATGAACCTGGACCACGACGAACAGCCGCTGTTCGTCAGCGGCGACGATCCCGGGCACCTGGACTCGCTGCCCCATGACTCCTGGGTGATCATCGCGCGCAAGGACCGGGGGCTGCTGGATAACACCTCCCTGGAGAATCAGTTGCCGGTGTTCGAGGGGCGCCTCAACGACAACCCCTGCCTGGTGTTCCAGTTGCAATAAGTGCTTGGCAGGGCCTGGGGCGGGCCGTATTTTGGCCACTGTCATCCGCGGGATAACCAGGGAGTGGTCATGCAATATCAGGTTCGTCCGGCCGTACCGGCCGATGCTCCACAGGTCAGCCAGGTGATCCTGGCGGCCTTGCTCGCCAGCAATGCCCAGGACTACCCCGCCAGTGTGATCGAGCGGGTCCAGGCCAGCTTCACCCCCGATGCAGTGCGCCAACTGATGCAGCGCCGGCAGATGTTTGTCGCCCTGATGCACGGGGAATTGCGGGGCACCGCCAGCCTCGACGGGCGTGCGGTGCGTTCGGTGTTTGTCGACCCGGCCCACCACGGCCAGGGCCTGGGGCGGCAACTGATGGCCGCGGTCGAGCAGGCGGCGCTGGATTCGGGCCAGACCTCGCTGGTGGTGCCCTCGTCGGTCACCGCTGAAGGCTTTTATGCCCGCCTGGGCTTTGTCCGGGTACGCGAGCATTACGAGGGCGAGGAGCTGACGCTGATCATGGAGCGGGCCCTGGTGGCCGCCGAGACCGGGCCAGGGCTGGGCTGATTCAGGCCGGTTGCGCAGCAATCACCAACACTTCGATGCGGTAGTGCGGCTTGGCCATGGGCGCCTGCACGCAAACCCGCACCGGTGCCTGCACACCTTCGAGCCAGGCATCCCAGAGCAGGTTCATGGCCGGGTAGTCGGCCATGTCCTTGAGCCAGATCTGCGCGCTGAGCAGGTGGCCCTTGTCGGTGCCGGCCCTGGCCAGCAGGGCGTCGATCTGTTGCAGCACATCCTGCGTCTGGGCGCGGATGTCCCCTTCGGTCAATTGCGAAACCTGGCCTGCCAGGTACACGGTCCGGTTGTGGATCACGGCCTGGCTGAAGCGCGCGGTGGTGCCGATTCGCTGGAGGGATGAGGTCATGTCGAGGTCCATTGGTTCGTCCATTGGTTCAAGGGTGGAAAGGTCAGTTGTTGTCGCTCAGGCCGGCCCCGGCGCCCAGCAGGCGCGAGGCTTCGGAGGCCGGCACGTAGGTGCGGGCGGCCAGGTGATCGAGGTCGTGCTGGGGGCTGTCGCCCAGGTCCGGAATGCTGCCCGCCAGAGGCTTGCCGAGGGTGCCGGCAGGATCTGTGCAAGCGCAGCGCACCTGGGCGGCTGTGGCGGCGCCGAGGTTCTGCGCACGTACCAGCCAGGCTTCGCCCGAGGGGGAAAACTTCAGGCAGCAGCCGTTCCAGGACAGCTCCAGCCACAGGCCGAGCTGGCGCGCGGTGGCGCTGGCAAAGGGCAGCAGCAGTTGCGGGTGCGCCACCTGCCTGAGCTCGATGCGGCCGTTGCTGCGCAGCAGGTAGGCGTGGTCGCTCAGGGTCGCCCCGGCAATCAGCGGGCACAGGGCATGCCCGGGCACCTGCCAGGGCTCGGCGCTGACATCCGGGGCCAGTTGCTGGTAGGCACAGCCGTCATTCTGTCGCAGCTGCGTGGCCAGCACGCCGGGCCCGTCGAGGCCGTGGGCCGAGAGCCAGCGCGCGGCCTTGCCGGCTTCCTCCGCCAGGCCCCAGGACAGCCCGGCACCGCGGGCGGCTTTCTTGCACAGGCTTTCGATTTCATTCAACGAGGCATGCACGGCGCTGCTCCTGGCTGTCGAGGTTGGGGTAGGACCAGTCGTCCGCGGCCATCTGCCCCAGCTCATGGGGGAAGGGCGCGTTCTGGTAGAGGGTGATGCGTACCCAACGATCCGAGCGCGGGTCGAAGTGGGTGGCGCCGAAGAACGACAGCTTGCAGCGCAGCAGGTCGATGGGCAGCAGCGCCTGGTCGATCAGGTTGTCCTGGATGTCGGCGTAGGGGAACGCTGGCGCCAGTTGCACCCGGCGCAGGCTGTGGCGGTGTTCCGGGTGCCGCAGCAGGAAGCTGGCGACGCTTTGCGAGTCGCTCCAGCCGGGCAGGGCGGCTTGCAACTGGGCGATGTCCCGGGCCACTGCCAGGGGCTGCTCCAGGTCTTGCCCGGGCTCGGCAAAGCGCTGGCCGATCCGCGGTTCGAGTTTTTCCTCGGAGACGTACCAGAACAGCGCGCGGCTGGCTTGGCTGGAGAAGTCGATGGCCGCGACCCAGGAATAATGCTCGTCGAGTATCTGCCGCAGGCGGCCGATGCTCATGCTGCCGTCGACGCTGAAGCTGGCCTGCTCATCGGCCTGCATACCGGCGCCCAGCTCATCCACCAGGTGGCCGTAGGGCTCCAGCAGCAGCGACACCAGGCATTCCTGCGCCTCCAGCGACAGCGCGCCTTCGGCCCAGCGATAGAGTTCGTCCCAGGGGGAATCCTGCTCCAGGATGCCGCTGGCGAGATGGTGCTCCAGGCGCTGCAGGTCACCTTGCAGTTGCAGGATGCGGCCGTGTTGCAGTTCGTGCTCGGAGTGCCAGTGGCCGATGCCGGCCTGGGCCCGGGTGAGGAATTCGACGAACCGCTGGCGCTCCGCAGCCGATGGCTGGCGCACGGCGCGTACCCGTTGCAGGGCGGTTTCCCGGGCCTGTACCCAGTTGTTCAAGAGCACCGGATGGTTCAGCAGGAACGGCGCCATGCCCAGCCCCGTGGAGTTGCCGATGCCCAGGCGCCGGCGCAGTTGCGGCTCCAGGGTCACCGCCTGCCGGGGCGCCCGGGCCTGGGCCAGGTGCTCCACCAGGTCCAGGGTGAAGGCGCGGATCAGGAACACGGTGAGCATTTCCGCCTGGAAGGGTGCCGCCAGCTCCGGCCGCTGGGCGATGCGTTCACGGTCGGCCGCGCCGAACTTGCCGCTGCCGTAGACCGCGGTGGTGCGCATCAGGTAGCCGACTTCATCGATGAACTCGCGCTGCGGCTGGCGGCCGGCAGCCAGGGCCTCGATCACATGGTCGAACAGCCGCACCGAACGGTTGGCCCGGGCCATGCACAGCTCGCGGGAGGAAATGCGCCCGGCTTCCTGCTTCGGCACATTGGCCTCCAGGCGGTCCAGGTCGGCGGCATCGGGGATGCCGTCGAACAGGGCGAAGGTGGCATCCCAGGCGGTGGCGATGACCCGGTCCGAGCGCAGTGCCGGGTCCAGGTCATGGGCGAAGGCCACCAGGCTGTAGCTGCGCTGCGGGCCGGTGGCGGTGTACACCGCACGGCCCACGCCCTGGCTGTCGAGGGTCCACAGCGGGCGTTGGAACTGCCAGTTTTCAGCCTTGAGGCGGCGCAGCAACTGGCGCATGAACGACAGCCGGGATTGGTGGAAGGCCCCCAGGCGCGCCGCCTTCATGACGCTGGCGGGTGGTCGCAGGTTCATTCAGAGCACCCCCTGTTCACGGGCCATTTGCCGGGCAATGCGGATCGCGTCCCAGACCGCCGGGAGGATCAGCAGCGACACCGGCACCGCAGTGATCACGATGAACGACTGCAAGGCACTGATGCCGCCCTCACCGAGGGTGATCAGGGTAGCCCCCACCAGGCCCATGCCGGCACCCCAGAACACCCGCAGCCAGGCCGGGGATTCGGCGTGGTTGCTGCTGATGGCCATGGCCACGGTATAGGACATGGAGCCGGCGCTGGTGACCACCGAGAAGAAACTGAGGAACAGGAACAGCGCCGAAATCAGGTTGGGCAGCGGCATCGACTGGGCCACCCCGAGCAGCAGCGCCTCAGGTTGCACGCCGTGGCTGATCACGCGGCCCGGCGATTGCAGTTCGATACCGATCCCGGTGCCGCCCACCAGGGTGAACCAGAGCATGGTGATCAGCGGGGCGGCCACCGACATCAGGGTGATCACCTCACGGATGCTGCGCCCGCGGGAGACCTTGGCCACGTAGATACCCATCATCGGCGCGTAGCCGATGAACCAGCCCCAGTAGAACAGGGTCCAGCTGTTGAGCCAGGCGTTGTCATCGCGGTACAGGGCGGTCTGGAAGAAGCTGGTGACGTGCACCGCCAGGCTCTGGGCCAGGGTTTCGCTGAGGAACAGGGTGGGGCCGAAGATGAACAGGAACGCCGCCAGGCCCAGCATCAGCCACACGTGGACCTTGCTCACCAGCCGCAGGCCGCCCAGGCCCACCACACAGGACAGGGTATAGATCACCGTCACCGAGAGAATCACCATGGCCTGGACCATGATGGTGTTCGGCACGCCCCACACCGAGTGCAGGACGAAGGCGATCTGCAGGCCGAGAAAACCCACCGGGCCGATGGTGCCGGCCACCACCGCGATGATCGCCGAGGCATCGGCGAACACGGCGATCGGGCCCTTCAGGGCTCGCTCGCCCAGCAGCGGGTAGAGCAGGGTGCGCGGCATCAGCGGCAGGTTCTTTTCGTGGTGCAGGTACATGTAGACCACGGTCAGCAGACTGCCGAGCACCGCCCAGGCCATGAAACCCCAGTGCAGGAACGACTGGGATAGCGCGGCCACGCCGGCGGCGTCGCTCTTGGCCACGGCGCCGAAGTACGGTGGTGGGGCGATGAAATGCATCATGGGTTCGGCAGCGGCCCAGAAGGCGCCGCCACCGGCCAGCAGGGCGCACATGATCATCGATACCCAGTTGAAGGTGCTGATGCTGGGCTTGTGCCCGACGCCGCCCAGGCGCACCCGGCCCAGGCGGGTGAAGCCGATGTACAGGCTGGCGCCGAAGGTCGCCAGCATCAGCACCTGCCAGTACAGGCCGAAGTAATGGGTGCTCCAGGTGAAGGCGTGGCCGATCAGGCTGGAAAGGGTGTTCAGGTCTATCAGGGCAATGACCAGGAACAGCAGGAAGAAACCTCCGCTGATCCAGAAAATCGACCAGTCGAGGGTTCCAGCGGCGCGGCTGTGCAGCGAGCGGGTGTCGATCCCCGCTTTGATTTCGCCTGGAATTTCCATGGTGCCTCCGTGTTGCGTTGTCGATCGCTAATAATTGTTATGGGCGCATTTGTTGTTGTTAGTGCTTGGCGATGACCCTGTTCAGGCCGGACGTCAGGACAATCGGGAAACAGTCGGGGGCCTCAGACCGCGATCTCGTGAGGGTGGACGGCGGCACCTGCCTGGGCCTTGGCCGGAACAAAATTGTTCTCGAAGAAGCGCAGCCAGTTGCCGCCCATGATCGCGGCGACCTCCTGGGCGCCGAAACCCACGCCGTGCAGGCCCGCCTCGATGTTGTGGAAGTCGCGGTTGTCGCGGAACCAGGCCGGCTGGTCGGGGAAGCCCGGTTGCGCCTTGGAGCCTTCGCCGTAGTCGACATCCAGGGTCCAGCGGCCGACGCGCATCCAGTCCACCACGCTGTTGGGCTGGTCCTGGCACAGGTCGGAACCCAGGCCCAGGTGCTCGACGCCCATCAGCTCGGCGGTGCGCGCGATCATTTCGCAGAAGCTCTGCACGCTGCAGGCGCTCTTGTCCTTGAGGTGGTGCGGGTACAGCGAGAAACCGAACATGCCACCGCTCTGGCCCAGGGCCTTGAGCACGGTGTCGGACTTGTTGCGCAGCGCCGCGTGCCAGAACGCCGGGTTGGCGTGGGTGATGGCGATCGGGCGCTCGGAGTACTCGATGGCTTGCAGGGTCGAGCGTTCGGCGGAGTGGGACATGTCCACCACCAGGCCGACCCGGTTCATCTCCCGTACCACCTGCTTGCCCATGCGGGTCAGGCCCGGGTCTTCCTGTTCATAGCAACCGGTGGCCAGCAGCGACTGGTTGTTGTAGGTCAGCTGCATGAAGCGTGCGCCGAGGCTGTGCACCACTTCCACCAGGCCGATGTCGTCCTCGATGGGCGAGGGGTTCTGGAAACCGAAGAAGATCGCCGTGCGCCCGGTCTGCCGTGCCAGGGCGATGTCGCTGGCCCACTTGCCGTGCAGGATCAGGTGCGAGTAGCGCTGGAACCTGCGGTTCCAGGCTTCGATATTGGCCACCATTTCGCGGAAGGTCTCGTGGTAGGCGATGGTCACGTGGACCGCATCGACGCCGCCTTCGCGCATCTGCTGGAAGATCTTTTCCGACCAGTTGTCGTACTGCATGGCATCGATGCGCGGGCCGCGGCTGGCGAAGGTCTGGGGCAGGCTCATAGTGGCGCCCCCGCGGCGATGTAGCCGGTCTTAACGTGGGTGTAGAACTCCACCGCCGAGCGCCCCTGCTCGCGCGGGCCGTAGCTGGAGTCGCCACGGCCGCCGAAAGGCACGTGGTAGTCGGTGCCGGCGGTGGGCAGGTTGACCATCACGCAGCCGACCCGGGCATTGCGGCGAAAGTGGCTGGCGCGGGCCAGGGAGCGGGTCATGATGCCGGCGGTGAGGCCGAAGCGGGTGTCGTTGACCAGGCTCAGGGCCTCTTCGTAGCTGCCGGCCTTGATCACGCAGGCGATGGGCGCGAACAGCTCTTCGCGGTTGATGCGCATGGCATTGCTGCCGCCAATGAACAGCGCCGGTGCCTGGTAGTAACCGGGGCTTTCCAGCTCCAGGCGCTGGCCGCCGGTGAGCAGTTCGGCGCCTTCCTGCTGGCCCAGTTGCAGGTTCGCCAGGTTGGCCTCCAGCTGTGCGGCGCTGGCTACTGGGCCGATCTGGGTGCCGGCTTCCAGGGCGTGGCCGACCTTGAGCGCCTGGGTTGCCGCCAGCAGTTTTTCCACGAAGGCATCGTGGATGCCTTCATGCACGATCAACCGCGAGGAGGCGGTGCACTTCTGCCCGGTACCGCCAAAGGCGCCATTCACCGCGCAGCTCACCGCCAGGTCGAGGTCAGCGTCGTCCATCACTGCCAGGGCGTTTTTCGAGCCCATTTCCAGTTGCACCTTGGTCAGGTTGGCGGCGGCCGAGGCGGCGATGCCCTTGCCCACGTCCACCGAGCCGGTGAAGGAAATGGCGCTGATGCCCGGGTGCTCGATCAGCGCCTGGCCGATCTCGGAACCGGCGCCCATCACTAGGTTGAACAGGCCCACGGGCAAGTCCTGGCGGGCGATGATCTCGCTGAGAATCACCGCGCTGGCCGGGGTCAGGTTGGCCGGCTTCCACACCACGGCGTTGCCGAAGGCCAGGGCCGGGGCGATCTTCCAGCAGGCGGTGGCCATGGGGAAATTCCACGGCGAAATGATCGCCACCACGCCGATGGGTTCACGGCGGATATCGATCTCGATGCCGTCGCGCACCGAGTCGGCGGTCTGCCCCAACTGGCGCAGGGTTTCCGCAGCGTAGTAGGTGAAGAACTGCCCGGCGCGGTACACCTCGCCAGCACCTTCGGCCATGGGCTTGCCTTCTTCCCGGGACAGGGTCCTGCCGATTTCCGCAGAGCGCTGCATCAGCTCCTGACCGATGGCCATCAGCACCTTGTAGCGTTGTTCGAGGCCGCTGCGGGCCCAGATTCGCTGGGCCTCGCTGGCGGCGGCAATGGCACTGTCCAACTGCGCCCGGGAGGCCTGGGCGTAGAGGCCGATCAGGTCGCGGGTGTCGGACGGGTTGCGGTTCTCGATCTCGCTGGCGCCCTTGAGCCATTGGCCGGCGATGTAGTTGTGATGGTTGTCGCTCATGAAATCCTCCAGGGCGGCACGCCAGGCGGGGCGTTGCCTTTGTGCGGTTCTGGGAGGATTATGAGTCGGCCTTGTATTAAGTAAATCTAATAAATTTTAAGGTTGTTTAAGTAAAATTTAAGCTATGCCTTTGCCAGCAGGACGCGCCGCCATGAGCATCAAGATCTCCAATTTGCAGTTTTTCGTCGCGGTGGCCACCAGCCAGAGCCTGACCCAGGCTGCCCAGCGCCTGCACCGCACACCGGCAGCAGTGTCGCTGTCGCTCAAGCAACTGGAAGAGGAACTGGGCGGCGCCTTGTTCGAAGGCGAGCGCAAGAACCAGCTCAGCCCCCTGGGGCGTTTCGTGCTGCTGGAAGCCCAGCGCGAACTGGCGCATTTCGACCGCACCATCAGCACCATCAAGACCTACGCCAAGGCCGAGACTGGCCTGGTGCGGGTGGCGGCGGTGCCGTCCTTCGCCATCACTCTGCTGCCACCGCTGCTCAAGCAATTCCATGAACAGCACCCGCAGTTCCACCTGGATATCCGCGACATGGATTCCGAGCGAGTGGTGCAAGCGGTGCTCAGCGGCGACGTGGACATTGGCATCGGCACCGTACCGGCGAGCATCCCCAACATCGATCAGGACTTCCTGTTCTCCGACGCCTTCTGCGTGGTCTGCGCCAGCGACAATCCCCTCAACCGCCTGGCGCGCCCGCTGCGCTGGAGCGACCTGGACGGGCAGAACTTCATCAACAGTGGCTTGGGCGCCGAGATCAACGCCGCCGAGTTCCGGCACATCCGCGACCACTCGACCCTCAGCGTCAGAAACACCACCTCCTTGCTGGCGCTGGTGGCCCAGGGCATGGGCGTGACCTTGCTACCGGAACTGCTCAGCCGTTCGGCAGCGGGGGACCAGCTGAATTTCCTGCGCCTGGAAGACCAGCGCATCGTGCGCTCGGTGAGCGTGATCACCGCCCCGCGAGAGACGTTGAACCATGCGTCCTATACCTTCTTGAAGGCGCTCAAGGGCAGTCGGTTTGCTTGAGCGGGCCGCTCCTACGGCACCGGGCTTGACTCAAGGCACCTGGGATGACTCCCGGGTGCCTGCTCCATCGAGCGATGCCTACGCCACCACCACCCGCCGTGGTCGCAGCCAGCCGATCACCACCGCGGCAATCAGCAGGAACCCCAGGTAGCCGAAGAACGGATAGACCTGCCCCACCAAACTGATAAAACCCACCAGGCTGCCGACAAACGCCAGGGCGCCGGCGGCGATGGAGCCGAGGCGGAACTGTCGGGTGCCCGCTGGAAACAGCCGCGCAGAAAAGGAGTACAGGGTGCCCACGGCGGTGTTGAGGATCATGCAGAAGATGATCAGCGCCATCAGCAGCCCCAGGACCGGGGATACTTCGCTGGCGATCGACAGCATGGGCATCGGCAGGTCCGCCACGCTGTCCAGGCGCGACAGCAGGCCGAGGCTCATCACCAGCATCAGCAGGCCCAGCAGCGCACCACCGAAAATGCCGCCCCACATCGCCTGTTTTTCGCCCTTGGCCGCGCCGCCCATGATCGCCAGGATCGGCACCCCGGCCACGATGTTGTAGGACACGTAGAGCAAGGCGCCCAGCAGCCAGTGGCTGGCGCCGGCTTCTTGTTTGGCCGCCAGTTGATTGAGTTCGCCGAAGCTCAGGTCGCGGGTCGCGGCGCCATACAGGGCCACGCCCACCGCGGTGATGATCAGGAAGGGCGTCACCGCGCCGATCATGCCGATGACCTTGTGCACGTCCAGGCACACGATGGCGACCACGATCAGGGTCACCAGCACGCTGCCGGCAATGGCGGGAATGCCGAATTGCTGTTCCAGCAGGGCACCGCCGCCGGCCAGCATCACCACGGTCACGGCGAACATGAAGAAGGTGATCATCAGGTCCACCAGGGCTCCCAGGTGTTTGCCGCACAGGGCCTGCACCACGTCCTTGTGCGACGCCGCTCGCAGGCGGCTGCCCATGCTGGCCAGGGCCATGCCGAGGAAGGTGAACAGCGCCGCGCTGACCACCGCACCCGCCAGGCCCCAGGCGCCGAAGTCGACGAACATCAACAGCAGTTCACGACCGGAGGCGAACCCCGCGCCGACAATCACACCGACGAAGGCGCCGGCGATCTTCAGACTTTCTTTCATGACGATTAGCCTCGATTTTTTGTTGTTATGTGGGGTGGACCACCACATTCATGGCTGTGGCGGCCCTGGGCATCGCACTTGAGGGCTGGGGCGGGTGACTCAGTTTTCGCCGACCCAGGCCTGGACTTCGATCTCGACATCGACCCCCAGCGCCAGTTGGGCGCTGACGGTGGAACGCACCGGGAAACCGTTCTTGAAGTGGCGCTGGTAGACCTCGTTGAAACCGGCGAAGTGCTGCATGTCGGTGAGCCAGACAGTGCTCTTCACCACCTGGTCGAAGCTGGCACCGCATTCGGCCAGGGTCTCGCCGATGCGCGCCAGGGCGGCTTCGGTCTGCACGCGGATGTCGCCGTGCACCACTTCGCCTTCGGCGCTCATGGGCACCTGGCCGGAGAGGAACAGGAAGCCGCCGACCCGGATCGCCCGGGAGAAGGGGTAGGGCAGGTGGCTGGGGTAACGCTGGATGTCATTGGACATGGCAAGGGCCTCGTGGGCTGGGTGGGTTAACGCAAGCGAGCGGGGGCCAGGGCCTGGGCATCGACGCCCTGGCTCAGCAGTTCTTCGGGGACCGGTTGCCCCAGCAGCAGGGCGCAGGCCAGTTGCGAGACGCCGGCCGCCGACTGGATGCCGTAGCCGCCCTGGGCGGCGAGCCAGAAAAAGCCTTCGCAGCTGTCGTCCCAGCCCACCACCAGATCGCCGTCGGCGACGAAGGAGCGCAGGCCGGCCCAGCTGTGGCGCGGGCGGCGGATGCTCAGGGAGGTGACGTTCTCGATGTGGTAGATGCCGGTGGCGATGTCCAGCTCTTCGGGCATCACGTCCTGGGGCGGCACCGGGTCGGCATTGGCCGGGGAGCCGAGCAACTGGCCGGCGTCGGGCTTGAAGTAGAAGCTTTCGTCGATGCCGATCACCGCCGGCCAGCGGCTGAAGTCTTCATCCGGTGGGCCATCGAAGGTGAAGGCGCTGCGCCGGCAGGGTTGCAGGCCGATGGGGGCCACGCCGCACAGCTGGGCCACGTCATCGACCCAGGCGCCGGCAGCGTTCACCAGATTGCGCGCCTGCAGTGCGCGGCCATCACTGAGTGTGAGGTTCCAGTGGCGGTCTTCGCGGCTGGCCTCGACGATCTGTATGTCGCACTCCAGCAGCCCACCGGCGCGGCGCATGGCCCGCAGGAATCCCTGGTGCAGGGCGTGCACGTCCAGGTCCTGGGCGGCGGTTTCCAGCATCGCCCCGGCGACCGCGTCGGGGCGCAGGCAGGGCACCAGGGCCCGGGCCTGCTCGGCCGTGATCAGGCGCACATTGGCGGAACGGGCGCGGGTTTCATCGTAGGTCTGCTGCAATTGGTCCAGCTGTTCCTCGCTGGCCACGTACAGACAGCCACGGGGTTCCATCAACGGGTGTTCGCAGAAACCTTGCGGCGGCCGCTGGTAGAAAGCCCGGCTGGCGCGGGTCAGGGCCTGGATCTGCGGGGTGCCGTAGGCCTCCATGAACATCGCTGCCGAGCGCCCGGTGGCGTGATAGCCCGGCTGCGATTCACGTTCCAGCACCAGCACGCTGGCCTGCCCGGCCAGGCGATAGGCCAGGGAAGCACCGGCAATACCGGCGCCGATGATGACGAAGTCGAAGCATTGGGTGTCGTGCATGCCGGGGTTCCTGGATCGCTGGGAAATGACAGGGGTCAAAATTCTCACATACGAGAAATGTAAGATATGAGAATTTTCCAGTCAACCCGGGGTCATGGGTTAATATTTCGCCACGTGCCCCGGCTAGCGTCGCGGTTGCCCTTATTTGCCAGACAGAGAGCCTCAATGAGTTCCGACCGAGCCCAGCCCGCCTCGAGCTCCCACGCCCATCCACTGATCGACCGGACCCAGGTTGGCGCACGCCTGCGGACCATTCGTAAAAACCAGAAGCTGACCCTCAAACAGCTCTCGGAACGCTCCGGCGTGGCGCTGTCGACCCTGTCGAAAATGGAGCTGGCCCAGGTCTCGGTCAGCTACGAAAAACTCGCCGCAGCAGCCCGCGCCCTGGGCGTCGACATCGCCCGGCTGTTCACCCCCGCGCCGAACCTGATCCAGACCGGCGGCGCCCAGGTGCAACCGACCGTGGTCAGCACCACCATCGCCGACGCCCCCGGCTACAGCACCGGCAATTACGACTATCACCCCATGGCCGGCGACTTTCCCGGGCGCAGCATGACCCCCATGTACGCGCGGATTTTCGCCCGCGAGCTGCAGCAGTTCGAGGACTACATCCGCCACCCGGGGCAGGAATTTGCCCTGGTGCTGTCGGGGCGTGTGCGAATCCAGTTCGAGACCGGAGAAGCTGTAAGCATTGGCCCGCAGGAGACTGCCTACTTCAACAGCAGCATTGGCCATATCTACCTGGCGGAAGGGGATGAGGATGCGGAAGTGATGGTGGTGATGTCGGAGCGCTGAAGCCCCTGATCATCCTCTGCGCCCTCCTGAGCCATAAGCGGTTGGAGTTGAAGGTAATTAGAACTGTTGTGCAAAGCTTGGATTGTATTTGGCGCAGTTCAAATCCTGATCCTCGCCAGCATATCTTCGCCGTCTGCATCCATACCAACCTCGACAAACCCGAAACTGGAGTAGAACCCTTTAGCTACGATGTTGTTGGGGTTGTAGCAGATTTCAATTTCTTCCAAATCCGCGATCTGTTTTATTTCATGTAGGGCGAGGCCCAGCGCTACTCTACCGATGGATTTTCGCTGATGTTCTTTGTCCACCATAAAGCGCCAGATAGAAACTTTGCCTTTTGACTCTTGCACCCACATAAAGAAGCCTACAGGCTCTCCATCCGCGATGATGGCGCGTGTGAAGTAACCTGGGTTGTACGCAGCCTCAACGAGCGACCAGGTATTACTTGCCACGTAGTCTTCCTGCTCTTCAGTAACCTCCAGTTCACAAATCGCTTCATAGTTTTTTTGCGTTACTTGGGTAAGTGAGATTTTCATAAGTCTCCTGAACTGGGGTGTTGATAAGGCTCAATTAACTTTCACGGGCATTCAGTTCCTCCTGCGCCTTCGCCAGCAGCGCGGCGCTGTCCTGCGGCAGGCTTCGCACTCTAGCTGTTGCAGTTCGCGGCAGTTCTGGGGCGGCGGGGGATTCCGGTTAGCTCTCCGTGCAGTTCCAAGTAAGGTTTGAACTCCTCTGCGGCGTTCGTGCGGTATACGTCGTCACCAGGCTGCGTCCGTCGGTCGTTGCCGCCGTACACCGGGATCTTCGGTTTGTGCCCTTACTCTTTCGTATGGTCCAGCCATTCTTGGTAGGTGATACGGCTAATGTGTTCTGTCCGATAGTCTTGGAGGAACTGGTTGTATTTGTTTTCTTCCGTGTGATGAAAGCGAAAGCCACACTTGGATTGAGCAGCATAGGACTGGATGTTGTTGGCGAAGTAACCACACCAAAGTGCTTTGAGATTCAGGTTTTCAAAGGCGTGTCGCATCACTTCACGTACTGCTTCCGGAGTCAGGCCTTTGCCCCAGTACGGCACACCGATCCAGTAGGCGATTTCCCCTTCCTGCTCACTGATTTCAAAATTGCTGTTGCTGCCTATGAGAATGCCCACACAACCAACAGCACGGCGATTTTCCTTCAGTTCGACCGCGTACACCTCGGGGTGATTGAAGACCGTACGGATGATGTCGGCACTGTTCTCCACACTGGTATGGGGGGGCCAGCCAGCGATAGGGCCGACTCGGGCGTCTTTGGCATATTCGTATAGATCAGCGGCGTCTGTGTCCTGCCAGGGTCGCAGCAAGAGTCGTTCTGTTTTAAGTGTCATGCCCTGTACTCGTAATAGATTGATTCGTTCAGGACAGAGTATTGGGAGGCATATCATCGGTACACGTCAGTACCTCGGCTTTTTCGGTACTTTTAGAAACAGCTGCGCCAAGCGGTGATAGGATTTTGGCTCTTGTTTGTTGTAGCGCTGGGTCACTATGCATCACATTCCGAAACTTTCCGCTCCTGACGACTCGATGCGGATGGGAGAAACCACGCTAGCGGAAGGGCAAGGTTTACCGCTCTCCTTCGGTCACGCTTACTTGACGCTGCTGGTATGCCTCTGCGGTAGTGCCCACTTCACACTTAACTTCAAAGAGCATGCGGTTAGGCGTGGTGGTGTGATGCTGCTGGCTGAGGACACTATTGCCTTGCTCAAACGTCGCTCGCGCCGCTTCAAGGTGTTTTTCTGCCTTATGCCGAAAAGTTTTGCCGCGGAGGTTGCCTACCCGCTACCCAATACCTTGTTCGTATTTCTGCATGACCATCCTCATTGCATTCCATCCAAGGACGACATGCCGCTGATAGAGAGCTGGGTGACGCAGATGCGGAACATTGCGCAGACCTGTCCCACCTACCAACGCATCATGTTGCGCAATCAGCTGCAGAACCTCTTTCTGAAAATAGCCGAGCAACTTCCAGCCAACCAGATAGAAAACAGGGGATTCAGCCGGAAGGAAATGCTCAGTTGGCGCTTCTGGGAATTGATAGGCAAACATTGTGTGCGCCACAGAGATGTGAAGTTCTACGCCGACGCACTGAATATCACGCCGTTCTACCTGTCGCAGTTGACCAAAGCGTTTTTCAATGACACTCCCAAGGGCCTGATCGATCGGCAGGTAACCTTGGAGATCAAGGCTCTTCTTTCATACAGTGACTTGGCTATTGGCCGTGTGGCCGACGAATTGAACTTCGTCGACGCGTCTTACTTGTGTCGCTACTTCAAGCGCCAAACGGGAATTTCGCTCTCCCGTTATCGTAAGCACAAGAGAGAGGAGAGGGAGCAGGACTGACCTGCGGTCGAAATGGAGGAGGGAAGGCGCACTATGGAAAAGGTTTCCCTCCTGGATATAACACTGATTCCAGCGCGTGATCGGTTGTCCATAGGACGAGCTGACCCTCAAACAGCTCTCGGAACGCTCCGGCGTGGCGCTGTCGACCCTGTCGAAAATGGAACTGGCCCAGGTCTCGGTCAGCTACGCAAAACTTGCCGCCGCAGCCCGCGCCCTGGGTGTCGACATCGCTCAACTGTTCACCCCGGCGCCGAACCCGATCCAGACCCGCAGCGCCCAGGTGCAACCGACCGTGGTCAGCACCACCATCGCCGACGCCCCCGGCTATAGCACCGGCAACTACGACTACCACCCCATGGCCGGCGATTTTCCCGGGCGCAGTATGACCCCCATGTACGCGCGGATCTTTGCCCGCGAGCTGCAGCAGTTCGAGGATTACATCCGCCACCCCGGGCAGGAATTCGCCCTGGTGCTGTCGGGCCGCGTGCGGATTCAGTTCAAGACCGGGGAAGCGGTGAGCATTGGCCCACAGGAGACGGCCTACTTCAACAGCAGTGTCGGCCATATCTACCTGGCGGAAGGGGAGGAGGATGCGGAGGTGATGGTGGTGATGTCGGAGCGCTGAAGCCCCTGATCATCAAGCAACAGCGCGGCGGATTGTGCTGCCGCGCCGTGCATTCGTGGCGCGTTCTACTTCAGCGATGGCCTGTGGCGACTGCCATCGAGCAGGGCATCCACCACGGCCCGGGCCATCTCCACCGAGTGCACCAGGGACCAGATCAGGCCGCGCTCGATGCCGCTGCCGCGCTCGGTGATTTCATCGGAGACTTCTTCGGCGCTTTTCAGCAGCAGGGAGACGTGGAGCAGGGCTTCTTCGGCGCTGATGCCGCCGCGTACCGAGAACAAGGAGTCGCGACTTACTGGGGTGCTGATGGTTTTTTTCAGTGACTGGATCAGAGAGGCATCGGCAGGCTGAAGTGACAGTTTTTGCCGGACCTGCTGGTTGGCCAGATCGTGCTCGGGGTTTCTGCCGCGCTGGGCTGCAGTGTGGGGAGGATCGGGGACGAGCTTTTTCATGGCGTAACTCCTAATCGATGGTAGGAGCCTTCACCGTCGCTGCTAAACGATAGGGTGGCGGCCGTTCGCAGGTTAGCAGTACCGGTCGATTAGGAACCCGGCGCACCCGAAGGTGCCCTGCGCACGGCCGCCATAAAGCGGAGCCCAAAAAAAGCGCCACGTAGATGGCGGCGCTGTGCGCCTAATCGATTGCGGGCTGCTAAACCCGGTCACTGTAATGTGCAGTGACGGATCGAGGCTAGCCAGCGGGTACACCAGGCGCAAGCGGCTAGGAGTTTCTAGGAAAGTTCGCACAATAGAAAGAGACTTAACGCTGCTTCGGGGGAACGAAGGCGTGGTCTGTGAGTGCGGGGAGGTGGTGGTTGGCGATGGTGGCGGAACGTTAAGGCCAGAAACAACAAAGCCCGCACAAGGCGGGCTTTGTTGGTGCTTCGTTTGGTGGGCCGGGGGAACCCGCGTCTGACCCTTTTGTTTCGCTGCATCCAAAGAAGAAGCTGTCATTAACGAATGTCGGCGTTTCGTTCTTGCGCTTCCCTTCGGGTGTGCAGGTCATCTATAAAGAGGTAGTTAGCATAAATCACGCTGAACACAGCAGAGCATTGGACGAAGGTGAGGAACATTATTACTGCAACGCTGGCGGCTCTCACTGCATCACGGTACTCCAAGTAAGCAGGAAGTCCTGTAATCAAAAGCTTGCCTAGGTATATTAGCGTTATTGATATTGCAACGGCTCCTGACTCCATGATACTGCCGACAATACTTTCAAGTCGTCGAGTGTCTTGCATTGTGGCCGTAAAGTCAGCGATTTTTATTTTGTCAGGGTCTTGCAGCCTTTTAATCGCGTTTGGGTAGACAAACGCTATCCATATTCCCATGATCGTGAAGACCATCCCCGAGATGGATAAAAGTGTATTGCAGTAATCCTTGAAGTCAGAGTAACTAAACTTCAACTCCTGAAAATATACGGCTACACCTATTATGGTGGCCGTTATAACCATTATTAATAATCTAACCATTCGCTGTGACCTGTTTTTTCAACATGTCTTTCCTGATTGGGCCTAAGTATCTGTCTCTATTTTCCTTAACTCTAGCATAGATCTCGTCGGCGTTGAAAATCGGTTGGTTGTTATCATCCAGAGAGATGTGATCTGTCAGTCGATATTTGCTGGCCCAAACAATAGAGTTTGACTTGTCAAGCACAAAGCCTACGTCCTCCCAAGACTTGGTGTCATGGTCTGCGGCATAGGTCTCGATTATGTGCTCAAGTTCTTCGACAGTGGGCTTTGCTTCTACGCGTAGTTCTACTTGGCGAATTGAGTTATCTTCAGCAGATATATAAGGAACTTCAAAGTTTTTAAAGATTTTCGCGAAGCCCTTTCGTTTGTTTACTTCTTTGATGGATACGGTTTCGCGTCTTACTATTTGAGTTACTTTTCTCGCCAAGTTTTGCATTTCTGCAGAGGACGTAGAAAGAGATTTCATTGATACATCAAATTGAAAATAGTATTTGAATTTATCGTCTGCTATCTCGAAGCGGGTAAAACCCTTCTCGGTTGTGGTTGCGACATATTCAGGTAATGGTACTCGGAAGTTCATGCAGCCACTCACCCAGTCCTGGAACATAGCTGAATCTGTTCTGGAGTTATCGAACTTTATAGAAGCCACAATGTTGAGTTCGGGGATCACCCAGTAGTAACACGGGCGCCCCCAGATCATCTGTTTGTTGCCTTTTGTCTTTGTTTGTTCAACGACCTGTTCGATGGATCCATCAGGATTTATCGTGATGCCATACAGCGGGCCGTGGCGATCTGAATCTCCTTTCCACAACACTAGGAAGAAGTCCCCGTTACTAGTGTCATGGTGAATTGCATGGCAATAACAGTGCGTCTTGTTTTTTTTCTTTGAGGCGTCCCATGGATTTGTTGCTTCGAAGTTTCGATCTTCTTTCCAGCTCTTAAGCTTGGTGAATGTTTCGGCTAGGTCCAAACCGTTTGGGCTTTCACTGAAGTGACGATAGAGTCCGCATTTATTCACACTGAAAAAATTAATGTAGCCACTCTGAAGCATTTCCAAAAGTCCTTTTAGGTGATTTGCCTCAACTTATCATTGGTGGTGGCTATGCGCTATCTTTACAGTCGGCTTTCCGATCAGAGTCGAATCCAAACAGAACCTCTGCTCGATGGCCCGAGTTATCGCCAGCAGAGGCATCCACCGACCATAGACTAATCGGTATGTCCCATTCGCTTGGCCACCCACATCGTTTTCCTGAGCGGCCCATCACCTGCCCAGCGCTCTAGCGTGCGCGGGTTCTGGAAGACTTCGGCGTCAGCCAAGCACGTCTGAGCCTTCAATGCCTCCATTGCAGGCCTTAGCCGCTTCACGCTTCGGCGCCCTGCTGCCGTCTTCGTTGTCTCGACCTTGCCCTTGCTGGCCAGGGTAATTGCCCGGCTCACCATAACCTTCTCGCGTAGCTAGTCGATATCGCTCCAGTCCAGCGCAACTAGTTCACTGGTGCGCAGGACTGTCCACAAAGCGAACATGCATTATGTTGCGAGTCTGGTCGGAGAGGGCGCCCAGCACTGCCTGCTGCTCTCTAGGGCTACATCATCCTTCCTTGAGCGAGTAGGTCCAGCCCGCCAGCGGGTTTACCTCGATCAGCTCCTCATCGGTTGCATCGTCGAGTGCCGATCACAGGCAGCTCTGTATATTGCTGAACGTCTTGTTGCTGACCTCCAGGGTGGCCAGCCAGTCACGCACGTCCTTTCTTTTCAGGTCGACCACCATCTTGTCGCCAAGCGCAGGAACCAACATGAGCTCAACCAGCTTTCGGTAGCCGTCGAGGGTGCTGCTGGAAATGTGCTTTCGCTTCTCTTCCAAACGACGCGATCGACATCAACAACCCGGCACACTGCGCTTGCTGATGCTCAGGATTATCGTGCATGAGAACGGTGGCAACCCCTACACAGATGCTGTGTTCGAGGAGGGCCTGCGCAGTGCTTTAAAGTGAGCGCCGGGGCCTGGTGGGTGGTTGGCATTCTGCTGGCCGTCGTCTTGGTGTTGGTAGTCGGCGCCGTCATGGGTGCCTGGCCTCAAGGCATTACCGGCCGCTACACGACACAGCCCAGACGGATCTGGCCACGGTAAAGGCCGGTCGCGACAACCTGGAGGCTTTGGCGGGCGAACAAGGCAGGAAGCTTGGCGAGTTGGTGCTGGCTAGCCATGAGCGCGAGTGTCGCGCCGCTCAGGCCCAGGCTGACGCCAAGGAGCTGGCCCAGCACGACTACTCGGCTGCGAATCGACTGCTGTAGGAGCGTATTGGCGGTGAGCTGGCACCGGTCGCCAAATCTATCATTGATCAGGGGCTGGGGTTATGAAGTGGTTGCTGGTGGGAATAGTGGCGCTATTGGTCGGGTGTGTATCCCGAGAGCCTGAAGTTCGCAAGAAGACCAACAGCCTGGAGCTAAAGGTGCGTGCGCTGCTGGCAGAGCTCCTGCACCGGATCATTCGGCGCTTAGCAGGCAGCGCAACTTCTCGTCGTCCAGGATGATGTCATGATCATGGCTCAACAGGCTGGCTACCGCCGGAACCAATGGAATTAACTTTGTTTGCCCCGTGGGTTCGGCGTAGTTCTTACCACTGATCCAGAAAGCACACCCGCCACCCAATGATCCGCTTTTATCAAGATATATTTTTGACGGGCTCCCTTTCTTGGTGAGTCGAACGCTGCTGACCCGCGCCAATGTGTAATGGTTCATGTGACCCTGCCCCATGTAAATTATCAGTGAGTCACCGACCTTGGGCGGTGTCTCTATAAAGTGGGAGCGGGTGCTGTCGTCGTCAAAGTTCAATCGGCGTCTGGCAAAAACTATGTCGAAGGGTTCCGAGTGCATTACGACTTCTCCAGATTGATGTCCGTTGTCTGCTTGTCGAGCAGCCATAAAGCTGGCATTACCCAGCCAAAACAATCCATTCAGGCATAAAAAAGGCACTTGCGATGATCGCCAAGTGCCTTTTTTGTACTGCTTCATTTGGTGGAGCCGGGGGGATTTGAACCCCCGTCCGCCAGTACTCCGCTGTCGGTACTACATGCTTAGCCGTGTCTATTGAGTTAACCCTCAGCGACCCGACGGGCAGGGTGCTTTGGGCGAGTTGTGTAAGTTTTAGCCGCTTCGTCCACAACGTACTGCACGGCGATTCTGTTCTATATGACAATCATTTTGGGTTTACAGACATCCCCTGATGATTGCTGGACCCGAAGGTACCAGGGGGGAAGGGCTAAGGCTGCTTACGCAGCGAGAGCGTAATCCCCGTAGGTTTCGTCATTGGCAACTATAGGAAGTTGCAACAGTGGATTTACGAGTTCTGTTACCAACTCGGCATGCACCTAAAGTTTCGCAACCGGCGTCGAATCCTAAACGGCCCCGAACCTGTTGTGCATTACCAACAGGTGGACAGATTCTACGCTAACCGAGGCCAGAAGGCCAACCCGAAGGTTGGCCCAATGCATCGGCCTACTGATCGCCCTTGGTGTTGTTCTGCAATTGCTGGATCGCCTGGGTGGTCAGGGAGATGCAGTTCTTGGTGCCTTCCTCGGTGCCTTTGGCGTGTTCGGCGGTGGCTTGTTGGACCTTGGCGTCGATGTCGCTGCTCAGGTCCGAGCTCATGACTTCGGTGCTGACTTTGGCATCCTTGATCTTTTGCAGGTTGATCTGGCACAGGTCCTCTTGCCCGGCGGCAAAAACCGGGGAGGCCAGCATCGCGGCGGTGATGAACAGTCCAGCCAGTGCAGAACGCTTCATGGTTATCTCCTTGATCGCAGGGGCTCGGTGCCTCCGGTCAACGGGGCAGGCTGCCGAGTGGGGCTAAGCCCTTTGTTGCGGGCCTAGAAAATGGACTCTAGCCGCGCGCCGGGGTTCTGTTTTTTTTTGCGATGAAATGGAAAAGCCATGGGCGCCTTCCGCCAGGCGCAACCAAGGGGCGAAAACGCCCCTTGGTTGCGCGGCTCGATGGCTCAGACCGCCTTGGCCCGGGTGACCCGATCCACCAGGTAGACCAGCCCGTGATAGTCGATCCCGCCATGCTGGCTGAGGCCGATTTCACAGGTGCGGCTGGTGGAAATGCCTTCGCTGCAATACTGCACCGCGTCCTTGAGGCTGCGTAGGGAGTGGGCATTGAGTTCCGGGGTGGTGAAACCCTTGTCGCCGGCGAAACCACAGCAATGGATGCCTTCGGGGATCACCACGTTGTTGCTGCAACGCCGGGCCAGTTCGATCAGCGCCTGGCTCTCGCCCAGGTGCTGGGTGCTGCAGGTGACGTGCACCGCGATCGGCGCTTCCTGCGGCGTGAACTCCAGGCGCTCCAGCAGGTGGGTGCGGATGAAGCGCACCGGGTCGTAGAGGTCCAGGCGCACGTCCCCCAGGTCCTGCACCAGGCGCAGGGTGCAAGGGCTGGTGTCGCAGTAGATCGGGTCGAGGCCGCCCCGGCTGGCGTGGAGCAGGGCGCCGATCAGTTCCTGGCGCTTGTCCTCGGCCTGGGTGGCGTAGCCCTTGGAGGCGAACGGCTGGCCGCAGCACAGGTTGTCCAGGTTGTCCGGCAGCACAACTTGATAGCCGGCCTTTTCCAGCAGGCCGCGGGTTTTCTCGTAGAGTGAGCTTTGCTCCTTGTCGCCCGCCGCTGGCCCCATGACCCGGGACACACAGGCTGCCAGGTAAACCACCCGCGGACGCGCGTCGCTGACGCTCGGGCTGAAGCGGATGGCCTTTTCCGGCTGGGGCATGGCGCTGCTCCACTGCGGCACCTGGCCTTTGGACAGACGCGTCAGGCTCGCCGACAGCTTGCTCAGGCGCGGCGCGCCCAGGAGCATGCGCGCACCGTTGGCCACGTGCAGGGTGAAGCGGGCGCCCTGCAAGGTGGTGGCGAAGTGCGAGCCGAGCCAGTCGGCGGTGCCGTTATGGGTGGCGTGTTCACTGCGCAGTTTCTTCACCAGCTCGCCGGTGTTGATACCCACCGGGCAGCGCTGGGCGCACAGGCCGGTGGCGGCGCAGGTGTCGATGCCCTGGTACTGATAGGCCGCTTCCAGTTCCGTGGTGTCGATGCCGGCCCGTTTGCGTGCCTGGATATCACGCCAGATGACGATGCGCTGGCGCGGGCTCAGGGTCAGCCCCTTGGACGGGCACACCGGCTCGCAGAAGCCGCACTCGATGCACTTATCCACAATCTCGTCGGCCGCCGGCAGTGGCTTGAGGTGCTTGAGGTGGATCTGCGGATCTTCGCTGAGCACCACGTCCGGGTTGAGGATGCCGTTGGGGTCCAGCAGGCGCTTGAGCTGCCACATCAGCTGGTAGGCATCGCTGCCCCATTCCAGCTCGACGAAAGGTGCCATGTTGCGCCCGGTGCCGTGCTCGGCCTTCAGCGAACCGCCGAATTCCACCGCCACCAGTTGCGCCACGTCGTCCATGAACGCCTGGTAGCGGTTCACTTCCTCGCTGCTGTTGAAGCCCTGGGTGAAGACGAAGTGCAGGTTGCCCTCCAGGGCGTGGCCGAACAGGATCGCTTCGTCGTAGTGGTGCTTGTCGAACAGCTCGATCAGGCGGTTGACGCCGATGGCCAGCTGTTCCACGGGGAAGGTCACGTCTTCGATGATCACTGTGGTGCCGGTCTTGCGCACCGCGCCTACCGCCGGGAAGGTGTCCTTGCGGATCGCCCAGAGCTTGGCGTTTTCCTGCGGGTCTTCAGTGAAGTCCACCTGCTTTTCCACCGGGAAGGCGGCCAGGGAATTCATGATCTGCGCCAGTTGCTCATGCAGCAGTGATGAGGACGCGGCGCGGGACTCGATCAGCAGCGCGCAGGCGTTGGCCGAGAGTTGCTGGACGAAGGCCGGCATGCCGGGCTTGTCCTGCACCGAGCGCAGGCTGCGGCGGTCCAGCAGTTCCACCGCCGACACCGGCTGGCTCTTGAGCACGGTCACCGCGTTGCAGCAGGTTTCCACATCGGGAAAGACGATCAGCGCCGACGCCTTGTTCGGGTGGTCGATCACCGTGTCGTAGGTCACCGCGCTGATAAAGCCCAGGGTGCCCTCGGAGCCCACCAGCAGGTGGCTGAGGATGTCCAGCGGCTCGTCGAAATCCACCAGGGCATTGAGGGACAGGCCGGTGGTGTTTTTCAGCCGGTATTTGTGGCGGATTTTCGCGGCCAGTTCACTGTTGGCACGGGTGCTGCGGCCCAGTTCGGCCAGGCGCTCCAGCAACGGACCATGGCTGGCGCGGAAGGCGGCGATGCTGACCTCATCCTCGGTATCCAGACGCGTGCCATCGGCCAGTACCAGGCGAATGCCGGCCAGGGTGTGATAGGTGTTCTGCGCGGTGCCGCAGCACATGCCGCTGGCGTTGTTGGCGACGATGCCACCGATCTTGCAGGCGTTGATCGAGGCCGGATCGGGGCCGATCTTGCGCCCGAAAGGTGCCAGCCAGGCATTGGCCTGGGCGCCAATCACACCAGGCTGCAGACGAATCTGCGTACCCTGGTGGCGAATCTCCTTGCCGTTCCAGTTATCCCCCAGAACGATCAGCACCGAGTCGCTGATGGCTTGCCCGGAAAGGCTGGTGCCCGCCGCGCGGAAGGTCACCGGCACCCGGTCGCGCTGGGCCAGCTGGAGCAGGGTCACCACTTCATCTTCGGATTCGACGCGGATCACCAGCTTGGGGATCAGTCGGTAGAAGCTGGCGTCGGTGCCGAAGGCCAGGGTCGAGAGCGGGTCGTCGAAGCGCCGCTCCGGGGGGATCAGTTGCTGGGCGTCACGCAGAAAAGCGGTCGGTAGGCTCATTGGTCCTCCAGGATCAGCACCACCAGGTCTTTCGGGCCGTGGGCGCCGTAAGCCAGGACTTGCTCGATATCAGCGGTCTTCGACGGGCCGGATACCAGCAGCGCGTTGGTCGGCATGCCGGCGGCCCAGTTCATCTGTTGCTGCACCTGATAGAAGTTGTCGCGGATCTCGCTGGCCTTGAGCAGGGCGAAATGCACCGGCGGCACCAGGCTCATCAGCCGCGGCTCTTCCCGGGTTGGCCAGAGGATCAGGCTGCCGGTGGCGGCGATCGCGCCCAGGGTGGTGGTGAGGCTGGCCGGGGTGTCGTTGAACAGCTCGGCTTTCCATTCTTCCACCGGGCGGTCGTAGGCCTTGAGCGCCGGCAGTTGCGGCCGCTCGGCCCAGTACTGGGTGACCCGCTGGCCGTGGGGCGTGCCGGGGGCGATCAGCAGGCTGGGCAACTGGCGTTCCTGCAGCAGGCGGGCCAGCAGTTCGGGCCAACCGGCGCCGGTGCTCAGGTGGATTTCGGTGTGCACCGCTTCCATCTGTTTGCGCAGCTGCGGGATGCGTTGTTCCGCGCTGTAGCTGTAAGGCTCGGTGACCAGCGCCTCGTCGAAGTTATCCACAATCGGCGTGGTGCCGCTCAGGCTGTTGCGCAGCTTGGCGAGGATGTTGTGTTTCGCGCTCATCAGCGGTCTCCCTGCTTGTCCAGGTGCTCACGGGCCAGGTCGTGCAGCGACCGGGCGGCGGGTTTTGGCGCACTGTGGTTCTGCGTCCAGGGGCCGACCTTGCTCGGGGCGAGGGCGCGCAGGCGGGTGGCGGCCAGGGTGAACAGGCGATACAGGGTCGGCGAGCTGTTGAGGCGGGCCCAGGCGTTCCAGATGAAACGTTCCTTGCGCGAGTACTTGCTGCCCTGGCCGCGCATCACTTGATGGGGGCTGTCCGGGGCCTTGACGTTTTCTTCCCGCAGTCGGCGCAGCAGCGCCGGGATCGGGATCTTCACCGGGCAGACTTCGCCACAGGCGCCGCACAGCGACGAGGCGCTGGGGTGATCCGGCACCTTGGCCAGACCCACCATGTGCGGGGTGATGATCTTGCCGATCGGCCCCGGGTAGACCTCGCCATAAGTGTGGCCGCCGACCCGGGTGTAGACCGGGCAATGGTTCATGCAGGCGCCGCAGCGGATGCAGTTCAGGGTCTGGCGCAGTTCGCTGTCGGCAAACGCCTGGCTGCGGCCGTTGTCCAGTAGCACCAGATGCACTTCCTGGGGGCCGTCGAGCTCATGCTCTTTGCGCGGGCCGGAGATCATGTTGACGTAGGTAGTGATGGGCTGGCCCAGGGCCGAGCGGGTCAGCAGCGACAGCAGCGGCACCACGTCCCGCAGGTTCTCGACGACTTTCTCGATCCCGGTGACGGCGATGTGCACCGGCGGCACGGTGGTGGACATGCGCCCGTTGCCTTCGTTTTCCACCAGCAGCAGGGTGCCGGTCTCGGCCACGGCGAAGTTGACGCCGGAGACGCCGATATCGGCTTCGAAGAATTTCTGCCGCAAGACCTTGCGACCGATCTGAATGAGTTGGTCAACGTCCTTGGTGTACTCCACGCCGAGTTTGTCGTGGAACAAGGACGCGACCTGACCGGCATTCTTGTGGATCGCCGGCATAATGATGTGTGAAGGCTTCTCGTGATCGAGCTGGACGATGAACTCGCCCATGTCCGACTCAAGGCATTCAATGCCTTGTTCAGCGAGGACATGGTTCATTTCCATCTCTTCGCTGACCATCGATTTGCCCTTGATCACTTGCCGCGCCTCGTGAGCGCGGATGATCGAGAGGACGATGCCATTGGCTTCGTCCACCGTTTCCGCCCAGTGCACTGTCACACCGTTGCGGGTCAGGTTCTGTTCCAGGCGCTCGAGCAGGTCGGGCAGCTTGGACAACGCCCGGGCGCGAATCGCATTGCCCAGGGCGCGCAGGTGTTCTCTTTCGTGGGCATCGCTGAACGAGGCCGCACGCTTGGCCATGAGTGAATCCATGGCGCTGCGAAAGTTGTTTCGCAGTTGTTGGTCACCCAGGGCCTGGTGGGCCCGGGTGCGAAAATCGTCCGCCACGTTGGTGGTCGGAATCAGCTCTGGGGTGCTCATTGCGCACCTCCAGTACGTTGCCAGAGGAAGCTCGCCAGGTGCTGGCCGCGCAATGCCTCTTGTTGTTTCTCCAGCGCGCCGTTGATGTTCATCAGGCAGCCGCAATCGGCACTCAGTACCTGGTGGGCGCCGGATTCCTTCAGCGCCCGGGTCTTGTCCGCCACCATGGCGCCGGAGATGTCCGGCATTCGGACGCTGAAAGTCCCGCCAAAGCCACAGCATTCGCTTTCGTGGCTGTGTTCTACCCGTTCCACGTTGCTCAGCTGTGACAGCAACTCACGGCCGTGCAGGTGGGTGTTCATTTCCCGGCGTGCCGAGCAGGAGGTGTGCAGCGCCACCTTGACCGGTGCGCCGCTGTCCTTGAGCTGCACCTTGCACACGTGCAGGAGGAACTCGGCCAGTTCATAGGTGCGGGCGGCCAGGGCCTGCACCTGTTTCAGCGTTTCGGGCTCGTCCTTGAACAAGTCCGCGTAATGCTCGCGCAACATGCCTGCGCAGGAACCCGACGGCACCACCACCGGATAGTCGCCGGCAAACAGCGCCAGTTGCGAGCGGGCCACGGTGCGCGCCTGCTCGGTGTAACCCGAGGTGTAGGCCGGTTGTCCGCAGCAGCTTTGCCCTTGCGGGTACTCCACGCGAATGCCTTCGCGCTCCAGCAGGTGAATCGCGTCCATCCCGGCTTCGGGATAGAACAGGTCGACCACGCAGGTGCCAAACAGGTAGACCCGCGCCGGCTTCGCACTGGGGTACTGCCGGGGTTCGGCCAGCGGCGGTGCGACACGGGTCGCATTGGGCACGGCGTTGTAGAAAAGCTCGCTCATCAGGCGTGTCTCCGGGTGGTCCCGGTTATTCGTCCGTTGCGGCGGCTGAAAGATAAACCAGCAAGCTTTCAGCAGCCTTGCAGACCGGGTGGTGAATGACTGACGCCGCGGGTGAGGGCGGCGTCGGCTCTTTCGGTGTCGCTTAGTGCACCAGCATGCCGGTGAACCAGTAGGCCTGAGCCAGGGTGATCAGACCGACAATAGTGGCAAAGAACAGGCTGTGCTTGAGGGTGAAGCGGAACAGGTCGGATTCCTTGCCCACCAGGCCGGTGGCGGCGCAGGCCACGGCGATCGATTGCGGCGAGATCATCTTGCCGGTCACGCCGCCACTGGTGTTGGCCGCGACCAGCAGGGTGTCATTGACCCCGATCTGGTGCGCGGTGGTGGCCTGCAGCGAACTGAACAGGGCGTTGGACGAGGTATCGGAACCAGTGAGGAACACTCCGAGCCAGCCCAGGAACGGCGAGAAGAACGGAAACGCTGCGCCCGTCGCCGCCAGGACCAGGGCCATGGTCGAAGACATGCCCGAGTAGTTGGTGACGAAGGCGAACGCCAGCACCATGCCGATGGACAGGATTGGCCAGCGCAGCTCGTAGAAGGTCTCTTTCAAAGTGGTCAGACCAGTTTTGAAGTCGATCTTCAGTACCAGCATGGAGATCAGCGCGGAGAAGAAGATCGCCGTGCCGGTGGCCGAGATCGGGTCGAGCTTGAATACCGCCGGGATGGCCGTTGGCGTGGTCACGATCGGCGCCATCTTGATCACCAGCTGATCCAGGTGCGGGATGGCGAAGTTGAACACCCAGCCGTACATCGAGCCGCCGGCAGCGAACATGGCCTTGAAGGGCTTGAGGGTCCAGATGGTCACCAGCACGGTGAGGATCAGGAACGGCGACCAGGCCTTGAAGATCTGGCCCAGGCTGTAGGGTGAGGCCTGGGTTTGGCGTGGCTGGCCGAAGCCACCGGCACTGGCGGTGATGGCCGCGCTGGAGGTGGCACCGGCAATCTGCGCGCCGGCGGTGCGCTTGGGTTGCCAGATCTTCAGGAACAGGGTCAGGGAGATCAGGCTGGCCAGGGCCGAGGTGATGTCCGGCAGTTCCGGGCCGATGAAGTTCGAGGTGAAGTACTGGGTGACGGCGAAGCTCAGGCCTGCCACCAGAGCGGCCGGCCAGGTCTCTTTGACGCCACGCATGCCGTCCATCATGAACACCAGCCAGAACGGCACGAACAGCGACAGCAGCGGCAGTTGGCGGCCAGTCATGGCGCCGATCTTGAAGGCGTCGATGCCGGTCACCTGGCCGGCGACGATGATCGGAATCCCCAGGGCGCCGAAGGCCACGGGCGCGGTGTTGGCGATCAGGCACAGGCCGGCGGCGTACAGCGGGTTGAAGCCAAGGCCCACTAGCAGGGCGGCGGTGATCGCCACTGGCGCACCGAAGCCTGCCGCACCTTCGAGGAAGGCGCCGAAGCAGAAACCGATCAGCAGCACCTGCAGGCGCTGGTCGTCGGTGATCGACAGCACCGAGCTGCGGATGATTTCGAACTGGCCGCTCTTCACGGTCAGCTTGTAGAGGAAAACGGCGGCGACAATGATCCAGGCGATGGGCCACAGACCGTAGGCAAATCCATAGCCAGCGGCAGCGAGGGCCATGTCGGCGGGCATCTGGAAGGCGAAGATCGCCACCAGGATCGACAAGGCCAGGGTGATACTCCCGGCGACGTGTCCTTTGAGACGGAACACGGCCAGAGCCAGGAAGAAGAACACGATCGGGATGACGGCGGCGAGGGCGGACAGGCCGAGGCTGCCAAGCGGGCTATAGAGCTGTTGCCAGGTTTGCATAATGGGGTGGCCCCTAATTGTTGTTGGTCAGGCACTGCTAGCGTCTTGGTTAATTGGTAAGACCAATTTACAATCGCTGTTGGCTAGGGTAAAAGCCTTGTGCTCGGTGTGTCAATTTGCCGCCCTAAAACTTTTGTCGAATGCGCTATGGCGCGGGCATCTGATCGGTGCAAATGGCCGTGTTCTGACAGGTGTTGGCGCGCCATGAATAGGCCAGAATAGAGCCCCCCGGCGAAGGGTCGGGAGGGGGGAGAGTGAGTTATGGGGTTTGATCAGATACGCCAGCGCCGTTTGTCCGACGATATCGTCGAGCGTCTGGAAGGGATGATTCTTGAAGGCACCTTGACGGCCGGCGAGCGGCTGCCGGCCGAGCGCGCCCTGGCCGAGCAGTTTGGTGTCTCCCGGCCCTCACTGCGCGAGGCGATCCAGAAGCTCACGGCCAAGGGGCTGCTGATCAGCCGCCAGGGTGGCGGCAACTACGTGGTGGAATCCCTGGGCTCGACCTTCAGCGATCCTCTGCTGCACCTGCTGGAAAACAACACCGATGCCCAGCGCGACCTGCTGGAGTTCCGGCATACGCTGGAAGCGTCCTGCGCCTATTACGCGGCGCTGCGGGCGACGGCAGTGGATCGTGAGCGACTGACTCAAGCCTTCGAGGAGTTGCAGGATTGTTATTCCCGTTCCGACGATGTCAGTCGTGCCGAGGAGGGTGCGGCGGATGCCAAGTTCCACTTGGCGATTGCCGAGGCCAGCCACAACGCCGTGCTGCTGCACACCATCCGCGGGCTGTTCGACCTGCTCAAACGCAACGTGGTGACCAACATCGGTGGCATGTACAAGCAGCGCACGGAAACCCGCGACATGCTGATCAGCCAGCACCGCGACCTGTACCAGGCAATTATCGAAGGGCGGGCCGAAGAGGCGCGGGAAATCTCCAGCCGGCACATTCTCTATGTGCAGGAAGTGCTCGAAGAAGTGCGTCAGGAAGTGCAGCGAGTGGCCCGGGCCGAACGGCGCAAGGGCATGTAATGCAAATCGCCGGCAAGCCGGCTCCTACCTGGGTGTTGTAGGAGCCGGCTTGCCGGCGAAAGCGACCTCAAGGCAGGAAGATCAGTCTTCCTTGCCCTTGGTGCGCACCGCACGCTGCAGTTCGCGATCGGAATCGCGCTCGCGTTCGGTATGACGCTTGTCGTATTCCTTCTTGCCCTTGCCCAGTGCGATCTCACACTTGACCAGGTGCTTGCTCCAGTAGAGCGAAAGGCATACGCAGGCATAACCCTTCTGTTGCACGGCGGCAAACAGCTTTTCCAGCTCGCGCTGGTTGAGCAGCAGCTTGCGCGAGCGCGTAGGGTCGGCAATGACGTGGGTGCTGGCGGTGGTCAATGGCGTGAAGTGGCTGCCGAGCAACCAGGCTTCACCATCCTTGAGCAGCACATAACTGTCCACCAGCTGTGCCTTACCTGCACGCAGACTCTTTACTTCCCAGCCGGCCAGGACCATGCCAGCCTCGAACCGATGTTCGATGAAGTAATCGTGACGCGCCTTTTTATTTTGCGCGATGGTCCCTGTTGGGTGTTTCTTCTGTTTAGCCATAGGGGCGGCATTATAGGGAGTTGCGCGCGCGTCGGCTACGGTGACGCAGCGTGCTTGAGCAGGTTGATTGAATCCCGGACAATGCGCGCTCTTTTTTTTCGGTTGGGCGTGTTAACGATGTCGACAGACAGGGTCTCTGTCCACGGCGGCTGGGCAAGCCGCTGGGTCTTTATACTCGCTGCAACTGGTTCGGCCGTGGGCCTGGGGAGCATCTGGAAATTCCCCTACATGGTCGGCGTCTATGGTGGTGGTGCCTTTGTCCTGGTGTTTCTGGCGTGTATTGCGCTGATCGGGTTGCCGGTGATGCTGGCGGAAACCCTGATTGGCCGCCGCGCGCGGCAAAGCCCGGCGAATGCCCTGAAGGTGCTGGCCCTGGAGGCCGGGCATTCGGCCAGGTGGTCCTGGGGCGCCTTTGCCGGAATGATCACGGCGCTGCTGATTCTCTCCTTCTATAGCGTGGTGGGTGGTTGGTCCCTGGACTACATCATCGACATGGGGCGCGGCGATTTTCAGGGTGTCACGGCGGATCAGGTCGGCGCCTATTTTTCCGCGGTGACGGCCGACCCCTGGCGCCTGACCCTGTGGCACACGCTGTTCATGCTGTTGTCGGCGCTGGTGATTGCCAAGGGTGTGGTGGCCGGGCTTGAGCGCAGCCTGCGGGTCATGATGCCGCTGCTGTTCGTGATGCTGCTGGTGCTGCTGGGCTACAGCATGACCACCGGGCACTTCATGCAGGGCCTGCACTTCATGTTCGACTTCAGCCTGGAGCGTTTGCTCGACGGGCTGTTGCCAGCCATGGGGCACGCGTTCTTTTCCCTCAGCGTGGGAGTGGGCTCGATCATGATCTACGGCGCCTACATGCCCAAGCATTCATCCCTGGCCGGCACCGTGGTCGGGGTGGCGCTGCTGGATACCTTCGTTTCGCTGGTGGCTGGGATGGCCCTGTTCCCCATTGTATTTGCCGCCGGGCTGAACCCCAGCGAAGGGCCGGGGCTGATGTTCATCAGCCTGCCGTTTGCCTTCGGGAATGTGGCGTTCGGCCAGCTTATGGGCGTAGTGTTCTTTATCCTGGTGGCGATCGCTGCCTGGAGTTCGGCCATTTCCTTGTTGGAGCCGATGGTGGCTTATCTCGTCGAGAGGACTAAAATCCGCCGCGGCTGGGTGACATTCTGGCTGGCGTTCAGTTGCTGGTTCGTGGGATTGGGAACGGTGTTCTCTTTCAACATCTGGCAACAGGCCAAATTTTTCGTGAACGAAGGCGGCGTTTTTCATCTCTACCAATGGGGCGCGGCCGGCGGTCTGGACTTCTTTGGTGTGATCGACTTTTTCACCTCGCGGATCATGTTGCCTCTTGGCGGTTTGTGCTTCGTGGTATTTGCAGGTTGGGTGATGGGCCGTGAGGCAGTTCGTGATGAGCTGTCGTTACGTAGCCCGCTGTTGTTCACTCTGGCCTTGTTTTTGATGCGCTATGTGGCGCCCGTCGGCATTCTTGTGGTGTTTGCCGCCCAGTTGTGGAAATGAAGCTCACATGACGACCCATATTCAACGTTCGGCCCTTCTGCCCTATCCGGCGCAGTTCCTTTACGACCTGGTCAATGACGTGGCCCGGTACCCGGAGTTTCTGCCCTGGTGCTCGTCGGCCGAGGTGCTGGAAAGCAGTGAAGAGCGGATGCGCGCGAGCCTGGCGGTGGCCAAGGGCGGCATGAGCCAGCGCTTCGTTACCTGCAACAATCTGGTGCCGGGGCAGTCGATCGAGATGAATCTGGAGGAGGGGCCATTCAATCAGTTGCATGGCGTGTGGGTGTTCAAGCCGCTGGGCGAGAAGGCCTGCAAGATCAGCCTTGATCTGTCTTTCGATTATGCGGGGCCTTTGGTTCGAGCGACCTTGGGGCCGCTGTTCAACCAGGCGGCGAATACCCTGGTGGACGCTTTCTGCCAGCGGGCCAAGCAGTTGCATGGCTGAGCCGATGATTTCGATTGAGGTGGCCTACGCGGCTGTCGATCGCCAGGCGTTGATCAGTGTGCAGGTGCCTCAGGGGTCGACGCTGCGTGCAGCCTTGCAGGCTTCAGCCATCGGGCAGCAGTTTCCCGAACTGGATCTGGCGGCTTGTCCGGTGGGGATCTTCGGCAAGCAGGTCAGTGACCCTGAACAGCATGTGATTCAGGCGGGGGATCGGATCGAGGTCTATCGCCCATTGCTGGCCGATCCGAAAGAGGTTCGGCGTCTGCGGGCGGCGAAAGCGGCCGAGGCTCGCAAGCGCGAATCGTGATTGATGGTGACAGGCAATAAAAAGCCCGGGCATGCCCGGGCTTTTTTATTTCGCCACAAATTATTCCGGCGAAGTATCCAGTGGTTCAGGCGTAGGAACTGGCACGGTTTTCACGCCATCCACGTCCTTCTGGATCTGGTCGAGCAGCGAGCCAGGCTTGGCTGGTTTCTCGGCTTTTGGTTTCTCGACGTTCTCGGCAGGCGCTGTCACGGTGTTGGCGCTGTCCTTGCCCAGCAGGGCTTCGTCGCGGCTTACACCTGGCATGAAGTCACCGGCCAAGCTGACCAACTGGTCGTTGCCGTTGAAGATCAGGCTCACGCGTTCCTGTTGGCGTTCACCACCACCAGGCTGCAGGCTGTAGAGATAATCCCAGCGATCGGCATGGAACGTGTCGGTCAACAGAGGGTTGCCCATGATAAACCGTACTTGCCGTCGGGTCATTCCGGGGCGCAACTGGTCTATCATGTCCTGCGTGACGACATTGCCCTGCTGGATGTCGATTTTGTAAACCCCGGGGAATGAACAACCGGCGAGTGCGAGCAGTCCCACGAAGGTGAAACTGGTTAGCAAGAGCTTGGTGTTTTGCATCGGTGGGCGACTTCCACTATCTTGGCTGGGACAACGTAAACCCCGATCATACCCGCATTAAGAGAAGCTGCGAAGCAGCATCGGCGAGAAAGCTGACCATGGTTGAAAATAGCGAACTACGTAAAGCCGGCCTCAAAGTGACTCTGCCACGAGTCAAAATTCTACAAATGCTCGATTCCACCGAGCAGCGGCACATGAGCGCCGAGGATGTCTACAAGGCGCTGATGGAAGCTGGTGAGGATGTGGGTCTGGCCACGGTTTACCGTGTACTGACTCAATTCGAAGCAGCCGGACTGGTGGTACGCCATAATTTTGATGGCGGTCACGCTGTATTCGAGCTGGCGGATGGCGGTCACCACGACCATATGGTCAACGTGGAGTCTGGTGAAGTGATCGAATTCTTCGACGAAGAAATCGAAAAGCTTCAGAAGGCGATTGTCGAAAAGCACGGTTTCGAGTTGGTGGATCACAATCTTGTGCTGTACGTGCGCAAGAAGAAGTAAGCCCCTCACGCGGCGTTTATCGTCGTGAAACGATCGAAGGCGACCCTAGGGTCGCCTTCGTGTTTTGTGCCTATATAAAAGAAGCGCTGAAGGTTCAGGTCTTGGCGGTCACCACCATTTTCTTGGCGTGGGCCAGAGACTCCTTGGTCAGGTCGATGCCGCCGAGCATCCGCGCTACCTCCTCGACCCTCTCATTCTTGCCCAGCTTGGATACTGCGGTATGAGTGGCATCGCTGCCGCGCACCTTGTGCACGAACAGATGCTGATGCCCCTGGGCGGCGACTTGCGGCAGGTGTGTCACGGTCAATACCTGGCCGCGTTCGCCGAGGCGGCGCAGCAGCTGGCCGACGATCTCGGCTGTCGGGCCGCCAATCCCCACGTCGACTTCGTCGAATACCAGTGTGGGAACCCGCGAGGTCTGCGCGGTGATGACCTGGATCGCCAGGCTGATACGTGACAGCTCACCGCCGGACGCGACTTTCGCCAGGGCCTTGAGGGGTTGCCCGGGGTTGGCACTGACCAGCAGTTCCACCTGCTCCAGGCCGTTGGGCAGCAGTTCATCGCTGCTGTTGGCGCGCAGTTCGATGGTGAAGCGCCCTCCGGGCATGCCCAGGCGCTGGATTTCCTGCTCCACTGCGCTGGCCAGGCTGGTCGCGGCCTGCTGGCGCAACTGGCTCAGTTCCTGGGCTTTCTCCTGATAATGACGAGCGAAGGATTGCAGCTCTTCGCCCAGCCGTTCGATGGATTCGTCATTGGCGTCCAGAGTCTCGATTTCATCCAGCAGGGTTTGCTGCATGGAGGCGAGTTCGAAGGGCTGGATGCGATGCTTGCGCGCCAGGGTATAGATGGCGTCGAGGCGTTCTTCGAGTTGTTGCAGGCGTGCCGGATCAGCGTCGAAGTGGTCAAGGAAACGATTCAACTCGCCCACGGCTTCTTCGACCTGGATCTGCGCGCTGGCCAGCAGGTTGGTGGCCTCGCCCAGGGAGCCCGAGGAGTTGCCGATGCTCGACAGGCGGTTGAGGCTGACAGTCAGGGCGTTCAGGACATTGCCTGAATCACTTTCGCTGCATTGCTCCACCACCTGGCGGCAGATGCCCAGCAGGGTTTCGGCATTGGTCAGGTTCTTGTGCTCCTGCTCCAGCTGTTCGAGTTCATTTTCCCCGAGCCCCAGGTTTTCCAGTTCTTCGAGCTGGTAGCTGAGCAGTTGATGGCGAGCGCGCTGCTCGTCGCCGGAGTTGGACAGGCGCTCCAGCTCCAGGCGGGTCTGGCGCCAGCGCTGCGCAGCCAGTTGCACCTGGCGCGCCAGGTCGGTTGCGCCGGCGTACTCATCTAGCAGGCGCCTATGGGTATCGGTCTTGAGCAGCGACTGGTGTTCATGCTGGCTGTGGATATCGATCAGCAGTTCGCCCAGGGCTTTCAAGTCTCCGAGCGGGCAGGGCGTACCGTTGATATAGCCGCGGGAACGTCCTTCTGCCGTGATGACCCGACGCAGGATGCACGGGCCGTCGGTGTCCAGGTCACGCTCGGCCAGCCAGGCGTGGGCCTCGGGGATATCCGCCAGATCGAAGGTGGCGAGGATATCGGCCTTGTCGGCTCCGGGGCGTACCACGCCGCTGTCGGCACGATCACCCAGGGTCAGGCCGAGCGCGTCGAGCATGATCGACTTGCCGGCACCGGTCTCGCCGGTAATGACGCTCATCCCGCGATCGAGTTCCAGATCCAGGTGTTCGACGATGGCGTAATTGTGTACGGACAGGTGCACCAGCATTAAGGCCGCTCCCAAACTAGATGTCTGGTTATTTATACAGTGTTTTGTTTCGGGCTGACAATGCTTTCCCTTAGCTCGATTTGCTTGGTCGTTCTGGCTTTTTAGTGCGCTCGGTAATGTCCACATACAGGATTTATCGGGTCGGAACGACTTTTGCTGTGGCTGCGGGCTTGAACCTTGAAAATGCGACCCCATATAGCTGGGCAGAAGAGTGAGCCCGGCTCACAGACGATATTGAAAGGAGAATTTCATGGCTGACGAACAGACGCTGGATACGCAAAATCTAGACGCCAATCAGGCTCCCGAGGCATCGGGTGATGACCTGGCGGCTCGTGTACAAGTGCTCGAAGAGCAACTGGCTGGCGCGCAGGATCAGGCTTTGCGTGTTGCTGCCGATCTGCAGAACGTCCGCCGCCGCGCTGAGCAGGACGTGGAGAAAGCTCACAAATTCGCGCTGGAGAAGTTTGCCGGCGACCTGCTGCCGGTGATCGACAGCCTGGAACGTGGCCTGGAGCTGTCCAACCCGGACGACGAAAGCATCCGCCCGATGCGTGAAGGCATCGAGCTGACCTTGAAGATGTTCCACGACACCCTCAAGCGTTATCAGCTGGAAGCCATCGATCCACACGGCGAACCCTTCAACGCTGAACAGCATCAGGCCATGGCCATGCAGGAAAGCGCGGATGTCGAGCCGAACAGTGTTCTGAAAGTGTTCCAGAAGGGCTACCAGCTCAACGGTCGCCTGCTGCGCCCGGCCATGGTCGTGGTCAGCAAGGCTCCTGCACCGGTTTCGCCTTCGATTGACGAAAAGGCTTGAAAACGGCTGTAGAGCCCCCATTTATCAGTCAAGCGTTTAAGTGCTACCGCAGTTTGCCACCACAGCTGCGGCATCCAAATCCAAAGTTTCGGGAGAGTTAACATGGGCAAGATTATCGGTATTGACTTGGGGACCACCAACTCGTGCGTCTCCATTCTTGAAAACGGCAACGTAAAAGTTATCGAAAACGCTGAAGGCGCGCGTACCACGCCGTCGATCATCGCGTACGCCAACGATGGCGAAATCCTGGTAGGTCAGTCGGCCAAGCGTCAGGCTGTCACCAACCCGCACAACACCCTGTACGCAGTAAAGCGTCTGATCGGTCGTCGCTTCGACGAAGAAGTTGTGCAGAAAGACATCCAGATGGTCCCTTACAAGATCGTCAAGGCTGACAACAACGACGCCTGGGTTGAAGTGAACGGCCAGAAAATGGCTCCGCCACAAATCTCGGCTGAAATCCTCAAGAAAATGAAGAAGACCGCCGAAGACTACCTCGGCGAAGCCGTGACCGAAGCGGTCATCACTGTTCCGGCCTACTTCAACGACAGCCAGCGCCAGGCGACCAAAGACGCCGGCCGCATCGCAGGCCTGGACGTCAAACGTATCATCAACGAACCAACCGCAGCCGCTCTGGCCTACGGTATGGACAAGGCCAAGGGCGATCACACCGTGATCGTTTACGACCTGGGCGGTGGTACTTTCGACGTTTCGGTGATCGAAATCGCTGAAGTCGATGGCGAGCACCAGTTCGAAGTGCTGGCCACCAACGGTGACACCTTCCTCGGTGGTGAAGACTTCGACATCCGCTTGATCGACTACCTGGTTGATGAGTTCAAGAAAGAAAGCGGCATGAACCTCAAGGGTGACCCGCTGGCCATGCAGCGCCTGAAAGAAGCTGCCGAGAAAGCCAAGATCGAGCTGTCCTCGAGCCAGCAGACCGACGTCAACCTGCCGTACATCACTGCAGATGCCACCGGTCCTAAGCACCTGAACGTGAAGATTTCCCGCGCCAAGCTGGAGTCGCTGGTTGAAGACCTGGTTCAGCGCACCATCGAGCCTTGCCGTATCGCGCTCAAAGACGCCGGTATCGACGTGGGTTCGATCAACGACGTGATCCTGGTCGGCGGCCAGACCCGTATGCCGCTGGTACAGAAGACCGTAACCGACTTCTTCGGTAAGGAAGCCCGCAAGGACGTCAACCCGGACGAAGCTGTTGCCATGGGTGCTGCCATCCAGGGTGCGGTACTGGCCGGCGACGTGAAAGACGTACTGCTGCTGGACGTCAGCCCGCTGACCCTGGGTATCGAAACCATGGGTGGCGTGATGACCGCGCTGATCGAGAAAAACACCACGATTCCTACCAAGAAATCCCAAGTGTTCTCGACTGCCGACGACAACCAGGGCGCAGTGACCATTCACGTACTGCAGGGCGAGCGCAAGCAAGCCGCGCAGAACAAGTCCCTGGGCAAGTTCGACCTGGCCGACATTCCACCAGCTCCACGTGGCGTGCCGCAGATCGAAGTGACCTTCGACATCGACGCCAACGGCATCCTGCACGTAGGTGCGAAGGACAAGGCTACCGGCAAGACTCAGTCGATCGTGATCAAGGCCAACTCGGGTCTGTCGGATGAAGAGATCCAGCAGATGATCCGTGACGCGGAAGCCAACTCGGAAGAGGATCGCAAGTTCGAAGAACTGGCCACCGCCCGTAACCAGGGTGATGCGCTGGTGCACTCGACTCGCAAGATGGTGGCTGACGCCGGTGACAAAGTGACCGCGGAAGAGAAAACCGCAATCGAAGCCGCCGTGGTTGCCCTGGAAGCTGCCGTCAAGGGCGACGACAAGGCCGCCATCGACGCCAAGGTCGAAGAGCTGTCGAAAGTCTCGGCCCCGGTTGCCCAGAAGATGTACGCCGAACAGGCCCAGCCTGCAGAAGGCGCGGCACCGCACGCCGAGTCCGCTGAAAAAGCCGACGATGTCGTCGACGCCGAGTTCGAAGAAGTAAAAGACCACAAGTAATGGCTTGTTGGTCGGCCGGTTGACTGCCTTTGGGCGGTGACTGGTAGGATGTCGCCGCGCGGGAGCTTGCTCCCGCGTTGGCGTGTCTGGAGTCAGCGAAATTTTGACGGCGTACAAGCTCCGTTTGTGCGCTGGCGGTCGGGTCGGAGAAGCTCCTGCTTTCCGGCTGTGATGACCGCAATGGTCGGCCCGCAACCGGGTTGGCTTTCCAAGACCAGGATCGTTGAATTGACGTGAGTTGGGTCCGGGCCTGTATTGGGGCTCAGCGAGTTTGGCAGAGCTCAGGAGGGTTTGCCGGACGTCCTTAAGAGTGCAAAGACTTATGGCAAAGCGTGACTATTACGAAGTGTTGGGTGTGGAGCGTGGCTCCAGCGATGCGGAGCTGAAAAAGGCTTACCGTCGCTTGGCGATGAAGCATCACCCGGACCGTAATCCCGGCGACAAAGCGTCGGAGGACATGTTCAAGGAGGCCAACGAGGCCTACGAAGTACTGTCCGATTCCAGCAAGCGTGCCGCGTATGACCAGTACGGCCACGCTGGTGTCGACCCGAGCATGGGTGGCGGGGGTGCCGGCTTCGGCGGGCAGAACTTCTCCGATATCTTCGGTGACGTGTTCAGTGATTTCTTCGGTGGCGGTCGCGGCGGTTCCCGTGGCGGTGCGCAACGCGGCAGCGACCTGCGTTACACCCTGGAGTTGAACCTGGAAGAGGCGGTGCGTGGCACCACGGTGAATATCCGTGTGCCGACACTGGTCAACTGCAAGCCATGCGATGGTTCGGGCGCCAAGAAGGGGTCTTCCCCTGTCACTTGTCCGACCTGTGGCGGTATTGGTCAGGTGCGCATGCAGCAGGGTTTCTTCTCGGTGCAGCAGACCTGCCCGCGCTGCCATGGCCAGGGCAAGATCATTTCCGATCCGTGCGATTCGTGCCACGGCGAAGGTCGGGTCGAAGAGTACAAGACGCTGTCGGTGAAAGTGCCGGCAGGTGTCGATACCGGCGACCGTATTCGTCTGTCCGGCGAAGGCGAGGCGGGGACCCAGGGTGGCCCGACTGGCGACCTGTATGTGGTGATCAATGTGCGTGAGCACGCGATCTTCCAGCGCGACGGCAAGCACCTGTTCTGTGAAGTGCCCATCAGCTTCGTAGATGCGGCGTTGGGTGGCGAGCTGGAGATTCCGACCCTGGATGGTCGGGTCAAGCTGAAGATTCCCGAAGGAACTCAGACCGGCAAGCAGTTCCGGATTCGTGGCAAGGGCGTTGCTCCCGTGCGTGGCGGCGGTGCCGGCGACCTGATGTGCCGGGTTGCGGTGGAGACGCCAGTGAACCTGAGTCGTCGTCAGCGCGAGCTGCTGGAAGAGTTGCGTGGTTCGCTGGACGACGACAATTCTCACTCGCCGAAAACTACCGGCTGGTTCGAGGGCGTCAAGCGCTTCTTCGGCGACCTGTAAGGAGTAACGCATGCGACGTATAGCAGTGATGGGCGCCGCTGGGCGCATGGGCAAGACCCTGGTCGAGGCCGTGCAACTGCGTTCGCCGCTCTCCGGGCTGACCGCGGCGATCGTGCGTCCGGGCAGTTCTCTGGTGGGGGCGGATGCGGGTGAGCTGGCATCCCTGGGGCGTCTTGGCGTGCCGATGTCCGACAGCCTGGAGAAGGTGGTTGATGAGTTCGATGTACTGATCGACTTCACCTTGCCGGAAGTGATGCTCAAGAACCTGGCGTTCTGCCGCAAGGCAGGCAAGGCCATGGTGATCGGTACCACCGGCCTGGGTGCCAGGGAAAAGCAATTGCTGGCCGAGGCGGGCAAGGAGATTCCGATCGTCTTCGCTGCCAACTTCAGTGTTGGGGTCAACCTGTCGCTGAAGCTGCTGGATATGGCGGCTCGGGTGCTGGGTGATGATGCGGATATCGAGATCATCGAGGCGCATCACCGACACAAGATCGATGCGCCATCGGGCACCGCCCTGCGCATGGGTGAGGTGATCGCCAGCGCTCTGGGGCGCGATCTGCAGCAGGTCGCGGTGTATGGTCGTGAAGGCCATACCGGCGCCCGTGAGCGTGAAACCATCGGCTTCGCCACGGTTCGTGGTGGCGATGTGGTGGGGGATCACACCGTGCTGTTTGCCACTGAGGGCGAGCGCCTGGAGATTACCCACAAGGCCTCCAGTCGCATGACCTTCGCCAAGGGCGCGGTGCGTGCCGCGCTGTGGCTGGACGGGCGCGAGGCTGGTCTTTACGACATGCAGGATGTGCTGGATCTGCGTTGAGATGCATCTGATGCAGGGTTGAAGCGTAATGCTTGGACCATGCTTCAAACCGCCAAGCGATGACCTGTCGCATTCCTCTGCCTTTAGGGCTCATTAGCGGTGGACCGAAAAAGCCTTTTTCTGTAAGCTACAGCTTTAGTGTGTCCACTAAAAGCGCGCAGATAATTCGACGAAGAAGCGGGGTGACGTGTCTATACGTCATTCCGCTTTTTTGCAACCTGCGATCGCCCTTTCAGGCTCTATTTACGGGAGGTCTTCTTGACTAAGCCAGCCATACTCGCCCTTGCTGATGGCAGCATTTTTCGTGGCGAAGCCATTGGAGCCGACGGTCAAACCGTTGGTGAGGTGGTGTTCAACACCGCAATGACCGGCTATCAGGAAATCCTTACCGATCCTTCCTACGCCCAGCAAATCGTTACCCTGACTTACCCTCACATCGGCAACACCGGCACCACGCCGGAAGATGCCGAGTCCGACCGAGTCTGGTCGGCTGGCCTGGTCATCCGTGACCTGCCGCTGGTGGCCAGCAACTGGCGTAACACCCTGTCTCTGTCCGATTACCTGAAAGCCAACAACGTGGTGGCAATCGCTGGTATCGACACCCGTCGCCTGACCCGCATCCTGCGTGAGAAAGGTGCACAGAACGGCTGCATCATGGCCGGTGACAACATTTCCGAAGAAGCGGCGATCGCTGCAGCGCGCGGCTTCCCTGGCCTCAAAGGCATGGACCTGGCGAAAGTCGTCAGCACCAAGGAAAGCTACGAGTGGCGTTCGACTGTCTGGGATCTGAAGACCGACAGCCACGCCACCATCGAGGCTTCCGAGCTGCCGTATCACGTGGTTGCCTACGACTACGGGGTCAAGCTGAATATCCTGCGCATGCTGGTGGAGCGCGGTTGCCGCGTCACCGTGGTGCCTGCCCAGACCCCAGCGAGCGATGTGCTGGCTCTCAAGCCTGACGGTGTGTTCCTGTCCAACGGCCCAGGTGACCCCGAGCCTTGCGACTACGCCATCAAGGCGATCAAGGAAATCCTCGAAACCGAGATTCCGGTGTTCGGCATCTGCCTGGGTCACCAACTGCTGGCCCTGGCTTCCGGTGCCAAGACCCTGAAAATGGGTCACGGCCACCACGGCGCCAACCACCCGGTCCAGGACCTGGACTCCGGCGTGGTCATGATCACCAGCCAGAACCACGGTTTTGCGGTGGATGAAGCCACGCTGCCGGGCAACGTCCGGGCGATCCACAAGTCGCTGTTCGACGGCACCCTGCAGGGTATCGAACGTACCGACAAGAGCGCGTTCAGCTTCCAGGGCCACCCTGAAGCCAGCCCGGGCCCGAACGATGTGGCGCCGCTGTTCGACCGCTTCATCAACGAGATGGCCAAGCGACGCTAAGCGCTCGCCTTGAAAATGTAGCGAGCAGCGCCTGAGGGCGGCCCCGGCGAGTCCGGCGGAATAATCCCCTCAGGTGCCTCAGAGAATGTTCAAGACGGCTTGCCGACTGACCTGCGGATTTGAGTGACAACCCATGCCAAAACGTACAGACATTAAAAGCATCCTGATTCTTGGCGCTGGCCCGATCGTGATCGGCCAGGCCTGCGAATTCGACTACTCCGGCGCCCAGGCTTGCAAGGCCCTGCGCGAAGAGGGTTACCGGGTCATCCTGGTGAACTCCAACCCGGCCACCATCATGACCGACCCGGCCATGGCCGACGCCACCTACATCGAGCCGATCAAGTGGCAGACCGTTGCCAAGATCATCGAGAAAGAGCGTCCGGACGCGCTGCTGCCGACCATGGGCGGCCAGACTGCGCTGAACTGCGCCCTGGACCTGGAACGTGAAGGCGTCCTGGAGAAGTTCGGCGTAGAGATGATCGGCGCCAACGCCGACACCATCGACAAGGCTGAAGACCGTTCGCGCTTCGACGCTGCCATGAAGTCCATCGGCCTGGCGTGCCCGCGCTCCGGTATTGCCCACAGCATGGAAGAGGCCAATGCGGTCCTCGACAAGCTGGGCTTCCCTTGCATCATCCGTCCATCCTTCACCATGGGTGGCACCGGTGGTGGCATCGCCTACAACCGTGAAGAGTTCGAAGAAATCTGCGCCCGCGGTCTGGACCTGTCGCCGACCAAGGAACTGCTGATCGACGAATCCCTGATCGGCTGGAAAGAGTACGAGATGGAGGTGGTCCGCGATAAGAAGGACAACTGCATCATCGTCTGCTCCATCGAGAACTTCGACCCGATGGGCGTGCACACCGGTGACTCCATCACCGTGGCTCCGGCACAGACCCTGACCGACAAGGAATACCAGATCCTGCGTAATGCCTCCCTGGCGGTGCTGCGCGAGATCGGTGTGGAAACTGGCGGTTCCAACGTGCAGTTCGGTATCTGCCCGAACACAGGCCGCATGGTCGTGATCGAGATGAACCCGCGGGTGTCCCGTTCCTCGGCGCTGGCTTCGAAAGCCACCGGTTTCCCGATCGCCAAGGTCGCGGCCAAGCTGGCTGTTGGCTACACTCTGGACGAGCTGTCCAACGATATTACCGGCGGCAAGACCCCGGCGTCCTTCGAGCCGTCCATCGACTACGTCGTGACCAAGCTGCCACGCTTCGCCTTCGAGAAGTTCTCCAAGGCCGACGCGCGCCTGACCACCCAGATGAAGTCGGTGGGTGAGGTCATGGCCATCGGTCGGACCTTCCAGGAATCCCTGCAGAAAGCCCTGCGTGGTCTGGAAGTGGGCGTTTGCGGCCTGGATCCCAAGCTCGACCTGAGCAATCCGGAAAGCATGAACGTGCTCAAGCGCGAGCTGACCGTGCCCGGCGCCGAGCGTATCTGGTACGTGGCTGATGCCTTCCGTGCCGGCATGACCGTCGAGCAGATCTTCGGCATGAACATGATCGATCCTTGGTTCCTGGTGCAGATCGAAGACCTGATCAAGGAAGAAGAGAAGGTCAAGACCCTGGGCCTGTCGGCCATCGACCGCGACCTGATGTTCCGCCTCAAGCGCAAAGGCTTCTCCGACCAGCGTCTGGCCAAGCTGCTGGGCGTGACCGAGAAGAACCTGCGCACACATCGTCAGAAGCTGGAAGTGTTCCCGGTCTACAAGCGCGTCGACACCTGCGCCGCCGAGTTCGCCACCGACACCGCGTACCTGTACTCGACTTATGAAGAAGAGTGCGAAGCCGCACCTTCGACCCGTGACAAGATCATGATTCTGGGCGGTGGTCCAAACCGTATCGGCCAGGGCATCGAGTTCGACTACTGCTGCGTACACGCCGCCCTGGCGCTGCGCGACGATGGTTACGAAACCATCATGGTCAACTGCAACCCGGAAACCGTTTCCACCGACTACGACACTTCGGATCGCCTGTACTTCGAGCCAGTGACCCTGGAAGACGTGCTGGAAATCGTCCGTGTCGAGAAGCCAAAAGGCGTGATCGTGCAGTACGGCGGCCAGACTCCGCTGAAACTGGCTCGTGCCCTGGAAGCCGCCGGCGTGCCGATCATCGGCACCAGCCCAGACGCTATCGACCGCGCCGAAGACCGTGAGCGCTTCCAGCAGATGGTCGAACGCCTGAACCTGCGTCAGCCACCAAACGCTACCGTGCGCAGCGAAGACGAAGCGATTCGTGCCGCCGCCAAGATCGGTTACCCGCTGGTGGTGCGTCCGTCCTACGTGCTGGGCGGCCGGGCGATGGAAATCGTCTACGAGGAAGATGAGCTCAAGCGCTACCTGCGAGAAGCGGTGCAAGTGTCCAACGACAGCCCGGTGCTGCTGGATCACTTCCTCAACTGCGCCATTGAAATGGACGTGGATGCGGTCTGCGACGGCACCGACGTAGTGATCGGCGCCATCATGCAGCACATCGAGCAGGCTGGCGTTCACTCCGGTGACTCTGCGTGCTCGCTGCCGCCGTACTCGCTGCCGGCGCACATCCAGGACGAGATGCGCGAACAGGTCAAGAAAATGGCCCTGGAGCTGGGTGTGGTTGGCCTGATGAACGTGCAGCTGGCCCTGCAGGGCGATCAGATCTACGTCATCGAAGTGAACCCGCGCGCTTCCCGGACCGTGCCGTTCGTTTCCAAGTGCATCGGTGTCTCCCTGGCGATGATCGCTGCTCGTGTGATGGCCGGTAAGACCCTGAAAGAGCTGGGCTTCACCAAGGAAATCATTCCGAACTTCTACAGCGTCAAGGAAGCGGTATTCCCGTTTGCCAAGTTCCCGGGTGTCGACCCGATCCTCGGCCCAGAGATGAAGTCCACCGGTGAAGTGATGGGCGTGGGCGACACCTTCGGCGAAGCCTTTGCCAAGGCACAGATGGGTGCCAGCGAGGTGCTGCCGACCGGCGGTACTGCGTTCATCAGCGTGCGCGACGATGACAAGCCTCTGGTTGCAGGCGTGGCCCGTGATCTGATCAACTTGGGCTTCGAAGTGGTCGCTACTGCGGGCACCGCCAAGCTGATCGAGGCGGCCGGTCTGAAAGTGCGTCGTGTGAACAAGGTGACTGAAGGTCGTCCGCATGTGGTCGATATGATCAAGAACGACGAAGTCACTCTGATCATCAACACCACCGAAGGCCGTCAGTCGATTGCTGACTCTTATTCCATTCGTCGTAACGCCTTGCAGCACAAGATCTACTGCACCACCACCATTGCTGCTGGCGAAGCTATCTGTGAAGCGTTGAAGTTCGGTCCGGAAAAGACCGTGCGTCGCTTGCAGGATCTACACGCAGGATTGAAGGCATGAATAAATACCCAATGACCGTCCAGGGCGCGCGCGCCCTGGAAGAAGAGCATGCTCACCTGACCAAGGTCGTGCGTCCGAAGCTCAGCCAGGACATCGGTACGGCCCGCGAGTTGGGTGACCTGAAGGAAAACGCCGAATACCATGCCGCTCGCGAACAGCAGGGCATGGTAGAGGCGCGGATCCGCGATATTGAAGGCCGCCTGCAGAACTCGGTGGTCATCGATGTCACGACCATTCCCCATACCGGCAAGGTGATCTTTGGCACCACGGTAGAAATCGCCAACGTCGAAACTGACGAAAGCGTCACCTACCAGATCGTGGGTGAGGACGAGGCTGACATCAAACTCGGTAAAATTTCCGTCGGCTCGCCGATCGCTCGCGCCTTGATTGCCAAGGAAGAGGGTGATGTGGTGGCGGTCAAAACGCCTGGTGGCGTTATCGAGTACGAGATTGTCGAAGTCCGTCACATCTGAAAGAAGGCGCCCGCTGCACGCGGGCGCCATGCTTTGGCAGCTGGCCCAGATGTTGTGGGTCGGCGGCTTGTGGTTGTTGCATCTCGGCTTGCTGCCCGCCCTGGGGCAGATTGGCCTTGCCCCCTTGCTGATCGAAGAAATCTCGTCGCTGCTCAGTGCGTTGCTGGTAGGTTTTTCGGCGGCGTGCCTGGTCCTGCAGATACTGGTATTGATCCAGTCCGAAGGGCTGAGGAGCTTGTGGCGGGATATTCGGGGGCAACTGCTATTGATGGCGATGTATGCGTGTGCGATGTATTTCGTCGTATGCATCTTGTTGCCGGAAGCTCAGCGCTGGCAGTTGTTCAGCTATCTGGTCCTGGGTTTTTCCGGGCTGGTACTGGTGTTGCAGCCAGTGCCGGGATGGGGTGGCAGGGTGCGCCAGGCACACCCTTGACCCGAGTCGACGTCAGTGGAAACGATGGACGTTCGACAATTGCTTGTTTACCTTGGCGTTCTTGCGGTAGATCAGCGCCATCTTGCCGATGACCTGCACCAGATCCGCTTTGCCGGCCTTGCACAATTGGGCAATGGCTTCCAGGCGCGACTCGCGCTCGAGGATGTTGAGCTTGATCTTGATCAGCTCGTGATCGCTCAAGGCGCGTTCAAGTTCGGCTAATACACCTTCGGTCAAACCGTTGTCAGCCACAGTCAATACTGGTTTCAGATGGTGGCCAATGGATTTGTACTGTTTCTTCTGCTCTTGAGTGAGCGGCATAATCTGACCCCTGCGTCTGATCTTGTAAAAAGCGGCGGCCAGTTTACCCGAGCGAGTCCGGGACCGCCCAGTTAATCACGACCCGTTTTATTTTGAGGTGGCCCGTGGCCCGTTCCAAAACTAGCCATAACTGGCTGAAAGAGCACTTCAACGACCCATTCGTCAAAATGGCGCAAAAAGATGGGTACCGTTCCCGTGCCAGCTACAAACTGCTGGAGATCCAGGAAAAGGACCGCCTTATCCGTCCTGGCATGAGTGTGATCGACCTGGGGGCCGCCCCGGGTGGCTGGTCGCAGGTGACCAGTCGTCTGATTGGTGGCCAGGGGCGCCTGATTGCCTCGGACATTCTGGAAATGGACAGCATTCCCGATGTGACCTTTATTCAAGGGGACTTCACTGAGGATGCAGTACTGGCGCAGATCCTCGAGGCGGTCGGAAATTCTGAAGTTGACCTTGTGATTTCCGATATGGCCCCCAATATGAGTGGGTTAGCAGCCGTGGATATGCCGCGAGCGATGTTCCTGTGCGAGTTGGCGCTGGATCTTGCTGGTCGGGTCTTGCGTCCAGGTGGTGATTTTCTGATCAAGATCTTCCAGGGTGAAGGCTTCGATGAGTACCACAAGAGCGTGCGGCAGATGTTCGAGAAAGTGCAGATGCGCAAACCGTCATCATCCCGTGACCGTTCTCGGGAGCAATACCTGCTGGGGCGCGGCTTCCGTGGTCGTAGTGAGTAAGTAAGAGTTTTGACTGGGGTGATAGGATTTTCGTATTTCGCCCCGTCAGATTAAGCGCATATTGTGTAGTCTAAGTTTCACATAGGGTTACAGACAGCGCCTGCCAGAGCTGTAGGTAATGTAGTAAGTTAGGCCGGTGAATATCATGCGAAGCGCGCGCCAGTAGCGGAGCTTGCTTCAGAGGGTAGTTAATTGAACGACATGGCAAAGAATCTGATCCTGTGGTTGATCATCGCCGCCGTCTTGGTGACGGTGATGAACAACTTCTCCAGCCCTAACGAGCCGCAGACCCTCAACTATTCCGACTTCATCCAGCAAGTTAAGGATGGCAAGGTCGAGCGCGTAGCGGTTGATGGCTACGTGATTACCGGCAAGCGCAACGATGGCGACAGCTTCAAGACCATTCGTCCTGCCATTCAGGACAATGGCCTGATCGGCGACTTGGTGGACAACCACGTGGTGGTCGAAGGCAAGCAGCCTGAACAGCAAAGCATCTGGACTCAACTGCTGGTGGCCAGCTTCCCGATCCTGGTGATCATCGCGGTGTTCATGTTCTTCATGCGCCAGATGCAGGGTGGTGCCGGAGGCAAGGGCGGGCCGATGAGTTTCGGCAAGAGCAAGGCGCGCTTGCTGTCTGAAGATCAGGTGAAAACTACCTTGGCTGACGTTGCCGGTTGCGACGAGGCCAAGGAAGAAGTAGGTGAGTTGGTTGAATTCCTCCGTGACCCAGGCAAGTTCCAGCGTCTGGGCGGTCGTATTCCTCGCGGCGTGTTGATGGTGGGCCCACCAGGTACCGGTAAGACGTTGCTGGCCAAAGCCATCGCTGGTGAAGCCAAGGTGCCTTTCTTCACCATTTCCGGTTCCGACTTCGTCGAGATGTTCGTCGGGGTGGGTGCCAGCCGCGTCCGTGACATGTTCGAGCAAGCCAAGAAGCATGCTCCTTGCATCATCTTCATCGACGAGATCGACGCCGTCGGTCGTCACCGTGGCGCCGGCATGGGCGGCGGTCATGATGAGCGTGAGCAGACCCTCAACCAGTTGCTGGTTGAGATGGATGGCTTCGAAATGAACGACGGCATCATCGTGATCGCCGCGACCAACCGTCCTGACGTACTGGACCCGGCCTTGCTGCGTCCGGGCCGTTTCGACCGTCAGGTCGTGGTTGGCCTGCCGGACATTCGCGGTCGCGAACAGATTCTCAAGGTGCACATGCGTAAAGTACCAATGGGCGACGACGTTGCACCTGCGGTAATCGCCCGCGGTACCCCGGGTTTCTCCGGTGCCGACCTGGCGAACCTGGTCAACGAGGCCTCGCTGTTTGCGGCGCGTACCGGCAAGCGCATCGTTGAAATGAAGGAATTCGAACTGGCCAAGGACAAGATCATGATGGGCGCGGAGCGCAAATCCATGGTCATGTCCGAAAAAGAGAAGCAGAACACGGCTTATCACGAAGCTGGCCACGCCATTGTTGGTCGTGTCGTGCCCGAGCATGACCCGGTCTACAAGGTGTCGATCATTCCTCGCGGCCGGGCCTTGGGTGTCACCATGTTCCTGCCGGAAGAAGATCGTTACAGCCTCTCCAAGCGTGCCTTGATCAGCCAGATCTGCTCGCTCTACGGCGGTCGTATCGCTGAAGAAATGACCCTTGGCTTCGACGGCGTGACCACCGGCGCCTCCAACGACATCATGCGTGCCAGCCAGATCGCGCGGAACATGGTGACCAAATGGGGTCTTTCCGAGAAGCTTGGTCCGCTGATGTATGCCGAAGAAGAGGGTGAGGTGTTCCTGGGGCGCAGCGCGGGTAGCCAGCATGCGAGCCTGTCTGCGGAAACGGCGAAACTGATCGACTCCGAGGTGCGCAGCATCATCGATCAGTGCTACGGCACCGCCAAGCAGATCCTGACGGACAACCGCGACAAGCTGGACGCCATGGCAGACGCCCTGATGAAGTACGAAACCATCGACGCCGATCAGATCGACGACATCATGGCAGGGCGTACTCCACGCGAACCTCGTGATTGGGAGGGTGGCTCGGGTACTCCTCCTCCAGTAGTGCAGAATGAGCGTCCGGAAACACCCATTGGCGGCCCAGCAGCCGACCACTAAGGTTTTAAATGACTTCTGTTCCTTCCTCCACCCGGTTGCCTTGCGGCAACCGGGTTCTTGATTTGGCCCATGCACATGTCATGGGCATCTTGAATGTAACTCCCGACTCCTTCTCTGATGGTGGCCGCTTCAGCCAGCTTGATCTGGCTTTGCGGCATGCCGAGGCCATGGTTGCGGCCGGTGCTACGCTGATTGATGTCGGTGGCGAATCCACTCGCCCGGGTGCCCGTGCGGTATCGCCGCTGGAGGAGTTGGAGCGAGTCGCGCCTGTGGTCGAGCGCATCCACCGTGAGTTGGATGTGATCATTTCTGTTGATACCTCGACACCGGCGGTGATGCGTGAAACCGCTCGCCTCGGCGCAGGGCTGATCAATGACGTTCGTTCATTGCGCCGGGAGGGTGCCCTGGATGCGGCGGCGGCCACTGGCTTGCCGGTGTGTCTGATGCACATGCTGGGTGAGCCTGGTGATATGCAGGACAACCCGCATTATCAGGACGTGACCCGAGAGGTTGCCGAGTTCCTGGTTGAGTGCATGGCCCAGTGTGCTTCAGTGGGCATCGGTCCAGAGCGGATTGTGCTCGATCCGGGCTTTGGCTTTGCCAAGACCCTGCAACACAACCTGAGCCTGTTCAAGCATATGGATGCCTTGCATGCCCTTGGGCGCCCGTTGTTGGTTGGGGTGTCGCGCAAGAGCATGATTGGCCAGGCCTTGAATCGCCCCGTAGGTGAGCGATTGCACGGCAGTCTGGCGCTAGCGGCCCTGGCAGTGGCCAAGGGCGCGAAAATTATCCGTGTCCATGATGTCGCCGAGACCGTGGATGTGGTGCGAATGATTGTGGCAGTGGAATCCGCCGAATAAGAATGATGGAGTACTTATGACTAAAAAATACTTTGGCACCGACGGTATCCGCGGCCGTGTAGGCGAATTCCCTATCACTCCTGATTTCATGCTCAAGCTCGGCTGGGCCGCCGGCATGGCATTTCGCAGCATGGGCGCCTGCCGCGTGCTGGTGGGCAAGGACACGCGTATCTCCGGGTACATGTTCGAGTCTGCACTGGAGGCCGGGTTGTCTGCAGCCGGTGCTGATGTGATGCTCCTGGGGCCGATGCCGACTCCGGCCATTGCTTACCTGACGCGTACCTTCCATGCGGAGGCGGGCATCGTTATCAGTGCCTCGCATAATCCTCATGATGACAACGGCATCAAGTTCTTCTCGGGTGAGGGCACCAAGTTGCCTGACGAGGTGGAGTTGATGATCGAAGAGTTGCTGGATGCGCCGATGACCGTGGTGGAGTCGAGCAAGCTCGGCAAGGTTTCGCGGATCAACGACGCTTCAGGGCGTTACATCGAATTCTGCAAAAGCAGCGTGCCTTCCAGCACCAGCTTCGCTGGTTTGAAAGTTGTTCTCGACTGCGCTCATGGTGCGACCTACAAGGTGGCGCCAAGCGTGTTCCGCGAGTTGGGGGCGCAGGTCACTGTGCTGTCCGCGCAACCCAATGGCTTGAACATCAACGAGAACTGCGGTTCGACTCATATGTCGCAATTGCAAGCGGCGGTCCTGGCCGAGCACGCGGATCTGGGTATTGCCTTTGATGGCGACGGTGACCGGGTGCTGATGGTCGATCAGACTGGTGCGATCGTGGATGGTGATGAGCTGCTGTTCATCATCGCTCGCGACCTGCATGAGCGTGACAAGCTGCAAGGCGGCGTGGTCGGAACGCTCATGAGCAACCTGGGGCTGGAGCTGGCCCTGGCGGACTTGGGTATCCCCTTTGTCCGGGCAAACGTCGGTGACCGTTATGTGATCGCCGAGCTGCTGGAGCGCAATTGGCTGGTAGGTGGTGAAAACTCCGGGCACATCGTGTGCTTCCGTCATGCTACTACCGGGGATGCGATCATTGCCGCGTTGCAGGTGCTGATGGCGCTCAAGGCTCGTGGTGAAAGCCTGGCCCAGTCCCGTCAGGGGTTGCGCAAGTGTCCTCAGGTGCTGGTCAATGTGCGCTTTGGCGGCGGTGAGAACCCGGTCGAGCATCCTGCGGTGAAAGAGGCTTGCGAGCGTGTCACGGCCGCTATGGCGGGGCGTGGTCGGGTTCTGTTGCGCAAGTCGGGTACCGAGCCTCTGGTGCGCGTGATGGTTGAAGGCGACGACGAAGCTCAGGTTCGCGCTTACGCCGAAGAGCTGGCGAAACTGGTTGCTGAAGTTTCTGCCTGATTTCGGCTTGCCAGTGTTGTTTTGGTTGGGTAACATCTGCGCCCACTTTGACCGACGAGGTACAGCATGCGTCGCCCTATGGTAGCTGGTAACTGGAAGATGCACGGTACCCGCGCCAGCGTCGCTGAGCTGATCAACGGCCTTCGTCATCTGGCCTTGCCAAGCGGTGTTGATGTCGCGGTATTCCCGCCTTGCTTGCATATCAATCAAGTGATTGATGGCTTGAAGGGTAAGTCGATTCAGGTCGGCGCGCAGAACTCTGCGGTGGAATCCATGCAAGGTGCATTGACGGGCGAGATCGCCCCGAGTCAGTTGGTGGATGCAGGTTGTTCCCTGGTGCTGGTTGGGCACTCCGAGCGCCGCCTGATCATGGGTGAGCGTGACGCGACTCTCAATCGCAAGTTCGCAGCGGCGCAGGCCTGTGGCTTGAAGCCAGTTCTGTGTGTAGGGGAGACCCTCGAGCAGCGCGAAGCCGGGAAGACTCTAGAGGTTGTCGGGCGTCAGCTGGGCAGCATCATCGAAGAGTTGGGTGTTGGTGCGTTCGCCAATGCTGTTATCGCTTACGAGCCGGTCTGGGCCATTGGTACCGGGCTGACTGCGACACCGCAACAGGCGCAGGATGTGCACGCAGCTATCCGCGCGCAGTTGGCGGCAGAAAATTCTGAAGTGGCACGAGGTGTGCGGCTTCTATACGGCGGCAGCGTGAAGGCGGCCAATGCGGTCGAACTGTTCGGCATGCCGGATATCGATGGGGGGCTCATTGGTGGAGCTTCCCTGAATGCAGATGAGTTCGGTGCGATCTGTCGCGCCGCGGGAAACTGAAAAAATGCTGGAAACAGTCGTAGTCGTTTTTCATCTGCTGGGTGCCCTGGGCGTAGTTGCTCTGGTTTTGCTGCAGCAGGGTAAAGGTGCGGATGCTGGCGCGTCTTTCGGTGCAGGTGCTTCAAATACTGTGTTCGGAAGCCAAGGTTCCTCTACCTTTCTTAGTAAGTTTACTGCTATACTTGCCGCCGGTTTCTTCATAACCAGCTTGGGGTTAGGTTACTTTGCTAAAGAGAAAGCTCACCAGCTGACTCAAGTAGGTTTGCCAGATCCAGCAGTGCTTGAAGTACCAAAGCAAAAACCGGCTTCTGATGATGTCCCGGTGCTCCAAGAGCAAAAGTCGGCCAACAGCGCGACTGACGTACCTCCAGCTCCAGAGCAGAAGTAAGAAGAGTTTCACGCAGTAACGTAGTCTATGCCGAGGTGGTGGAATTGGTAGACACGCAACCTTGAGGTGGTTGTGCCCATAGGGTGTAGGGGTTCGAGTCCCCTTCTCGGTACCAATTATCAGGAGAGCCCGCTGTTGCGGGCTTTCTTGTAGGTGGAAGGTTACATTGACCCAAAAAGGGATCAGTCGTATACTTCCGCCCCAGCTTTGTCGCGGGGTGGAGCAGTCTGGTAGCTCGTCGGGCTCATAACCCGAAGGTCGTCGGTTCAAATCCGGCCCCCGCAACCAGTTTTAGCGGAGCCCCTTTTCAGGGGCTTTTTGTTAGCTGGACACTTTACAACGCCGCTATTCAACGGCGTTTCCGGGATGGGCGCTTCGCCCATTTTTTATTTGCACAAGCATGCACGAGGGGGTTCAGGTGTCGAGCAAGCTAGAACAGTTGCAGGCCTTGTTGGCCCCGGTGGTCGTGGCCCTTGGCTATGAATGCTGGGGTATTGAGTTTTCGGCTCAGGGTCGCCACTCATTGTTGCGCGTTTATATCGATAAAGAAGGCGGCGTGCTGGTGGACGATTGCGCCATCGTCAGCCGTCAGATCAGTGGTGTTCTCGACGTAGAAGATCCGATCTCCGTTGAATACACCCTTGAAGTTTCCTCTCCTGGCATGGAACGCCCACTGTTCACTCTTGAACAGTTTGCCAAGTATGTCGGTGAGCAAGTGAAGATCAAACTGCGCTCGCCCTTCGAAGGTCGGCGTAATTTTCAGGGCCTTCTCCGCGGGGTGGAGGAACAGGATGTCGTGGTGCAAGTGGATGACCATGAGTTCCTGTTGCCGATCGATATGATCGACAAGGCCAACATAATTCCCAGTTTTGACTGAGACGCGGATCCCGCGGATCCAATGGCTTGCGAAAGGCGAGGCGTACGATGAGCAAAGAAGTACTGCTGGTTGTTGAGTCGGTATCCAATGAAAAGGGTGTACCGGCAAGCGTAATTTTTGAAGCGCTGGAGCTGGCCCTGGCCACTGCTACCAAGAAGCGTTTTGAGGACGAAGTAGACCTGCGTGTGGAAATCAATCGCCACACCGGTTCCTACGAAACTTTCCGTCGCTGGACGGTGGTCGAAGAAGCCGACCTGGATGATCCAGCGGTCGAGACCTGGTTGAGCAAGGCTCGCGAAACCCATCCCGACGCCAAAGTCGGTGATGTGATCGAAGAAAAGATCGAATCCATCGAGTTCGGCCGCATCGCTGCCCAGACCGCCAAGCAGGTCATCGTGCAGAAGGTTCGCGAAGCCGAGCGCGCACAGGTAGTTGATGCCTATCGCGAGCGCCTGGGGGAAATCATCTCCGGCACCGTGAAAAAAGTGACACGTGACAACGTGATCGTCGATCTGGGTAACAACGCCGAGGCGTTGCTGGCCCGTGAGGACATCATATCCCGTGAGACTTTCCGGGTTGGCGTGCGCCTGCGCGCGCTGCTCAAGGAAATCCGCACCGAGAACCGCGGCCCGCAGCTGATCCTGTCGCGTACCGCGCCGGAAATGCTGATCGAGCTGTTCCGTATCGAGGTGCCGGAAATTGCCGAAGGCCTGATCGAAGTAATGGCCGCCTCCCGTGATCCGGGTTCGCGGGCCAAGATCGCAGTTCGCTCCAAGGACAAGCGCATCGACCCGCAGGGCGCGTGCATTGGTATGCGCGGTTCGCGCGTCCAGGCCGTTTCCGGTGAGTTGGGTGGCGAGCGTGTGGATATCGTCCTGTGGGATGAGAACCCGGCGCAGTTCGTGATCAACGCCATGTCGCCGGCCGAAGTCGCGGCAATTATCGTCGACGAAGATGCCCATGCCATGGACATCGCCGTTGGCGCAGACAATCTGGCTCAAGCCATCGGTCGTGGTGGTCAGAACGTGCGTCTGGCCAGCCAACTGACTGGCTGGACCCTGAACGTGATGACCGAATCGGACATCCAGGCCAAGCAGCAAGCAGAAACCGGCGACATCCTGCGCAATTTCATCGACGAGCTGGAAGTCGATGAAGAACTGGCACAGGTTCTGGTTGATGAAGGCTTCACCAGCCTGGAAGAGATTGCCTACGTACCGCTGGAAGAAATGCTCAACATCGACGGCTTTGACGAAGACATCGTCAACGAGCTTCGCGCTCGAGCCAAGGATCGCTTGTTGACTAAAGCCATCGCTACTGAGGAAAAGCTGGCAGACGCCCATCCGGCCGAAGACCTGCTCTCGCTTGAGGGTATGGACAAGGATTTGGCGATGGAACTGGCGGTGCGCGGCGTAATTACCCGCGAAGACCTGGCCGAGCAGTCTATTGACGACCTGCTCGACATCGACGGCATTGACGATGATCGTGCCGGCAAGTTGATCATGGCCGCCCGAGCCCACTGGTTCGAGTAATTAGGCGCGGCCTGAGGAGAGAAGTGCATGACGCAAGTCACGGTGAAACAACTGGCCGATGAGGTCAAAACACCGGTAGAGCGCCTGCTGCAGCAGATGCGTGAGGCAGGTCTGCCGCACACCGCCGCCGAGGAACATGTGAGCGACAGTGAGAAGCAGTCGTTGCTGACTCACCTGAAAAGCAGCCACAAGGCGAAAGTGGAAGAACCACGCAAAATTACTTTGCAGCGCAAGACCACCAGCACCCTGCGGGTTGCTGGCAGTAAGAGCATCAGCGTTGAAGTGCGCAAGAAGAAAGTCTTCGTACAGCGCAGCCCGGAAGAAATCGAAGCCGAGCGTCAACGCGAACTGGAAGAACGTCGCGCAGTAGAAAATGCTGCTCGTCAGAAGGCTGAAGAAGAAGCCAAGCGTCGCGCCGAAGAAGAAGCGCGTCGCCAGCCTGCTCCGGTTGCCGAGCCGGTTGCTGCGCAAGCAGCAGCTCCTGCTCCAGCGCCTGTAGTCGAGCCTGTGCAGGAAGCTCCGGTGGCCGCTGCGGCTCCAGCAGCTGACGCGCGCAAGAAAGACGAACAGCGCCGTCCGGACAAGACCCGCAACGACGACAACCGTCGTGGCGGCGATGGCGAGCGCAAAAATGCTCCGCATCGTGCTTCGGTCAAGGAAAAGGCCCCAGCTCCGCGCGTTGCCCCACGTACCACTGACGAAGAAAGCGATGGCTTCCGTCGTGGTGGTCGCGGCAAGGCCAAGCTGAAGAAGCGCAATGCTCACGGTTTCCAGAGCCCAACCGGGCCAGTGGTACGTGACGTGCAGATCGGCGAGACCATCACTGTGGGCGAACTGGCCCAGCAGATGTCGGTCAAGGCTGCCGAAGTCATCAAGTTCATGTTCAAGCTGGGTACTCCAGCCACCATCAACCAGGTTCTGGACCAGGAAACTGCCCAGCTGGTTGCTGAAGAACTGGGCCACAAAGTGACCCTGGTCAGCGACACCGCCCTGGAAGATTCCCTGGCCGAGTCCCTGAAGTTCGAAGGTGAAGCAGTTGCCCGTGCGCCGGTCGTGACCGTAATGGGCCACGTTGACCACGGTAAGACTTCGTTGCTGGACTACATCCGTCGCGCCAAAGTGGCCGCGGGCGAGGCCGGCGGCATCACCCAGCACATCGGTGCCTACCACGTAGAAACCGAGCGCGGCATGGTCACCTTCCTCGACACCCCTGGTCACGCCGCGTTTACCGCCATGCGTGCCCGTGGTGCCAAGGCCACCGACATTGTGATCCTGGTGGTTGCAGCGGACGACGGCGTGATGCCGCAGACCGTTGAAGCCGTTCAGCACGCACAAGCTGCCGGCGTTCCGCTGGTGGTTGCGGTGAACAAGATCGACAAGCCGGGCGCCGACCTGGACCGTATCCGCAGTGAGCTTTCGGTTCACGGCGTGACGTCGGAAGATTGGGGTGGTGATACTCCATTCGTACCGGTCTCCGCGAAAATGGGTACCGGTGTCGACGACCTGCTGGAAGCTGTTCTGCTGCAGGCCGAAGTCCTGGAACTCAAGGCGACTCCTTCGGCCCCGGGCCGCGGTGTCGTGGTCGAGTCCCGCCTCGACAAGGGCCGCGGCCCGGTAGCTACCGTGCTGGTTCAGGACGGTACGCTGCGTCAAGGCGACATGGTGCTGGTCGGTTCGAACTATGGCCGCGTGCGCGCCATGCTCGACGAGAACGGCAAGCCAATCAAGGAAGCCGGTCCTTCCATTCCGGTCGAGATCCTCGGCCTGGACGGTACTCCGGACGCTGGCGACGAGATGAGCGTGGTTGCCGACGAGAAGAAAGCCCGTGAAGTGGCTCTGTTCCGTCAAGGCAAGTTCCGCGAGGTCAAGCTGGCCCGTGCTCACGCCGGCAAGCTGGAAAACATCTTCGAAAGCATGGGCCAGGAAGAGAAGAAGACGCTCAACATCGTCCTCAAATCCGACGTCCGTGGTTCGCTGGAAGCTCTGCAAGGCGCTCTGAACGGCCTGGGCAACGACGAAGTGCAAGTGCGCGTAGTGGGTGGCGGCGTCGGTGGTATCACCGAAAGCGACGCCAACCTGGCACTGGCCTCCAACGCTGTACTGTTCGGCTTCAACGTGCGTGCCGATGCCGGCGCACGGAAGATCGTCGAGCAGGAAGGTCTGGATATGCGTTACTACAACGTGATCTACGACATCATCGAAGACGTCAAGAAAGCCCTGACCGGTATGCTGGGCAGCGACGTTCGGGAGAACATCCTGGGTGTTGCCGAAGTTCGCGACGTGTTCCGCTCGCCGAAGTTTGGCGCGATCGCCGGTTGCATGGTCATCGAAGGTGTCGTGCACCGTAACCGTCCAATCCGCGTACTGCGTGAAGACATCGTTATCTTCGAAGGCGAGCTGGAATCCCTGCGCCGCTTCAAGGATGACGCCTCTGAAGTACGTGCCGGCATGGAATGCGGTATCGGCGTGAAGAGCTACAACGACGTCAAAGTCGGCGACAAGATCGAAGTCTTCGAGAAGGTCCAGGTTGCTCGCAGCCTCTAACTCGCGCACTTCAAGAGCCCTGATGGCCGCCCGCATGCAAATGCACGGCGCCCTCGGCGGCCTCTAAACGCAACGCCCGGTCTGGCTTCTGCCAGGCCGGGCGTTTGCCGCTTTCAGACCACACGGGTTTCACCGTGAGGCAGTAACAGGTAACAAGACATGGCAAAAGAATACAGCCGTACCCAACGTATCGGTGATCAGATGCAGCGCGAACTGGCGCAACTGATCCGTCGTGAAGTCAAGGATCCACGCGTCGGCCTGGTGACCATCACCGCCGTGGAAGTCAGCCGCGACGTCGGTCACGCGAAGATCTTCATCACCGTGATGGGCCAGGAAAACGCCGAGCAAATCGCCCAGAGCATCAAGGTGCTGAACTCGGCGGCAGGTTTCCTGCGCATGCAATTGGCCAAGGAAATGAAGCTGCGCAGCGTGCCGCAACTGCACTTCCATTACGACGAGAGCGTGGCCCGCGGGGCGCACCTGTCGGCCCTGATCGAGCGTGCCGTGGCTGAAGACAGCCAGCATGGCGACGCGCCTGCCCCTGAAGACGCCAAGGAGTAAGCGGTGGCTCAGGTCAAGCGTATCCGTCGTAACGTCAGCGGCATCATCCTCCTGGACAAGCCGCTGGGCTTCACCTCCAACGCGGCGCTGCAGAAGGTCCGTTGGCTGCTCAACGCCGAGAAGGCCGGCCACACCGGTAGCCTCGACCCCCTGGCCACCGGCGTTTTGCCGCTGTGCTTTGGCGAGGCCACCAAGTTCTCGCAATACCTGCTCGATTCCGACAAGGGTTACGAAACCCTGGCTCAGTTGGGCAAGACCACCACCACCGCGGACGCTGAAGGCGAAGTTTTGCAGACCCGCGAAGTGACCGTTGGTCGTGCCGATATCGAGGCGGTATTGCCGGAGTTTCGTGGTGAAATCAAGCAGATACCGCCGATGTACTCGGCCCTCAAGCGCGATGGCCAGCCACTCTACAAACTGGCTCGTGCAGGGGAAGTGGTGGAGCGTGAACCGCGTTCTGTTACTATTGCGCGCTTGGAATTGCTCGCCTTCGAAGGTGACACTGCTCGCCTGGCGGTGGACTGCAGCAAAGGCACCTATATCCGCACCCTGGTGGAAGATATCGGTGAAAAGCTCGGCTGTGGTGCCTACGTTGCAGAACTGCGACGGACCCAGGCCGGACCTTTCAGCCTGGCGCAGACGGTCACCCTGGAAGAGCTTGAAGCAGTGCACGCCGAAGGCGGCAACGAAGCGGTAGACCGCTTCCTGATGCCATCGGACAGCGGTCTGCTGGATTGGCCGCTGCTGCAGTTCTCGGAGCACAGCGCGTTCTACTGGCTCAACGGCCAGCCGGTACGTGCCCCGGATGCACCGAAGTTCGGCATGGTGCGGGTACAGGATCACAACGGTCGCTTCATCGGTATCGGTGAAGTGAGCGAAGACGGGCGCATCGCGCCGCGTCGACTGATTCGGTCAGAATGACCGGACGAGGGTGGCTGTTAACAGGCACGGTCACTACTCATTTATAGATACAGGGATTTGTCCCTGGCCTGTTGAAACTGTTCTTGAACAGTTTCCTGATATAAGGATTGCCCACATGGCACTCAGCGTTGAAGAAAAAGCTCAGATCGTAACCGACTACCAGCAAGCTGTTGGTGACACTGGTTCGCCAGAAGTGCAAGTTGCACTGCTGACCGCCAACATCAACAAACTGCAAGGTCACTTCAAAGCCAACGGTAAAGACCACCACTCCCGTCGTGGCCTGATCCGCATGGTAAACCAGCGTCGTAAGCTGCTGGACTACCTGAAAGGCAAGGACCTGAGCCGTTACAGCACCCTGATCGGTCGTCTGGGTCTGCGTCGCTAATCAGCGATTGCGCTATGAGGTTGGTTGTTTGCCATGCGTCAGCGGTTTTTCCGCCGGCGTATGGCAGGCTTCCAGCCTCAAGTTTTATCTGCTGCACTGTTTTACCTGGACAATAAAGGCTGGGCCGATTCCCCGCATTGCCCAAGAATTTCGCAAGAAGCAAGTTTCCCCAAGAGCCACAAAGAAGGTAGGACACCGTGAACCCGGTAATCAAAAAATTCCAGTTCGGTCAGTCGACCGTAACCCTCGAGACTGGCCGTATCGCCCGTCAGGCCTCCGGCGCAGTATTGGTCACCGTTGACGACGACGTCAGCGTATTGGTGACCGTGGTTGGCGCCAAGCAAGCCGATCCAGGCAAGGGCTTCTTCCCTCTGTCTGTTCACTACCAGGAAAAGACTTACGCTGCCGGTAAGATCCCTGGCGGTTTCTTCAAGCGCGAAGGCCGTCCTTCCGAGAAAGAAACCCTGACCTCGCGTCTGATCGACCGTCCGATCCGCCCTCTGTTCCCAGAAGGCTTCATGAACGAAGTGCAGGTAGTCTGCACCGTGGTTTCCACCAGCAAGAAGACCGATCCGGACATCGCTGCGATGATCGGTACCTCGGCTGCCCTGGCGATCTCCGGCATTCCTTTCGACGGCCCGATCGGCGCCGCTCGTGTGGCTTTCCACGAAAGCACCGGCTACCTGCTGAACCCGACCTACGAGCAACTGGCTGCTTCGAGCCTGGACATGGTCGTGGCCGGTACCGAAGAAGCTGTACTGATGGTTGAATCGGAAGCCAAAGAGCTGACCGAAGACCAGATGCTGGGCGCTGTACTGTTCGCCCACGACGAATTCCAGTCGGTGATCAAGGCTGTCAAAGAGCTGGCCGCCGAAGCTGCCAAGCCTACCTGGGACTGGGCTGCTGCCCCAGAAGCCACCGAACTGCTGGGCGCTATCCGTGCCGAGTTCGGCGAAGCCATCTCCCAGGCTTACACCATCACCGTCAAGGCCGACCGTTACGCTCGCCTGGGCGAGCTGAAAGACCAGGTCGTCGCCAAGCTCTCCGGTGAAGAAGGCCAGCCTTCGGCGTCCGACGTCAAAGCCGCTTTCGGCGAGATCGAATACCGCACCGTTCGCGAAAACATCGTCAACGGCAAGCCGCGTATCGACGGCCGCGACACCCGCACCGTACGTCCGCTGAACATCGAAGTCGGCGTACTGCCCAAGACTCACGGTTCGGCCCTGTTCACCCGTGGCGAAACCCAGGCCCTGGTGGTTGCGACCCTGGGTACTGCCCGTGACGCACAGCTGCTGGACACCCTGGAAGGCGAGAAGAAAGACCCCTTCATGCTGCACTACAACTTCCCTCCGTTCTCGGTGGGCGAGTGTGGTCGCATGGGCGGCGCTGGTCGTCGTGAAATCGGTCACGGCCGTCTGGCCCGTCGTTCAGTCCAGGCCATGCTGCCAGCCGCCGACGTGTTCCCTTACACCATCCGCGTAGTATCGGAAATCACCGAGTCCAACGGTTCCAGCTCCATGGCTTCCGTGTGCGGTGCTTCCCTGGCGCTGATGGACGCTGGTGTACCAATGAAGGCGCCGGTTGCCGGTATCGCCATGGGCCTGGTCAAGGAAGGCGAGAAGTTCGCAGTCCTGACCGACATCCTGGGTGACGAAGACCACCTGGGCGACATGGACTTCAAGGTAGCCGGTACCGCCAAAGGCGTCACCGCGCTGCAGATGGACATCAAGATCAAGGGCATCACCGAAGAGATCATGGAGATCGCCCTGGGCCAGGCCCTGGAAGCTCGCCTGAACATCCTCGGTCAGATGAACCAGATCATCGGTCAGTCCCGTACCGAGCTGTCGGCCAACGCTCCGACCATGATCGCGATGAAGATCGACACCGACAAGATCCGTGACGTCATCGGTAAAGGCGGCGCCACCATCCGCGCGATCTGTGAAGAAACCAAGGCTTCGATCGACATCGAAGACGACGGCTCGATCAAGATCTTCGGCGAAACCAAGGAAGCTGCAGAGGCCGCGCGTCAGCGCGTTCTGGGCATCACCGCGGAAGCCGAGATCGGCAAGATCTACGTCGGCAAGGTTGAGCGCATCGTCGACTTCGGCGCTTTCGTCAACATCCTGCCGGGCAAGGATGGTCTGGTGCACATCTCTATGCTGAGCGACGCTCGCGTTGAGAAAGTCACCGACATCCTGAAAGAAGGCCAGGAAGTGGAAGTGCTGGTACTGGACGTGGACAACCGCGGCCGTATCAAGCTGTCCATCAAAGACGTGGCAGCAGCCAAGGCTTCGGGCGTTTAATCACCCTTTAGCCTTACGCTGAACAAGCAGACGCCCCGACTGGTTCGGGGCGTTTTGCTATCTGCGATAAAAGCCTCTCGGTTGCCGGGCCGGGGCGCTGGTGCTAGGTTTTAGCCCACGCCGGTGTAGCTCAGTCGGTAGAGCAGCGCACTCGTAACGCGAAGGTCGCAGGTTCGATTCCTGTCTCCGGCACCACATTTCGGGTTGAGAGCAGTTTATGGCTGTCTAAACCCACCCTCCCAACAAAGTTCGCCAGGCTTTGAATAAGCGCCCCTGAAAGGCGGGAAACTACGAGGCACCCGCAAAAGTGTGCCCTGGAAGTTTCAGAGGTTCCCGGTGCTATTCAATTGAGCGCTCCTATAGTTGTTTGTGGACGTGCGCCTCATTGTTTATGCGGATTTAGCAGCCAGAGAGACTTGTATCAACGAAGACTTTCCGCGCCTGTACTCAGCATCCTGTACCGAGTTTCCAGCGGTTTGCTCGGGGTTATCTGGTGTCGGTGTTTTTGTGTCTGGACGAGGTTAGTGCCCAGTTGTTCACACCTGTGCGGGTCATGAACCGGGTGGTAGCAGCCAGGGGCATTGCGCATAATGACGCCCGCAAATCATGGAGTGACCGGTGTGAAGAAGTGGAAGCTGGCTTTGGCCGGCATAGTGTCGCTGTCCCTTGCCGCCTGTGAGAAAGGACCCTCTTATGAGTTTGAGGGGGAATATTTTGCCGCTGAAGGCGAAGACTGCACGACGCCAACGAATACCAAAGACCTGGAGCAATATTTCTTAAGAATAACCAAGCAGGTACAGGGAGGAAGTGTGTTGTATTCCGCTGAGTTTCCTGCTGCTTCAAGGGCTCGGCTGCCTGTTGTCAGCGCGCAAAGCGTTTCACCAGGCGATGATAATGAACTGACTTTCAATTTCACTGAGACCAAGGTGCCGGAGAGTCGTCCAGAGAGTCCGACATTGAATTTCGTAGTTACTGTCATCCCTAATCAAAGCAAGGAAGGGTATCTATGGCTGACTAGAGCCGGGATCCTCATAGCCAAGGATGGAGAAGTAAAGGAGTTCGATATTCTCGATAATCTAAGAAGGCTTATCGATGTCGGGCAGACAGGAGCTTGCTTGAGAAAAGGAACAGCTACGGCTGTGGGGTCCTAGCTCCGTAACCTGGTGAAACACCGGCATGAAATATCGCTGCGGCTGCATTTGCGAAATCTCGTTCTCTGAGGGTTCTGCCGGGCTGGCGTCTGCCGATGGCTTGGAAAACCCTGAGTTTTTCTCCAATGGGTGCATCAGGTCATATAAATCGTGGACCAAAGGTCCTATATTCGGTCCCTGTCTGAGTACCAGCATGCTGTTTTCAGATGATCCAGAATGGTTCTGAAGGCCAGATAAATCGAAGTTCACAACGGTTTTTTGCGGCAGAGAGATCCCAACGATCCAGATCCATCTTCCATTCCCACGATCAGAGAGAACGAGATGATTCCTAAAGAGGCAAGAATCGACGTAGCGCTTGAAAGGTACCTGGCTGCCACGCCTTCCTTGCAAGAGGAAATCAGCGCCCTGAGCCCGGAAGAGCAGAAGCAGCAGGCGCAATGGGCGTTCGAGGACGAGGCGGAATCCCGCGGCATAGAGCCATGGGAACTGGTGCTCGATCTGGTGGCAGAAACACCGGAGGAACTGAAGGCCATGCGCCTGGAGGTGCATCAGGAAGTTGCTGAAGCGCTGGGCATGGACCTGGAGGACTATCTGCAGCTCAACGAGATCGACGGTTGAGCACGACGCCAGCCTGAACCAGGCTGGCGTTTTTCATGGCTCAGAGGCTCAAGCGCATGGACAGGTCCAGCGCTTTCACGTCCTTGGTCATGGCACCGATGGAAATGTAATCCACCCCGGTCTCGGCGATCGGGCGCAAGGTGCTTTCGTTGATCCCGCCACTGGCTTCCAGCTTGGCCTTGCCGGCGTTCAGGCGCACGGCCTCGCGCATGTCGTCCAGGCTCAGTTCGTCGAGCATGATGATGTCGGCCCCGGCGGCCAGGGCCTCCTTCAGTTCCTCCAGGCTTTCCACTTCCACTTCCACCGGCTTGCCCGGGGCGATCCTGTGGGCGGCGCTGATGGCCTGGGCGATACCGCCGCAGGCAGCGATATGGTTTTCCTTGATCAGGAAGGCGTCATACAGGCCGATGCGGTGGTTGTGGCAACCGCCGCAGGTGACCGCGTACTTCTGTGCCAGGCGCAGCCCCGGCAGGGTCTTGCGGGTATCCAGCAGCTTGACCTGGGTATCGGCGACAAAGTCCGCCAGGTACCGCGCGCGGGTGGCCACGCCGGACAGCAGTTGCAGAAAGTTCAGGGCACTGCGCTCGCCGGTGAGCAGCGAGCGGGCTGGGCCTTCGAGGTGGAAAAGCACCTGGTTGGGCACCACCCGCTCACCGTCGGCCACTTGCCAGTGCACAGCGACCCGCGGGTCCAGCTGGCGAAAGACCGCATCGACCCAGGCGGTGCCGGCGACTACCGCGGCTTCGCGGGTAATGATGGTGGCCTTGGCCAGACGTTCGGCCGGGATCAGTTGCGCGGTGATGTCGCCGCTGCCGATGTCTTCCAGCAACGCACGGCGCACGTTGGCTTCGATTTCGGCGGTCAGGTCGGCGAGGCGTAGATTCGGCATAACGGGCTCCACAAACAAAGTGCGCCGATTATAGGGCCAGGGGATCAGCGAACCCAAGGTGGCAAATGCCTGCAAGGCATTGGCGAACCTGTCCTGGATGGCTTTGTCTGATGAATAGGAGTGACTTTTCTTGAGTCGCTAGGGGTTATTTCGGAGGAGGCCACAGAGTCTGCTGGCGCAAGAGGGGACTTTTACAAGATAATATGACTTGTAATTGACGTCATAGCTTTGACGTGTCTTTGGCTTCCCCCTAAATGAAGTGCAGTGGAGTGCATGTGCCTCCGCTGAGAGCCGGCTGTGAGCGTCGTCGGCTTGACTGAATCTTGATCTCGAACCGAAGAAACACCTTTCCAGGAGGCTTGGATGCACAACGACGGGAATGTAGTGCCTTTGCACAAGGCCGCTACAGATCAGGCGACCGCTTCGCCGCTTGCCCGCCTGCCTGTGATTCTGCTTCAGGTCCGAGACAAGGCCGCCCAGCAATTGCGCCACGGCTTGCAGGAACTGTTCGATAACGCTGATGACACCCTGTTCGAAATGGCCGATCGGGCCCGCAACAACGTCGAGCAAAACACCCTCTTCGAAGCCATGCGCGACCTGCGGCTGAAGCGCAAGAGCATCGAGCGCGGTTTCCTGGAGGCGTTCTTCCAGGCTTTTGCCTGCCTGGTGCAGTATGACCCGGCCCTGGCCATTCCCCATGCCGTGGTCTACGACCCATCACTGGATCCGTCCCACGATGACTTGGAAAAGACCGTCGCGGTGGATGCCATGGTGGCCAAGGTGCTCAACCGTGATGGCTTCGCCCTGGGGCAGTTGACGGAGCGCCTGAGTGTGCTGCTGGGACGGCGCCTGGTGGATGGGGACAACCCCCTGGGGCCGGCGCTGCTCTGCGAGTATTTCCTCCAGGCCGGGCGCAGCCTGGGGGTGGAAATCAAGGTCAAGCTGATCATCCTCAAGTTGTTCGAGCGTTATGTGCTCAGCGATGCCGAACAACTCTATGCCGAAGCCAACCAACTGCTGATCGCCACCGGGATCCTGCCGGAACTGATGCCTGCTCCGGCCCGCCGGGCGGCCGATCGAGCCCAGGCCGAGGCCCGTGCGGCAGCGACCGAGGGGGGTACGGCGAAATCCAGCCAGTCGCAGCTCGACGAGAGCGTGCAGGAAGTTTTCGCCGCCCTGCAGACTCTGCTGTTTCATGTGCGTGGCAGCGTGGCGCCGACCCTGGAAGCCAGCGCCGAAACCCAGCCGATTTCCACCCGCGACCTCATGCGCCTGCTGTCGCACCTGCAGCAATACGTGCCGGCGCCCAGCGCCCAGGACGATTTCGACCTGCGCAACCAGTTGGAACAATTGCTCACCCGGGTCAGCGTCAAGAGCGGCAAATCCCGGGTGGTGGATGTGGCCGATGAAGACGTGATCAACCTGATCGCCATGCTCTTCGAGTGCATTCTCGATGACCGCAACCTGCCGGACTCGCTCAAGGCGCTGATTGGCCGCCTGCAGATTCCCATGCTCAAGGTGGCGGTGCTGGACAAGAGTTTCTTCAGCCGCGGCAATCACCCGGCCCGGCGCCTGCTCAATGAGATCGCCGCTGCAGCCATGGGCTGGGGCGGTTGCGATGACCACCAGCGCGACAGTCTGTACCTGCGGATCGAGCAAGTGGTGCAACGCCTGCTCAGCGAGTTCAGCGATGACCCGGCGATCTTCTCCGAGCTGCTGGCGGACTTCCTGGCCTTCACTGCCGACGAGCGGCGTCGCGCCGAGTTGCTGGAGCAGCGTACCCGTGACGCCGAGGAAGGGCGGGCCAGGGCCGAACTGGCCCGGCGCCGGGTAGAGCAGGCCCTGAATGACGCCCTGCTGGGCAAGGTGTTGCCGCAGAAGGTGGTGGATTTTGTCCGCGAAGCCTGGAGCCAGGTGATGCTGCTCAGTTGCCTCAAGCACGGCGACGACTCGCCAGAGTGGCAAACTGCGGAGCAGACCCTGCTGGAGCTGATCTGGAGCGTGCAGCGCCATGAACAGCCGGATACTGCCATGCGTCTGCTGGCGCTGGTGCCGGGGTTGCTCAAGGGCCTGCGCGAGGGTTTGAGCGCGGCGGCTTTCGATCCTTTCGCTACCAGCGAGTTCTTCAGCCAGCTGGAGCTCCTGCACTTGCAGGCATTCGAGCGCGAGGCTCAGGCCCCGCAACTGCAGGGTGCCGTCCTGGAAGCAGACCCTGCACACATGATCGTGGTGGCCGAAGAGATTGTCCTGCCCAGTGCCGAAGAGGGCCCGCTGGAAGTCGCGCCGCTGGCGTTGCCGGCCAACGACCCCAGCGTGCAATGGGTGGATCAACTGCGGCTTGGGGCCTGGGTCGAGTTCCTGGAAGACGAGGACAACACCCTGCGCTGCAAACTGGCGGCGATTGTTCCACATCCGGTGGCCAAATACGTGTTCGTCAACCGCACCGGCATGAAGGTGCTGGAGCGTACGCGCATGGGCCTGGCCCTGGAGTTCCAGCGCGGCGCAGTGCGCGCCCTGGATGACACCCTGCTGTTCGACCGCGCCCTGGAATCGGTGATCGGCAACCTGCAGCGACTCAATCACGGCAAGTGATCGCAACCCGAGGGGATAACGCGGCATACTGGGCCACCCAAGGCTTTAGTTGAAGGAATCGGTATGCGGCTGGACCCTGCCACGGGGTGGTGTCATGGCGTACGGCATTGCCCGTCACCCAATTTCAATGAACGTCCGGCGGGCGAGATTTCCCTGCTGGTGATTCACAACATCAGCCTGCCGCCGGGGCAGTTCGGCACCGGCAAGGTGCAGGAATTCTTCCAGAATCGCCTTGATGTCACAGAGCATCCCTATTTTGCCGGGATCGCCGATCTGCGTGTTTCTGCGCATTTTCTGATCGAGCGTGACGGCGCCGTCACCCAATTCGTTTCCTGCCTGGATCGGGCCTGGCATGCCGGTGTCTCGAGTTTCCAGGGGCGTGAGACGTGCAACGACTTTTCCCTGGGCATCGAACTGGAAGGCACCGATGATCAGCCTTTCAGCGATGCTCAATATCACTCGTTGATCAGCCTAAGCAGGCAACTGCGCCGGGCCTTCAGCGACATCACGCCACAACGGATCTGCGGGCATAGCGACATCGCGCCCGGGCGCAAGACCGATCCGGGCCCGGGATTCGACTGGGCACGCTTTCGTGCCGCCTTGGAGAAGGGGGAAGGACAATGAGTTTTCTGGTGTTGCTGTTGGCGGTGTGGATCGAGAAGTTCTCGGCCCTGCGCCAGCGGGTGCAGCGTGATGGCTGGTGGCTGGGGGAACTGGCGCGTCTGGAGTCGAGCCCGCGTATGGCCGGGCATCCGTGGTGGCTGCTGATCGTCATGGTGTTGCTGCCGGTGGCGCTGCTCGGGCTGTTGCTGCTGGTGCTGGAGCCCATCGCCTATGGCTTGCTGGCGCTGCCGGTGCACCTGCTGGTGGTGATCTACGCCCTGGGTCGCGGCGATCTGCTGGGTGAGCTGGGCCCGTTCCGTGACGCCTGGCGGCGTGAGGATCTGCAAGCGGCAGCCCATGTCGCAGAACGTGACCTGGGCATCTGCGCCGAAAATGGCGAACAACTGCTGGAGCGAGTGCAGGGCCACCTGCTGTGGCAGGCCTTCCAGAGTTTCTTCGCGGTGATCTTCTGGTACTTCCTGCTGGGGCCGGTAGCGGCCCTGAGCTATCGCCTGTTGGCTCTCGCCGCCGAACATGGCAAGAACCCCGCCCTGGTCGAACGCGCGGGGCAGTTGCGACATGCCTTCGACTGGTTGCCGGTGCGCCTGCTGGCGGCGAGTTTTGCCCTGGTGGGCAACTTTGTCGCAGTCGGCCGGGTGATGCTCCACGAGTTGCTCAACTGGCATATCGGTGCCGCGCAGTTGGTGGAAAAGGTCGGCCTGGTGGCCGCGGAAATCCCGCCGCCGGAAGTCGGGCCCGAAGGTATCAACAGCCTGGATCGTATCTGGGAGCTGTTGTTGCGGGCGGCGGTGCTCTGGTACGCCGGCTTTGCCCTGTGGACCGTCCTGGCCTGAGGTGACCAAGGGCTGGCCCCAACCGCCCACCGAGGGTTTTCTGGCGCAGCGCATCGCAGAGAGTGCGACGGCTGCGCCTTCGATCGGCAGCAAGCTCCCTCGCCACAGCCCGCGAGCTGTCCCCTGGATGCCGCGCTGGCGGTTAACTTTAAGTTACAAAACCTCCCACGAAATTGAGCTATACAGACGGAGCGCCGAATAGTGGCTATCTGCTGCCTTCGCCTGCCTGCCAATAACAATAAAAGAAAAGGGAGACTTCTTTGTGAAGAGCTTGCTCTATCCCGCTGTCGCGCTGATGAACCGCCTGAGCTTCGGCATGAAGTTCAGCCTGATCAGCGTGCTGTTCTTTCTACCCATGCTGGTGACCAACTTCTATCTGGTGCGCGACTCCTACCGCGAATTCCAGGGCACCCGGGTCGAACTGCAAAGCCTCGACCTGCTGGGCAGCAGCCTGGCCCTGCGCCGAGACCTGGAAACCCTCAATAACCTGGTGCAGATCAACGCCAGCCTCGGTCAGTCCGGCAAGGCAGGGGACCTGGAAGGCAAGATTGTGGCCCTGGAGAAATCCGTGCTGGAACGCCTGCAGGCCTTGCAGGCGGTAACCACGGACCCACAGCAGGTGGAGGTCTTCAACGCCAAGCGCGATGAACTGATTGCCGCCTTCAAGACCCAGCAAGTGGAAAGCTCGCTGCTGAACAAAAGCGGCCTGATCGGCAAGTTGCTGGGCAGCGCGCAGTTGTTCAGCCAGATCATCGCCAGCCAGTCGGGCCTGAGCCGCGATGGCCAGGGTGACATTCGCCAGCTCAGCGAGCTGATCACCAGCGTCACCCCGCAGGTTACCCAGCTCCTCGGTGAAGGCCGGGCCATGGGCGCCTACTCCCTGGGCCAGGGGTTCCTCAATTCCTCGTCCAGCACGCGTTTCGACGAATTGCTGGTGCAGATCGAAAAGCTCCAGGCCGAATACGGGCTCAAGTTGCAGGATGCCCTGGGGTCCAGCCGCGCTGCCCACGATGCTCTCGACACGCTGGCCACGACCAGCAAGGGCAGCCTCAAGCAGGCCAGCGAGCTGTTCGAGGAGCAGGTGGTGATGGCCGATACCCTGGATGCGCCCTGGCAGGCCTTCTACGACCAGGTCAGCGGGCTGATGGCGCAGACCTACCAGCTCAATGAAGGCACCTTGAAATTCCTGGATGTCGAGTTGCAAAAGCGCCTGGAGCAGAACCGTCGCCACATGGTGCTGCTGGTGGCGGCCCTGGCCCTGGTGTTTCTCTCCATCGTCTACCTGTACGGCGGTTTCTACGCTTCCACCCGCACCACTCTGCGGCGCCTGGGCGCGATGATGGACAAGGTAGCGGCGGGGGACATGACCGTCAGCTTCACCGCCCACAGCCGCGACGAACTGGGGGAACTGGGCAGTGTGTTCAACGGCACCGTGCTGAAAATCCACGACCTGATCGAGCGGGTTGGCCACACCGTCAGTGAGGTGGAGCGCCAGGCCGGGCAAGTGCAGAGTGTATCGGCCCAGAGCAATCAGGCCGTGGCTGGCCAGCGCACCCAGATCGAGCAAGTGGCCACGGCGATGAACCAGATGTCCGCCACCTCCCAGGAAGTGGCTCGCAGCGCCGCGGCGGCGGTCAGCAGCGCCCACAGCGTGAATGACGAAACCATCAGCGGCCGCGGGCTGGTGGAATCCCAGCAGGGCAGCATCGCCCGGCTGGCCAGCGAGATCGACCAGTCGGTGCTGGTGATCAACCAGCTGGCCAGCGACAGCCAGTCCATCAGCCGGGTCCTGGAGGTGATCAAGAGCATCGCCGAGCAGACCAACCTGCTGGCCCTCAACGCGGCCATCGAGGCGGCGCGCGCCGGTGAGCAGGGCCGGGGCTTTGCGGTGGTGGCCGATGAAGTGCGGACCCTGGCCAAACGCACCCAGCAGTCCACCGAGGAGATCGAGGACATGATCGGCAAGCTCCACGGTGGCGTCAGCGCGGCGGTCAAGGCCATGGGCAGCAGCCACGCCATGGCCAACGGTACGGTGGACCAGTCGGAAAAGGTTCAGCAGGCGCTGGAAAATATCCTTGGTGCAGTAGGCATGATCGTCGACCAGAACCAGCAAATCGCCGCGGCCGTGGAGCAGCAGACCGCGGTGGCCCACGACATCGACCAGAACATCGTCGAGATCAATCGTGCCGGTGAGCGCACTGCCGAGGGCGCGCACCAGACCGAGGATGCCAGCCGGCAGCTGTCTGCCCAGGTGGTGCAACTGAAGCAATTGATTGGCGCTTTCCGCGTCTGAGCAACGTGCTCCTGCTCTTGGCGAGGCCCCGGAAACCAAGGGCTTCGCTGCTTTGCATACAATCGGTAGTAAATGAATGCTTTGTTTGTCGCGTGTTTCCTGTTTTCCTGCGCGTCTGATTTTTCAGCCCCGGTGATCCCGCAGGCTGTTCGACCAGTTGGCCATGTGCCTTGCATGGCCCTGAGGAAATACGTTGATGACTGCCACTTCTGGAATCCAGGGCCGTTGCGCCCATTGCCAGACCCTCCTTGAACTCGAACCCTGGCAACTCAATGCCATGGCGTTGCAGGAAGCCTTCAACTGCAACCATTGCCACAAACCGCTGAAGCTCAGTTGCCCCGAACAGATCAAGCGCCTCAGGTCCCTGGGCTCGCTGGCCACCCTGCGCGCGACCATGATCGTGCTGTGTGCCACGGTGATATTGGTGACACTGGTGCTGGAGTGGGTCGGGCTGGTAAGCCTGGCTCAGCAACTGAGCGTTTCGGCATTGATGCTGGTGAGTTACCTGTTGGTGATGATGGCTGCCCGCCGGCGCCAGCGCCGACCGTTGCAGCTACAGGCCGGCTGAAGGCCAGCCGAACAGCTCGCAGGCGTTGCGGGTGCTGGCGCTGGCCAGTTGCTCGGGCGTGATGCCGATGATCTGCGCCAGGGCGGCGCAGATGGCCGGCAGGTGCTGCGGGCTGTTGCGCTGGCCGGGAAACATGGCAGGCGCCATGTCCGGCGAGTCGGTTTCCAGCACCAGGGCGTGCAGCGGCAGCTCGGCGATCACCTTGCGCAGGCGCAGGGCCTGGGGCCAGGTCGCGGCGCCCCCCAGACCCAGCTTGAACCCCAGCTTGAGGTATTCCCGGGCTTCCTCGCGGCTGCCGGCGAAGGCGTGGATAATGCCGCCACGCTTGAGCTTGAAGCGCTTCAGGCTGGCGATCACCGCCGCGTGGCTGCGCCGAACATGAAGCAGGGCGGGCAACTGGAAATCTGCCGCCAGCTGCAATTGCGCTTCGAAGAGTGCCTGTTGGCGCTCGCGATCCAGGTGCGCAAGAAAGTAGTCCAGGCCGATCTCGCCCACCGCGCACACTTGTGGGTGCCCTGCCAGCCGGGTCAGCCAGTCACCCAGTTGCTGGATATGTTCCGGGCGGTGATCGTCCAGGTACACCGGGTGCAGGCCAAAGGCCGCGTACAGCTGCGAGTCGCTTTGCACCAGATCCCAGAGCCGCTGCCAATTGGCCTGATAGACCCCCAGCACCACCATTCGCGAGACGCCCAGGGCGCGGCTGTCTGCCAGCAGCGCCCCGCGATCGGCATCGAAATCCGCGAAATCCAGGTGGGTGTGGCTGTCGATCAGCTCCACGGTTCAGCCCTGTTGGATGCGCTGTTTGAAGGTCCGCGCGATGGCCTGCACGCCGGGCTGGTAATGCGCCTCTTCAATGGCGGCCAGGGCCAGTTGCAGGGCTTTTTCGGCGATCAGTTGATGCTGCTGGGCCATGGCATTGACCGGCAGCGGCAGGAAATCCAGCAACTGGGTATCGCCAAAGGTGCCCAGGCGCAGAGGCCGGGATTTCAGCGGGAAGTCGTGCAAGGCATCGAATACCCCTTGCAGCAGTACATAGGAGGTGGTCACCAGGGCGTCTGGCAGATGGCCCAGGCGCTGCAGCAATTCCTCCATCAGCTGGCGGCCGCAATCACGACTGAAGGCTTCGCCGTGCTCGATCAGCACCTCGCCGCCGAAACCCTCGAGGGCCTGGCGGAAACCGGCGGCGCGCTCCTGGCTGATGCTCAGTTCCGGGCGCGCACCGATCAGCACGATCTGCTTGGGCTCAGGCTCAAGCAGGCTCTGGGTCAGGTGCAGGCTGGCTTGCAGGTCATCGCTGATCACCGAGCAGAACAGCTCGGGCGGCATCACCCGGTCGATGGCGATGATCGGCAGGCCCTGGGCCTGCAACTGCTGGTAGCTGTCGTCTTCCGGCGGCAGGCAGCTGGCGACGAACAGCGCGTCGCAACGCCGGGCGCGGAACAGCTGGAGCAATTGCCGCTCGCTGTCCGGAGCGTCGTCGGAACTGGCGATCAGCAGCTGATACCCTCGGGCCCGGGCGCCTTGCTCCAGCAGCTTGGCGATGCGTGCGTAGCTGGGGTTCTCCAGGTCCGGGAGAATGAAACCCAAGGTACGGGTGTGCCGGCTGCGCAAGCCGGCCGCCTGGGGGTTGGGAGTAAAGCCGTGTTCTTCCACCACCGCCCGCACCCGTTCCACGGTGGCGTTGCTGATGCGTTGTTGTTCGGCCTTGCCGTTGATGACGTAACTGGCGGTGGTCACAGACACACCGGCCAGGCGAGCGATATCACTGAGTTTCAACCCGGGATTTCCTTGTTTTTGGTGCTTGCCCCGATATTTTCGCCAATCCTACCTGATCTGGGCAGGCGACCAACGTCGGAACCGGCAATCGACCAGAAGGACTTCAAGCGCTCGAGATTATGGAGTAACGTACCAAACTTGCTAGATTAAACGTTTCAGCAAGCGTATTTTCTAGGCCGAAGCCCGAACGGAAAACGCCCCTGCCAGGCACCGAGTCCCGTTTGTGGCAGTAAAGACGCCTACGCTGCTTACTTAAAACAATACCTAGCGCCGCCCCCTGCCGCGCTAAATAGGAGAAGCCATGCTCGAGCTCACTGTAGAGCAGATATCCATGGGCCAGTCGGCTGTGGATAAGTCCGCGGCGTTGCACTTGCTGGCCGGCAAATTGGTGGCGGACGGCCTGGTGGCCGAGGGTTACCTGGCTGGCCTCCAGGCCCGCGAAGCCCAGGGCTCGACCTTTCTTGGCCAAGGCATCGCCATTCCCCATGGCACCCCGGAAACCCGCGACCAGGTCTTTGCCACCGGCGTGCGCCTGCTGCAGTTTCCCGACGGCGTGGATTGGGGAGACGGGCAGATCGTCTACCTGGCCATCGGCATCGCGGCTAAATCCGACGAGCACTTGCGACTCCTGCAACTCCTGACCCGCGCCCTGGGTGAAACCGACTTGGGCCAGGCCCTGCGCCGCGCCAGCTCTCCCCAGGCCCTGCTCAAGTTGTTGCAGGGCGCACCCCAGGAACTGGCGCTGGACGCACAGATGATCGGCCTCGGTGTGGCGGCGGAAGATTTCGAAGAACTGGTCTGGCGCGGTGCTCGCCTGCTGCGCCAGGCCGAGTGCGTGAGCAACGGCTTTGCCGCGGTGCTGCAACAGGTGGAGGCGCTGCCCCTGGGTGACGGCCTGTGGTGGCTGCACAGCGAGCAGACGGTGTTGCGCCCGGGGCTGGCGTTCGTCACCCCGGACAAACCCATCCGCTACCTGGGCCAGCCCCTCAGCGGCCTGTTCTGCCTGGCCAGCCTGGGGGAAGCCCACCAGGCCCTGCTGGAGCGCCTGTGTGCGCTGCTGATCGAAGGCCGTGGCCAGGAATTGGGCCGCGCCACCAGCAGCCGCGCAGTCCTGGAAGTGCTTGGCGGCGAGTTGCCTGCGGACTGGCCCAGCGCCCGCATCGCCCTGGCCAACGCCCACGGCCTGCATGCGCGCCCGGCCAAGGTGCTGGCGCAACTGGCAAAAAACTTTGAAGGCGAGATCCGCATCCGCATCGTCGATGGCAAGGATTCTGCGGTCTCGGTCAAAAGCCTGAGCAAGCTGCTGAGCCTCGGGGCCCGGCGTGGCCAGGTACTGGAACTGATCGCTGAACCCAGCATTGCCGCCGATGCCTTGCCCGCGTTACTGGCAGCCATCGAAGAGGGCCTGGGCGAAGAGGTCGAGCCATTGCCGGCTGTCAGCACGCCTCGGCAAGAGCCACAAGAGGTCGTCGAGCCGCTCAGCGCCCCGGCCTCCGGCAGCCTGATCCAGGCCATCGCCGCTGCGCCCGGCATCGCCATCGGCCCGGCCCATATCCAGGTCCAGCAAAGTATCGATTACCCACTGCGGGGCGAGTCCACCGCCATCGAGCGCCAGCGCTTGCAGCAGGCCCTGGCCGAGGTCCGCGAGGACATCCAGAGGCTGATCCAGCGCAGCCAGGCCAAGGCCATCCGCGAAATCTTCATCACCCACCAGGAAATGCTCGACGACCCCGAACTGAGCGATGAAGTGGACACCCGCCTCAAGCAGGGCGAAAGCGCCGAAGCGGCGTGGATGACCGTGATCGAAAGCGCCGCCAAACAGCAGGAAGCCCTGCAGGACGCCTTGCTCGCCGAGCGCGCCGCCGACCTGCGGGACATCGGCCGCCGGGTGCTGGCGCAACTGTGCGGCATTGAAACCCCGGCCGAGCCGGACCAGCCCTACATCCTGGTGATGGATGAAGTCGGCCCTTCGGACGTCGCGCGCCTCGATCCGACCCGGGTCGCCGGTATTCTCACCGCCCGCGGCGGCGCCACCGCCCACAGCGCCATCGTCGCCCGGGCCCTGGGGATTCCGGCCCTGGTGGGCGCGGGGGCCAGCGTGCTGCTGATCAAGTCCGGCACGTCCTTGCTGCTGGACGGCCAGCGCGGTCGCCTGCATGTCGACGCTGATAGCACGACCTTGCAACGGGCGGCCGAAGAGCGCGACAACCGCGAGCAACGGCTCAAGGCGGCCGCCGAACAACGCCATCAACTGGCCCATACCGCCGATGGTCACGCGGTCGAGGTGTTCGCCAATATCGGCGAAAGCGCCGGTGTCGCCGCCGCCGTGGAAAACGGCGCCGAGGGCATCGGCCTGCTGCGCACCGAACTGATCTTCATGGCCCATCCCCAGGCCCCGGACGAAGCCACCCAGGAAGCCGAATACCGCCGTGTACTCGACGGCCTCGCCGGGCGTCCGCTGGTGGTGCGCACCCTGGATGTGGGCGGCGACAAACCGCTGCCTTACTGGCCCATTGCCAAGGAGGAAAACCCCTTCCTCGGCGTGCGCGGCATCCGCCTGACCCTGCAGCGGCCACTGATCATGGAAGCGCAATTGCGCGCGTTGCTGCGCTCGGCGGACAACCGCCCGCTGCGGATCATGTTCCCCATGGTCGGCAGCGTCGAAGAGTGGCGCCAGGCCCGGGACATGACCGAGCGCCTGCGCCGGGAAATCCCCGTGGCCGACCTGCAACTGGGGATCATGATCGAAGTGCCGTCCGCCGCCCTGCTGGCGCCGGTGCTGGCCAAGGAAGTGGACTTCTTCAGCATCGGCACCAACGACCTGACCCAGTACACCCTGGCCATCGATCGTGGCCACCCGACCCTTTCCGCCCAGGCCGATGGCCTGCACCCGGCAGTGTTGCAACTGATCGACATCACCGTGCGTGCCGCCCACGCCCATGGCAAGTGGGTCGGGGTCTGCGGCGAGCTGGCGGCCGACCCGCTGGCGGTGCCGGTGCTGGTGGGCCTGGGGGTGGATGAACTCAGCGTCTCCGGACGCAGCATCGCCGAGGTCAAGGCGCGGATCCGCGAACTGCGCCTGGCCCAGGCACAAACCCTTGCTCAACAGGCCCTGGCCGTCGGCAGCGCCAACGAAGTGCGCGCCCTAGTGGAGGCCATGTAATGGCGAAGATTCTTACCCTGACCCTCAACCCGGCGCTGGACCTGACGGTGCAGCTGGCGCGCCTGGACACAGGGCAGGTCAACCGCAGCGACGCCATGTACACCCACGCCGCTGGCAAGGGCGTGAATGTGGCCCAGGTGCTGGCTGACCTCGGCCATCAACTGACCGTCAGCGGCTTTCTCGGGGAAAACAATCCACAGGCGTTTGACGCGTTGTTTGCCCAGCGCGGGTTTGTCGACGCCTTTATCCGTGTGCCCGGGGACACTCGCAGCAACATCAAGCTGGCCGAAGGCGACGGGCGCATTACCGATATCAACGGCCCAGGGCCCGAGGTCAGTGAAGCCGCGCAACAGGCCCTGCTTGAACGCCTGGAACAGATCGCTCCCGGGCATGACGCGGTGGTGGTGGCCGGCAGCCTGCCGCGTGGGGTCAGCCCCGAATGGTTCCAGGCCCTGCTGCTGCGTTTGAAAAACCTCGGTCTTAAAGTCGCCCTCGACACCAGCGGCGCTGCCTTGCGCGCCGGCCTGGCGGCAGGCCCCTGGCTGGTCAAGCCCAACACCGAAGAGCTGGCGGACGCCTTGGGCAGCCCGGTGGTTTCAGTGGGCGGGCAGGCCGAGGCTGCGCGCCAGTTGCGCGCCCAGGGCGTCGAGCATGTGGTGATTTCCCACGGCGCCGAGGGGGTCAACTGGTTCAGCGCCGCGCCGTCCCTGCAAGCCTTGCCGCCCAAGGTCCGCGTGGTTAGCACCGTAGGCGCCGGCGACTCGCTGCTGGCGGGGATGCTCCACGGCCTGCTCAGCGCCCAGCCGTTTGAACAGACCCTGCGCACCGCCACGGCGATTGCCGCCATGGCCGTGACCCAGATCGGTTTCGGCATCAGCGACAGGGTGCAACTGGCCCGGCTGGAGCAGGGGGTGCGCGTGCATCCCCTCCTAGAACAATAAGAGGGTTGCCCATGAAGTTAGCCATAGTTACCGCCTGCCCCAACGGCATGGTCACCAGCGTGCTCTGCGCCCGCCTGCTGGACGCCGCGGCGCAGCGCCAGGGCTGGAGCACCAGCGTCGAAGTGCACGATGAAGCGCACCCGGAACGCCAACTCTCGGCGGCCACCATTGAGGCCGCCGAGTGGGTGCTGGTGGTCAGCACCGGGCCTGTGGATATGTCGCGTTTTGTCGGCAAGCGGGTGTACCGCAGCAGCCCGTCCCAGGCCCTGCAGGATGTCGATGCAGTGCTGCGTCGCGGTGCCGAAGAGGCCCAGGTCCATGTCGCCACCGAGGCCAGTGCCGAGCCGGTGCTCGAAACAGGCAAACGCGCCCCGCGGCTGGTAGCGATCACTGCCTGCCCGACTGGCGTGGCTCACACCTTCATGGCCGCCGAGGCCCTGCAGCAAACCGCCAAGCGCCTGGGCTACGACCTGCAAGTGGAAACCCAGGGCTCGGTGGGCGCGCGCAATCCGCTGAGCGCCCAAGCCATTGCCGAGGCCGACGTGGTGCTGTTGGCGGCGGACATCGAAGTGCCCACCGAGCGTTTTGCCGGCAAGCGCATTTATCGCTGCGGCACCGGCGTGGCCCTGAAACAGTCCGAGGCGACCCTGAACAAGGCCCTGGCCGAGGGCCGGCTGGAGTCCTCCGCAGCAGGCGCCCAGACACCGGCCAAACAGGAAAAGACCGGGGTCTACAAACACCTGCTGACCGGGGTGTCGTTCATGCTGCCGATGGTGGTGGCGGGCGGTTTGATGATTGCCCTGTCCTTCGTCTTCGGCATCACCGCCTTCAAGGAGGAGGGCACCCTGGCCGCGGCCTTGATGCAGATCGGCGGCGAGACCGCCTTCAAGCTGATGGTGCCGCTGCTGGCGGGTTACATCGCCTACTCCATCGCCGACCGCCCAGGCCTGGCGCCGGGAATGATCGGTGGCATGCTCGCCAGCACCCTGGGCGCGGGTTTTATCGGCGGCATCGTCGCCGGCTTCCTCGCCGGTTATGCGGCCAAGGCGATCAATAAATATGCGCGCTTGCCGCAAAGCCTGGAGGCGCTGAAACCTATCCTGATCATCCCGCTGCTGGCCAGCCTGTTCACCGGGCTGGTGATGATCTACGTGGTGGGCAAACCCGTGGCGGGCATGCTCGAAGCCCTGACCCACTTCCTCGACAGCATGGGTACCACCAACGCGATTCTGCTCGGGGTACTGCTGGGCGGCATGATGTGCGTCGACCTGGGCGGGCCGATCAACAAGGCGGCCTATGCGTTCTCGGTAGGGCTGCTGGCGTCCCAGAGCTATGCACCGATGGCCGCGACCATGGCGGCGGGCATGGTACCGCCCATTGGCCTGGGCATTGCTACCTTCATTGCCCGACGCAAATTTGCCCAGACCGAACGCGAAGCCGGCAAGGCCGCCCTGGTATTGGGCCTGTGCTTTATCTCCGAAGGCGCGATTCCGTTTGCCGCCAAGGACCCGCTGCGGGTGATTCCGGCGAGCATCGCCGGCGGCGCCCTGACCGGGGCTTTGTCGATGTACTTCGGCTGCAAACTGATGGCGCCCCACGGCGGCCTGTTCGTCATGCTGATCCCGAATGCCATCAACCACGCCCTGCTGTACCTGCTGGCGATTGTCGCGGGCAGCCTGCTGACGGCGGTGGTGTACGCGTTGGTGAAGCGGCCTGAGGCGGTGGAGCTCGCCCTGCAACCCACCTCTTCGTAGGAGCCGGCTTGCCAGCGAAGAGGCCCTTGAGCCTTGCGCCGTTCCGGCCGACGCCTTCGCTGGCAAGCCAGCTCCTACGGAGGAGGGCGCGCCACCGCAGTTTCGTAGGAGCCGGCTTGCCGGCGAATAGGCCCTTGAGCCTTGCACCGTTTCGGCCAACGCCTTCGCTGGCAAGCCAGCTCCTACGGAGGAGGGCGCGCCACCGCAGTTCTGTAGGAGCCGGCTTGCCGGCGAAGAGATCCTCAAGCCTTGCACCGTTCTGGCTGGCGAAGACGTCCTCAAGCCGGGCTCGCCCTTTTTCCTCGCCGCTCAACTTCGCCGCACCTGCTATTGCAGGCCGCGCCCAGGGCTTATTGCGGCTTTCTCCAGCGGCCACCGTCGGCCAAGTCTCTTTCTTTTGTAAGGGGTTTCCGAGACACTCCTTGGCGCTTGCGGCTGGGTACTCAGCTCACTAGGCTCGGTTCGTCACTGAATATTCAGTGATCGGGTTTAGCAGCTCGATAAGTCTCAGACGTATAAGCGCTATCTCTTCCTTGGCCGGATCTTGTTCTGGCCAGCTTGTTATGGCGGCTGTACGTGGGGCACCTTCGGGTGCGCCGGGTTCCTGAGCCCTGGTCTGCTAACCCGCGTCCAGCCGCCACCTTTCGTTTAGCAGCGATGGGTGATGGCTCTACTGCTCGGGAGCTACACCATGAAAAAGATCGTCCCCGATCCGCCTGTTTCCCATTCTGTTTCCCGTCGCAATCCAGACCACGATCTGGCCAACGAAGTGGTTCGTTATGCCTTGGTCAACAATGCGCTGAGCCGTTCGTTGGTCACTGCGTTGAAACCCACGGCGGGTGGTCCTGCGGGCACCGACTCGCCCTTCACCGTCCGCCCTGGCATCAGCGCCGAGGAAGCCTTGCTCCACGTTTCCATGCTGCTCAAAGCCGCCGAAGAGGTGTCCGACGAGATCACCGAGCAGGCCAGCGGCGTCGAGCGTGGCCTGATCTGGTCCCTGGTGCATTCGGTGGAAATGGCCCGTGGCGTGGTCGATGCCTTGCTCGATGGCAATCGTCGTTCTCCGAGCTGAACCGCTGTTGCAGCGCAGGGAAGGCTTGCTCCCATTCGGATAGCTAAAGCGTTAGGGCATGGCCAGTGGGAGCAAGCGTACGCCAAGGCTGCAGCACTCAATCGGCCTTCATCGACGCAGCAGCAGGCCCACGAAAATCGCGCCAGCCACGCCCACGGTAATCATCAAACCATGGGGGCTGAGGTAGGACACGCTGGCGCCGGTTACCACAGGCCCCAATACGCTGCCCAGGGTGTAGAACAGGGCGATGGCGGTCATGGCCGTGGACATTTGCTGTTCTTCGACCCGGTCGCCAGCTTCGATGACCGCCAGGGTGTTCATTCCGCCAATGGCGCCCCCCCAGGCAAACACCAGCACGGTTGTCAGCCAGGGCACCGACTGGCTGAACGGCAGTGCCAGGGCTCCGGCCAGGAGCAGCAGGCCGCACATCCGTTGGCTGTTCTTGTAGGAGCTTTTGTCCGCCAACCAGCCGATGGGCAGTTGCAGCAGGGTGCCGCCCGCGCCGAACGCAGTCACCAGCAAGGTGGCGGCGGTCAGCAGGTAGCCGGCCGAGAGGCTGTACCCGGCAAGGAAGGACAGCGACGAGGTCTCGGCAAAACCCGCCAGGAAGGCCCCACATAACGCCACGGGGATGGTTCGGAACAACTGGCCGCGGTGTTTTTCCCGGGGTGTCTGCGGTTGGCAGTCGTGGCCTTTCAAGTTCAGGGCCAGAGCGGCGGACATGCAGATCAGCACGGCGCAGGCGTAATACGGAGCAGGGCCTTGGACGCCGGAGACCACCAGCAACAGGGGGCCAACGGCAATGCCCAGGCCCATGAGGGTTTCATGCACGCCAATGGCTCGGCCGCGCTCGTTTTTCGAGGCTACGGCGACGATCCAGGTGTCGCAGGCGATCCAGCGCAGGATCAGGCCGATGCCCAGGACGAAGTTCAGGGCGAACAGGCCGATCAGGTTGTGTGTCTGGCTCATGCCGATCAGGGCCAGGATGCTTAACAGCGCACTGAGCAGATTGGCCCTGACCAGCCCCAGGTGCCCGAGCAGGCGTGGGACGACGCGATACAACAGCAGGATCGCCAGCCAGGAAGCACTGATGATCAGGCCGATCTGCGCCGGCTCCACGCCTTGCTGCTCCAGGGACAGCGATAGCAGCGGGGTGATGCTGCCGATCTGCACCACCTGGGACAGCACCGACAGGCTGTTGATTTGCGTCAGCGCCCACCAGCGTTGTCTATCGCTGTACTCGAGGCTCGGGTGTTCCATCGATCACGTGCCTGGGGGAAGTGGAAATACGCACGGCGCTTGGGGCCTTGCCCGAGCGCTCGGTTATAGCATTCGGCGGCTTGGACGTTTGAAATTACGAATTCTAATTTTATAGCTCACAGGAATAACCGATGCGGAAAAGGAGCCTCTGTCACACCCCCTTCATCCCCACTGCCTAAGGTGTGCTTTTTGACCATTGTCAGGGAGTCACCATGAGCGAGTTCAACCTCGGTCGTCGTCGGATCATGCAAATCGCCGGGGCGGGGCTGTTGATGCCGAGCCTGGCGCCGGCGGTGATCGCTTCGGTCAAGGATCGGCCGCAGCTCACCGACGGGGTGCAGTCCGGGGATCTGCTGGGGGATAAGGCGATGATCTGGAGCCGCAGCGATCGTCCGGCGCGGATGGTGGTGGAGTGGGACACGCGAAGCCTGTTCAGCAACCCCCGGCGCTCTGTTTCGCCCCTGGCCGATGCGCGGACCGACTTCACGGCGCGGGTGGAGTTGACCGGGCTGCCGGCCAATCAGGCGATCTTCTATCGGGTGACCTTCGAGGATGCCCAGTCCGGCGTGGCCAGCGAGCCCTGGTTCGGCCATTTGCGCAGTGCGCCTTCGCAACGCCGGGACATCCGTTTTGTCTGGAGCGGCGACACGGTAGGGCAGGGCTTCGGCATCAACCCGGATATCGGCGGCATGCGCATCTACGAGGCAATGCGCCTGCGCCTGCCGGACTTCTTTATCCACAGCGGCGACACCATCTACGCCGACGGCCCGGTGCCGGCACAGTTGACCGTGGAAGACGGGCGCATCTGGCGCAACCTCACCACCGAGGCCAAGAGCAAAGTGGCCGAGACCCTCGACGAATACCGGGGCAACTACCGCTACAACCTGATGGACGAAAACCTGCGCCGCTTCAACGCCGAGGTGCCGCAGATCTGGCAGTGGGACGACCATGAGGTGGTCAATAACTGGTCGCCGAGCAAGCAGCTGGACGAACGTTACGTGGTCAAGGACATCCAGACCCTGGTGGGCCGCGCGCGCCAGGCCTGGCTGGAGTATTCGCCCATGCGCCGGCAGAGCGCCGATGGCGGCGGGCGCATCTATCGCAAGCTCAGCTATGGGCCGTTGCTGGATGTGTTCGTGCTGGACATGCGCAGCTATCGCGGCCCCAACGATGACAACCTCGGCGGCGAGAAACCTTTCCTCGGCCGCGAGCAACTGGATTGGCTGAAGCGTGAGCTCAAGGACTCCTCGGCTCAGTGGAAAGTGGTGGCGGCGGACATGCCCATTGGCCTGGGCGTGCCCGATGGCGAAGTCAGCCCCGGGGTGGCGCGCTGGGAGGCGATCGCCAACGGCGACCCGGGCTCGGCCCAGGGCCGCGAGCTGGAGATTGCCGAGCTGCTGGCGTATTTGCGCAAGCATCAGGTGCGCAACCATGTGTGGCTGACGGCGGACGTGCACTACTGCGCGGCTCACCACTACCACCCGGATCGGGCGGCGTTCCAGGATTTCGAGCCGTTCTGGGAGTTTGTCGCCGGCCCCCTGAACGCCGGGAGTTTCGGGCCCAATGTGCTGGACAAGACCTTCGGCCCGGAAGTGGTGTTCCAGAAGGCGCCGCCAGCGCAGAACACTTCACCCTTTGCCGGCTTCCAGTTCTTTGGCGAAGTGCAGATCGATGGGCAAACGGCAGAGCTGAAGGTAATCCTGCGGGACCTGGATGGCGTGGCGGTGTACGAGCACAACCTGCAACCGGCGTAACCATCCCCGCCAACGCCCCGTCCCGTAGGAGCCGGCTTGCCGGCGAATAGGGCCCGTGAGCCTTGCGCTGTTCTGAAGGGCGCCTTCGCTGGCAAGCCAGCTCCTACGGAGGGTGCGGCACGATTGATGTAGGAGCCGGCTTGCCGGCGAAGAGGCCCTTGAGCCTTGCGCTGTTCAGACGGGCGCCTTCGCTGGCAAGCCAGCTCCTACGGAGGGGGTAGCAGGATTGGCGTAGGAGCCGGCTTGCCGGCGAAGCGTCTGACGCCTCAGTAAACGTCGCGGCGGTAGCGACCCTGTTCAATCAGGCGTTCGACGTGGTCTGCGCCCAGTACCTCGATGAGCACCTGATCCACCCCCGACGCCATGCCCTGCAAGCTGCCGCAGATGTAGAGCGCGGCGCCATCGTCCAGCCATTTTTTCAGCTCGTCCGCCGCCTGGCGCAGGCGGTCCTGGACGTAGATCTTCTCGGCCTGGTCCCGGGAGAACGCCAGGTCCAGGCGGCTCAGGTCGCCCCGGGTGCGCCATTCCTGCAGTTCATCCTTGAAGTAGAAATCATGCTCGGCATTGCGCTCGCCAAAGATCAGCCAGTTGCGTTGCTGGCCCTCGGCGATCCGCGCCTTGAGCAGGCTGCGCAAGCCCGCCAGCCCGGTGCCGTTGCCCAGCAGAATCAGCGGGCAAGGTTCGGCCGGCAGGTGGAAGCCGCTGTTGCGCCGTACCCGCAGGCTGATGCTCGAACCCACCGCAGCATGCTCGGTGAGCCAGCCGGAACCGATCCCCAGGCTGCCGTCGGCGTGGCGTTCCTGGCGTACCAGCAGCTCCAGGCAACCGTCGGCGGCAATCGAGGCGATGGAGTATTCGCGCATGCTCAGGGGCACCAGGGCATCCACCAGGGCCTGGGCGTGCAGGCCCACCAGGTGGGTGCGGTTTTCTGGTAGCTGGCGGCTGCCCAGGGCTTGTTCCAGGCTCTCTTCCAGGCCGTCGAGCTGGACCCTGGCCTCGCCGGAAAGCCCCAGGCCGTCGAGGAAGTATTCGACCATCCACGAGCTGTTGCGCGGCATGACTTCCACCAGGTCGCCAGCCAGCCAGCTGCTGGCGCTGGGGGCCAGCAGTTGCAGCAGGTAGACCCCGGAGCCGCTGCTGTCGGGGTTGAGCAGGGTGCGGCTCTTCAGGGTCCAGTTGTCGAAGGCCGGGGCCTGCCACAGGTCTACCGGGGCATGCCCGGTGAGTTGGCCCAGTTGCTGCTGCCAGTGGCGCAGGGCGTAGCTGTCGCCGCTGTCCACCTCGATGGGGGCGAACAGGGTGCTGCCGCCCTGGTTCGACAGCCAGTCGTGCAGGCGTCGGGCAAAGCCGCAGAAGTGCTGGTACTGGCGGTCGCCCAGGCCGAGCACGGCGTATTGCAGGCCTTGCAGCGACAGCTCGCGGCCCAGCAGCTTGCGCTCGAAGCCGCGGGCGCTGTCCGGTGCTTCGCCGTCGCCAAAGGTGCTGACCACGAACAGCGCGCGCTGAGCGTCACGCAGGTCCTGTTCGCTGAGATTGCTCAGCGGCTGGACCTTGGTCGCCACCCCGGCAGCCTGCAATTGCCCGGCGGTCTGCCAGGCCAGCTGCTCGGCAAAGCCGCTCTGGCTGGCGAAGCCGATCAGCCACGCCGAGCCGTCGGGGGCGGTACTTTCCAGGCCCTGGCGGGCCTGCTTGATCTGGCGCTTCTTGCGTCGGCGATCCAGGTACAGCAGCCAGCCGGTGACGAAGAACAGCGGCATGGTCAAGGAGGCCAGGGTCAGCAGGATGCGCCCCACCAGGCCGAAGTAGCTGCCCACGTGCAGCGCGTAGACGCTAGTGAGCAACTGTGACTTGAGGCTCTTGTCGGCGTAGCGGTCATGACGGCTGATCACCCCGGTGGCCGGGTCCAGGGTCAGTTGGTTCAGCGCCCGTTCGTGGGGGGAGGTCTTGAGCAGGTAGAACACAGTCGCCGGCTGCCCGGCCACGGCAGGCATACGGATGTTGTAGGCGTTGAGATCCTTGCCGGCGGCGCTGTAGATGCTGCTCCACATGGCGTTGTAGTCCGCCACCGGGGCCGGGCCCTTGGGCGGCGGGCCACCGCGGCCGCCACGCTGGCGTTCGCTGTGTGGCGCATCGGAGAGCAGCTTGGTCAGGCCCTCCCGGTACCAATCGTAGGACCAGTACAGGCCGGTGAGGGCGAACAGCAGGTAGAACAGCAGGCACCAGGTGCCGAACACGGCGTGCAGGTCCCAGTTGAAGCCGCGGCCTTTCTTGGCCCAGTCCAGGGTCAGCCACACCCGCCAGTTGCCGACCTGGCGCGGCCAGCGCAGGTACAGCCCGGACAGGCAGAAGAAGATCAGGATCAGGGTGCAGGCGCCGGTGATCTGCCGGCCGGTGTCGCCGATGGCCAGGAAGCGGTGCAATTGCAGCATGAAGCCGAAGAAGTCCTGGCCGACGGCGTCGCCCATGAACTCGCCGGTATAGGGGTCGAAGTAGCGCATCTGGCCACGGCGTTCCCCCGGCGGCGGGGTGAAGAACACCCGCGCGGCGTTGCCGCTGTCGGTCTCGACCCAGAGCATGGACACCGTCTTGCCTTCGGCGGCCTGGATTTTTTCCACCAGTTCGGCGGGCGGCAGCACCCCGGCGGGGAGCTTGTCGACTTGCAGCACCGATGGATTGAGGGCGCGCAGGATTTCGTCCTGGAACGACACGGTCGCCCCGGTGATGCCCATCAGGGCCAGGATCAGCCCCGCGCTGATGCCGAAGAACCAGTGCAGCTGGAACAGGGTTTTCTTCAACACGTCACTCGCCTTGTTCGTCCAGAGAGAGGAAACACGGCGCGCATTATGCCGTGTGTTGTCGAGAAGCATTCGTTTTTACATGCAAAAGCCCCAGGCATTGAAATGCGTGGGGCTTGGGCGCCTGTGGCCGTGGCCACAGGAAGGTCTTGCGCTGGATCAGAAGTGGAAGTTGGCACTCATCAGCGCGGTACGACCGGCCGCCTGGTTGGCGAAGTGCGCCGCGTAGGCCTTGTCGTAGTAGGTCTTGTCGGTCAGGTTCTGCACGTTCAACTGCAGGTCGACGTTCTTGGTCAGCTTGTAGCTGGCCATGGCGTCGTAGCGGGTGTAGGACGGCACGTACAGGCTGTTGTTGTTATCGCCCCAGACCTTGTCGACGTAGAAGGCGCCACCACCGATGGTCAGCTTCTGGGTCAGGTTATAGGTGGTCCACAGGCTGAAGCTGTTTTTCGGCGTATTTGGCAATTCATTGCCCTTGGCCGGGTTGGCGAGGCCACTGACTTTACCGCTGCGATCACCGCTGGCGCCCGGATCGACGATGGTGCTGTCCAGGTAGCTGTAGCCCGCGAACACTTGCCACTTGTCGGTCAGCTTGCCGCTCGCGGTCAGCTCAAGGCCGTCAACTCGGGTCTTGCCGGCGTTTTCGTAGGTGTAGTTGCTGCTCAGGACCCGGGTGTTTTCCTTTTCGGTACGGAAGATCGCACCGGTCAGTGCCAGACGGTCGTTGAACAGGTCCCACTTGGTGCCGATCTCGTAGTTGACGGTTTCCTCGGGTTTCATGTCGCTGACGATGCTGGTCGGCGTGCCGGAAGTGGTGGGAAACGGGTTGGGCTCGGCGCCGTTGTCCAGGGTGCTGCCGACCGGTGTAGCCGAGGTGGCATAGGAGATATAGACGCTGCCGTTGTCCTGCGGCTTCCATACCAGGCCCAGTTGGCCAGTCACGAATTCGCTGGTGTCCTCGGCCTTGAAGGTGGTGGCGCGCGCGGTGTTCTTGGTCTTGGCCTGGGTTTCGAAGTGGTCGTAGCGCAGGCCCATGTTGACCAGCCACTGCGGGGTCAGCTCCAGAGTGTCGGCAAAGTAGATGGCCCGGGTGGTGCCTTCGGTGTCGGTGCCCGCGTAGTTGCGGCTGATGGTGCCGGCATAGGCGTCATCCGGAGTCGGATTCGACAGCGAAGTACAAACGCCAGCAGGCTGCGGCACGTTGCACTTGATATTGGCGTTGTTGGAAACGGTGTAGCCACTTTTGCTCGAGGATTCGTCGGACAGTTCGATGCCGGCGGAGAAGTTGTTCTTGAAGCCGCCCAGCACGAACTCACCATACAGATCGGTCTGGTTGGTGGTGGTGTCGGTGTTCGACACCCGGGTGTTGGCCCGGCGCCAGACGGTGCCACTGCGCACGTTGCCCTGGCTGTCGTCCGGCTGGGTCAGGATGTAGTCCTGCATGCTGGTGCCGTGACGGAAAGTGTTCTTCAGGGTCAGCGAGTCATTCAGGTCGTGCTCAATGGCGAAGGTCGCGGTGTCCACGCGGGACTTGCGGAAGTCGCGGTCGGTCAGGCCATAGAAGTTGCTGCTGTCGCCGCCGTTGACCGGTTTGTCCGGATGGGCCGCGGTGTGGGCGGTGCCCATGGAATAGCCGTAGGGAATGCCCGAGTCCGGCAGGTCATCGCTTTCCAGGTGGTAGTAATCGAGGAATACCCGGGTGTCGGTGCCTAGGCCGAAGGCCAGGGACGGGGCGATGCCCCAGCGGTCGTAGTTGACCTTGTCTCGTCCGGCGACGTTGCTTTCATGGCTCATCAGGTTCAGACGGCCAGCGGCGGTATCGCTGAACTGGTAGTTGCCATCCAGGGTGTAGCGCTGGGTCTGATCGGAGCCCCAGGTGAAGCCACCGTCCAGGGAGTTGCCCAGGTGCGCCTTCTTGCTCACCAGGTTGATGCTGCCGCCAGCGGCGCCACGGCCGCCCATGGCCGAGTTAGGGCCTTTGCTGACTTCGATGTTTTCAACTGCGAAGACTTCGCGGCTTTGGGCACCTGTGTCGCGAACGCCGTCCAGGTAGGTGTCACTTTGGGCGTCGAACCCCCGGATGAACGGACGGTCGCCTTGGGGGTTGCCGCCCTCACCGGCACCGAAGGTGATACCGGGCACGGTACGCAGGGCGTCCTGCAGCGAGGTGGCCGCGGTGTCCTTGAGTACTTGCTGTGGCACCACGGTCACCGAGCGTGGGGTGTTCACCAGCGGCGCGGTGTACTTTTTCGAGGAGGAGCTTTCGACCTTGTAGGACGTCTGGTCCTGGGCCTCACCGGTAATGCTGGTGGCTTCCAGGGCAATGGCTTTGCCCGAAGTCTTCTGCTGAGTCTCTTCAGCCGCCTGGACCATATGGCCTGCGGAGCCGGCGGTGATCGCCACGCCAATTGCAGACGCCAGCAGGCGTGGTGAACTGACAGCGGATGGTGGTTGTTGGCGTGACATGTTTTTCCCCTCCCCAAGGATTTGAGGCGGCGGAATATAGGGGAAAGAAACATTTGTTATCAATTGCGAAATATTGCTATTCGCAGTTAATTTACATTCTTTACAATTTGCCTTTACGGTTTTTACGTTCTCATGCGTCCCGGGGTTTTACACAGTCAATAAGAATCAATATCATTGACGGCCTTTCGCTCTGCAGGTACCTGGCCATGTTGCTGCACATCCCTGGCGTGTTCACCCGTGACGAGGTCGGGCGCATCCGTGAAGCCCTGGAACAGGCGGACTGGGCGGACGGCAAGATCACCGCCGGTTACCAGTCGGCCAAGGCCAAGCACAACCTGCAATTGCCGGAAGGCCACCCGCTGGCCCAGGAGATCGGCGCGGCGATGCTCGATCGCCTGTGGCAGAACCCGCTGTTCATGTCCGCCGCCTTGCCGCACAAGGTGTTTCCGCCGCTGATCAACTGCTACACCGCCGGCGGCAGTTTCGATTTTCATATCGACAACGCGGTGCGCCAGCCCAAGGGCAGCCCGGAGCGGGTGCGTACGGACCTGTCGTCGACCCTGTTCTTCAGCGACCCCGAGGATTACGAAGGCGGCGAGCTGGAGATCCAGGACACCTTCGGCCTGCAGCGGGTCAAGCTGCCGGCGGGGGACATGGTGCTGTATCCAGGCACCAGCCTGCACAAGGTCAACCCGGTGACCCGGGGTGCTCGCTACGCCTCATTCTTCTGGACCCAGAGCCTGGTGCGCGAAGATAGCCAGCGCGCCTTGCTGTTCGAGATGGACGGCGCGATCCAGGAGCTGACCCGGGACGTGCCCGAGCATCCTTCGCTGATCCGCCTGACCGGCACCTACCACAACCTTCTGCGTCGCTGGGTCGAGGTGTAAGCCGTGACTTTTCAACTTCGTCGCGAGGAGCTCCTCGACGGCGCGCAACTGAGCGCCATGCTTGAAGAGAGCCCGGCCCGCGCCGCCCAGGCGGTGCTGGCGGCTGCTTCCGAGGGCCTGCTGGACGCCCAGGCGCTGCTGGGGCAGATCCTCCTCGACGGTCGCGGCATCCAGCAGGATCAACCCCTGGCGGTGCGCTGGTTCGAGATCGCCGCACAACGTGGGCACCTGATGGCGCGCAACATGCTCGGGCGCTGCCATGAGCACGGCTGGGGTTGCCCGGCGGATGCCGCCAGCGCGGCCGGGCACTATCGCCTGGCTGCCGAAGCGGGGCTGGACTGGGGGCTGTACAACTACGCCAACCTGTTGGCCACCGGTCGCGGCGTGGTGCAGAACCATGCCTTGGCCCTGGCCTGCTACCGTCGTGCGGCGGACCTGGGCCATGCCAAATCGATGAACCTGCTGGGGCGCTACCTGGAGGAGGGGCTGGTGTGCCAGGCCGACCTTGAAGCGGCGCGGGACTGGTACCGGCGCTCGGCCGAAGGCGGGGATTTTCGCGGGCAGTTCAGCCATGCGGCGGTGCTGGCCGATGCCGGGCGTATCGACGAAGCCGTGGCGTGGCTGCAACGGGCTCTGGCCGGTGGCAACCTGAATTTCCTCCGGGTGGCATGCGCCGCGCTGCTCAAGGCCACGCACCCCGAGATTCGCGACCTGGCCCAGGCCTATCAGCGGCGGGCGGCGCAATTGGGTGACGAACGGGATGGAGAGCGGCTTGCTGTGTTGTCTTAAATCACTATGATTCAAAGCTAATCGCTTTTAATCATTCTGATGCAGGTCTTGCCTCATGCCCGCGACAAAAGTACTGACCGCTCACATTCCATTGGACCTGGCTGATAAGGTCGATCAACTTGCTTCACGCCTGGAACGCTCCCGGGCCTGGGTCGTGAAGCAGGCGTTGGTGGCCTGGGTTGACCAGGAAGAAGAGCGCCGTCGACTGACGCTTGAGGCCTTGGCAGATGTCGATGCTGGAAGGGTTGTCGATCATCAGTCAGTGTTGGCTTGGGCGCAGAGTCTGTCTGGCGACAACCCTCTGCCCTTACCAAAATGAGACAGCTGAAATGGACGAGCAAGGCCCTATCCGATCTGGCTCGGCTTTTTGAGTTTCTCGCCCAGGTCAATCGTTCTACTGCTGCTCGGACCGTGCAATCGCTGGTGCAGGCTCCAGATGCTCTTCTATCTAACCCACGATTGGGAGAGCAGTTGGAGGAATTCAAGCCGAGGGATGTTCGACGATTGCTGGTGGGGCATTACGAGATGCGTTATGAGATTCAAGGCATGGCCTTGTCCATCCTGAGTATTTGGCATGTCCGGGAAGATCGTTGAATCACTGAACCGCGCGCACAAAAAAGCCCATGACAAGTCATGGGCTTTTTCTTGCAGCTAGCTGCCGTCTTTAAACGTAGAAGGCCTTCAGCGGCGGGAAGCCGTTGAATTCCACCGCGCTGTAGCTGGTGGTGTAGGCGCCGGTGGACAGCCAGTACAGGCGGTCGCCGATGGCCAGGTTCAGTGGCAGGCCGTACTTGTAGTTTTCGTACATGATGTCGGCGCTGTCGCAGGTCGGGCCGGCGATCACCACTTCTTCCACTTCACCTTTCTTCTCGGTCCAGATCGGGAACTTGATGGACTCGTCCATGGTTTCGATCAGGCCGGAGAACTTGCCCACGTCGGTGTACACCCAGCGCTCGACGGCGGTGCGGGATTTGCGCGCCACCAGTACTACTTCGCTGACCAGGATGCCGGCGTTGGCGATCAGCGAACGGCCTGGCTCCAGGATGATTTCCGGCAGGTCGTCGCCGAAGTCTTCCTTGAGGAAGCGGATGATTTCCTCGGCATAGGTTTCCAGGCTGTTGGTGCGGGTGATGTAGTTGGCCGGGAAGCCGCCACCCATGTTGATCAGCTTCAGCTCGATACCGTCTTCTTCCTTGAGGCGCTCGAAGATCACCTTGACCTTGGCAATGGCGGCGTCCCAGACGCTGATGTCGCGCTGTTGCGAACCCACGTGGAACGACACACCGTAAGGCACCAGGCCCAGGTCGCGAGCGAGGATCAGCAGGTCCATGGCCATGTCGGTCTGGCAGCCGAACTTGCGCGACAGCGGCCAGTCGGCGGTGGTGGAGCCTTCGGTGAGAATGCGCACGTAGACTTTCGAACCCGGTGCGGCCTTGGCGATGTTGCGCAGGTCGGCCTCGGAGTCGGTGGCGTACAGCCGCACGCCCTTGTCATAGAAGTAGCGGATGTCCTTGGACTTCTTGATGGTGTTGCCGTAGCTGATGTTGGCCGGGTTGACGCCGCGGCCCAGCACCTTGTCCAGCTCGTAGATCGAAGCGATGTCGAAGCTGGAGCCTTTTTCGTGCAGCAGGTCGATGATCTCGACGGCCGGGTTGGCCTTGACCGCGTAGTAGACCTTGGCGAATTCGAAACCGGCGCGCAGGTCGTCGTAGGCCTGGGAGATCATCTGGGTGTCGATGACCACGAACGGGGTTTCTTGCTGGTCGGCGAAAGACTTCATTTTCTGAAAGGTTTCGCGCGCGAAATAGTCTTCGACGTTAATCGACATGCGTTGGGAACTCCTACTGGCAAACGTTGGTAATCAATGGGTTTAAGGACATGTCATTGATGACAGTGCCTTGTGAACGTCCTCCGTATCCCCACTTTGGTTCGCCTACTTCCCAAGGCATGTCGCCGAAAGCAAAAAGGCCATGGGAAATCTGCCCTTGGCCTTGCTGTCTCGTCGTCAGTACTTGAGCCGGATGGATCGTTTCCAGCATGGACGTTCGGCGCGAACTTTAGGCGGTGAGGGGGCTGAGATCAACAAAAAATGTCGCGTTTTTGCACTTGTCTGACGTGCGTTATCGACACCTCTCTTTGTAGCCGACACAGATGACGGACAGATGTTCCCGAAGAATTCTCGAGTGTTAAAAATACCTGCACGTTCGACGCTTTTGCGTGCCAAGTAGCTGGGAAGTATGAAAGCGTCAACATCGGCGACGTTAGCGGCGAGAGGGCGGTTTGAGGGGGATTTTGGCTGTTTCGGAGGAGGCCGCCGGACAGCTCTGACCGGGGCGGCTGTTGATATTTTTTTCCGGCGTGTGGGTGGGCCAAAAACACCCGGTGGCGAGGGCGCTTGCTCGCGCCGGATGCGCAGCAGCCCCATTCTTTTTGCAAAGAGGGGCCGCTTCACGGTCCCGCGGGAGCAAGCGCCCTCGCCACAGGTTGGTTATTGGCTATTTATTGATCAGGCGACCACTGTTTCAGCCGGCGAGACGATATTGGTCTTCATCCCCCGCGAACGCCCGGAGCTCAGGTAGGCGGCGATGGATTCCTGAGTCACCTCGCCCAGGAACACCCGCTCGGCATCCATCACCGGCAGCCACGAGCGGTTGAACTCGTACATGCGCGACAGAAGAATCCGCAGGTGTTCGTCGTAGGCGGCTGTAGCGTTGAACTCTCGCAGGAACTGGGCGCAGGTGCCGGTCTGACGGTGCAGGTCGCGACGACGTACATAACCCAGAGCCTTGTTCTCGGCACAGGTCACCACCACGTAGCGCCGGTCGTGTTCGTCCATCAGTTCCAGGGCGTCGGCTACCGGGGTTTCCGGGCTGACCGACGGGGCGTTGTCCGCGGCGTCTTCGGCCTTGACCAGCAACAGGCGTTTCAAGGTGCTGTCCTGGCCGACGAAGTTGCTGACGAAGTCGTCCGCCGGGTGCGCCAGCAGGGTGTCGGGGTGATCGATCTGCAGCAGCTTGCCGGCACGGAAGATGGCGATCTTGTCCCCCAGTTTGATGGCTTCGTCGATGTCATGGCTGACCATGATCACGGTCTTGTTCAGCGCCCGCTGCATCTCGAAGAATTCATTCTGGATCATTTCGCGGTTGATCGGGTCCACCGCGCCGAAGGGCTCGTCCATCAGCAGCAGCGGAGCGTCCGCCGCCAGGGCGCGGATCACCCCGATGCGCTGTTGCTGGCCACCGGACAGTTCCCGTGGGTAGCGATGCAGGTACTGCTTGGGTTCGAGCTTGATCATGCTCATCAGCTCGCGGGCCCGGTCGTGGCATTTCTGCTTGTCCCAGCCCAGCAGGCGTGGCACCACCACGATGTTTTCCTCGATGGTCATGTTGGGGAACAGGCCGATCTGCTGGATCACGTAGCCGATGTTGCGGCGCAGGGTCACTTCGTCGAGATCGGTGGTGTCCTCGCCATTGATCAGCACCTTGCCCGAGGTGGGCATGATCAGGCGGTTGATCATTTTCAGCGTGGTGCTCTTGCCGCAGCCGGAGGGCCCGAGGAACACGCAGATCTCGCCTTCATTGACGGTCAGGCTTACCGAGTCGACGGCTTTGACATCCTTGCCGTTGCTGCGAAAGGTCTTGGTCAGGTTTTGAAGTTCGATCATTTCAGGAGTCCTTTTGGAGTCAGCGAGCGTTGCAGCCATTGCAGAAGCAGGTCGGCGAAGATGGCCAGGAGACTGACCAGCACGGCGCCGACGATCAGCATCGACATGTCGCTGCGGCTGATGGAAGCAAGAATGAGTACGCCCAGGCCGCCGGCGCCGATGGTGGCGGCGATGGTCATGACGCCGATGTTCATCACCACGGCGGTGCGTACCCCGGCGAGGATCACCGGCACCGCGATCGGCAACTCGACCATGCGCAGGCGCTGGCCGAAGGTCATGCCGATGCCGCGGGCGGCTTCACGAATGCCCGGTTCGACGCCGGTCAGCGCCAGGTAGGTGTTGCGCATGATCGGCAGCAGGGAATAGAGGAACACCGCGGTGATAGCCGGTAGCGGGCCCAGGCCCTGGCCGAACTTGGAGTAGAACGGCAGCAGCAGGCCGAACAGGGCGATGGACGGAATGGTCAGCAGCACGGTGGCGCTGGCCTGCAGTGGGCCGGCAAGGGTCGGGAAGCGGGTCATCAGCACGCCCAGGGGCACGCCGAAGACGATGGCCAGGGTGACGGCGATGCCCACCAAGGTGATGTGCTGCCAGGTCAGGTGCAGGACCTGGGCCCAATCGAGATGGGAAAAGGCGTTCAGGAATTCCATGTCTTCTCCTCTTTAGTTGATCGGGTGCTGGCGCAGGAAATCTGCGGCCACGGCGGATGGGCTTTCATGGTCGACGTCGACCCGCGCGTTCAGCTGGCGCATGGTTTCGTCGTCGAACAGCGCCGCCAGCGGCTGGAGCTCGGCGGCCAGTTGCGGGTGGGCGTCGAGGTAGGCCTGGCGTACCACCGGCGCGGCGGTGTAGTCCGGGAAGTAGTGCTTGTCGTCTTCCAGCAGTTTGAGCTTGAAGGCATTGAGGCGCCCGTCGGTGGTGTACACCAGGCCGGCGAACACCTGGCCGTTGCGCAGGGCGGTGTAGACCAGGCCGGCGTCCATCTGCCGGGTGTTCTTGCGGGTCAGGGCCATGTCATAGAGCTTGACCATCCCGGCCATGCCGTCGGAGCGGTTGGCGAACTCGGTGTCCAGGGCCACCAGGCGGTTCTCCTTGGTGTTTTCGGCCAGGGCCTGGGTCAGGTCGCTGATGCTATTGATCTGCGGATGTTCCTTGGCCACGTTCTCTGGCAGCGCCAGGGCATAGGTATTGCTGAACTTGGACGGTGACAGCCAGACCAGGCCTTTTTTCGCATCGAGTTCTTTCACTCGGGCGTAGGACTGTTCGCTGTCGAGTTTCTCGTCGATGTGGTTGTAGGCCACCAGCGAGACTCCGGTGTACTCCCAGATCAGGTCCAACTGGCCACTTTCCTGGGCACTGCGGGCCAGGTTGCTGCCCAGGCCCCCGGTGACGCGGGTGTCGTAGCCCTTGCTGCGCAAGTACTGGGAGGTGATCTCCGCCAGCAGGGTCTGTTCGGTGAAGACCCGGGCGCCGATGCGGATCAGCGGTTTTTCCACGGCGTGGGCCAATGTGCTGAAAAGCAGGGCGCAGCCGAGTATCAGGCTTAATTTCTTCATGTCGGTTCCTTGGCTCTGACGGGCTTAAGACGGGCGCAGACCACGTTCCAGCCAAAGTCGGCTGGCCAGGGTCACCAGGCCATCGAGGAGCAAGGCCAGCAGCGCGGTGCAGGCGGCGCCGAGCAGCAATTGCGGCTGATTGTTCAGGGCGATGCCGGGGAAAATCAGGCTGCCCAGGCTGTTGGCGCCAATCAGGAAGGCCAGGGGCGCGGTGCCGACGTTGATCGCCAGGGCCACCCGCACACCGCCGATGATGATCGGCACGGCATTGGGTAATTCGACTTTCCACAGCACCTGGCGTGGCGTCATGCCGATGCCGACCGCAGCTTCCTTGAGGGAGCCCTGGACGTTCTTCAGGCCTTCATAGGTGTTGCGCACGATGGGCAGCAGGGAGGCGAGGAACAGCGCGAAAATGGCCGGGCCACTGCCGATGCCGAGGATCCCCAGAGCGATGGCCAGGACGGCCAGGGGAGGGACGGTGTTACCGATGTTGAACACTTGCATGAAGCGTTCGGCGCGTCCGACCATGCTCGGGCGGCTGAGGACGATGCCGGCGGGGATCCCCACCACCAGCGCGGCTAGCATTGAAGCCAGGACCAGGAACAGATGAGCTTGCAGGTAGAACAACAGATCGTCGCGGTAGTGTTCGATCGTAGTGATGCCGATCCAGTGGACCAGCAGGGCCAGGAGGGCGATTACCGCAGCGCCTCCTATCAGCCCTTTGCCATAGCGAATAGCCACAGGCGGACTCCTTTTTGTCGGTCTGCGGGCACTTTCCCGTGTGGCAGGGCCATTCCTGGCTGCCGGGAAAGTACGCGCGAAAAGCAGCTCGTCGAGCGCCGGCAGAGCGGCGGGTGAACGGGCCATGAGCGCAGCTTCGTCAAGCTAACTTGCTGATATTTCAGCCCCTGACGACAGTGCGTGACAGGGGAGTGGACGTCTCCACGTTTTAAAAGGTTCCATAATTGGCAGCATTTAGCCACCGTTAATCTGCCGTCCGGTCGCCCGGGCGACGGGGGGAGCTGTGGCCCGCAAGGCTATGTCTGGGCTATAATCTGCGCCCTTTTTTGATCACCGCCAGGCGATTTCCCATGACCCAACAGGCCGCCGAAGTCGCGAAACGCCGCACTTTCGCCATTATTTCCCACCCGGATGCGGGTAAGACCACGATCACCGAGAAGCTGTTGCTGATGGGCAAGGCCATTGCGGTGGCGGGTACCGTCAAATCGCGTAAGTCCGACCGCCACGCCACTTCCGACTGGATGGAGATGGAGAAGCAGCGGGGTATTTCCATTACCACGTCGGTCATGCAGTTCCCCTATCGCGAACACATGATCAACCTGCTGGACACCCCCGGCCACGAAGACTTCTCGGAAGACACCTACCGCACCCTGACCGCGGTGGACTCGGCGCTGATGGTGCTCGACGGCGGTAAGGGCGTAGAGCCACGGACCATCGCCCTGATGGACGTCTGCCGCCTGCGCGACACGCCCATCGTCAGTTTCATCAACAAACTCGACCGGGACATTCGCGACCCGATCGAACTGCTGGACGAAATCGAAGCGGTCCTGAAGATCAAGGCTGCCCCCATCACCTGGCCGATCGGTTGCTACCGCGACTTCAAGGGCGTGTACCACCTGGCCGGCGACTACATCATCGTCTACACCCCGGGCCACGGCCACGAGCGCACCGAAACCAAGATCATCGAAAAGCTCGACTCCGCCGAAGCCAGGGCCCACCTGGGTGACGAGTACGAGCGCTTCATCGAGCAGCTGGAACTGGTGCAGGGCGCCTGCCACGAGTTCAACCAGCAGGAGTTCCTCGACGGCCAGCTGACGCCGGTATTCTTCGGGACCGCGCTGGGCAACTTCGGTGTCGACCACGTGCTCGACGCCGTCGTGGACTGGGCGCCGCTGCCGCTGGCCCGCGTTGCCAACGAGCGCAGCGTGGCCCCCCAGGAAGAGAAGTTCTCGGGCTTCATCTTCAAGATCCAGGCGAACATGGACCCCAAGCACCGCGACCGCATCGCCTTCATGCGCATCTGCTCGGGCAAGTACGAGAAAGGCATGAAGATGCGCCACGTGCGCACTGGCAAGGACGTGCGCATTGGCGACGCCCTGACCTTCTTCTCCTCCGAGCGTGAGCAACTGGAAGAGGCCTATGCCGGCGACATCATCGGCCTGCACAACCACGGCACCATCCAGATCGGCGACACCTTCACCGAAGGCGAGGCGCTGGGCTTCACCGGTATCCCGCACTTCGCCCCGGAGCTGTTCCGCCGTGTGCGTCTGAAGGACCCGCTCAAGTCCAAGCAACTGCGCCAGGGCCTGCAACAGCTGGCCGAAGAAGGCGCGACCCAGGTGTTCTTCCCCGAGCGCAGCAACGACATCATCCTCGGCGCCGTGGGTGTGCTGCAGTTCGACGTGGTGGCCAGCCGCCTGAAGGAGGAATACAAGGTGGAGTGCTCCTACGAGCCGATCACCGTGTGGTCCGCCCGCTGGATCGAATGCAGCGACAAGAAGAAGCTCGAAGAGTTTTCCAACAAGGCGGTGGAAAACCTGGCCCTGGACGGCGGCGGCCACCTGACCTACCTGGCGCCGACCCGGGTCAACCTGGCGCTGATGGAAGAGCGCTGGCCGGACGTGAAATTCCGCGCCACCCGCGAACACCACTAAGTTCGCCGGCCCCCCCCCCGAGCCCCGCTGTGCAGACAGCGGGGCTTTTTTTTGCGCGCAGGATTGGCCTGCCGCCACCCCGTAGGCGCCGGCTTGCCAGCGAAGGCGGCGGACGCTGTTGTGCCTGGCTTGCGGGTTTCTTCGCCGGCAAGCCGGCTCCTACGGATTGTGGTGTTCTTAAGGGAGCGCCGTTAGTCGGAAGGGCTTTGGCGGCTCGGGAATCGATAGGGAGCTATCTGGAAAAGCCGGGATATCACGACTAGGTTTCAGACAGTGCTGTGGCCGCCGCAAGGCTGGCGCGCAGCCATCGATGATTCACCTATGAAAGGATGGAATCGGCTATGAGAATTTTCCAACGCGTTGTGCTGTTGATCAAAGTGCTGGTGATGCTGTCGCTCGGAACCTCGGCGGCCTGGGCCCACAACCTGATGCAGGTGAGCGAGCCGGGTTACTCCTCGAGCCAGAGCGCACCGGTGCAGATGCTTGCCAAGTCCGAATCGGAGCCGGGCGATGAGGGCCAGGGTGGCAGTTCCGGCGATGACGACCAGACCACCGACGAGGATGACGGCGACAGCCAGGGCTAAAAGAAACCCCCGACGACGGACTGATGCGCAATCCGTCGCCGGGGGCGGGTCGAACGAGGTTCAGGCGCTCCCGGAGGCATCCGGGAGCGCCTTTTTCATGGCCGCTACAGCACGAATTGCTCGGCGTAGTGGCAGGCCACCTGGCGGCTGTCGAGCTGGCGCAGGGCCGGCTCTTCAGTGCTGCAGCGCTCGGTGGCATAAGGGCAGCGCTTGTGGAAGGCGCAGCCCGGTGGTGGGTTCAGCGGGTTGGGCAGCTCGCCGACGATCTTGATCTTCGGCTTGTCCGGGTCCGGGTGGATGGTTGGTGTCGCCGACAGCAGGGCCTGGGTGTAGGGGTGCAGGGGGCGGGTGTAGATGTCCTCCTTGGGGCCCATTTCCACCGGCCGGCCGAGGTACATCACCAGCACCTGGTCGGCCACGTGGCGCACCACTGCCAGGTTGTGGGAAATGAACACGTAGGCGGTGTTGAATTCCTGCTGCAGGTCCATGAACAGGTTCAATACCTGGGCCTGGATCGATACGTCCAGGGCCGAGGTCGGTTCGTCCGCCACCAGAACCTTGGGCTGCAGCATCATTGCCCGGGCCAGGGCGATACGCTGGCGCTGCCCCCCGGAGAACATGTGGGGGTAGCGCTGGTAATGTTCGGGGCGCAGGCCTACCTGCTTCATCATCGCCTGGACTTTTTCCCGGCGTTCGGCGGCCGACAGCTTGGTGTTGATCAGCAGCGGCTCGGCCAGCTGGTCACCGATCTTCTGCCGCGGGTTGAGCGAGGCATAAGGGCTCTGGAACACCATCTGCACGTCTTTGCGCAGTTGCTTGCGCTGGGCCTTGTCGGCACCGGCGACTTCCTGGCCGGCGATCTTCAGCGAGCCGGAAGACGGTTCCTCGATCAGGGTCAGGGCCCGCGCCAGGGTGGATTTGCCACAGCCGGATTCACCCACCACAGCGAGGGTCTTGCCGGCTTCCAGCTCGAAGGACACGCCGTTGAGTGCGCGCACGGTGGCGTGGCCCTTGAACAGGCCACGGGACACTTCGTAGTGACGGGTGAGGTCGCGGGCGGTAAGAACGACGGCCATTACGCCACCTCCTGATTCAGCGGGTAGAAGCAGCGCACCAGGCTGGCGGCTTTCGGGTCGAGGCTGGGGCGCTGGGCGCGGCAGTTGTCTTGCACGTAGGGGCAGCGCGGCGACAGCAGGCAGCCTTGAGGCCGGTCGTAGCGCCCGGGGACGATGCCCGGCAGGGTCGACAAGCGAGTGGCACCGAGGCTGTGCTCGGGAATCGCCGCCAGCAGCGCTTCGCTGTAGGGGTGCGCGGGGATGTCGAACAGCTCCGGTACCTGGCCCACCTCAACCGCCTGGCCGGCGTACATCACACACACCCGCTGGGCGGTTTCGGCGACCACGGCGAGGTCGTGGGTGATCAGCACCAGGCCCATGTTCTGCTCTTTCTGCAGGTTCAGCAGCAGGTCCATGATCTGCGCCTGGATGGTCACGTCCAGGGCGGTGGTGGGTTCGTCGGCGATCAGCAGCTTGGGCTCGCCGGCGATCGCCATGGCGATTGCCACCCGCTGGCTCATGCCGCCGGACAGTTGGTGCGGGTAGGCGTCCATGCGGCTGGCGGCGCCGGGGATCTCGACCTTTTCCAGCAGTTCGATGGCGCGCTTGCGCGCCGCCTTGCTGGACATCTTCAGGTGCAGGCGCAGCACTTCCTCGATCTGGAAGCCCACGGTGTAGCTGGGGTTCAACGCGGTCATCGGGTCCTGGAAGACCATGGCCAGGTCCTTGCCGACGATCTGCCGGCGCTGGCGCGCGCTGAGCTTGAGCATGTCGCGGCCGTCGAAGCTTAGGGCATCGGCGGTGACGATGCCGGGGTGCTCGATCAGGCCCATCAGGGCCATCATGGTCACCGATTTGCCGGAGCCGGACTCGCCGACGATGGCCAGCACTTCGCCCTTGTCGACCTTGAGGTCGAGGCCATCGACCACCGGCACCGCCGTGGCGTCGCCGAAACGGACATTGAGATTCTTGATTTCTAGCAGTGACATGGGAATCTCCTCAGGCGGCGTTCTTGAGTTTCGGATCCAGCGCATCGCGCAGGCCGTCGCCCATCAGGTTGATTGCCAGCACGCTGAGCAAAATGGTCAGGCCCGGCAGGCTCACGACCCACCAGGCGCGTTCGATGTAGTCCCGGGCCGAGGCCAGCATGGTGCCCCACTCCGGAGTCGGCGGTTGCACGCCCAGGCCGAGGAAGCCCAGGGCGGCGGCGTCGAGGATCGCCGAGGAGAAGCTCAGGGTGGCCTGGACGATCAGCGGTGCCATGCAGTTGGGCAGCACGGTGATGAACATCAGGCGTGGCAGGCCGGCACCGGCCAGGCGCGCGGCGGTCACGTAGTCGCGGTTGAGTTCGCCCATCACTGCGGCGCGGGTCAGGCGTACATAGGACGGCAGGGACACCACGGCAATGGCGATCACGGTATTGATCAGGCCTGGGCCGAGGATGGCGACGATGGCCACGGCCAGCAGCAGCGAGGGCAGGGCCAGCATGATGTCCATCAGGCGCATGATGGTCGGGCCCAGCAAACGCGGGAAGAAGCCGGCGAACAGCCCGAGGAGGATCCCCGGGATCAGCGACATCACCACCGACGACAGGCCGATCAGCAGCGACAGGCGCGAACCCTGGATCAGGCGCGAGAGCAGGTCGCGGCCCAGTTCATCGGTGCCCAGCAGGAACTGCATCTGGCCGCCTTCGAGCCAGGCCGGAGGGGTCAGCAGGAAGTCGCGGTACTGCTCGCTGGGGTTGTGCGGCGCCACCCAGGGCGCGAACAGTGCGCAGAACACGATCAGCAGCATGAACAGCAGGCCGGCCACCGCGCCCTTGTTGCGGGAGAAGTGCTGCCAGAATTCTTTGTAGACGGACGGATAGAGCAGGCTTTGATCGACTGCTACTGAGGAAGTTGGAGTGCTCATTAGTCTTGATCTCAGCGCTGATGACGGATGCGTGGGTTGGCAAAGCCGTAGAGGATGTCCACCACGAAGTTGACCATGATCACCAGGCAGGCGATCAGCAGGATGCCGTTCTGCACCACGGGATAGTCCCGGGCGCCGATGGCCTCGATCAGCCACTTGCCGATGCCCGGCCAGGAAAAGATGGTTTCGGTCAGGACCGCACCGGCCAGCAGGGTGCCGACTTGCAGGCCGACCACGGTCAGCACCGGAATCAGCGCGTTGCGCAGGCCGTGGACGAACACCACCCGAGCCGGCGACAGGCCCTTGGCCTTGGCGGTACGGATGTAGTCCTCACGCAGCACTTCGAGCATCGAGGAGCGGGTCATCCGCGCGATCACCGCCAGCGGAATGGTGCCCAGCACGATGGCGGGCAGGATCAGGTGCTGCAGGGCGTCGAAGAAGGCGTCGGTGTCTTTGGCCAGCAGGGTGTCGATGAGCATGAAGCCGGTTTTCGGCTCGATGTCGTAGAGCAGGTCGATACGCCCGGAAACCGGGGTCCAGCCCAGGCTTACCGAGAAGAACATGATCAGGATCAGGCCCCACCAGAAGATCGGCATCGAATACCCCGCCAGCGAGATCCCCATTACCCCATGGTCGAACAGCGACCCTCGCTTCAAGGCGGCGATCACCCCAGCCAGCAGGCCGAGCACACCGGCGAACAGCAGGGCGGCCATGGACAGTTCCAGGGTCGCGGGGAACAGCGAGGTGAATTCGCTCCAGACGCTGGTGCGGGTACGCAGGGACTCGCCCAGGTCGCCGTGGGCCAGCTTGCCGATGTAGTCCAGGTACTGGGCGTACAGCGGCTTGTTCAATCCAAGGCGTTCCATTGCCTGGGCATGCATCTCAGGGTCGACCCGACGCTCGCCCATCATGACTTCCACGGGGTCGCCGGGAATCATGCGTATCAAGGCGAAGGTCAGCAAGGTGATGCCGAAGAATGTGGGTATCAGCAACCCCACACGGCGGGCAATAAAACTAAACATCTTCTGAAGTACCTCAATCAGCCGGTTAGGCGTTCCCGCCATCCTTGGGGTCAAGGACGGCGGGCGTTTCTTATTACTTCACTTGGGTGGTAGCGAAGTTGTTAGTGGTCAGGGGGCTAATGTGATAACCCTCGACGTTCTTGCGCATGGCGGTGAACATTTTCGGATAGGCCATGGGGATCCACGGTTGATCCTGTTCGAAAACCAGCATGGCCTTTTCATAGAGCTCGGCGCGTTTGGCGGGTTCAGCGTCGGAGCGTGCTTCGTCGATCAGATCCTGGAACGTCTTGTTGCACCAGCGGGCGTAGTTTTCGCCGTTTTTCGCCGCGTCACAACTCAGGTTCGGGGTCAGGAAGTTGTCCGGATCGCCGTTGTCCCCGGCCCAGCCCGCCGACACCATATCGTGTTCGCCGTTTTTCGCACGCTTGAGCATCTCGCCCCACTCCATCACGCGGATGTCGAGCTTGAGGCCCACCTTGGCCAGGTCGGCCTGCATCATCTGTGCGCCGAGCATCGGGTTGGGGTTGGTCGGGCCGCCGCCGTTGCGGGTGAACAGGGTGATAACCGTACCCTCCGGTACGCCGGCTTCCTTGAGCAGCGCGCGGGCCTTGTCCAGATCCCGGGGCGGGTTCTTCAGGCTGTTGTTGAAGCCCAGCAGGGTCGGCGGATACGGGCCGGTGGCCACCAGGGCGTTGCCCTTGCCGTACAGGCTGTTGACGTAGGCTTCCTTGTCGAAGGCGATGTCGATGGCCTTGCGCACTCGCACGTCGCTCATGTACTTGCGCGTGGTGTTCATGGCGATGTAGCCGGTGGTCATGGCGGCCAGCTCGTCGACCTTGAGGTTGGCGTCGGCCTTGATGCTGGGAATGTCATCGGGCTTGGGGTACAGGGCGATCTGGCATTCGTTGGCCTTGAGTTTCTGCAGGCGCACGTTGTTATCGGTGGTGATCGCCAGCACCAGCGGGTCGGCCGGCGGCTTGCCGCGGAAGTAGTCCGGGTTGGCCTTGAAGCGTACCTGGGCGTCCTTGGCATAGCGGGTGAAGATGAACGGGCCGGTGCCGATGGGCTTGCTGTTGAGCTCAGAGGTCTTGCCTTCCTTGAGCAGCTTGTCGGCGTATTCGGCCGGGAAGATCGACGAGAAGGCCATGGCTACGTCGGCGAGGAAAGGGGCTTCGCGGCGGGTCAGGGTGAAGACCACGGTGTGGTCGTCGATCTTCTCGACGCTTTTCAGCAGTTCCTTGAAGCCCATGCTTTCGAAATAGGGGAAGCCCACGCTGGACTTGTCATGCCAGGGGTGCTTCGGGTCAAGCTGGCGCTGGAAGCTCCAGAGCACGTCGTCGGCGTTCATCTCGCGCGTCGGGGTGAAGTAGTCGGTGCTGTGGAATTTGACGCCCTTGCGCAGATGGAAGGTGTATTGCAGGCCGTCGGGGCTGATGTCCCAGGATTCGGCCAGGGCCGGCTCGATGTCAGTGGTGCCGGGCTTGAAGTCCACCAGGCGGTTGAAGATGGTTTCCGCCACTGCGTCGGCCGTGACTGCAGTCGTGTACTGGACCATATCGAAGCCTTCCGGGCTGGCTTCGGTACAGACCACCAAGGGTTTGGCTGTGGCGCCCAGGGCGACGCTCAGCAGGGCGGCGCCAACGGCCGCTTTCAGGGGAAGCATTTTCATCAGGAACCCTCTGCAATCGATTGAACCAGATTAGCTTGAATGGCGGATTCGTCATGAATCCGCCCTTCAACTGGTGGGTTAGAGAATATTGAACGGGATGGTGGTAACCAGTCGGAATTCATTGATGTTGCCGTCGGCCTGGTTCTCGCTGGCGCGGTGCGTGGTGTAGGTGGCACGGATCGCGGTGGCTTTCAGCGGGCCGCTCTGTACGGCGTAGGAAGCACCGATGCCGTATTCGTAGTGGTGCTCGCCGTCCATGGTGCGTACGCCATAGACCGTACCGTCTGCCTTGACGCCGCTGTAGGCGGTGCCGTTGTAGTGGGTACCGTCGATGCCCCAGCCACGGGCCTGGTAGATGTTGAACTTGAGGCCGGGTACGCCGTACTCGGCCATGTTCAGGCCGTAGGCGATCTGGAAGGATTTCTCGTTCGGGCCGTTGAAGTCCGAGAGCAGGGAGTTGGCCAGGTAGATGCCGTTGGTTTCGTGCAGGTAGTCGAAGTACTCGTTACCGTTAATTTCCTGGTACGAGAAGGTCAGGCTGTGGGCCTGGTGGGTCAGGCCGAGCGACAGCGAGTAGGTGTCGTTGTCGATTTCGCCCATCTTCTTCTTGCCGGTATCGACGGTCTTGTAATAGTTCAGGCCGGTGGTCAGGCTCAGCACCGAGCTGTCGCCCAGCTCGTGGGTGGCGCCGAAGTAGTACTGGTTCCAGAAGTCTTCCACCTTGGAGGCGTAGAGGCTGGTCTTCAGGCTTTTCAGCGGCTGGTAGTTGGCGCCGACCAGGCTTACGCGATCGGTCTCGGCACCGTTGCTGTTGTACTCGGAGCTGAACTTGGACAGGCTCTGTTCGGTCCGTGGCGATACCCGGTCGAAGCTGCCGGCGTCGAACGACAGGTTGTTGAACTCTTCGCTGTGGATACTCACCCCTTCAAAGCTCGAAGGCAGCGGACGGTTGCCGATGACGTCGACGATCGGCGTGCTGAAGTTCTGCCGGCCGGCGGTCAGGGTGGTGTTGGACACGCGGAACTTGACGTTGGCCAGGCCCAGCTTGCTCCACTGGCCCACGGCGTCGCCGTCGGAGTGGGTCAGGGTGCGGTTGTTCTTGCCGGCGATGTCCTTGCGGTCACGATCCAGAGCAATAGCGTTGTAGGCGGCGACTTCAGTGCTGACGCCAACGGTGCCTTCAGTGAAACCCGAGGTGTAGTTGAGGATGGTGCCCTGGACCCAGTTGATACGGCGCGGGGTCGAGGTCTCTACACCATTGTGGTTGTACGAAAAACGGTCGTTACGACGTTTCAGCTCGTTGGCGTACCAGTTGCGCGTGGTACCCGACAGGCTCTGCCCTTCGATAAAACCCTTGGTCTCAGCCTGGGCACTGGTGGCGTTCAGTTCAGTCGGGACGAAGTCCTGGCTGACGTTCTCCGCATAGGCCGAGGCGGTGATGCTACTGATAGCCAAGGCTAACAATGCGCTGCTGCTCAGTTTCATGGGTGAAGCTCCTTTGTTTTCTTTTTTAAATGCCGGTTTTTTTGGGCCGGCTGGTTTTTGGAACTCATTCAAGGCATCGCAAACGTTTGCATGTGGCTTGATCGCCGAATTCAGGCAAAGCGTCTGCGTGAGGGCGAAAATCGCCCCCAGGGTTTTGGCTCATCGGTTATGGGGCTAGGCTGACACCCGAAAAGGCGTTGCGGCCGAAAGGACTGACCTTGAAACCTTCGACTTTCGCGCTCAGCGGCTGGTTGATCGTCGAGTGGGCCACGGGTGTGATAGGGACCTGTTGCTTGAGCAGTTGCTGGGCCTGTTTGTACAGCAGGCTGCGCTGTTCACGGTCGGTGACGACCTTGGCCTGCTTGATCAGCTTGTCGTACTGCGGGTTGCACCACATGGAGTAGTTGTTGCCGCCAATGGCGTCGCAGCTGTACAGCGTGCCCAGCCAGTTGTCCGGGTCACCGTTGTCGCCGGTCCAGCCGATCAGGCTGATGTCGTGTTCGCCGTTCTTGGTGCGCTTGATGTACTCGCCCCACTCGTAGCTGACGATCTTCACCTTGAGGCCGATCTTCGCCCAGTCGGACTGCAGCATCTCGGCCATCAGCTTGGCGTTGGGGTTGTAGGGGCGTTGCACCGGCATGGCCCAGAGGGTGATTTGCGTGCCTTCCTTGACCCCGGCGGCCTTGAGCAGCTCCCGGGCTTTTTCCGGGTTGTAGGCGGCGTCCTTGATGGTTTCGTCGTAGGACCACTGGGTCGGTGGCATGGCGTTGACTGCCAGCTGCCCGGCACCCTGGTACACAGCGTTGAGGATGCTTGGCTTGTTCACCGCCATGTCCAGCGCCTGGCGCACTTCGAGCTGGTCGAAGGGTTTGTGTTGCACGTTGTAGGCGATGTAGCCCAGATTGAACCCGGGCTTTTCGATGACTTGCAGTTTCGGGTCGTTTTTCAGCGTGTCGATATCGGCGGGGCGCGGGTGCAGGGTCACCTGGCATTCGCCGGCCCGCAGCTTTTGTACCCGTACCGAGGCGTCGGTGTTGATGGCGAAGATCAGCCGGTCGAGCTTGACCCGGCTTGGGTCCCAGTAGTGCGGGTTGGCGCTGTAGCGGATCTGTGAGTCTTTCTGGTAACGCTGGAACACGAAGGGCCCGGTGCCGATGGGTTTCTGGTTGATCTGGCTCGGGGTGCCGGCCTGGAGCAGTTGCTCGGCGTATTCGGCGGAAAGGATCGCGGCGAAGCTCATGGCCAGGTTCTGGATGAAGGCCGCATCCACGGTATTGAGGGTCATGACTACGGTCAGCGGGTCGGTCTTTTCGACCCGGGCGATGTTCTTGTTCAGGCTCATGCCGTTGAAGTAGGGAAACTCCGTCGGGTAAGCCTTGCGGAATGGATGTTCGGCGTCGAGCATGCGGTTGAAGGTGAACAGTACGTCGTCGGCGTTGAGGTCTCGGCTCGGCTTGAAATAGGGCGTGCTATGGAACTTCACCCCTTCGCGCAGGTGAAAGCTGTAGGTGAGGCCGTCCTCGGAAATGTCCCAGCTCTTGGCCAGCGCTGGCAGCACGTTGGTGGCACCTCTTTCGAACTCCACCAGGCGGTTGTACAGCGGCTCGGCGGCATCGTTGTCGGTAGCAGTGGTGTATTGGGCGGTGTCAAAGCCCGCCGGGCTGCCTTCGGAACAGAACACCAGGCTGCGTTCGGCGGCGGTGCCGAACGAACTGGCGGCCAACAGGCCGCTGCCCAGCAGGGCCGGGAAAATCCAGGAATGACGCATGACCGTACTTCTCCATTTTTGTTGTGATGAACAATGGGCCATGACTCCTTCCTGGAGCCTGTACAGGCCATTGATGCCAAACCACTACGTGCGGCAGGTGCCCGTTGGCAGACGCAGCTTCGCCTTGCACCGACCTTGAGGGTCGAGGGCCGGGCGGTAACTGCGTCGAACCTGAAATGCCTGTAGGAATCGGCTCTGAATTCGCAAGACAGTGCGCCAGTGGCGGGTCGTTGCACAGTAGAGACCGAGCTCCAGCGGGCCGGGCTGGTAAAGCAACGGCGACGTCATGGACGTCGCCGTTGCAGAACCTTATTTGCCGATGCTGACGCCGTAGAAGGAATTCAAGCCAAAGGGGCTGATTTTGAAATCCTGCACGTTGGCGCGCATGGGTTGGAACACCGTCGAGTGAGCGATAGGTGTCATCGGTACTGCATCTTTGAGGATATGTTGCGCCTGCTTGTACAGCTCGGTGCGCTTGGCTACATCAGAGGTAGCCTTGGCTTGCTTGATCAGGGCGTCGTAAGGCTTGTCGCACCATTTCGAGAAGTTGTTGCCGTTCATTGCATCGCAACCGAACAGGGTGCCGAGCCAGTTGTCGGGGTCACCATTGTCGCCGCTCCAGCCGATGATCATCGCCTGGTTCTCGCCGCCCTTGGAGCGCTTGATGTACTCGCCCCACTCGTAGCTGACGATGTTCACCTTCAGGCCGATCTTCGCCCAGTCCGACTGCAGCATTTCGGCCATCAGCTTGGCGTTGGGGTTGTAGGGACGCTGTACCGGCATGGCCCACAGGGTGATCTGGGTGCCTTCCTTGATGCCGGCTTCCTTGAGCAGCTCCTTGGCTTTCTCGGGGTCGTACTTGGCGTCCTTGATGGTGGTGTCATAGGACCACTGGGTTGGAGGCATGGCGTTGACCGCCAGCTGGCCGGCGCCCTGGTACACCGAATCGATGATCTGCGGCTTGTTCACCGCCATGTCCAGCGCCTGGCGCACCTTGAGGTCGGCCAGCGGGTTGGCATCGGTACGGCCCTTGAGGACCGGCATCACGTTGTAGGCGATGTAGCCGAGGTTGAAGCCTGCCTGTTCAGGCATCTTCAGGGTCTTGTCTTCCTTGAGGGCCTTGAGGTCGGCCGGACGCGGGAAGAGGGTGACCTGGCATTCGTTCTTCTTCAGCTTCTGGATACGCACCGAGGGGTCGGTGGTGATGGCGAAGATCAGGTTGTCGATCTTCACGTCTTCAGGCTTCCAGTAGTCCTTGTTGCCGGTGTAGCGGATGTTCGAGTCTTTCTGGTAGCTCTTGAACACGAAGGGGCCAGTGCCGATCGGCTTCTGGTTGATGTCGCTGGCCTTGCCTTCCTTGAGCAGCTTGTCGGCGTATTCGGCGGACTGGATCGAGGCGAAGCTCATGGCCAGGTTCTGGATGAAGGCTGCGTCCACGGTCTTGAGGGTGAACTTGACGGTCTTGTCGTCGACTTTCTCGACCTTGGTGATGTTGGTGTCCATCCCCATGTCGGTGAAATACGGGAATTCGGTGGGGTAGGCCTTACGGAACGGCATGTCCTTGTCGATCATGCGGTTGAAGGTGAACAGCACGTCGTCGGCGTTGAAAGTACGGGTCGGGGTGAAGTACGGCGTGGTGTGGAACTTGACGCCTTCGCGCAGGTGGAAGGTGTAGGTCAGACCGTCGTCCGAGATGTCCCAACTGGTGGCCAGGCCCGGAATGACCGCGGTGCCGCCACGTTCGAACTGGCTGAGGCGGTTGTAGAGGGTTTCGGCTGAGGCGTCGAAGTCGGTTCCGGTGGTGTACTGGCCAGGGTCGAAACCGGCCGGGCTCCCTTCAGAGCAGAACACCAGGTTAGTCGCCGCTTGGGCGAAGGGTGCGCTGGCGAGCAAGCCGGCGCTGACTAATAACGGAAGGACTGCTTTCTTGAACATGGTGGCCTCATGATTTGTTGTCATTTTTGGTGTAGAGGGCGACCTTGTGAGTCGACCCGCCGATACTTATGCAGCCCTCATACCCAATGCAAGATGCAGGGCTGCCACAAGTCTCAAAGAGTGGAACGAACGTACAGGAATGACGCATTTGTATAAATCTTGACGCATTTGATCGTTTGCGCCGGTGTTTTGTGGTGCATGCGCTGCCTTTTCACGGGGCAATCGAAGCCCATCGCGCCCACTCTTGGTGCGGTGCTGGCTGGTGTGCCGGGTGATGCTTGGCCCAGGCGCCCGGCCTTGTCTGACCGGATGGAGATGGGCGGCTGGGTGAGGGAGGCCGTGGAGAACGGATGCCCGCAATTTTGCTGGCGATGGCGCGTGCTCGGCACATCGTCGCAGGTGCTGAATTCGGGGCTCGCAGTGAGGTTGTCACTGTGGAGGTCGCTGCGGGTTTGTGACGGCGTAGTGCCGCGGATCAGACCAGTTGTCTGCCAAACCTGGAGCGGAAAGGTCTTATCCATGCAAACCTCATTTTTTCTTTTTCTAGGGCATATCTGAGGATTGGCCTTGTGGGCCATGGAAACTCGCCTTCTTATGGGGAGTGGATGCAGCCCCATGGACCCTGTGCGGCGACGGCGATCGCTTTGTTGTGTTGTTGATAGTCGATTCGCCGATGCCGAAATTAAGTCATGCTGAAATCGTGGTCAACGAAAATTAAGCGTGACTAACATTTCTCCTTGTGCACAGGTTTGTCCCAGGGGTTCGACTGACGGCCGTGCGCTGGGCTCAGGCCGCGGAATGGTCGTCGAACAGGCCCATGGTGGTGACGGTCAGGACTTCTGCCGGGCCATTGCCGACGTTGGCCAGGCAATGAGTCTTGGTGGCGTCGAAGTGCACCGAGTCACCGGCACTCAGGGGATATTGACTGCCCTCGATGGTGTAGACGATCTGTCCTGAAAGCACGTAGGAGAACTCCGAGCCGTCATGGGAAATCAGCTCGGACTGGTAGCCCACCGGTATGTTCATCTTGACCGCGTTGATCAGGTTTCCGGGAAAGGAGCTGGACAGGCGCTCGTAGGCCAGTGGCTGGCCTTCGATGGTGTAGCGCACCCGCTTGCCGTCGTGGGAGTCGGGTTGCGCCTGGATCGGCTGGTCGAACAGGGCGTTCAGCGGAACGTTCAGAGACTTGGCGATATTGACCAGGGAAGAGATCGATACACCCGTGAGATTACGCTCTGCCTGGGAGAGGAAGCTGGCGGTCAGACCGGATTCGCTGGCGATCTGGCGCAGGGTTTTCTTGGCGGCGCGGCGATAGCGACGCAGGCGTTCGCCGATGCGATCTGCGGTCATTGAAGAGACTCTTATAGGAAAGAAGCAGTATACCCGGCGGACGTCAGCAACATCTGAGCCGCTGCGTACCGGGGGGCATAACTCTAACACCACAAAGCCGGGTTCCCCCGGGTCCGGGTTGAAATAGCCGGTAACGAAAAACGGCGATAACCTTGATGCCGAAGGTTATCGCCGTTGGAAGACGCAGGGAAAAGGTCAGGGCATCAGCACTTCGATGGCGCCGTCGGCGGTCATGCTGACCTGGCTGGTGCCGGCCTCGACTTCTGGTGTCACTGGGGCCGAATCCATGCTGGCGGCCTTCATCATCATCGGCGCGCGCATGTAAGGCTGTGGATAACCATTGCTGTTGAGGTTCAGGTTGACGATCTTGTAGCCCTTGCCGCCCAGAGCCTCGGTGGCCAGTTGCGCACGGGCCTTGAAGGCCTTGACCGCATCCTTGAGCAACGCGTCTTCGCTGGCCTTGCGGGTCGGGTCGGCGATGGCGAAGTCCATGCCACCCATCTTCAGGTCGCCCAGCAGTTCACCGGTGAGCTTGGACAGCGCGGCGAAGTCGGAGCTTTCCAGGCGCAGTTCGGCGCGCTCACGCCAGCCTGTGATCTTCTGGCCCTTGCCGTCGTAGATCGGGTAGCTGTTGCGGCTGCCCTGGCGCAGGGTCACGTCCTTGACCTGGCGCGCCTGGTCCAGGGCCTTGTTCATGGTGGTGGTGATTTCTGCGGCGAGCTTGGCCGGGTCGGTGTTCTGCGATTCGCTGTAGAGGGTCACGATCATCAGATCCCGAGCCACTTCCTGGCTGACTTCGGCGCGCAGGGAAATCTGGTTGTAGTGCAGTTCATCGGCGGCCAGGGCGGGCAGGCTGGTGAGGGTGCCGGCGCTGAGAGCGAGAAGGGCGACGCTGCGACTGAAATGCTGCATGAAAACTCCTTGAGTGCGGTCCGCAGGATAAGGTCAGAGCCTGGGTGAAACCTTCAGACTGTGGTTTTTATTCCTCGTTGCGGCCAATTACAACTTTGATACACATGATCGCCATGGATCGTCCGCGGCCGCTCAAGGCAGTGTGGCGCTTTGCCGCAGTTTTGCCTGTGCCAGGGGCTGCTTGGTTATACTCCCGGCGATTGCCCTGGAGCGCTCATCAGGAGAGCTCATGCTCGCCCCCGTAAAATTGCTGTCCGCAACCCGTCAGAACCTCTGGCGCCTGACCTTTATCCGTACCCTGGTGCTGGCCGCTCAGGCCGGTTCGGTGGGGCTCGCCTACTGGCTGGACCTGCTGCCGCTGCCCTGGTTGCAACTGGGCGTGACCCTGATGTTTTCCATGGTGTTGTGCGCTTTCACCGCGATCCGCCTGCGCACCTCGTGGCCGGTGACGGAGCTGGAATACGCCCTGCAACTGGCCTGTGACCTGTTTATCCACAGTGTCCTGCTGTACTTCTCCGGTGGTTCCACCAACCCCTTCGTCTCCTATTACCTGGTGCCCCTGACCATTGCCGCGGTGACCTTGCCGTGGCGCTACTCGGTGGTCCTGTCGGGTATCGCCCTGACGCTCTATACCCTGTTGCTGGCGCGTTTCTACCCGTTGCAGACCTTCCCCATCGCCCGGGAGAACCTCCAGGTCTACGGCATGTGGCTGAGCTTTGCCCTGGCTGCGGCGGTGATCACCTTCTTCGCTGCACGCATGGCAGAAGAGCTGCGCCGCCAGGAAGAACTGCGGGCGATCCGGCGCGAAGAGGGGCTGCGCGACCAGCAATTGCTGGCAGTGGCGACCCAGGCCGCCGGCGCCGCCCATGAATTGGGCACGCCCCTGGCGACCATGAGCGTGCTGCTCAAGGAAATGCGCCAGGACCATTCCGACCCGCTGCTGCAGGATGATCTCGGCGTGCTTCAGGACCAGGTCAAGCTGTGCAAGGAAACCCTGCAGCAACTGGTGCGCGCGGCCGAGGCCAATCGCCGCCTGGCGGTGGACATGCAGGAAGTCACCCAGTGGCTGGACGAAGCCTTGAACCGTTGGCACCTGATGCGCCCGGAAGCCAGCTACCGTTTCCATCTGTTGGGCGAGGGGCCGGTGCCGCGCCTGGCGCCGCCGCCGGACCTGACCCAGGCCCTGCTCAACCTGCTGAACAATGCCGCCGATGCCTGCCCCGAAGGCCTGGAAGTACGCCTGGACTGGGACGCGGAAAACCTCACCATCAGTATTCGTGACCACGGTGCCGGAGTACCCTTGGCCATCGCCGAACAGATCGGCAAACCGTTTTTTACCACCAAGGGCAAAGGCTTCGGCCTGGGCCTGTTTTTGAGCAAGGCCAGCGTGACCCGCGCTGGAGGCTCAGTGAAACTCTACAGTCATGAGGAAGGCGGAACGCTCACCGAGCTGCGCCTGCCCCGTGCCGCCCGAGGAGACGACCATGAGTGAAGAGATCCAAGTCGAAGGCGAGGAACTGCCGCACCTGTTGCTGGTGGATGATGACGCCACCTTTACCCGCGTGATGGCCCGAGCCATGAGCCGCCGCGGTTTTCGCGTGAGCACCGCCGGTTCCGCCGAGGAGGGCCTGGTCATTGCCCAGCAGGACCTGCCGGACTACGCCGCGCTGGACTTGAAGATGGATGGCGACTCCGGGCTGGTGCTGTTGCCCAAGCTGCTGGAGCTGGACCCGGAGATGCGGGTGCTGATTCTCACCGGCTATTCGAGCATCGCCACCGCGGTGGAAGCGATCAAGCGTGGCGCCTGCAACTACTTGTGCAAGCCGGCGGATGCCGACGATGTACTGGCCGCGCTGCTCTCCGAACACGCCGATCTCGACACCCTGGTGCCGGAAAACCCGATGTCGGTGGACCGCTTGCAGTGGGAACACATCCAGCGCGTGCTGACCGAACACGAAGGCAACATCTCCGCCACTGCTCGGGCCCTGGGCATGCACCGCCGTACCTTGCAGCGCAAATTGCAGAAGCGTCCCGTGCGTCGCTGAACCGCGACTGAACGAATGTCCGCTGGACGTCGTGAAAAAGCGAGCCGATCTACTATGATCGGCTCAACGCTTGCCTTTCTTCCTATCGAGCCTCAACGATGAATCAGAACGCTGAATACTCCGCGGTCAACGATGCCGTGCGCGGGCAATTCTTTCGCCGGGTCTGGGCCATGATCACGCCCTACTGGCGCAGTGAGGAAAAGGGCAAGGCCTGGCTGTTGCTGGTTGCAGTGATCGGCCTGTCGCTGTTCAGCGTGGCCATCTCGGTGTGGATCAACAGCTGGTACAAGGACTTTTACAACGCCTTGCAGAAAAAGGATGAAGCGGCGTTCTGGCACTTGATCCTGTATTTCTGCGGGATTGCTGCGGTGGCGATCCTGGGGGCGGTGTACCGCCTGTACCTGACCCAGATGCTGACCATCCGCTGGCGGGCCTGGCTTACCGAGAAGCATTTTGCCCGCTGGCTGGGCCACAAGAACTATTACCAGCTGGAGCAGGGCGGCTACACCGACAACCCGGACCAGCGGATTTCCGAAGACCTCAACAGCTTTACCAGCAATACGCTGTCCCTGGGCCTGGGGCTGATCCGCAACATTGTCAGCCTGGTGTCCTTCTCGATCATCCTGTGGGGGGTATCCGGCAGTATAGAGGTGTTCGGCTACACCATTCCCGGCTACATGTTCTGGTGCGCGCTGGTTTACGCCGCTGTCGGCAGCTGGCTGACCCACTTGATCGGGCGCCGCCTGATCGGCCTCAACAACCAGCAACAGCGCTTCGAAGCCGACCTGCGTTTTTCCATGGTGCGGGTACGGGAGAATGCCGAAAGCATTGCCCTGTATGACGGCGAGAAAAACGAGAACCAGCGTCTGAGCAGCCGTTTTGGCAAGGTCTGGCACAATTTCTGGGACATCATGAAGGTCTCCAAGCGCCTGACCTTCTTCACCGCCGGGTATGGCCAGATTGCGATCATTTTCCCCTTTATCGTGGCAGCCCCGCGGTACTTTTCCGGCAAGATCGAGCTGGGTGAGCTGATGCAGATCAACTCGGCATTCGGGAACGTTCAGGAGAACTTCAGTTGGTTCATCAGTGCGTATTCGGACCTGGCGGCCTGGCGTGCCACCTGTGATCGTTTGCTGAGTTTCCGCCAGGCCATGAGTGATAACGAAGAACGGACCCCGGCCATCGACGTGCAGCATCAGGGCGAACAATTGCGCGTACGTGACTTGGGCCTGGACCTGGCCGATGGCCGGCATCTGCTGGCTGGCGCTGAAATGACCGTGAACCCAGGTGAGCGGCTCATGCTCAGCGGCCGTTCCGGTAGCGGCAAGAGTACCTTGCTGCGGGCCATGGGCCGGCTGTGGCCGGCCGGGCACGGGAGCATCCTGCTGCCGAACCAGCGTTCCCTGTTCCTGCCGCAAAAGCCCTATCTGCCCATTGGCAGCCTGCGCGAAGCCTTGAGTTATCCACAATCTGGCGACAGCTACCCCCAGGAGCGTTATGCCCAGGTCCTGGAAACCTGCCGCTTGCCCCATCTGGTGGCGCGGCTGGACGAGAGCAATCACTGGCAGCGCATGTTGTCACCGGGCGAGCAGCAGCGCCTGGCCTTTGCCCGGGCCCTGCTCTATGCACCGCAGTGGCTGTACATGGATGAAGCCACCTCGGCCATGGACGAAGAGGACGAAGCCACCTTGTATCAGGCGCTGATCGATCAGTTGCCGGGCCTGAGCATTGTCAGCGTCGGCCATCGCAGCAGCCTCAAGCGCTTCCATCCACGGCTCGTTCGTATCGAGCAGGGGCATCTGCAAGAGCAGACTCTCACGGCCTGACGGAGGGCCGAGCGCTAGCCTTAAGCCCAGCGCCCTTGCACCGCCGGTGCAAGGGCGCTGGGCCGTTTCGCGAGCGAGCCGTTCCTACAGGCCGCGATCAGGCCTGATGCAGGATCGAACGGTCCACACGTACGGCCAACTGGCCGCTGCCCGGCTTCGCGTTGAAGGCCACGTTGCCATGTTCATCCACGCTGGCTCGTGCGATCGGGGCGCCGTTGAGCAGCAGCTCCAGTGGTGCATCCTTGAGAGACTGGCCGGAGGCCAGTTGCAGTTTCAGGTTGATAGCCATGGTGATCTCCTTATCAGGCGTTGCTGTCGATGAAGTGGCTGGCGTTCTTGTCGATGGAGCCGACCAGCTCCGGTGAACCACCACGGAACTGGCGGAACACATTGCGCCCGGTGGCGCTGCTGTTGCTGGTACCGGCCGGAATGCTCAGGGTTGGCTGGAAGCTGTCGCTCAGTTCCACATAGGCCGACCAGGGGCCGATGTAGGACTCGTTCAACCCGTTGGTTTCGCTGAGGGCGTAGCGCACCGCGTGGCCTGGCAGCCAGTTGGGTTCGCTGGGGCTGTGGCTCTGCCAGCCATCGGCGAGGATCACCGGAACCGCGCTGGGGGTTTCCAGGTAGCCGGCCGGCTTGTTCGGGCTGTAGTTCTGCAGCAGCAGGTAGGTGCTCCAGCCCCACCAGTTGTCGATGGTCTTGCTGTCATTGAGGTTGTTGACGTCGCTGCGGCGCAGGACCTTGTCGCCACTCATCACGAACAGTGGCGAGAAGTTGCCGGTTTTCGCGGCATTCAGGTCCGGCAGGGTTTTCAGGGCTGCGTAGCTGGCGGGTGCGGGGAGGTTGCCGCTGAGGTAGCTGGCGAAGATTTCGTCTGCCGAACTCTGCACAGCCATCTTCACTTGCTGGCGATTGCGATGGTCGACGCTGTCGAAGTAGCGCTTGTCGCCATAGGCGTGCCAGCGATCGCCCTGGGCGTTGCTGACATTCAGGCCGAACTTGCTGTCCTCGTCATGCATGAAGCGGGTAATCAGCGAACCCAGGTCGCTGGGGGTGACGACCGCCGCCACCTGTTTGCGCGGCACCCGTACGTGGCCGGAGGAAAACAGATCGGTGAGGAAATGGTCGGCGAAGGCGTTCATTGCGTAAGCCAGTTCCAGTTGCTTGTCGTCCGCGCTCTTGCCCGCCAGTACCGCTTGCTGCAGCGCTGCGGTATGGCCTGCGGTGTAGGCAGCCAGGGCCCACTCGCCGAAGTGATCGGCGTTGTTGGCCGCCAGCTTCAGGTAGCGCCCCAGGGGGAACAGGGCGGATACCACGCTGCCGCCCCCGGTTATCTTGTTCCACTCCTCGGACAGGGTGTCGCCCAGGGCGTCATAGGCTTCATGGGGCTGCTTGCCGTCGCGGATCGCCTGGTTGGCGGCGACGATTTCCTTTTGCATCACCGCAAGGATCTGCCGGGCTTCGTCTTTCGCCGCCGGCAGTACCGCAAGGGAGTTGAACGCCGCGATAAAGCGCTGTACTCGATCACTGGGGGTTGCGCCTTCGCAGATCGGCTGCTCGGGAATGCCATAGAAGTCGCCTCCCAGGGCCACCACCTGGCCGTAGGTCAGCGCCAGGCCGTTAGGCAGGTGCAGTTCGACCTGCCACGCCGGGATGGCCGGTGCATCCTTGGCGAAGCGCAGCAGGGTGCTGTCGCCGATGGCTGTGTGTTCGCCGCCCTCGAAACGCAGCTGTGGCTGGCCCTTGGTGGTTTTTTGTGCAGAACGAGGCAGGTCTTCCGGGCGGTGGTACTTGATGGTGTGGTGGCCATCGGCGACCAGTACCAGGGTGTCGCCATCGCCGGAAATGGCGATGCCTTGTTCACTGAACAGGCGGTCCAGGTCGGCGACGATCTTGCCCGCGTGTTGTGGCTGTTGCTGCTTCTGTGCAGAGAGTCCTGACATTTCTAGCTCCTTGATATGTCATGGGGATATTTCCTTATTTAACTGTATGCATATACAGTTAAATCGAGCATAGAGGAAAACGTTTTCCCGTCAAGAAGCGAATGCACCGCTGCAGCATTTTTTCTTTCGCCCCGCAATGGAGCCGCAGGCTGGGTACTGCGTGGGGCAGGCAGATCCCATGGAAGCGAGGCTCCAGACGCCAGCGTGCGGATTGAATTATCATTAGCGCCCTAACGACAGGCTCAAGGTCCACCCGCCCATGCTGGCTATTTTTCTCGAAACCCTGACGATCACGGCGCCGGTCTTTGCCATGTTGCTGCTCGGCCTGTTGCTCAAGCGGGTGGAATGGATCGACGACAACTTCATTCATACGGCCTCGGCCCTGGTGTTCAACGTCACCATGCCGGCGCTGCTGTTTCTCGGCATTGTCCATGCCGACCTGCATTCATCGTTGAAACCCGGGGTGCTGATCTATTTCTCCTTGGCCACCCTGGCGTGCTTTGGGCTGGCCTGGGGCTGGGCGATCTGGCGTTGCCCCAAGGCCGACCGCGGGATCTATACCCAGGGCGCGTTTCGCGGCAATAACGCGATCATCGGCCTGGCCCTGGCTGCCAGCATGTACGGCGATTACGGCATTTCCCTGGGCGCAGTGCTCGCAGCCCTGGTGATCCTGTTCTACAACACCCTCTCGACCATCGTCCTGGCGGTCTACAGCCCGGTGATCAAGTCCGATCCCTGGAGCATCTTCAAGAGCGTTGTCAGCAACCCGCTGATTGTCAGTGTGCTGGTGGCTGCACCGTTCGCCTACTGGCAGATCGGCATTCCCAACTGGCTGGAAACTTCGGGGCGCTACCTGGCGCAGATGACCCTGCCCCTGGCGCTGATCTGCATTGGCGGCACCTTGTCCCTGGCAGCCTTGCGCAACAGCGGCGAGCTGGCGATGAGCTCCAGTTTGCTGAAGATGGTCAGCCTGCCGGCCCTGGCGACCCTGGGGGCCTGGCTGTGCGGGTTTCGCGGGGCGGAGTTGGGGATCCTGTTCCTGTACTTTGGCAGCCCCACCGCGGCGGCCAGTTTTGTCATGGCCCGGGCGGCCAATGGCAACCACGAACTGGCGGCGGCGATCATCGTCATCACCACGGTGATGGCGGCGGTGACCACCAATATCGGGATTTTCCTGTTGCAGTGGGGTGGGTGGATCTAGGTTTTGCCGCGAGCCGGCTCCTGCACGGCTATTGCGTAGGAGCCGGCAGCAGGTTCACTGCGGTTGCTGATAGGTGTCTATCACTTCCTGGGCCGCGCGAAACGCATCGATGGCCGCCGGCACTCCGGCATACACCGCGCAATGCAGCAGCGCTTCACGAATCTCTTCGACACTGCAGCCGTTGTTCAGTGCGCCGCGCACGTGGCCCTTGAGTTCCTGTGGGCACTTGAGTGCGGTCAGGGTCGCCAGGGTGATCAGGCTGCGGGTCTTGAGCGGCAGGCCCTCACGGTTCCATACACCGCCCCAGGCATGCTCGTTGACGAAGTCCTGCAAGGGCTGGGTGAATTCGGTGGCGTTGCCCAGGGCGCGATCGACGAACGCATCGCCCATGACCTGGCGACGCATCTGCAACCCGCTTTTCTTGTTCTCGCTCATGGTGCTTCCTTCTTGTGTTGGCGGCGCCAGGCTCGCAGCGAACTGAACAGCAGGAACGCCACCAGCGCTGGCAGGACGAAAAACAGCATCAGGTGTTCCAGCTTGCCGGCCAGAGGCATGCCGGTGGTGAAGGACACCACATGCAGCCCGTAAGCCAGGTACAAGCCCAGAAACAGCAGGCCTTCGGCCCGGGTCACGCGGTATCCGGAATAGAACACCGGCAGGCACAGCACGGCCACGCCGAGCATGACCGGCAGGTCGAAGTCCAGGGCATTGGGCGAGACCGAAAGAGGTGTCGGTGCCACCAGGGCGGTGAAGCCCAGCACTCCCAGCAGGTTGAACAGGTTGCTGCCGATGATGTTGCCCACGGCAATCTCGCGCTGGCCGCGCAGGGCCGCCAGCAGCGAAGTGGCGAGTTGGGGCAGGGAGGTGCTGACGGCGATCACGGTCAGGCCCATGACCCGCTCGGAAAGCCCCAGGTCGTCGGCCACGGAGACGGCGGCGCCCAGCAGCAAGTGCCCGGCGAAGACCAGCAGGCCGAGGCCGAGCAGGACCATCAGCAGGCTGCTGATGCGCGGTGCCCAACTGCGCTGGCCGGCCGGTGCGGGTGAGTGGGGGCGGTGCGAATGGCGGGACTGGCGCAACAGCAGGCCCAGGTACAGCACCAGGGCTGCCAGCAGGATCAGGCCGTCGCTGGGGCTGAGTTGTTCGTTGTAGGCCAGCACGAACACCAGCAGGCTGGCGCCGATCATCAGCGGGATGTCCAGGCGCACCAGTTGCCGCGAGACCCGCAGCGGGATGATCAGCGCGGACAGGCCGAGGGTCACCAGGATGTTGAAAATGCTGCTGCCGATCACGCTGCCCACGGCAATGTCGGTGTTGTCGGCCAGGGTCGCCTGCAGGCTGATGGCCATTTGTGGCGCGCTGCTGCTGAAGGCGACGATGCTCAGGCCAATGATCAGTGGGCGCATGTGCAGGCGTGCAGCCAGGCGGATGGCCGCGCGCACCAGCAGTTCGGCGCCGGCGATCAGCATCACCAGGCCGCTGATGAGCTGGATCAGGCTGAGCAGGGGCAGTTCGGCAAAAGCGGTAATGGCGTGGGCTCCCGGGGTCAGTCGCTGAGGGCTTGGACGCGGACTTTGGCAGTTCCGCTGCGTAGCATGTCCAGTTGTTGGGCGGCGGCGCGGGACAGGTCGATCAGGCGGCCTCGGGTGTGCGGGCCTCGGTCGTTGATACGTACCACGACGCTCTTGTCGTTGCCCAGGTTGGTGACCTGTACCCGGGTGCCGAATGGCAGTTCGCGGTGGGCGGCGGTCAGGCCGTTCTGGTCGAAGGGCTCGCCACTGGCAGTGCGATTGCCGTGGTGCCGAGCGCCGTAATAGGAGGCGGTGCCGGTTGCGTCATAACCTCGGGGGTCGATGACGTGGCTGGTGGCGCAGCCGGTGAGCAGAGCGAGCAGGGCGCTAGTGGCAACCAGACGCTTCATTCGGGAGCTCCGATGGTTGATGTGGCGAGGGAGCGTACTCCCGCTGGTCTGTCTGGCAGACCGCAAGCCGACGGCGATGTTCCTTGCTGGAGCGGCGCCGGCCGGTTTGCAGTCGCTGTCGGACCGAGCGGGAGCACGCTCCCTCGTCACGCGCAAGCGGCCGGGGCCGCTTGCGGTTAAACCGCGATCAGCCCTCGAGCTTGCTCTTCAGCAGCTCGTTGACCTGTTGCGGGTTGGCCTTGCCTTTGGATGCTTTCATCGCCTGGCCGACGAAGAAGCCGAACATCTTGCCGCGCTTGGCCTCATCGGCGGCACGGTACTGTTCGACCTGTTCGGCGTTGGCTGCGAGCATCTCATCGAGCACCGCAGAGATCGCGCCGCTGTCGGTGACTTGCTTGAGGCCACGCTTGTCGATGATCTCGTCGGCATTGCCCTCGCCATTGGCCATGGCTTCGAACACGGTCTTGGCGATCTTGCCGGAGATGGTGTTGTCCTTGATCCGCAACAGCATGCCGCCCAGTTGTTCGGCCGAGACCGGGGCTTCGTCGATTTCCAGGCCCTGCTTGTTCAGCAGGCTGCCCAGCTCGACCATGACCCAGTTGGCGGCGAGCTTGGCGTCACCGGCGATGCTGGCGACCTTCTCGAAGTAGTCCGCCTGCTCACGGCTGGTGGCCAGGACGCTGGCGTCGTAGACCGACAGGCCGAACTGCTCCTGGAAGCGCTCGCGTTTCTGCGGTGGCAGTTCCGGCAGGGTGGCACGTACCTGGTCGAGGAAGGAATCCTCGATGACCACGGGCAGCAGGTCCGGATCGGGGAAGTAACGGTAGTCGTTGGCTTCTTCCTTGCTGCGCATCGGACGGGTTTCGTCCTTGTTCGGGTCGTACAGGCGGGTCTGCTGGATCACCTTGCCACCGTCCTCGATCAGCTCGATCTGGCGCCGGATCTCGGAGTTGATGGCCTTCTCGATGAAGCGGAACGAGTTGACGTTCTTGATCTCGCAGCGGGTGCCGAACTCGACCTGGCCCTTGGGACGGATCGAGACGTTGCAGTCGCAACGCAGGGAGCCCTCGGCCATGTTGCCGTCGCAGATCCCCAGGTAGCGCACCAGGGCGTGGATCGACTTGACGTAGGCCACGGCCTCCTTGGCGCTGCGCATGTCAGGCTCGGAAACGATTTCCAGCAGCGGCGTGCCGGCACGGTTCAGGTCGATGCCGGTGGCGCCGTTGAATTCTTCGTGCAGGCTCTTGCCGGCGTCTTCTTCCAGGTGCGCGCGGGTGATGCCGACGCGTTTCATGGTGCCGTCTTCCAGGGGGATGTCCAGGTGGCCCTTGCCGACAATAGGCAGTTCCATCTGGCTGATCTGGTAGCCCTTGGGCAGGTCCGGGTAAAAGTAGTTCTTGCGGGCAAACACGTTGTGCTGGCCGATCTCGGCGTCAACCGCGAGGCCGAACATCACCGCCATGCGCACCGCTTCCTGGTTCAGCACTGGCAGTACGCCGGGCATGCCCAGGTCGATCAGGCTGGCCTGGGTGTTGGGCTCGGCACCGAAGGCGGTGGAGCTACCGGAGAAAATCTTCGATTGAGTGGTGAGCTGGGTATGAATCTCCAGCCCGATCACGACTTCCCATTGCATGTGTGTCTCCTCAGAAGCCGGTTGGGGTGCGGGTGTGCCAGTCAGTGTTCAACTGATACTGGTGCGCAACGTTGAGCAAGCGGCCTTCCTGGAAATACGGAGCGAGCAGTTGCACGCCGACCGGCAAGCCGTCGACGAAGCCGGCCGGCATCGACAGGCCCGGCAGGCCCGCGAGGTTGGCGGTGATGGTGTAGACGTCTTCCAGGTATGCAGCGACCGGGTCGCTGCTCTTGGCGCCGAGCTTCCAGGCCGGGTTGGGCGTGGTCGGGCCGAGGATGATGTCGACTTCGTTGAACGCGCTCATGAAGTCGTTCTTCACCAGGCGACGGATTTTCTGCGCCTTGAGGTAGTAGGCATCGTAGTAGCCGGCGGACAGTGCGTAGGCACCGACCATGATCCGGCGCTGCACTTCGCTGCCGAAGCCTTCGCCGCGGGAGCGCTTGTACAGGTCTTCCAGGTTTTCCGGGTTCTCGCAACGGTAGCCGAAGCGCACGCCGTCGAACCGCGACAGGTTGGAAGAGGCTTCCGCCGGGGCGATCACGTAGTACGCGGGGATGGCGTGCTGCATGTTCGGCAGGCTGATTTCCTTGATCACCGCACCGAGCTTTTCCAGCTCCTTGATGCTGTTGTGGATCAGCTCGGCGATGCGCGGGTCCAGGCCGGCGCTGAAGTATTCCTTCGGCACGCCGATGCGCAGGCCCTGCAGCGAGCCGTTGAGGCCGGCGCTGTAGTCCGGCACCGGTTCATCGATGCTGGTGGAGTCGTTCGGGTCGAAGCCGGCCATGCCTTGCAGCAGGATCGCGCAGTCTTCGGCGGTGCGCGCCAGTGGGCCGCCCTGATCGAGGCTGGAAGCGTAGGCGATCATGCCCCAACGGGAAACGCGACCGTAGGTCGGCTTCAGGCCGGTGAGGTTGGTGAAGGCGGCGGGCTGGCGGATCGAGCCGCCGGTGTCGGTGGCCGTGGCGGCTGGCAGCAGGCGCGCAGCGACCGCCGCAGCGGAACCACCGGACGAACCGCCGGGTACGTGTTCCAGGTTCCACGGGTTTTTCACCGCGCCGTACCAGCTCGACTCGTTGGCCGAGCCCATGGCGAATTCGTCCATGTTGGTCTTGCCCAGGGTCACGGCCCCGGCAGCGGCCAGCTTGGCGACCACGGTGGCGTCGTAGGGCGCCTTGAAGTTGTCGAGCATCTTCGAGCCGCAGCTGGTGCGGATGCCCTGGGTGCAGAACAGATCCTTGTGGGCGATCGGCGCGCCCAGCAGGGCACCGCTCTCACCATTGGCGCGACGCTCGTCGGCGGCCTTGGCCTGGGACAGTGCCAGGTCCTGGGTGAGGCTGATGAAGCTGTTGATCTGCGGATCCAGCTGGGCGATGCGCGCCAGCAGGGTCTGGGTCAGTTCTACAGAGGAGAATTTCTTGTCGGCGAGGCCGCGGGCGATCTCGGCCAGAGTCATGTGATGCATTGCAGGCTCTTTCCCTTTAGTCGATGACTTTCGGAACCAGGTACAGGCCGCTTTCGACCGCTGGTGCGATGGACTGATAGGCCTCGCGATGATTGGACTCGGTCACAACGTCTGCGCGCAGGCGCTGGCTGGCTTCCAGGGGGTGGGCCAGGGGCTCGATACCGTCGGTATCGACTGCCTGCATTTCATCCACCAGCCCGAGAATGCTGTTCAGGGCGGAGGTGATGTGTGGAAGATCGCCTTCATTGAGCTTGATGCTGGCCAAATGAGCGATTTTTTCCACGTCGGAGCGTTCAAGCGCCATGGGATTCTCCAGTGGAAAACAAAAACGGATTTCGTCCGCGTGTTAGATTGTCGGAACACTACCGCATTTCTACGGTCTTATGGCCGCGATTGTGGGGGTTGGTGCACAGAAAAGCGGCCAATTTAACATATTGGCGCCTTGCCCAAAATCCCTGTCGTTGTTAGAGTTTGCCGCACTTTTTTACCCACGCGTTGCCTAGGGTCCCTTTCCCATGTTCAAGAAACTGCGTGGCATGTTTTCCAGCGATCTTTCCATTGACCTGGGCACTGCCAACACCCTTATTTACGTGCGCGAGCGCGGTATTGTCCTGAATGAACCATCGGTTGTGGCCATTCGGACCCACGGTAATCAGAAAAGTGTTGTCGCGGTTGGTACTGAGGCCAAGCGCATGCTCGGTCGTACCCCGGGCAACATCGCAGCCATTCGTCCGATGAAAGACGGCGTGATCGCCGACTTCAGCGTTTGCGAAAAGATGCTGCAGTACTTCATCAACAAGGTTCACGAAAACAGCTTTCTGCAGCCCAGCCCACGTGTGCTGATCTGCGTTCCATGCAAGTCCACCCAGGTTGAGCGTCGCGCCATCCGTGAATCGGCCCTTGGCGCCGGTGCCCGTGAAGTGTTCCTGATCGAAGAGCCGATGGCCGCTGCGATCGGTGCCGGCCTGCCGGTTGAAGAGGCCCGCGGTTCGATGGTCGTGGACATCGGTGGTGGTACCACTGAAATCGCCCTGATCTCCCTGAACGGTGTGGTCTACGCCGAATCCGTACGGGTTGGCGGCGACCGTTTCGACGAAGCGATCATCACCTACGTGCGTCGCAACTACGGCAGCCTGATCGGTGAATCCACCGCCGAGCGCATCAAGCAGGAAATCGGCACCGCCTACCCGGGCGGCGAAGTGCGTGAAGTCGACGTCCGCGGCCGTAACCTGGCCGAAGGCGTGCCGCGTGCCTTCACCTTGAACTCCAATGAAGTGCTGGAGGCTCTGCAAGAGTCTCTGGCAACCATCGTTCAGGCGGTGAAAAGCGCCCTGGAGCAATCGCCTCCGGAACTGGCTTCGGACATCGCCGAGCGCGGCCTGGTGCTGACCGGTGGTGGCGCGCTGCTGCGTGATCTGGACAAGCTGCTGGCCCAGGAAACCGGCCTGCCGGTGATCGTTGCCGAAGACCCGCTGACCTGTGTCGCTCGCGGCGGTGGCCGTGCATTGGAAATGATGGACAAACACACCATGGACCTGCTCTCCAGCGAATAACTTCGCCGGTTGCATCTATGCTGTTGCGCTCACAGGCAGCACTTTGCAGTGCTGCCTGTGGCGTTTATCTTCTGTCAATCTGCATCCAGGCCGGTTTGATGCCGTATGAATAAACACAACATTTGCCTGGGAGGAGCGGCCTATTAAACCGCTTTTCGCCAAAGGCCCCTCATTAGGCGTGCGCCTCCTGGTGCTGGTCGTTCTCTCGGTCGCACTGATGGTGGTCGATGCCCGCTTCACACTGCTCAAGCCAGTGCGTAGCCAAATGTCGCTGGTGTTGATGCAGTCCTACTGGATCACCGACCTGCCGCAGCGGCTATGGCAAGGCGTGGCCAGTCAGTTCGGCAGCCGTACCGAACTGGTCGCTGAAAACGAAAAACTCAAGACCGAAAACCTGCTGCTGCAGGGGCGCATGCAAAAGCTCGCGGCCCTCACCGAGCAGAACGTGCGCCTGCGCGAGTTGCTCAATTCCTCGGCGCTGGTCAACGAGAAGGTTGAAGTGGCCGAGTTGATCGGCATGGACCCGAACCCCTTTACCCACCGCATCATCATCAACAAGGGTGAGCGCGATGGCGTGTTCCTCGGCCAGCCGGTGCTCGATGCCCGTGGCCTGATGGGCCAGGTGGTGGAGTTGATGCCCTACACCTCCCGCGTACTGCTGCTCACTGACACCACCCACAGCATTCCGGTGCAGGTCAACCGCAACGGCCTGCGCGCCATCGCCAGCGGCACCGGCAATCCGGAGCGCCTGGAGTTGCGCCATGTGGCCGACACCGCGGATATAAAGGAAGGCGATCTGTTGGTCAGCTCCGGTCTGGGCCAGCGTTTCCCCGCCGGCTACCCGGTGGCCACGGTCAAGGAAGTGATCCACGACTCCGGCCAGCCGTTCGCCATTGTGCGGGCGGTACCCACCGCTGCGCTGAATCGCAGCCGCTACCTGCTGCTGGTATTCAGCGATCCGCGTACCGCCGAAGAGCGTGCCAACGACGCCGCCCAGGCCCAGGAAGCCCAGGACCAGCAGGGCGCCGGCGCCGCGCCAGTGGTCCCGGCCACCGTGCCCAAGCCGGCCGCGGCGGCAAACGCCGGGGCTGCGCCCGCCACTGCGACTCCTGCTGCGCCGGCGACCCCGGCCAAACCCGCGGCTCACGCTCCGGCCAAGCCGGTCCATAAACCTGTGGTGAAACCGGCCGCTGCCAAACCACCGGCAGCAGCACCGGCTACCACCGGAGGAAGAGAATAATGGCGGGTAGCACCTATTCGCGAAATGGCTGGATCGTCTGGTTGACCTTCCTTATCGGGCTGCTGCTGAGCGTCTCGCCCCTGCCGCAGTTCATGGAGATCCTGCGTCCGCTGTGGCTGGCGCTGTTGCTGGCGTTCTGGGCCCTGGCCCTGCCGCACAAGGTCGGCATGGTCACTGCCTGGTGCCTGGGGCTGGCAGAGGATGTGCTCTATGGCACGCTGCTGGGGCAGAATGCCCTGATCCTGACGCTGATCACCTTCCTTGTACTGTCTCTGCAACAGCGCCTGCGGATGTTCCCGATGTGGCAGCAGAGCCTGGTGATCCTGGTGATCTTCGGCCTGGCGCAGTTGGTGCAACTCTGGCTCAGCGCCCTGACCGGCAACCGCCAGCCGACCCTGGCCCTGGTGCTGCCGGCCCTGGTCAGTGCCTTGTTGTGGCCCTGGGTCAGCTTCGGCCTGCGCGGCTTGCGTCGACGTTTCAAAATCAATTAATTCGGTCAGGCATTGGCCCGCACCTCGACAGGGAGATGTCTTGATGAATCCGCTTTACCTCGCTTCCGGTTCGCCTCGTCGGCGTGAGTTGCTGACGCAGATCGGCGTGCCGTTCACCGCCATCAGTGCGGACATCGATGAAACCCCGCTGGCCGATGAGTCACCTGCCGCCTACGTCGAGCGCCTGGCCCGAGGCAAGGCTGCGGCGGGGCGCGGGCTGATCACCAGCAGTGAATCCCAGGCCCCGGCCTGTGTGCTGGGGGCCGACACCGCGGTAGTGCTCGATGGGCGGATTCTCGGCAAACCGCTGGATCAGGCTGATGCGTTGCAGATGCTCATGGCGCTTTCGGGGCGTGAGCATGAAGTGTTCACCGCCATTGCCCTGCTTGACGGTGAACGCTGCGAGTCGCGAGTGGTGCGCAGCCTGGTACGTTTTCGCCCGATCTCGCCTGCAGAGGCCGCGCTCTACTGGGCCAGCGGCGAGCCCTGCGACAAAGCCGGTGGCTATGCTATCCAGGGACTGGCAGCGGTGTTTGTCGCCGGCCTCAATGGCAGTTATTCCGCGGTGGTCGGCTTGCCGGTGTGCGAAACCGCAGAACTGCTCGGGCATTTCGGCATACCCTGTTGGCAAAACCTTCCAGTGCGCTAAAGCGCCGTACCCGATTGCTGCGGCCCTCTATGAACACGCCTGAACGAGACACTGCCATGAGTGAAGAGATTCTGATCAACATCACGCCGATGGAATCACGCGTGGCGGTGGTCGAAAACGGAGTGCTGCAAGAGGTTCACGTCGAGCGCACCCAGCGCCGGGGGATCGTCGGCAACATCTACAAGGGCAAGGTGGTGCGGGTCTTGCCGGGCATGCAGGCGGCCTTCGTCGACATCGGCCTGGACCGGGCGGCGTTTATCCACGCCTCGGAAATTTCCACCCGCGAAGGCACTGCGGTAGAGAGCATCAGCGCTCTGGTGCACGAAGGGCAGAGCCTGGTGGTGCAAGTCACCAAGGACCCCATCGGTTCCAAGGGCGCGCGCCTGACCACTCAGTTGTCGATCCCTTCCCGCTATCTGGTGTACATGCCGCGTACCGCCCATGTCGGTATCTCGCTGAAGATCGAGGACGAAGCCGAGCGTGAGCGCCTGAAGCAGGTCGTCAGTGATTGCGTGGCCCAGGAAGGCATCAAGGAGGCCGGTGGTTTTATCCTGCGCACCGCCGCCGAAGGCGCCGGGGCCGATGAGATCATGATGGACATCCGTTACCTGCGCCGGCTCTGGGACCAGATCGGCGCGCAGATCAAGACCATCGGCGCGCCCAATGTGATCTACGAGGACCTGGGCCTGGCTCTGCGCACCCTGCGCGACCTGGTGAGCCCGAAGATCGAGAAGATCCGCATCGACTCCCGGGAAACCTTCCAGAAGACCACGGTGTTCGTGGCCGAGCTGATGCCGGAAATCGCCGATCGCCTGGAGCACTACCCCGGCGAGAGGCCGATCTTCGATCTATACGGCGTCGAGGACGAAATCCAGAAAGCCCTGGAGCGCAAGGTGCCGCTCAAGTCCGGAGGCTACCTGGTGGTAGACCCGGCGGAAGCCATGACCACCATCGACGTCAACACCGGGGCCTTCGTCGGTCATCGCAACCTTGAGGAAACCATCTTCAAGACCAACCTCGAGGCGGCCACCGCCATTGCCCGGCAACTGCGCCTGCGCAACCTGGGCGGGATCATCATCATCGACTTCATCGACATGGAAGATGAAGAGCACCAGCGCCAGGTATTGCGCACCCTGGAAAAGCAGCTGGAGCGTGACCACGCCAAGACCAACATCATCGGCATCACCGAGCTGGGCCTGGTGCAGATGACTCGCAAGCGCACCCGCGAAAGCCTGGAGCAAGTGCTGTGCGAGCCTTGCAGCAGTTGCCAGGGGCGGGGCAAGTTGAAAACCCCGGAAACCGTCTGTTACGAAATATTCCGAGAAATCCTCCGCGAGGCCCGGGCTTATCAGGCAGAAGGGTATCGGGTGCTGGCCAATCAGAAGGTGGTCGACCGGCTGCTGGACGAAGAGTCGGGCAACGTGGCGGAGCTGGAGGGTTTTATCGGCCGGACCATCAGGTTCCAGGTCGAAACCATGTATTCCCAGGAACAATACGACGTGGTGCTGCTCTGATTCCGCGTGTTCTACATCCGTGGAAATGGCTGGCTTCAGCTTTTTGCATGACTTTTACCCTGGGAGCCAACTGAAATGGAGCGGCTGATGCGCCTGTTCACCACGCTGATTCGCTGGGGGCTTGGCTTCTGTGCGCTGGCGCTGGTGGCGACTGCCTTGTATGTCAGTCTGGGCCGGGAACTGACCCCGCTGGTGGCCGAGTACCAGCCCGAGGTCGAGGCCAAGGTGCAGCAGGCTGTGGGCTTGCCGGTGCATATCGGTAGCCTGGAGGGGCGCTGGAGCGGCTTGTCGCCGATCCTGCTGGCCCACGACGTGCAGGTGGGCGAGGGCGCCAATGCGCTGCGCCTGGATCAGGTGAGCGTGGCGCCGGATATGCTCGGCAGCCTGCTGGCCCGTGACCTGCGGATCGGCCGCCTGGAGCTCAGCGGCCTGAGCCTGAGCCTGAAAGAGGGCACGGACGGCCAGTGGCAGCTTGAAGGCCTGCCGGTGCAACAGGACCAGCCGATGGACCCCCAGCAGTTGCTGGGCCGCCTGCAACAGGTTGCCGAGCTGTCGCTGCTGGACAGCCAGGTCACCTTGCAGCCTCTGGACCACCAGCCCGTGGCCCTGACCTACGTCGGGCTCAATCTGCGCAGCGGTACCAGCCGCCAGCGCCTGGACCTGCGCCTGACGCTGCCGGACGGCCAGCCCCTGGCAATGAACCTGCGGACCAGGATGCGGGCCGAGGCCTGGCGCGATGCCCAGGCCGACTTGTACCTGAGCCTGCCGCAAAGCGACTGGTCGCGTTGGGTGCCGGCCCGGCTGACCCGGGAGTGGAAACTCTCCGAGCTCAAAGCGGGTGGCGAGCTGTGGCTGAAGTGGGCCAAGGGGGGGGTGCAAAACGCCACGCTGCGCTTGAATGCCCCGCAATTCACCGGGGCCTATGCCGAGCGCACGCCGGTGTCCCTGAGCAACCTGGCGTTGAATGCCTACTTCCAGCGTGACGAGCAGGGCCTGCAGGTGCAGCTTGACTCCCTGGCGCTGAACCTCGGCGAGACCCGCTGGGAATCCCGTGTGCAGGTGCAGCAGCGCAACGCGACCGAGCAGCAGGAAGAACTCTGGCATGTGCAGGCCGACCGCCTGGACCTGAAGCCGATCACCCCGATCCTCGATGCCCTGGCCCCCTTGCCGGAAGGCCTGGCCACGGCCATCGACCGACTGAAAGTCACTGGCGGCCTGCGCAACGTGCTGCTCGACTATCGTCCCCAGAACAGTGGCGACCAGCGCCTGAGCTTCGCCGCGAACCTCGACCGGGTTGGCTTCGACGCCTATCACGGTGCTCCGGCAGCGCGAAATGTCAGCGGCAGCATCAGCGGCGACCTGGGCAAGGGCGAGCTGCGCATGGACAGCAAGGATTTCTCCCTGCACCTGTACCCGATCTTCGCCAAGCCCTGGCAGTACATCCAGGCCAACGCCACCCTGACCTGGAAGCTCGACAAGGAAGGCTTCACCCTGATTGCCCCCTACCTGAAGGTGCTGGGCGAAGAGGGCAAGATCGCCGGCGACTTCCTGATCCGCCTGCATTTCGACCACAGCCAGGAAGACTACATGGACCTGCGAGTCGGCCTGGTGGACGGCGATGGGCGCTACACCGCCAAGTACCTGCCCCAGGTGCTCAACGCCGGTGTGGATGAATGGCTGCGCACGGCGATCCTCAAGGGCGCGGTGGACCAGGGCTTCTTCCAGTACCAGGGTTCGCTCAACCATGACGCCGTCGAGGCCGCCCGCAGCATCAGCCTGTTCTTCAAGGTGCATGACACCGAGCTGGCGTTCCAGCCGGGCTGGCCGCACCTGACCAAGGTCAGCGGTGATGTGTTCATCGAAGACAGCGGCGTGCGCATCGTCGCCAGCAAAGGCCAGTTGCTGGACACCAAGGTGCGGGATGTCTTCGTCAACATTCCCCATGCTGCCAGCGGGCAGGACAGCCACATGTACATCGATGGCGCCTTTGCCGGTGGCCTGGGCGATGGCGTGAAAATTCTCCAGGAGGCGCCGATCGGCACCGGCTCGACCTTTGCCGGCTGGCATGGCGAGGGCGATCTGCAAGGCAAGCTGGATCTGGATATTCCCCTGGTCAAGGGCCAGGAGCCGAAGATCGTGGTGGCGTTCAAGACCGACAAGGCGCGCCTCAAGCTCAGTGAGCCTGAGCTGGAACTGACCCAGCTCAAGGGTGATTTCCGCTTCGATAGTGCCAAGGGCCTGAGTGGCGAGGGCATCAGTGCCCAGGCGTTCGAGCGGCCGGTCACGGCGCAGATCTTCGCCGATGGCAAGCCGGGCAAACCCAACACTCGAGTGGTTGCCAAGGGCCAGGTTGCGGTCAAGAAACTTACCGACTGGTTGCAAGTCGGCCAGCCGTTGCCGGTGTCCGGCGAGGTGCCCTACCAGTTGCAACTGAACCTGGACGGAGCCGACAGCCAGTTGATGGTCAGTTCCAGTCTCAAGGGCGTAGCGGTGGACCTGCCGGCGCCGTTCGGCATGGCGGCCAGCACCGGGCGCAACAGTGTATTTCGCATGACTCTGCAAGGGGCCGAGCGGCGCTACTGGTTCAACTACGGCGAACTGGCCGACTTCACCTTTGCGGCGCCCAGCGGCAAGCTCGCCGAGGGTCGGGGCGAGCTGTTCCTCGGCGATGGCGCGGCCTTGCTGCCGCCGGGTAAAGGGCTGCGGATACGAGGGATTCTCTCCGAGCTGGATGTGGAACCCTGGAAAGCCCTCGTGGATCGCTACGCCGGGCAGGACCCGGGAGGCAGCGCCAAACAGTTGCTCAGCAGTGCGGATTTCAAGGTTGGCAAGCTCAGTGCCTTCGGCACCACCCTGGACCAGGTCAACCTGTTGCTGGCGCGCAAGCCCGCTGCCTGGGAGTTGCAGATCGACAGCCAGCAGGCCAAAGGCAAGGTCGGGATTCCCGATGCCAAGGCGGCGCCGATGGCCATCGACATGGCGTACGTGCGCCTGCCGGCTGCCGATCCGGCAGCGCAGGCCGATGAAAATGCGCCCGACCCCCTGGCCTCGGTGGATCCCAAGAGCGTTCCGCCCCTGGATATTTCCATTGCCCAGCTGTTCCAGGGCCAGGACCTGATCGGCGGCTGGGCGCTCAAGGTGCGGCCGACGTCCAGGGGCATGGTCTTCAATGGCCTGGACCTGGGCCTCAAGGGCATGCAGTTGCAGGGCGAGGGCGGCTGGGAAGGCCAGGCCGGTGCCAGCAACAGTTGGTACCGGGGCCGCATTGGCGGCAAGAACCTGGCGGACGTGCTCAAGGGCTGGGGCTTCGCCCCGACCGTGACCAGTGAAGATTTTCACCTGGACGTCGATGGCCGTTGGCCGGGCTCGCCGGCCTGGGTGGGCTTGAAGCGCTTCTCCGGCAGCCTGGACGCTACCCTGCGCAAGGGCCAGTTCGTCGAAGTCGAGGGCGGGGCCCAGGCCTTGCGGGTGTTCGGCCTGCTCAACTTCAACTCCATCGGTCGCCGCCTGCGCCTGGACTTCTCCGACCTGTTCGGCAAGGGCCTGAGCTATGACCGGGTCCGGGGCGTGCTGGCGGCGAGCAATGGCGTTTACGTCACTCGCGAGCCGATCACCCTGACCGGGCCGTCGAGCAACCTGGAGCTCAATGGCACCCTGGACATGGTGGCCGACCAGGTCGACGCCAAGCTGCTGGTGACCCTGCCGGTGACCAACAACCTGCCGATTGCCGCGCTGATTGTCGGTGCGCCGGCGGTGGGCGGGGCGTTGTTCCTGATCGACAAGCTGATCGGTGACCGCGTGGCGCGCTTCGCCAGCGTCAAATACAACGTCAAAGGCCCATGGAAAGAGCCGAAAATCACCTTCGACAAACCGTTTTGAGAATCCTCGATTCGCGCCTATGGAGTAGCATGGCCGCCTACCCTACAAGGAGTTCGCCATGTCTCTTGCGGTGATTCAAATGGTCAGCCAGAGCGATGTCCTGGCCAATCTGCAGCAGGCTCGGAGCCTGCTCGAACAGGCTGCTGCCGGCGGTGCAAAGCTGGCCGTCCTGCCGGAAAACTTCGCCGCCATGGGGCGCCGCGACATGGCGGCCATCGGTCGCGCCGAAGCGCTGGGCGAAGGTCCGATCCTGCCATGGTTGAAACAGGCCGCCCGCGACCTCAGGTTATGGATAGTGGCCGGCACCTTGCCGTTGCCCCCCGTCGATCAGCCCGAGGCCAAGTCCAATGCCTGTTCGTTGCTGGTGGATGACCAGGGGCAGTTCGTGGCGCGCTACGACAAGCTGCACCTGTTCGATGTCGATGTGGCGGACAATCGCGGGCGCTACCGTGAATCCGATGACTATGCTCATGGAAACCGGGTGGTGGTGGCGGATACGCCGGTGGGAAGGGTCGGCCTTACAGTCTGTTATGACCTGCGCTTTCCCGAGCTGTACAGCGAGTTGCGCGCCGCTGGCGCCGAGTTGATCACCGCGCCTTCGGCGTTTACCGCGGTCACCGGTGCGGCTCATTGGGAGGTGCTGATTCGCGCCCGTGCCATCGAGACCCAGTGCTATGTGCTGGCGGCGGCCCAGGGCGGCGTGCATCCCGGCCCGCGGGAAACCTACGGCCATGCGGCGATCGTCGACCCCTGGGGGCGGATAGTGGCGCAACAGGATCAAGGTCAAGGCGTGCTGCTGGCCGAGCGCGACAGCAGCGAACAGGCGTCCATCCGGGCGCGGATGCCGGTGTTCAGTCACCGGCGCATTTTCTCGCAAGGCGTGCAACGGCTTGCATAAGTACGACGAATTTAAGGCCAAAACATATGAGCGGGTTGTTGTCCTCTGTCAGTGAACATCTACTAGCCCCGGGCGGCGTGACCATCGAAAGCTTGCAAGGCGTGCTGGGGGATCTGGCCGGCCCGGGCATCGATGCCGCCGATCTGTATTTCCAGGGGCAGATTTCCGAGTCCTGGTCCCTGGAAGACGGAATCGTCAAGGAAGGCAGTTTCAACCTCGACCAGGGGGTTGGGGTGCGTGCGCAATCCGGTGAGAAGACCGGCTTCGCCTACAGCAATGCCATCACCCTGGAGGCCCTGGGCCTCGCCGCCCGGGCGGCGCGCTCGATTTCCCGGGCCGGGCAAAACGGCACCGTGCAGGCGTTCTCGACCCAGGACGTGGCGCAGCTGTATGCGCCGGACAACCCCCTGGAAGTCATCAGCCGGGCCGAGAAGGTCGAGCTGCTCAAGCGCGTTGACGCCGCAACCCGCGCCCTGGATCCGCGCATCCAGCAGGTCAGCGTGAGCATGGCCGGGGTCTGGGAGCGGATCCTGGTGGCCTCTACCGATGGCGGCCTGGCGGCGGACGTGCGGCCGCTGGTGCGTTTCAACGTCAGCGTCATCGTCGAGCAGAACGGTCGCCGCGAGCGCGGTGGCCATGGCGGCGGCGGGCGTACCGACTACCGCTATTTCCTCAGCGAAGATCGGGCCATGGGCTATGCCCGTGAAGCCCTGCGCCAGGCGCTGGTCAATCTGGAAGCGATTCCGGCGCCGGCCGGAACCCTGCCGGTGGTGCTGGGCTCCGGCTGGTCCGGAGTGCTGCTGCACGAAGCCGTGGGCCACGGCCTGGAGGGCGACTTCAACCGCAAGGGCAGTTCGGCCTACAGCGGTCGCATGGGCGAAATGGTGGCTTCCAAGCTCTGCACCATCGTCGACGACGGCACCCTGGCCGGGCGCCGTGGTTCCCTGAGCGTGGACGACGAAGGCACCCCCACCGAATGCACCACGCTGATCGAGAACGGCGTGCTCAAGGGCTACATGCAGGACAAGCTCAATGCCCGGCTGATGGGCGTGGCCCGCACCGGCAACGGTCGCCGCGAGTCTTATGCGCACCTGCCGATGCCGCGCATGACCAACACCTACATGCTGGGTGGCGAAAGCGATCCGGCGGAAATCATCGCTTCGGTGAAGAAGGGCATCTATTGCGCCAACCTCGGTGGCGGCCAGGTGGATATCACCAGCGGCAAGTTCGTGTTCTCCACCAGTGAGGCCTACCTGATCGAGGACGGCAAGATCACCGCCCCGGTCAAGGGCGCGACCTTGATCGGCAACGGTCCGGAAGCCATGAGCCGGGTATCGATGGTGGGTAATGACCTGTCCCTGGACAGTGGCGTCGGCACCTGCGGCAAGGATGGGCAATCGGTGCCAGTGGGCGTCGGCCAGCCGACCCTGAAGATCGATGCGATCACCGTGGGTGGCACTGGGGCATAAGGAGGGAGGGCGTCGGGTGAGCTGCAGGGCAGCTCACCCGTGGCAAGGCTCAGCGCAGACCGCGTTGAGTCTCGTCCAGCTCGCGGATGTACTTGAAAATTTTACGGCTTGAGGCCGGTGCCTTGTTATGCGCCAGCTCATGCTGGGCCTGACGGATCAGGGAGCGCAGTTGCTGGCGATCGGCGTCCGGGTATTCGCCGACGAACTTTTCCAGCACGTCATCGCCGCCGCCGATCAGGCGGTCGCGCCAACGCTCCAGGTTATGGAAGCGTTCGTTGTACTGCCGGGTGGAGGCATCGAGTTGGTCAAGCAGTTGCAGAATCGCGTCGGTGTCCTGGTCCCGCATCAGCTTGCCGATGAACTGCAGGTGGCGCTTTCGGGCGATATGGGCGACGTGCTTGGGTGCATCCGCCAGGGCCCGGCGCAAGGCGTCGGTCAGGGGCAGTTTGTTCAGCAAGTCGGGCTTGAGGGTGGTAAGGCGCTCGCCGAGATCAACCAGAGCATGCAGCTCGCGTTTGACCTGGGATTTGCTTTTCTCCCCATCGAGGGAGTCGTCGTAAGAATCAACCATGGTGGCAGTCCGCAAAGAAACGCCGCCATGATAACCAGTCGAGGGCCGCTTGTCCGGCCCGGTCGCTCGCCGGCCTTAATCGAAAGCAGAATTTGAGTGGAGAGCAGCATGAGTGCAGCACAAAGCGTCGGCCCACAGGCTTTGCCGGCCCTGCAGGAGCAAGTCGAGCAGATCATCGCCGAGGCCAAGCGCCAGGGGGCCAGCGCCTGTGAAGTGGCGGTGTCCCTGGAGCAGGGGCTGTCGACTTCGGTGCGCCAGCGGGAAGTGGAAACCGTCGAGTTCAACCGCGACCAGGGCTTTGGCATCACCCTCTACCTGGGCCAGCGCAAGGGTTCGGCCAGTACGTCTGCCAGCGGCCCCGAAGCCATTCGCGAAACCGTGGCGGCGGCTCTGGCGATTGCCAAGCACACCTCCGAAGACGAAGCCTCGGGCCTTGCCGACGCGGCCTTGATGGCCAAGGACCTGCAGGACTTCGATCTGTTCCACGCCTGGGACATCACCCCCGAACAAGCCATCGAGCAGGCTCTGACCTGTGAGGCTGCGGCCTTTGCTGCCGACAGCCGGATCAAGAATGCCGACGGCACCACCCTCAGCACCCACCAGGGCTGTCGGGTGTATGGCAACAGCCACGGCTTCATTGGTGGTTATGCGTCCACCCGCCACAGCCTGAGCTGCGTGATGATTGCCGAGGCGGATGGCCAGATGCAGCGCGACTACTGGTACGACGTCAATCGCCAGGGCCAGTTGCTGGCCGACCCGGTGAGCATTGGCCAGCGTGCCGCCCAGCGCGCCGCCAGCCGGCTAGGTGCCCGTCCAGTGCCGACCTGTGAGGTGCCGGTGCTGTTTTCCGCAGAACTGGCCGGTGGCCTGTTCGGCAGTTTTCTCGGGGCGATTTCCGGTGGCAACCTGTACCGCAAGTCGTCCTTCCTCGAAGGCGCCCTGGGTCAACAACTGTTTCCGCAGTGGATGACCATCGATGAGCGCCCGCACCTGATGCGCGCCATGGGCAGTTCGGCTTTCGACGGCGATGGCCTGGCCACCTACGCCAAGCCGTTCATCCAGGACGGTGAGCTGGTGTCCTATGTACTGGGCACCTATTCCGGACGCAAGCTGGGCATGCCGAGCACCGCCAACGCCGGTGGCGTGCACAACCTGTTCGTCACCCATGGCGACGAAGACCAGGCCGCGCTGCTGCGGCGCATGGGCCGTGGCCTGCTGGTGACCGAGCTGATGGGCCATGGCCTGAACATGGTCACCGGGGACTACTCCCGCGGTGCGGCGGGTTTCTGGGTCGAGAACGGCGAGATTCAGTTCGCGGTGCAGGAAGTGACCATTGCCGGCAACCTGCGGGACATGTTCAAGCAGATCCTCGCAGTGGGTAACGACCTGGAGCTGCGTAGCAACATCCGCACCGGCTCGGTGCTGATCGAACGCATGACCGTCGCCGGCAGCTGACCGCGCCCAGCTTCAACCCCAACGCGCCACCTCCCCGAGGTGGCGCGTTTTTTATGCCCGCCATTTTTGTAGGAGCTGGCTTGCCAGCGAAAGCGTCCTGACATCCGGCACCAGGCTCAAGGGCTCATTCGCCGGTAAGGCGGGCCCTATAAGAGTTGGACAAAAATCATACAAGCCAGATTGATTTGATTCTCAATATCATTTAATAATGAAAATCATTATTCGATGAGCCCAGGTCATGAGTTCTGCCTTGCACGAGCAGCCTTACCTCGAAAGCTGGCGCTGGATGAGCCGCCAGATCCGTTGCGCACTGGAACCGGACGAGCCCCGTCTGATCGAGCATTACCTCGCCGAAGGCCGCTACCTGGCCTGCTGTACCGCGATGTCGGCCTGGACCGTCGCTGAAACTTCCTTCCGTTTATTGATCGATACCGCAACCGATACAGCGCTGCCCTGGCATTGGCGCAGCCAGTGCCTGGACCAGGCCTGGCGGCCGTTGCGCGACATGGAGCGGTTGTCTTTGTGCAATTGCCGGCTCAAGCGCTGGCAGAGCCACGCCTGGCAGTTGGCGACCTGCTCGCTGCTGCCTTCCATTCCCCTGATAGAACTGGTGCAAGGATTTCCCGATGAGTAATACCCGTATCGAACGCGACAGCATGGGCGAACTGCAGGTACCGGAACTGGCCCTGTACGGCGCCCAGACCCAGCGTGCGGTGGACAACTTTCCCATCAGTGGCCAACGCATGCCGGCAGCCTTCATCCGTGCGCTGATCCTGGCCAAGGCGGCTGCGGCCAAGGCCAACGTCGAACTGGGGCAGATCAGCGAAGCCCAGGGCAAGGCCATCGTCGATGCCGCCCAGGGTCTGCTGGAAGGTGATTTCATGCCGCACTTCCCGGTGGACATTTTCCAGACCGGCTCTGGCACCAGTTCCAACATGAACGCCAATGAAGTACTGGCAACCCTGGCCAGCCGTCTGCTGGGTGAGCCGGTCAACCCCAATGACCATGTCAACTGCGGCCAGAGCAGCAACGACATCATCCCTACCACCATTCATGTCAGCGCCGCGCTGACCCTGCATGAGCAACTGCTGCCGGCCCTGGTGCATCTGGTGGAGGTCATCGAGCGCAAGGCGGTACAGGTGCACCCCTTCATCAAGACCGGCCGCACTCACCTGATGGATGCGATGCCGGTGCGCATGAGTCAGGTGCTGGAGGGCTGGGCGCAGCAACTCAAGGCCAATATCAGCCACCTGCAGGATCTGCTGCCGAGCCTGCAATCCCTGGCTCAGGGCGGTACCGCTGTGGGTACCGGAATCAATGCGCATCCCGAGTTCGCTGTGCGTTTCAGCCAGCAGTTGAGCAAGCTGACCCAGGTGCAATTCACCCCGGGCAAGAACCTCTTCGCCCTGATCGGCTCCCAGGACACTGCGGTGACGGTATCCGGCCAGCTCAAGGCTACCGCGGTGTCGTTGATGAAGATCGCCAACGACTTGCGCTGGATGAACTCCGGCCCGCTGGCCGGGCTCGGCGAGATCGAGCTGGAAGGTTTGCAGCCCGGTTCGTCGATCATGCCCGGCAAGGTCAACCCGGTGATTCCTGAAGCCACCGCGATGGTCGCCGCCCAGGTCATCGGCAACGACAGCACCATCACTGTGGCCGGGCAATCGGGCAACTTCGAGCTCAACGTGATGCTGCCGATCATTGCCCAGAACCTGCTGAGCAGCATCGAGTTGCTGGCCAACTCCAGCCGCCTGCTGGCGGACAAGGCCATCGCCAGCTTCAAGGTCAACGAACCCAAGCTCAAGGAAGCGCTGTCGCGCAACCCGATCCTGGTCACGGCGCTGAACCCGATCATCGGCTATCAGAAGGCTGCAGAAATCGCCAAGACCGCCTACAAGCAGGGGCGCCCGGTGATCGACGTGGCCCTTGAACATACCGATCTGTCACGCAGCCAGCTGGAGGTCCTGCTGGACCCGGAAAAGCTCACTGCCGGCGGCGTGTAACCCACCGACACCGCTTTGGAGGCTCACCATGGAGCACTGGAAACGCACGATCGAAAGGGCCAATCGCCTCTTTATGCAGGGCGAGCTGGTGGATGCTCGCGAGTTCTACCTGCAGGCGCTGGCCCTGGCCCAGGTGCTGTTCGAGCGCTGGTCGGATGCCGACGAAGCGGTGGCGGCCTGTGTGATTTCCCATCACAACCTGGCAGACCTGCACCTGCGCCTCAATCAGCCGGAGGAGAGCGCGGAATACCTCTGCGCCATCCATCAGCGGTTGCTGCAGACCATGCAGGACAGCCGCTTGCCCACAGCCCTGCGGGAAGCGGCCTTGCGCCAAAGCAGCAAGACCTACGTCGAACTGCTGAATTTCATCGGTGATCACGGCGAATACCCGCGCACTCACCGTTTGCTGGACAGCAACGTCGCGGGCCTGTCAGCCGACAGCCCGCAACCAGACAGCCCCTCTTACGGAGCCCATTGATATGTCCTTTACCTTGCCTGCACTGCCTTACGCCTACGACGCCCTGGAACCGCACATCGATGCGCAAACCATGGAAATCCACTACACCAAGCATCACCAGACCTACATCAACAACCTCAACGCCGCCGTCGAGGGGACCGAATGGGCAGGGTGGGAGGTGGAAAAGCTGGTAGCCAGCGTTCAGCAACTGCCGGAAAAACTGCGTGCTGCGGTGATCAACCAGGGTGGCGGGCATGCCAACCATTCGCTGTTCTGGGCGGTGATGACACCCTCCGGTGGCGGTCATCCCCAAGGCGCCCTGGGGCAAGCCATCGAGCAGCAACTGGGTGGTTTCGAGAGCTTCAAGGAAGCGTTCACCAAGGCCGCACTCACCCGTTTTGGCAGTGGCTGGGCCTGGCTCAGCGTGACACCGGAGAAGAAACTGGTAGTGGAAAGCAGCGGTAACCAGGACAGCCCGCTGATGAACGGCAATACGCCGATCCTCGGTCTGGATGTGTGGGAGCACGCCTACTACCTGCGCTACCAGAACCGCCGCCCGGAATACATCAACGCCTTCTACAACGTCATCAACTGGCCGGAAGTCGCTCAGCGCTACCAGGCCGCGATGGCTTGATACCTTTCCATCAAAACAAGATCTAAGGCCGACTATGGGCACTGAAACACTGGCAATCAGCAGCGGGCGAATGTTTCGTTATGCCTTCGGTTCGCTGTTGCTGTTGGCGGGCACGGCGTTGCTGGTGGCTCAAGGGCTGAGCTGGCTGAACCTGGAGCCGCGCTTGCTGCGCGCCTTGCAGGGCGGTTCGATCTGCGCGCTGGGCACGGCGCTGGGGGCGGTCCCGGTGCTGGTGATCCGGCGGATGCCGGTGGCGGTGAGCGACACCCTGCTGGGCTTTGGTGCCGGAGTGATGCTGGCGGCCACGGCATTTTCGCTGATCGTCCCCGGCATCGCTGCGGCCCAGGACCTGGGTTTGTCTGCCTGGGGCTCCAGCGGCCTGATCTGCGCAGGCATCATGCTCGGGGCCTTTGGCCTGTTCCTGGTGGATCTCAAGGTCTCGGGGGGCAGCCCGGAGGTGCTGGTGGGCACGCCAGAGCATCCGGTGATTGCCCCGCGTATCTGGCTGTTCGTCTTCGCCATCATTGCCCACAACATTCCTGAAGGGATGGCGGTGGGGGTGTCGGCCGGAGGCGGCATGCCGGATGCGGACAGCCTGGCCATGGGCATTGCCCTGCAGGATGTACCGGAAGGCCTGGTGATTGCCCTGGTATTGGCGGGGGCGGGGATGTCGCGGGTCAAGGCATTCCTGATTGGGGCGGCTTCAGGTCTGGTGGAACCGGTCTTTGCCTTGCTCTGCGCCTGGCTGGTGAGCCTGGCGCAGGTATTGCTGCCCCTGGGCCTGGCCCTGGCGGCGGGGGCGATGCTGCTGGTGGTCACTCATGAAGTGATTCCGGAGTCGCGTCGCAATGGTCATGACAAGCTTGCCAGTCTTGGCCTGTGTATCGGTTTCTGCCTGATGATGGTCATGGATACGGCACTCGCCTGAGAGCCGTATGGTGAGGGGCCCGCCCGGGCCTACTCGCCTTCGTCGAAGAAGTTGTTGATCAGCGCCACCAGCGCATCCATCGCTTCCTGTTCCTGCTCGCCTTCGGTCTTCAGGTGGATCCTGGTGCCCTTGCCGGCGGCCAGCATCATCATGGCCATGATGCTTTTGCCGTCGACCATGGAGTCCGGGGTCCTGCCGGCGCGGATCTGGCAGGGAAACTGCCCGGCCACGCCGACGAACTTGGCCGAGGCACGGGCATGCAGGCCCAGTTTATTGATGATCTCGATTTCCAGAGCTGGCATCGCGGGGTAGATCCTTTCAGCTAAGGTCGCGGTGGCGAACCTGGACGTTCTTCAGGGATTTTTGCAGGACCTGGCCCAGGCGCTCGGTCAGGTACACGGAGCGGTGGTGCCCGCCGGTGCAGCCGATGGCGATGGTCACATAGGCGCGGTTGCTGGCGGCAAAGCGTGGCAGCCATTTGAGCAGGTAGCTGGAGATGTCCTGGAACATTTCCTCGACATCGGGTTGCGCCGCCAGATACTCGGCCACGGGCGCATCCAGGCCTGATTGGGCGCGCAACTCGGGCTTCCAATACGGGTTGGGCAGGCAGCGCACGTCGAACACCAGGTCTGCATCTACCGGCATGCCGCGCTTGAAGCCGAAGGACTCCACCAGGAACGCGGTACCGGGTTCCGGCTGGTTCAACAGTCGCAGCTTGATGGTGTCGCGCAGCTGGTAAAGGTTCAGGTTGGTGGTGTTGACCTTGAGATCGGCCAGGTCGACGATCGGCCCCAGCAGTTGGGTTTCATCGTGGATGGCTTCGGCCAGGGAGCGGTTGGCGCTGCTCAGCGGGTGGCGCCGACGGGTCTCGGAGAAGCGCTTGAGCAGGGTCTCTTCGTCGGCATCCAGGTACAGCACATCGCACTGGATATGCCGGCTGCGCACTTCTTCCAGCAATTCGGGGAATCGCGACAGATGACTGGGCAGGTTGCGGGCATCGATGGACACCGCCACCAGCGGTTGCGCCAGTTCGGTGTGGATCAACGCACGTTCAGCCAGTTCCGGCAGCAAGCCGGCTGGCAGGTTGTCGATGCAGTAGTAGCCGTGGTCCTCGAGAACATCGAGGGCGGTGCTTTTACCTGAGCCGGAGCGGCCGCTGACGATGATCAAACGCATGATTACTGACCGTTTTGCTCGTCCAGAACGACCTGATACAAGGCTTCGTTGCTGGTGGCACTGCGCAGCCGGTCACGGACTTCCTTGCGATCAAGCATGCTGGCGATCTGCCGGAGCAGTTCCAGGTGTGCATCGGTCGCGGCTTCCGGAACCAGCAGGACGAACAGCAGGTCGACCGGTGCGCCATCAATGGCGTCGAAATCGATCGGAGCGTCCAGGTGCATCAGCGCACTGATGGGCGACTCGCAGCCTTTGAGGCGGCAGTGGGGAATGGCGATGCCGTTGCCAAAACCGGTGGAACCGAGTTTTTCACGGGCAATCAGGCTCTCGAAGACATCCTGCATCTCCAGATCAGGCACTTCACGGCTGATCAGGTTGGCAATTTGTTCGAGGGCGCGTTTTTTACTGCCGCCCGGCACGTTCACCAGGGAACGGCCGGGGGTCAGGATGCTTTCAAGTCGGATCATGGGAGGGGAGTGTTAGCGACCCGTGCCTTGGAGAAGGTGGAGTTGCTTTTCCTTATGCTTTTTCAGTTGGCGGTCAAGCTTGTCCGTGAGCAGGTCGATTGCGGCATACATATCGTCATGTTCTGCGTTGGCAACGACCTCCCCACCGTGGATGTGCAGGGTGGCTTCGATTTTCTGCTTCAGCTTCTCGACAGCCATGGTGACCTGCACATTGGTAATCTTGTCGAAGTGCCTCTCCAGCCGGTCGAGTTTTTCGCCGATGTAGACGCGCAGGGGTTCAGTCACTTCGAGTTGGTGTCCACTGATGTTGACTTGCATACAGCTTCTCCTTCGTTGCCAGTGCATAACGCGGCAGGCTGGGTTGCCTGCCACCTAGACTACGTTTGAAAACGACACCGGGCCCTTTTCAAACACACTCTGAAACGCTGTGGCCAGCCCTGCGGCTACATCAACCGCTTACGTTCGCTGGAAGGCGCGATCCCAAGGGATTCGCGGTACTTGGCGACGGTACGACGGGCTACCTGAATGCCTTGTGCCTCCAGTAAACCAGCGATCTTGCTGTCACTCAACGGCTTTTTCTGATTTTCCGCGGCCACCAATTTTTTGATGATCGCGCGGATCGCCGTGGACGAGCATTCACCGCCTTCCGAAGTGCTGACGTGGCTGGAGAAAAAGTATTTCAGCTCATATATGCCCCGTGGGGTATGCATGAATTTTTGCGTGGTCACCCGGGAAATCGTCGATTCGTGCATGCCCACCGCCTCGGCGATATCGTGCAGAACCAGCGGCTTCATCGCTTCATCGCCATATTCGAGAAAGCCGCGCTGGTGCTCGACGATCTGGGTGGCGACCTTCATCAGGGTTTCATTGCGGCTTTGCAGGCTCTTGATGAACCAGCGGGCTTCCTGCAACTGGTTGCGCATGAAGGTGTTGTCGGCGCTGGTGTCGGCGCGGCGTACAAAACCGGCGTACTGGGCGTTGACCCGCAGGCGCGGCACGGATTCCTGGTTCAGTTCCACCAGCCAGCGTTCGTTGTCCTTGCGCACTATGACGTCCGGGACCACGTATTCGGCTTCGCTGGATTCGATCTGCGATCCGGGGCGGGGGTTGAGGCTCTGCACCAGCTCGATGACCTGGCGCAGCTCATCTTCCTTGAGCTTCATGCGCCGCATCAGCTGGCTGTAGTCGCGGCTGCCCAGGAGGTCGATGTAGTCACTGACCAGGCGCTGGGCCTCGCCCAGCCAGGGCGTTTTCGCCGGCAGCTGGCGCAGTTGCAGCAACAGGCACTCGCCCAGGTTGCGGGCGCCGATGCCCGCAGGTTCGAATTGCTGGATGCGGTGCAGGACGGCTTCTATCTCGTCCAGTTCGATGTCCAGTTCCGGATCGAAGGCTTCGAGGATCTCCTCGAGGGTTTCGTCCAGGTAGCCCTGATTGTTGATGCAGTCGATCAGGGTCACGGCAATCAGGCGGTCGGTGTCCGACATCGGCGCCAGGTTCAGTTGCCAGAGCAGGTGGCTCTGCAGGCTCTCGCCCGCCGAAGTGCGGGTGGTGAAGTCCCACTCGTCGTCATCGCTGCTGGGCAGGCTGCTGGCGCTGGTCTGGTAGACGTCTTCCCAGGCGGTGTCGACCGGCAGTTCGTTGGGGATGCGCTCGTTCCACTCACCGTCCTCGAGGTTGTCCACCGTGGGGGCGGTTTCCTGGTAGGAGGGCTCCTGGATCTCGGTATTGGGTTTGGACTCGGTGTTGTCGGCCAGGGGGTCGCTGTTGTCGAAGTCGTCGCCTTCTTCCTGGCGCTCGAGCATCGGGTTGGACTCCAGGGCTTCCTGGATTTCCTGTTGCAGGTCCAGGGTCGACAATTGGAGCAGGCGGATGGCCTGTTGCAGCTGCGGTGTCATCGTCAGCTGCTGGCCCATTCTAAGGACTAGCGATGGTTTCATGGCAGGGGCTTAACACCTTATTTGCCGGCGCACATGCGCCATCCACTACAGGGCGCCGGAGCGCCAAACATAAGCAAATTATATGCCTGAAACTGAAGTGTTTGCCTAGAGCGCTGTAACAATAAAGTTTGTAGGGTTTTATTGTTCCCGGCGCCCTGGCGTCCAGCCCAACACATCAGCCCTTACAGGCGGAACTCATGGCCCAGATAGACTTCCTTGACCAGTTCGTTGGCCAGGATGGTCTCGGAGTCGCCTTCGGCGATCAGTTGCCCGTCGTTGACGATGTAGGCGGTTTCGCAGATGTCCAGGGTTTCTCGGACGTTGTGGTCGGTGATCAGCACCCCGATGCCCTTGGCCTTGAGGTGGTGGATGATCTGCTTGATATCGCCCACCGAGATCGGGTCGACACCGGCGAAGGGTTCGTCCAGCAGGATGAACTTGGGCGCGGTGGCCAGGGCCCGGGCGATCTCCACGCGGCGCCGCTCACCACCGGACAGGCTCATGCCGAGGTTGTCGCGGATGTGGTTGATGTGGAATTCCTGCAGCAGGCTTTCCAGTTCCTGGCGACGGCCGGCCTTGTCGAGCTCCTTGCGGGTCTCGAGGATGGCCATGATGTTGTCGGCCACCGACAGCTTGCGAAAGATTGAGGCTTCCTGGGGCAGGTAGCCGATACCGGCGCGTGCGCGGCCGTGCATCGGTTGGTGGCTGACATCCAGGTCGTCGATCAGGACGCGGCCCTGATCGGCCTGGACCAGGCCGACGATCATGTAGAAGCAGGTGGTCTTGCCGGCGCCGTTGGGGCCGAGCAGGCCGACGATCTGACCGCTGTCGATGGACAGGCTGACATCACGCACGACCTGGCGGCTCTTGTAGCTCTTGGCCAGATGCTGAGCTTTCAGAGTTGCCATTACTGGGCCTTTTGCTCGTCGGTTTTCTTTTTCGGCTGGATGACCATGTCGATCCGCGGACGCGGCGCGGTAACCGAGCTGCCATTGGCGCGACCGGCGTTGGCAACCTGCTTGACGGTGTCGTAGACGATCTTCTCGCCTTCGGTGGTATTACCGTCGTTGATGACCTTGGCCTTGTCGATCAGCACGATGCGGTTCTGCTGGGCATGGTACTGGATGGTCACGGCGTAGGCCTGGACCGGTTTCGGGTCGGTCTGCTTCTGCAGTTGCTCGAAGTAGGCGAGGTTGCCCACCGAGGTCACCACGTCGATTTCACCGGTCTTGGACCGGGTGATGGTCACGGTGTTACCGGTGATCTTCATCGAGCCCTGGGTGATGATGACATCGCCCTTGTAGGTGGCCACGCCGTTTTTGTCGTCCAGCTGGGCGTCGTCGGCCTGGATGCGGATCGGCTGTTGGCTATCGTTCGGCAGAGCCCAGGCGCTCACGCTTCCCAGTGCTGCGCCCAGACTGAGCAAAATAGGGAGGGTTTTAACGAGCCTCATACTGTCCTCTTACGTTCGATAGCAGGTTCATCCTGCCGTCTTTCAAATACGCTTTCATTCCCTTGGCCGTAGTCACGCCGCCGGCGCCGTCGATTCTAACGGCTTGCTCGGTCTGCGCATATTGCTTCTGCGGGAATACTGTCATGCGGGTTGTGGTGATCAGCAGGTTGCGGTTGTGCTCGTCGGTGCGGGAAACCCGTACCGAATCGATCAGCTCGACCTCGGTGCCGTCCGGGTTGACCTCGCCGCGTTCGCTCTGGACATGCCAGGGGAACGTGGTGCCACGGTACATCTGCAGGTCCGGCTTGGTCAGCAGGGTCACTTCGCTGGCCTTGACGTGCTCGACCTTGTCCGAGGTCATTTCGTACTGCAGTTTGCCGTCGGGCAGGTACTGCACGCTGCGGGCGTTGATCACGTAGTAGTCAATGGCGCTTTCGTCGACCTGGGCCACCGGCTTGTCGAGGAAGCGTTCCGGGCTGATGTTCCAGTAACCGACCGCTGCGAACAGCAGGGCGATGGTCCCGAAGATCAGGATGTTGCGAATCTTTTTGCTCAGCATGGGAAGGCTCTATAAGTAAGCGGCATTGGCTGCTTCAAGGCGGTCCTGGGCACGCAGGATCAGTTCGCAGAACTCGCGGGCGGCACCTTCGCCGCCGCGGGCCACCGTGACGCCGTGGGCGTGTTCGCGGACAAACGCTGCGGCATTGGCCACCGCCATGCCCAGCCCCACGCGGCGGATCACCGGCAGGTCGGGCAAATCGTCGCCCAGATAGGCGACCTGTTCATAGCTTAGGCCCAGTTGGCCAAGAAGCTCGTCCAGTACTACCAGCTTATCTTCGCGGCCCTGGTACAGGTGGGGAATCCCCAGGTTCTTGGCCCGGCGCTCTACCACCGGGGTCTTGCGCCCGCTGATGATCGCCGTCTGCACGCCGGCCGCCATGAGCATCTTGATGCCCTGGCCGTCCAGGGTGTTGAAGGTCTTGAACTCGCTGCCGTCTTCGAGGAAGTAGAGGCGCCCGTCAGTCAGCACGCCGTCGACATCGAATACCGCCAGCTTGATGTTTTTACCGCGTTGCAGCAGGTCGGCACTCATCACATCACTCCCGCGCGCAGCAGGTCGTGCATGTTCAAGGCGCCGATCGGCCGGTCTTCCTTGTCCACCACCACCAGGGCGCTGATCTTATGGTCTTCCATGATTTTCAGGGCTTCGGCGGCCAGCATGTCGGCACGTGCGGTCTTGCCATGAGGGGTCATCACCGAATCGATGGTGGCATGGTGTATATCGATGGCCCGATCCAGGGTGCGACGCAGGTCGCCGTCGGTGAAGATCCCGGCCAGGCGGCCGTCGGCCTCCAGGATCACGGTCATGCCCAGGCCCTTGCGGGTCATTTCCATGAGCGCATCCTTGAGCAGGGTGCCGCGTTGCACCTGGGGCAGATCGCTGCCTTCGTGCATGACGTTCTCCACCTTGAGCAGCAGGCGACGGCCCAGGGCACCACCCGGGTGGGAGAAGGCAAAGTCCTCGGCAGTGAAGCCGCGGGCTTCCAGCAGCGCCACGGCCAGGGCGTCGCCCATGACCAGGGCGGCGGTAGTCGAGGAGGTCGGTGCCAGGTTCAGCGGGCAGGCTTCGTGCTCGACGTGGACGTTAAGGTTGACGTCAGCCGCCTTGGCCAGCGGCGACTCGGGGTTGCCGGTGAGGCTGATCAACTGGATGCCCAGACGCTTGATCAGGGGCAGCAGGGTGACGATTTCGTTGGTGGAGCCGGAGTTGGAGAGGGCCAGGATCACGTCATCGCGGGTAATCATGCCCATGTCGCCATGGCTGGCTTCGGCAGGATGGACGAAGAAAGCCGTGGTCCCGGTGCTGGCCAGGGTAGCGGCGATCTTGTTGCCCACGTGCCCGGACTTGCCCATGCCGACCACTACTACGCGGCCTTTGCTGGCCAGAATCATCTCGCAAGCGCGTACGAAATCTGCGTCGATATGGGGCAGCAGGCCTTCTACTGCCTGTAGTTCGAGGCGGATGGTGCGTTGTGCTGATTGAATCAGGTCGCTGGATTGGCTCATGTCTGAAATCGTATAGCCCGATGAAAAGGCGGCGATTATAGCGGTAATGAACAAATCCCTCACGCAAGTTCGTCAGGCTTTGTCTACCGGGCGCGAGGAAAGTCTGGTTTTTGCCTGTCGTCGACCTGAACGGGGGTGGCGTCGGCCTTGGGGGCTCCGTATCAGCAGTGATATAGTTCGCCGCCAGTTCGGCCTGCCCAGGGGCATGTACTCCCGGCAGGGAGCCAAGCGTCCGAGTGATAGGCTGCATCGCAAGGAGTTTAGATGAGTGCCGATAACGCCTACGCGGTCGAGCTGAAGGGACTGTCCTTCAAGCGCGGTACGCGCAGCATTTTCAATAACGTGGATATCCGTATTCCGCGGGGCAAGGTCACCGGCATCATGGGGCCTTCCGGCTGTGGGAAGACCACCCTGTTGCGCTTGATGGGCATGCAGTTGCGGCCCAGCAGCGGCGAAGTGTGGGTCAATGGCCAGAATCTGCCGAGCCTTTCGCGCAGCGATCTGTTCGACGCGCGCAAGCAGATGGGCGTGCTGTTCCAGAGCGGCGCACTGTTCACCGACCTGGACGTGTTCGAGAACGTGGCCTTTCCGCTGCGGGTGCACACCCAACTGCCGGACGAAATGATTCGTGACATCGTCCTGCTCAAGTTGCAGGCGGTGGGCTTGCGCGGCGCGGTCGACCTGATGCCCGACGAGCTGTCCGGCGGCATGAAGCGCCGGGTCGCCCTGGCCCGGGCGATTGCCCTGGATCCGCAGATCCTCATGTACGACGAGCCTTTCGTGGGCCAGGACCCCATTGCCATGGGCGTTCTGGTGCGCCTGATCCGGCTGCTCAACGATGCCCTGGGTATCACCAGCATCCTGGTTTCCCACGACCTGGCGGAAACCGCGAGCATTGCCGACTACCTCTATGTAGTGGGCGATGGCCAGGTGTTGGGCCAGGGAACTCCCGAAGAGCTGATGGACTCCGATAATCCGCGTATCCGTCAGTTCATGAAGGGCGATCCCGACGGCCCGGTGCCGTTCCACTTTCCAGCGACGGACTACCGCGCAGATCTTCTGGGGAAGCGCTGATGCGCAAAATATCGCTAATCGAGAGGGTTCGCCTCTTCGGTCGCTCAGGCATCGATGTCCTGGCGGTACTGGGGCGTTCCACGCTGTTCCTGTTCCATGCGCTGCTGGGCCGCGGTGGCATAGGCGGCAGCTTTGGCCTGCTGGTCAAGCAACTGCACTCAGTGGGCGTGATGTCCCTAGTGATCATTGTCGTGTCCGGGATCTTCATCGGCATGGTGCTGGCGCTGCAGGGCTTCAATATCCTCTCCAGCTACGGTTCGGAGCAGGCGGTGGGGCAGATGGTGGCCCTGACCCTGTTGCGGGAGCTGGGGCCGGTAGTGACTGCGCTGCTGTTCGCCGGGCGTGCCGGTTCGGCGCTGACCGCGGAAATCGGCAACATGAAGTCCACCGAGCAGCTCTCCAGCCTGGAGATGATCGGTGTCGACCCGCTCAAGTACATCATTGCGCCGCGCCTGTGGGCCGGCTTCATTTCCCTGCCATTGCTAGCGATGATTTTCAGCGTGGTGGGCATCTGGGGCGGTTCGTGGGTCGCTGTCGACTGGCTGGGAGTCTACGACGGCTCCTACTGGGCGAACATGCAGAACAGCGTGACCTTCAGTGGTGACGTGCTCAACGGTGTGATCAAAAGTATTGTTTTTGCGTTTGTAGTGACCTGGATCGCCGTTTTCCAAGGCTATGACTGTGAGCCCACTTCAGAGGGGATCAGCCGTGCCACTACCAAGACCGTGGTGTATGCCTCGTTGGCCGTACTCGGCTTGGACTTTATTCTGACCGCCTTGATGTTTGGAGATTTCTGATGCAAAACCGCACCCTGGAAATCGGTGTCGGCCTTTTCCTGCTGGCCGGCATCCTGGCTTTGCTGTTGCTTGCCCTGCGAGTCAGTGGCTTGTCTCCAACCGCGAGCACCGATACTTATAAACTTTACGCCTACTTCGACAATATCGCCGGTTTGACGGTCAGAGCCAAAGTGACCATGGCCGGCGTAACCATCGGCAAGGTCACGGCGATCGATCTGGACCGTGACAGCTTCACTGGCCGGGTAACGATGCAATTGGAAAAGCGCGTGGATAATCTGCCGACTGACTCCACTGCATCTATCCTGACTGCTGGCCTGTTGGGTGAGAAATACATCGGTATCAGCGTGGGCGGGGAAGAAGCCTTGCTCAAGGATGGTGGAACCATCCACGACACCCAGTCGTCGCTGGTACTGGAGGACCTGATCGGTAAATTCCTGCTCAATACCGTTAGCAAAGACGCCAAATGAGGAGTTTTTCGATGATCTCTATCTTGCGACGTGGCCTGTTGGTGCTGCTGGCGGCTCTGCCGTTGCTGGCCAACGCGGCAAGCACGCCTTCCGCGCATGATCTGGTGCAGGACACGACCACCCGTCTGCTCGCTGACCTGGCGGCTAATAAAGAGAAGTACAAGCAAAGCCCGAACGACTTCTACAATGCCTTGAACAGCATCGTCGGTCCTGTGGTGGATGCCGACGGCATTTCCCGCAGCATCATGACCGTCAAGTATTCGCGCAAGGCCACGCCGGAGCAGATGGTGCGCTTCCAGGAAAATTTCAAGCGCAGCCTGATGCAGTTCTATGGCAATGCCTTGCTGGAGTACAACAACCAGGGCATCACGGTTTCTCCGGCCAAGGATGAAAGCGGCACCCGCACCAGCGTCGATATGCAGGTCAAGGGCAACAACGGCGCGATCTACCCAGTGTCCTACACCCTGGAAAAGATCAACGACGAGTGGAAAGTGCGTAACGTGATCATCAACGGCATCAATATCGGCAAGCTGTTCCGTGATCAGTTCGCCGACGCGATGCAGCGCAATGGCAACAACCTGGACAAGACCATCGACGGCTGGGCCGGTGAGGTGGCCAAGGCCAAGGAAGTGACCGAAGACGCTGCACAAAAGGCTGCGCAATGAGTGAATCGGCCGTGCGCCTCGGTGATGCCGGGGAACTGTTGATCAGCGGCGTGCTGGATTACCGCAGCGGCCCGGGCCTGCGCAAGCAGGGCCAGGCGCTGATCAAGTCGAGCCAGGCACCGGCGCTGGTGCTCGATTGCTCGGCGGTGGAGAAGTCCTCCAGCGTCGGACTCGCGCTGCTGCTGGCCTTCATGCGTGATGGCCAGGCACTGGGCAAGGCGGTGAGCGTTCGTGCGCTGCCCGAGGACATGCGCGAGATCGCCGAGGTCTCCGGAGTCACCGAAATCTTCGCCCATCCCCAATAACCCACATCTCTATATAGAAGCCCCCCGTCAGAGTCCTGCTATGCGGGGTTCGCAGGCGCGGGGCTTTTTTGTATGATGTCCGACCCGCGCGCACAGGGCGCCGATTGAGGTTGAGCATGCAGGCCAACGAAGTGAAGAGCTTTCTTGAGGGAAAGCTGCCCGGAGCTCAGGTAGAAGTTGAGGGCGAAGGCTGCAACTTTCAGCTGAACGTGATTAGCGACGAACTGTCGGCCTTGAGCCCGGTGAAGCGTCAGCAGAGCATCTATGCCCATTTGAATCCATGGATTGCCGATGGCAGCATCCACGCGATCACCATGAAATTTTTCAGCCGCGCGGCCTGGGCCGAGCGCACCTGAGCCCAAGGGCGTCGAGACTGTTATGGATAAATTGATTATTACCGGCGGCGTTCGCCTTGATGGCGAGATCCGCATTTCCGGGGCCAAGAACTCCGCGCTGCCGATTCTGGCGGCAACCCTGCTGTGCGATGGCCCGGTCACCGTGGCCAACCTGCCGCACCTGCACGACATTACCACCATGATCGAGCTGTTCGGTCGCATGGGTATCGAGCCGGTGATCGACGAGAAACTCAGCGTCGAAATCGACCCGCGTACCATCAAGACCCTGGTGGCACCCTACGAGCTGGTGAAAACCATGCGCGCCTCGATCCTGGTACTGGGCCCGATGGTTGCCCGTTTCGGCGAAGCCGAAGTGGCCCTGCCTGGCGGTTGCGCCATCGGCTCGCGTCCGGTGGACCTGCACATCCGCGGCCTGGAAGCCATGGGCGCGGTGATCGACGTCGAAGGCGGCTACATCAAGGCCAAGGCGCCTGAGGGTGGCCTGCGCGGCGCGAATTTCTTCTTCGATACCGTGAGCGTGACCGGTACCGAGAACATCATGATGGCTGCAGCCCTGGCCCGTGGCCGCAGCGTGCTGCAGAACGCCGCTCGCGAACCAGAAGTCGTGGACCTGGCGAACTTCCTGATCGCCATGGGCGCGAAGATTTCCGGCGCTGGCACCGACACCATCACCATCGATGGCGTCGAGCGTCTGCATTCGGCGATCTACAAAGTGATGCCTGACCGTATCGAAACCGGCACCTACCTGGTGGCCGCTGCGGTCACCGGCGGTCGCGTCAAGGTCAAGGACACCGATCCAACCATCCTTGAAGCGGTGCTGGAAAAACTCAAGGAAGCCGGCGCTGAAGTCACCACCGGCAGCGACTGGATCGAGCTCAACATGCACGGTAAGCGCCCCAAGGCGGTCAACGTGCGTACCGCTCCGTACCCGGCGTTCCCCACCGACATGCAGGCGCAGTTCATTTCCCTGAACGCGATTGCCGAAGGTACTGGCGCGGTGATCGAGACCATCTTCGAAAACCGCTTCATGCACGTCTATGAGCTGCACCGCATGGGCGCCAAGATCCAGGTCGAAGGCAACACCGCCATCGTTACCGGTACCGAAATCCTCAAGGGCGCGCCTGTCATGGCTACCGACCTGCGGGCTTCGGCCAGCCTGGTGATCTCGGCCCTGATGGCCGAAGGCGACACCCTGATCGATCGCATCTACCACATCGACCGTGGTTACGAGTGCATCGAAGAGAAGCTGCAGATGCTCGGCGCCAAGATCCGCCGCGTACCGGGCTAGTTGCATGACGGGCACAGGGAGGTGCCCACAGTCGAATCTGTTTCACGTCGAGCCTGTCTTCAGGCTCGACGCATGTCTGGCGCCGTTTGCGTCCGGGCATCAGTCGCCGCATAAGGACTTACGTTACTCATGTTGACCATCGCACTGTCCAAGGGCCGTATCCTCGACGACACGCTGCCGCTTCTGGCTGAAGCGGGCATCGTGCCAACCGAGAATCCGGACAAGAGCCGCAAACTGATCATCCCCACGACCCAGGACGATGTCCGCCTGCTGATCGTGCGTGCCACTGACGTGCCGACTTATGTCGAGCATGGCGCTGCCGACCTCGGGGTGGCCGGCAAGGACGTCCTGATGGAGTACACCGGCCAGGGCCTGTATGAGCCACTGGACCTGCAGATTGCCCAGTGCAAGCTGATGACTGCCGGTGCCATTGGCGCCGCAGAACCCAAGGGCCGCCTGCGCGTGGCCACCAAGTTCGTCAACGTCGCCAAGCGTTACTACGCCGAGCAGGGTCGTCAGGTGGACATCATCAAGCTCTACGGTTCCATGGAGCTGGCACCGCTGATCGGCCTGGCCGACAAGATCATTGACGTGGTCGACACCGGCAACACCCTGCGGGCCAACGGCCTGGAACCCCAGGAACTGATTGCGACCATCAGCTCCCGCCTGGTGGTCAACAAGGCATCGATGAAGATGCAGCACGCCCGTATCCAGGCGTTGATCGACACCCTGCGCAAGGCAGTGGAATCGCGACACCGCGGCTGATTCACATGCGTGGCCTTGAGCCGCGCCCATCTATCCGCGTCATAGCCAGAATGCTCAGGTGCCCACGCGGATGGCTTGGTAGTCTTGCGGCGCCTGAGCTTTGCAAATCCAAGCTTGCCCTTTTGTGCATTCGCCAATCATTGAGGCCTTCGCTATGACCGCTCCGACTGCAATTCGCCGACTCAACGCTGCCGACCCGGATTTCGCCCGTCATCTGGATCATCTGCTGAGCTGGGAAAGTGTCTCTGACGATTCGGTCAATCAGCGGGTGCTGGACATCATCAAGGCCGTGCGCGAGCGCGGCGATGCGGCGCTGGTGGAGTTCACCCAGCGTTTCGACGGCTTGCAAGTAGCTTCCATGGCAGACCTGATCCTGCCGCGCGAGCGCCTGGAACTGGCGCTGACCCGGATCACCGTGGCCCAGCGCGAAGCCCTGGAAAAGGCCGCGGCGCGGGTGCGCAGCTACCACGAGAAGCAGAAACAGGACTCCTGGACCTACACCGAGGCCGACGGCACGGTGCTGGGCCAGAAGGTCACGCCGCTGGACCGCGCCGGGCTGTACGTACCGGGGGGCAAGGCGTCCTACCCGTCGTCGGTGCTGATGAACGCGATTCCGGCCAAGGTGGCGGGCGTTACCGAGGTGGTGATGGTGGTGCCGACCCCGCGTGGCGAGGTCAACGAACTGGTACTGGCTGCCGCCTGCATCGCCGGGGTCGATCGGGTGTTCACCATCGGCGGCGCCCAGGCCGTGGCCGCGCTGGCCTACGGCACCGAAAGCGTGCCCCAGGTGGACAAGGTTGTCGGCCCGGGCAACATCTATGTGGCCACCGCCAAGCGCCATGTGTTCGGCCAGGTCGGCATCGACATGATCGCCGGCCCGTCGGAAATCCTGGTGGTCTGCGACGGCCAGACCGACCCGGACTGGATCGCCATGGACCTGTTCTCCCAGGCCGAGCACGACGAAGACGCCCAGGCGATCCTGGTCAGCCCGGATGCCGAGTTCCTGGATAAAGTCGCGGCGAGCATCGCCAAGCTGCTGCCAACCATGGAGCGCGCACAAATCATCAACACCTCGATCAATGGCCGTGGAGCCCTGATCAAGGTCCGCGACATGCAGCAAGCCATTGAAGTGGCCAACCGCATTGCCCCCGAGCACCTGGAGCTGTCCGTGGCCGACCCGCAAGCCTGGCTGCCGCAGATCCGCCACGCCGGGGCGATCTTCATGGGCCGCCACACCAGCGAAGCGCTGGGGGATTACTGCGCCGGGCCGAACCACGTGCTGCCGACTTCCGGCACCGCGCGTTTCTCGTCGCCGCTGGGGGTGTATGACTTCCAGAAACGTTCGTCGATCATCTTCTGCTCCGAGCAGGGCGCCTCTGAACTGGGCCGCACCGCCTCGGTGCTGGCCCGTGGCGAGTCGCTGACCGCCCACGCCCGCAGTGCCGAATACCGCATCGTCGACGACCAAGATCAGGGGCAATGAACATGAGCAAATTCTGGAGTCCGTTCGTCAAGAACCTGGTGCCCTACGTGCCGGGCGAACAACCCAAGCTGACCAAGCTGGTCAAGCTCAACACCAATGAAAACCCCTATGGCCCGTCGCCCAGGGCCCTGGCGGCGATGCAGGCCGAACTCAACGACAACCTGCGCCTGTACCCGGACCCCAACAGTGACCTGCTCAAGCAGGCGGTGGCCAGTTACTACGGGGTGCAGGGTAACCAGGTGTTCCTCGGCAACGGTTCCGACGAAGTCCTGGCGCACATTTTCCACGGCCTGCTGCAGCAGGAAAAACCGCTGCTGTTCCCGGACATCAGCTACAGCTTCTACCCGGTTTACTGCGGCCTGTACGGCATCGAGCACGAAGCGGTGCCGCTGGACGAGCAGTTCCAGATCCGCGTGGCCGACTACGCCAGGCCCAACGGCGGGATCATCTTCCCCAACCCGAATGCGCCCACCGGCTGCCTGTTGGCCCTGGATGCGGTGGAGCAGATCCTCAAGGCCAGCCCGGATTCCGTGGTGGTGGTGGATGAGGCCTACATCGACTTCGGCGGCCAGACCGCCATCAGCCTGGTGGATCGCTACCCGAACCTGCTGGTGACCCAGACCCTGTCCAAGTCGCGCTCCCTGGCCGGCTTGCGAGTGGGCCTGGCGGTAGGGCACCCGGACCTGATCGAGGCCCTTGAGCGGGTCAAGAACAGCTTCAACTCCTACCCGCTGGATCGCCTGGCGATCGTCGGAGCGGCGGCGGCTTTCGAGGACCGCGAGTACTTCGCCAAGACCTGCCAGCAAGTGATCGACAGTCGCGAATGGGTGGTGGCGCAGTTGCAGGCCAAGGGGTTCGAAGTGCTGCCGTCGGCGGCCAACTTCATCTTTGCCCGCCACCCGCGGCACGACGCAGCCGGCCTGGCGGCCAAGCTGCGCGAGCAAGGGGTGATAGTGCGCCACTTCAAGCAGCAGCGGATCGCTCAGTTCCTGCGGATCAGCATCGGCACACAGGAACAGAACCAGGCGCTGATCGACGGCCTGGGCGAGCTGTAGTCCAGACGCCTGGCTTCCGAGGTGGCCGTACCTTTATTCGTGGTGCGGCTCGCCGAGGAAGGTCAGGGAGCTGAACAGTCCGCGTGACGCCACATCCGGGTTGTCCTTGAGCGCTACCTCCAGCTCTGCGGCAATCACGTTCAGGCCTTCGTTCCTCACCAGCACTTGGGCACGTCCCTGGGCATCGGTCTCGGTGCTCAGGGTGCTCGGTGCATTGCGGTAATCGCCAATCAACTTCACCCCGGCCACGGGCTGCCCATCCAGCAGCACCCGCACCGGCAGGTTTTTGCCCGGGCCGACGGTCAGCGGGTCGACTTCCGGCAGGATCACCAGCTTGAGCTGTTCCAGCTTGGGCAGCTTCGCTCCCGGTTGATAGATCGCCAGGCTGTACTTGTAGGTGTGAGTCGAGGCGATGGTCCCCGGGACCTTGCTGCGACCCTGGTTGACCCAGCGCTTGTCCGCGGTTTGCGACCAGGGGCCGTTGTCCAGTGCCACGGCCAGCACCGCCGGCGGCTTGAGCGGTTGCAGGCGTGCGTGGTCCGCCAGGCGTTGCACGGTCACCGGAATCATTCTGGCCGCGCCGTCATAGGCCCAGGCACCGCTGATTTTCTTGGCCTTGAAGGCGTCGTCTTCGGCGCCGTGGCCGTAGATCACTTCGATATTGCCGCGTCGTTGTTCGGTCCACAGGCCGTGGGCCGAGGCCTGGGTGGCGCCTAGTGTGGCGAGCAGGCCCAGCAGGGCGATGGATTTGAGGCTGTGCATGGCGGCTCTCTTCTACAGGTTGAGTGTGAGGCTGAGGGTGAAATTGCGCGGTTCGCCGGGATTGACCCAGTAGTTGCTGTAGGAGCGTTCGTAGTACTTCTCGTCGAACAGGTTGTTCAGGTTCAGGCCCAGGGTCAGGTTGTCGCTGGCCTTGTAGTGGGCCAGCAGGTCCAGGGTGCGGTAGGCGGGCAGCTCGAAGCGGCCTCCGGCCTCGCCCGAGCGGTCGCCGACATAGGTCAGGGCTGCGCCGATGTCCGAGCCCTTGAGCCGGCCGTCCTGGAATTCATAGACCCCCAGCAGGCTGGCGCTGTGCTTGGCCACGCCGAGAATGCGGCTGCCGGCGGGGATTGCCGGGTCGCCCTTGGTGACTTGCGCATCAATCAGCGCATAGGCGCCTATCACGCGCACCGCGTCGGTCAACTGGCCGCTGAACTGCAGGTCGAAGCCCTGGCTGCGGGCCTTGCCCATGGCGCGGCTGGAGTCGGTGCCGGGGTCCAGGGCCAGGACGTTTTCCTTGTCGATATGGAAGGCGGCGAGGGTGGCGCTCAAGCGCTCGTCGAACAGCTCGCTTTTGATCCCCACCTCATAGCCGACGCCTTCCTCGGGCTTGAAGGTCTTGCCGCCCGCATCCAGCCCATTGTTGGGCTTGAACGAGGTGGAGGCGTTGGCGAACAGCCCCACCTGCGGGGTCAGTTGGTAGAGCAGGCCGGCGCGCTGGGTCAGGGCATCGTGGTTCTGGCGGCTGCGCTTGCCGGTGGTGTGGTCGTCGATCTTTTGCTCGAAGTGTTCAAAGCGGGCGCCGACCATGCCTCGCAGGCGGTCAGTGAAGATGATCTGGTCCTGCAGGTTGAGGGCCTGGCTTTCGACATGCTCGAAAAAGTCCGTGCCAGAGCGTTTGCCGTTGGGCTTGGCCTGACCGTAGATCGGGTCGTAGATATCGATGGCATAGGCGCCGCCGGCAATGCTGGTGACCCGCTCGTTCTTGCGGTAGTTCTCGTATTCGCTGCCGATCAGCAGTTCATGCTGCCAACTGCCGAGGTCGAACAGGCCGCGCAGTTCCAGCTGGGTGATGCTGTCATGCCAGTTGTTGTCCCGCTCGCGGTAGCGCCGGTTGACCGTGTGCCGGTCGGCGTTCAGCGGTCGGGTTTCGGAGGCGAAGCCCCAGAGTTTGCCTTCCTTGTAGTGGCTGGCCAGACGCAGTTTCCAGCTGTCATTGAGGTGGTGTTCCAGGGTGGCCTGGAGCATGTTGTTGTGGTTGTCGATGTTGCCGTCATCGGGTTCGCCGAGGAAGGTCGAGCGGGAGACGCCGCTCCAGCGATTGTTCGGGGCCACGATGCCGCGGTCGAAGGTCGAGCTGTGGCGCACCCATTCGCTTTCCAGCAGCAGGCTGGTGTCCGGGTTCAACTGCCAGCTTAAGGAGGGCGCGACGAACACCCGGCGGCTGTCCACGTGGTCGCGAAAGCTGTGGTTGTCCTCCACGGCCAGGTTGACTCGGGACAGCAGGTTACCCTGGGCATCCAGCGGGGTGTTGAGGTCCAGGGCGGTGCGGTAGCGGTCCCAGCTGCCAGCGCTGGTCTGCAAGGTCGCGAAGGCTTCGGGCTGGGGTTTCTTGGTGACGATATTCACCGTGCCGCCGGGATCGCCACGGCCATAGAGGCTGGCGGCCGGCCCCTTGAGCACTTCGATGCGCTCGACAGTGGCGGCGTCCGGGGTGCTGGGGTAGCCGCGGTTGGCGCTGAAGCCGTCCTTGTAGAACTCCGAGGTGGTGAAGCCGCGCACGCTGTATTCATACAGGGTCAGCCCGCCGAAGTTGTTCTGCTTGGAAACCCCGCCGGCAAACTCCAGGGCGCGTTCGACGTTGTTGCTGCCCAGGTCCTTGAGCACGCTGGCGGGGATCACGCTGATGGATTGGGGAATGTCGCGGATCGCCGTATCGGTCTTCGTCGCGCTGGCCGAGCGTGTGGCCCGATAGCCCTTGACCGGGTCCGTGGCGGATTCGTATTCGGTGCTGATACGGGTGGTTTCAAGTTCCAGCGGCTCAGGTTCTTTGGCCAGCAGCGGATCTGCCAGCAGGCCCAGGGTCAGGCCTGCCAAGGGGAGGATTCTTCGGGACGTCATGGGGCTGTTCCAATAGCGATATTGAAACAATATAACATGACTAATGAGAATGTATGCTGTTAGCCCGGCATGGCCGGGCCCAGCTTCACTCTTCTTCTTTGACGGGCGCGGGCGGTGGTCGCAGGCCGATTTCTGCCGTCAGTTTGAGTTCCTTGCCGTTGCGCATGACCAGGATCGAGACTTTGTCCGTCGGTTTGATCCGCGCCACCTGGTTCATCGAACGCCGGCCGTCGCCGGCAGGTTCGCCATCGATACTGAGGATCACGTCACCCAGTTGCATCCCGGCTTTCTGCGCCGGGCCGTCGCGGAAGATCCCCGCCACCACGATTCCCGGGCGCCCGGCCAGGCCGAAGGACTCTGCCAGCTCCTGGGTCAAGGGTTGCACTTCGATCCCCAGCCAGCCGCGGATGACCTGGCCGTGCTCGATGATCGACTTCATCACTTCCATGGCCAGCTTGATCGGGATCGCAAAACCGATGCCCTGGGAGCCGCCGGACTTGGAGAAGATCGCGGTGTTGATCCCGGTCAGGTTGCCGTTGGCGTCCACCAGGGCGCCACCGGAGTTGCCCGGGTTGATGGCGGCGTCGGTCTGGATGAAGTCTTCGTAGTTGTTCAGGCCCAGCTGGTTGCGCCCGGTGGCACTGATGATGCCCATGGTCACGGTCTGGCCGACCCCGAACGGGTTGCCGATGGCCAGCGCGACGTCGCCGACGCGGACGTTTTCCGAACGGCCGACGGTGATCGAAGGCAGGTTCTTCAAGTCGATCTTGAGCACCGCCAGGTCGGTTTCCGGATCGCTGCCGATCACCCGGGCCAGGGTCTCGCGACCGTCCTTGAGGGCCACCACTATTTGCTCGGCACCGGAGGTCACATGGTTGTTGGTCAGCAGGTAGCCCTCGGGGCTCATGATCACCCCCGAGCCCAGGCTCGATTCCATGCGCTGCTGCTTGGGCAGGTTGTCGCCGAAGAAGCGCCGGAACTGCGGGTCTTCAAAGAGCGGGTGAGCCGGCTTGTTGATGACCTTGGTGGTGTACAGGTTGACCACCGCGGGCGCGGCGATCACCACGGCGTCGGCGTAGGACACCGGCCCCTGTTGCGTGCTGGTGGTTTGCGGGGCTTGCTGCAGATTGACGTCGAGGCTGGGCAGGCCCACCCATTGCGGGTAGCGCTGGATAATCAACAACGCGATAAGCACGCCGGCCAGTAGCGGCCAGCCAAAAAAACGCAGAGCCTTGAGCATTGAGCAAGTCCTGGGTGGTTACGAAGGGCTGCGCACGGCCCATAATGTCGCGCATTATACGAGGCCGCGCGTGCCTCTGAACGGGATATTTAGGAGTCTTTTATGGCCGTTGCCCTGAGCACACTGGTGGAAGAAGCGGACCGTTACCTGGGCAGTTCACGTATTGCCGATTACTGCCCCAATGGCCTGCAGGTCGAAGGGCGCCCGCAGGTGATGCGCATCGTCAGTGGCGTGACCGCCAGCCAGGCGTTGCTGGACGCTGCGGTGGAGGCCAAGGCCGACCTGGTGCTGGTGCATCACGGCTACTTCTGGAAGGGCGAGAACCCCTGCATCACCGGCATGAAGCAGCGTAGGCTGAAAACCCTGCTCAAGCACGACATCAGCCTGCTGGCCTATCACCTGCCCCTGGACCTGCACCCGGAAGTGGGCAACAACGTGCAACTGGCCCGTCAGCTGGACATCACCGTGGAAGGCCCGCTGGACCCGGAAAACCCCAAGGTCGTCGGCCTGGTGGGTTCCCTCAGCGAGCCGATGACCGCGCGGGACTTTGCCCGCCGGGTGCAAGAGGCAATGGGGCGAGAGCCGCTGCTGATCGAAGGCAGCGAGATGATCCGTCGGGTCGGCTGGTGCACCGGTGGCGGCCAGGGCTACATCGACCAGGCGGTGCAGGCCGGCGTCGACCTGTACCTCAGTGGCGAAGCCTCGGAGCAGACCTTCCACTGTGCCCGGGAAAACGACATCAGCTTCATTGCCGCCGGCCATCACGCCACCGAGCGTTATGGCGTCCAGGCCCTGGGTGACTACCTGGCTCGGCGCTTCGCCCTGGAGCACCTGTTCATCGATTGCCCCAACCCCATCTGACCCCCGGCAGGAGCCGGCTTGCCGGTCAGCCCGAAGGTGCGCTTGAAAGCGCCTGTGCTGGCAAGCCAGCTCCCGCAGAGTGGCGCTTGGGGCCTAACGGAGCGGTATATTCATATACCGTTTCGTTCTAGTTGGCTCCCTGATTAGAAGCAGGTCGCTGTGCTAGCATGCCCCGCTCGAACACGGCCCGATGGCCGTCCATAAGAAAGCTTTCGTGAGTAGCCATGGTCGACAAACTGACGCATCTGAAACAGCTGGAGGCGGAAAGCATCCACATCATCCGCGAGGTGGCCGCCGAGTTCGACAACCCGGTGATGCTGTACTCCATCGGTAAAGACTCCGCCGTGATGTTGCATCTGGCTCGCAAGGCGTTCTTCCCCGGCAAGCTGCCGTTCCCGGTGATGCACGTCGATACCCAGTGGAAATTCCAGGAAATGTACAAGTTCCGCGACCGCATGGTCGAAGAGCTGGGCCTGGACCTGATCACCCACGTCAACCCGGATGGCGTGGCCCAGGGCATCAACCCTTTCACCCACGGCAGTGCCAAGCACACCGACATCATGAAGACCGAGGGCCTCAAGCAGGCTCTGGACAAACATGGTTTTGACGCCGCGTTCGGCGGTGCCCGCCGCGATGAAGAGAAGTCCCGCGCCAAGGAGCGCGTCTACTCGTTCCGCGACAGCAAGCACCGCTGGGACCCGAAGAACCAGCGCCCCGAGCTGTGGAACGTCTACAACGGCAAGGTCAACAAGGGCGAGTCGATCCGTGTGTTCCCGCTGTCCAACTGGACCGAGCTGGACATCTGGCAGTACATCTACCTCGAAGGCATCCCGATCGTGCCGCTGTACTTCGCCGCCGAGCGTGAAGTGATCGAGAAGAACGGCACCCTGATCATGATCGATGACGAGCGCATCCTCGAGCATCTGTCCGATGAAGAGAAAGCCCGCATCGTCAAAAAGAAAGTACGTTTCCGTACCCTTGGCTGCTACCCGTTGACGGGCGCGGTGGAGTCCGAGGCCGAGAGCCTGACGGACATCATCCAGGAAATGCTCCTGACGCGAACTTCCGAGCGCCAGGGCCGGGTCATCGACCACGATGGCGCCGGCTCAATGGAAGACAAGAAACGTCAAGGTTATTTCTAAGGGGCTGTCATGTCGCATCAATCTGATTTGATCAGCGAGGACATCCTCGCGTACCTGGGCCAGCACGAACGCAAGGAGCTGCTGCGCTTTTTGACCTGCGGTAACGTCGACGACGGCAAGAGCACCCTGATCGGGCGCCTGCTGCACGACTCGAAGATGATCTACGAAGATCATCTGGAAGCCATCACCCGGGACTCGAAGAAGGTCGGCACCACCGGTGACGACATCGACCTGGCGTTGCTGGTCGACGGCCTGCAGGCCGAGCGTGAGCAGGGCATCACCATCGATGTCGCCTACCGCTATTTCTCCACCGCCAAGCGCAAGTTCATCATCGCCGACACCCCCGGCCATGAGCAGTACACCCGCAACATGGCCACCGGTGCATCCACCTGTGACCTGGCGATCATCCTGGTGGACGCCCGCTACGGCGTGCAGACCCAGACCCGTCGCCACAGCTTCATCGCCTCCCTGCTGGGGATCAAGCACATCGTCGTGGCCATCAACAAGATGGACCTCAAGGACTTCGATGAGGGCGTGTTCGAGTCGATCAAGGCCGACTACCTGAAGTTTGCCCAGGGCCTGAAGCTGCAGCCCACCAGCCTGCACTTCGTACCGATGTCGGCGCTCAAGGGCGACAACGTGGTGAACAAGAGCGAGCGTTCGCCCTGGTACACCGGCCAGTCGCTGATGGAAATCCTCGAGACCGTGGAAGTGGCCGGCGACCGCAACTTCACCGACCTGCGTTTCCCGGTGCAGTATGTCAACCGTCCGAACCTGAACTTCCGTGGTTTTGCCGGCACCCTGGCCAGCGGCATCGTGCACAAGGGCGACGAGATCGTCGTGTTGCCGTCGGGCAAGAGCAGCCGGGTCAAGTCCATTGTCACCTTCGAAGGTGAACTGGAACAGGCCGGCCCGGGCCAGGCCGTGACCCTGACCATGGAAGATGAAATCGATATCTCCCGCGGCGACCTGCTGGTGCATGCCGACAACGTGCCGCCGGTCACCGACAGCTTCGAAGCCATGCTGGTATGGATGGCCGAAGAGCCGATGCTGCCGGGCAAGAAGTACGACATCAAGCGCGCCACCAGCTATGTGCCGGGCTCGATTGCCAGCATCCATCACAAGGTCGATGTGAACACCCTGGAAGAGGGCGCGGCCAGCGCGCTGCAACTGAACGAGATCGGCAAGGTCAAGATCAGCCTCGACGCGCCGATTGCCCTGGATGGTTACGAAAGCAATCGCACCACCGGTGCTTTCATCGTCATCGACCGCTTGACCAACGGCACCGTCGGCGCCGGCATGATCATCGCCCAGCCGGTGGCCCATGGCAGCGTCACCCAACACGGCAAGCTGGCTCATGTAGCCACCGAAGAGCGTGCCCAGCGTTTCGGCCAGCAACCGGCTACCGTGCTGTTCAGCGGCCTGTCGGGTGCGGGCAAGAGCACCCTGGCCTACGCGGTCGAGCGCAAGCTGTTCGACATGGGGCGCGCGGTGTATGTGCTCGATGGCCAGAACCTGCGACATGACCTGAACAAGGGCCTGCCCCAGGACCGTGCCGGGCGTACCGAGAACTGGCGGCGCGCGGCCCATGTGGCCCGTCAGTTCAACGAAGCCGGGCTGCTGACCCTGGCGGCGTTCGTGGCACCGAGTGCCGAAGGGCGCGAGCAGGCCAAGGACCTGATCGGCAAGGAGCGTCTGCTGACGGTCTACGTCCAGGCATCGCCTGCGGTGTGCGCCGAGCGTGATCCGCAGGGCCTGTACGCGGCCGGCGGGGATAACATCCCGGGCGAGTCCTTCCCCTATGACGTGCCGCTGAATGCCGATCTGGTGATCGACACCCAGTCGCTGTCGCTGGAAGAAAGCGTCAAGCAGGTGCTGGACCTGTTGCGCAGCCGCGGCGCGATCTAAGCCATAGCAAAAAAGCCCGCAGCCGAGTGATCGGCTGCGGGCTTTTTTGTGCGCTTCAGATAGCGTTCGCCGGTAAGTAGGGTGCAGACCCGCAGGAGCTGGCTTGCCAGCGAAAAGGCCCTCAGGGTCTTGCCGGATACTCCCGATGCAGCGTTTCGAGCAGCGCATCCTTGTCCAGCCACTGCTGGTTGATCCAGCCCTGGAATTCCTGGCGATAGGCCGTGTCCTGCTCGTAGTTCTTGCCAAGGAACTGCGCCGGGATCTGCACCTCTTCGAAACGCACCACCACATCCTTGACCCTGCCGCACAGCAGGTCCCAGAAACCGGGGCGGCCCGCCGGGTAGTGGATGGTCACATCGATGATCGACTGCAGTTGCTCGCCCATTGCATCCAGGACAAAGGCGATGCCGCCGGCCTTGGGCTTGAGCAGGTAGCGGAACGGCGATTGCTGCTGGGCGTGCTTGGCGTCGGTAAAGCGCGTGCCCTCGACGAAGTTGAAGATGCCCACCGGGTTGTTGCGAAACTTCGCACAGGTCTTGCGCGTGGTTTCCAGGTCCTTGCCTTTCTTTTCCGGGTGCTTCTCCAGGTACGCCTTGGAGTAGCGCTTCATGAACGGAAAGCCCAGGGCCCACCAGGCCAGACCAATCACCGGCACCCAGATCAGCTCCTGCTTGAGGAAGAACTTCAGGGGGCGGATACGCCGGTTGAGCACGTACTGCAGGACCATGATGTCGACCCAGCTCTGGTGGTTGCTGGTGACCAGGTAGGAGTGCTGGTAATCCAGGCCTTCCAGGCCCTGCACGTGCCAACGGGTACGGCATACCAACTGCATCCAGGCCTTGTTGTTGCTGATCCAGGCTTCGTGGGTGTGGTTCATCAGCCACAGGCTCAAGCGCTGGGTGAGGGCGAACGGCAGGGCCTTGACCAACGCCACGCAGAACAGGAACGAGCACAGCAGGATGGTGTTCAGCGCCAACAGGAGCGAGGCGATGATTCCGCGCACCACGGCAGGTAGGAATTCCAGCATTTAGACATCCATAGGTCGGTTGGCGGCTTGAATCGCGGTAAGGGCGATGGTGTAGACGATGTCGTCCACCTGGGCGCCCCGGGGCAGGTCGTTCACCGGTTTGCGCAGGCCTTGCAGCATCGGCCCCAGGCTCACGCAATCGGCGCTGCGTTGCACCGCCTTGTGGGTGGTGTTGCCGGTGTTGAGGTCAGGGAACACGAAGACCGTGGCCTTGCCCGCGACCTGGCTGTTGGGGGCCAGTTGCCGGGCGACGTTTTCGTTGGCCGCGGCGTCGTATTGCAACGGCCCGTCGATCAGCAGCGAACGCTGGGCTTCGTGGGCCAGCAGAGTGGCTTCGCGAACTTTCTCCACTTCCTCGCCGCTGGCCGAGTCGCCGCTGGAGTAGCTGATCATCGCCACGCGCGGGGTGATACCGAAGGCGGCTGCCGAGTCGGCGCTCTGCAGGGCGATTTCCGCCAGCTCGCTGGCGCTGGGGTGCGGGTTCATCACGCAGTCGCCATACACCAGCACTTCCTCGGGGAACAGCATGAAGAACACCGAGGACACCAGGCTGCAGCCCGGCGCGGTCTTGATCAACTGCAGGGCCGGGCGGATGGTGTTGGCAGTGGAGTGGATGACCCCGGAAACCAGGCCATCGACTTCATCCAGGGCCAGCATCACCGTGCCGATCACCACCGGATCTTCCAGCTGCTGCTCGGCCATGGGAGCGTTGAGGCTCTTGCTCTTGCGCAGGGCCACCATGGGCTCCACATAGCGTTGGCGAATCAGGTCCGGGTCGAGAATCTCCAGGCCTTCGGGCAGTTCGATGCCCTGGGCCCGGGCCACCGCGTGCACGTCCTCGGGCTTGGCCAGCAGCACGCAGCGGGCGATGCCTCGGGCCTGGCAGATGGCGGCGGCCTGCACGGTCAGCGGCTCGCTGCCTTCGGGCAGGACGATACGCTTGTTGGCCTGCTGGGCGCGCTGGATCAACTGGTAGCGGAACACCGCAGGTGACAGGCGCATTTCCCGTGGGGTGCCGCAGCGCTGGTGCAGCCAGTTGGCGTCCAGGTGACTGGCGACGAAGTCGGTGATGATTTCCGCGCGCTCGCGGTCATCGATGGGAATTTCCTTGTTCAGGCCATTGAGCTGGTTGGCGGTGTCGTAGGATCCGGTGCTCACCGAAAGCACTGGCAGGCCGGCGTTCAGGGCGCCCCGGCAGAGCTCCATGATCCGCGGGTCGGGCAGGGTGTCGCTGGTCAGCAGCAGGCCGGCCAGGGGCACACCGTTGATGGCCGCCAGGCTCACGGCGAGGATGATGTCGTCACGGTCGCCCGGGGTCACCACCAGCACGCCGGGCTTGAGCAGTTCCACGGTGTTGCGCATGGTGCGGGCGCAAATGATGATCTTGGTCATGCGCCGGCTTTCGTAGTCGCCGGCGTTGAGCACCTGGGCGCCCATTAGGTCGGCCACGTCCCGGGTACGCGGGGCATTGAGCTCCGGCTGGAAGGGGATGCACCCCAGCAGGCGGAAGTCGCCGCTGCGCAGCAAGGGCGAATGTTCCTTCAAGCGCGCGGAAAACGCCTCCATGCTTTCGTCGGTGCGCACCTTGTTGAGGATCACCCCCAGCACTTTCGGGTCCCGCGGGCCGCCGAACAGCTGCGCTTGCAACTCGACCCGTCCGGACAGCTCGGTGAGCACTTCGTTTTCCGGGGCGGATACCAGGATCACCTCGGCATCCAGGCTTTTTGCCAGGTGCAGGTTGACCCGGGCGGCATAGCTGGCGCTGCGGGTCGGCACCATGCCTTCGACGATCAATACATCCTTGCCGATGGCCGCCTGCTGGTAGAGGGTGATGATTTCTTCCAGCAACTCATCCAGCTGGCCGTCGCCGAGCATCCGCTCCACATGGGCCAGGCCCAGGGGTTGTGGCGGTTTCAGGCCATGGGTGCGCGCCACCAGTTCGGTGGAACGCTCGGGGCCGGTGTCACCGGGGTGAGGTTGGGCTATGGGTTTGAAGAAGCCGACCTTGAGGCCAGCCCGTTCCAGCGTACGCACCAGCCCGAGGCTGATGGAGGTCAGACCCACTCCAAAATCGGTGGGCGCGATGAAAAAAGTTTGCATGCGAATTCTCAGAAGGTGCATGGCAAAGGCGACGGTCTTTGGCCGTCTGCCTGAAGTCAGGCGCTAAGGTTATCGTTATCCGGGGCTTGAGCACACCAGCCGCAGGCAAAGCGCTGGCCTATTTTTTTGGCTCGCAACTGCGGCTCCAGGACCCAGGCCCGGGACTGCCAGGGCGGTTGGTGGCGCAGGTGCTGGGTATGCCCGCAGGACAGTTCAGCCACCCAATGGCCTTCTTCATCCTGGTGAAAACCGCAGATTGTCGAGTGATTTTTCACGTTCCGTTGGTCCGGGTTCCGTTCGCTTTCGAGCGATTGCTTCGCTAAACTTGGACGTTCTTCATTCTTATGCAAAAGGTCCCGCCCCATGCTGATCGCCGCCAATAAGGCTGTCTCCATCGACTATACCCTCACCAACGACGCTGGTGAGGTCATCGACAGCTCTGCCGGCGGCGCCCCGCTGGTTTACCTGCAAGGCGCAGGTAACATCATTCCTGGTCTGGAAAAGGCCCTGGAAGGCAAGCAAGTTGGTGACGAACTGAAAGTCTCCGTAGAACCTGAAGATGCCTACGGCGAATACGCTGCCGAATTGGTCAGCACCCTGAGCCGCAGCATGTTCGAAGGCGTCGACGAACTGGAAGTGGGCATGCAGTTCCACGCTTCCGCTCCGGACGGCCAGATGCAGATCGTGACCATCCGTGACCTGGACGGCGACGACGTTACCGTCGACGGCAACCACCCGCTGGCCGGTCAGCGCCTGAATTTCCAGGTCAAGATCGTTGCCATCCGTGACGCCAGCCAGGAAGAAATCGCTCATGGTCACGTCCATGGCGAAGGTGGCCATCACCACTGATTTTCTGCGCTAAGCTCAAGCTTACTGGAGAGGCGCCCGAGGGCGCCTTTTTAGTCCGCGGCTTTTGGCTGTACTGTCGAGAGGCTGTTTTCTGTAAGAACACAGGAATTTGGAGTTCGTCATGAGTGCTTTTCACGACCTTAAATTGAAAGCCCTGGATGGTCAGGAGCTGCCGCTCGCGCCCTTCAAGGGGCACGTCGTGCTGGTGGTCAACGTCGCCTCCAAATGTGGTCTGACACCACAATATGCGGCGCTGGAGAATCTCTACCAGCAATACAAGGCCCAGGGATTCAGCGTGCTGGGGTTGCCTTGCAACCAGTTCGCCGGGCAGGAACCGGGCACCGAGCAGGAGATCCAGGAATTTTGCAGCCTCAACTACGGGGTGACCTTTCCCTTGAGCAGCAAACTGGACGTGAACGGTCCCGAGCGCCATCAGCTGTACCGCCTGCTGGCGGGCGAAGGCGCCGAGTTTCCCGGGGACATCACCTGGAACTTCGAGAAATTCCTATTGGGCAAGGACGGTCGGGTACTGGCGCGTTTCTCGCCGCGTACCGCTCCCGATGATCCGACAGTGATCCAGGCGATTGAAAAAGCCTTGAGCTGAACCCGCGCCGGGCCCTTGTTTAACGCCGCTTCAATGCGGCGTTTTTGCATCTAAATCACTCAAATCAATAATGCTGTGCAGCGCATTGAGGGGGGAATATTATCCTCATCATAAGTGCGCCGGGGCCGGTACCCGGCGCAGTCTTGTGCGTCGGATATCGACTCAAGCCTTTTTCTCGGAGCGCAGCATGCCTGTTCAAGCCTTGTTCAAACCCTTTCAACTCGGCGCGCTGGAACTGCCGACCCGCGTGGTGATGGCACCAATGACCCGGTCGTTTTCCCCCGGTGGCGTGCCCAACTCCAAGGTCATCGAGTATTACCGCCGCCGCGCTGCTGCGGGTGTCGGCCTGATCATTACCGAGGGCACCACGGTGGGTCACCAGGCTGCCAATGGTTACCCCAATGTGCCGCAGTTCCATGGCGAGGCGGCCCTGGCCGGCTGGAAGAAGGTGGTGGATGCGGTCCACGCCGAAGGCGGCAAGATCGTCCCGCAACTCTGGCATGTGGGGAATGTGCGGCGCCTGGGCACCGAGCCGGACGCCAGCGTGCCCGGCTACGGCCCGACCGAGAAGCTCAAGGACGGCAAGGTGCTGGTGCACGGCATGACCCACCAGGACATCCAGGAGGTGATCGCAGCCTTCGCCCAGGCCGCCAAGGATGCCCAGAGCATCGGCATGGACGGCGTGGAGATCCATGGCGCCCATGGTTACCTGGTGGACCAGTTCTTCTGGGAAGGCACCAACCAGCGTACCGATGAATACGGTGGCGACCTGGCCCAGCGCTCGCGCTTCGCCATTGAGCTGATCCAGGCCGTACGGGCTGCCGTCGGTCCGGATTTCCCGATCATCCTGCGTTTTTCCCAGTGGAAGCAACAGGACTACAGCGCGCGCCTGGTGCAGACCCCGGAAGCTCTGGAGGCCTTCCTCAAGCCGCTGGCGGATGCCGGTGTGGATATCTTCCACTGCTCGACCCGCCGCTTCTGGGAGCCTGAGTTCGAAGGTTCCGACCTCAACCTGGCGGGCTGGACTCGCAAACTCACCGGCAAGCCCACCATCACCGTGGGCAGCGTCGGCCTGGACGGCGAGTTCCTGCAGTTCATGGTCAACACCGACAAGGTGGCGCAGCCGGCCAGCCTGGAAAACCTGCTGCAGCGTCTGAACAACGACGAGTTCGATCTGGTGGCCGTGGGCCGTGCACTGCTGGTGGATCCGGATTGGGCGCAGAAAGTCCGTGAAGGTCGCGAGCAGGACATCCTGCCGTTCAGCCGTGACGCGCTGACGACCCTGGTTTAACTGCCTGCTCCGGGCGGCGAGGGGGGCAGCTCCCTTGCCGTGCCGAGTGTCTCCACGGCGCTGCGGGGTTTGACCGTCGCTTCGATAAGCCCTTCGTAATCCTCGGCCGGCCCGTGCTCGCAGGCACTGCGCAGGCGATCTTCAAACTGCTCGATAACCGCGGCCCAGCCCTGGCGGCTGGCATGCTGGCGGGCGTTGAGGCGTACCCGGCGCAAGGTTTCCGGTTCTTCCAGCAGCCAGCTGGCAGCGTCGCAGAAGGCGCTTTCGTCGCCGGGCATGGCCAGCACGCCGTTGTAGCCATGGCGGATATGCTGGGCTGCGGCAGCCTGATCGTAGGCCACCACCGCGAGCCCCGAGGCCAGAGCCTCCAGCACCACGTTGCCGAAGGTTTCGGTGAGGCTGGGAAACAGGAACAGATCCCCGCAGGCGTAGAGGGCGGCCAGGGCTTCGCCCCGCTGGCTGCCACAGAACAGGGCCTCGGGCAGGCTTTTTTCCAGAGCCCCACGTTGCGGGCCGTCACCCACCACGATCAGCTTCATCCTGCGCTGTGGATAAGTCGCCTGCAGGCGTTCGAAGCAGCGCTTGAGCAAGCCCAGGTTCTTCTCCTGCGCCAGGCGCCCAACGTGGATCACCGCCAGGTCATCGGCGCCCAGGCCCCAGTCGGCCCGCAGCGTATCGAGCCGCTTGGCCGGGTGGAAGAGCTGGCTGTCGACGCCCCGGGACAGCAGGGCCAGGCGTTCGAAATGTCGGCGCTCCAGCTCCAGGTGCTGGCTGGCGCTGGGTACCAGGGTCAGTTGCGAGCGGTTGTGGAACCAGCGCAGATAGTGGGTCAGCAGGCGGGTCAGCAAACCCAGGCCATATTGGCTGGAGTACTGCTGGAAGTTGGTGTGAAAGCCGCTGACCACGGAGATTCCCAGGCGCTTGGCGGCCCGCAGCGCAGACAGCCCCAGCGGCCCCTCGGTGGCGATGTAGAGCACGTCCGGGCGCTGGCGCTTCCAGCGTCGCAGCAGCTTGTGCATCGACGACTGGCCCCATTGCAGCCCCGGGTAGCCCGGCAGCGGCCAGCCCCGGCACAGCAGCAGGGCTTCGTCGCTGGCCCGGCTCTGGTCGCAACCCTGGCGCGGGCGCACCAGCTCAACCTGATGCCCACGGGCGCGCAGGCCCTCGCAGAGGCGGCCAAGGGTATTGGCCACGCCATTGATTTCCGGTGGGAAGGTTTCAGTGATGAGGGTGATATGCAGAGCTGTCGTCATGGCCTCAGTGTCGGCTGAGGCCATGTCGCCATTGTGACCTTGCGATGATGGATTTATGACGCCCCGGCCTTATTTGGCCGGCAGGTTCTCCACCCCGCGTTCACGCACCCAGAACAGCGTGGCACCGGCCACGGCGGCCGGCATCATCAGGATATTGACCAGCGGGATCAGCAGCGCCAGGTAGACGATGCCGCCAAAGCCCAGGCTCTGCCAGCGCTTCTGGCGCAGCCAGGCGAGCATGTCCTGCCAGCTCATCTTGTGGTTGTCCGCCGGGTAGTCGATGTACTGGATAGCCATCATCCAGATACCGAACAGCAGCCACAGCGGCGCGGCAATCAGGTTGACCACCGGAATCAGCGAGAGGATGAACAGGCCAATGGCCCGGGGCAGGAAGTAGCCGAGCTTGCGCATTTCCCGCGCCAGGGTGCGGGGGATCATGGCAATCAGCTCACCCCAGCTGAAGGGCGGGAAATCATCGGTGCCGCGCACCACGGTTTCGACTTTTTCCGAGAGGAAACCGTTGAAGGGGGCGGCGATGATGTTGGCCAGCATGGTGAAGCTGAAAAACACCATGAAGGCCACCAGCACCACGAACAGCGGCCAGATGACATAGCTGAGGAAACTCAGCCAACTGGGCAGGGACGGCATCAGCGCATCGACCCAGAGGCTGAATTGATGGCCGGCGAAATAGATCAATCCGACGAACAGCACCAGGTTGATTGCCAGGGGCAGGAGCACGAACAGGCGCAGGCCGGGGCTGAGGACCAGCTTCAGGCCTTCACGCAGGTATTGCGGGCCGGACAGGACAGGGGCGGGCATAGAGCGCTCCGAGCAGAATGAAAACGCGCCGACCTTACCGGCTTTGTCCTGGGGGCGAAAGCACGGCGAAGCGGTCGACATCAACGGTAACAAAGACCCTTTCAAATAGGCCTCCTGAGGATAGAGACCGCCTATGAGCTGGATTGTTAAACCGTATTTCCTTAATCTTCGCCCCCTCTATACGCTTCACCCATTATTTTTTGGACGGACGAGTTCAAGCCTTCCCCAAGGTTTCGCCGTCCTTTTTTATTCCAGCCGGCAATCCGGCGTTCCGCGCCAGGCTAGCCGGGCCGGTCGATAGGAGTGAGTCATGTCTGAAGTACGCCATTCGCGTGTGATTATTCTCGGTTCCGGCCCTGCCGGTTACAGCGCCGCCGTCTATGCCGCCCGTGCCAACCTGAAGCCGCTGCTGATCACCGGCATGCAGGCCGGTGGCCAGCTGACCACCACTACCGAAGTCGACAACTGGCCCGGTGACGTGCACGGCCTGACCGGCCCGGCCCTGATGGAGCGGATGCGCGAGCACGCCGAGCGTTTCGAGACTGAAATCGTCTTCGATCACATCAATGCCGTGGACTTCGCAGCCAAGCCCTACACCCTGACCGGTGACAGCGCGACCTACACCTGCGACGCCCTGATCATCGCCACCGGTGCCAGCGCCCGCTACCTGGGCCTGCCTTCGGAAGAAGCGTTCATGGGCAAGGGTGTTTCCGCCTGTGCCACCTGCGACGGCTTCTTCTATCGCAACAAGCCGGTGGCAGTGGTCGGTGGCGGTAACACCGCTGTTGAAGAAGCGCTGTACCTGGCCAACATCGCCAGCACCGTGACCCTGATCCACCGTCGCGAAACCTTCCGCGCCGAGAAGATCCTGATCGACAAGCTCAACGCCCGGGTGGCCGAAGGCAAGATCATCCTCAAGCTCAATGCCAACCTGGATGAAGTCCTGGGTGACAACATGGGCGTGACCGGTGCCCGCCTGAAGAACAACGACGGCAGCTTCGACGAGCTGAAGGTCGACGGCGTGTTCATCGCCATCGGCCACACCCCGAACACCTCGCTGTTCGAAGGCCAGTTGACCCTCAAGGACGGTTACCTGGTCGTGCAGGGCGGCCGTGACGGCAATGCCACCGCCACCAGCGTTGAGGGCATCTTTGCTGCCGGCGACGTGGCCGACCACGTTTATCGCCAGGCCATCACCTCGGCCGGCGCCGGTTGCATGGCGGCACTGGACACCGAGCGTTACCTGGACGGCCTGCAGAACGCTTCGTTCTGATTTGCCACCCATAAAAAAACCGGCGCAAGCCGGTTTTTTTATGGGTGTTGCACGGTAGCAGCCGGCTTGCCGGCGAACAGGCCCTCAAGCCTTGCGCCGCTGTGCTGACGCCTTCGCTGGCGAGCCAGCGCTCCTACAGAATGCGGATCAGCGGCGGGTCAGCGGCTGGGCGGAGAACTTGACCCCGGCCAGGCCGTGAACGATCAGGGCGCGGATATTGCCGTGGTCAGTGCCTTCGGGGGTGGCCAGTACCGAGCGGTAGTGTTCGCCGAAGGCCAGCAGGGCCTCTTCGTCGCTCAAGCCTTCCAGCAGGGCCAGGCCCAAGGTCTTGCACGAACCTTCGTTCTGCCCGGCGGCGTTTTCCACGCCGCCGTTGTTGAAGGCCTGGGGCTGGTAGTCATAGCCGGCGGCGACAAAGGCCAGGGTGTCGGCAAAAGCGTGTTCACCGCTGTTCAGGCTGGCGCGCAGGGTGTTCAGGTCAGTCATTGGGGTTTTCCTTTGGCGAACGCCGCTTGCTGCTCGGCGCTGGCTTCTTTCTGGTAGAGATTTTTCCATTCGGCGTAGGGCATGCCATACACCACTTCACGAGCGTCATCGAGGCTGACCTCGATCTGGCGTTCGTCGGCCTCGGCCTTGTACCACTTGGACAGGCAGTTGCGGCAGAACCCGGCGAGGTTCATCAGGTCGATGTTCTGTACGTCCTTGCGGCTGTCCAGGTGGGCCACCAGGCGGCGAAAGGCCGCGGCTTCCAGTTCCAGGCGTTGTTGTTCAGTCATGGGGTTTCTCCGGGACAGGGGCAAGCGCCCAGGCGGGCACTTGCCACTTGTGGCAGTTTTCTAGGCGCTGGCGCGGCTGGCCGCGAGAGTGATGGACACCGACTCGGCAAAACGCAGGGCGTGGGGTTTGTCGACTTCGACTTCGGCGTACTGCACCGAGGCGTTGCTCATCACCAGGTCCAGCAGCTCCTGGGTCAGGCGCTCCAGCAGGGCAAAGCGGTTGCCCTCGACATGGGCAATGATCGCCTTGGTGATGGTGCGGTAGTTCAGTGCGTGGTCGATGTCGTTGTCCCGCACCGCGTCCTGGGCCGCGTAGAGGATGGTCAGGTTGATCAGCACATCCTGCTTGTTGAGGATCTCTTCCTCGTTGATTCCGATGTAGGTCCGCAGGAGCAGGTCCTTGACTCGGATACGAGCCATTCCTGGCTGAAGTTGTGGCATTGCTACTTGCTCCGTCCAATCAATTGCAGGAATTCCTGGCGAGTGGTGCTCGAATCGCGGAAGGCGCCGAGCATCACCGAGGTGTGCATGGTGGAATTCTGTTTCTCGACGCCGCGCATCATCATGCACATGTGCTTGGCCTCGATCACCACCGCGACGCCGGCGGCCTGAGTCACGCTCTGTACCGCGTCGGCGATTTCCCGAGTGAGATTTTCCTGGATCTGCAGGCGCCTGGCGAACATGTCGACGATCCGCGCGATCTTCGACAGCCCCAGGACCTTGCCGGTAGGAATATAAGCCACATGGGCCTTGCCGATGAAGGGCAGCAGGTGATGTTCGCACAGGGAATACAGCTCGATGTCGGCGACTATCACCATTTCATCGCTGTCGGAAGCAAACAGCGCGCCGTTGACGATGTCCTCCAGCGACTGGCCGTAGCCGTGACACAGGTACTGCATGGCCTTGGCCGCGCGCTTGGGGGTATCGAGCAGGCCTTCGCGCTCGGGGTCTTCGCCCAGGTCCTTGAGGATCTCGCGATAGTGCTGGGGCAGGGAAAGGGTCATGCAAGGTCCTCACAGGGGCCGGCTTACTTGAGGTGCCGCCCGCCGTTGACGGTCAGGGTGGTGCCGGTGACATAGGGGTTGTCCAGCAGATAGCGCAGGCTCTGGTAAATCACTTCGCTGCCGGGTTCGATGCCCAGCGCGGATTTGGCCAGGGTCTTGGCGCGGTACGCCGCGTCGTCGTCGGGGTTGAACAATAGCAGGGCCGGGGCAATGCCGTTGACCTTGATTGTCGGGGCGTATTTCGCTGCGAAGGACAGGGTCAGGCTGTCCAGGCCGGCTTTGCTGGCGCAGTAGGCGATGTGCTTGCTGCTGCCCTTGCGAGTCACGTCGTCGCTGATGTGGATGATGTCTGCCGGGCTCGAGCGCTGCAGCAACTCGGCGCAATGCAGGTTGATCAGGTAGGGCGCCAGCATGTGCACGCCGAACATCCGGGCAAAGGCCGCTGCTTCCTCGCCTGGGCTCTCCTCCAGCCATTCCGAGGCGTTGTGGACGATGGCCCGCAGGCTCTGGGTACGGTTTTTCAGCTCGGTGATCAGGGCCAGGATCCCGGTTTCGCTGGAGAGATCGGCGAACAGCAGGGTCGCGCCCTTTTCCCGCAGGGCCTCCAGGCCCGGGCGCTGGCTGCGGTAGGTGACGATCACCGGCTGCCCGTCTTGGAGCAGGCGCAGGGCGCAATGCAGGCCGACTCGCTGGCTGGCGCCGGTGATCAGGATCGGGGCAGGAGAGGTGTTCATGAAGGGCTCGCGTCGCGGGTAGTGGGAAAACTATACCAGCGAGGGAAGACCCTGTGCCTGCAGGCAACGGGCTTGCCGGCGAATGCGATCTTGCGGGGGGGGGCGCTGGCAAGCCAGCTCCTACGGTAGGCGCGAATGTTGCGCGAGGTGTGGTAGGAGCCGGCTTGCCGGCGAATCACGGATTCTGCGTCGAGGGGGTGGCCGGCAGCGGTCGGGCCGGTGTGCTGTTGAGCCAGTTGGCCAGCAGCCGGGTGGACAGCGGAATGAAGAAATAGACCATCAGCGGGGTCAGGGCCAGGGTGCTGACGAATACCCGAGGTAGCAGGCTCAGGTCGCCGAGCAACGGGCCCAGGACAAAGTTGAACAGCAGCGACACCGGGAAGAATGCCAGCCAGATGGCCACGGCCTGCTTCCAGCGCGGCGGGCGATGGCCGGTGGCGCCGAACCAGCCGTCGATACCGCTGACCCGGTGCTCCGAAGGGTGGGCGAACAGGTCGCTGCCCCGGGCCAGCCAGGCCGTACGCGAGGCGGAGTGTTCCCAGGTATGCAGGGTGGATTCGTCGGCGAAGCGGAAGATGATCTGGAATTCGTCATCGTTGGGTGGCGGCGCAAGAACGCCGGAACCCAGGTAGCCGGGAAAGTCGGTGGCCAGTTGTTCGCCTTCGCGCAGCCAGGCGATCAGGTCCTGGTAACGGCCGTCGGCAACGCGCCGGGCAACCATCAGGGTGACGGGTGAGGTAGACATTATGTATCTCCGTAAAACCAATGCGCTGCCTGGGTAAGGCAGTCGCTTGACGAGGCACCGGGGTGGCGGGCCGCGCCTGAAGCAAGCAAGGATTATTCCTGATTGCTGCCCAGGCACCAATGACGGCGGTCGGTTTTTCTCGTGCTTGAAGCATCGCCACCTGAGGGGAGTAGAATGATCGCCACTTTGTTTCCCGGTGTTTTCTTCCCAGATGCCCGTCATGACTGAACTTGCCCCCGCCCCTCACGCCCCCGAAGCCGTTCGTCAGGACGAGTTGTTTCCGATCCGTGAGGTGGCGCGCCTGACCGGAATCAACCCGGTGACCCTGAGGGCCTGGGAACGACGCTACGGTCTGATTCAGCCGACACGCACCGAAAGTGGGCATCGCCTGTACTCCATGCACGATGTTGAGGCGGTGCGTGAGATTCTCGGCTGGATCGAACGCGGCGTGGCGGTGAGCAAAGTGGGCAAGATCCTGGCCAAGGGCCGGGCTGCCCAGGCCCAGCTCAAGGCTCCGGTGGATGGCGGCTTGCAGGGCGAATACGGCCAGTGGCGCGATCAATTGAAGCTGGCGGTCAGCGCGTTCGATGAGGAGCAGCTTGAGCGCCTCTACGGGCAGATCTTCTCCAGCTATGCCTTGCCGGTGGTGTTCCAGGACATCTTCCTGCCGTTCTGGAAGCAGTTACTGCTGGCGCGCGAGGCTTTTGGCCAGACCAGCGAATGGCTGTTCCTGGATGGCTTCCTGCGGGCGCGGATTACCCAGCGCCTGCTGTTGCAACGCGCCACCCAGAGCCGCTATCTGCTGCTGACGGCGCTCAATGAGCAATGCCGCGAACTGGAGCTGCTGGTGGCGGCGCTGATGCTCGGGCAGGACCCGATCGGTGTGCGCCTTCTAGGCGCGGGTGTGCCGCTGGAGGAACTGACCCTGGTCTGCGAAAAGGTCGCGCCGGTAGCCCTGGTGGTGTTTTCCAATCACGCACCCTCGGCCGAGTTGCCCAAGCGCCTCAAGCGCCTGGCACTGACCCTGGATTGCCCATTGCTGCTGGCCGGGGACGCGGCGGACCTGGCCCAGGACAGCCTGGTCGGTTCGCCGGTGGCTTGCCTGGGTAACGAGGGGCGCTTGATGCAGCAGCGCCTGCGCGGGTTTCTTTGAGGCGCTAGCCTTCAGGCGTGCAGTGCCGGATGGCTGTGGCGGTGCTGCTGGAGGATGAACTGGCGCAGGCGCTCGGTTTCTTCCTGGTCGCTCTGATCCAGGCGGTAGGCGTAGAAACCGGCTTCGGTCTGGCGCTCGAAGCGCCCGTGCAGGGCAATCCGTTCATAGCCCGAGGGGCTGAACCACTGGGCGAACTGCCGCGGTGGCCGGGTACCGTTGCGGATCTCCACCAATATCCCCTTGAACGAGACCTCCCGAACCCACAGGCGGCCAGGCTGGCCCCTGGCATTTTCCAGGGCCACCGGCTGCTCCAGGGCCAGGCGCCAGGGGCGCACCATGGGCCCATCCTCGAAGATGCTCGGCACCCCCAGCCGCAGGTGCAGGGCATGGAATTCGTCTTCCACCAGCTGCAGCGGGAAGGTCATCTGCTGGTTGTCGAAACGGGCCTGGATGGTGACCTTTTCATTGGCCGCCAGGCGCGTCAGCAGGTCACGGATCTGCGCGCCGCCATTGACCATCAGGCTCGAGGTGGTATCACGCACATTGAGCTGCGGGTTGTGCTGCATGGTCTGGATGAAGTCCAGTTCATCCTGGGTGAGGAGGGCGTCACGCTGCATGATGTTGCTCGGAGGGTGGAGGACAAATCGGCGGGGAATATCCCTACGACCACGAATTCCGCGATTTATTAGTGGCCGCTGGTCGCCTTGAGGGCGGCCAGTTCAGCTTGCACTTCGGCCAGTTGCTGCTCCAGCTGGAGCAAGCGTTGCTGGGCCTTGACCTGGACGCTGACGTCTTTCTGCACGCCGATGAAATAGGTCAGCTGATCACTGTCATTGAATACCGGGGTGATCGACAGCTCATTCCAGAAGTGACTGCCGTCCTTGCGGTAGTTGCGCAGCACCTCGCGGCACGGGCGGCCTTGTCGCAGGGCCTGGCGGATCACTTCCAGGCCTGGCTGGTCACGGTCCCCGGATTGCAGGAAGCGGCAATCCTGGTACAGCACTTCGTCGGCGCTGTAGCCGGTCAGCCGCTCGAAGGCCGGGTTCACATAGATCACGATGTTGTCTTCGCCTTCCTGCTCGGCGACCACAATCCCGTCGTTGGAGGCGTTGATCATCCGTTGCAGCAGATGAGCGTTGATCATCCTGAAGTTCCGCTTTCGATCAGCAAGTGCTGGAGTGTAAGAGAGGCTGGCCCGCTGTCCACCAGCGCTTTGCAGCAGAGGTGGCGGCACAGGCGGGATTTTACTCCGTAGCTGTTAATATCCCAGCCTTTTAGTCAGCTTCAGGATCAGATTGATGAAAGTCGCCATCCTTTCCGGCTCGGTGTACGGCACGGCTGAAGAAGTCGCCCGGCATGCCGCCAAACTCCTCAACGCCGCAGGTTTCGAGGCCTGGCACAACCCGCGCGCCACTCTGGCCGAGCTTCAGGCCTTCGCCCCGCAGGCGTTTCTGGCCGTGACCTCCACCACCGGCATGGGCGAGTTGCCGGACAACCTGCTGCCGCTGTATTCGAGTATTCGCGATCAGTTGCCCGCCGCCTGGCGCGGGTTGCCCGGAGCGGTCATCGGCCTGGGAGATTCCAGCTACGGCGATACCTTCTGTGGCGGTGGCGAGCAGATGCGCGAGCTGTTCGCCGAGCTGGGCGTGCAGGAAGTGCTGCCCATGCTGCGCCTGGACGCCAGCGAGAGCGTGACCCCGGAAACCGACGCCGAGCCCTGGCTGGCCGAGCTGATCAGCGCCCTGCGGGGTTGACCGGCTGTTCCCGCAGCAGCGCCAGCCAGGCTTGCGCTGCCTTGGACAGATAAGCGCCCTGGCGCCAGATGAAGGCGATATCCCATCGCAGGTAGTCCGGCGCCTTCAAGGTCAGGCGCACCACCCCAGGCCGCACCAGGCCACGGGCCACCACACTGGGCAACAGCACCACGCCCTGGCCGGCGGCCACCAGCGCTGCCAGGAAATCCGCCTGGCCGCTGCGCCCGCCTTCCCTGGGGGTGAAACCCACCTGCTGGCAGGCCTGCAACAGCCGGTCGTTGAGCACGAAACTGCGCTGGTACAGGAGGAACGGCGTGTCCGCCAGTTCTTCCAGGCGTACCAGGGCGTTCATCGCCAAGGGGTGATCGGCGGGCAGCAAGGCATCCAGCGGTTCATCGCAGAAGGGCTGGTAGGCGAACGCCGGGTCCTTGGGGGTCAGGCTGCCCCCCAGTTCCAGTTCGCCGTTGCGCACCGCCTGTTCGACATTCAGGCTGCCGCCTTCGAGCAACTGCACCTGGATATTCGGATAGCGCCGGCGGTATTCGGCAAAACGGCTGGCGAACAGCGCGTCACTGCCTAGCAGCGGCAGCCCCAGGCGCAGTTCCCCCCGTGCCAGTTGGCTGAGGTCGTCCAGTTCGCTGAGCAGTTCGTGGCGCAGGCGCAACATGCCTTCGGCCCGTTGCAGCACCACGTTGCCGGCGGCGGTGAGGTGGATATGCGAACCCTGGCGCTCCAGCAAGGGCGTGCCGAGGCTCTGTTCCAGCTGGGCGATCTGCTTGCTGACCGCCGACTGGCTGATGTGCAGGGTCCTGGCCGCCTGGGTGAAGCCGCCCTGGCGGATCACCTCGACAAAGCTGCGCAGTTGTTTGAAATCCATGGCGGTGATTCCAGATTGGAATGGCTTCCAGTCTAACAATTCGCTTCGGTAATGATGGGGCTTTTCATAAAATAAGCCCCTGAGAGGACCGAACCACCATGAACATTTCCCCCTGCAAACGCCTGGGCCGCCTGATTCTTGAACTGGCGGTGCTGCTGGCCATCTATTTTCTCGGCTGCCAACTGGCCAGCTGGCTGCCCTGGCCGATTCCTGGCGGGGTCATGGGCCTTGCGCTGTTGCTGCTGGCCTTCGCCCTGGGCTGGGTCAAGCCGGCGGCCCTGCAGCTGGGGGCCGGCCTGTTGATGGCCGAGATGCTGCTGTTCTTCATTCCCGCACTGATGAGCCTGCTGGACTACGGCGGCCTGCTGCGCCAGGACGGCTGGCGGATACTGCTGGTAATAGGCGTCAGCACCCTGCTGGTGATGCTGGTGACAGCCTTGACCGTGGAACTGGTGTGCCGCTGGAGGATGCGCCATGAAGCTTGAAGCCATGCCGGTGTTCTGGCTGGCCCTGACCCTGGGCGCCTACCTGTTCAGCCGCTGGATCTACCGGCGCACCGGGCGCTACCTGCTGTCGCCGCTGATTCTGGTGCCGGCCCTGCTGCTGGCGGTCGCCGTGCCGCTGCACACTGCCTACGCCGAATACGCCGCCAACACCCACTGGCTGATGCTGGTACTGGGGCCGGTGACCGTGGCCTTCGCCATTCCCATCTGGCAGCAGCGGCAACTGCTGATGCGCCACTGGTCGGCATTGCTGCTGGGCATGCTGGCGGGCAGCGCGGCTTCCATTGGCAGCTCGTTCGGCCTGGCCAAGGCCCTGGCCCTGGACAGCTCGGTGACCCTGTCCCTGGTGCCGCGCTCCATCACCACGCCGTTCGCCATGCCCCTGGCCCATGACTTGGGCGGCGTACCCGAGCTGACCGCGGTATTCGTGATGTTCACCGGGGTGTTCGGGGCCATGCTCGGCGGTGTGCTGCTGCGCTGGCTGCCGCTGCGCAGCGCCCTGGCCCGCGGCGCCCTGTTTGGCGTCGGGGCCCATGGTGCAGGGGTCAGCCGGGCCCATGAGGTGGGGGGCGAAGAAGGTTCGGTGGCAGGGCTGGTGATGGTCCTGACCGGGCTTCTGAACCTGTTCGCCGCCCCTTTGCTGGCGTCGTTGCTTTGACGCGCAAGCCCCGGGCCAGGGCCTGATTCCCGGCTGACCCGCACGGCCATCAAGCTGGCTGCCAATGCAACTCCGCCAGCGGCGTGAGCTGTCTAGACTCTGGAGGTCCTCTTCCTATAAGAACCATCACCGAGGTCCTTGCCGTGAGCCTAGCCCCCGTTCAATCGACACCGAGTGTAAAAAACCAGGTCAGCGCCATCGAGTGGCAAACTCGCGTGGACCTGGCCGCCTGCTATCGCCTGGTGGCGATGCATGGCTGGGACGACCTGATTTTCACCCACATATCCGCCAAGGTGCCGGGCACCGAAGATTTCCTGATCAACCCGTTTGGCCTGATGTTCCACGAGATCACCGCGTCGAGCCTGGTGAAGGTCGACCAGGCCGGCAACAAGCTGATGGACAGCCCCTACGAGATCAACCCGGCGGGCTACACCATTCACAGCGCGGTGCATGCGGTGCGTCACGATGTGGTTTGCGTGCTGCACACCCATACCGCGGCCGGGGTTGCGGTGTCGGCGCAGAAGCAGGGCGTGTTGCCCATCAGCCAGCAGTCGCTGTTCGTGTTGTCGAGCCTGGGTTACCACCCCTATGAAGGTGTGGCCCTGAACCCCGAGGAGAAGGTCCGGCTGCAGGCCGACCTGGGGGACAACAGTTTCCTGATGCTGCACAACCATGGCCTGCTCACCTGCGGCGCGACCATCGCCGACACCTTCCTGATGATGTTCACCTTCCAGCGCGCCTGCGAGATCCAGGTGCTGGCGCAGAACGGCGGCGCCGAGCTGATTGCCATCCCTGCGCCGATCCTGGCCGGGGCCAGGGCGATGATCGCTGGTGTCACCCGCAGCGCTCAGGGCATGGGCGGCGCTCTGGCCTGGCCGGCCCTGCTGCGCAAACTCGATCAACTCGACCCGGGTTACACACTCTGATGCCTATTGCCGAGATCCCGCTGTGCGTGTGGCGTACACGCGGACATGACCTGCTCTTTCGCGGCCAGCGCATCCGTTACTGGGTGGCCGGGCAGGGCGAGCCGCTGCTGCTGATCCATGGCTTTCCCACCGCCAGCTGGGACTGGCACTACCTGTGGCAGCCCCTGGCCCGGCATCATCAGGTGATCGCCTGCGATATGCTGGGCTTCGGTGATTCGGCCAAGCCCCTGGAGCATGACTACAGCCTGCTGGAGCAGGCTGACCTGCAGCAGGCGCTGCTGGCCCATCTGGGTATCGCCGAGCCGGTGCATCTGCTGGCCCACGACTACGGCGACAGCGTTGCCCAGGAGTTGCTGGCCCGGCACTACGAAGAGCGGATCGATATCGCCAGTTGCGTGTTTCTCAACGGCGGCCTGTTCCCGGAAACCCATCGCCCGGTGCTGACCCAGAAGCTGCTGCTCAGCCCGCTGGGCTGGATGCTCGGGAGAACGTTCAGCCGCCAGGGCCTGGCCAAGAGTTTCCGGCAGATATTCGGCCCCCAGAACCGCCCCAGCGAGTCGGTGCTGGATGATTTCTGGAGCCTGGTGCAGAGCAACGATGGCCCGCGAATCCTGCACAAGCTGATCGGCTATATCCCTGAACGCCGGGCCCGGCGTGAACGTTGGGTCAGTGCCATGCAGCGCGGCGAGGTGCCCCTGCGGGTGATCGATGGTGCCCTGGACCCGATTTCCGGGGCACACATGGTGGAGCGCTATCGGCAATTGATCCCACGGGCCGACACGGTGCTGCTGCCGAGCATCGGGCATTACCCGCAGATCGAAGCGCCCCTGGCGGTGCTCAAGCATTACCTGGAGTTTCGCGACAATCTGCTGTCGCCATCATCACGGTTGGCGTGTTCCTGAACCCCGCGGCCTTGAGCGGGCAAGGCGATTATCCCGCTGCCTTATTGCGCACCATTCAGGTCAAAACGTTTTTATTGTGACCAAAGGCTGGCTGCCTGACACTCGAAGCATTGTCCATTGGCCCTGCTGGAGTTCGGTATGAGTGAGTCTGTGCGCTTGGAAGATAAAGTGGTGATCGTCACCGGGGCCGGCGGTGGCCTGGGCCGGGCCCATGCACTGCTGTTCGCCCGGCACGGCGCCAAGGTGCTGGTCAACGACCTCGGCGGCTCGGCCCAGGGCGAAGGCGCCAGCGCTTCGGCCGCCGACCGCGTGGTGGCGCAGATCCGCGAGGCCGGCGGTATCGCCGAAGCCAGCCATGACTCGGTCACCGACGGTGAAAAGATCGTGCAGAACGCCCTGGATGTGTTTGGTCGGGTCGATGTGGTGGTCAACAACGCGGGGATCCTGCGGGACAAGACCTTCCACAAGATGGAGGACGCCGATTGGGACCTGGTGTATCGGGTGCATGTTGAGGGGGCCTACAAGGTCACCCGCGCCGCCTGGCCACACCTGCGCGACCAGGGGTATGGGCGGGTGATCTTCACCGCTTCCACCTCGGGCATCTATGGCAACTTCGGCCAGTCCAACTACGGCATGGCCAAGCTCGGCCTGTACGGCCTGACCCGGACCCTGGCCATCGAAGGGCGCAAGAACAACATCCTGGTCAACGCCATCGCGCCCACCGGCGGCACGCGGATGACCGAGGGGCTGATTCCGCCCCAGGTGTTCGAGCAGCTCAAGCCCGAACTGGTCAGCCCGCTGGTGGTGTACCTGGGCAGCGAGCAGTGCCAGGAAACCTCCGGCCTGTTCGAAGTGGGCGGGGGCTGGATCGGCAAGGTGCGCTGGGAGCGCAGCCTGGGCGCCGGCTTCGATCCTCGCCAGGGCTTTTCCCCGGAAGACGTGGCGGCCCACTGGCAGCAGATCTGCGACTTCGAGGGCGCGGCTCACCCCAAGGACAATATCGAGGCGTTGAAGGAGATGATGCAGAATCTGCAAAAGTACGCCCTCTGAAGCGCCCCTTTGTCCATCCCCTATCGCCTGTGCCTGGGTGATAGGGGCCGGCTTCTGGCGCTAAGTGCGCCGGGTTTTCAGCACTGGATGCATCACCCCGCCGGGCCCTGGCCCCGGCGGTTTTACTCCTGCAGCGTTCGTCACTATGCTCGACGGTCCGCGAACGAACAGGGAGTGCTGCATATGTATGAGTCAAAGGATCAGCCGGTATTGTCGCGGCTGCTGTTCATCCGCCGTTTATGCATGCATGGGCTGGTGGTGCTGGCGCTGATCATCTTCTCGGTGCTGCTGGGTATCAGCGGCCTGCTGTACTTCGAACAAGACATTTCCTTCCATGACGCCTTGTATGACGCGGCCATGATCCTCGGCGGCATCGGCCCCATCAACATGCCGCAAACCCCTGGTGGCAAACTGTTTTTTGCCAGCTACGGGCTTTATACCAACCTGGTCTTCGCTGCCACCCTGGGCTTGATCCTGTCCCCAGTGGCGCACCGTCTGCTGCACAAGTTTCATTACGACGAGAGCGAGGATGACGCGGCGTAGTTGCCACTTTCCTCTGGTGTTCCAGGCATAAAAAAGGCCGCTGCAAGAGCAGCGGCCGAAGCAAGACGTTAGATCAAGGAGCTACAAAATCAACGTCGGTGAACCAGGGGCAGCAGCTTGAATCACACGCCTTCAAACGGCTGGAAATCATTCCCGGGAACAGTTCGTGCCCGGTACTTGCAAGGTCAGTGGCAAGCGGTTGTTTGCCGTGACTGCGAGTGAAGAATAAGCCCTGGCCGGGTACGGAAAAATAGCGATTCAGGACAAGGACTGTTACAGCCTGAGCAACAGTCTGAGCGTTTTTTCGCCCCGGTCATCCCCCTGCATCGACGCCCCTGATAAGCCTGCATCCAGCCGCTGGATAACCCCTTGAACGGCCGTGATGGCAAGGGCACTAATTCCTTCGAGTGACAGCGCGAATACCTCCTTGGTGCGCTTATCGACCGTGCTACCCCGGCAGTAGGGTGAGGCCTCCTGTCACTCACCGGGGAAGACGCATGACAAGAATAACAATGCGCGCCATCTTCAAACCGCAGGCGCTGGCCGTCGCGGTGGCGCTGGGCTGCTGCGCCCAGGCGCAGGCGGTGTCGTTCAACATCGGGGAAATCGAAGGGCAGTTCGACTCGTCGCTATCGGTTGGTGCCAGCTGGGGCATGCGCAATGCCGACCGCGCCTTCGTCGGAACGGTCAATGGCGGTACCGCCCAGTCGTCCACTGGCGACGATGGCCGCCTGAACTTCAAGAAGGGCGAAACCTTCTCGAAGATCTTCAAGGGCCTGCATGACCTGGAACTCAAGTACGGCGACACCGGGGTCTTCGTTCGCGGCAAGTACTGGTACGACTTCGAGCTCAAGGACGAAGACCGCGAGTTCAAGCCCATCAGCGACCACAACCGCAAGGAGGGCGCCAAGTCCTCGGGGGCGCAGATCCTCGATGCCTTCGTCTACCACAACTATTCCATTGCCGACCTGCCGGGTACCGTGCGTGCCGGCAAGCAGGTGGTCAGCTGGGGCGAGAGCACCTTCATCGGCAACTCCATCAACAGCATCAACCCTGTGGATGTCTCGGCCTTTCGCCGCCCCGGCGCCGAAATCAAGGAAGGCCTGGTACCGGTGAACATGCTGTTCGCGTCCCAGGGCCTGACCAACCAGCTGACCGTGGAAGGCTTCTATCAGCTGGAGTGGGACCAGACCGTGGTGGACAACTGCGGCACCTTCTTCGGCAACGACGTGGTGGCCGATGGCTGCACCACCGGCTACACCGTCGGCAGCCCGGCCATCGCGCCGTTGCAGCCGGTGGCGGCGGCCTTCGGCCAGGGCTTCCAGGTGACCCGCGAAGGGGTGATCCTGCCCCGTGGCGGTGATCGTGATGCCCGCGACTCCGGGCAGTGGGGCGCCGCCCTGCGCTGGCTCGGCGATGACACCGAGTACGGCCTGTACTTCATGAACTACCACTCCCGCAGCCCGGTGGTGAGTACCACCACGGCCAATGTCAGCGCGGCGACCCTGGGCGCCATTGCCGGCGTCGCCAACGGCATCGTTCCGGGTTCTGGCAGTGGCCTGGTGCAAAGCGTGATGCTTGGCCGTGGCCAGTACTACCTCGAATACCCGGAAGACATCCGCCTGTATGGCGCCAGTTTCTCCACCACCCTGCCCACCGGCACCGCCTGGACCGGCGAGATCAGCTATCGGCCCAACGCGCCGGTGCAGGTCAACACCAACGACCTGACCCTGGCCCTGCTCAACCCTATTTCCGGGGGCGCGGCGTCGCCGATCAAGACCGCCATGGGGGCTGACAACACCGGCTACCGGCGCAAGGAAATCACTCAGATCCAGAGTTCCATGACCCAGTTCTTCGATCAGGTGCTGGGGGCCGACCGCCTGACCCTGGTGGGCGAGGCGGCAGTGGTCCACGTCGGAGGCCTGGAAGACAAGAGCAAGCTGCGCTACGGCCGGGACTCGGTGTACGGCCAATACGGCTATGGGGGCGACACCGACGGTTTCGTCACGGCCACCTCCTGGGGCTATCGCGCCCGGGCCATCCTCGACTACAGCAACGTGATCGCCGGCATCAACTTCAAGCCCAACCTTTCCTGGTCCCATGACGTCAACGGCTACGGGCCCAACGGCCTGTTCAACCAGGGCGCCAAGGCCCTGAGCGTTGGCGTGGATGCCGACTACCGCAACACCTACACCGCCAGCCTCAGCTACACCGACTTTTTTGGCGGGCGCTACAACACCCTGACCGACCGGGACTTCCTCGCGTTGAGCTTTGGCGTGAACTTCTGAACCGGCACAAGAAGGAGCATTTGAATGCGCAAGATGATTCTGCAATGCAGCGCCCTGGCACTGGGGTTGTGGGCGGCCAACCTGATGGCCGCCGTGAGCCCGGAAGAAGCCGCCAGGCTGGGAACCAGCCTGACCCCGGTGGGTGCGGAAAAAGCCGGTAATGCCGACGGCTCGATCCCGGCCTGGACCGGAGGCATTCCCAAGAATGCCGGGGCGGTGGACAGCAAGGGCTTTCTCGCCGACCCGTTCGCCAATGAAAAACCGCTGTTCATCATCACCGCGGCGACGGTGGACAAATACAAGGACAAGCTTTCGGACGGCCAGGTGGCGATGTTCAAGCGCTACCCGGACAGCTACCGGATCCCGGTCTACCCCACTCACCGCAGCGTCGGCCTGCCACCCGAGATCTACGAGTCGGCCAAGCGCAGCGCCTTGAGCGTGACCACTACCAACGACGGCAACGGCCTGGCCAACTTTACCGGCAACCGCTACTACGCCTTCCCGATTCCGAAGAACGGCATCGAGGTGCTGTGGAACCACCTGACCCGTTATCACGGCGGCAACCAGAAGCGCATCGTCACCCAGGTCACCCCGCAGACCAACGGCAGCTACACCTCGATCCGTTTCGAGGAAGAGGTGGCGGCGCCGCAACTGATCCCGGACCTGGACCCGGCCAAGGCGGCCAACGTGCAGAACTTCTTCAAGCAGTCGGTGACCGCCCCGGCGCGGCTGGCGGGCAACGTGCTGCTGGTCCACGAGACCCTGGACCAGGTCAAGGAACCGCGTTCGGCATGGATCTACAACGCGGGCCAGCGTCGCGTGCGCCGCGCCCCGCAAGTGGCCTACGATGGCCCGGGCACCGCCGCCGACGGCCTGCGCACCTCGGACAACTTCGACATGTTCTCCGGTGCTCCCGACCGTTACGACTGGAAGCTGGTGGGCAAGAAGGAGATGTACATCCCCTACAACAGCTACAAGCTGGATTCCCCGAGCCTCAAGTACGACGACATCGTCAAGGCCGGGCACATCAACCAGGACCTGACCCGCTATGAACTGCACCGGGTGTGGGAAGTGGTGGGCACGGTCAAGCCCAACCAGCGGCACATCTACGCCACTCGGCACATGTACATCGACGAGGATAGCTGGCAGGTGGCCCTGGTCGACCACTATGACGGACGCGGCCAACTGTGGCGGGTAGCCGAAGGTCATGCGCAGTACTACTACGACCACCAGGTACCGGCCTACACCCTGGAGGCCCTGTATGACCTGAACGCCGGCCGTTACCTGGCCCTGGGCATGAAGAACGAAGAGAAGCACAGCCTGGAGTTCGGCTTTGCCGCCAAGGCGGCCGACTACACCCCGGCGGCCCTGCGCGCCAGCGGAGTGCGCTAGGCGCCTCTTGGGTTGCAGTGGAGTAATGGTCGAGCCGCACGCTCTTGGGGCGTGCGGTTTTTTAGGGCGGCCAGTCCTGGCAAGCGAGCTTGCTCGCCACAGTCGCGGCAATACTGCGTTCCTCTTGACTGGCAGTTATCCGACTGCCTGGTCGGTTTTTTTATGGGGGCTGATCAGCCTGCTGAATACTTCTTCAACTGGCCGGGAGGTCGGGGCTAGGGTGGGGCTACGCTGGCTAAAACTATAAAAAGGCACGCCGCAATGACCGCCATGACTCGTTGTCCAGAGCGTCCCGGGTTCATGCCCCGTTTGTCCTCCCATCATTTTTCCCGCAGCCGCCTGAGCGCGCCGTTGCTGGCCTCCGGTGCGCGGGTCAAGCTGCTTTGCGCGCCTGCCGGCAGCGGCAAGACGGCGCTGCTGGCTGAGTGCCTGCAACAGGCACCAGAGACCTGCCGGGTGAGCTGGTTGCCGTTGTCCGGCGGGCGGCATAGCCCGCAGGGGCTGTGCGCTGCCCTGGCCCAGGCCCTGGGGCTGGAACGCGATGACGAAGCCACGGTGCTGCAGCACCTGGCGCACCTGCAGGCGCCGGCCTGGATCTTCATCGATGACTATTGCCGGGTCGCGGCTGCGGACCTGGACCTGCTGCTCGATCGCCTGCTGAGCCTGGACAACCCGCAGTTGACCTGGTGGCTGGGTTGCCGTCGCCGGCCCCTGTGCAACTGGCCACGCCTGCTGCTGGACGATCAGTTGTTCGAGCTGGACGGCCCGGCACTGGCATTCAGCCAGACCGAGATCGAGCAACTGCTGCAACGGCTGCCGCAACCCCTGTGTGCGCAGACCGCCAGTCGCATTCTGCAACGCAGTGGCGGCTGGTGCGCCGGGGTGCGCATTGCCTTGCTGGAAGGCAGCGAGCTGACGATTCAGCCCTGCAAGCCGGGGCGCCCCAATACCTTGCTGGAGTACCTGGAGCACGAGCTGTTCAGCGTGCTGCCGGCGGAGCTGGCGCAAGTCTGGCAAGTACTGGCGCACCTGCCACGTTTCAACGCCGAGCTGTGCGAGCATCTGTTCGGCGTCGGGGAGGGTGCCCAGTACCTGCGGACCTTGCAGGACATGGCCTGCTTCATCGAACCCTGGGACGGTGGCGGCGACTGGCTCCAGGTGTTTCCGCCGCTGGCCCGGCTGATGCGCGACGAGGCCTGGCCGGGCGGGCGCTCCTGGCATCGCCGGGCCTGCCAGTGGTTCATTGCCCAGGAGGATTGGCAGTCGGCCTTTGAGCAGGCGCTGCGGGCCCAAGAGTATGAAGTCGCGGTCAGCCTGCTGGAGCATTTCAGTTTCGAGTTCCTGTTCCAGCAGGACAATGCGCTGCTGTTGCTGCAACTGCATGAGCGCCACGGTGGCGAACTCTTGCTGGTGTCGCCGCACCTGGTGGGGCTGCTGGTTGCGGCCATGCTGTTTGCCGGGCGCTTCGAGCAGGCGGGGCAGTGCATGGCGCAGATGGCCCGGTTCGCCCCCCAGCCCTCGGCAGCGCAGCAGCGTCAGTTGCTGGCCCGCTGGCAGGCACAGCAGGGCTGGCTGCTGCACCTGAGCGGGCGGATGGTGGCGGCGCGGCAGCATTTTATCGAGGCCCTGGATGAGCTGGCGGACAGCGCCTGGACCACCCGCCTGCTGTGCCTGTCGGGGCTGACCCAGCAGGCCCTGCTGGGTGCGGAGCTGGATGTGGCCCAGGCCCTCAATCGTGAAGCCCTGTGCCTGGCCCGGGCCCAGGATGCCCAGCTGTTCGAAGGCCTGCTGGAACTGGACCATGCCCAGTTGCTGGAGCAAAGGGGCGCGCCGCATCGGGCCCAGAGCCTGCTGGAGCAGGTCTGTGAGCGCTTGTCGATGCAGGCGCTGCGGGCGACCCCGCTGCTCGGTCGCATCGCCCTGCGTCTCGGTCGCCTGGCCTTGCGCCAGGGGCATGCAGAGCAGGCGGCCGGCTACTTTCGCAGCGGCCTCGAGGATTGCCTGCTGAGCCACGACAAGCGTGCCTTGTATGGTTTCCTCGGCCAGGCCCAACTGGCGGCCAACCAGGGTGATTATGCCCAGGCCTTCGTGCGCTTGCGGGATGCGGAGCGGCTGATGCAGCAGCGGCAGATTCCCGACACGGTGTACCGGGGCGTGCTGTTGCAGGTCAGCAGCCAGCTCTGGCTGCAACAGGGGCGACCGGAGCTGGCTCAGGAGGCCTTGAGCCGCTTGCTCCGGCACTTTCGCGGCCCCCAGGCGCTACAGGCGCCACCGGCCACCCTGGAGTTGATTCCGGGGATCGAATACCTGCTGGTGCTGGCCGAGGTGCACCTGGGGCGGGCCCAGGCGCCGATCGCTACCTTGCAGGGGCTGCTGGCCCGGGCCCAACGCCACGGCATGCAGGGGTTGGAGGCCGAGGTGCAACTGGCCCTGGCCGAGGTCGCCCACCTGCAAGGCAACCCGGCTCTGGCGCAGGAAGCATTGCAGGCGGGGCAGGCACTGGTGCAGCGATGCAACCTGCCGCAGGCACTGCACGAACTGCGCCTGCGGCAACCACTCTTGCTGGCTGCGGGGGAAACGCTGCAGACGCCGTCATCGGCAGGCCCCCTGGAAAACCGCGAAAGCCTGCTCAGCCTGCGGGAACTGCAAGTGCTGCAACTGATCGCCCAGGGCTGTTCAAACCAGCAGATCGCCGAGCAATTGTTCATTTCCCTGCATACCGTGAAGACCCACGGGCGCCGGATTCACAGCAAACTGGGGGTGGAGCGGCGTACCCAGGCGGTAGCCAAGGCCCAGGCCCTGGGGCTGATGAGTTGAGTACTAGCGGTTATTGCGGCTGATAACCCATGCGCCAGCTCACTGCAGAGCTGGCCGCCAGCAGACGTTGGGCTGCGGGCCCATGTTCATCGGCGTGGAACAGCGACGTCGGCCCTACCACGGTCAGCACCGCGGCGATTTTGCCGGTGGCATCGAACACCGGCGCCGACAGGGCATCGACACCGGGCATCAGCAAACCGTGGACATGGTGCAGCCCGCGCTGGCGAATCTGCTCGGCCAGGGCATCGTGCACCTGCTTGTCGGCCAGGGCGTGGGGGCTGCCGGTTGCCAGTTCCTGCTGGCGCAGGTCGAGGGTTTCGCGCTGTGGCAGGTAGGCGTTGAACACCAGCCCGGTGGATGAACTGAGCAGTGGCAGCACCGAGCCCAGTTGAGTGACCACGGTCACCGCCCGCACCGCCGGTTCGATATGCACTACCGTCGCGCCCTGGTTGCCCCACACCGCGAGGAAGCAGGTTTCGTTCAATTCGTCCCGCAGTTCCGCCAGGGGCAGGGTCGCGACTTTCAGTACGTCCATGCTGCCCAGGGCGGCCAGGCCTACCCGCAGGGCTTCGCGGCCCAGGCCGTAGTGATTGGTGGCGCTGTTCTGTTCGGCAAAGCCGCTGGCAATCAAGGCCTGCAGGTAGCGATGCACCTTGCTTGCCGGCATCTGCACATGTTCGGCCAGGCGCGAAAGGGAAGTGGCCGGCGACAGTTCGGCCAGGGCCTTGAGGATGTCGGTACCGACCTCGGCCGAGCGGACTTTCTGTTTACCGGTGCTGTCGCTGATGCTGCGCGGCTTTTCCATGGAGGCATTGGGGTCCCGTGACAAGTGGCGGTCTTTATAGCTTGACGCTCCTGGGCAATCAAATTACGTTATGCGTAATTGGATTACGATAAAAATAACCCAGGCGTGCCGATAGCTCTTGTGAGGGAGTGGTGGGCCCCTGCCTATTCCAACTTCCAGGAGGCTCCATGAACCTCGATTCTTCGGCGTCGGCCCTCAGCTACCAATCGGGCTTCGGCAACGAATTTGCCAGCGAGGCCCTGCCAGGGGCGCTGCCCGTCGGCCAGAACTCCCCGCAAAAAGCCCCTTATGGCCTGTACGCCGAACTGTTTTCCGGCACCGCCTTCACCATGACCCGCAGCGAAGCCCGGCGTACCTGGATGTACCGCATCCAGCCCTCGGCCAAACACCCGGCTTTCGCCAAGCTTGCGCGCCAGCTGGCAGGCGGCCCCCTGGGTGAGGTCACCCCCAACCGACTGCGCTGGAGCCCCCTGCAGATTCCAAGCGAGCCCACCGATTTCATCGACGGCCTGGTGGCGATGGTGGCCAACTCGGCGGCGCAGAAGCCGGCGGGTATCAGCGTCTATCACTACCGTGCCAACCGCTCGATGGAGCGGGTGTTCTTCAATGCCGATGGCGAGCTGCTGCTGGTGCCGGAGCTGGGTCGCCTGCGCATCGTCACCGAACTGGGCATGCTGGACCTGGAGCCATTGGAAATCGCCGTGCTGCCTCGCGGGCTGAAATTCCGCATCGAACTGCTGGACCCGCAAGCCCGTGGCTACGTCGCCGAGAACCACGGTGCGCCGCTGCGCCTGCCGGACCTTGGGCCGATTGGCAGCAACGGCCTGGCCAACCCCCGGGATTTCCTGGCCCCGGTGGCTCATTACGAAGACCTGCGCCAGCCCACCACGCTCGTCCAGAAGTACCTCGGCGAGCTCTGGGGCTGCGAGCTCGACCATTCGCCACTGAACGTGGTGGCCTGGCACGGCAACAACGTGCCGTACAAATACGACCTGCGTCGTTTCAACACCATTGGCACCGTCAGCTTCGACCACCCGGACCCGTCGATCTTCACCGTATTGACCTCGCCCACCAGCGTGCCGGGCCTGGCCAACCTGGACTTCGTGATCTTTCCGCCACGCTGGATGGTGGCCGAGAACACCTTCCGTCCACCGTGGTTCCACCGCAACCTGATGAACGAGTTCATGGGCCTGATCCAGGGTGCCTACGATGCCAAGGCCGAAGGCTTCCTGCCCGGCGGCGCGTCGCTGCACAGTTGCATGAGCGCCCACGGCCCGGACGGCGAAACCTGCACCAAGGCGATCAACGCCCAGTTGCAGCCGGCCAAGATCGACAACACCATGGCCTTCATGTTCGAGACCAGCCAGGTGCTGCGCCCGAGCCAGTTCGCCCTGGAGTGCCCAGAGCTGCAGAACGACTACGATGCTTGCTGGGCTTCGCTGCCCGTCACCTTCACCCCGAATCGGAGATAACCCATGACCTTGCCCACCATCACCCGTAGCTGGGTCGAGTCCGCCAACGGTCACCCCGACTTCCCGTTGCAGAACCTGCCCCTGGGCGTCTTCAGCACCCAGGGCTCGGCGCCCCGCAGCGGGGTCGCCATTGGCGAACAGATTTTCGACCTGGAAGCGGCGCTGGATGCCGGGCTGTTCGAAGGCCAGGCCCAGGCTGCGGTGCAGGCGGCCCGTGGCGGCCAGCTGAATGCGTTCTTCGAACTCGGCCGCCCGGCCCGGGTCGCCTTGCGCGAACGCCTGCTGGAACTGCTCGGCGAAGGCAGCAGCCTGCGCGGCAAGATCGAGGCCCAGGGGGCGAAACTGCTGCCCCTGGCCACGGACTGCCAGATGCACCTGCCGGCCAAGATCAACGATTACACCGACTTCTATGTGGGCATCGAACACGCGCAGAACGTCGGCAAGCTGTTCCGCCCCGACAACCCGCTGCTGCCCAACTACAAGTACGTGCCGATCGGCTACCACGGTCGCGCATCCACTATCCGTACTTCCGGTGCCGACGTGCGCCGGCCCAAGGGCCAGACCCTGCCGGCCGGGCAGTCCGAACCGACCTTCGGCCCCTGCGCGCGCCTGGACTACGAACTGGAGCTGGGCATCTGGATCGGCCAGGGCAACGAGATGGGCGAGCCCATCGCCATTGGCGACGCCGCCGAACACATCGCCGGGTTCTGCCTGCTCAACGACTGGTCGGCGCGGGATATCCAGGCCTGGGAATACCAGCCGCTGGGCCCGTTCCTGTCGAAAAGCTTCATCACCAGCATTTCGCCCTGGGTGGTGACCGCCGAGGCCCTGGAGCCGTTCCGCCAGGCCCAGGCCCCGCGCCCTGAAGGCGACCCGCAACCGCTGCCGTACCTGCTGGACAAGCGCGACCAGGCCGCCGGTGGCTTCGACATCGAACTGGAAGTGCTGCTGACCACTCGCACCATGCGCGAGCAGGGCCTGCCGGCACACCGCCTGACCCTGAGCAACACCCGGTACATGTACTGGACCGTGGCGCAGATGGTTGCGCACCACAGCGTCAACGGCTGCCAGTTGCAGGCCGGCGACCTGTTCGGTTCGGGCACCTTGTCCGGCCCAGAGAGCGGCCAGTTCGGCAGCCTGCTGGAGATCACCGAAGGCGGCAAGAAACCCATCGAACTGGCGTCCGGCGAGGTGCGCAAGTTCCTCGAGGACGGCGATGAAATCATCCTGCGCGGGCGTTGCAGCCGTGAGGGTTTCGCCTCCATCGGTTTCGGCGAATGCCGTGGCACGGTCCAGCCGGCACGTTAAGGGAGAGCCCCCATGCAGCTCTATACCTACTACCGCTCCACTGCGTCCTACCGGGTGCGCATCGCTCTGGCCCTCAAGGGCCTGGAGTTCCAGGCCATACCGGTCAATCTGCTGGTGCCCAAGGGCGGTGCGAATCGCCAGCCGGAGTACCTGGAGATCAACCCGCAGGGCCGGGTGCCGGCCCTGCGGACCGATGACGGCGACCTGCTGATCCAGTCGCTGGCAATCATCGAGTACCTGGAGGAGCGTTATCCACAGGTGCCGCTGCTGTCCACGGACCTGGTCAGCCGCGCCCGGGAACGGGCGGTTGCCGCGATCATCGGCTGCGACATTCATCCGCTGCACAACTCCAGCACCCAGAACCTGCTACGGGAATGGGGTCATGAGGAAGCGCAACTGCTGGTGTGGATCGACCACTGGATCAGCCAGGGGCTGGCGGCCCTGGAGCAACTGATCGGCGACCAGGGCTTCTGTTTTGGCGATGAGCCGGGGCTGGCCGATGTGTTCCTGATTCCCCAGCTGTATGCGGCCGAGCGTTTCAAGGTGTCCCTGGACGCTTATCCGCGGATCCTCCGGGTCGCGGCCCTGGCCGCCGAGCACCCGGCGTTCCAGGCCGCGCACCCGGCCAACCAGCCGGATACGCCAGCCTGAACCTGCACGCTGCCCGGTATCCGGGGCAGCGTGGCATCCGCATCACCCAGGCCCCGCAACGGGGCCTGAGCGGTCACCGCCTGTGACCTGCGCAACACTGCTGCCCATAACCATAAAAAACCGAACAGGTACCTTGCGATGCAAAATCAGATTGCCAGCTTTCGTGCTGCGCTCGACGCCCGCCCGGTGTCCCGCTACCAGTGGTTGCTCTTGTTGCTTCTCGCCTTGCTGCTGGTCACCGATGGCTACGACGCCCAGGTCTTGGGCTATGTGGTGCCGGCCCTGGCCCAGGACTGGGGGCTGGAGAAGGCCGCCTTCGGCCCGGTGTTCAGCGCCAACCTGCTGGGCCTGACCCTGGGGTCCCTGGCGGTGACGCCCCTGGCGGACCGTTTTGGCGTGCGCCGGATCCTGCTCGCTTGCGTGCTGATCTACGCCAGCCTGACGGTGCTGATGGTGTTCGCCAATTCCCTTGAAAGCCTGATGGCCGCCCGTTTTATCTGTGGCATCGGCATGGGCGGGGCGATGCCCAGCGCGATGGCGCTGATGTCCGAATATTCGCCGCCGCGCCTGCGCACCCTGATGGTGACCCTGGCCGCCTGCGGTTTCTCCTTTGGCGGCGCGGCGGGTGGTTTCGTTGCCGCCGGCTTCATCGATCGCTTTGGCTGGGAAGCGGTGTTCCTCGCCGGCGGCATCACGCCGCTGCTGCTGTTTCCTTTCCTGCTCTGGCGCCTGCCCGAATCGCTGCCGCGCCTGCTGCGGGACGCGCCGCCCTATGCGCGGCTGCGCAAGGTCACCGCACAGATGCTCCCGGACTGGCAACCGCCGGCCGCAGTGCTCAACAGCGGTGAGCAGGTGGACAGCAAGCTCACGGTGCTGGAGCTGTTCCGCCACGGCTATGCACGGCCGACCTTGCTGATCTGGGCGACCTTTTTCGTCAGCCTGATCCTGCTGTATTTCATGATCAGCTGGTTGCCGACGCTGCTGCTGGAGAGTGGCCTGGCCCTGAAGCAGGCCAACCTGGTGACTTCGATGTTCCTCTTCGCCGGCACCCTCGGCGCGATCTGCATGGCCTGGTTCGCCGACCGCCTGAAACGCAAGGTGCGCCTGCTGGCCGCGGTGCTCAGCGCCGCCGCACTGTGCACCGTGCTACTGGGGTTGAACCACGACAACCCGCGCTACCTGGTGGTGTTCGTGTTTGCCGCGGGCTTCTGCATCATCGGTGGCCAGTTGACCCTGAATGCCTTCGCCAGCAACTTCTACCCGGCCCAGGTACGCGCCACCGGCACCGGCTGGGCTTTGGGCGTGGGGCGTTTCGGTTCGATCCTCGGTCCGCTGTTCGGCAGCATGCTGCTGGCGATGCATATTCCGGTGCAGCAGATTTTCTTCTTCTGCGCGATTCCGGCCCTGCTTGCGGCGTTGTTGATCATCCAGGTGCGTTCGCCCCTGGCGTCGGCCTCGGGTGAGGCGGGGCCGGCCGCGCAACGGCAGGCGCCGCTCAAGTCCTGAGGGGCAGGGGGGTTCAGCGTGCCAGGTGCTTGATCATCGGCACGCAGGCCAGGGTCAGGCCCCGGGGCGACTGGTACTGGGCGATGCGCTCACCGACGAAGCCGCAGCGGCGATAAAAGTCGGCGGCGTTGAGGGTCGAATCCAGGATCAGGTGGGGCAACTCGGCTTCCAGCGCCCGTTCTTCGAGGTACTCCATCATCTTGCGGCCGATGCCGCGTCCCATGTAGGCCGGGTCGACGAACACCGCGTCGACCTGCCCGGTCTCCAGGTCGAGCATGCCGCTGGCGGTCACCTGATTGTCGATGACCGCGACATGGCCGGTGTTTTCCACCACTTCGATGAAGTAGTCGCTCAGTTCGCCAGCCGTCCAGACCTGGAGGTCCGCTTCGGGGTAGTGGCCGGCGCACTGCTGGTTGATGGCCTGGTTGCGAATGTCGAAGACCCGTTGTGCGTCGGCGCCGTGGGCTTTTCTGATGAGCATGCTGTGTCCGTTCCCTGGGGTTAGCCGCCCATCCTGCCAGAGCCCGGGCGCTGCTGTCATGCGGCCCTGGCCTGTATCAGCAACAGCCCCCAGCCGGTGGGCAGGGTGCCGTCGGCGCATTGCAAGTGCCGGGTGGCGTCGTGCAGTTCCTGCTTCATCCTGGCGCGGTTGGCAGGGCTCAGGCGATCCAGGTCGTAGGTGTCGCCGAGGGCAACCCAGAGTTCCTCGAAGGTTGGCGTCCAGGGCAGGTCCAGGTCTTCGAAGTGCAGCGCGGTGAAGTGCCGGCCCAGCAGTTGCCGCCAGCCATCCTCCGACTGCGCCCGTGGGTCCACCAGGGGCAGGTGCGCCAGGTGGTCGCGTCGGGCGGCGGCGCGGAACACCTGCAGGTAGTGCTGGCCCAGTTCCCCGAGGAGAAATTCCCGGCCGACCACCGCTGACAGTTGGCCGCCGGGGACCAGTACTCGATGAACCTCCTGCAGCACCTGCTCGATATCGCTCATGAGCATCAGCGCCAGGTGGGAAAGCACCGCGTCGACGCTGGCGCTGGCGAGGGAAAGGGCTTGCGCCCGCTCCTCCAGCAGCAGGCCCCGGCCCGCCAGGCGCACATGGGCCGCCTGTAATTCGGTGGCGCTCATGTCGACCCCGAGCAACCGTGCCGTGGGGTGGTGCCTGGCCAGCAGGTCGAGCAGGAAACCGTCGCCGCAACCCAGGTCCAGCACCCGCGCCTCGGGTGGCAGGGCCTTGAGGGTGGTTGCCAGTATGTCGTAGGAGGAACCACGCCCTGCCAGGCTCAGCCCGGCGAAGGCCGGTGGCGTGGTGCCGGGGTGGCGCTGGTGGAAATCCTGGAGGAAGCGTTCGGCGCTGTTCATGCTTTTTCATCCTTGCAGCAGGCGGGTGGGCGGCGGGCATTGTTGCACGGCAGGCGCGGAACCGCGGGGGGATTCAGTGCACGATGGTGTTGGGCGGCAGGTGCCCCAGGCGTTCGGTCAGGCGCAGGCGCTGGATCGGATCGTCGCTGAGCAGCAGGGCGTGCTCCAGGTCGAAGCGTTCGGCATTCGGGCATTCCAGGCGCTGGTAGAGGCTGGCCCGGGCCAGGTAGTCGGCGGCGCTGCCGTTGCCGATTTCCAGGACCCGTTCGGCATTGATCAGGGCCCCCAGGTGGTCGTCGTAGGACAGGTGCAACTGGCGCAGGTTGCGTGACAGGCGCTGGAACATCTGCAGCGGTTCGGCGCTGGCCAGGTGCTCGGCGCTGAGCTTGATATGGGCGCCGTACTGGCGTTGCAGCAGTTCCCGGCAATCGTTGGGGTACAGCCGCCGCCCACCGCACGGGTCCAGCAGGTGGTCGGCACCGGGCACCCGCAGCAGGAAGTGCCCGGGAAAGTTCACCCCCGCCAGCGGCACCTGCAGCCGCTGCGCCAGCTCCAGAGCGATCAGGGCCAGGGCCAGGGGCTGGCCGCGCCGACGCTCCAGGACCTTGTCCATCAACGCAGCCTGGGGTCGCAGGGGCAGGTGTTCGTCCTGCTGGAAACCCAGGTCGTTGAGCCGGCGCAACAGCGGTTGGCCAAGCTCGTTCGCCGGCAGCGTCGGCAGGCTGCTGCCCACTTGCTGCTGCAGTTGCTTGAACTCCTCCAGCAACAGGCCGGGCACCACCTGGGGATCATGCTCGGCGGCAATCCACAGGGCAGCTTCCAGCAGGGCGGGTGGCGAGCGGTGCAGACAGGCGAAAAAAGCTTGGCGCGGGTTCATCTCGATCTCCGACGGATGCCTCGTTTTAGCCTCGTGACGAAGCTTCGTCCAGTGTTGAAATGCGTGGTAGCAGGTTATTTCCCAAAGCCTGCAAAACCCCGGGGCTTATTCCTGCGCGGCGCAGCAAATTCCAGGCGCAAGCCTATACTGGCGTCTACAAGAAGTGATTCGGGAGCCCGTCGATGTTCGCTCTCATGCACAGTACCCGCCTTGAATCGCTGCACCTCAGCGTCGACCCCTGTACCGGGTTGAAGGCAGTGATCGCCATCCACGACAGCCGCCTGGGGCCCGCCCTGGGCGGCTGTCGTTACCTCGCCTACCCCGACGACAGCAGTGCCGTGACGGATGCCGCGCGCCTGGCCCAGGGCATGAGCTACAAGGCCGCCCTGGCCGGCCTGCCCCAGGGGGGCGGTACCGCCGTGATCATCCGCCCCGCCCATGTGGAAAGCCGCGCCGCCCTGTTCGAAGCCTTCGGCCGATGCGTCGAGCAACTGGACGGGCGCTACATCACCGCCATCGACAGCGGCACCTCGGTGGCCGACATGGACTGCATCGCCCAGCAGACCCGTTACGTCACCAGCACCAGTGCCGCGGGCGACCCGGCCCCCCATGCCGCCATGGGAGTGTTCGCCGGCATTCGCAGCACCGCCATGGCGCGCCTGGGCAGCGACAACCTGGAAGGCCTGCGGGTGGCGATCCAGGGGCTGGGCAACGTCGGCTATGCCCTGGCCGAGCAGTTGCACGCTGCCGGGGCAGAGTTGCTGGTCAGTGATATCGATGCCGGCAAGGTGCAACTGGCCATGGAGCAACTGGGCGCCCATCCCATCGCCAACGATTCTCTGCTCAGCACCCCTTGCGACATCCTCGCACCCTGCGGCCTGGGGGCGGTGCTCAACAGCCTCAGCGTGGCGCAACTGCGCTGCTCGGCGGTGGCGGGTTCGGCCAACAATCAACTGACCAACCTGCAGGTGGCCGATCAACTGGAGCGCCGCGGGATTCTCTATGCGCCGGACTACGTGATCAATTCCGGGGGGCTGATCTATGTGTCCCTCAAGCACCGCAACACGGAACTGCCGGTCATCACCGCCCACCTGTCGAAGATCAGCCAGCGGCTGACGGAAATCTTCGCCCACGCCCAGGCCGAAAAGCGCTCCCCGGCGCGAGTGGCCGATGAACTGGCGGAACGGGTGCTGTACCGCTAGGCATTCTTGCCTTAACCCTTGGCCAGGCTCTGTGTACCATCCGGCTGCGAAGTGCCCACTGACAAGGAATGTATCGACGATGCGTGAAGCGCTGGAGACCGGGCTGGATGAGCAGTTGTCCTGCCTGTTGCGGGCGGGGGCGGACTTTCAGGCGGTTCGTGATGTTCTTGTGGCATACCGGGACAAGGGCTTTTGCGCAGAGGCCGTATACAAGCATCTGGCATCACTCCGCCCTGGCGCATCAGAAGAGCTGGAGGACCGAATTCTGGAAGCCATGGATATCGCATCAGGTTTTTGTTCCGCAGGCTCCAGGGTCTGGGACGTCGCGCAATGACAGCGCCAGATATGGCCCCACCATTGACTGGCTGCTCCATCAGGCAACTGCAGTTGTACGCAGCGGCATGCCTGGCGGTTTACTGCGAACGAAAAGGCATTGCTCACCCGTCCATCGATGAGTTGATAAAGCACCTTGAGGGCTACCCGCCAAAGGGCGATCTACTGGCGTGGGAGAGAGCCGGGGCGCTGCTGGCACTCAATGGTCGCGGAGATGATTGGCCCCAGGAGCTTGTCGCCTTGATAGCGCCTGAAGAGGTCGAGGCGTTCTCCTGCATCGTTGACAGCGCAGTTGAGGTGGGAATGGTTGACCTGTATGGCGACTCGACTGAGATGCCCCTGGCCTTCCTGGGCAAGATCACTTCCCTGCTGCATCGCAACGCTATCGAATTGCCTGATCCGCCAGGGGCGACAGCGCTTGAACCGGCCACCGCACAAGTGCCACTCTTGCCTTCGCAGGCATGAAAAAAGCCCTGTGCCAGGGGCACAGGGCTTATTCAATTCGCGTAAAGCCTATTTTGCGGCCTTGGCCGCTTTCGCCGGTTTGGCTGGCGCCTCGGCTTCAACAGGTTGCGGCTCTGCCACAGCCTCCACTACGGGAGCGGGGGCACTGAGCAACTCGGACAACGCGTCCGGCTGGCTCTTGAACGCCTTGGCGAACACATCGCGGTTCTTCGCCATGTAGATCCCGGCTTCTTCCACCTGCTGTTCGCTCAGCGACGGCACGGCTTTGTGCAACACTTCAGCGAGCAATTCAGCCAGTTCGAGCATTTTGTCATGACGGTCAGCTTCGGCTTTATCCATGAACAAGCGCTCCAGATCTCGGCTGCTGCGGTATACCACTTCGACGGCCATTCACCACCTCACATGCCTTCACGATAATGGGTCTGTATAAACACTGTATCTATATACAGGTCGAGAGAATAGGCGAAACCTTTTCCCTTGGATAGTGGCTTTTTAATGTAGACGCAATTTTTTTCCCGGGCCGATTGTTACCAGGCCGTGCCTCGTTGCCGGCGGCCACCATCTCATTGAAGGCTCCTGGCCTTTTTTCTGCATGCAGAACAACCGTCACGTCCAATCCGCATCATCCGGTCGAAACGACCTAAGGAAAAACCATCGTGAAAATCAATTGGGCCGAGAACCTGCGACAGAACGTCCACCAACTGGCCGAATCCCTGGGCAACCTGTTCGTCGAGTCGTTCCACTACCTGGCGCTGTTCGCCATCGGTGCGGTGACCGCCTGGGCGGCGGTGATGGAATTTTTGCAGATGATCGAGGTGGGCCACATCAAGATCGATGACATCCTGCTGCTGTTCATCTACCTGGAATTGGGGGCGATGGTCGGCATCTACTTCAAGACCAACCACATGCCGGTGCGTTTCCTGATCTACGTGGCGATCACCGCGTTGACCCGGTTGCTGATCTCCAACGTCTCGCACCACAACCCGCCGGACCTGGGCATCATCTACCTGTGCGGCGGCATCCTGTTGCTGGCCTTCGCCATCCTGGTGGTGCGCTACGCCTCGTCGCAGTTCCCTTCGGTGAAGATCGAGCATCCGCAGCGCAAGATCGGCGCGGGCTCCGGCGAACACCCGGAAGTGGAGAAGGGCGAGCTCTAGAACCTCAGGGCCGGCGGCGCGAGCTTCTGGCCGGTGGGCGGCGGCAGGCCCAGGCTGTCGCCGTTGGTCATGGCTTCGAGAATGGCCACGGCACTGTGGCCCTGCTCGATGGCGATACCAAACTGAATGCTTTGCACCAGGCGCTTGATGCGCTGCGGATCATTGCGCTGGGCCGCGCTGATCATGCGCTTGGCCACCACCCGGCCACCTTCGGACAAGGTCAGCATGATGCTGCCGTCCAGGCCCTGGATGCTCAGGTTGACCTGGTATTGCGGGGTGAAGGTGTCGGTAATCAGTTGAAAAGGGTTGTCCATGATGCGTCACCGCCTGATTGGATCGTGCAGTCATTGACCGGCAAGGCGCGGAATTAGTTCGCGATTCCGGACCACTGGCCAGTCGTTCGCCGAGGGGGGCCAACGTCCGTATTCCTCCCCCGGGACAAAGCAAGGGACATGCCGGGAAACGCGCCGGGCAATGAATACGGGGACAAAAAAGCGGACCACGAGGTCCGCTTTTTTTATCCCGGCCCGATTCAGGGCACGACTGAATAAATGATCGCAGACAGTGCGACCAGCCCGATCAGCACCACGAACAGGTTCGACAACTGGCCCGAATACTGGCGCAGTGAAGGCACCCGCCGGATCGCATACATCGGCATCAGGAACAGCAGGCAGGCGATTACCGGTCCGCCCATGGTCTCGATGATGTGCAGGATGCTCGGGTTGAAGGTGGCCACGGCCCAGCACGTGAGGATCATGAACAGCGCGGTGATCTTCTCCAGGCTGCTGGAGGACAGCGAGCGCCCCCGCAGGTTTTTCACGATCAGGCCCTGGAAGCCTTCGCTGGCGCCGATGTAGTGGCCCAGGAACGACTTGGTAATGGCCACCAGGGCGATCAGCGGGGCGGCATAGGCAATCACCGGGGTCTGAAAGTGGTTGGCCAGGTAGGACAGGATCGAGATGTTCTGTTCCTTGGCCGCTACCAGGTCCGCCGGCGACAGGGCCAGCACGCAACTGAAGCAGAAGAACATCACGGTCAGCACCATCATGCCGTGGGCCGTGGCCAGGATACCGCTGCTCTTGGCTTCGGCCTGCGGGCCGTAATGGCGCTTCTGATCCAGGGCGAAGGCCGAGATGATCGGCGAATGGTTGAAGGAAAACACCATCACCGGGATCGCCAGCCACAGGGTCTTGAAGAACAGCGGCAGGGGCATGCCTTCGCCGGCCGAGGCGAAGAACGCGCCGTTCCAGTTGGGGATCAGGCTCAGGGCCAGTAGCAGCAACGCGGCGACGAACGGGTAGACCAGCAGGCTCATGGCCCGCACGATCACGCCCTGGCCGCAGCGCACGATGGCCATCAGGCCGAGGATCAGCAGCAGCGATAGCAGCGCCCGCGGCGGTGGAGTCATGTGCAGCTGGTGTTCCATGAAACTGCTCAGGGTGTTGGTCAGCGCGACGCTGTACACCAGCAGGATCGGGAAGATGGCAAAGAAGTAGAGCAGGGTGATGAGCTTGCCGGCGCCGACCCCGAAATGCTCCTCGACCACTTCGGTGATGTCTCCGGAGCGCCCGGAAAGAACGAAGCGGGTCAGGCCGCGATGGGCGAAGAAGGTCATGGGGAAGGCCAGCAGCGCCAGTACGATCAGCGGCCAGAAGCCGCCGACCCCGGCGTTGATCGGCAGGAACAGGGTGCCGGCGCCGATGGCGGTGCCATACAGGCCGAGCATCCAGGTGGTGTCGTGCTTGCTCCAGCCTTGGCGGGCGCTGGTGGTGTCGCGGGGTGTGGCTACAGCAGGGTTTTGGGCAGCAGGTGTCGGTACATCGGTCATCGTTATCGCCTCGTTATTATTTTTGCTCGGGCTCACGTAGTGCGGACGGTCAGGGAAGGCTCCTCAGCATTCCACCCAGCTCACCGCCAGGCCGCCCCGTGAAGTCTCTTTGTATTTGTCATGCATGTCGGCGCCGGTATCGCGCATGGTGCGGATCACCCGGTCCAGGGAGATGAAGTGCTTGCCGTCGCCGCGCAGGGCCATCTGGGTGGCGTTGATCGCCTTCACCGCGGCAATCGCGTTGCGTTCGATGCAGGGCACCTGCACCAGCCCGCCTACGGGGTCGCAGGTCAGGCCGAGGTTATGCTCCAGGCCGATTTCCGCGGCATTGCACAGTTGCTCCGGGGTCGCCCCGAGGATTTCCGCCAGCCCGGCGGCGGCCATGGCGCAGGCCGAGCCCACTTCGCCCTGGCAGCCGACTTCGGCGCCGGAGATGGAGGCGTTCTTCTTGCACAGGATGCCCACGGCGGCGGCACCGAGGAAAAAGTTGAGGATGTCGTCGTCACAGGCCTGCGGGTTGAACTTCATGTAGTAGTGCAGCACCGCCGGGATGATCCCCGCCGCGCCGTTGGTGGGCGCGGTGACCATGCGCCCGCCGGCGGCGTTTTCCTCGTTCACGGCCAGGGCATAGAGGTTGACCCACTCCATGGCCGAGAGGGTCGAGGTGATGACATTCGGCTTGCCGATTTCCAGCAGGCTGCGGTGCAGCTTGGCGGCGCGGCGGGGTACCTCGAGGCCGCCGGGCAGGATGCCTTCGTGGCGCAGGCCCTGTTCCACGCATTCGCGCATCACCGACCAGATGTGCAGCAGGCCGCTGCGGATCTCGGCGTCGCTGCGCCAGGCCCGTTCATTGGCCAGCATCAGTTCGCCGACCCGCAGCTTATGGGTCTTGCACAGGGCCAGCAGTTCAGCGGCACTGTTGAAGTCGTAGGGCAGTTGGACGCCGGTGGTGGTTTCGGCACCGGCCTCGACCTGGGCCGCTTCGATGATGAAGCCGCCACCCACCGAGTAGTAGGTCTGCTCCAGCAGCTTGCCCTGCTCGCCAAAGGCGGTCAGGGACATGGCGTTGGGGTGGTAGGGCAGGCTTTCGTCCAGCAGGAGCAGGTCCTGCTGCCAGTCAAAGGCAATGGGGCTGTGCCCGCCCAGCAGCAGTTGGCCGCTGTCGCGCAACTGCTGGATGCGCGGGTTGATGCTGGTGGGGTCGATGCTGTCTGGCCATTCCCCCATCAGCCCCATGACACTGGCGCGGTCTGTGGCATGGCCGACGCCGGTGGCGGACAGCGAACCATAGAGACGGATCTGTACCCGCTGCACCTGGTCTTGCAGGCCCTGCTCGAACAGCGCCTGGGCGAAGGTCGCGGCGGCGCGCATCGGGCCCACGGTGTGGGAGCTGGAGGGGCCGATACCGACTTTGAAGAGATCGAAAACACTGATAGCCATGCTAAAGCCTTACAAGCAATGGAAGGTGGATCGCTGCCATTTTTTGTAGGCCAAGCGCAATGTCGGCGATACTGCCCGCCTCGGTCAGCACTGACCAACGAAACTTCCTAAGAGATCCTTTAGCAGGGCTAAACGATGAGCCGACAATTTCATGCCCAGACCTATGTCTGGCTGCATGTGTTTTCCTGTGCCGCGCGGCACCTGTCTTTCACCCGTTGTGCAGAAGAGCTGCACATCACCCCGGGGGCGGTCAGCCAGCAGATCCGCCAGTTGGAGGAACGCCTGGGTTTTCGCCTGTTTCACCGGCGGCCCCGGGGGGTGGAGCTGAGTGCCGAAGGCCAGCGGCTGGCGCTGACGGTGAGCGAGGCCTACGGCAGCATCGACGCGGAACTGCGGCGCCTGGATGCGGGGATGATCGGGGGGACCTTGCGCTTGCGCTCGATCCCGTCGTTTCTCGGCAAGTGGCTGACTCCGCGCCTGCCGCGCCTGCAGCAGCGTTATCCGGAGATCCAGCTGCGGCTGGTGGCCGAAGACAGCAGCGTGGCCCTGCACGAGGGCGACTTCGACCTGGCCATCGACCTGAACGACGGCAGCTACCCCGGCTTGCAGTCCACCGCGCTGCTGGACGAGCAGATCTTCCCGGTGTGCGCCCCGAGCCTGCTGCGTGGGCGCCCGCCGCTGCACGGTCCGGCGGACCTGGCGCACTTTGCGCTGTTGCACGACATCACCGCCTGGCGCGGCAGCTATGAATACGCCGAGTGGGAGTTCTACCTCAATGCCATCGGCTTCGAGGGCGCGGACGTGCGTCGTGGCCATACCTTCAATCGCAACCACCTGACCATCGAGGCGGCGATTGCCGGCATGGGCGTGGCGATTGCCCGGCGCACCCTGCTCAATGACGAACTGGAGCGTGGCACCCTGATCGTGCCTTTCGGCCTGGCGGTGCCCAACCACAAACGCTACGTGCTGCTCTATGCGCCGGGCGCACTGAGCCATCCGGGCGTACGCGCGGTGCATGACTGGCTGGTGGAGGAAGCGGAGATCTTTCGCGGCTTGCACCCTCTGGGCGAGGGGCAGCTGTGAGCAGTTTTGACTGACGCATGGGGCGGGCTAACTCCCGACCTTAACAGCGCCTTTGCGGTTTGTCCGGCTTTATTTGCGTATGAATATTTATCTTTTTTAAGGGGTTGAAATGTTCGTCGCCGTGCCTAATTGTGTAATCAAGAGGTCACGAAATGCAGGTTCATACGCATTGCCTTGACCCTCTTACGAGCAAGCTGAAATAAGGGAAGAACTATGCAAATCCAAGTCCATAGCGATAACCATATTCAAAGCAGCCTTCGGATGGAGGAGTGGGTGCGCAGCACCGTTGAAAGCACGCTCGAACGCTACGAAGAAGACCTGACCCGGGTAGTGGTCCACCTGCGGGACGAGAACGGCGGCAAGTCGGGTCCGGACGATATGCGCTGCCAGCTGGAAGCCCGTCCGAAAGGTCACCAACCGGTTTCCGTGACCCACAAGGCCGACACCCTGGAGCAGGCCCTCGACGGCGCCACGGTCAAGTTGGAAAGTGCCCTGGAGCACATGTTCGGCAAATTGCGCGGCAAACGTGCGGCAGCGGTGCCCACAGCCGATGGCAGCGAGGCAGATGCCCTGCTCGAAGAAGAATTCCTGGAGAACCAACAGGCCGCGCTCAATAGCTGACGGCCGAGTTTCACCCCCCAACCGGACGGGCCTGCATTGCAGGCCCGTTTTGCTTTGTGGGGAAAATTAATCAGAACGCCACGGAGGTCTGCACATAGAGCGTGCGTGGCTCGCCTACGTACTTGCCCTTGTTGTTGTCGTCGAAGGAACGGGTGAAGTACTGGTGGTTGAAGATGTTCTTCACCCCCACCGCCACGTTCAGGTCCGACAGTTGCGGGCCGAAGTCATACCCGGCGCGGGTGCTGAACAGCATGTAGCCGGGGATGCGCCCGGTGCTGCCATCGGCGCTTTCGGCACGGGTGTTGGCATTGTCGGCAAACTGGCTGCTCTGGTAGCTGCTGTCGAGGTTGAGCTTCCACGGGCCTTCGGTGTAGCTCACCCCCAGGGTGCCCTTGTGCTTGGAAGAGAAGGGCACGCGGTTGCCCTTGTTCGGGCCGTCTTCACGAATGGTGGCATCGACATAGGCGTAGGTGGCGTAGACATCGAAGCCCGCCAGCGCCGGGGCCAGGCCATCCAGGGCGTAGCTGACGCTGCTCTCGATACCCTGGTGGCGAGTCTCGCCCCGGGCGATCACCGTGTCGTTGGTCTGGTTGCTGTCGTACTGGTTGTCGAAGTTGATCAGGAAAGCGCCGATCTCCGCCCGCAGGGTGCCGTCGTCATAGCGGGTGCCCAGTTCCCAGGTGCGGGCTTTCTCCGGCTTGACCTCGCCACTGGCCACGCGGTTGGGCATCTGGCTGTACTGCACGCTGCCGAAGGAACCTTCGGTGTTGGCGTAGAGGTTCCAGCTCTCGTTGAGGTGGTACATCACATTCAGCGCCGGCAGCGCGGTGTTGTAGTCACCCTTGTATTTGACGTGAGTGAGGTTGTTGCTCTGCTGCGACTCGATCATCTCGTAGCGGATGCCCGGGGTCAGGGTCCATTTGCCGATATCGATCCGGTCGTCGACGAAGAACGCATGGGCTTCGGTGCCGCCACGGGTGTCGCGGTCATTGCGGCTGTTGCTGGTGGGCAGTTGCTGGTTGGCGGTCAGCGGCGTGCGATAGCGCAGTTCATGACCGGCCTCGTTGATGTAGCGGTAGCCGACGCCCACTTCGTGGCTGCTGTCCCCCAGGTCGAAGCCTTGGGCGAAACGGGTTTCCAGGCCGCGTACCCAGTATTCGCGAGGCGACAGGGAGAGGAAGCTGCCCTGGTCCAGGTAACCGCTGCGCAGGGTCTTGGTGAAGAAGCTGTTGACGGTGAATTCGCGGCGGTCTTCCTGGTAGCGGTAGCCGACGTTGAACATCGTGCGCCGGCCCCAGAACTTGTCGTAGGGGCGGGTCGACTGGTACGGGTCGGCCTTGTAGTCCGCCACGTTCAGGCCGCCGGGCATGTCCGCCTCACCTTCGTAGTACTGGGCCATGGCATTGAAACTGTTGGCTTCATCGAGCTGGTACTTGCCCTTGAGGATCAGGTCGTCGATCTGCGTGTCGCTGTGTTCGCGCCAGTCGCCGCCGCGGGTGCCGGAGTACAGCAGGGCGCCGCCCAGGCCGTTGTCGGCGGTGCCACCGGCCAGCAGGTTGCCGGTGGTCTTGAAGCCGTCATGGCTGGAGGAGGGGCTGGTTTCGGTCTGGAAGCCGCCCTTGACCGTCGGCGCGTCGGGAATTGCCCGGGTCACGAAGTTGACGATGCCGCCGACGTTCTGCGGGCCATAGCGCACCGCGCCACCACCGCGCACCACGTCCACTGCATCCATGTTGCCCATGCTGATGGGGGCAAACGACAGTTGCGGCTGACCGTAGGGGGCGAAGGGTACCGGGATGCCGTCCATCAGCACCGTGGAGCGCGAGGCCAGGCGCGGATTGAGGCCGCGGATGCCGAAGTTCAGCGCCATGTCGTGGCTGCCGGTGCCGTTGTTGTCCGGTGCGTTGACCCCGGGAATCCGATTGAGCACGTCCCGCGCCTGGGTGGCGCCCTGGCGTTCGAACTCCTCGCGACGGATCACGTCCCGGGCCCCTGGGTGCTCGAACACATCGCTTTGCTGGGCATCGCCGAGCCAGTCGCCGACCACGCTGGAGGCGCCCAGGTGCAGCGGCTGCGCAGCGGCCTCGGGGCTGGCCGGTTGCAGGCTGAAGGCATTGTTGCCCTCGGCCCGGGCTTGCAGGCCGGTGCCTTGCAGCAGAACGTTCAGGCCTTCCTGCGGGCTGTACTGGCCTTGCAGGCCACGGCTTTGCACGCCATTGGTGACGTGTGAACCGAAAGAGATCAGCACCCCGGCTTGCCGGCCGAACTGGTTCAGGGCGTTTTCCAGCGAGGTCGGGGCGATGTGATAACTCTGGGCCAGGGCATCGGCGGCCTGGACCAGGGGCAGGCTGGCCAGGCTCAGGCTGGCCCCCAGCAGCAAGTGGCGCAGGGTACGGGCCAGAGGCGTGAGGCAGGTGGGTTGCTCGGTCATGAAGGTGGGTCCTGAGAAGGGGGAATCAAGGTGGCTTTCCTTCTCTGTCACTTGAACCTGGGGAAACGGCTCATGGGCGGTGGTTTTTTTTCGGTGCCGGGGCGGGCGGCGATTGGTTTGCGGGGGCTTGGGTGCGGCCCGGGTCAAGGGCGCGTCCCCTGCGGAGCCGGTTGCAGCCCGCGGCAGCGGCGACAGAGTGCCGTCAGGCGCGGGCCTGGACGGTGACCCAATAGCGGGTGAAGCGACGTACCTTGACCGGCAGGCTGATCTCCAGCAGGTCGAGAATCCGCTCGCTGTCATCCAGGGGGTAGCTGCCGGAAATCAGCAGGTCCGCCACCTGCGCATCACAGTTGAGCTGGCCGCGGCGGTAGCGCCCCAGTTCGTCGAGAAAGTCCGCCAGGCGCATGTGCGCTGCCACCAGCATGCCTTCGCTCCAGGCGCCGCTGCCGGCATCCAGGGCCCGGGGAGCTTGCCAGCTGTTGCCGGTGAAGTTCAGTTGCTGCCCGGCCGCCACCTGGGGCGGGGTTGTGGCGTAGTCCAGGGGCGTCACGCCGACGGTTCCGGAGAACACCGCCAGTTGGGTGTAGTCCTTGAATTGGCGCAGGTTCAGCCGCGCGCCTTGCGGGCTTACCTGCCCTTGTGCGGTCTGCACCCGCAGCGGCCGGGCATCCTGGGCACTGGTGAGCATGATCTCGCCCTCCAGCAGGCGGATCAGCCGTTGCTGGCCATCAAAGCGCACATCCACCGCGCTGCTGGTATTGAGCTGCAACTGGCTGCCGTCGCTCAGTTGCAGTTTGCGCCGCTGCCCCAGGGGGCTGCGGTAATCCGCCAGCAGTGGCGGCAGCGGGTTGTGTTCGCGCAGGCCCCAGGCGGCGGCCGAGCCGGCGCCGAGAATCAGCAGCAGCTTCAGTGCCTGGCGCCGGCTGGCGGATTTCGGCGCGTTCAGGGCGGCGTGGGCCAGGGGCGAAGACAGGCCACGCAGGCGCTGGTTGACGTGCTGGATATGCTCCCAGGCCCGCTGATGTTCGCTGTGGGCATCGTGCCATTGCTGCCAGGCCTGTTGCTGGCGCGGGCTCAAGGGCCCGCCCTGCATTTCGAGCAGCCAGTGCACGGCCTGTTCGGCCACCTGGTTGCTGAAATCGGGCTGGCCATTGAGGTGTGGGTTCATCGAGGCACTCACAGGGCGAAGTAGCAGCGCATCGCCGCTTTGTTCAGGTGGCGTTTGACCGTGGCGATGGAGATATTCAGCTCCCGGGCGATTTCGCCGTAGGTCAGGCCGTCCAGCTGGCACAGCAGAAAGGCTCGCTTGACCGGCCGCGGCAGGCCGTCGAGCAGGCTGTCCAGATCCATCAGGGTTTGCAGGATGATGGCCCGCTCTTCCTCGGAGGGCGCCACCTGTTCAGGCATCTGCGCCAGGGTTTCCTGATAGGCCCGCTCCAGGTCCTGGCGCCGGTAGTGGTTGAACAGCACGCGCTTGGCGATGGTGGTGAGAAACGCCCGGGGCTCGATCAGGGCCGGTGTTTCCCGGGCGCTGAGTACCCGGATGAAGGTGTCCTGGGCCAGGTCTGCGGCGCTGTGGGGGCAGCCGAGCCGGCGCCGCAACCAGGTGTTCAACCAGCTGTGATGGGCCTGGTAGAGGCCTTCGACGGTAGCGGTGTGGGACAAGCCGGACGCTCCTGCACCGAGATGGCGCATAAGAGAACAAGAATTGTTCGCATTGTAGTGGGGCGACATGGCATTCGGCAATCAGGCCGGACCGACGGGTTTGCATCGGGTTCGTCGCTGCTTTTTGCATATGAGAATATTTATCATTAAACTTGCCCGCCTACTTCCCCCGGCCGCCTGTGTGCTGTGCCGGACCTCCCCTCGCGTCAAGGTCGAAACATGAAAAGCAAGGTTGGCGGTCTTTCCGCTTCCTATCGTCTGGCGGTGGCTTCGCGGGTATTCGCCGCGGTGCTGGGGGGCTATCTGCTGGCGGCGTTGGGCAGTGTCTGCCTGACCTTGCTGCTGCCCCTGCCCAGGGCCGATGCCGTGGTCAGCGCAATGATGACGTCCTTCCTGTTCTATCTGGTGGCAGTGCTCTGGTGCTTTGCCTGTCGCAGTGCCTGGCAGGCCTGGCTGGGCCTGTTGCTGCCGAGCCTGGTGCTGGCGCTGGTCGCCGGCAGTGCCTACTGGGTGGCCCTGCTATGAAGGAAGGATTTCGCCAGTCCATGGCCTGGCTGCACACCTGGAGCGGGCTGCTGTTCGGCTGGTTGCTGTTTGCGATCTTCCTCACCGGGACCCTGTCCTACTTCAAGGATGAGATCACCCACTGGATGCAGCCGGAGGCGCCGGCCCGGGTCCTGAACGCCGATGCCAGCCTGGGGCTGGCCCAACGCTACCTGGAACGCCATGCCCAGGGTGCGCAACGCTGGTTCATCGGCCTGCCCGATGCCCGCCAGCCGAGCCTGTCGGTGGGCTGGCAGGCGCCCGGCAAACCCGGCGAGCGCGGTGCCTTCACCGAGAAACTGCTGGACCCGGCCACCGGCAGCGAAGTGCAGGTGCGCGACACCCGCGGCGGCGAGTTCTTCTACCGCTTCCACTTCCAGCTGCAGATGCCCTATCCCTGGGGCCGCTGGCTGTCGACGATGGCGGCCATGGTGATGTTCGTGGCGCTGATCAGCGGCATCATCACCCACAAGAAAATCTTCAAGGACTTCTTCACCTTCCGCCCGCGCAAGGGCCAGCGCACCTGGCTCGACGGGCACAACGCGGTGGGCGTGCTGGTGCTGCCGTTTCACCTGATGATCACCTACAGCAGCCTGGTGATCTTCATGTACATGGTCATGCCGGCGAGCATCCTGGTGGCCTACAAAGGGGATTCCGATGCCTTCTTCGAGGATTTGCGGCCCGCTGCTGCCGCTGCCTCGGCCGCCGGGCAGAGTGCCCCGCTGGCCCCCCTCGAACCCATGCTGAAGCAGGCCCGGGAACGTTGGTCGGGCGGCCATGCGCAGCGCCTGGTAGTCAGTTACCCGGGGGACCTGAATGCCTCGGTGCAGGTGTTTCGCCATGAAGCCGACCGGGTGGCCCGGGATTTCGGCAGCCAAGTGGCGTTCAACGGCGTGACCGGCCAGCCGTTGCAGGCCTCTGCCGAGCAATCCCTGCCGCTGGCCATCGGCGGCAGCTTCTATGGCTTGCACATGGGGCGCTTCGCCGGGCCGGTGTTGCGCTGGCTGTACTTCCTCTGTGGGCTGGCCAGCACCGCGATGATCGGCACCGGGCTGGTGATCTGGCTGGGCAAGCGCCAGCTCAAGCATGCCAAGAGTGCCGCCCAGCCTTTCGAACTGCGCCTGGTGGAAGTGTTGAACATCGCCAGCATGGCCGGGCTGCTGCTGGCGGTGGCGGCGTTCTTCTGGGCCAACCGCCTGTTGCCCGCAGGCTTCGCCGAACGCGCCGACTGGGAGGTCAACAGCTTCTTCTGGGCCTGGGGCCTGAGCCTGTTGCACGCCTGCGTCCGCCCTGGCCGTCGCGCCTGGGTTGAACAACTGGGCCTTGGCGCCTTGCTGTTCGCCGGGGTGCCGGTGCTCAGCGTGCTCACCAGCCCGAGCCTGATGGATGGCTTCATGGTCCGGGGCGACTGGGCCATGGCGAGTTTCGACCTGGCGTGCCTGGGCAGTGGCCTGTTCCTGGCCTGGGCGGCGCGCAAGCTGCATCGCGCGGGGGCCGCCGCCACAGCCACGCCCCGGGTGCCCCGGCAACGCCCGCCGGCTCCTGAAACCGAGGTGAATTGAATGCTCCTGGTGCTGTTGCTCTGTTATGCCGGTTTTACCGGCCTGTGCCTGTCCCTGGACCGGCATCACGGCGAGCTGCTCGGGCACAAGCCTTCGGCCCTGCGCCGCCACGGCCTGCGTCTGGGCGGCTGGATGCTGCTGGGCCTGTCGCTGGCAGCAGCAGTGCAGGGCACCGGCTGGAGCCTGGGGCTGGTGCAGTGGTGCGCGGTGCTGATGTTCAGCGCCTTGCTGCTGGTGCTGCTGTTGCCCTATCGGCCGCGCCTGGTGCTGACGATGGCGGGGGCCAGCCTGCTGGCCAGCCCGGTCGCGGCCCTGGCCCACTTCTGAGCGGACCGACGATGATGAGCACCCTGCCACCGGAGCCTGCCGAGGGGGATCACCCTGATCCGCAGGGCAGCCGTGCGCATTTTCTCCAGGTGTTCCTGTCCCAGCGTTCGCAGATGGAGGCCCTGGTCAGCCGCCGGGTCGGTTGCCGGGCTACCGCCGCCGACCTGGTGCAGGACCTGTTCCTGCGCTTCTGGCGCCGGCCCCTGGTGCAGGTCGAGGAACTCAGCACCTACCTGCTGCGTTGCGCCGGCAATATCGCCATCGACCACCTGCGCAGCGAGGGCGCGCGAGTGCGGGTCAATGAAGGCTGGCTGCCAGAGCAGCAGGACAACCAGGGCAGCGAGCCCCAGGCGGCGCTGGAAGCCGGCAACGACCTGCGGCATGTCGAAGCGGCCCTGCGCAGCCTGCCGCAGCGCACCCGGCAGATCTTCCTGCTCAACCGCATCCACGGGCGCAAGTACGCCGAGATCGCCAAGGCCATGGGCTTGTCCCAAAGCGCCGTGGAAAAACATATGATGCGCGCCCTCGAAGCCTGCAAGGCCAGCCTGCGGGAAGCCCCGGGCACGCGCACGCCAAGGAATGCACCGTGAACCACCGCACGAGTATCTGCCCGACGCCCGCTCAGGAGCAGGCCGCGCTGGCCTGGCTGAGCCTGCTCCACGATCAGCCCAGCAGTGGCGACCAGGCCACCTTCAGCCAGTGGTTGCAGGCCGACCCCGCGCATATCGAGGCCTATGCCCAGGCCCAGGTGGTGTGGGAGCTGAGCGAGCAGCCGGCGCGCACCCTGGCCGATGAAGACGCCTTTGCCCTGCACGGCCTGCTGCGTTCCATGGATGCTGCCAGGGGCCGGGCCCGGCGGCGCTGGTCGGCGGGGCTGGCGCTGGCCGCCAGTGTATTGCTGGCGGTGGCCCTGGGCGCCGGCTGGCAGCCCGGGCGCTGGGTCGATGACCTGGGGGCCGACTACGTTTCCGCGCCGGGCCAGGTGCGCACCCTGATCCTGGCCGACCAGAGCCAGGTGACCCTGGATGCCGACAGCGCCATTGCCGTGGATTTCAGCCGCGGCGAGCGGCATGTGCAGCTGCGTCGCGGCGCCGGTTTCTTCAGCGTCAGCCACACCGGCGAGCCCTTTGTGGTGGACGCGCAAGAGGGGGAGGCGCGGGTGCTGGGCACCCAGTTCGAAGTGCGCCTGCAGCCGGGCGGGGCCCAGGTCACGGTGCTGTCCGGCCGGGTGGGGGTCACGCCGGCCAAGGGCGCGGCGCAGCAGGTGCTCGGCGCCGGGCAGCAAGTGGCCTACGGACATGGCGTTGCGGCCCCGCTGCACGCTGTCGACAGTGAGGCGCAACTGGCCTGGCGCCAGGGCTGGCTGAACTATTACCACGCGCCTCTGGCCGAGGTGGTGGACGACCTGCGGCGCTATTTCCCCGGGCGTATCCTGCTGCTCAACGATGAACTGGCGGCGCGGCGCATCAGTGGCAGTTTCTCCAGCAAGGACCCGCAGGCGGTCCTCGATTCACTGCAGGCGGTGCTCGGCTTCCAGCAGCATCGGGTGCTCGGGAGGTTCATCGTCCTGCGCTGAGAACCGCGTCCCAGAGCTCCCGAACATTCATCGTTATCACTCCGTTCTGTCACCAAACCGTTACATCAGACGGGGATGATCTGCGCATTCCTGAGCACATGGTCAGGATCGGCGAGGGTTGTGATTCAGCTCTCACAAGGGAGGGATAGCTGAAGCGGGAGCAAGACGATGCGCAGCTGGGATGTAGCTAAAAAGAAAAAAGCTCATATCGAGATCATTCCGATGATCGATGTGATGATGTTTCTGCTGGTGTTCTTCGTACTCATCAGCCTCAACGTGATCCCGGCCGTAGGGATCAAGACGCAGTTGCCGGTCGCCAGTACCGCGCAACAGTTGAAGCCGCAAAACAAGGCAGTGATTACCCTGGGCCTGCAAGAGCGCCTGCAACTCGATGGCCAGGACCTGGATGAAAGTGCATTGCTGGCGCAACTCAAAGTGTTGAACGACAGCAGTGAAAAGTTGGTGATCATTATCAACAGCGATCAGGGCGTGGAAGTTAAACGCCTGGTTTCGGTGATGGACTTGCTCAAGGGCAATGGCTTCTCTTCCGTCTCCATCGCTACACGCAAGTCCTGACGCCATGTTCAGTCTCTATAGAACTCGCAAGTTGCTTGCGTGCCTGCTGCCGGCTGGCCTGTTGCTGCTGGTGATCTATACCAGCCAGTTGCAGCAGTTGCAGATCAAGCCGGTGTATGACGAAAGCACCGTGGAAATCGCCCTGGTCGATGCCGCCGAACTGCTGGCGGCGGCCGAGCCACCACCGCCACCGCCTGAGCCGTTGCCCATCGAGCCCGAGCCGCCGCAGGTGGTGCCGGAGGAAGAACCGCTGGTGATCGAGCCGCCGAAACCCAAGCCGGTGGTCAAGCCCAAGCCGCCGGTGCCCAAGCCCATGGTGGCCAAGCCTGCGCCACCCAAGCCGGCCCCGGCCGTGGCCCAGAACGCCCCCGCCGCGCCGCAGCCCGCAGTGGCCGCTGCGCCGAAACCGGTGGCCGCACCGGCTCCCGTACCTGCTCCGGCCACCGCGCCCGCGGCGCCCAGCAGTGCAATCAAGGAAAGTCTGTACACCGCCGCTTTGCGCAAGGAACTGGAAAAGCACAAGCAATACCCCAGCGGCCGCGAGGCCTCGCTGCAACGTCCCCAGGGCGATGTGGTGATCTGGCTGGAAGTCGATCGGGCCGGCAACGTGCTCGACAGTGGCATCGAAAACAAGGCGCCGAACATGTTGCTCAATCGCGCGGCGCAAACCAGTTTGCGCCGCGTGGAGAAAGTTTCGCCGTTTCCCTCGGACGCGTTCTCCGGCAAGAACAAGCAACGTTTTACCGCGACCTTTAGTTACAACGTGGAATAAACCCATCACCTATTAACGAAAGTTGTAAGCAAGGGATTGACCCGTGAAGATCAATAAACTTTATGCCCTGCTTCTGGCATCGGGCCTGGGCAGTTTTGCGCCACTGGTTTTGGCCGACGATACCGTGGACGTAGGTTCGGTGAACGTTGCCGGTAAACAGACCCTGGGCAACGGCCACATGATCAAGGAAGAAAGCGCCAAGGGCCGCTCCACCGTGACCAAGGAGGCCATGGATCAGATGGCCCCCACCGCCAACGCCGTGGACAAGCTCAAGTACACCCCGGGGATCAACGTCTCCAGCACCGATGCCACGGGCCTGAGCGGCACCAACTTCACCATGCGCGGGATGAACTCCGACCAGGTCGGGCTCTCCGCCGACGGTTTCCCGATCAACGACTCGGGGGACTACAGCATCTACCCGAACCTGATGGGCGACCCGGAGAACTTCAGTGAAGTCTTCGTCACCCAGGGCTCGTCCGAAGCCGACGGCCCGCACATCGGCTCCAGCGGTGGCAACATCGGCCTGGTGACCGTGCGCCCGACCAAGGATTTCGGGGTGTTCGTCAAGCAGTCTGTGGGTTCCAACAACCTGCGCAAATCCTTTGCCCGCCTCAACACCGGTGAGCTGGGGGGCTTCAAGACCTGGGTCTCGGCGTCCCATACCGAAGGTGACAAGTGGAAGGGCAAGGGCACCTTGCGGGCCGACAAGATCGAGTGGAACACCCTGTTCGAAGACGGCAACGGCAACTCCACCAACGCCATCGTCAAATACAACCTGCAGGAAAACTACAACTACAACAGCGTCAGCAAGTCCCAGTTCCAGACCCAGGGCCGGCGCCTGGACTACTCGGAAAGCACCGTGTTCAAGAACGGCAGCGTGTCCCAGTCCTACAAGCTCAACCGCAACCCCTTCGAAAGCGTGACCGCCTCGGTGACCCAGCGCTTCCAGCTGCGCGACGACCTGAGCCTGACCTTCAACCCGTACTACGTCTGGTCCAACGGCGGCAGCTTCAGCGGCCAGACCGCCACCAGCTTGTCCGCCTCGTCGAACAAGGCCGGCAACTACAACCTGGCCGGCTTGCCCAGCGGCACCTACTACCGGCCTTCGTGGACCGAAACCTGGCGCCCCGGGATGACCACCAAGCTCAAGTGGGACCTCAACGAAGAGCACAGCCTGGACGTCGGCTACTGGTACGAGCGCGCCCGCCAGCGCCAGACCCAGCCCTTCATCGGCATCAAGGGCAACGGCGCTCCGGAAAACGTCTGGGGCGACTACAACGGTTCCGACCAACTGGTGGACCGCAACGGCGCCACGGTCCAGGGCCGTCACCAATACACCGTGACCCCGGCGCAGAAACTCTGGGTGCAGGACACCTGGCAGGCGACCCCGGACCTGACCCTCACCGGGGCCCTGGCCTACCAGTACGTGGAACGTGACGGCAACAACCTCGGCAGCCTTACCGACAAGCCGGAAAAACGCGACGCCAAGTACCACGAGTTCCTGCCCAGCTTCAACGCCAAGTACCAGATCGACCCGAGCAACCAGGCCTTCTACAACGTCACCCGCAACATGCGCACGCCGCCCAACTACGTGCTCTACAACAAGGGTGATTCCATCAGCCTGAAACCCGAGCTGAGCTGGAACCAGGAACTGGGCTGGCGCTACAGCGAAGAGAACATGGCCCTGAGCGCGACCCTGTTCTACATCAGCTTCAAGGACCGGCAGATCTCCACCACCGACGTCAACGGCGACTACGTAGTGGCCAACGTCGGCGAAGTGAAGAACCGTGGCCTGGAGCTGGAGTGGAGCGGCCTCTTGCCACACAACTTCAACTACTACGCCTCGTACACCTACACCAAGTCCGAGCAGATGGATGACCTGACCAACAAGAACGTGCTGCTGCCGACGTCCGGCAAACAGCTGACCAACGTTCCGGAAAACATGTTCAACCTGAGCCTGGGCTACGACGATTCGCTCTACTACGGCAACGTGGTGGGCAAGTACGTCGGCGCCTTCTACGGCGACCTGACCAACGACGAGAAGATCTCCGGACGCACCGTGTTCGACCTCAATGCCGGTATCCACCTGCCGGTGGACAAGAAGGTGCTGAAGTCCGCGACCCTGCGCTTCTCGATGCTCAACGTGTTCGACAAGGAATACCTGGCGTCGGTACGCACCGTGTCTTTCAACTCGGTAAGGACCAATGGCCTGGCGCCAAGCACCGCCTATTACAACGTGGGTGAAGAACGCACCGCGATGGTCTCCCTGGAAGCTGCGTTCTGATTCGATTCAGGCACAAGAGGAAATGACGATGGACATGAATCTGCTGCACGACATCACCTTCTACACCATGTACGGCGCTGCCGCGATTGCCGCCTTCATCGCGGTGGAGCGGGGCATCTACTTCAGCTTCAGCCTGCGCCAGGCGAAGAAACTGGAGACCGTGCTCAACCCGAAGATGCACAGCGTCGACGATCTGCCCGCCCCGCTGCGCGAGCGCAACAGCCTGCCCCTGGAAATGGTCGCCGAGCTGTTTGCCCACAAGCAGGGGCTGGCCAGCCACAAGGACCTGGAAGACCTCGGCGAGTCGATCTACATCGCCACCCGCAGCAAGCTGATGCATGGCCTGTGGCTGCTGGAAACCGTGGTTACCGCTGCGCCCTTGCTGGGCCTCTTGGGCACCATCCTGGGGATCATCGACACCTTCAAGGCCCTGGCCGAGACCGGCGTCAGCGACCCGGGCGAAGTGTCCAAGGGCATCGGCACCGCGCTGTATGCCACGGCCCTGGGGATCGCCATTGCCCTGGGCAGCATGATCTTCCACAACCACTTCCAGGACCGGGTCGAGCGCATCACCGACCACCTGAAGATCCTGCTGCTGCGCGCCGGCATGGGCACCGCGCTGAAGGCCCCGCCAGCACCCCAGGTGGTCCACGGCAGCCTGCAACCTGCCTGATGACCTGACCTGTAGCCGCTGCCGCGGGCACGGGCTGCGATCGACGGCGAAGCCGGCGCTGTTCCCAGCGCTGTTCTCTGTCTGATCGGCCTGCGCCAGCGGCTTTTTTTTCGCTGATCTACCAAGGATTTCTTTCATGTCCCGTCTTCGTCCCATGCCCCGGATGCTGGGGGCACTGACCCTGGCCCTGGTCACCCTGGCCGGTTGCAGCTCGCTGTCTGAACCGCCGCAACCGGTGGCGGTGAACATCGTCGCCATCAACGATCTGCACGGCTACCTGCAAGCCAACCCCTTCAGCTACAAGGACCCCCAGGCCCCGGGCGGCGTGCGCAAGCTTGCGGCCGGCGGCATCGCTACCCTGGGCGGCATGCTTGCCCAACTGCGCCAGCAGGACCCGCAACTGCTGTTCATCGGCGCCGGCGACCTGGTGGGCGGTAGCCCGCCGCTGTCGGCCATGTGGGCCGACGAGCCGACCCTGGACGCCCTGCGCCAGATGGGCATGAAACTCAGCGCCATCGGCAATCACGAACTGGACAACGGCAAGGCCGAGTTCCTGCGCCAGCTCAATGGCGGCTGCCAGTCGTCGCGGCCGGACAAGGCCTGCCAGTTCCGCCCGAACTACCCCGGCAGCGGCTTCCCCTACCTGGCGGCCAACCTGCTGGACAGCGACACCGGCAAGCCGTTGCTGCCGGCCTACCGCATCGAAGAGGTGCGCGGGGTCAAGGTGGCCTTTGTCGGTGCGGTGCTGCGGGACGTGGCCTCGGTGGTCAGCGCCAAGGGCATGCGCGGTTTGCAGGTGGCCGACGAAGCCGAATCCATCAACAAGCTGATCCCCGAACTCAATGCCCAGGGCGTCAACGCCATCGTCGCCGTGGTGCACCAGGGCGGCTCGACCCCCGAGCCGTTCGACAAGCAGGACTGCTCGCAGCTCGGCGGCGATATCGTCGACGTGGCCAAGCGCCTGGACCCGGCGGTGGACGTGCTGATCAGCGCCCACTCGCACCAGGGCTACCTGTGCAAGGTCGGGCCGCTGCTGGTGACCCAGGGCAATTCCTACGGCCACCTGCTGACTCACCTGACCCTGCAAGTGACCCCGGGCCAGCACCGGGTGGCGAGCATCCAGGCCCTCAACCTGCTGGCCGATCCGGCCCGTTATCCACAGGACCCGGCCCTGGCGCAGTTGCAACAGGAGGTCGAGGCCCGTAGCAACCAGGTGCTGCTCAAGCCGGTGGGGGCGATTGCCGCCTCGCCGATTGCCCGGCGTGCCGACGCGGCCGGGGAAATGCCCATCGGTGACCTGATTGCCGACGCGCATCTGGCCGGCGGCCGGGCCAATGGCGCACAGATCGCCTTCATGAACACCGGTGGCATTCGCAGCGACCTGGCCCTGGAGCCCGGGCAGACCCGGGTCAACTACGGGCAACTGGCGACCTTGCAGCCGTTCAACAACAACCTGATCGCTTTCGACCTCACGGGCCGGCAGATCGAACAGGTGCTCAACCAGCAATGGAAGGGCGCGGACGATGCCAACATCCTGCAAGTGTCCCAGGGCTTCACCTATCGCTGGGACCCCAAGCGCCCGCCGGACAGCCGTGTCGTCCCCGGCAGCGTGCGCCTCAACGGCAAGCCGCTGCAGGCCGGCGCGAACTACCGGCTGGTGATGAACGGCTTCCTGGCCGATGGCGGCGACCGCTTCAGCCTGTTCAAGAGCGGCCTGAACCGCAGCGACCTGGGGGTCAGCGACCTGGAGGCGATGCTGCACTACCTCAAGGACATGGACCAGCAGGGCAAGCCCGTGGGCTCCAGCACCAGTGCCGGGCGCATCCAGCGATCCCTGTAACGAGCGCTGTAGCCGCTGCCGAGCCTGCGAGGCTGCGAAAAGGTCCGCAGGACCTTGCTTGACGGTCTCCCGTCAAACCTCCTGCGGCCTCACGAGCGCCTCGATCGCTTCGTCAGAGTGCGGCCCAGCTCGATTGCAGCCTGCGGCGGCGGCTACAGGGGATGCATCGGGCGGGGGCGTTTTCGCCGCCCTGAAAATATTTTCAAAAAAATGCTGAGGTCTTTGCCTGCGACATACGTGTAGTGCTTGAAAGTGCGACTAATTCGCATTCACGGTGCTTTTACACACGAGTCTCCAGCATGAAGTCCAGGGCAAATTCGGCGGTAAACGGTTCGGTCAAACGGTGGTTCGGCGCTTCGGCGCTGGTGGTTTCGGGGTTGGCCCTGCTGCCCCTGAGCGTGGCATTGGCGGCCCAGGCCGGCAGCGAGCAGCACAGTGCGTTGTTCAACTTCGCCATCGCAGCCAAGCCGCTACCCCAGGCCCTGAGCGATTTCACCCGGGTCACCGGGATCAGCGTGGTCTACACCGACGAGGCGCCCTACAACCTCAAGGCCCCGGCCGTCACCGGCCAGCTCAGTGCCGATCAGGCCTTGCAGCGTCTCTTGGGCAATTCCGGTTTCACCTATCGCCACAGTGACGCCCATACCCTGGTTCTCGAACCCCTGCCCCAAGGTGCCGGGCTGAACCTGGGGACTTCCAGCATCACCACCCAGGGCGTCGACGAAAGCACCAGCTACCAGCCGCCGGCCACCACCTCGGTGGCCCGCACCCAGGCGCTGAACCAGGAAATTCCGCAGATCATCAACGTGATCCCGGCTCAGGTGCTGCGCGACCAGACCCCGCGCAACCTGGATGACGCCCTGAAGAACGTCAGTGGCATCACCCAGACCAACACCCTGGGCGGCACTCAGGACGCGGTGCTGCTGCGCGGCTTCGGCGACAACCGCAACGGCTCGATCATGCGCGACAGCATGCCGGTGGTGCAGGGGCGCTCCCTCAACGCCACGGCCGAGCGCGTGGAAGTGATCAAGGGCCCGTCCTCCCTGCTGTACGGCATCCAGGACCCGGGCGGGGTGATCAACATCGTCAGTAAGAAACCCGAGTTGCAGCAGTCCACGGCCCTGACCGTGCGCGGCTCGACCTACGGTTCGGGCAAGAACGGCAGCGGTGGCAGCCTGGACACCACCGGGCCGCTGGGGGATTCCGGGCTGGCCTACCGGCTGATCGTCGACCACGAAGACGAAGACTACTGGCGCAACTTCGGCACCCACCGCGAATCCCTGGTGGCGCCGTCCCTGGCCTGGTACGGCGAGCGCACCAAGGTGCTGCTGGCCTATGAGCATCGTGAATTCCTGACCCCGTTCGACCGCGGCACGGCCATCGACCCCAAGACCAACCACCCGCTGGACATCCCGGCCACCCGGCGCCTGGACGAGCCGTTCAACAACATGGAAGGGCGTTCGGACCTGTATCGTTTCGAGGTCGATCACGAGCTCAGCGACGACTGGAAGGCCCACTTCGGCTACAGCTGGAACCGTGAAACCTACGACGCCAGCCAGGTACGCCTGACCGCGGTGAACGCCAACGGCACCCTGACCCGGACCATGGACGGCACCAAGAGTGCCCTGACCACCGACCGCTATGCCACCGTCAGCCTGGAAGGCAAGGTGCAACTGGGCGGCATGCAGCATGACCTGGTGTTCGGCCTGGACGACGAGTACCGCAAGATCTACCGCGCCGACCTGATCCGCGGCAAGAACACCAGTTTCAACTACCTCAACCCGGTGTATGGCCAGCAAGTGGCGGGGACCAACGTCAGCGCCCCGGACAGCGACCAGACCGACCTGCTGCGCAGTGACTCGCTGTTCTTCCAGGATGCCATCCACCTCACCGACCAGTGGATCCTGGTGGGCGGCGGGCGTTTCCAGGAGTACGACCAGTACGCGGGCAAGGGCCGGCCGTTCCACGCCAATACCGACAGCAACGGGCAGAAGTTCGTGCCCCGCGCCGGCCTGGTGTACCGCTACACCGACCAGCTGTCGTTCTACGGCAGCTACACCGAGTCGTTCAAACCCAACTCCAGCATTGCCCAGCTGGCCGGCGGCAGCGTGGTGCTGGACGGCTCCATCGCACCGGAAGAAGCCAAGTCCTGGGAACTGGGGGCCAAGCTCGACATTCCAGGGCGCATCACCGCCAGTGCGGCGTTGTTCGACATCACCAAGCGCAACGTGCTGGTGACCACCGCCACGGCCTCCGAGACTGTCACCAGCGTGGCCGGTGAAGTGCATTCCCAGGGCCTGGAGCTGGACCTGACCGGGCAGCTCACCGACCAGTGGAGCCTGATCGGCAGCTATGCCTACACCGACGCCGAAGTGACCAAGGACACCCAGTACAAGGGCAAGCAACTGCAGAACGTGGCCAAGAACACCGGCTCGCTGTCGGCGGTCTACGACTTCGGCAGCCTGATCGGCGGCGACCGCCTGCGGGTCGGCGCCGGTGCCCGTTATGTCGGTGAGCGCGCCGGGGATGCGCCCAACAGCTTCGACCTGCCGGGCTACACCGTGGCCGATGCCTTCGCCACCTACGACACCAAGGTCGAAGGGCAGAAGGTCAAGTTTCAGCTCAACGTGAAGAACCTGTTCGACAAGACCTACTACACCTCCTCGGTGAGCAAGTACTTCGTGTCCCTGGGGGATGCTCGCCAAGTGTCGCTCTCCAGCACCCTGGAGTTCTGATGAAAGCCCTGACCCTGAGTGTGCTCCTGGCGTTCTGTGGCGTGGCCCAGGCGGCTGCGCCGGCGGATGAGCGCCTGTACCACCGTGAACAGCAAGTGCAGCTGCCGGGCTCCGGCAGCAGTTGGGGCTTCATCGCCCTGGACCCGACCCGGCCCTACCTGTTCCTGGCCCGTCGGGAAAATGGCCTGAGCGTGTTCGATGTGGACAAGCAGCGCCCGGTGCGCACCCTCGAACAGTCCCGGGGCGCCAATGGTGTGGTGTTGGTACCGGAGCTGGACCGCCTGCTGGTGCTGAACACCGACGGCAGTCTGGGGGTGGTGGAGTTATCCACATTCAAGCCGCTCAAGCGCATCACCGTCACCCAGAGCAACCTCAACAGCGCGGTGTACGAGCCGCGCACCGGGCAGGTGATCATTGTCAGCGGGCGCCGGGCCGATCGTTCCACCCTGTTCGTCTTCGATCCCAAAGAAGAGCGCATCACCGCCGCCCATGAGCTGGCGGTGAAGAAGATCGACCCGTTGCTGCTCAAGGGCGATGGCAGTTTCTTCCTGCCGATGCGCGATGAGGGCGTCGTCGCGCGGTTGTCCTCCAGCAGTTTCAAGGTCCTGGACCGCTGGCAGTATCCCGACTGCCCGCGGCCCAGTGCCCTGGCCCAGGATGAACAACGAGGGCGGTTGTTCGTCGCTTGCCGTGGTGAGCGGCCAGTGCTGCTGGTGCTCGACCGCGACAACGGTGCGCTGAAGGCCAGCCTGCCGATCACCCGGGACGTCAACGCCCTGGCCTACGACCCGCAGGCCCAGCGTTTGCTGATCGCCAGCGGGGTGGACGCCAACCTCAGCGTCGTCGCCCAGCTCGATGCCGACCGCTACCAGCTCCTGGGTAGCGTCAGCACCCAGCCCATGGCCTACAACATGGCGTTCGACCCGCGTACCCGGCGGGTCTACCTGGCGGCAATGGACTTCACCCAACCGGCGGCGAGCCCGGCCGAACCCAAGCCGGACCCGCTGTTTCATGCTAATACCTTCAAGGTCCTCACCCTGGCACCCTAGTCGGCGTCAAGTGCCAGGGCCTGCGCTTGCGCTGCACAGTCAGCGTCGGCGGTCAGGCCCTGGGCCCGAACGGCCAGCAACTCTTGCCGGGCGACGGCGAAATCGGCCTGGAAGGTCGGGTCGGCGTGCAAGCGTGCCACGGTGGTCGCGCCTATTTCACGGCCTTCACGGATATCGCTGTACCAGTGCACGTTGCACACCATGCGGCTTTGCGAGTAGGCCCGGCCGCGGGCCCAGAGCGCATTGCCGTGCTCGGGGGACAGTTCGCTCAGCAACAGCGCCCAGGCCCAGCCGATTGCGCTGTGGCCCGATGGGTAGGAACCATCTGCGGCCAGTTTCGCCTCGTCTTCCGGGGTGCAGCTGGGTTGCTGGTTGTAGACGAAGGGCCGGGTGCGCTGGTAGCGCTTCTTTGCGCTGTAGGTGGCCAGCCCGGCATCGGCCAGGGTCCGCCGCAGGACTCTGTACAGCGTAGGTGTCAGCTGTTCGCTGATCGGGGCATTCAGGGCACAGGAAAATGTCTGCGCGGCGGCAGGGAACTTCAGGTTGGCATCGCTGACGGCCAACTCCCAGCGTTTGCTGCCCCGCAAGGCCTGGTTTTTCTCGGCCATGCTCTGGTCCAGAGTGAAGGCTGGGGTCCCCACCGCAGGAGGAGGCGGCAACAGCGACAGACTGTCGGGCAGATCCTGCTGTTTCAGATAACCGATCAAGTAACCCGGTCGGAACTCCGGGACACTTTGCGCTTGCAGGGGCTGTTTCGCCGCGACCGGGTTGAACAGGCTTAAAAATAACAGGCTGGCCAAACTTTTCGATAATAGACGTTGCATGGAGATAGTACCTCTAGGCATTTGATCCGTTACATCGGTTCTGGTGGTCTGGTTACTTTATGTTCCAGGTGTAGTTGAACATCAGTCGCGTATCATCAGTGTCGCGAATGAAGTTCTTGGCGTAGTTGGAGCAATAGAGCGCACTGCGCAGGCGTACACTTAAGTTCTTTAGCGGTCCTTGTTGCACGACATAACGCAATTCATTATCCAGCTCCCATGACTTGCCAATTCTTTGGCTGCCGGTTATCTCGGCATGGCTGCCGGATATATAGCGGCTATTGATAGTCAGGCCCGGCAAGCCCAGGTTGGCAAAGTCATAGCCATAACGAAGTGCCCAGGAGCGCTCCTTGGCATTGGCGAAGTCACCCAGTACGGATAAGTTGATCAAGTTGGCATCGGTACCAAGAATGTTGGCATAACCGGTGTCCCCCAACATTCGCTGATAAGTCAGGCCAAGGCTGTGACCTTTATAGGCATAGCCGAGCAACCCCTGCAGGGCGCGGTTGTCGATCTTGCCGCCTTTGGCATTGCCATAGTCGTTCATCAGGCTCAAGCGCAGATCGCTGCTGAACGTCCCCGCTCCCCAGGGGCTCTTGTTGACCAGGGTGAAGACCTGCTGGCGGTAGATATCCTGCAGCTGGGCGACATGCACGCGAGCCAGCCATTGCTTGTGGAACCGATAGTCGAGGCCCGCCATGTCGAAGTGTTCCGCGGTGGCCCCCAGCTTCTCGAAGCGCCGGTTCAAGGGGCTCAGGGTCAGCGGTGTGTACTGCGTGGCGTTGCGCTGCAGGACCCGGCTCAGACGCCCGGCGGTAAACTCCAGGTCTTCGATTTCATTGGAGGTCAGCAGCCCGCCTTCGAACATCTGCGCAAACAGGCGGCCGTCATTGGGTCTCAGTGTCGGCAGTACCGGCGGTACCAGGGTTCCGAACTTGAACAGGGTCTTGCTGGTCTTGAGCTTGCCGGCCAGGGCCAGTTTCGAATAGTCATCCTCTGCCCGGCCATTGCGTGCCACCTTCAACAGCCCGGTGCCGGTCCGGCCAGGAGCGGAATCCAGCTTGATCCCGAGCATGCCGATGGCGTCGGCACCGACGCCGAGGCTGCCTTCGGTGAACCCCGAATCCAGGCGCAAGAGGAAACCTTGCGCCCATTCTTCACGGGTAGGGGCAGTGCCTTCGCGGTAGTCCCGATTGAAGTAGTAGTTGCGCAGTTCCAGGCGTGCGCTGCTGTCCTCGAGCAGTTCGGCTTTTACCGGAATGGCCAGTATCGAGGCACACAGCAGGGGCGAGTGTCTGACCCATTGCCGTGGCAAACTTTGTGAAAGCATTTCATCGTCCTCTGTTTTTGTTGTTTTGGAGTAAGGCGATTAACGGCTGAGTTGTTACAGGTTTGTTCAAGGATTCAATGGTTGAAGGTTGGATTGCCTCAGGGGTGTGGTGAAAGTTGTGTGTCAATTGTTGTGGGCAAAAATCTGCCGGGTGTTTCAGGTAATTGGCTCCTGTAAGGGGGGGTGGATGTTTATGGAATGCCTGGCACTCAAGGTTCGAAGACTAAGTTGAAACTGGGCTTAAACAATAATCATCAGCTCCATGAATGAAGTGATAAATAAAATATTAAAATAATTACCTGGTTATGTTCTTGAGTGTCATATAAGAACTTGCCGGACGTGATCTTTCTGAGAGAGATATGTAGGGGGTTTTTAATTGGCTTGTAAGAATTGTCTTATTTAAGTAAGGAACTTTAACCGTTTACTGACTCAGGCGTGTCAGCCTGGGCTTTGGCATAAGAAGGAGCATGCAGAGGCGGGTTTTGGGTAACCCTGGCCTCAGCGCAGGAACGCCAGGCGGTAGTCTCCCGGCGTGCCCCCCAGGGCGTGGCGGAAGCGATTGCTGAAGTGGCTGGCACTGGCAAAACCACAGGCCAGTGCAATCTCGCCCAGGGGCTGGGCGGTGGTGCGCAGCAGGTGCCGGGCCCGGCTCAGGCGTCGGGCTAGCAGGTATTGGTGGGGCGGCAGGCCGAAGCTTGCACGGAACATGCGGGCGAAGTGGTATTCGGAGAGGGCGCACAACCCCGCCAGTTGGCCCAGGCTCAGGGGCGCGTCCAGCTGGCTGTCGATGTAGTCCACCAGCAGCCGTCGCTGGTGTGCGGCCAGCCCGCCCTTGAGCCGGGCCCCCTGGCGCTGGCCCACTTGATTGAGCAGGGCATGGCTGAGCATCTCGTGGGCCAGGCTGCTGGTCAGCAGGCGCTCGCCGGGTTCGTCCCAGTTCAGGCGGACCAACTGCGCAAAGCGCTGGGTCTGCTCGGGGTCGTCGAGAAAGGTGCTTTCGCGCAGTTGCAGTTCCCGGGGCTCGCGATCCAGCAGGGTGACGCAGCCCAGGGCGAACTGCTCCGGGCTGAAGTACAGATGGGCCAGGCGAATATCACCGTTGATCACCCAGGCCGACTGGTGCTCGGCGGGCAGGATGCACAACTTGCCCGGGCCGCCCTTGCTGCCCGGCTGGTCGCGGCGGAAGGTGCCGGTGCCGCCGGCCAGGTAGCAGGACAGGGTGTGATGGCTGGGGGCCTCGTACTCCTGGGCGTCGTGATGGTTGCTCCATAAGGCTGCGGACAAGCCGTCACCGAGCTCGGCGCTGTGCTCCAGGCGAGCATTGGGCGAGCGGTTCAGGGCTTGGAAGACTTGCAGGGTATCCAGTGCGTGCATAGTGGGGCGTCAACATGGGTGCGGCTGCCGGTGTTCTGCATGCTACTCCGTAGCCCGTGGGCTGCCAGCCCCGGGCGGATAAAAAGCGCAAGTTTGTGCAAGCGCGCAAGGCCGGCGGGGCGTGACACTGCACTCCTGACAAAGGAGTCGCGCCATGAACCTATCGCTGTACCTGTTGACCGTGCTGATCTGGGGCACCACCTGGATCGCCCTGAAACTGCAACTGGGGGTGGTGGCGATTCCGGTGTCCATCGTCTATCGCTTCGCCCTGGCGGCCCTGGTGCTGTTCGTCCTGTTGCTGCTCAGCCGCAAGCTGCAGCCGATGAACCGTCGTGGTCACCTGATCTGCCTGGCCCAAGGCCTGTGCCTGTTCTGCATCAACTTCATGTGCTTTTTGCACGCCAGCCAATGGATTCCCAGTGGCCTGGTAGCGGTGGTGTTTTCCACCGCGACCCTGTGGAACGCCCTGAATGCGCGAGTGTTCTTCGGCCAGAAGATCGCTCGCAACGTGCTGCTGGGCGGCGGCCTGGGGCTGCTGGGGCTGGGGCTGCTGTTCTGGCCGGAGCTGGTGGGCCACAGCGCCAGCCCGCAAACCCTGCTGGGCCTGGGCTTGGCCCTGCTGGGCACCTTGTGCTTCTCGGCGGGCAACATGCTGTCCAGCCTGCAGCAAAAAGCCGGGCTCAAGCCGTTGACCACCAATGCCTGGGGCATGGCCTACGGCGCGACGATGCTGGCGGTGTATTGCCTGTTCCAGGGCATCGCCTTCGATGTGGAATGGAGCACCCGCTACATCGGCTCACTGCTGTACCTGGTGATTCCGGGCTCGGTCATCGGCTTTACCGCCTACCTGACCCTGGTGGGGCGCATGGGCCCGGAGCGCGCGGCTTACTGCACCGTGCTGTTCCCGGTAGTGGCGTTGAACGTGTCGGCCTTTGTCGAAGGCTACCAATGGACCGCCCCGGCCCTGGCCGGGCTGGTGCTGGTGATGCTGGGCAACGTCCTGGTGTTCCGCAAACCCAAGGCTGTGCCTGCCTCTGTAGCCGCTGCCGAGCTTGCGAGGCTGCGAACGGCGGCGCAGCCGTCGCAAAATCGGGCGACCTGATTCTGCCGTGCTATCGCTGAAGGTCCTGCGGACCTTTTCGCAGCCTCGCAGGCTTGGCAGCGGCTACAGGGGGGATAGGCCGTGGGTGGTCAGCCCTTCCACACCTGCGGGTTGACCAGGTCCTGCGGCCGCTCACCCAGCAGGGCACTGCGCAGGTTGCTCATGGCGCGCGCGGCCATGGCGTCGCGGGTTTCATGGGTGGCCGAGCCAATGTGCGGCAAGGTCACTGCGTTCTTCAGCTGGAACAGCGGCGACTCCGCCAGCGGTTCCTTCTCGTACACATCCAGGCCGGCGCCACGGATCTGGCCCTTCTGCAAGGCTTCGATCAGCGCCGGTTCATCCACCACCGGCCCGCGGGAAATGTTCACCAGGATTGCACTGGGCTTCATCAGCGCCAGTTCGCGGTGGCTGATCAGGTGCTTGGTCTTTTCGCTCAACGGCACCACCAGGCAGACGAAGTCCGCCTCCGCCAGCAGTTGCTCCAGGCTGCGAAACTGCGCCCCCAGCTCCTGCTCCAGGGCCGCCTTGCGGCTGTTGCCGCTGTAGAGGATCGGCATGCCGAAGCCCAGGCGCCCACGGCGGGCGATGGCCGCGCCAATGTTGCCCATGCCGACGATGCCCAGGGTCTTGCCGTGCACGTCGCAGCCGAACAGCGCCGGGCCGACGCTGGCCTGCCATTGCCCGGCCTTGGTCCAGGCGTCCAGCTCGGCCACTCGGCGGGCGCTGCTCATGAGCAGGGCGAAGGCCAGGTCGGCGGTGCTTTCGGTGAGCACGTCCGGGGTGTTGGTGAGCATCAGCCCGCGTTCGTTGAAGTAGGCCAGGTCGTAGTTGTCGTAGCCCACCGAGATGCTCGACACCACTTCCAGGCGCGCGGCGTTTTCCAGCTGCGCACGGCCCAGCTTGCGGCCGACACCGATCAGGCCGTGGGCCTGGGGCAGGGCTTCATTGAATTGCGCGGCGATGTCCCCGTGCTTGGGGTTGGGCACTATGACCTCAAAATCCTGTTGCAGGCGTTCGGTCATCTCGGGGGTGATGCGGCTGAAGGCAAGTACAGTCTTTTTCATCGCGCGAAGGCTCGTCAGGCGGGGAGAATGCCAAGCAAGCTAACATTTTTGCCGCCGCCACCAAAGCACCCCGCCACGAGCCTGCATGTGTAGGAGCTGGCTTGCCAGCGAAGGCGGCATCCAGGTTTGCACAGGACGTACGGGCTTCTTCGCCGGCAAGCCGGCTCCTACGGGGGATGGGCCGGCGTTTGGGGGAGGGGCGTACATCGTGTAGGAGCTGGCTTGCCAGCGAAGGCGGCATCCAGGTTTGCACAGGACGTGCGGGCTTCTTCGCCGGCAAGCCGGCTCCTACAGGTGGGACGGTGGTCTGGGCGGGGAGCCCCGTGGTCAGGTGGCCAGGCGTGCGCCGGTCAGGCTGCCGCTCAGTTCATAGGCCGCCAGTTCCGTCTGGTGCGCGGTGAGGATCTCCGGCAGAGAGCCGCGCAGGTATTCGACCCAGGTCTTGATCTTGGCGTCCAGGTACTGGCGCGACGGGTAGATGGCGTACAGGTTCAGCTCCTGGGAGCGGTACTTGGGCATCACCCGCACCAGGGTGCCGGTGCGCAAACCCTCTATAGCCGCGTATACCGGCAACACCCCGACCCCCATGCCGCTGATGATCGCAGTCTTCATGGCATCGGCGGAGTTCACCAGGAACGGCGAGCTGTTGATGGTGACCATTTCCTGGCCTTCCGGGCCGTCGAAGGTCCATTTCTCCAGGGGAATCACCGGGCTCACCAGGCGCAGGCAGGCATGGTTCAGCAGATCGCTGGGCTTTTGCGGGCAGCCGTTGGCTTTCACATAGGCCGGCGAGGCGCAGACGATGCTGTAGGTCATCCCCAGGCGCTGGGAGACGAACCCCGAATCCGGCAGCTCCCGGGCCAGGACGATGGACACGTCGTAGCCCTCGTCCAGGAGGTCCGGCACACGGTTGGCCATGGTCAGGTCGAAGGTCACGTCCGGGTGGGTCTTGCGGTAGCGGGCGATGGCGTCGATCACGAAGTGCTGGCCGATGCCGGTCATGGTGTGCACTTTCAACTGCCCGGCGGGGCGGGCGTGGGCGTCGCTGGCCTCGGCCTCGGCTTCTTCGACATAGGCCAGGATCTGCTCGCAGCGCAGCAGGTAGCGCTTGCCGGCCTCGGTCAGGGCGATGCGGCGAGTCGTGCGGTTGAGCAGGCGGGTTTGCAGGTGCGCCTCTAGATTGGAGACGGCGCGCGAGACGTTGGCGGTGGTGGTGTCCAGCTGCACCGCGGCGGCCGTGAAACTACCGGCTTCGGCAACACAACTGAAGGCGCGCATGTTTTGCAAGGTGTCCATGGGGTGCTCTCAAGGGAGATTGCAAATTGTGACACGAAGTTTCTGTTTTTACAGGCGTACAGGGATACGACCAAGGGATTATCGCGTTTACGGTAACAAAGATTCACAGGAATCCCAGCTTATCGCCGCAACGACCGCCCCCTAGAATTGCGCCGATCCCTAGGAGCCGGCAGGCCGGCGATCCGCGCAACGCGGTGTAGCAGGCGTATCGCTGCGCCGGCAAGCCAGCTCCTACGAGAGAAATACTCCCCCCCGATCTCAGGAATTCGCAGCAGTGCCGCGTCGCATCAGCAGAGGGTTCAAGACCCTCAGTGTTTGGGCTTTATCGTTAGCAATCAGCGGCTGCATCGGAACCGGAGGCATTGCCCCACAGGGCAAGACACTTCCCGCTAATACATTGGCCACGGATGAGGCGATAAAGAGCGCCGCGCAGGACGCCCACTGGCCCAGCGCCCAGTGGTGGCAGGCCTATGGCGACCCGCAACTGGACCGCTGGATCAGCCTTGCGGTGCAAGGCAGCCCGAGCCTGGCCATGGCCGCCGCCCGGGTCCGCCAGGCCAAGGCCCTGGCCGGCATCGCCGAGTCGGCCGAGTCGCTGCAGATCAAGGGTGACGCCACCCTCAAGCGCCACAACTGGCCCACCGATCAGTTCTACGGCCCCGGCGCCCTGTCCAACAGCACCACCTGGGACAACAACGCCGCCCTGGGTTTCAGTTATGCCCTGGACCTCTGGGGCCGGGAAAGCAACAGCACCGAGCGTGCCGTGGACTTGGCCCACATGAGCGTGGCCGAAGCCCGTCAGGCCCAGCTGGAACTGGTGAACAATGTGGTGCGCAGCTATATCCAGCTGTCCCTGCACTTCGCCCAGCGCGATATCGCCCTGGCCACCCTCAAGCAGCAGCAACAGATCCTCGAACTGGCGCAACGGCGCCTGGACGGCGGCATCGGCACCCATTTCGAAGTCAGCCAGGCCGAGGCGCCGCTGCCGGAAACCCATCGCCAGCTGGACGCCCTGGACGAAGAAATCGCCCTGACCCGCAACCAGCTGGCGGCCCTGGCCGGCAAGGGCCCGGGGGAGGGCGCGCAGTTGCAGCGGCCAAGCCTGTCCCTGGGCGCCGCGCTGAAACTGCCCTCGGCCCTGCCCGCCGAACTGCTGGGGCAGCGCCCGGACGTGGTCGCCAGCCGCTGGCAAGTGGCGGCCCAGGCTCGCGGTATCGATGTGGCTCACGCCGGCTTCTACCCCAACGTCGACCTGGTGGGCAGCATCGGCTTCATGGCCACCGGCGGTGGGGCCCTGGAGTTCCTCACCGGCAAGAAGCTCAACTACAACGTCGGCCCGGCCATCAGCCTGCCGATCTTCGACGGCGGGCGCCTGCGCTCGGAACTGGGTGAAGCCTCGGCCGGCTACGACATGGCCGTGGCCAGGTACAACCAGACCCTGGTGGATGCACTGAAAAGCATCTCCGACCAGTTGATCCGCCGCGAGTCCATGGACAAGCAGCAAGCCTTCGCCGCCGAGTCGGTGGCCGCTGCGCAGAAGACCTACGACATCGCCACCGTGGCCTTCCAGCGCGGCCTGACCGACTACCTGAATGTGCTCAACGCCCAGAGCCTGCTGTTCCATCAGCAACAGGTGCAGCAGCAGGTGCAGGCCGCACGCCTGACGGTCCAGGCGGACCTGGTCACGGCCCTGGGCGGCGGGCTTGAAGCCGGCCGCGACGTTCCCGCGCAAGACCGCCTTGAGGCACCCAAGACCCCCGCGGCCCTGGCCGTGTTCGACCATTGAAGCAGGCACCCATGACTTCCTTGCCCGCACCTTTGCGCTGGCTGTACTCCCTTGAATGGCGCCGGGGTTTCTTCGACTGGGCGCGCAGCGACGGCGTGACCTGGGTCTATATCTTCAAGGTCCTGGCCGCCGCGTTCCTCACCCTGTGGCTGGCCATGCGCCTGGAGTTGCCGCAACCGCGCACGGCGATGATCACCGTGTTCATCGTCATGCAGCCGCAGAGCGGCCAGGTGTTCGCCAAGAGCTTCTACCGCTTTCTCGGCACCCTGGCCGGCTCGGCGGTGATGGTGGCGCTGATCGCCCTGTTCGCCCAGAACACCGAGCTGTTCCTCGGCTCGCTGGCGATCTGGGTCGGCATCTGCTCGGCCGGCGCGGCGCGCTACCGCAACTTTCGCGCCTATGGTTTCGTCCTCGCCGGCTACACCGCGGCCATGGTCGGCCTGCCGGCCCTGGCCCATCCGGAAGGGGCCTTCATGGCGGCGGTGTGGCGGGTACTGGAGATCTCCCTGGGGATTCTCTGCTCCACCCTGGTCAGCGCCGCGATCCTGCCACAGACCGCCAGCGCCGCCATGCGCAACGCCCTGTACCAGCGCTTCGGGGTGTTCGCCCTGTTCGTTACCGACGGCCTGCGCGGGCGCAGCCAGCGCGACAGCTTCGAAAGCAGCAACGTGCGCTTCATCGCCGAGGCCGTGGGCCTGGAAGGGCTGCGCAGCGTCACCGTGTTCGAAGACCCGCACATGCGTCGGCGCAACGGCCGCCTGAGCCGCCTGAACAGCGAGTTCATGGGCATCACCACGCGCTTCAACGCCCTGCACCAGTTGCTCGAACGCCTGCGCAGCAGCGGCGCCGATCACGTGGTGGCGGCGATCAAGCCCGGCCTGCAGGACCTGGCGGAACTGCTGGACGGCTTCTCCGGCCGTGCCCTGACCAGCCCCGATGCGGCGCGCCTGGCCACGGCCCTGGCGGCCTACAAGGCCGAGCTGCCGGCGCGGGTGCGCAGCCTGCGCACGGCCTTCCAGGAGAGCGGCCCGAGCGACGCCGAGCAGCTGGATTTCCACACCGCCTACGAGCTGCTCTACCGCTTTGTCGACGAGATGCACAGCTACGCCCAGACCCACGCGTCCCTGGCCGACCACAGCCACGAGCGCGAGCGCTGGGACGAGCCCTACACCCCGCAGACCAACTGGCTGGCCTGCGCCGCCTCGGGCATCCGCGCGGCCTTCGTGCTGGTGGTGCTGGGCAGCTACTGGGTGGCCACGGCCTGGCCCAGCGGCGCCACCATGACCCTGATCGCCGCCGCCACCATCGGCCTCTCGGCGGCTACGCCGAACCCCAAGCGCATGGCGTTCCAGATGGCCTGCGGGACTTTCATCGGCGCCCTGGTGGGCTTCGTCGAAATGTTCTTCGTGTTCCCCTGGATCGACGGCTTCCCGCTGCTGTGCCTGATGCTGGCGCCGGTGATCGTGCTCGGTTCGTTCCTCGCGTCCAGGCCCAAGTACGCCGGGGTCGGCCTGGGCTTGCTGATCTTCTTCAGCACCGGTTCGGTGCCGGACAACCTGACCATCTACAACCCCTACACCTTCATCAATGACTACATCGCCATGGTCATGGGCATGCTGGTCTGCGCCGCGGCCGGGGCGATCATCCTGCCGCCCAACAGCCGCTGGCTGTGGCGGCGCCTGGAGCAGGACCTGCGCGGCCAGGTGGTGTACGCCATCAGCGGCAAGCTCAAGGGCCTGGCGTCGAGCTTCGAGAGCCGTACCCGCGACCTGCTGCACCAGGCCTATGGCCTGGCGGTGGGCCAGCCCAAGGTGCAGAGCGAGCTGCTGCGCTGGATGTTCGTGGTGCTGGAAGTCGGCCACGCGATCATCGAGCTGCGCAAGGAGCAGGCGATCCTCCCGGTGCACCCGGCCTATGCCGAATCCCAGCCCTGGCGCCAGGCGATCCGGGTCATGGGCCGCTCCCTGGTGCGGCTGTTCCTGCAGCCCAGCCAGAGCAACCTGGAGCGCGGCCTGATCGCCGTGGACCACGCCATCAGCCGGGTCCAGGCCACCGACGAGCCCTTTGCCCCGCACTTCGACACCTCGGCCCTGCGCCGGGTCAAGAGCTACCTGCACTTCATCCGTACTTCATTGCTCGACCCGCAATCGCCGCTGGCGGCCTATGCCGTGGCCAAGCCAACGGCGCCTGCACCCCAAGGACTTGACCATGCCTCGTGAAATCGCCTTCCACGGCGTTTACATGCCCACCATGACCCTGATGTTCTTCATCGCCGCGGCCCTGGCCTGGGCCCTGGACCGGTTCATTTCCGGCTATGACCTGTATCGCTTCTTCTGGCACCCGGCGCTGCTGCGCCTGAGCCTGTTCTGCTGTCTGTTCGGCGCCATGGCGCTCACTGTCTACCGTTGAGACCCCCGCAATGAAAAAGTTTTTCAGCCTGCTCGCCACCCTGCTCGTGCTGGCCCTGGCCCTGTGGATCGGCCGTACCCTGTGGGAGCACTACATGTACACCCCCTGGACCCGTGACGGCCGGGTGCGCGCGGACATCATCAACGTCGCCGCCGATGTCACCGGCGAAGTGGTGGACGTGCCGGTCAAGGACAACCAGCTGGTGCGCAAGGGCGATCTGCTGATGCAGATCGACCCCGAGCACTACCAGATCGCGGTCAAGCAGGCGCAAGCGCTGGTGGCGTCGAAGAAGGCCACCTGGGAGATGCGCAAGGTCAACGCCCGGCGTCGCGCCGACATGGACAACCTGGTGATCTCCAAGGAAAACCGCGACGACGCCGGCAACATCGCCGACTCGGCCCTGGCCGACTACCAGCACGCCCAGGCCCAGCTGGAAGCGGCGCAACTCAACCTTGCGCGCACCCAGGTGCGGGCGGCGGTGGATGGCTACGTCACCAACCTCAACGTGCACCGTGGCGACTACGCACGCATCGGCGAGGCGAAGATGGCGGTGGTCGACATGAACTCGTTCTGGGTCTACGGCTTCTTCGAGGAAACCAAGCTGCCCCACGTGCGCGTCGGGGATAAGGCCGACATGCAACTGATGAGCGGCGAAGTGCTCAAGGGCCATGTGGAAAGCATTTCCCGGGGCATCTACGACCGCGACAACCCGGAAAGCCGCGAACTGATCGCCGACGTCAACCCGACCTTCAACTGGGTGCGCCTGGCCCAGCGCGTACCGGTGCGCATCCATATCGATGAAGTGCCTGAAGGCGTCATGCTGGCGGCCGGCATCACCTGCACCGTCATCGTCAACCCCGAGCCTTTGTAGGCGCCACCCTATGTAGGAGCTGGCTTGCCAGCGAAGGCGCCGGCATGGGCGATGCAAGGCTCGCGGGCCTCTTCGCCGGCAAGCCGGCTCCTACGAGGGAGGCATTGGTTGTAGGAGCTGGCTTGCCAGCGAAGGCGCCGGCAGGGGCGATGCAAGGCTCGCGGGCCTCTTCGCCGGCAAGCCGGCTCCTACAGGGGGCGGTTATTTGTAGCTTTTGTCCATGATCGCCTGGGACTTCTTCGCCGCAGCTTCCAGGCCGTCGTTGACGTTGTTGATGGTGGCCACCAGCTTCGGGTTCTGCAGCACGTCGACACCGGGGTAACGCTGCTGGGCCAGGCGCGAGACGATGATGTACTGGGTCACCGCGTAATGCAGCTTGAACTGGCCGCTGTCCCGGGCCTTGGCGATGGCCGCCTTGACGAAGGCCTGGCGCTCGGCCGTGGTCATGCCCTGGAACAGGTCGGGGAGATCGAAATGGATCTCGGCCGAGAAAATCGCCACTTCTTCATCCCGCGCCTCGTCGTACATCACCTGCTTGCTGGTCACCCGCGCCTTCAGCTCGCCAAAGCGCTGTTCGCCTGCGGCCAGTTGCTCTGGGCTCATCTTGCCTTTAAGGGCATCCAACTGGCTGGTGTCTTCGGTGTTGTCGATGACCTTCAGCCAGGCGTAGGCCTTTACCAGGTCGCCGGACTCTTCGGCGGCGTCGGCCAGGCTCTGCTGCGGTTCCGGGTTGCCGTGCAGTGCCGAGCGTTCCAGCCAGCGCAGGGCCAGGTCCCGGTCCTTGGGGATGTCCTTGTCGCCGAACCAGTAGGTGGCGTACATGCCGTACTCGGCGCACCAATCGTTCTGCGAGGCGGAGTAGGCGATGTAGTTGAAGGACTCGCGGTCGCGCTCGGCCTTGGGCTTGTCCGTTTCCTGATCGGTGGTGGTGGACAGGTAGCAGAAGGCCCGGGTGTAGTGCGGCGCGGCCATGGCGAAGCAGCTCTTGGCGTTCGCGTAGTCCTCGATCTCGTTCAGCTTGTAACCGGCGCCGTACAGCACATCCGCGTCCATGGCCGGGTTGCAGTACTCGTTGGCGCTGACCTTGGGCAAGACGCTGTCCAGCGTCAGCTTGGGCAGGGTGTCATTGAGTTCGGGGCGTTTCGGTTCGGTGTTTTGCGCAGGCGTGGAGGCGCAAGCCGCCAGCAAGACAGCCAAGGCCAGTGGCAGCGCGTTGAACAATTTCAATGGATATTCCCTGATCGGCGAATGAAAAAAGACGCGCATGAAATCAGGCAGGGACGGCAAAGGAGGGGAGCGTGAGCAGTTCCGTGCTTGGGTGTCGGCGCCAGCGATTCCATGCTGCTTGAGCGCGGGCGCTCAAGACCGCGGATTCTACTGGGTTTGAGAGGACGCACAACCGAAACCGCAGCAGCTGTCTGGCTGCGGCTGCAAAAGCAGTTGCGCCTGCCGCTCCAGTTATGGCGTGCGCTTGGCCAGGAGGGTTTTGGCCTTGGCCACGCTGTCTTCCACGCTCAGGTCATCGTCCTCCAGCACGGCCTGCAGCGCCGGGTCTTGCCACAGGTCCACGGCCGGCCCGGTGCTTTGCACCAGGCGGGAAATCAAGGCGTAGGCCACCAGCTGGCCGCGGGTGTGGAACTTCGGGTAGCGGTCCTGCATGTCCACCAACTGGGCGACGAAAGCATGCTGTTGCTCAGGCGACATGCCCGCGAACACCTCCGGGTAGTCGTAGTAGATATCCCCTGTGCCCAGGAGGATGACGTTCTGGCGCAGCGCCTGCTCAAGATCCTGTTTGGAGGGGAGCTGGCTGAGCAGCCGGGTGTAGTGCTGTTCGCCTTCGGCCATCTGCTGAGGGCTCATCTTGCGTTTCAGCGCTTCGAGCGCTTGGGCGTCATCGAGGGTTCGGGCCCAGGCGTAGGCCAGCGGGAAATTGTCCTGCTCGCTGCTGCGCAGCATCTCTTGTTGCGAGTCCTCGTCGCCGTGCCGAGCGGCGCGTTCCAGCCAGGCCATGGCCAATGCCTTGTTCGCCGGCTGGTCCAGCTTGCCAAGGTTGTAGATGTCGTACAGGCCCGCTTCCGCGCAGGATTCATTGTGCTGGGCGGCGTAGGCGATGTAGTTGAAGGCTTCGCTTTTGTCATAGTCCTTCTGCCTGGAGCCGACAATCCCGCCCAGGATGCACAGGCTCATGGTGTCGCGGGGGGCGGCCATGATCAGGCAGCCGCGGGCCATTTGTATGGCCTTGCTCGCCAGCAAGGTACGGCTTGCGCCATGGAGTACCTCGTCCTCATTCATCAGTCGGATGCCGAGGCCGACCAGCCGTTCGCTGTCCATCTCCGGCGAGCAGTACGGGTTGGCCTCGACCTTGGGCAGGATCTGTTCCAGGCTCAGCTCCGGCAGGGTGGCATTGAGTTTTTCGTCCGGTGACGAGGCATGGCAGCCCAGCAGCAAGGCGAATAGGGTCAACGTCAGCGCACTACGATATTTCAATGGGGCAGATCCTTGATTGGCGAATGAACAAAGGCGCACTGCGCCACCGCTGTAGGAGCTGGCTTGCCAGCGAAGGTGGTCGCAAGATTGGCACTCGGCTCGCGGGCCTCTTCGCCGGCAAGCCGGCTCCTACGGGAGGCACGTGGTACACCCTGGATGGCTTGCGTGCGTGGGGATCAGAGCCTGGCGCTCAGGCCGAAGCGCTTCATCAGTCCCTTCTCCAGCAGACCCTTGGGCAGCAGGTTGGCCAGCAGCGGCAGGGCGCGGCTGCCATTGCCCAGCCGTACCAGGCGTGGCGGATTGTCCTGCTGCACCGCCTTGAGCAAGCCGGCGGCGAATTCGCTGGCCGGGGTCGGCTTGTCCTGGGAGGCCTTGGCCCGGGAGCGGATGCCCTCGCGCAGCGGCCACCAGGGCGATTGTTCGTTGAGCAGCTGTTCGGCTTCATGCCCGGCATTCTTGGCGAAGCTCGAAGCAATGGCCCCGGGCTGCACTTCCATGACCCGGATGCCGAATGGCGCCAGTTCCATGCGCAGGGCATCGCTCAAGGCGTGCACTGCGGCTTTCGAGGCGCAGTAGGCACCGGCAAAAGGCGTCACCAGCACCCCGGACACACTGCCGATGTTCACCACCAGGCCGCGGCTGCGGCGCAGCACCGGGAACATCGCCCGTGTCACCCCGACCACCGAGAACACATTGGTTTCGAACTGACGTTGCATCGCTTCCACGCCGCCATCGAGCAGCGGGCCCATGGCGCCGTAGCCAGCGTTGTTGATCAGCACATCGAGGCCGCCGTACTGCTGGTTGATCTCCTCGCCCAGGGCGCCCAGGGCCGGGCCGTCATTGACGTCCAGTTGCACGGCCTTGAAACCGGCCGCTTGCAGGGCAGAGACGTCCTCGGCCTTGCGGGCGGTGGCGAGCACGGTGAAACCGGCGCCCTTGAAGGTGTCCGCCAGGGCGCGGCCGATGCCGCTGGAACAACCGGTGATCAACGCTACGGGCATGGCGCGGTCCTTGTGCTGGGTGAGGGAGGGGGTGAATCAGTCGGAGAAACTACCCTGTAAACGCTCGGCGCGAAACTCCAGGGTTTGCGGGCGATAGCCGGGGCGCAGCGGCGGCAGGGGCAGGCAGTCCTGCCAGTTGGCGCCGGCCTGCAACTCGCCGGGGCCACGGTAGCGCGGGGCGCTGTACTGGTTGTCGGCGAGGTTGACCGTATCCCCCGGCGCATAGGCGGCGACCCGCCAGCGCAACTCCACCAGGGGCACCTTGTTGCCGTTGTTCAGCTTGACCTGCAATGGACGGTCGGCGGGGCAGTGCTCCGGCGCGTAGCTCAGGCGCAACTCCAGGCGCGCCAGTTGCTGGGCTTCGCGGTTGTCCAGCCAGACCACCCAGCAGGCCACCAGGGCCAGGCCGAACGCGGCAGCCAGGGACACGGGGAGGGCTTTGGCGGGGTAGCGCAGAAGCAGGATCAGCCAGGTAATGACCAGCAGAACGCCGATGAACATGACGCGAGCCTCGGGGAAAAGGAGGGGACATCCTACCTAAGCGTAGGTGGGGTTGGCGATGGAGGATGGCTGTTGTGACGTTATCCACAGGCCAGGTTTTGATGGGGGCGTTAGGGACAACAGAAGGTCTGTTAAAGCGAATTTATGCCGATAGTGGACATCATGTGGTCCACTCTGGTGCCCGCCCGAGCAGGTGGCTGGCATGCTCCGGGGTCATCTATCCATTTCTGGAACACCTTTACCGGGACTGGAAAATGCTCAGGTTCTCAGGGCTGCAAACATCGAACGAGGCGAATGCTAGCTGAAGGGGTGGGCTCCGCTTTTGACTGTGAAGAGTGCTGGTACCAAGGACGAGACGTGCCCGTGGTGGCGATCTATGAGGTGTATAATCTCCGGGCTTTGGCATCAATCATGGGGCGATGATGGACGTATCACTGCAGCAGATTTTGCAAACTGCACAGATCAGCGATCTGAAGAAGCTGGGGACGTTTCTTGAGGTCAAACGCTTTGTCGAAACTCAGCTTCATCTGAAATTAGGGGCAAATGGCTGGAACTCTTTGTTTTTGAAGTTAAAGCGCCTGAGTGCCCAGGCAGAAGAGGGGCGTGAATGCGCACGTGCACTCAGTGATGCGTTGCCCTATCCGGCCGTGCGCAATGAAGTTTCAAAAAGAATCGGCTTCAGGATGTGCGCCAGGAATGTTGCAAAACTTAGAGGTGCTTTGTCCCTGTTGTCGAAATGCGCTGCTCGTCCTGCGTTTGATCCTTATGAGCGTTTCGAAAAGAACAAGCTTAAAAACTTTGTCAGCAGTTCAAGACTGGAAGGCATAGATATACCGATCTTCGACGAAAAAGCGTCGTTGGAAAAAATCTTGGCCAAGCATGGAAGACCGTTGAATGATACGACTGGCAGTCGCACTCAGTAGTGACGGCCCGCAGAAAAGGACTCTAAACGGACGTCGGCTACTTCCGATGCAGGCTAGCGATCCATCCCCCCATCTGCTACGGCTGCGAGCACTATCAGCTTGCTCGCCTCGTATCGAGATCAGTAGTCGGCCGCGTCCAGCAGCTTCGATTGAGTTTGTTTTCTCCAAAGATTAAGACCGTTTCGGGATCTATCGTAGATGAGTAGATTTTTTCGCATTAAACTCCCTACCTATCTATCACTCCGAGACCAGACATATGCTGAAGTCCTTGCACCTGAAGGGAGTTGGTCCGGCCAACGAGCTAGGTCCCATCCAATTTTCTGAACGACTAAATTTTATTACTGGCGATAACGGCCTCGGAAAAAGCTTCATCTTGGACACCGCTTGGTGGGTGTTAACTCGAACCTGGGCGAGAGACTCTGTTGCAACCCCTCGCGAGTCATTCAAAACACCAAGCATTAGCTTTGAATACAGCAAGGTCACGGCTGGAAATAAACATGGCGAGATCTTCTTTAAGAACGGTCTCTGGCCACAACCAAAAGCGAGACCTGCAATCCCTGGCGTAGTTATTTATGCCGGTGTCGATGGGAGCTTTTCCGCATGGGACCCTGCCAGGAATTACTGGAGCAACGCAGAGGAAGAACAAGAAGAGAAGATTCGGGCATTCAATTTTACACCGAATGAAGTTTGGTACGGCGCAACGTCGGAGAAGGGCACAAACATCTGCAACGGGCTAATTGCTGATTGGGTGCGCTGGCAACAAATAGCGCCAGATACTACCTTCAAAGAATTGACTAAAGCGCTTGATGCCCTATCACCTTCAGGGTTAGAGAAACTTGAACCAGGACCTCCTAGATACCTAGGGGCAATTGATGAGACTTTATACCCGACCCTTAGAATGCCGTATGGCGAAGATGTTCCTTTAACGCATGCTTCAGCTGGTATGCGCCGCATTGCCGCTCTGGCCTATTTAATTGTATGGACCTGGAGCGGACATCAGCGGGCGTGCAAAATTAGAGGTATAAAGCCTGCAAAAGAAATCATTTTTCTTATTGATGAAATTGAATGCCACCTTCATCCGCAATGGCAAAGGCGAATTGTCCCAGCCCTTTTAGACGTCATGAAAGTCATGACCCGAGAAAAGGTTTCGGTTCAATTAATCGTTGCAACACACTCTCCCTTGGTGCTTGCGTCGGTAGAACCCGCATTTGACGAATCAAAAGACTCTGTATTCCACATTCGTTTGAGCGATGGACAGGCAGTGATTGAACCAGAGGTTTGGGCAAAGCAAGGTGACGTTGTCAACTGGCTAGTATCTGATACTTTTGGGATGCAACAAGCACGATCCGTAGAGGCTGAACGTGCGATTGAAGCTGCCGAGGCATGGATGCGCGGAGAACTCACAGATCTACCTGATAAATTAAATACAGAACGTAAAATTCACAACGAACTTATTCGCGTTCTACCTGGCGGGGACCACTTCTGGCCGCGCTGGATTGTGTGGACAGAGAAAAATAAAACTAAAGGATCGGTAAAGTGATTCCTATCCCTAACCCTATCGAGGAGCCGTCAAAATTTGACGAGCGATGCAGAAAAGCTGGAGCGGCTTGGCTAAAGGATAACCCTAACTGCGAACGCCCGACGGATAAGTGGACACCTTTTCGCCATGCATTAGCCGACGGTTTTTCGAATCGTTGTGCCTTTGGAGCAATGTATATCCCTAGCGGCACTGTTGATCATTTCGTCAGTTGGAAAGAAGATAATTCTCTAGCGTATGAGTGGGCGAACTTTCGATATGTCGAAGGGTGGGTAAATTCCTCGAAAAACAAAAAGGAAGCCTCCCTAGTCCTAGACCCCTTCGTAGTGGGTGAAGGATGGTTCGAAATTTTACTTCCATCAATGCAGCTTGTGGCTACTGATCTTATTCCCGATGAATTTAAAGAACTGGCAAAAAGCACCTTGGAAAAGCTTCCAATCCGAGACGACGAGCGAATACTCCGAGTCCGCCGAGAGTGGTACAGAATGTATGAGGAGGAGGAGCTTACCCTCGAAGGACTGAGAAAAAAGGCCCCTCTTATCGCAGCAGCGGTTGAGAAAAAGAATGCGCAAGATGGTGGCTAATCCTCGCAAATCCAGGTTCGCTATGTTGCTCCGCCCTACAGCCTGGAGAATTTCAAGCTGCTGCATCGACAGTTGTTTTCCGACCTCTATGCCTGGGCGGGAGAGATAAGAAATGTTGATATCTCCAAGGGCGGAACGCGTTTCTGTAACTGCGGAAGAATCGAGGTGGAAGCCCTGAAGATTTTTTCCAATCTTCAAGAAAACAACTGGCTGAGTGGACTTGAGCGAAACGATTTCTGTGAAAAGTTGGCGGAATTCTACTGCGAGCTGAACATGATTCATCCGTTTCACGAGGGCAATGGCCGAGTCCAGCGGATCTTCTTTGAACACCTCGCGCTATCGGCAGGTTACGAACTGGACTGGGAAGAGGTCAGCCAGGATGAGTGGCTTGAAGCGAATATCAATGGCGTCTATGTGAACTACACGCCCATGGCAGAGATCTTCAAGCGCATCGTCACTGCCTAAAACCTCCTATCGAAGTTGGCCGCAATGGCCTGCTGGTTCTCGCGTGCTACGGCGTGCCGCCATCCTGAACATTCCCAACACCCGTGGCTTGGACATAAACGGCGACGCCTTCGTCGTTGCTGCGTGTCGAACCCGGACTAGTCTTTGAGCGTCGCAGCACACTCAGCGAGCGGGCTTGGTAACTCGTTCTGATACAGGCGCAACAGCGCCGCATTTCACTTGTGCAATGGTAGCTGTGCGTGGGAGGGGGCGTCCCTGCCGGGTTCCTGTATCTCCGGTTTACCAACCTGCACGCAGCTGCCACCCCTCCGCTTGGTAACCCGTTTTGATGCAGCTGCAGCAGCGTCCCATTTCGCTATTGCAGGCGGGTTGTGCGCCTGCGCATTCGTGCAATGGCAGCTGTGCGTGGAAGGGCTTCGTCCCTGCCGGGTTCCTGTATCTCCGGTCGACCAATCCGCGCACGGCTGCCACCCACAACAGGGCTGCGCATCTTCTGGCGAAGATGGGGACGGCAGTGATCGATGAGGCGGGTTCTAGATGAAGGAGAGGGGTCAGGCGTGCCGATCGTTCCCCCGTGTTTTAAGGGGAACGATCACAGGGCGTTTTAGTTCAGGTACTGACTGCCACGAATCCGCCGCCCCAACACGTCCAGCAGATCACAACCATCGCGCAACAGAATGGCGCTGGCGTGGGCGATCTGTGTCAGGTCGCTGGCATCGGCGTGGCGGTTGTCCATGTGCACGATGCTTTCCATCAGTTGAGTCACCGCGAGGATGCGGTAGGCGGCGCTGGCATGCAGTTCGTCCAAAGGCGCGCGGGTGTCGATAAACAGGGTGGGCGTGGAGGATTCGTTGCTGGTTAGCGCGATACGGTCCGTCATGGTGTGTTGCTCCGTGAGTTATCAAGAGCTGCCATCGGCTCGCCGTCAAACGAGTTGGGTGGCAACTGTACGCAGGTTGACGGACCGGTCTCACGTAACCCGGCGCACCCAAAGGTGCCCCACGTACAGGTGCCATAACGCAATGCTGCAGGCACAGGTGTGCCCGAGCGTAGAGATGAGGCAATGCACGTCGTGAGAGATGTTGTGGGCCGTCAAACCCGATCACGAATGAGTCGTGACAGGCGCGAGGATAGGGAGCGAGAAGAGGGCGGTCAACCCGATATGTGTAGCCTTGAACGACCTTTTGTATCCACAGGTGGCTGTTGATCTGGCTTGCCGCTTGCCGCTTCTTGCTGCCTCTACTGATCGCTGCTTCTTGTAGCCGCTGCCGCAGGCTGCGAACGACCGCGCAGCGGGCGCAGGGGGCTTGAGATCGCTGAAGGTCCTTCGGCCCTTTTCGCAGCCTGCGGCAGCGGCTACAAAAAAGCCCCCTGTCCAAGCGCCTGCGGATAGGGGACGCAGGCACCTGGAAAGGGGGAGCACAAAGGTCTGCTAGCACGACTCCCGGCTTTACGACTGCTTCTACTGATCGCTGCTTCTTGTAGCCGCTGCCGCAGGCTGCGAACGACCGCGCAGCGGACGCAGGGGGCTCAAGACCGCTGAAGGTCCTTCGGCCCTTTTCGCAGCCTGCGGCAGCGGCTACAAAAAAATCCCCCTGTCCAGGCGCCTGCGGATAGGGGACGCAGGCGCCTGGAAGGGGGGTGAAAGGACTCGCTGATAACGGCGCTCTGCCTTTGCTCGCAGCTTGCCGCTTGAAGCCTGTCGCTGTTACTGGGCGATGGTCTTCACTGAGACGCCACGTTCCACCGGGGTGGAGCGGCCGTAGATATCTTCAAACCGCTCGATATCGTCTTCGCCCAGGTAGCTGCCCGATTGCACTTCGATGATCTCCAGCGGGATCTTGCCCGGGTTGCGCAGGCGGTGCACCGAGGCAATCGGGATGTAGGTGGACTGGTTCTCGGTGAGCAGGAACACGTTCTCGTCACAGGTGACTTCGGCGGTGCCGCTGACCACGATCCAGTGTTCGGCGCGGTGGTGGTGCATCTGCAGGGACAGGCAGGCCCCCGGCTTGACCGAGATGTGCTTGACCTGGAAACGCCCGCCCATGTCCACCGAGTCGTAGGAGCCCCACGGACGGTAGACCTCGCAATGGTTCTGGGTCTCGCTGCGGCCCTGTTCGTTGAGGGTGTTGACCATCTGTTTCACCCCTTGGACCTTGTCCTTGTGGGCGATCATCATGGCGTCCTTGGTTTCCACCACGACGATGTTTTCAAGGCCGATCACCGACACCAGCTTGCCGTTGCCGTGGATCATGCAGTTGCGGCTGTCCTGGATCACCACATCGCCTTTGCTGACGTTGCCGTTGGCGTCTTTTTCATGCACGTCCCACAGCGACGACCAGCAGCCGACATCGCTCCAGCCAGCGGTCAGGGGCACCACGCAGGCGCGCTGGGTCTTCTCCATCACCGCGTAGTCGATGGAGTTGTCCGGGCAGCAGGCGAAGGTGGCTTCGTCGATGGTCACGGTGTCCGGGTCCTGCTGGCTGCGCTCCAGGGTCAAGAGGCAGGTGTCGTAGATGTCCGGGTCGTGTTTCTTCAGCTCTTCGAGGAAGCGGCTTGCGCGGAACAGGAACATGCCGCTGTTCCAGAAATAGCCGCCGGCCTGGACAAACTCGGTGGCGCGTTTTTCGTCGGGTTTTTCGACGAAGTGCGAGACCCGGCTGACCCCCTCCGGGAGCAGTGCATCGTTGGTGGACTTGATGTAGCCGTAGCCGGTTTCCGGCTTGGTCGCCGGGACCCCGAACAGCACCATTTCGCCACGCTCGGCGGCCACGGTGGCCAGGGCCAGGGCTCGTTGCAGGGCTTTCTGGTCGTCCAGGACGTGGTCGGCGGGCAGTACCAGCATCAGCTCGTCGCGGCCTTCGTTGACCAGCATCATCGCGGTCAGGGCCACGGCCGGGGCGGTGTTGCGGCCGAAGGGCTCCATGAGGATGCGTTGGGATTCGAGCTTACGCGCCGCCAGTTGCTCGTTGACGATAAAGCGGTGGTCCTTGTTGCAGACCACGATGGGGGTATCCATGCCTTCGAACACCAGGCGCTCCAGGGTCTGCTGGAACAAAGTGTGTTCGCCGGTCAGGGCGAGGAACTGCTTGGGGAATTGCTTGCGCGAAAGCGGCCAAAGACGTGAGCCGCTACCACCTGACAAGATCACCGGAATCATGTTGTTACTCCTTCAAACATCGTATGGGTTAGAGCTACTGCGTTCTGTCGTTTCACTCTTGTTTTTGTTGCGTGCCCGGATGCGCTGCCCACCTTCTGTAGGAGCCGGCTTGCCGGCGAAGGGGCCCGTGAGGACGCTTTCGCTGGCAAGCCAGCTCCTACGAGAGGCGGGGAGCAGCCTTCCGGAAATTCATTAGCGGGTGGAAACCGGGCGCTTGACCCAGACCGGCGACAGGCTGCTGCCGTTGCCGGTGACGTAGAGCACCGCCGCTTCGCCGCGCTCCAGGGCCACGGGCTTGAGGTCGCTGACCTTTTTCTCGCCGTCATACAGGGCGAAGCTGACCTTCACCGGGTTGATTTCGCGCTCGCCGCGGCCCTTGGCGGCCACGGCCTTGACCACATCGGTCTTGCCGTCGGCGGTCTTCAGGGTCAGGGCCTGGTCGCTGAGGTTCTGCACCCGCACCAGGGATTTCTGCTTGTTCTTGAACGGCGGTTCTTCGATCAGTTGCGGCTGGCCGCTGGCGTTGTTGACCAGGGTGTAATAGTGATCGGCGGCCAGTTTCACCGGCACGCTCTGGCTGCCCACCTTGGCGGTGTAGTCGCCGCCGGGCATGAAGCTGAAGTCGCTGCTGGCCAGGGGCGCGACGTCATTGACGTTGGTGCTGCCCACCGTGGCGCTGACTTCGCTGTTGCTGGCGTTGTACAGGCGCACGAAGGTCGAGCCCTTGGGCGCGGTGGGGCCGTACAGGGCGGCATCGCCACCGGCGAATACCGGAGCTGATAGCAGGCCCAGGCCCGCAGCCAATACGGCAGCTTTCAGGGATTTGGCAGCGAGACGACGAGGAGTAGTAGTGAAAGTCATGAGTGTTACCTCTTTTCAGTTTTGCGCCCGGTCGGGCGTCTCGGATTTGTTGAGTGCAGCTACGTTCTGTTGGCGAGCACCGGCTTGCTTGAGCTCTGCGACCCACTGCGGGTCGGCGTCGCCGATTTCGTTGTTCACAGGCAGATAGCGTTCAGGGAATTCCCAGATCAGCACCTGGGGCGGGTTGTTCTTGAAGTCGTCGCTTTTCAGGTAGCTGAGCATCGGCAGGATCGGGCCGTGGCCATCTTCGGCGTAGCTCAGCACGTCGCTGTGCAGGGCCTGTTTCAGGGCGCCGACGAAGTTCCAGCTGGGGTTGGCGCTGTAGCTGGTGCCCACCAGGGTCACCGGCACTTCGCGGTCGGCAAACAGCGCGTCGTCGGCGGCCGGCTGTTCCTCGCTGGCCCGGGTCACGCGCTTTTGCAGGGGCTCTTCGGCCGGCATCAGGTTTTCGAACAGCGGGTCCAGGGGCAGGAAGCGGCGCAGGTCGCCCTTGTGTTCCACGGTCTCTTCGGTCTCGGTGACGAAGCGTTGTGGCTGACCGCTGAGCGGGGTCTTGGCGGCGATGGTCAGGGCCAGTTGGCGGGCGACGATTTCGGCGCCGGCGGGGGTCCAGTGGGTGTCGGTGCGCAGGAACACTTGCTGGCCCTGTTGCTTGGCCTGTTGCAGGGGGCCAAGCAGGTCGGGGGCAAGGATCTTGTCGGCAGCGACCCGGGCGTGGAAGTCCTGGTAGAGGTTGGCGTGGATGCGCGCCGGGCGCACTTCGTCCATGTGTTCCGGGTACAGGCGCACCTTGGCCGGAACGATCGCCATCACCAGTTTCACCCCGTGCTCCTTGAGGGTCTGGCGCACGCCTTCCACCAGGGCGTAGTTGCCCTGCAGGTTGAGCTCCTCGTTGACCACGGGGTTGAACTCTTCATCGCTGTACAGCCACTGGTCACGGCCCAGCACCACCCCCGGGCGCCCTTCGTTGAACAGCTTGAAGTCCAGGGCGGCCCAGAGGTTGGTGCCCAGGCGCTTGATCGGGAACTGGTCGTCGTAGTGGGTTTCCACCGCCTTGGCCCAGCGCCCGTTGAGCACGGTGGCGTCGTTGTTGGTACTGAAACCGAAGAAGCTGCGCGCCGACCACAACCCCAGCACCAGCAGGGTCAGCAGGAACAGGGCGATGTAGAACACACGTAATGAGCGGGTCATGGGCAGATCCCTCAGAACTGGAAGTAAAGGAACGGCGAGAAGCTTTGCGCCGAGAGTTTGAGAATCGAGGCAATGAACAGCAGCAGCACCAGGGCGCGCATGGCGTAGCGCGACCAGTCGGCAGTCCAGTAGGCCGGCTGCACCTGGGCCTCGGTGCCGACGATGTAGCCCGGCTGGTGAATGCTGCCGGGGTTGTCCCCGGGGACCGCCTTGATCAGGCCGGGCTGGGCGCTGGCCGGGCCGTCGGCGGCGGTAGTGACCTCGGGCTTGGCCTTGACCGGCGCCGGGTTGCGGTACAGGTCACGCAGGCCGAAGAACGCCAGGGTGGCGTAGGCCAGGATCAGGGTCGCCACTTGCAGGCCGGTGAGGCTGGCGCGGTTGAGTTCCGACAGCGACCAGTCGCCAAAGCTGAACATCGCGCCGTACATGCGGCCTGCTACGTGCAGGTTCTCGGCGCGGAAGATCACCCAGCCCATCACCACCAGCAGGAAGGTCAGGGCCCAGCGCACCGGGTTCAGGCTGCGCGGCGTGGTGTTGATGCCCAGGGCCTTTTCGATGGCCAGCCACATGCCGTGCCAGGCGCCCCAGACGATGTAGGTGAAGTTGGCGCCATGCCACAGGCCGCCCAGGAGCATGGTCAGGAACAGGTTGCGGTAGGTGATCAGGGTGCCTTTGCGGTTGCCGCCCAGGGTGATGTACAGGTAGTCCCGCAGCCAGGTGGACAGGCTGATGTGCCAGCGCCGCCAGAACTCGGTGATCGACTGGCTGATGTAGGGCTGCTTGAAGTTTTCCATGAAGCGAAAACCCATCATCAAGCCCAGGCCGATGGCCATGTCGCTGTAGCCGGAGAAGTCGAAGTACAGCTGCGCGGTGTAGGCCAGGGCGCCGAGCCAGGCATCGCCCGTGGTGGGGTTGTGCAGGGCGAAGCAATGGTCGGCGACCACCGCCAGGGTGTCGGCGATGAACACTTTCTTGATGAAGCCCTGCATGAAGCGGGTGCAGCCTTCGGAGAACTTGTCCAGGGTGTGGGTGCGGTTGTTGAACTGGTCCGCCAGGTCACGAAAGCGCAGCACGGGGCCGGCGATCAGGTGCGGGAAGATCGCCACGAACGCCGCGAAGTCGATCAGGTTGCGGGTGGCCGGGGTGTCGCCGCGGTAGACGTCGATGATGTAGCTGATGGACTCGAAGATGTAGAACGAGATGCCGATCGGCAGCAGCACGTGGGTCAGGATGAACGGCTCAAGCCCCATGGAGGTCATGATGGCGTTGATGCTGTCGACGCCGAAGTTGGCGTACTTGAAGTAGCCGAGGATGCACAGGTCCACCGCCACCCCCAGCAGCAGCCAGCGCTGGGCGGGTTTGGTCCTGACACCGGCGGCGCCGACTTTCAGGCCGATCCAGTAGTTCCACAGGGTGACCCCGGCGAACAGCGCCAGGAAGTCCACGCGCCACCAGGCATAGAACACATAGCTGGCGATCAGCAGCAGCAAGTTGCGATAGCGTTGCCCGCTCAAGTAGTACAAGCCGAGAAAGATCGGCAGGAACAGGAACAGGAACACATTGGATGAGAAAACCATCCCGATCTCTCCATGTTTAACCAATAGTCAGAGGCCGGAGCCCCCCCAAACCCCCCCGTGAAAAACCGGGGAAGCGGTACTGCGTGCAGCGCGCCCCCTGTAGGAGCCGGCTTGCCGGCGAAGGCGCTCTTGAGGGCCTCTTCGCTGGCAAGCCAGCTCCTACAGGGGGACGTTCCAACGATTCGAATCAGGAGCCCTTTTCATGGGCCGGGTCGTAGACCTTGGTCAGGTCGCCACCCAGGCGGAAAGTCTTGAACGGCTGCATCTTGTGCTTGCGCTCCAATGTTTCCGGAGCGCAGGTGTAGAGGCTGCAGTAGGGTTCCAGCCAGGCGAATTTCGAGTCGACCTTGAGGTCGGTCATGTCCTGCTGCTTGCCGTTCTTCTTTTCGAAGGTGTCCGGGTCCTTGACCCCGGCCAGCACCCGCTCGCCCAGGCGCTTGAGTGCTTCGTGGTTTTCCTGGCGCAGGTCGACGCCGTTGACCTGGGCGAAGCTGGCGATCATTGCCAGCGGCGGCAGGGCGTAGTTGTGGTAGGCCAGGGCCCGCTGCTGGCGCTTGAGTTCGTTGGGCAAGAAGCCGTCGGCATCGACCTGGTTGGCGCCGACCTTGTATTCCTTGACCGCCCAGTCGAACAGGTCGCGGCGGTTGGTGGCCACGGCGGTGGCCATCACCGACCAGGCGGCCCAGTAGGAGTGGTTGTTGGTCTTGTCCAGGGGCAGGTTGTCCCAGTCGCTGACCACCTGGTCGGCCATCTTGCTGAACCAGGCCTCGATCTTCTGTGCCTGTTCCTGGTGGGTGGCCAGGGGGTGGGAGTCGGAGAACTTCAGCCGCAGGTAGGCCGAGGCCATGCTGCCCAGGGCCCATTTGCGCATGGACTTGCCGGTGTGGTTGAAGTCCTTGGACATCAGCGCATCGGCCTGGGCCCAGGCGCTGAGCCAGGCGAGGGTGCAGTCCAGCTGTTCAGGGCGGCCGTCGCGCATGAACTGCATGACCCGCTTGCTGGTGCCGCGCTCGATCTTGGTGATGTCCGCGGTGGTGTCGCGAAAGGCCTGTTCGGATTGCACGTTGAGGGTCGCCCGGGCCTTGTCCGAGCCTTCGTACTTGCTACGAAACTGCAGGGCGCCGGTGTAGGGCGCCGGCATGGCGTCGCAGCCCTCGCTGTTGTCGCCGCTCTTGAACTTGTCCACCGGGGCGTAATAGCCCTGGGGCGGGCGCAGCGGCGCGGCGGCCTGGGCGCTGCCGGTAACGATGGCCAGCCCCAGCAGGCTGGGTATCAACAAGCGTTTCAAGTCTGTGCTTTGCATAGGTAACCTCATTGCCCGATCTGCGCGGTGCGTTGCTCGGCGCTCGGGAATACGTTGCGTTTGCAAATTTTCGCTTCGACCTTCTGCCCCGCAGTGCCCGCTTCCGGGCCCTGGATCTCGACCGCCAGCAGGTTCTGCGAGGCCCAGTCTTCGTCGGTGCGCAGTTCGAAGGCGAAGCGCCCGTCGGTGTCGGATGTTTCCGGTTTTTCGATCTTGATGTCCTCGTGGCGCCCGTTCATGTACCAGAGGGTGGCTTGCAGGGTTTTCACCGAGGTGTCGGCGAAGCGGATGTCGACCTGATGACCGCTGTTGCGCAGGTCCATGTTCTTGCTGTTGACCAGCAATTCGTTCTTGCCGGGCTTGAGGGTGGTGCTGCCGGTCATCTGCGCGTCCTTGCCCTCGCAGCCGTTGTCCAGCAGGGCCATCATCTGCCGGTAGATGGTTTCCTGGTCCAGGCGGTACAGCGGCGAGAATTCCCAGATGAGGATCTTCGGCGGGCTCTTCTGGAACTCGTCGCTGCCCAGGTACTGCAGCATCGAGCCTTCCAGGCCGCCGCCGGGGAAGGCGACGTTGAGGATGTCGGCACCGATGGCCTCTTCCAGGAAGCCGGCGAAGTTGTAGTTCTTGCCACTGTGACTGGTGCCCACGAGGGTGATCTGCGGGTTGCCGGAGTCGCCGAACAGGTCGCCGTCGCCAGCCTCGCCCTTGGGCTCGGTGGTGAACTGGTCCATGTACTGGATGGCGTAGCTGGTGCCGCACAACTGGCCGGCCATGTTGTGCAGGGTGCCGGTCTTGCCCATGCGCCCGGACTTGTGGGTTTCGAATTCACGCCGTGGAATGTCGGCAAAGGCCGGCAACTGCTTGACCTTGTCGGCGACGATCTTCGCCGTGCGCTGGGCGCCATAAGGGGTCCAGTGCTGGTCGCCGCGGAAGTAGAAGTCGTGGGCCGGCAGGGTATCGGGCAGTTGTTCGTTGGTCAGCGGCGAGAGGTCCGGCACCACGTAGCCCATCTGCGCGAAGCGCCCGAGCATGGCCTTGTAGTTGCTCAGCGCCTTGTCATAGTCGAAACGGGCTTTCTCCGCCGGGTTGAGCTTGTTGCGGTTCACCAGGCCGCGGGTCGGCTGATAGACCACCACCAGTTCCACGCCCTTGCTCTTGAAGGCTTCGTGCAACTGCTTGAGGCGGCGGTAGCCTTCGGGAGTGGTGTTGAACTCGGTGCGCAAATCTTCCTGGGTACGGAACAGCCAGTCGCCCTGGGCTTGCACCAGGGTGGTGAAGTTCTGCTGGTAGCGGGTCACGTAGTTCTTTGCGTCGTGGGCGGCCGGGCACAGGTTGCAGCACGGCTCGGCCTTGAAGTTCGGCGCGGCGCTCGTGGCGCTGGTTTCGTCGGCACGGGCGCCGGCGCTGGCGGCGAGAATCCCCGCGGTCAGGGCCGACAGGCCCAGGAGTTTGATCCAGTGTGGGTGCATGAAAGTCATCCTCAATCCCGCAATTCGGTCTGGCGTTCGACGGGGTCGATCAACACGGCTTTCTGCTGGCGCACCAGCAGGTCGAGAATTTCATCCTGGCGGTCGCCCAGGACCCCGGAGAAGCTGATGCCGCTGCTTTTGGTCGGCGCCAGCATGGAGACCCGGTACAGCTCCACGCTCAAGGGGGAGTCGATGGACATCGGCCCGCTGCCGTTGGCGGCCAGCTCGCCGCCGACCACGATCAGCGAGACCTGGGCGTCGAACGGGTCGAGCTTGATGTCGCGGTCGGTGTCGGAAAGGTCCTTGATGTGGCCATAGACCCCGGTCAGGCCGTTGGCCATGGCGATGTTTTCGTACAGGCGGATGTTCACGCTGTTGCGAATGCGGATGCCGTGGCGGCGGTTGCTGATCACCTTGTTGCCGTAGATCAGGTTGTCGGCACTCTCGTAGAGGGTGATGCCGTCGGTGTGGTTGCGGTAGATCTCGTTGTAGGCGATCAGGTTGTTGACGCTGTTACGGTCGATCACCAGCCCGGAGAGGTGGTTGTCGTAGCTGCGGTTGTTGAAGATGAAGCTGTCGTTCACTTCCCGGGAAATGATGATGCCGTGCTTCTTCTTGGTGCCGTGGACGGTGTTGTCGGCAATGATCAGGCCATGGGAACGGTCGTGGGGGTCGATGCCGTAGACGATGTTGTCCTTGTAGGTGTTGCCCTTGAGCACGAAGTCCCGGGTCTCGTAGCAGTAGAAGCCGTACCACATGTCCGAGAACGTCGAGCCGACGATCCAGCCGGTGGGCTCGGGGCGCTTGAGCACCTTGGCCATGTTCGGCGTGTACTGGGAAATACTCACCCCGTAGGACTTGGAGTTGGCGTAGCCGAAGCTGGCCATCGTGCTGTTGACGATGTAAGTCTCGGTGCCGCCCCAGGCCAGCAGGAACGGGCGGAATTCCTTGGGCGAGCGGAAGGTCGCCGGGCCGTTGTCCTTTTCGCGCCAGCCCGTGACCTTGGTGTCACGCACGAACAGCTGGCCATCGTTGACCAGGAACGAGCCGCCTTCCTGGGACAGGCGCAGCTCCTGGGTCTGTTTGTCGATTTCCAGGATGCCGTGGCGGCCGACGACGATGGGCAGGCGGGCCAGGTAGACCCCGGGTGCGGTTTCGCTGATGTACTGCTTGGGCAGCTTGCCCACCAGTTCCTTGAGGTTGACGTAGCCGTCGTCGATGAAGATCGCCTGGGGTATGCCGTGCTGGCGCACCACCCATTCGGCCATCTTGTTGTCACCGCCGATAAAGTCCTTCAGGGCGTCTTCCTGCATCATCCGGCGCACGCTGATCTTGCCCGGCTTGCTGCGCACGATCTTCGCCGCGGCCACCTCGGCGGTGTAGCCGGAGAGGTCGGGCAGGGTCGGCTTGGCCAGGGCCAGGGGCTCGATGGGAGCACTGCTGACGGTGTAGGTCTTGGCCTGTTGCAGCTCCTTGGCGATGATCGGCGCCTTGGCCGTCTCGGCAGTGGCGAAGGCGCTGCTGCTGGCCAGCAGCAGGGCGCCGGCCAGGAGGCTCAGGGAGCCTCTGGACAACGGGCTCTGGAGAGTTTGATTAGGCATGTCGGGCACTCCTTTAGCGGCTTGTATCAGAAGCGCCAGATCACGTCGATAAAGGCGCGGTGCATGTAGGAGTCGACCTCTTTGCCGTAGGCGTCGCCGGGCTTGAACACGCCACCGCGCAAACGCACCAGGGCCGAAGGTTCATCGATCGACTGGCTCAGGGCCGCGGGCAACAGGCCTTGCTTGAAGTACTTGGTGACCACCAGGTCCATCTCCTGGCCGAGGTCCTTCTTGCCATCCATGAGCGGCAGCGAGGTGCTGCTGAGCAAGGCGCCGGTGGTGTCGTCGTAGTTGTTGTCCACTGCGTTGATGCCGTTGCTGCCCACCGGTTTGTTGCCGTCCACACGCCAGAACTTGTGGTAGACCAGGCTGGCGTCGTAGTCCTCGCGCAGTTGCCAGGAACCGAACAGGGTGGCGCTCTGGGTGTTGTTCATTTCGCCCCGGAAGGCTTCGCCGAAGCGGTGCACCCGGGAGCGAGTACCGGTGTAGTTGGAGCGGTTGCTTTGCAGGCCGTTCTGTTCGTACTCGGCGCTGGCCCGGGCATAGGCCGCGCCCACTTGCCAGTTCGGGTCAAGGCGCAGGCGCACGCCCAGGTCGGTGGCCCAGCCGTTGAGGTTGTCCCCGCGCTTGGCTTGGGTCGGGCGGCTGCCATCGGCGTTCAGCGGGTTGACCGTATCGCGGTCGCCGCGCATGCCGGTGAGGCTGGCCCAGTAGTTGACGGTATTGGTGTTGCGCCAGTTAAAGGCGTCGCTGTTGGCTTCCAGGCCGAGCCAGGTCAGGTCGCCGTTTTCCTTCTTGTCCAGCGGGTCGCTGGCCACGCCGGGCTGGGCATAGTCGAGCTTGCCGTCGTCGTGGGTGTGGTGGGCGCGGATGCCCACCCACTGGCCGGGCGTCCACTGGTAGGCGGCGTCGGCGTACAGGTGCAGGCGGTCCTTGTCCTTGGGCGCCAGCTCCTTGAGGTCGGTGCGGTATTCACTGAAGCGCTCGGCGGCCCCCAGGTTGGCCCGCAGCAGGGTGGTGTCGAAGGTCCAGTTCAGCGCCTCGATGTTGGTGTCGCGCCATTGCCCGTCATCGTTGCGCAGGCGCTGGCGGCCGAACTTCAGCTGCTCGCCGGGGTAGGCGGTGAAGCCGCTGTAGCCGACCCAGAACTCGCGCATGGCCAGGTAGTTCTTCTTGGTCTTGCGGTCATCGTTGCTGGACTGCTGGCTGGCGTCGTCGCCGGACTGTTGCAGGGTGTCGGTTTCGATCACGTCGCTTGCGGTCACTGCCTGGCCCATGGCGTAGGCGCTCCAGTTGCCGCTTTCGCCATAGACCCAGGGCCGCAGGTCGAGGCCGATGCCGTTGACGTCGCCACCGCCCTGGGTGCCCAGGTCGCGATCGTCCTCGGACTGGCCGGTGATCTTCACTTCCAGGCCGAAGTTCTTGGTGTCGGTGATGGCCGCCAGGGTCGGGTTGGACCAGATCATGGCAAAACCCAGGGCCATGCCCAGTTTCGACAGGCACAAGCGCTTGCCTGTGGTGGTGAAGGCGGGGTGTGCCCGTTCGCGCAGCGGCCGCGATTCGCGAGGGCAGGCGTGGCGAGCGCTTCGCGCTTGGTCGCAGCCTGCGGTAGCGGCTACACGGGCGGTGTTGAATGGGATGGACTTCATAGGGATTCCTCGCCGTCTTCTTCCTGCAGCGCGTGCAGTTGCAGCGTGTTCTGGGTCAGGGCACCGCGCGCCGCCTGCTCCTGTTGCAGCAGGCGCTGGGCTTCGGCGCGCTGGCCGGGGGGCAGTTGTTGATCCAGCTGCTGGGCCAGTTCGTTGGCCTGTGGGGTGTCCTGGGCCTTGGCCAGCTGGCTGAAGACGTAGGCGTTGACCGGGTTGGGCGCGGTGCCGCGGCCCTGGGAAAACAGCTGGGCAATGGCGAAGTCGGCGCTGTTCTGGCCGTTGCGGGCAGCCGTCAGCAGGTGGTCCAGGGCTTTTTGCGGGTACACCTGGCCCAGATAGCCACGGCGGTAGATCTGCCCCAGGTAGTAGTCGGCGGCGACTTCGCGGCCCACGGCTTTCTGGAAGTGCGCCTCGGCCACCTTGGCGTCCGCCGGCACCCACTTGCCTTCGTAGTAGAGCTTGCCCAGCAGCAGTTCGGCCCGGGGCTGGTCGGCGGCGCGGCCGTTCTCCAGGTATTCCATCATCTTGTCGACGTCACCCAGCTCGGGGAAGTCGTAGAGCAGTTGCGCCAGGCTGACCCAGGAGGCCGGGTAGCCGGGGGCGACCTGTTCCAGCAGGGCCTGGGCGGTCTTTTCATCCGGCTTGCCAAGACTGGCATCGCCCAGTACCCGGGCCACGCTGTCGACTCGCTGGGCACTGACGCTGCCACGGCTGTAGCCGGCCTGCAGTCGCTTGATCAGCTCGGCCTGCTGTTCTGGCTGGCCGCGTTTCTGGTAGACGGTGGCCAGCTCGACGTAGCAGATGTCGGTGCTGTCGAGGGCGGCCTTGCAGATGCTTTCCACCTGGTCCAGGTGCTGGTCGTAGGTGCCCTGGGTGCGGTACAGCAGGACCTGGGCCAGACCGGCTTCCGGATAGCCGGCGGCGCGCCATTGGCTGATCTGCTGCTGGGCGTCGACGTTGGGGAAGCTGTGGGGGTATTGCAGGTACAGCATCGCCAGGGGGATCAGGGTGTTGCCTTCGCCATTGGCAAAGGCTTTCTTCAGCAGGCCTTCGGCTTCGTGCTGCTCGGCCTCGCTGGAGCCGGGCTTGGCCACCAGCAGGCGCCCCAGGCGCGCCTGGGCACGGGGCGAGGTGTCGGCTGCGGCGCGGTAGGTGGCCTCGGCCTGCTTGATCTGCGCCGGGTCGCGGCTTTCCACCTGAATGTCGGCCAGGCCCACTTGCGCTTCGCTGTAGCCCAGGTCTGCCAGTTGGCGGTAGTTCTGCTGGGCCAGGGCGGTGTCGCCGCGCTTCAGGGCCTCGTTGGCCAGGCGCTGGTCCGGCAGGCCGGCGCAACCGGCCAGGGCCAGCGCCGCGACCAAAGGCAATACCGAACCCTGTAGCCGCTGCCGCAGGCTGCGATCGAGCGCGAAGCGCTCGTGCTGGTTGTCGGGGAGCATCGAGTCGGCCGGATGGCGTCCGCTGCGCGGCCGGGCGCAGCCTGCGGCAGCGGCTACAGGGAGCTGGGTAGGCACTCTCATGGTTACAGACCCGCAGCCATGGCTTTGTCGATCAGCCAGTTCATCGACGGGCCGCGGTCGCTGCTGACTTCCACCGGGCGGCCGGCGAAGGCGCTGCTCAGGGGCGCGTCGGGCTTGATCTGTACGCGGATGTCGGAGGACAGGTCGTTGCTGTTGAGGCTGGCGCTGCTGACGATGGTGCCGGTGCGCACTTCATCCTCGCCGGCGATCTGGAAGTTGACCTTGGTGCCCGGGCGCACGTCGCCGAACTGGCGGTAGGAGAACCGCGCCTCGACATTGGCCAGGCTATTGCGCGGCACCAGTTGGAAGATCACGTCGCCCTTGCTGGCGTACTGCCCGTCGGCCACCAGTTGCTGGGCCACGGTGCAGTCGCAGGGGGAGGTCAGGGTGCCGGTCATCTGCTTGCCGAACAGTTCCTCGACCTTGGCCGGTTGCAGCTGGTTTTCGTCCAGGTGGCCCTTGAGCACGTCCAGCATGCTGGTGCTGAAGCTGGCCAGGGGCGCGCCTTTGGCAACGCTGCCATCGGTCTGCACCAGGCTCTGCACGGTGCCGTCGCGCGGCATGGTGACGTTCATCCCCGGAACGTTGACCAGGCCGGCCTCGGCGTGGCTGACGAAGTACATGCCGTACACCGACTTGAGGATGAAACCGAAGGCGGCAAGGCCGACGATGAAGATCCCGGCGCTGAAGGTCACCGCCCGCAGGCGCCCCAGCGGAGTCATGCCGCTGCCGCTGTCCTTGTTCTTGCGCGCCTTGGTGAAGTTGTCCCGCTGCAGGGTGGCGAGCACGTCGCCCATGCTGACGATGTCGCCGGCCAGGTGCGAGGTGATCAGGTGGCGCAGGGTGGAGATGTCCTGGGGTTCGAGGTTCTGGAACTGGCAACCGACCCGGCCGCTCTGGCGATCGAAGGAGCGGACCTGCAGCTCGACGTCCATGGCCAGGCCGAGGTTGTCGATGACAAATTGCAGGCGGCCCTTGTGCACTTCGCCCACGGTCAGCATCTGCTGCCCGGCGTTGAAGCTCAGGCCGCCGGCGGAGAGGTCGTGGACCCGCACTTCAAGAGGCTTGGCCTCGGTTCCGAAGAAGCGCAGCTTGGCCGGGATCTTGACCCGGGCGTGCTGGCGTTGGGCTTCGGATTCATGCACTACATTGACGTTCACGGCGGTGTTCATAGAGTCGATTTCCTAGTTAATTCAGGCAAGGCGGTTCAGACCATCAGCAGCAGGACAGCGACGAACACGCTGCCGGCCGAGAAGGTCATGGTCCGAGACGACCAGGTGTTGAACCAACGTTGAAAACTGGCCAGGTCGCGGGTCAGCTTGGTGTCCTGGCGGGTCCAGGATTGCTGGTCGAGGCGGAAGAACACGTAGATCTTCACCAGCGCGCCGACGATCTGGTTGTAATAGAGAATCAAGGGGTAGGCCGGGCCGATGCGGTGCCCCGAGCAGGACAGCAGCAGGGTCAGGATCAGGCGGGTAATGCCGATCCACAGCAGGTAGGCCAGGATGAAGGCGGTGCCGTACTTGAAGCTGGCGATGATCGCCACGGTCAGGCCCAGCAGCGAGGTCCACATCGACACGCGCTGGTCGAACAGCACCACGCTGGTGAACAGCCCCAGGCGTTTCATGCCCAGGCCGAGGGCCCGGGAGTTCTGCCGCAGGTTGTTGCCGTACCAGCGGAACATCAGCTTGCGGCTGGCCTTGATGAAGCTCTTCTCCGGCGGGTGCTCCACGGTGTTGATTGCCGCGTCAGGCACGTAGAAGGTGTCGTAGCCCAGGCGCATCAGGCTGAACCAGCTGGACTTGTCGTCGCCGGTAAGGAACTTGAAGCGGCCCAGGCGCCAGTGCTGCAGGGAGTCGCTTTCCACGTCGGCGATGAAGTCCGGGTCGGTGACCACGGTGGCGCGGAACACCGACATGCGCCCGGTCATGGTCAGCACGCGCTTGGACAGGGCCATGGAGCACATGTTGATGTGGCGCTGGGCGAAGCGCAGCTTGTGCCATTCGCTCATGATGTAGCCGCCGCGCACTTCGCAGAATTCGTTGGTGGTCAGGCCGCCGACATTGCCGAACAGCTGGAACCAGGGCACGGTCTTGCGTACCACGCCTTCGCCGAGCACGGTGTCACCGTCGATCACCGCTACCACGGCGCGGCTGTCCGGCAGGTGGCGGGAGATGGCACGAAAGCCGAAGGCCAGGCCATCACGCTTGCCGGTGCCGGGGATGCGCACGAAGTCCAGCTTGACCCGCTCCGGCGGGTTCATCCGCGCCCACAGGCTTTTCACCAGCAGCTCGTCGGACATTTCCACGATCGAGCAGACCACGGTGGTGGGGAAGCCGCAGTCGATGGCTTCACGGATGACCGAGCCGTAGACCTGGGCGGTGGTCAGCGCGTCTATCCGGAAGCTGGTGACCATCAGGTACACATGGGACGGGTCCGCCGCGCTGCCGAGCTTGCGCACCTTGCGCCGCAGGTGCGGGTAGACCACGTAGAGAAACAGCATGCCGCGCACGAAGTGCGTGGCACCCATCGAGTAGCGCCAGATGCCCACGGCGCCAATCAGGAAAATGAAGTCCTTGGACTGTGAGTCGAAGGTCGAGGCGGGCAGCAACAAGGCCATGCCCATCAGCAAACTCAAGTAGAACAGCCAACCGGCGGCCTGAAGCAGGCCGTGCTTTAGCCTGTGCATAATCTGCGTCCATCAAGGTCTCGGGCGAGCCTGTGGGGTGGCCCGAGGGGGGTTAAGGCAGGCATGGAGATCTGGGAGGGCCAGATCGCTGGCCAGCCAGCTCCTACGGGGATGGGGTAGGAGCCGGCTGGCTGGCGAACCCTTACCAGCAGATCCCTTCGGTACGGCCTTTGCTGCAGGTAGCCTTGGACATGAAGCCCACCAGGTCGATGACCTGCTTGCCGTGGGGCACGTCTTCGGCCAGGGCGCGGAACTTCTCGTCGCGGTTGCCGAGAATGATCACGTCGGAGTTGCCGATTACCGCGTCGAAGTCCGAGTTGAGCAGGGACGAAACGTGGGGGATCTTCGACTCGATGTAGTCCTTGTTGGCGCCGTGAACCCGGGCGTACTCGACGTTGCTGTCGTAGATGCTCAGGTCGAAGCCCTTGCCGATGAGCATTTCCGCCAGTTCCACCAGCGGGCTCTCGCGCAGGTCGTCGGTGCCGGCCTTGAAGCTCAGGCCCAGCAGGGCGACCTTGCGCTTGTCATGGCTGGAAACGATGTCGAAGGCGTTCTGCACCTGGGATTCGTTGCTGCGCATCAGCGAGTTGAGCAGGGGCGCCTCAATGTCCAGGGAGCCGGCGCGGTAGGTCAGGGCGCGCACGTCCTTGGGCAGGCACGAGCCGCCGAAGGCGAAGCCCGGGCGCATGTAGTACTGGGACAGGTTGAGGGTCTTGTCCTGGCAGACCACGTCCATCACTTCACGGCCGTCCACGCCCACCGCCTTGGCGATGTTGCCGATCTCGTTGGCGAAGGTGACCTTGGTGGCGTGCCAGACGTTGCAGGTGTACTTGATCATCTCGGCGACTTCGATGTCCTTGCGGATGATCGGTGCATCGAGCTCTTCGTACAGCGCTTGCAGCACATCACCGGAGGCCTGGTCGAACTGGCCGATCACGGTCATGGGCGGGAAGTCGTAGTCCTTGATCGCGGTGCTTTCACGCAGGAACTCGGGGTTCACCGCGACGCCGAAATCCACCCCGGCCTTCTTGCCCGAGCAGTCTTCGAGGATCGGGATCACCACGTTCTTCACGGTGCCCGGCAGCACGGTGCTGCGCACCACGATGGTGTGGCGGGTGGCCTTGTCGCGCAGGACGAAACCGATCTCGCGGCACACCGATTCGATGTAGTCCAGTTCCAGGTCGCCGTTCTTCTTGCTCGGGGTACCGACGCAGATCATCGACAGGTCGGTATCGCGAATGGCCTCGGCGAAGTTGGTGGTGCCACGCAGACGAGCGGTCTGGATTCCTTGAGCCAGAAGTTCGCCCAGGCCCGGTTCGACGATCGGCGACTTGCCGGCGTTGATCAGGTCGATCTTGTCTTTGGAGATATCTACGCCAACCACTTCATGGCCCCGTGCGGACAGGCAACCGGCACATACTGCACCGACGTAACCCAAACCAAATATGCTGATGCGCATCGCATTTACCTCTGTGTTATTCACGCCATTAGATGGCCGGAGTTAATGTTTGCCAGCTGTTGTTGCGCACTCGGAAGTCCAGCGAAGTACGCTGTAGTGCCGTGTGCAGGCAGACTAAGTTCCGAGTGACTAAATAAATGCACTCAAGTTGTGCGCAACCGATCCATGTTGTTTTGACTTGCCCTTGAATGTTGCCGGCGGCTCCTGCTGCAGGTCCCTCGAGAAAAACCATCCGCGTTCCTGTGGATGGCTGGATGCCACGTAGTACGGGCTCTCCAGTTGTTTTCGGGGGCCTTGAAGGCCAGCTGTTCCTTGGCTCGTTAGGGGATAGTTGAGGTGCCTTATCTCCGTTTGTTTACCCTTTAGTTCAAGTTTGTGACTCGTTGGTCAAATCAATGTTGCAACTTGATTAGTTCCTCGTGAGTTCGTGTAAGTCATCTCCTACAACCTCGTTGAGAATCGTTACCGGTGGTATGAGCGGTGTCTGAAGGCATAGTTCCTGCCCGCTCATCCTGTTTTTCGAAATTTCTTGAAATATTGAGAAAGATGGCACTGCTCTCAAACTGATAGCACTAACGGTTTGAGCCTTTAGTTATGGGGAGTTGAAGGGGGGGGATATTTTTGTGCCACTACCGAATAAAAAAAGTGGTGCCACTACTGAAAAAAATCAGCGCTGTCGAGTGAAATAAAAGTTAGGCAAAACGCTGAAAGTTCTATGGCGCCAGAAAATTGGCTTATTAAAGGCGGGGAATGTGCGGATGATCACATTCTGGCGCGCTCGCCGGTTGGAAACGAGCGCGGCAGGGGAACGCTTTATTCCGGTGCGTGGTCGCGCAGGAATACCAGGTTGTCGGCCTTGGACTGCTCCGCGCTGAAGCGGTAGCCCTGGACGTCGAATTGCTTGAGCTGAGCGGGGTCGTTGATGCGCTCCTGGATGACGAAGCGGCTCATCAGGCCACGGGCTTTCTTGGCATAGAAACTGATGATCTTGTACTGGCCGTTCTTCAGGTCCTTGAACTCGGTATTGATGATCCGCGCGTTCAGGGCCGTGCGCTTGACCGCCGAGAAGTACTCGTTGGAAGCCAGGTTCAGCAGCAGGTCGTCACCTTGCTCGGCCAGGGCCTCGTTCAGCCATTCGCTGATACGGGTGCCCCAGAAGGCATACAGGTCCTTGCCCCGGGCGTTGGCCAGCTTGGTGCCCATTTCCAGGCGATAGGGCTGCATCAGGTCCAGGGGGCGCAGCAGGCCGTACAGGCCGGAAAGCATGCGCAGGTGTTGCTGGGCGTAGTCGAAATCCGCCTCGCTGAGGGTTTCGGCGTTGAGCCCGGTATAGACGTCGCCCTTGAACGCCAGCAGCGCCTGCTTGGCGTTGTCTGGGGTGAAGGCCGGGGTCCAGCTACCGAAGCGCGCGGCGTTGAGCCCGCCGATCTTGTCGGATACGTGCATCAGCTCGCTGATCTGCGCCGGGGTCAGTTCCCGCAGTTGCTGGATCAGTTCCTGGGAGTGGTCGAGGTATTGCGGCTGGGTGAAGCGCTGGGTAACCGGCGGTGTTTCGTAATCGAGGGTCTTGGCGGGTGAAATCACCATCAGCATGGGGTCGTCTCCTTTTGGCGTCGGGGGATTCTAGGGGCTCGGGCGCCCGGACTCCACCTATGATGGCGATAGTCATGACCGCTGATCGCGGTTCGCCGGCAAGCCGGCTCCTGCACGAGCCTGTAGGAGCCGGCTTGCCGGCGAAGGGGCCCTGATTCCTGGCACAGATCGGCTATAGTGCGGCGCGGGTTTTGTTCTGGAGGCATCCCTTTTGCGTATCGCGTTTCTCTTCTCGGCCTGGCTTCTGAGTTTCAGCGTGCTGGCAGCGCCCAATGATGTGGCGACCCTGGACCGCAGCACCTGGCCGGAAAAGCTCGACAATCCGACCCTGTTCGACGTCGCCTCGCGGGCCGAGATCCTCACCTTCGCTCGCGCCTTGCTGATCAGCGAAGCCTGGGACGAGGCCTCGATGAAGCAGCGCCTGGGCCTGCGGATGATCAATATGGAGGCGATCTCTGAGCTGCGCGAGCATCTGTGGCAGCGCCTGCTGGATAACTACAACTTCGCCCAGCAGAGCTGCGACCAGGACGCGTCCTTCTGTTACCTGGTGGAAAACATGCAGCAGTTGCGCAAGCAGGCCGGCAAGTTCCATCTGGCGCAGGACTCCTACTACGCACGCTGGGGCGAGCCGAGCCGGACCTTCCACGAGCAGTACCTGGACGAATTGCTGCGCAAGGCCGCGCTGTCACCGCAGACCAGCAGCGAAGTGCTGCGCTTTGGCGACTACGAGCGCAATGGCGACGAGCTCAATGACCGGCTGTTTCTGCTGACCTTCGACAGCGCCGCCAACCTGGCGCCGGACAACACGCCCTGGCTCACCAACTACCTGCGCAAGGCCAACCTCAGCGGCACCTTCTTCGTTCTTGGCAACGATATCCAGAACCGTCTCGACAAGGCGTCGGTGGCCAGCCTGCAATCCCTGTATTCCCGGCAGTGCGTTGGGGTCCAGGGGTGGGAATTCCGTTCCCACAGCCATTGGCAGGACTGGCAGTACTCGATCCAGCGCAGCGCCGACCTGGTGAAAAGCAAGCTGCCGGAAAACTACGTGCCGCTGTTCCGCCCGCCCTATGGCCAGCGTCGCGCCGACGCCCAGGGCTTCTTCAATGCCCAGGGCATGCAGGTGGCGCTATGGGACATCGACGCCCAGGATGGCGCCGGCAAGCTCAAGGCCGAGGACAGCGGGCAAAGAGTGTTGACCTTGATGCTGCTGTGGCGACGCGGGGTGATCGCCTTCAATGCCAAGCAGGATGGGGTCAAGAGCAGCCTGCCCTGGTTGCTGGCCCAGACCGCGCAGAGCGGCATCGGTTGGGAAGACTGCCAGGATGCATTTCGCTGAAACGAAACAGCCTGCGCAAACAGGGAGAAATGGCGGTTGAAGAGGGGAAAAATAGCGGGATTTCGAGGCAGGCGGACTTCCGACTTTAACGGTGCCCGGGCCACTCGCCAAGGGCTATTCGTCACTCTGCAAAATAAACATCAAAAAAGCGTCAAAGTGCTTTTTCCTGTCACGGCTTTTGGAGTATTACGAACTCAGACCGCCGAAACCTGCGACACAGGTGGCGTCTCCCAAGACTCCTTGTGTGTGCAGGTCACCTGAACCCCCGCGGGTGAATTCGGTGGCCCTTCGAGGCGCGATACCCCATGGTATTGCGTCGACTGGCTCCCACATAAGGTGACCGAGTATGGATGACCACGGACGTAGCTCTTCTTCCAACCAGCCAATCCTTTATGTACTCGATACCAATGTATTGATTCACGATCCAAACGCCTTACTGAATTTCGAAGAACACCACGTCGCCATCCCCATGACCGTCCTCGAAGAGCTGGACAAGCTCAAGAGCGGGCATCACAGCGTGGCCGCCGAATGCCGCCAGGCCATCCGCCTGATCGACAAGACCCTGGGTGAAGCCTCACCCGAGGACGTCGAGCTGGGCGTACCGATCCAGCGTGGCAAGAGTGGGCCCAAGGGCTTGCTGTCGATCCTCATGAGCAAGCGCAACGAGCCCACCAGCCTGTTGCCGGACAACCTCAACGACAACATCATCATCAACCAGCTGATCGACCTGCACGCGCGCAACAAGGACCTGCCCGTGGTGCTGGTGACCAAAGACATCAACATGCGCCTCAAGGCGCGGGCCTGCGGGATCGCCGCCGAGGACTACAGCACCGACCAGCTGGTGGACGATGTTTCCCTGCTGCCCAATGGTTTCCACAACATGAGCGGCTCGTTCTGGGACCGCGTAAGCAAGGTGGAAACCCGCCAGGACCATGGCCGTACCTGGCACCAGGTGCAGTTGATCGACAACCTGCCGGCGGTGCACATCAATGAATTCATCATCGACGAACAGGGCTTTGTCGGCTGGATCAAGGAAATCCGCGCCGATGTGCTGCTGATCCTCGACCTGCATCAGGAACCCCTGTTGCACCAGGAAGCCTGGGGCCTGAAACCGCGGGACATCTACCAGGGCCTGGCGCTGTACGCGCTGCTCGATCCGGATATCCACCTGGTCAACCTGTCCGGCGCCGCGGGCTCGGGCAAGACCATCCTGGCCCTGGCCGCCGCTATCGAGCAGACCATGGTCAGCAAGCGCTACCGGCGCATCATCGCCACCCGCAGCGTGCAGGGGCTGGACCAGGAGATCGGCTTCCTGCCCGGCACCGAGGCGGAGAAGATGGAACCCTGGCTGGGCGCCATCACCGACAACCTTGAAGCCCTGCACATGGATGACGAGAACACCCACGGCAGCGTCGACTACATCCTCAGCAAGGTGCCGTTGCAGTTCAAATCCCTGAACTACATCCGCGGCCGCAGCTTCCAGCAGAGCCTGATTCTGATCGACGAATGCCAGAACCTCACCCCGCACCAGATGAAGACCATCATCACCCGTGCCGGCGCCGGTTCCAAAGTGGTGTGCCTGGGCAACCTGGCACAGATCGATACCCCCTACCTGTCGGCCACCAGTTCTGGCCTGACCTACCTCACCGAACGTTTCAAGGACTTCCCCAACGGCGTGCACATCACCCTGCAAGGGGTGCCGCGCTCGATCCTGGCGGAATACGCCGAAAGCCACTTGTAACCTCACCCTGGAACACAACGGGCGGCCCTTGGGCCGCCCGTTGCACTTCTGGCGCAGGCTCAGGCCAGTTGCTGCAGTTCCTCCAGCTCGCTGGAACGACTGTGGGCGCGTGCCATCAGGCTGTAGATCGACGGCAGCACGAACAGGGTGAACAGGGTGCCCACCAGCATGCCGATTACGATCACCAGCCCCAGGCCGAAACGGCTGCTGGCGCCGGCGCCGGAAGAAAACAGCAGCGGTACCAGCCCCACCACCATGGCGGCGGTGGTCATGAGGATCGGCCGCAGGCGGATCCGTGCCGCGCGGATAATCGCCTGGGCCGCAGTGCAGCCCAGGGCCGCGCGCAGTTCATTGGCGAACTCCACCATCAGGATGCCGTGCTTGCTGATGAGGCCGATCAGGGTCACCAGGCCGATCTGCGTGTAGATATTGATGGTCGCCAGCCCCAGCGCCAGGGGAATCAGCGCGCCACAGATCGACAGCGGCACGGTGATCAGGATGATCAGCGGGTCGCTCAGGCTTTCGTACTGCGCGGCCAGCACCATGTAGATCACGATGAGGGCGAACAGGAAAGTCAGCAGCAGGGCATTGCCTTCGTGGATGAACTGCCGCGAATCGGCCTGCCAGTCATGGCTGAAACTGGCGGGCAGGGCCTGGCTTTGCTGCTGCAGGAAGGCCACCGCCTGGCCCAGGCTGACCCCCGGGGCGGGGATGCCCTGGAAGGTCGCGGCATTCTGCTGGTTGAACTGCTTGAGCTTGTTGGGCTGGATGCTGTCATGCAGGCTGACCACGGTGGACAACGGCACCTGGGTGCCGCTGTCGGTCTCCACGTAGAAGCCGTTGAGGGCCTGGGGCGTCAGGCGCTGGGCCGCGGCGCTCTGGGGAATCACGTCGTAGGAGCGGCCCTGCAGGGCGAAGCGGTTGGTGTAGTTCTCGCCGATCAGCACCGCCAGGGTGGTGCCGATGTCCTGCATGCGGATGCCCAGGCTGTTGGCCTTGCTGCGATCGATGCGCACCTCGGTCACCGGGTTGTTGAACTCCAGGTCGCTGTCCACCACCGCGAACAGGCCGCTGGCCCGGGCCTGCTGCTTGATCTCCTCCATGGCCTGGAACAGCGAGCGGTAGTCCTCGGTGCTGCGGATCACCAGTTGCACCGGCAGGCCGCCGGTGGAGGCCGGCAGCGGCGGCAACTGGAAGACGAAGATCGAGTTGCCCTCGACCGCATCGACCTCCTGCTGCAACTGCTGCTGGATGCTGGCCGCGCTGCGCTGGCGTTGCGACCACTCGCTGAAGTTGACCCCGGCGAAACTGGCGGCCACGCCGTCGCTGCCATTGATGATCCAGGTGCTGACGGTTTCCGGCAGGCCCTGGAGGATCGCGTCCAGCTGGTAGGCATAGCGCTCGACATAGTCCAGGTTGGCGTGCTGCGGCGACTTGATCGCCAGCAGCAGGTTGCCCTGGTCTTCGTTGGGCGCCAGCTCCTTGCTGGCGTGGCCGTAGAGCCACGGCAGGCTGAGCAGCACCAGGGCGGCAAACGCCAGGACCGCGCCGCGCCAGCGCAGGGAACGCACCAGGCCGTGCTGGTAGAGACGTGCCAGCCAGTGGAAGAACTGCTCGGCCCAGCGGCTCATGCGACCTTCCTGCTGCCCCGCCGGCAGCAGCTTGGCGCACATCACCGGGGTCAGGGTCAGGGCCACTACCCCGGAGATCAGCACCGCGCCGGCCAGGGTCAGGGCGAACTCCTTGAACAGCGCGCCGGTCAGCCCGCTCATCAGGCCGATGGGCATGTACACCGCAGCCAGGGTGATGGTCATGGCGATCACCGGCGAGGCGATTTCCCGCGCCCCGACAAAGGCCGCCTGCAACGGCGTGCGACCCTCCTTGAGGTGGCGGTGGATGTTCTCCATGACCACGATGGCATCGTCCACCACCAGGCCGATGGCCAGGACCATGGCCAGCAGAGTCAAGAGGTTGATGCTGAAGCCGAACAGGTGCATCAGCGCCAGTGCGCCGACCATCGACAGGGGAATGCTGACCACCGGGATCAGCACGCTGCGGACCGAGCCCAGGCACAGGTAGATGATCGCCACCACGATCAGGATGGCTTCGATCAGGGTTTCGATGACCTCGATGATCGAGGCCTGGATGAAGTGGGCGGTCTCGAACGCCAGGGCCACCTCCACTCCCGGCGGCAGGGTCTTCTGGATCTCCGGCAGCAGGCGCTTGATGTCGGCGACGATCAGCAGCGGGTTGCCCTTGGGCGTGGCATACAGGCCCAGGTGCACCGCCGGCTTGCCGTCCATCAGCGCACTGGTTTCATAGGACGCCGAGCCCAGCTCGACCCGGGCGATGTCCCGCAGGCGCAGGAGGTGGTCGCCACGGTTGCTGATGACCATGTCGCGAAACTCGTCGAGGTTGCTCAGGTCGGTGTTGACCTGGATCGACGAGATCACGTACTGGCCCTTGATCTGCCCGGGGGCGGCCTGGAAGTTGTTGGCGCGGATCGCCTGTTCCACCTGGGCCGCGCTGACGCCGTGGCCGGCCATGCGCTGCGGGTCCAGCCACAGGCGCATGGCCAGGCGCTGGCCGCCGAAGGTCTCGACCTTGGCCACGCCCTCGATGCTGGAAAACAGCGGCTGTACCACTCGGCTGAGGTAGTCGCTCAGCGCCGAGGCGGACAGCGAGCGGCTGGCGAAACCGACATAGGCCACGGCGGTGGCGTCCCCGGCGGAACGCTCGATCACCGGGTCGTAGGCCTGCTCGGGCAGGCGGTACTTGACCTGGTTGACCTTGGCGATCACCTCGCTCAGGGTCTTCGACGAATCCTGGTTGAGGGCCATGCGCAGGGTGATCAGGCTGCGCCCCTGGACCGAGGACGAGCTGACGTAGTCCACCCCCTCCACCGAGGCCAGGGACTGGTTGATCGGCTGGGTGACAAAGCCCTGCATCAGCTCAGCCGGCGCCCCGGGGTAGTCGGTGGTGACGCTGATCACCGAGCTTTCCAGCAACGGGTACTGGCGCACCGGCAGGTTGCTGTAGGCCTTGAGCCCCGCCAGCAGGATCAGCAGGCTGACCACCAGCGCCAGCACCGGGCGGCGGACAAACAGATCGGTGAACTTCACGGCTCTTCTCCCGCGGCCAGGGTTGTCGCACTGCCGCCGGCATCGCTGAGCACGCTGTGCTGCTGCGGTTCGATCGGGGCGCCGTCACTGAGCTTGATCTGCCCGGACGTCACCACTTGCGCGCCCGGCGCCAGGCCGCTGTCGATCACCACCCGGCCGGCATGCCGCGCGCCGGTTTTCACCGATACCCGCTGCACCGTCGGCGCGCCCTGGGCATCCTTGGCCGGCTGGACCACGAACAACTCTTCGCCGTAGGCGTTATAGGTCACCGCGGTTTCCGGCACGCTCAAGGTGCCGCTGGGCAGCGGCTGGGCCAGCCGCACACGGGCGAACATATGGGGCAGGGCGCTGGCTGGCGGGTCTTGCAGGCGCGCCTGGATGCTCAGGGTGCGGGTGCGATCGAGAAACGGATCGACAGCGCTCACTTTGGCGCTGAGCACCTGCCCGGGCAGGGCATCGAGAAGCACTTCCAGGGTCGCCCCCGGCGTGACCTGGGCCAGCGCCTGCTCGGGCACGCTGAAGTTGACGTACAGGCCCTTGTCGCCAATCAGGTTGATCAGCACGTCCCCGGGGTTCACGTATTGCCCCAGGTGCACCTTGCGAATGCCCAGGGTGCCGGCAAAGGGCGCGCGGATGGTGCGCTGCTCGATTTCCGCGGTCAGCGCCTGCAAGGCGCCCTTGGCGGTGGACAGCTCGGTCTGGGCATTGTCGAAGGCTTCCCTGGAGGTGGCGTTGACCGACACCAGGCGCCGCGAGCGTTCGAGGCGGATCCGGGCGTTTTCCATTTCCCCTTGTAGGCGCACCAGGTTGCCGCGCTGGGGCGCGTCGTTGAGCTGGACCAGGACCTGGCCGCGTTCGACCCGCTGCCCTGACTGGATCGGCAGGTTGACGATGCGCCCGCCGATTTCCGCCGGCACGCTGACTTGCTGGATCGCCTCCAGTTCGCCGATGGCTTCCAGGTAGTTCGGGAAGGGCAGGGTACTGGCCGTGGCCACGGCGACCTTGACCGGTGCCTGTGCATAGGCCTGTGGGCCGGGCCGGGCCCCGTGCCACAGCCACCCGGCCAGCAGGCCGACGGTCAGCAGCGCCGCGATCAGCGCCAGCCATGCGCGCAGGGAGGGGGGCTTGGTTACACCGACGGACACCATGACATTCACTCCTTGACGTCAGTTGCAGTTTCAGTAGATCGGCCAGCAACCGGGGGTGAGCAGCTCGACGAGGTTTTCATCCGGGTCGCGGAAATAGATGCTGGAGCCGCCCTTGGGCCATTCGGTACGACCTTCCAGGGGAATGCCGGAGTGGGCCAGGCGTTCCTTCCAGCCGGGCAGGTCCTGCTTGTCGATGGCAAAGCACACATGGATCCGCCCGCTGGCATCGTGGGGCGGGATCTCGCCGCCGCTGAGGTATTTGGTGTGCAGCGAGGCGCCCCGCTTGAACAGCAACAGGGTATTCTGGCCGCCGATGTTCAGCGCCACGAGGACATCGCTCTCGACCATGACTTCCAGCTGGAAGGTTTTTGCGTAGAATTCTTTCGCGATGTCGAGATCGTTCACATAAAGGGCTGTTTCAATAATTCGTTTGAGTTGCAGCATGTGTTGCTCCTTTTGGGACCTTGCTCCCTGAGTTGGAAATGACAGGATGGTCACGGTCTTACTGCGCAATATCGATTTGAACCTGCTGGTGGTGCTTGATGCCCTGCTGACAGAAAAACATGTCACCCGCACGGCCTTGCGCCTGCACTTGAGCCAGCCGGCCATCAGCCACTCGTTGAGCAAGTTGCGCGGGTTGCTGGATGACCCGATCCTGATTCGCCGGGGCAGCGAACTGGTGCTCAGTTCCCTGGCCCAGAACATCCAGCAGCCGCTGCGGGAAATCCTCGGCCAGATCGAAACCCTGTTCGGCAAGTCCATCGACTTCGACCCCGCCAGTTCCCAGCGCATCTTCACCCTGGCGATGTCCGACTACGGCGCCGCGCTGGTGCTGCCCAACCTGATGGTGCGCTTGCGCCGCGATGCGCCGAACACCACCTTGGTGGTGACCCAGGACACCCGGCACGGAATGTTCGAGCAGGTTTCCCAGGGCAAGATCGACCTGGCCCTGGGGGTGTTTCCCAACCTGTCCGGCGACATTTCCACCGAGGTACTGTTCGAGGAAACCTTCTCCTGCCTCCTCGATCGACGCACATTGCCGGCCGACGGCACGCTGGACCTGGACAGCTACCTGGCCCGGCCACACATCCTGGTGTCGATGGATGGCAGCGCCAACGGCGAGGTGGACAGCCTGCTGCGCGACGAAGGGCTGCAGCGGCGGATAGCCGTGAGCGTGCCCCATTGGCGCACTGCCCCCAGCATGATTCACAACACCGACCTGATTCTCACGGTGGCCACTCGCACCCTGGACGAAGCGCTGCTTAACCAGGACCTGATCCAGCTGCGACCGCCGTTGCCGATTCCGCCGTTTCCCTTCGTGCAGATCTGGCATCAGCGTTTCGACAATGAACCGGCCCATGTCTGGTTGCGTGAGCAGGTCAAGCAGGTGGTCGCTCATAGCGCGCTCGGCGGCTGAGCCGGCCGCAGGCGCAGACGCAGGTCCGGCCCCAGCTGGCTGACGTCATACAGGGCAAAGTCCAGGGCCTCCTCCAGGCGGTCGAAGCACGGCAGGTGCACCAGCGGCCGGGCCAGATCCCCCAGCAGGCGCGGAGCCACGTACAACAGCAACTCATCCACCAGATGCGCCTTGAGCAGGTTGCCGGCCAGTGTCGGGCCGGCTTCCACCAGCAGGTCGTGCAGGCCGCGCTGGCTGAGGTTGTGCAGCAACTGCTCAAGGTGCAGGCCCTGGTCGTCCCCGGGCAGCGCCATGACCTGCTCGCTGTCGCTGCTGGCCAGCGGGCACTCCCGGTGCACCACGTGCAGGCTCGGCGCCTGGTCGTTGAACACCCGCGCCGTGGCGGGCACCCGGCCCTGGCTGTCGAGCACCACACGTACTGGCGCCAGGGCCTCCGGGGAGGACAGCTGGCGTACCGTGAGCAGTGGGTCGTCCGCCAGGACAGTACCGCTGCCGGTGAGGATCGCCGAGCTGCGGGCCCGCCAATACTGCACGTCGGCCCGGGCCCGGGTGCTGGTGATCCACTTCGAGCGCCCATTGTCCAGGGCCGTGCGCCCGTCCAGGCTCATGCCCATTTTCAGTTGCACCCAGGGCCGCTGGCGCCGCACCGTGGACAGAAAGCCGCGGTTCAACTCCTGGGCCGCCGATTCCAGCAGGCCGACCCGCACCTCGATTCCGGCGTTGCGCAGTTGGGCGATGCCCTGGCCGTTGACCTGTTCGAACGGGTCCTGATGGGCCACCACCACGCTGTGCACGCCGCTGTCGATCAGGGCCTGATGGCAGGCACCGGTGCGTCCGACATGGCTGCAGGGTTCCATGGTCACGTAGGCGGTGGCCCCCCGCGCCAGGCCACCGGCCTGGCGCAGGGCGAACACCTCGGCGTGGGGCCCGCCGGCCCGCCGATGCCAGCCTTCGCCGACCACTTGCGAGCCATGGGCGATCACGCAACCCACCCGCGGATTGGGCCAGGTGGAGTGGCTGCCCCGTTCTGCCAGGGACAGGGCGTGCTGCATGTGCTGGAAGTCGACTTCGCTGAAGTAGGTCATGGGCGCGCCGACTGGACAGCGGCCGGGGGCGTGATCGGGTAGATCCGGCCGTCGTAGGCGCTGGCCAGGAAACCTTCGCCGCTGGCGTCATGGATCAGGCAGGAAATGCCGCTGGCGGTGGGTTTCTCCACGCTGGCCCAGACGCGCTTTTTCAGATCGAAGACGGCCACGGTGCCGCCGTAGCTGCCGGTGGCGATCATCGAGCGGTCGCGGGAGATGGCGATGCACTTGATCGAGTGGCTGTGGGGCGTGTCGAACACCTCGCTGGCGCCATCGCGCCACAGGCGCAGTTTCAGGTCGCGACCGATGCTGGCGAAGCCGCCCTGGATCTGCGTGCAGCCGTTGGAGATCCGCTCGTGGGCCTTGTCCAGGTAGGTTTCCAGGCCGAAGTCGGCAATCCGGAAGAAGGCCGCGGCTGCGGTGGCGCACACGCTGAAAATGTAGGTTTCATCGGCGGCGATGCCTTTGATGGCGTTCTCATGCATGCGCACCTGGGTGACGAAGCGCGGCTGTTGCTGGTCCAGGCAGAAGATCAGCGCTTCGCCGGTGTAGGTGCCGATGGCTGCGTGCAAGGCTCCGTCCTTGATGAAGGTGGTGCCGCAGTTCAGGGGCGAGCGGTGCTGGTACAGGGTGGCGCCGGTGCGGGCGTCGAACACCGTGCCCATCTGGCCGCCGGTCAACACACTGTCGCCAAAGGGCAGGAGGAAGTTGCACAGGCTGCCGGCCTTGATGCTGGGTTGGCCGTTGATATGCAGGATGCCGGCGTCGCCGATGCTGTAGACGTCTTCGCCGACCACCGCCACGGCGTTGAGGCTGACCGCCGGTTCGATGCCGCTGAGGTCCCAGGTCTGGGTGGCGAAATCCCAGGTGGCATAGCGCGAGCCGAAGGTGACGAAGGCGATGCGATGGCTGCCCAGCAGCGCGCAACTGCGTGGCCAGATGATGCTCGGCAGGGAGGTTTCCGCGGTCTTGACCAGGGTGCCGTCCTGCTTGAGGTGCCAGAGCATGACCGAGCGGTCGTAGCTGAGGCTGATCAGCAGGCGCTGGCTGTCGTCCCAGATGATGCGCTTGATCCCGGCGCTGTGGGCGGGCTGCAGCAGGGTGCCGCGGGGGCTGATGATGGAGATCTTGCCTTCGTCGTCGCCGGCGAAAATGATGCCCTCGCGGGACAGGGCCACGGTGTCGGTTTCCACGCCGCCCAGGTCGATGGTTTCCAGCTGTTGCCCGGTATTGGCATCCCAGCGCCGGATCGAACCGTCATCGCTGCTCGACACCAGGGTCTGGCCATCGGCCGACCAGCACACCGAGATCACGTCGGCGGTGTGGCCGTGGAGGATCCGCAGGGTCTGGCCGCTGAGGTTGAACAGGCGGATGCTGTGGTCCCGGGAGCAGGTGGCGATGGTCTGGCCGTCCGGGGAGAAGGCGGCCATCTCGATGTCGTCGTCATGGCCGATGAGCACGGTCTTCAGGCGCAGGGACGGCACTTCCCAGACCCGCGCGGTGTAGTCGCTGCTGGCGCTTACCAGCAGCGTGCCGGCGGCGTTGAATGCGCACTGGTTGGCCAGGTGATCGTGAAGGACCCGCTGGATCGGGGTCCGGGTCCTGGCATCCCAGAGGATCACCTGGTTGTCGTAGCCGGCGGTGGCGACGTAGGTGTCCTTGAACGTGGCGATGCCGCTGATGGGCCCGAAATGTCTCATGATTATTGTCCTTAATAATGCGTTGGCGGATGACGGGCAGCCGTCCCCCGGCCCGCGGGCTCCGGGGGAGGCAGGCTCTTCTATTTGATGAGATCGATGAGGTGGTGCTTCTTGTCTTTCTTGGCTTGCAGGTAGTGGCTGTTGTGCCGGGTGAGGAAGACCCCGGTGGGGATGGTGCTGTCCACGATGATGCCGTTGTCCTTCAGGGCCTGGACCTTGTCCGGGTTGTTGGTGATCAGGCGGCAGTGCTGCACGCCCAGGGCCTTGAGCATCCTGGCGGCCATGGAGAAGTCCCGGCCGTCCTCGGGGAAGTTCAAGTGGCTGTTGGCTTCGAAGGTGTCCATGCCGCCGTCTTGCAGGCGGTAGGCATCCAGCTTGGCGTACAGGCCGATGCCCCGGCCTTCCTGGCGCAGGTAGATGAGGTAGCCGCCTTCTTCCTGCATGCGCGAGATGGACTCGCTCAGTTGCGGGCCGCAATCGCAGCGCTGGGAGTTGAAGACATCGCCGGTCAGGCATTCGGAATGAATGCGCACCAGGGGGCTGTGTTCGCTGGCGGGGCCCAGCTTGATCAGGATGTGTTCATGGGCCGCCTCCAGGCCGCTGAAACTGTAGAAAGTGCCGGGGGTGGGCGAGTCGTTCAGGGGGATGTCGACCTGGTTTCTGATGCTGAGTGTGTTCATGGAAATCCCTTCCGTTCTTTGACGTTGAACGTGTAATTGTTTGGTTGCAAAAGTAGAAATGCCGGGTCAGAGGCTCTCGGCGAGCCTGAAGCCCATCACGTAGATCTCCCTGGGGTATTTGCCGTGTCGACGGCAGTTGCGGGTCAAGTCGCGAAAGCGCGTGAAGCTGCCGCCGCGGGCAATCCGGTGGGTGCCGACCACGGTCACCAGGTCGTCGATGACGGCGTTGCCGCCGGGGTAGGGGGCGTAGTCATCGGCCACGTATTCTTCGACGTTTCCGGCCATGTCCATGCAGCCGAAGGGCGATGCGCCCTCGGGCAGGGCACCTACCGGGGTGGTGGCGAACAGGCCCATTTCCGCGGTGTTGGCGTGCAGGGGCAGAAACTGGTCGCCCCAGGGGTATTCGAGGTTTTCATGGCCGGCGGCGGCAAACTCCCATTCCGCTTCGCTGGGCAGGCGGAACGAGCGACCGGTACGGGCCGCCAGCCACTGGCAGTAGACGTCGGCATCGCCGGCGCTCAGGCCATAGACCGGATGGTTGGCGCGTTCGCTGGGGAACTGGCCGAAAAGCCAGTTGCCGGGGATGGCGGGGTACTGCGAATCCTCCAGGAATGCCCGGTATTCCAGGTTGGTTACCGGGTACTTGCCAATGGCGTAGGGCTTGAGCTCCACCTGGTGGCGCGGGGCCTCCTTCTCGATCCAGCTGCGGTCCAGCCCCAGGCCCTGCATGCGCTGCAGCACCTGGTCGATGGCCGACTCCTCCAGGCCGATCTCGACCTGGCCGCCTTCGATGGTGATCATCGGCGGGTTGAGTACATCCAGGCGTGGGTCCATGGTCTGTGCCAGCAGCCGTGCCGAGGCCAGGCGCCATGACAGGGGAGCGTCAGGGTTTTCCACCCCCAGGGCCAACTGCTCCGCCGATTTGTCGGACAACTGCCGCCAGACTGCCAGGGGCAGCGAAAGCTCGATGCCTGGCTGAAAGTGTTCCGCGAGGCCCATCAATTGCCTGTCGGTCATTTCGGCTGTCAGGGGGCCGTCGAACACTGGCCAGTGAGCAAAACCCTTGGAATTCATAGTACTTCTTGTCCTGCATCTGGTTGAGGGGAGAGGGGCGGTCACAGGGTGCAGATCAGCCCGGTTTGCAGGCAGTTGCGCTCGAAATCGTCCCAGTAGCCGACGGGATGCTTGGCACGATTGGCGACGGAGATGATTGGCTTCTGCCACTGCAGCTTGGAGAAGCCGGCCTTGAGGATGGCGTGCTCGTAGGTGTCGCGGCTCCAGCGGTGGAAGGTGAAGGCGCTGGGCGGTTGGGTAACGAACTCGGCGTGATGGCGGAAGCCACCGGCATGGGCTTCTTCGCTGAGTACGTGGACGCCGTACTTGGTGAAGTTGCCGCGTTGCAACTCGAAGCCCGGGTCCACGGTGTAGGCGATGAGTTTGCCGCCGGGGACCATGTTCCTGGCCACGACCTTGAACATCTTTTCCAGCTCTTGTGGCGATTGCGCGTAATTGAACAGCCAGGCCGCAGTGACGCGGTCGAAGTGCCCCAGTACGCCCATGTCGCAGACGTTGGCGACGTGATACTCGATGGCCTCCTGGTTGCGCGCCGATTCCTTGCGTGCCAGTTCGATCATCGATGAGGAAATATCTACCCCGACCACCTTGCTGGCGCCCTGGTGGTAAAGCTCGCGGCCGAAGTAGCCGAAGCCGCAGGCCAGGTCCAGGACGGATTTGCCTTGGATGGCTCCCACCATATGGAAGAAGGTTTCGGTTTCTACCGAGCGTTGCGAGGCGGTGTCGGTAAAGTCTTCAAAGCGTTCACCGATGGAGTCATAAGTTGCAGCTTGACTGGTCATTGTTCACCTATCTGGTCGGCTGAGTGTTATTAACTTTCCGATGAGGAAATAGTTGGGCAGGTTGTTTCTGGTTGTTATCGGTTGTTGCGTTGTTCTTATGGCTAGCCGCGAGTGGTAATGATGAATCCACCAATGACGACTAATACGCCAATGAGTTTTTGCATGCTTATTGTTTGGCGTGGAAGACCGACCAAACCGAAATAGTCGATGAGCAAGGAAATGATCAGTTGTCCGACAATCACTGTCATGATGAAGTTGAGGGCCCCTAGGCGTGGCGCCATCAGTAGGGCGACGGTGATGTAGAACACACCGGCAATCCCGCCCATCCAGATCCACCAGGGGCCTTCCTGAGCGGCTGCGAAGTTGGGGCGAGGAACTTTAATAAAGATTATTACAGCAATAAGTGCCAGTAGGCTGACAAGTAGTGATACCCCGGTGGCCCATAGTGGATGGCCTAATAGGTGTCCAAGTCTTGAATTGGTTCCTGCTTGTAGTGGTACTGCGAAACCGGCCAGGAGGCTTAGGAGGATTGATATTAGAAATGCCATGTTTTTTCGTTTCCTTTTTCCGGGAAGTTGTACTTTTATTAATATAATGGCGCCAATTCTTTGTTCTTATGCTGGGTATTCGCCACGCTGATCGTCCTCTGGGACCCTGGGCCAGACAGGCCGGCTGACCATCTCGGGCAGGATTGTTTTCCCCCGGGGGGCGGGGCTGCAGGGTGCGGAAAACTGACCCGCGGGTTTACAATCGCCGCCACCAGATCAGGAGTAACGCCGTGCTGACTCATCTCGATTCCCAGGGGCGCGCCAATATGGTCGACGTCACCGACAAGGCCGTGACCTTTCGCGAGGCGGTGGCCGAAGCGCGGGTGCGCATGCTCCCGCAAACCCTGCAGATGATCGTCAGCGGCGGTCACCCCAAGGGCGATGTATTCGCCGTGGCGCGCATCGCCGGGATCCAGGCGGCAAAGAAAACCAGTGACCTGATCCCCCTGTGCCATCCGTTGATGCTTACCAGTGTCAAGGTCGAGCTCAGTGCCGAAGGCGAGGACTGCGTGCACATCGTTGCGCGTTGCAAGCTATCGGGGCAGACCGGGGTGGAAATGGAGGCGCTGACCGCCGCCAGCGTCGCCGCGCTGACCATCTATGACATGTGCAAGGCGGTGGACCGGGGCATGACCATCGACAGCGTTCGGGTGCTGGAGAAGCTCGGCGGCAAGAGCGGCCATTACCAGGCGGATCAGGCATGAAGATCTCGGTGAAGTTTTTCGCTCGCTACCGCGAGGCCCTGGGCATTGACGGGCTGGAGATCGAAGGCGTGTTCCAGCAGGTCGAGGATGTGCGCCAGGCGTTGCTGTCCCGGGACGGGGCCGAGGTATTGGCCGAGCAGAACCTGATGTGCGCCCGCAATGAAGAGCTGTGCCAGCTGGACGAACCCCTGGAAGACGGCGACGAAGTGGCGTTTTTTCCCACGGTGACCGGAGGTTGAGATGGCGATTCGAGTGCAGTCAGCAGCGTTCGATCCCGGGGCTGAAGTCAACGCCATGCACGCCGCGGATACCGGGGTGGGTGCGGTGGTCAGCTTTGTCGGCTACGTGCGCGATTTCAACGATGGGCAGGATGTCCACGGCATGTTTCTTGAGCACTACCCGGGCATGACCGAAAAGGCCCTGGGCAAGATCGCCGCCGAAGCCGAGCAGCGCTGGCCGCTGTTGCAACTGGAAGTCCTGCACCGCATCGGCGCCCTGGAGCCGGGCGAGCCCATTGTGTTTGTCGGCGCGGCCAGTGCCCATCGCCAGGCTGCGTTCGATGCCTGTGCCTTTGTCATGGACTACCTCAAGACCCGGGCGCCGTTCTGGAAAAAGGAAAACACCGCCGACGGCCCGCGCTGGGTGGAAGGCCGCGACAGTGATCACGCGGCGGCCGCGCGCTGGAAAGACTGATCCCCTGATACTTGCCGGCGGCGCCTGAGCCCGCCGCAATCCAACCTGCAATCGACTGCGACTGTTCCCGCCGACCGCTGGGGATAAGTCGTTGCGCGCGTCGTTGACGATATGTACGTAAAAGTCCAGTATGGATTAACAAGTACAAATAAAGCGTCGCCTGTTTCTCCTCTTCTTTCTGTCTTGCCAAACCAACAACAACCCGCGAGAGAACGAACATGAAAAAACTCCCCCTGATCAGTGGCCTGGCCTTGAGCCTGTTGGCGTGCAGCAGCCTGTTCGCGGCCGAAAAGACCCTGCGCCTGGGCATCGAGGCGGCGTACCCGCCATTTGCCTTCAAGACCGCCGAGGGCAAGATCGGTGGTTTCGACTACGACATCGGCAATGCCCTATGCGCGCAGATGCAGGTCAAGTGCGAGTGGATCGAGGGCGAGTTCGACGGCCTGATTCCTTCGCTGAAGGTGAAGAAGATCGACGCTGCGCTGTCCTCCATGACCATTACCGCCGAGCGCCGCAAATCCGTGGATTTCACCCACAAGTACTACTTCACGTCGTCGCGCCTGGTGATGAAGAAGGGCGCCGAGGTGGACGACCAGTACGCCAGCCTCAAGGGCAAGACCGTGGGCGTGCAGCGCTCCACCACCACCGACCGCTATGCCACGGAGGTGTTCGAGCCCAAGGGCATCAAGGTGGTGCGCTACAGCAACAACGAAGAGATCTACATGGACCTGGCGGCCGGGCGCCTGGACGCGATCTTTGCCGACAGCATTCCGCTGGCCGACTTTCTGTCGATGCCCCGGGGGGCCGACTACGCCTTTGTCGGGCCTGAGCTCAAAGATCCGAAGTACGTCGGCGAGGGCGCCGGGATTGCCGTGCGCAAGGGCAACAGTGAACTGGTGGGCGAGTTGAACAAGGCCATCGATGATATTCGGGCCAATGGTGAATATCAGAAGATCCAGGCCAAGTACTTCAAGTCGGATATCTATGGGGATTGAGACATTGTGGCGTTCTTGAGGACGCCTTCGCGAGCGAGCTCGCTCCTACAGGTGTTGTGCAATTCCGCGTAGGAGCGAGCTTGCTCGTGAACCTTTATTGTCCCTTCAATTCCTTCAGGTGCTTGTATACCGTCGCCCGGCCCATGTTCAGCACGTTGGCCACGTAGTTGGAGGCGCTCTTGCCCTTGAAGGCGCCCTCGGCGTGCAGCGCCAGCACCAGTTCGCGCTTGTGATCGCGGGTCAGCAGGTTCAGCCCCAGCTGGCGCTCGCGCAGCCAGTTGTGCAGGAAGGTGTTGATCCGCTCCTGCCAGTCATCGCGAAACAGCGAGTCGGGCTGGGGAATCAGTTTGCTCGGTGACAGAAACAGGTCCAGCGCCGCCTTGGCGTTTTCGAACAGCGAGATGTTCAGGTTGATGCACAGCACCGCCTGGGGCTGGCCCTGGCTGTCGCGCAGCACGCTGCTGAGGCTGCGGATCTTCTGTCCGTCCCAGTTGAGCTTTTCATAGGGGCCGATGTTGCGTTCGTCGCGGTCGCCGCTGAGCAGGTCTTCCAGGGCTGCGTCGTCGCCCACTTCGCGTTTGGACAGGTTGTTGGCGATGTAGTCGATCTTCTGTGTACGCAGGTCGTGGAGCACCACCTCGGCATGGGGGAAGAACAGGGTGGCAATGGCATCGGCAATCGCCCGGAAATTGTCCAGGGCAGGGTCCTTTGCAGGTGAGGTCATGGTCGTACTCCAGGCAGCTTCAGCGCCCGCCGGCAGCGGGCGCTGGGAGTGTGCCGCAATCGTTGGGGGCGCCTCAACCGGTGGTTCGGTCGAGGCGGGCCGGGGAGAGCATGGCAGGCGTGAGGCCGAAGCGGGTCAGGTGTTCCGGCAAGGGGGCACCTCGCACCAGGGCGGCGCTGGCCTGGCCCATGGCCGGCGAGGTCTGGATACCGTAGCCGCCCTGGCCTGCAACCCAGAACAGCCCCGGAACCTGCAGGTCGAAACCGGCCAGCAGATCGCCGTCGCTGACAAAGCTGCGCAGCCCGGCCCAGGTCCGGGTCGGACGACGGATGCTCAGGGTGGTGGCTTCTTCGATCTGGTGGATACCCAGGGCAATGTCCAGTTCTTCGGGTTGCACATCGTGGGGTTCAACCGGATCGGCATTGGCCGGTGAGCCGAGGAACATGCCGGCGTCGGGCTTCATGTAGAAGGATTCATCCAGGCTCACCAGCATTGGCCAGTGGTGAAAGTCCAGGCCTTCGGCGGCGGCGAAGATGAAAGCCGCGCGGCGCTTGGGCTGCAGGCCCAGGGCGCGGGCTCCGGCCATTGTGCCGATGTGGTCGGCCCAGGCCCCGGCGGCATTGATCAACACCGGCGCACTGAACGCCTGAGCGGTCGTTCGCACCTGCCACTGCCCTTGGCTGTCGCGCTCGATCCCCAGCACCTCATGGTCGGTGCAGACCTGGCCCTGGTTGCGACGGATGCCCCGCAGGTAGCCCTGGTGCAGGGCGTCGGTGTCGATATCGCTGGCGCTGGGGTCGTAGAGCGCGCCATGGACCTTTTCCCGGCGCAGGATCGGCAGGCGCGCGCAGGCTTCGTCGGCGCTCAGCAGTTGCATCTCCGGCACCGTGGCCCTGGCGCTCAGGTACTGGTTGTTCAGCTCGGCCGGATCACCGTTGAAGTCCACGGTCATTTCACCCCGCGGGGTCAGCAGCGGGTGCTCGCAGAAACCCTGCGGCGGGTGGTCGAAGAAAGCCCGGCTGGCCAGGGTCAGGGCGCGCACCTGGGCGGTGCCGTAGGCGGCGGTATAGAGCGCCGCGGAGCGGCCGGTGGAGTGATAGGCGGGATGGGATTCACGTTCCAGCACAACCACCCGGCCATGGGGCGACAGCCAGTAGCCGGTGGACGCTCCGGCGATACCGCCGCCAATGATGATGAAATCTGCCTGGATCATTCGAAGCTCCGCAATAGGGGCGAGCAGCAGTGGTTACTGCGGGCGCCGCAGGTGGTACAGGGCATTGGCCAGGGCGATGTCTTCCAGGCCCAGGCCGATGGAACGGAAGAACACCGGGCGTTCGGCATCCGGGAGCGGGGCCTGTTCGCTGAGCAGCTCCGGCAGGTCGCCGAGAATCGCCGCACTGTCCCAGCCGTGCTGTTCTTCGGCGATCAGCATTTCACCGGCGCAGCCCGGTGTGGTGCGCCGGTAGTCGCAGTAGACCTGCATCTGTGCCAGGGCCGCGGGCGGCACTTCGTGGGCCCGTGGCGCATTGGTGCTGATGGAGGTGATCAGCGCCGGCTTGCCGAGGCTGCTCGGATCCAGCACGGGGCCGGCGGACGAGGTGCAGAGCATGATCACATCGGCGCCCTCGGTGGCGTCCTCAAGCCGGGCCACCAGTTGCAGGCGCGGGTCGAGGGCTTGCAGGCGGGCAAGCTCCGCGGCGGGCTTGTTCGCCAGGCTCGGGGAGTAGAGGCGGATGCTCTGCCAGGGGCGCAGGTCCTGCACATAGCGCAAGTGCGCCTGGGCCACCGCGCCGCTACCGATGATCGCCAGGTGCCGGGTTGTGGGGGGCGCCAGGGCGTCGACCGCGACCGCTGTGGTGGCCGCGGTACGGGCGGTGGTCAGTTCGGCGGCGTCGCACAGCAGCAACGGCTGGCCGCTGTCCATGGACATCAGCAACGTCCAGGCGGTAACCAGCGCACCTTCGGTACGGACGATGTAGGGCGAGGTCTTGACCCCGTACACCCGGTCTTCGGCCAGCACCCCCAGGTAATTGATGAAGTCGCCGGCCCCCTGGGGAAACTCCACCAGTTGCTGCGCCGGTTGCACGGCGAGCCCGGCAGCCAGGTCGCGGAACAGTTTGCGCAGGATCTGCGGCACGTCGATGCGTTCGAGCAATTGACGGGCCTCGGGGCGGGCAATCACGTAAGGCGTGCTGGACATGCAAGGGCTTCCTGGATTTAAACTAATTTGTCTATTATGGACTTTTAGTTTTGATGGGCAATATCCAGGCGAAAAAAAACGCAGCCTGTGGTCGGGCTGCGTTTCTCCAGGTTGCCGGGGCGCCGCGGGAGCGCCGGCCGTCAGGCTTGCGGGCGCTTGCGCTCCACCGGGCGCAGCAGTTCGGCGGGCGGCATCTCGCAGCTGATCTTGCGGCCCAGCAGGGCTTCGATCGATGGCAGCTGGTAGGAGTCGTCTTCGCCGGCGAAGCTGATGGATACGCCGTCGGCACCGGCGCGACCGGTCCGGCCGATGCGGTGCACGTAGTCGTCCGGCACTTCCGGCAGGGTGAAGTTGATCACGTGGCTGATGCCGTCGATGTGGATGCCGCGGCCGGCCACGTCGGTGGCCACCAGGACCCGGATCTTGCCTTCGCGGAAGCCTTCCAGGGTCTTGATCCGCTTGTGCTGCGGCACGTCGCCGGACAGCTGGGCGGCGTTCACCCCATCGCGTACCAGGCGTTCCTCGATGCGTCGCACTTCATCCTTGCGGTTGGCGAAGACCATCACCCGTTCCCAGCCGTTGTCGGTGACCAGGTTGTACAGCAGCTTGTACTTGTCGGCGCCGGCCACGGCATAGATGTGCTGTTCGACGTTGGCGTTGGCGACGTTCTCGGCTTCGATCTCGACGATGGCCGGGTCGGTGGTCCATTGCTTGGCCAGGTTCATCACGTCTTCGGTGAAGGTGGCGGAGAACAGCAGGGTCTGGCGCTCGCTCTTGGGGGGTGTCTGGCGAATGATCTGCCGTACCTGCGGGATGAAGCCCATGTCGAGCATGCGGTCGGCTTCGTCCAGCACCATGACTTCGACCATGTCCAGGTGCACGTCGCCGCGCTGGTTGAAGTCCAGCAGGCGGCCCGGGGTGGCGACCAGGATGTCGCAGTGGCGCGCTTCCAGGTGCTTGAGCTGCTTGTCGAAATCCATGCCGCCAACGAAGGTCATGACGTTGAGGCCGGTGTACTTGGTCAGCGCCGCGGCGTCCTTGGCGATCTGTACCACCAGCTCCCGGGTCGGAGCGATGATCAGCGCCCGTGGTTCGCCCATGTAGCGCTCCTTGGGCGGCGGGGTCTGCAGCAGCTGGGTGATGATCGACACCAGGAATGCGGCGGTCTTGCCGGTACCGGTCTGGGCCCGGCCGATGGCGTCCTTGCCCGCCAGGGTATAGCCCAGCACCTGGGCCTGGATTGGCGTGCAATAGGGAAAGCCCAGGTCCTGGATGGCGTGCATCAGTTCCGGAGCGAGCTTGAAGTCGTGGAAGCGGGTCTTGCCTTCCTGGGGTTCGACCACGAAGTCTTCGAGTTTCCAGGTGCTGACCGGCGGTTTCGGCGCGCGCGGGCGACGCGGCTGCTCAGCTTTGGGTTGCTCGGCCTTGGGCTTCTCTTGGCGTGGGGCTTTGGGAGCGGAAGGGGTAGCCGGTGTGTTCACCGGTTCTTTTTTAGCTGCGGTAGCGGGTGCGCTCCGTTCCGGCTGACGGCCGTCATGACGGCTGCTGGAACTGGGGGAGGGGGCACTGGGGCTTGGCGCGAGCGGCTCAGCCTCGCTTTTACCGAAGATTTTCTTGAGTGCTTTGAGCACGGTCATCTCATCAATTGGTTAAGGAATGTACGCCGGCCAGTGTAATGCAAGAAGCGGGCGCGGCGTAGTCTGTTGCTCGCCGGGGGCACGGCGCGCGGATTTTCTAGCGCAAACGCTCGCTCAGCCAGGTGCCGATGTCGCGGATTTCCTCTGGTAACACCTCGTGTTCCATTGGGTATTCCTGCCATGTCACGGTGACACCATGCTGCTTCAGGTACTCATAAGCGGTACGGCCCATGGCGTTCTGTACCACTTCGTCGTACTGGCCGTGCAGGCAAAGCACCGGAATCCGCTGTTGGCTGGCCGATAGTTGCAGTTCATCGCTGAAGGTCGGGGCATAGGTGGACAGGGCAAGTACGCCACCCAATGGACCCTGCCATTTGAGGAAGGCGGTGTGCAGTACAACGGCGCCACCCTGGGAGAAACCGGCGAGGAAAATTCGCGATGCGTCTATTCCGCTGGTGCGTTGTTCTTCGATCAGTCTGATGACCTCGTCAGACGATTCCTCGAGCTGTTCACGGCTGATGGCGCGGGCCGGGTTCATGGCCAGAATGTCGTACCAGCTGGGCATGGCATATCCGCCATTGATGGTCACTGCCCGGGTCGGCGCCTGGGGCAATACGAAGCGCGTGCTCAGCAGGGTTTCCTGCAGCATCTCGGCTACCGGCAGGAAGTCGTAACGGTCCGCTCCCAGGCCGTGAAGCCAGATCACACAGGCATCTGCGGGCTTGCTGGGCTGAAGAATCAAGGGCTCGGTCATGGCTGCTCCATTTGTGTGCGTGCGCGCTGATTGAGTGCGTGAGTGAAGGGCGCGCCCGGTTGATCGGTGAAGAAGATGTCGCACGGTTGAACGTTTTACTGTTGACCACTGGCTGAAACGCTTTAGCCGGGACTGTGGTACGGGCTTTGCTATGGCTCAGAAAGAGGAGTCCAGGTGAAAGCCCTGTCCGCCGGCGGTAACACTAACAGGCTACCGCAGGCGATGGGATAGCCAGCCTCCTCTGATGAAGGTTCGCCACCGGCCGCTACGGGCTTTGCGAACTGCGAAGGGCTACAGCCCGTTCGGCCGATTGGTGAGATGTAGGCCCCCTATTATGTGGATTTCTCCTACTAGACTCATAGCTAAGGTCTTACGCCGCTTGACCCCATAAAAAAGCCGACACGGGTCAACAGCGCCTCATGAGGGTGCGGCAGGACTCAAGCTCCGACACAACAAGAGCAAAATTGGAGGTTTGAATGAAGATGTTGAAATCCACCCTGGCTGCCGTCACGGCAGCAACGGTGCTGGGTATGAGCGGTTTCGCACAGGCGGGTGCGACCCTCGATGCAGTACAGAAGAAAGGATTCGTGCAATGCGGCGTCAGTGACGGTTTGCCGGGCTTCTCGGTACCGGATGCCACCGGTAAGATCCTCGGCATCGATGCCGACGTCTGCCGCGCGGTGGCGGCTGCGGTGTTCGGCGATGCGACCAAGGTCAAGTTCAGCCAGTTGAACGCCAAGGAGCGCTTCACTGCGCTGCAGTCCGGCGAGATCGACGTGCTGTCGCGCAACACCACCTGGACCAGTTCCCGCGATGCGGGCATGGGCCTGGTGTTCGCCGGCGTCACCTATTACGACGGCATCGGTTTCCTGGTGAACAAAAAGCTGGGCGTAAAAAGCGCCAAAGAGCTGGACGGTGCGACTATCTGTATTCAAGCCGGTACTACTACCGAACTGAACGTGTCGGACTACTTCCGCGGCAATGGTCTGAAATACACCCCGATCACTTTCGATACCTCTGACGAAAGCGCCAAGTCCCTGGAGTCCGGGCGTTGCGACGTACTGACCTCCGACAAATCCCAGCTCTACGCACAGCGCAGCAAGCTGGCAACCCCTACCGACTATGTCGTTCTGCCGGAAACCATCTCCAAGGAGCCCCTGGGCCCGGTGGTGCGCAAGGGCGACGAAGAGTGGTTCAGCATCGTCAAGTGGACCCTGTTCGCCATGCTCAACGCCGAAGAGGCGGGCGTCACCTCGAAAAACGTCGAGGCTGAAGCCAAATCCACCAAGAACCCTGATGTTGCACGTCTGCTGGGCGCGGACGGTGAATACGGCAAAGACCTGAAACTGCCGAAGGACTGGGTGGTGCAGATCGTCAAGCAAGTAGGTAACTACGGTGAAGTGTTCGAGAAAAACCTCGGCAAGAGCACGCCACTGGCCATCGACCGCGGCCTGAACGCGCTGTGGAACAACGGCGGCATCCAATACGCACCACCTGTGCGCTGATGGTTCTATCACCCGGCGGGCCAACCGCCGGGTGATGTTCTGTTCCATTATTCCTGGGGCACTTCATGCAAAATACAATCGGCGCACCCAAGCAGAGGCTCAGCCTCAGCGATCCCCGTGTGCGCGCCTGGCTGTTCCAGATCATCACCCTGGTGGCGGTGGTTTCGCTGGGCTGGTTTCTGTTCGACAACACGCAAACCAACCTCCAGCACCGAGGGATCACCTCGGGTTTCGACTTTCTCGAGCGCAGCGCCGGGTTCGGCATCGCGCAACACCTGATTGCCTACACCGAAGCGGACAGTTATGCCCGGGTGTTCGTCATCGGCCTGCTCAACACCCTGCTGGTGACCTTTATCGGGGTGATCCTCGCGACCCTGCTGGGGTTCATCATCGGTGTGGCGCGGCTATCGCCGAACTGGATCATCAGCAAGCTGGCGACGGTGTATGTGGAAGTGTTCCGCAACATTCCGCCGCTGCTGCAGATCCTGTTCTGGTACTTCGCGGTATTCCTGACCATGCCGGGGCCGCGCAACAGCCACAACTTTGGCGATATGTTCTTTGTCAGCAGCCGCGGCCTGAACATGCCGGCGGCGCAGATGGCCCCCGGTTTCTGGGCGTTTGTCGCAAGCCTGGTCCTGGCCATCGGCGCCATCGCGCTGATGTGCCGCTGGGCCAACCGGCGCTTTGAGGCCACCGGCGTGCCTTTTCACAAGTTCTGGAGCGGCCTGGGCCTGCTGTTGGTGATTCCCGCGTTGTGCACGCTGATCTTCGGCTCGCCGGTGCACTGGGAGATGCCGAAGCTGGCGGGGTTCAATTTCGTCGGCGGCTGGGTACTGATTCCCGAGCTGCTGGCCCTGACCCTGGCCCTGACTGTCTACACCGCGGCGTTCATCGCCGAGATCGTGCGGTCCGGGATCAAGTCGGTGAGCCACGGCCAGACCGAGGCGGCCCGCTCCCTGGGGCTGCGCAACGGCCCGACCCTGCGCAAGGTGATCATTCCCCAGGCCCTGCGGGTGATCATTCCGCCGCTGACCAGCCAATACCTGAACCTGGCGAAGAACTCTTCCCTGGCCGCGGGTATCGGCTACCCGGAAATGGTTTCGCTGTTCGCCGGCACGGTGCTCAACCAGACCGGCCAGGCCATTGAAGTCATTGCCATCACCATGAGCGTATACCTGGCGATCAGCATCAGCATTTCCCTGCTGATGAACTGGTACAACAAGCGCATTGCGCTGATCGAGCGGTGAGGAAGCGCCCATGACGACTCATACCTTCAAGCCCGATATGCCGCCGCCCAGCCGCAGTATCGGCGTGCTGGCGTGGATGCGCGCCAACATGTTCTCCAACTGGCTCAATACCCTGTTGACCCTGTTTGCCTTCTACCTGATCTACCTGGTGGTGCCGCCGCTGCTGCATTGGGCGATTCTCGACGCCAACTGGGTCGGTACCTCTCGCGCCGACTGCACCAGGGGCGGCGCCTGCTGGGTGTTCATCCAGCAGCGCTTCGGCCAGTTCATGTACGGCTACTACCCGGTGGAACTGCGCTGGCGAGTGGACCTGAGCGTGTGGCTGGCGGTGATCGGTGCCGCACCGTTGTTCATCTCGCGCTTCCCGCGCAAGGCGATCTACGGGCTGTGCTTCCTGGTGGGTTACCCGATCATTGCCTACAGCCTGTTGCACGGCGGTTACCTGGGCCTGAGCACGGTGGCCACCAGCCAGTGGGGTGGCCTGATGCTGACCCTGGTGATTGCCACCGTGGGCATCGCCGGGGCACTGCCGCTGGGAATCCTGCTGGCATTGGGAAGGCGCTCCAACCTGCCGGCGATCCGCGTGGTCTGCGTGACCTTCATCGAGTTCTGGCGCGGCGTGCCGCTGATCACCGTGCTGTTCATGTCATCGGTGATGCTGCCGCTGTTCCTGCCCGAAGGCATGAATTTCGACAAGCTGTTGCGGGCCCTGATCGGGGTGATCCTGTTCCAGTCGGCCTATGTGGCCGAGGTGGTGCGCGGTGGCTTGCAAGCCATTCCCAAGGGCCAGTACGAAGCCGCTGCGGCCATGGGCCTGGGTTATTGGCGGGCCATGGGCCTGGTGATTCTGCCCCAGGCCCTGAAGCTGGTGATTCCCGGCATCGTCAACACCTTCATCGCCCTGTTCAAGGACACCAGCCTGGTGATCATCATCGGCCTGTTCGACCTGCTCAACAGCGTCAAGCAAGCCGCCGCCGACCCCAAATGGCTGGGCATGGCCACCGAAGGCTATGTCTTCGCGGCCCTGGTGTTCTGGATTTTCTGTTTTGGTATGTCCCGCTACTCCATGCACCTGGAGCGTAAGTTGGACACAGGCCACAAGCGTTAGGAGTATCTCCATGAGTCAAGCGAGCAAAAAGCCTGTGGGCCCTGAAGGCATTATTCAGATGCAGGGTGTGAACAAGTGGTACGGCCAGTTCCACGTGTTGAAGGACATCAACCTCAACGTCCGCCAAGGCGAGCGCATTGTCCTGTGCGGGCCTTCGGGGTCGGGCAAATCCACCACCATCCGCTGCCTCAACCGCCTGGAAGAACACCAGCAGGGGCGCATCGTGGTGGACGGCGTGGAGCTGACCAACGACCTCAAGCAGATCGAGGCCATTCGCCGGGAAGTGGGCATGGTGTTCCAGCACTTCAACCTGTTCCCGCACCTGACCATTTTGCAGAACTGCACGTTGGCGCCGATGTGGGTACGCAAGATGCCCAAGCGCAAGGCCGAGGAAATCGCCATGCATTACCTGGAGCGAGTGCGCATTCCGGAGCAGGCCAACAAGTACCCTGGCCAGCTCTCCGGTGGCCAGCAGCAACGGGTGGCGATTGCCCGGGCGTTGTGCATGAAGCCCAAGATCATGCTCTTTGACGAGCCCACCTCGGCCCTCGACCCGGAGATGGTCAAGGAGGTGCTGGACACCATGATCGGCCTGGCCGAAGACGGCATGACCATGCTCTGCGTGACCCACGAAATGGGCTTTGCCCGCACCGTGGCCAACCGGGTGATCTTCATGGACAAGGGCGAGATCGTCGAGCAGGCGGCGCCCAACGATTTCTTCGACAACCCGCAGAACGACCGTACCAAGCTGTTCCTGAGCCAGATCCTGCATTGATGCTGCAGCGGGGCCTGCGCTGACGATAAACCCGGACTAGCTCCGGGTTTATTTTTGCCCGGCGTTCAACGGCCGGCAGCGCCGAGCTGTGGTTCGGGTTGGTCGCTCAAGGCTGAGGGCGCCAGTTGCGGTTCGCTGAGCTCCAGTACGTCCTTCATCAACTGCGGGTGGCGATCCAGCAGGCGCATCAGCATGTACAGCGGCTGGGGCGCGCCGACTTCGCCGCGCTCGTAACGGGAAAAGGCATTGTGCCCGCCACCCGACAGCAGCCTGACCGCTTCTTTCTGGGAAAGGTGCAGCTTGCGGCGGATGCGCTTCATGTCGGCGGCGACGCTCTGCCGGTACTCCTCCAGCAATTGGTCGCCCGCGGCGGCGTAACGTTCTGCGCTCGGTGCGTCGAATTCGATTTCACCGCATTCCTGGCATTCCCAACCCGCCAGGCCATGGAGGTGACGCTGCAGGTGCCGGTAGTCGATGAGCTCGCTGCGCTGCTCGAAGGCCAGCATGCCGGTGGGAGCGCCGCAGCTGTAGCATTGTTGTCGTTTCATGTCTCTGCCTCCTTGAAGGAGATCACCGGAGGCCCTGCACCGGGGCGGTAGGTGACCTTGATGTAGAGCGTCCGGTTATCGATGCGGGTGTAATACACGTCCTGCCACAGCCGGTGATCGCCATAGGTGGTCATCGATTTGTAGAACATGCTGCCCTGGAGTCCGGCTATCACTCGTTGCATGGCCGCCAAGGACAATCCGAGTTCCTTGCCGCAGAGCAACGCGCTTCGAGTGAAGGCTTGTGCCCCTTGCCGAACGACCTGTGCCTTGATCAGCGACAGGTCGTAATGAGGTGTTTTCTTTTCCATGAGACACCCTTGAGGCTTGATTGAAATTACCCTTATAGGGTTTTTTGTCAAGGCCTGGCTGAAATGGCGAAAGTGCCTGCTCCAGCCTAAAACGTTGAACTCTGGGAAAGGTCTGAATACCATGCCAGGCAATTCGTCCGATGATTGGATGAAAGAGTGAGTTCAATGAGCGAAATATCCCCCCTGATCAAACGTTCCCTGGTCGACCAGGCCCTGGAGCAACTGCGCCTGCGCATCACCAATGGCGCCTGGGTCGTGGGCCAGCGCCTGCCCACCGAACCGGAACTGGCCAGTGAGCTGGGCATCAGCCGCAACACTGTGCGCGAGGCCCTGCGGGTACTGGCGTTTTCCGGGCTGATCGAGATCCGCCAGGGTGACGGCAGTTACCTGCGGGCGGTGGCCGATCCCTTGGACATGATCCAGGCCCTGTCCCAGTGCTCCCTGGAGCAGGCCCGGGAAACCCGCCACATTCTGGAAGTGGAGGCCGTCGGCCTGGCCGCCCTGCGCCGCACCGACAAGGACCTGCACGCCCTGAGCGATGCGCTGGCCGTCAGCGGCCGGCACTTTCATGGCGACCTGGAAAGCTACATCGCCTGCGACCTGGTGTTTCACCAGCGCCTGGTGGACGCCGCCCACAACCCGACCCTCAGCCAGCTGTATCGCTATTTCTCCAGCGTGGTCGGCGCCCAGTTGCGCCAGACCCTGACCGTGACCCCCAGGCGTCAGGAAGTCTTCGATCGGCACCAACACCTGCTGGATGCCATCGAGCAACGCGACCCCGAACGAGCCAAGAACATTTCCCGCCAGCTGATCAACGAATCCTGAGTCCGAGACCTCCATGTCCAATCAAACGGTACCTGCGAAAACCCCGTCCTCGCCTCGGCGTTCCGCCGAGCTCGAAGAGCTGCTGATCGACGCCGAGGCTGATGATGAGGAGGTGCAGCAGGCTCCACCGCCTCTGCAGCGCCCCTGGCTGTTGCTGCTGGGGCTGATCCTGGTGGCGCTGAACCTGCGTCCGGCGCTATCGAGCATGGCGCCACTGCTCAGTGATGTGTCGCAGCACCTGGGGCTATCGGCCGCCAAGGCCGGGCTGCTGACTACCTTGCCGGTGCTGTGCCTGGGGCTGTTCGCGCCTTTGGCGCCGCTGCTGGCCCGGCGCTTCGGCGCCGAGCGGGTGGTGCTGGGCATCCTCATGACCCTGGCCCTGGGCATTGTGCTGCGCAGTTCCTTCGGTGAGGTCGGAGTGTTTGCCGGGAGCATCCTGGCCGGCGCCAGCATCGGCGTGATCGGGGTGCTGCTGCCGGGTATCGTCAAGCGCGACTTCGCCCGGCACGCGGGCACCATGACCGGGGTCTACACCATGGCCCTGTGCCTGGGCGCGGCGATGGCGGCGGGGGCCACGGTGCCTCTGAGCCAGCATTTCGGGGGCAGTTGGGCCATGGGGCTGGGCTTCTGGGTGGTGCCGGCGCTGGTGGCGGCCCTGTTCTGGTTGCCTCAGGTGGGGCACAAGCACGGTGCTCACCATGTGGCCTTTCGCGTGCGCGGCCTGTTGCGGGACCGCCTGGCCTGGCAGGTAACCCTGTACATGGGCCTGCAATCCTCCCTGGCGTACATCGTGTTTGGCTGGTTGCCGTCGATCCTGATCGGCCGTGGGCTGACCCCGACCCAGGCCGGGCTGGTGCTGTCCGGTTCGGTGATCGTGCAATTGGCCAGTTCTCTGGCGGCGCCCTGGCTGGCGACCCGGGGCAAGGACCAGCGCCTGGCCATCGTGATTGTCATGCTGATGACCCTGGGCGGCCTGTTCGGTTGCCTGTACGCGCCCATCGAGGGCCTGTGGGGCTGGGCGGTCCTGTTGGGCCTGGGGCAGGGCGGCACCTTCAGCCTGGCCCTGACCCTGATCGTGCTGCGCTCCCGGGACCCCCATGTGGCGGCCAACCTGTCGAGCATGGCCCAGGGCATCGGCTACACCCTGGCTTCCATGGGGCCGTTTGCGGTGGGCCTGGTGCACGACTGGACCGGGGGCTGGAACGCTGTGGGCTGGATTTTCGCGGTGTTGGGCTGCGGTGCGATCATTGCCGGGCTGGGCGCCGGTCGTTCGCTGCATGTGCAGGTGCAGAGCGAGAGAATCTGACGGGCCTTGCTTGCGCTATTTGCCCGGTAAATGCCGATAGTGTTCGCCGGGGTTGCGGATTATTGTGCTGCATCCCCCTTGCCCTTTCGGAGTCCGTTCATGAGTGATGCCCATCGCGCCCTGATCACCGAGTTCTATCAGGCTTTCCAGCGCCTGGATGCCGAGGCCATGAGCGCCTGCTACACCGAGGATGTGCTGTTCAGTGACCCGGCGTTCGGCGAGTTGCGCGGGCGTGATGCCGGCGATATGTGGCGCATGCTCACCTCCCGTGCCAAGGACTTTTCCCTGACTTTCGATCAGGTGCGTGCCGACTCGAATTCCGGCGGCGCGCACTGGGTTGCCACCTACCTGTTCAGCCAGACCGGCAATACGGTGATCAACGATATCCAGGCCCGGTTCGTGTTTCGCGACGGCAAGATCTGCGAGCATCACGATCAGTTCGACATGTGGCGTTGGGCGCGCCAGGCCCTGGGCACCAAGGGCCTGCTGCTGGGCTGGACGCCGCTGCTCAAGAATGCTGTTCGAGCCCAGGCGCGCAAGGGGCTCAAGGCCTTCCAGAGCGGTCGCTGAAAGCCATCCTCTGCTAAGATCGCGGCTTGTTATCCACAGGCCTCGATACCTTTTGTGACCAGCCCTCTTTCATCCTCCAGTGCCGAAACGGCGCAGCCTGCCACTGACGCCAAGCCCTGGTTCGTGTATCTGGTGCGGGCGGCCAACGGTGCCCTGTACTGCGGTATCAGCGACGACCCGGTGAAGCGCTTCGCCAAGCACCAGAGCGGCAAGGGCGCGCGTTTCTTTCTCTCCAGCCCGGCGGTGGCGCTGGTCTATACCGAGGCTTGCCGGGACAAGGGCGAAGCCTTGCGCCAGGAGCGGCTGATCAAGAAGCTCAGGAAGAGTGCCAAGGAATGCCTGGTGGCTTCGGCCACCGCCGCGGCATCAATCTGACTGATAGGTTCTCATCAGCCGGATCTGTAGGCCGTCCACGGATTGCGCGCTAAGCTCAGCGCTCTCCCTCTTCCGGCGGACCCCAGCATGTCAGAGTTGATTCTCCACCATTACCCGACCTCTCCCTTTGCGGAAAAAGCCCGCTTGCTGCTGGGTTTCAAGGGTCTGTCCTGGCGCTCGGTGAAGATTTCCCCGGTGATGCCCAAGCCCGACCTGACCGCCCTGACCGGTGGCTATCGCAAGACCCCGGTGTTGCAGGTCGGCGCGGATATCTATTGCGACACGGCCTTGATCGCGCGCCGCCTGGAGCAGGAAAAATCCTCGCCTGCGCTGTTTCCCGAAGGCCAGGAAATGATCAGTGCGGCCTTCGCCGCCTGGGTCGATTCGGTAGTGTTCCAGCACGCGGTGACCCTGGTATTCCAGCCTGAATCCGCAGCCGTGCGTTTCGGCAAGCTGCCGCCGGAAGCGGTCAAGGCCTTCATGGCCGACCGTGCCGGGCTGTTCAGTGGCGGCAGCGCCAGCCGGCTGCCTCTGGAGGTGGCCAAGCATCAGTGGCCGACCCTCATGGCGCGCCTGGAGCAGCAGTTGCAGCGCGAGCCCGGGGACTTCCTGTTTGGCCAACCGTCGATTGCCGATATTGCCCTGGCTCACCCGCTGTGGTTCCTCAAGGGCACGCCGGTGACCGCGCCGCTGGTGGACGACTACCCGGCGGTTGCTGGCTGGCTGGCGCGGGTCCTGGGTTTCGGGCATGGCTCCTTCACCGAAATGAGCGCCGAAGAGGCCCTCGAGGTCTCGCGCAGTGCCACCCCGGCGGCGCTGCCAGATGAACAGTTCGTCGACCCCAACGGCTTCAAGGCGGGCCAGCAGGTGGTGATTGCCGCGACTGACTACGGTGTCGACCCGGTGGCGGGCGAGTTGCTGTTCGCCGGTACTGAAGAGCTGATCCTGCGCCGTGAAGATCCACGTGCCGGAGTGGTCCACGTGCACTTCCCACGGCTGGGCTTTCGCATCCAGGCCCAGTGATGCATATCTGCAGGAGCTGGCTTGCCTGCGAAGGCGTTCCCAGGTTCGACGAACGAGCGGCCGCCGCCTTCGCTGGCAAGCGAAACGGCACTTAGGGCTTCAGCGCGGCCATGATTGCGTCGGGGTCGTAGGTGCGGATCAGGGTGCCATTCACGTCCAGGATCGGAATCCCGGCACCGCCCAGGGCGGTGTAGGCCTGGCGTGCCGCGGCGTCTTTCTCGATGTCGAATTCCCGGAAGGGAATGCCCTTCTGATCGAGAAAGCGCCGGGTGGCCTTGCAGTAGCCGCACCAATCGGTGGCGTACAGCACCACCCGGGCATGCTCGCGGGTCTCTTCGCTGACCATTGCCGAAGGGTTGAACAGCCGTTCGATCTTGCCCCAGTGCTGGTAGGTCACCACCACCAGCAGGATCAGCAGGAACTTCTTCAACACCCCCTGGAGCATCAGTTACGGCGCTTGAGCTGGTCGGTCAGCTGGGTTGGCAGGCCCTTGATGATCAGGGTCCCGGCTTCTTCGTCGTACTCGATCTTCGAGCCCAGCAGATGGGCCTCGAAACTGATGGACAGGCCCTCGGCGCGACCGGTGAAGCGGCGGAACTGGTTCAGGGTGCGCTTGTCCGCGGGGATCTCCGGTGACAGCCCGTAGTCCTTGTTGCGGATGTGATCGTAGAAGGCCTTGGGGCGATCCTCGTCGATCAGTTCCGAGAGTTCTTCCAGGCCCATGGGTTCGCCGAGCTTGGCCTGGCTGCTGGCGTAGTCCACCAGGGTCTTGGTCTTCTCCCGGGCCGAGTCTTCCGGCAGGTCCTCGCTTTCCACGAAGTCGCTGAAGGCCTTGAGCAGGGTGCGGGTCTCGCCCGGGCCGTCGACGCCTTCCTGGCAGCCGATGAAGTCGCGGAAATACTCCGAGACCTTCTTGCCGTTCTTGCCCTTGATAAAGGAGATGTACTGCTTGGACTGCTTGTTGTTCTGCCATTCGGAGATGTTGATCCGCGCCGCCAGATGCAGTTGGCCCAGGTCCAGGTGACGGGACGGCGTCACGTCCAGCTGGTCGGTCACCGCCACGCCCTCACTGTGGTGCAGCAGGGCGATCGCCAGGTAGTCGGTCATGCCTTGCTGGTAGTGGGCGAACAGTACGTGGCCGCCCACCGACAGGTTGGACTCTTCCATCAGCTTCTGCAGATGCTCCACCGCCACCCGGCTGAACGCGGTGAAGTCCTGGCCGCCTTCCAGGTACTCCTTCAGCCAGCCGCTGAAGGGGAACGCACCGGACTCGGGGTGGAACAGGCCCCAGGCTTTGCCCTGTTTGGCGTTATAGCTTTCATTGAGGTCGGCGAGCATGTTCTCGATGGCCGCGGACTCTGCCAGTTCGGAATCGCGGGCGTGCAGGACTGCTGGGCTGCCGTCGGGTTTTTTGTCGATCAGGTGGACGATGCAATGACGGATCGGCATGGGCTTCTCGGCTGATTGAAGGGGGAGGGCGGGCTCCCCGAAAAAGTGCCCAGTGTACCGCACCCGCTGGTTTTGGCGCGGTTTGCCGGGTGATGAACGGCTCCTCGGTAAGGCTTATGCATTTTTTTACCGATTTAGAGCAATAAAGCTGACCAAATGGCTAGGTAGAGGCGGATATTTCCCCGTCTGTGTGCTAGTTTTGCCCCGTCTTACGCGATGTCTCAGCGTTAAGCGTGCATTCAGCATTTGTCGGGTCGAACCAAACCCTGATTTCGGTATCTATAACCCCGATCTGTCGTGGTTGTAACCGGGGTGCCAGATTCACAAGATCTGGCTCGATGGCTGACACTGCACTCTGCAATCCAAATGAATTTGATAGGGAAGGAACACCACAATGGCTATTACTAAAGACCAACTGATCGCTGATATCGCTGAAGCTATCGACGCGCCGAAAACCACCGCGCGTAACGCCCTGGACCAACTGGCTCAGATCGTTGCTGATCAATTGGAAAATGGCGGCGAAATCACTCTGCCAGGTATCGGCAAACTGAAAGTGACCGAGCGTCCTGCCCGTACTGGCCGTAACCCATCGACTGGCGCTGCCATCGAAATCGCTGCCAAGAAAGTTATCAAGCTGGTTGTGGCTAAAGGCCTGACCGACGCTGTTAACAAGTAATACTTGCAGTGAAACCGTGCTCAGAAGTCTTCCGGGCACGGTTTGTGTGACACCGATTCACGCAAGGTGAATCGTCTTTGAATTCCCCGCCTCTCTAGTTCTTCCTAACCCAGCGTTCCTGACCCCAGGCCTGTTGCTGTGCCTTGTCCTTGAAGGTCCAGGCGACGAAGCGGCTCTGTTTCTGTCCCTGGGACATTTCCACCACCTGGCTTTCCAGGGCTCCGGCCTTTTTCAGTGCGCTTTCAATGGCTGGCAGGTTCGAAGCCTTTGACACCAGGGTGCTGAACCACAGCACTTGCTGGCCGACGCCCGCGCTCTCGCTGATCAACTGACTGACGAAACGGATCTCGCCGCCCTCGCACCAGAGTTCCCGTGCCTGGCCGCCGAAGTTCAGCACCGGCAGCTTGCGCTTGGGATCGGCCTTGCCCAGGGCTCGCCATTTGCGCTGGCTGCCGCGGGTGGCTTCGTCCAGGGAGGCATGGAAGGGCGGGTTGCACATTGTCAGGTCGAAACGCTCGGTGCTGTCCAGCAGGCCGGTGAGGATCTGCTTGGGATTGCCTTGCTGGCGCAGGCTGATGGCCTTGTTCAAGCCGTTGGCCTGGACAATCGCCTTGGCCGCCGCCAGGGCGGTGCTGTCGATGTCCGAGCCGAGGAACTGCCAGCGGTAGTCGCTGTAGCCGATCAGGGGGTAGATGCAGTTGGCGCCGACCCCGACATCTAGGACCCGCACGGCCGCGCCACGAGGGATTTCACCCTGGTTGTGGCTGGCCAGCAGATCGGCGAGGAAGTGCACATAGTCAGCGCGACCGGGCACTGGCGGGCAGAGGAAGTCCGCCGGAATATCCCAGTGGGCGATGCCGTAGAAGGCCTTGAGCAGGGCCCGGTTGAATACCCGCACGGCGGCCGGGTCGGCGAAGTCGATGCTTTCCTTGCCATAGGGATTGAGGATCACGAACTGCCCCAACTCCGGTGTGCTCTTGATCAGTTGCGGGAAGTCGTAACGCCCCTGGTGACGATTGCGCGGATGCAGGCTGGCCTTTTCCCGGGGCGTGGCGGCTTTGGCTGGGGAGGCAGGCTTGGTTTTTTTGCGCGCAGGCTTGGGGGTGTTGGGGGAGGTC
>NZ_LZZQ01000012.1:0-106112 GCF_014170225.1 Pseudomonas sp. UME65 | reverse complement strand
TTCCTGGGGGGCGGCTTGGGGGGCGGCTTGGGACTCGGGAATGGGCATCGCACAGGCTCCGGCAAGGTGATGCCCGCCAGCCTAGGGCCAGCCGTGACCAGGCGGAAGGCGCAGCCTTTGCAGTTAATTGATGCATTCAACGCCATGCCAGCTGCCTGCGTGCTACATTGCGCCGATGTCGACTCCCGATCTGAACCTGCTGCTGACCCTGGACGTACTGCTGGCCGAAGGCAGCGTGGCGCGGGCTGCCCAGCGCCTGCATCTGAGCCCCTCGGCCATGAGCCGGACGCTGGCCCGCCTGCGCCAGGCCACCGGCGACCCGCTGCTGGTGCGCGCCGGGCGCGGCCTGGTGCCCACCCCTCGGGCCCTGGAGCTGCGCCAGCGCATCGGCCAACTGGTGGCAGACGCCCAGGCCGCTCTGCGCCCGGCCGAGCAGATCGACCTGGGCCGCCTGCAGCGCACCTTCACCCTGCGCAGCCGTGATGGTTTCGTCGAGAATTTCGGCCCGGCGCTGGTCAGTCGCCTGCGGGCTGAAGCGCCCGGGGTGCGGGTGCACTTCGTACCCAAGCTGGACCGCGACAGCCAGCCCCTGCGCGATGCCAGCGTCGACCTGGAAACCGCGGTGATCGACGCCGACACCAGCCCCGAGTTGCGCACCCGGGCGCTGTTTCGCGATCGCTTTATCGGCGTGGTGCGCGCCGGCCACCCCTTGAGCCGGGGGCCGGTAAGCCTGGATGCCTACGTGGCTGGCGAACATATCCTCGCCGCCCACCAGGGCCATGCTCATGGGCGCATGGACGAGGCCCTGAAAGCCCTGGGCCTGGAACGGCAGATCGTCACCCTGGTCAGCGGTTTTTCCGCCGCCCTGGCCCTGGCCCGGGGTTCGGACCTGATCGCCATGGTGCCCGAGCGCCACACCAGCAACCTGCGGCACGGCCTGCACGGTTTCAGCCTGCCGGTGCCCCTGCCGGAAATGACCATCTCCCTGCTCTGGCACCCGCGCATGGAGGCTGACCCGGCCCATCGCTGGTTGCGCCAGGTGGTGCATGAGCTGTGCAGCCAGAGCGCCCTCCCCGACCATCAGCCCGGCTGATCCACAACTTCATTAGCGAGATCCTGCATGTCTTCCAGCTCCCTGCGCCTGCTCTCCCTGAATCACCTGCCCGCTGCCGCCGCGTTGCTCTGGGGGCTGTCCCTGGCAATCGTCCGGGCCTGGCAACCGATAGATTATTTCTGGGAGAACTTCGCCGCCTACTGGCTGCCCCAGGGGCTGATTCTCGGCCTGCTGCTGTGCACCCGGCCCACGCCGGCGCTGTTCACCGGGGTGGCCCTGGCCCTGGCCGCGCACCTGCAACTGTTCTGCCTGTGGATCAGTTCCCCGGAAGGCGCCTTGGGCTGGCTGTTCTATCTGTTCGACTTTCCCGGCGCGCTGATCGGCGCCGCCATCGCGCGCTTCCTGGCCACGCGCGTGGCTCCCGGCAAGCCGTTGATCAATGGCCTGCTGGGGCTCGGCTGGGTGTCGTTGGGGCTGTTGTTGAACTTCAAGCTGATGATGTACAGCCAGGTCTGAAACGGGCCGGCGAATGCGGCCCGGGGGGACTGAAACCCGCCCGGGCCGCCGACGGCCCGGGCAGGCAATGCCTCAGCGGTGGCCCTGGCTGAGGTTCGACAAGCGCCCGGACAGGGCCTGCATAGCCTCGCTGACCTTGTCCAGGGCCTGGGCGTCCCGGGCGTTGTCCTCGCTGATGCCGTGGATGCGCACCGCCAGTTCGTTGATCTCCTGGGTCACGTGGCTCTGCTGCTGGGCCGCCACGGCAATCTGCTGCGCCCGCTGGGAAATATCGTCGAAGCTGGTCACCGTGCTGGACAGCGCATCCGATGCACCCGACGCCTCGCCCACCGCCTGGCGGGTTCGTGTTTCGCCGGCCTGGATCGCCTGCACCGCCTGACGCGAGGCCTGCTGCAAGTCGTTGATCATGCCGCTGATCTCGTTGGCCGAGGTCTGGGTGCGGCCGGCCAGGGTCCGCACTTCGTCCGCCACCACGGCAAAGCCCCGGCCCTGCTCCCCGGCCCGGGCCGCTTCGATGGCGGCGTTCAGCGCCAGCAGGTTGGTCTGCTCGGAGATCGCCTTGATCACATCCAGCACCGCGCCGACCTGCTGGCTGTCCTGCTCCAGGCGCTGGATCACTGCCGCCGCCTCGGCCATTTCCGCGGACAACTGCTGGATCGACTGGCTGTTGGCATCGACCTTGTGCTGGCCCTCCTGCACCACCACCAGGGACTGGCGCGCGGTGTCGGCGCAATTGTTGGTGTTCTGCGCCACTTCCAGGGCACTGGAGGACATCTCGGTGATGGCCGTGGCCAACTGGGTGTTCTCCTGGCGCTGCTGCTCGGCACGCTGGGCCAGGGTGCTGCTGAGTTGACCCAGGCGCGCGGCTTCGTTCTGCAACTGCCGGGCTTCGCTGGCGATCTTCTGCAGCATTTGCCGCAACTGCCCGGCATAGCGGTTCACCGCGGCGCGCAAGGCGCCGATCTCGTCGGCCCGGGCCACGTGCAGCTCGGCGTTGTCGCTGGCCTGGCCACTGCCCAGGGCATCGATCTGCCGGGTGGTTTCTTCCAGTTGGGCAATCAGCTTGTGCCCGGCCAGCCAGGCAAAGAACAGCAGCAGCGCCAGCAACGGCAGGAGGAACAGCAAGATCTCGGTGGTCATGGCCCGGGCCAGGCCGGTGACCTTCTGCTCCGGGGTCACCAGGCCGATGGTCCAGCCGCTGCCGGGCATGCTGAACAAGCTGACCCGCGCCGCTTCCTGCAAGCGCCCGTCCTCGTCCAGGTCCAGGCTGCGCACCTGCCCGGTCGGTGCCGGCTTGGCCAGGGCCTCGGCCACCGGAAGCAACCAGGGTTGCTGCTTGCTCAGGGCGTCGAAGCTGAGCATCTGGCCCCCGCCGCCGGCCTGGGCATCAGGGAAATACAGCACGTTGCCGGCCTGGTCCAGGGCGAAGGCATAGCCACCGGTGACCGCCCCCTGCTCCTTGAGGAAGCGCGCCAGGTCGTCCAGGCGCAGGTCGATGGTGGCGACCCCGGCAAAGGCGCCGTCCTGGCGATAGGGCACGCTGCAGGTGGTCATCGGCACCTGGGTCACCGGGTCCTGGTAGGCCTCGGACCACAGGCAACGGCCAGGCGCGCTGTTGCGGGCGCCGGTATACCAGGCTTCATGGTGATAACCGGCGCTGCCGGCGGCGTTGTAGTCATCTGAGAATGCCAGGGGCCCGGCATCGCTGCGGGCCCAGAAGAAACTGCGGCGCTCCACGCCGGGGGTGAAGGCATTGGGTTCTGGCCAGATGCCGCCCCCGGCGATCGCCTTGTCGCCTTCATGGTCGATCACCTTGGGCAGGGTGGCCATGACCAGCGCCTGCTCCTTGGGCAGCCCTTCCAGCAGGTGGGCCATGCTCGCGGTCACCCCTTCGATGCCCGCCAACTGCAACGCCAGCTGGCGAACGATGGCGCTGCCGGTCTGCTCGATCAGTGCCGAGCTTGCCTCCACCACTTTGGGCTGCCCCCGTAAGGTCATCACGGCAAATACCGCCAGCGCCGTGAACAGCAACAGCAACACACTGCCGAGGGTCAAACGATGAGACAAACGAACCGGTAGCAAGGCCATGACGAACTCCATATCAATAGGCATTCAGAGCTTATCGACCGGATGCATGCTTCCCTTGAACAAAGAGTGATGCCGTTCACTTTTTTTGTCAGCGCAACAGGCGGGAGTACACCTGGAGAGGGGGCGACTCAGGCAGGGCCCTCGGTAGCCGGGGCCCTGCCATCCTCGAAACATGCCCCCGGGCTACGGGCAGCCCGGGCCAGGCACGAGAAGCGCTACACAACTGGTGGCGCTGGGCGCCTTCAGTCCTGCTTGGCGCCCATGTACAGCTCGAAGTTCTCGATGTAGTCCGTGAGGTTCTCTTCCATCATCAGGCGGAACTCCTCGACGAAATAATCCACCGCCTGCTGCTTGGCCGCCGCCAGCTCCTGGGCATTGCGGCACCCGCAGGCGCTGACCCAGGCGCTGAAACGGGAGTTGGCGTACATCAGCGACGCGCTGGCCTTGCCCCGGCTGCTGTCGGCGATATGGGAGTTGGCCAGCTCGATAACGGCGTCGGCGCGGTTGTAGAAATCCTGGTCGGTGTCATTGGCCACGGGGCGTTCCTCTGGCGGAGTGGGGAAAATAAAGCGCCGGAGTATAAGAGTTTTGTCCTCCTGCACCGACTACTTTCATCCCCAGGCCGCACAAGCCGGGCTGCCGGCGAAGCGGCCCGCGAGCCTTGCGCCAGGCTGGCAGCCGCTTTCGCTGGCAAGCCAGCGCCTACAGATGGGTGGGCGCCGGCAAGGCTCGCAGCTGTTCGGCCAGCAGGGCTTCACTCTTGCCCTGGGACAGCACCACGCTGTTATTGGCCGCTTGCAGCGCCTGTTGCAGATGGTGCTCGCCCCGCTGCCGGTCGCCTTCAAGAATGGCTTGCAAGGCTAGGCAGCGCGGTCGCAGCCAGGGTGCGTTCCAATCCACTTCGGCGCTCATCGGCGTGTTGTTCAGGGGCGCGGCGTCACGCTGCAGCAAAGCGCGGCAGAATGCCAACTCGCCCCTCAACAACTCGATCAGGCCACTCATGCCGTTCAGTTGCGCCGACCGGGCCGCCAGCAATTGATCCAGTTCCTGCTCCATCTGCACCGCGGCCGGCCAGTCGCCCTGGTCCTGCAGGGCATTGAGGCGGCAGCCGAATGCGACCAGCGGCCCAGGCATGGGGCCTTCGGCCAGGCGCTGAAGATCGTCCACCGGCAATTGTGCGCTGGGCACCCCGGCCACGGTCAGGGCCAACAGGCGTGCCTGGGCCAGCTCCGGACGTTGATCGTCGCGATGCCGGTACCAGCCCAGCAGGAGCATGCCGTCGCTGGGCAGTACCCGCCAGGCAGGCATCAGGTTACCCACCCCCATGGCCAGATTGATCACGGCAAACGCCAGGGCAATGGCCCCCGGCACCCCGGGCCAGGACAGCCCAAGCGCCAGGGAAGCGCCACCCACCAGCAGATTCAGCAGCGGCCCGCACAGGACCACCAGCATCCACTGCTGCCGCAGTGGCCGTTGCAGATTGCTCGCGGCAATCACATAGCCGCCCAGGCGATTGCGCTTGAGCTGCGGTGCCCAGCGCACCCGCCAGCCGCGCCGCAGCACCTGGATCTCCACGGCGGCCACCCGTACATGCAACACCGGCATCGCGCACCCGCGTGCCCCCAGGTAATGCCCGCCCTCATGCACCACCAACGCGACAACCCCCAACAGCGAAGCCAGGAACATCGCCAGAAAGGGCTGCAACCCGGACTTGATGGTGAACCCCAGCACCAGCGCGGCGATAAACCAGCCACTGAGCAGCACCAGGCGCTGCACAATCGTCAGCAGAGTATTCAAGGCCTTGAGCCAGGTGTTGCCATCCATCGAGTACGTCCCTGAGAGAAAACCGACACTGAACCGGGCCCGCAGACTGCCAGCTTCGCCCCAGGAAACTCAACCGCTGATTCACCTCTCTATCACCCCGCCTCCTAACCGCAGGAGCCGGCTTGCCGGCGAAGAGGCCCTTGAGCCCTGCATACGACTGGCGGTCGCTTTCGCTGGCAAGCCAGCTCCTACGACGCGGGGCAGAGTGCCCCGCTCCCATCAATATCAAAACCCACCGTAGGAGCCGGCTTGCCGGCGAAGGGGCCCGCGAGCCCTGCATATGACTGGCGGCCGCTTTCGCTGGCAAGCCAGCTCCTACGATGCGGGGCAAAGTGCCCCGCTCCCATTAATATCAATACCCACCGTAGGAACCGGCTTGCCGGCGAAGGGGCCCTTGAGCCCTGCATACGGCTGGCGGTCGCTTTCGCTGGCAAGCCAGCTCCTACGAGGATGCGGGGGGCCAGTGGCGGGCCAGGACCGCGGCGATGCGCGGTTCGCGGTCGATGCGTTGCAGCAGGGCGAGAAAATCGGGATGGCTATCGCGCAGGTGCTCTCGCGCACCGGACCAGCGCGACACCACTGCCGCCTGGATATCCAGGGCACCCGGCGCCGCACCGCCGAAATATGGTCGCGACGCAAACTGCTCGGCGAACAGCCCCCAGCTGCGATACAGGCGCTCGGCCGCGGCGGCGCGCATCCGGGCCTTGAGCGGTTCGTCGGGGTCGCTGATCCAGCGTTCCGGGTAGTCGAGGATGCCGATGGCCGAATAGCAGTTGGCGGCGATGTACACCAGGCCGCGTATCACCTGGGCCCGGGCCGACGCTGGCGCAGGCAGCAACCCGGAGTCGGGAAACTCCAGGCCCAGGTGGATCAGGATCGCCGCGCTTTCGGTGAGGATGCTGCCATCGGGCAGTTGCAGGGTGGGAATCTGCAACAGCGGATTGAGCCGTGCCAGGGCCTCGCGCCCGGGGCTGTCCTCCCAGGGCGCGGCCTCGATGCGGCGGTAGGCCAGCTGGCAGTACTCCAGGGCGATCTCGACGATGGCCGAGCCGGTGCCCTGGCTTCCATACAGGTGATACATGGCGACAACCTCCTTGATGACCCGGGCCCATTACCCTTTCACGGCAGGGCGTGGCATTGCACCTGCAGTACTTGCTCGCTCAGTGGCCGCGCCTCGATCCGCACCGGCAAAAATGCCTCGATCACCCGGATATTGCTCTGCAGGTGCTCGGTCATGCACGGCGTGGTGAAGCTGCCGCCACCGGCCAGGGCCATGGGCAGCAACAGTTGATCGGCCAGGTGTTCCGCCACTGCGGCACCGGAGTCCAGCCAGTCCCGGGCCTGATCGATGGCGCCGTCGGCGACCTTCTCCGCCCGCAGGCTGTTCTGGCCGAAACCGCAAAACAGCTCGGTCAGGTGCTCGAAGGCGAACTCCAGCAGCAGCACATTGCCCGGGCCGTACTCTTCATCCAGCAGCACCGGGGTGAGCTGCTCGCGAGGCAGTTGCAGGCGATCGTGCACCCGGCGCAACTCGCGTTCCGCCACATGCTCCGGCAGGCCCGCGCTCAAGGCCCAGGCTCGACTGCCGAGCAATGCTCCGCGCTCTTGAAGATGCAAGGGTTGCAGCTCCGAAGGCTGGATAAAGGCCTCCAGCTCGCCACCGCCGGCCGGGACAAAACCATGGCGCAGCAGCTGCAGTTCCACCCGCCCGCCCATGCGCCGCAGTTGCGGCAGCCAGGCCTGCTGGAGGAAATCCACCGGCGGCGCCAGGGGGTTGTGGGTGCCGCCGCTGATGCTCACGCGGCTCGGCTGCGGCGCTCGCAGCAAGGCCGGCAGCAGGGTCTGCAGCACCAGGGTGCAACTGCCGGCGGTGCCGATGGCGAAGCGGTAGTCGCCGCCGCGGATCGGCCCCGGCTCGAAGCTCAGGACCTGGGAGCCAAGCTCGGCCCCAGTGGTTCTGGCGCCACATACCTGGGCCGCCGCCAGCACCGCGGTCAGGTGCTGGCGCAACAGCCCCGGGCGGCTGCGCCGGGCGCGAATATTATGGATACGCAGGGTCTTGCCGGTGAGCATCGACAGGCTCAGGGCGCTGCGCAGTACCTGGCCGCCGCCGATGGCGCCGTCCAGTTCGATTACATCCTGTTTCATCACATTCCTCAGGCGTAGTGCCGGACCGTTTCCCGCAGGTAAGCGTCCAGCAACGCGTTGTCTTCATGGGTACGCGCCAGTTTCGGCACCGGGCGTTCCAGCTCGGCGGCGATAAAGGCGTGCAGTGCCGGGCGTCGCGGTCCGTAGGCGGACTCGTCGGCGCAGCGTTTCAAAACCAGCAGCTCGGCCACTTCGTCCAGCAGTGGCTGATGGTCGACGGTGGTCAGCAGGTCGGCGAAGGTCATCGGCGGTCGGCCGCGCCCCTGGTCGATCCAGCGCACCGCGAGCAAGGGCCGCAGGACGTAGAAGTACTTCTTGAAGCGCACGCTGTCGCCTTGCAGGTAACCGCGAAAGTTCTTCCTGGCCATCGACAGATAATGGTTGCGCGCCGCCGGCGGGCTGTAGAACGCCTCGGCCAGCTCACGCAGGCGCTCGGCGGCGGTCGGTTCGCTGCGGTACACCAGGGGCGAGTCCAGCCATTCCAGCAGGGTCGGGTTGGACTTGCGCAACAGCCCCAGGGTCTTGCGCAGTTCCCAGCCGCTGATGTCCAGCTCGTCGTCCAGGGGCCGCTCGATCACGTCGCGCCCGGCATCCACCTGGATGAACCATTCGGGCTTTTCCACATAGACGAAACGCACATCGTAATCGCTGTCGGCAGAGGCAAAGCCCCAGGCCCGACTGCCGGATTCACAGGCATACAGCACCTGCACATTGCGCTCGCGCTCGATCCGCGCCAGCTCGGCCAATACCCGTTCGCGCATGGCGCTGCTCAGGGGATGGCGCTCCAGATGGTCCATGATCCTTTTCCTTGTTCAATCCGTGGCGCTGGCGGCCAGCACACTCAGGGTCCGGCGCACGGGGTTCCACACCGTCAGGCACCAGACGCCCCACCATTCCAGGCCTTCGTCGAAATACTCACTCCAGGGCAGCAGATGCGGGCCCATGGCCGGGGCCTGACAATCCAGCTCCAGGCCGCCCACCCAGTTGATCACCTGGGGCTGCTGCTGGAGATCGAGCCCCAGCAGGTCCAGCCATTGGCCGTACACCTGCCGGGCCTGCTCGGCCCCACCCGGGAAATGCAGCCCGTACGGTGGCTGGCAAAACGCCCGGTACAAGGCCCAGTCCTGCTGCTCCGGATCTTCGCAAACCAGTTGCCGGACCTGCTGCGGGCTGAGCCGCTCAGGCAGTGCCCGCTCCGGTTCCCAGCGCATCTGCGGTTCACCAACGTCGGCGTAGCGCGGGTCCTGGCGCAGCTTTTTCCAGGCCTCACGGCGCCTGGTCATCAGGTGCTGATACAGGTGCTGCAAGCCCTGGCGATGCAAGGCCTGATTCACCTCGACACCCGGCTCCACCGCCAGCCGCACAAAATCGAACACGCAAAACGCCGCTTCCAGCTGTTGGCGCAGCGCCTGGCTGTGCTCATCTTCAACCAGGGTCAACATGGCGGTTCTCCTTTCCTCACAACAGCCGCTGGACCGAACCGACGGGTAATTCCCCGGCGGCTTCCATCGCCTGCAAGCGTTGCACCATGGCCTCGCGCAGGGGCTTGGGGGTCACCGGGTCGAACATCCCGTAGCGGCTGTCGCACCAGCGTGCCAGGGCCTCGCGCCAATAGGCGGCGTCACTGCCGCCCTGCCCCAGGCGCCACAGCAGGTACTCCAACTGACGCCAGCCCGGTTTGAGGGCCAGCATGGCCCAGCGTCGCGCCTTGGGCAGATCGTGCCAATGCTGGTCCAGACGCTGCTCCAGGGCCTCGTCGAATACCGCCCACGGCTGCTGGCGCAACAGGCCCAGGGCGCAGTCGAAGACCTTGTCCGAGGCATCGTCCAGGGCCGCCAGTTGCTCGGCCATGCCACGTTCACCCAGGGTTTGCAGGGCCTGCAGGCGCACGCTCAGCGCCGGCGAAGCCAGGGCCTGGCGCACCATGGCATCGGCCTGTGGCTCCTGCAGCTCCCTGACCAACCCCAGTAGCCCCAGCCACTGGCGCTTGTTGCCCGGGGCCGGCTGCTGCAAGCGGGCCAGCAGCACTGCCCGCGGGTCCAGCCCATGGCGCGGCGCGGCCCAGTGGGCCAGGCAACGCAAGGCCCCCGAAGGGTCGAGCAGGGCCTGCGCCAGATACTCGCGACAATCGGCCAGGCGCGACAGCAGCAGCCGCAGGGCCTTGACCCGCACACTGGCGCCGCAGCTGCGCATCACCTCTTCCAGCAAGGGCAGCGCCTGCTCATCGGGCAGTTCGGCGCAGGCGTCCACCGCCATCTGCCGCACGCTGACCTCCGGGTGGCGCAGGGCCATGGCCAGCAGCGCCGGTCGGTCCTCGACGCCCTTGAGCAACAGCTCGAAGACAAAGCGCGCAGCCTTGCCCCGGCAAGTGCCAAAGGCCCCTTGCACCTGGTCGCGCACCTGGGCCAGTTGCAACACGGCGCTGGCCCGCTCCAGAGTCGCGCCGTGGTCGGCGCGCTGCTTGCCGGCCAGGGCCAGCAGCGGTGCCAGGGTCTGCAACAGCAGCCCGGCATGCTCCGGCACCCAATAGGCCTCGACCGCCGCGGCGGCCTCCTGGCGAACCTGGGGCACCCAGTCGTTGAGGCGCTCCAGCAAAGCCACCAGGGCCTCTGCCGAAGGCTGCGCGGCCAGCCCGCGCACCGCGGCCTGACGCACGAAACCGTTGCCGAAGCGGCTCAGCTCCAGCCAGGCGCTGTGCCTGTCCAACTCGTCCATCACCTCCCGCACGCGGCGGGCTTCGTAGTCGCTCAGCTGGTACTGCCAGCCGGGCGGGGTTGCTATCAATGCATCCATGTCGTCCATTGTTCTACCCCTTAACGCACACCACCTGACGCAGGGTGTGCAGCACTTCCACCAGCTCGCGCTGGGCGTGCATCACTTGGTCGATGTCCTTGTAGGCCATCGGGATTTCATCGATCACCGCTTCGTCCTTACGGCACTCCACATGGGCGGTCGCGCGGATCTGGTCGGCCAGGGTGAAGGTGTTCTTGGCCTTGGTGCGGCTCATGGTACGCCCCGCGCCGTGGCTGCAGGAGCAGAACGCCTCCTCGTTACCCAATCCGCGGACAATGAAGCTCTTGGCCCCCATCGAACCCGGAATGATCCCCAGCTCGCCCTTCTTCGCCGACACCGCCCCCTTGCGGGTCACCAGCACCTCTTCACCGAAGTGGCGCTCCTTCTGCACGTAGTTGTGGTGGCAGTTGACTGCCTCCAGCGCCACCTCGAAGGGCTTGCTGATCACCTTGCGGGTGGCCTGGATCACCAGTTGCATCATCAGCTCACGGTTCTGCCGGGCGAAATCCTGGGCCCAGGCCACCGCTTCCACGTAATCGTTGAAGTGCTGGCTGCCTTCCTCGAAATAGGCCAGGTCGCGGTCCGGCAGGTTGGCGATGTGCTGGCGCATATCGGCCTGGGCCAGGTGAATGAACAGGTTGCCGATGGCGTTACCTACGCCACGGGAACCGCTGTGGAGCATGAACCAGACCCGGTTGGCCTCATCCAGGCAGACCTCGATGAAGTGGTTACCCCCGCCGAGGGTTCCCAGGTGCTTGCGGTTGTTGCTGTTGGCCAGGGCCGGGTACTTATCGGTGATCGCCTTGAAACGTGGGTGCAGCGCAGCCCAGGCCTGGTCGGCCTGATTCGGCACGTCGCCCCAGGCGCCCTTATCGCGACCGCTACGGGGCGAGGTACGACCGTGAGGCACCGCCGCCTCGATGGCGCTACGCAATCCGGCCAGGTTATCCGGCAGGTCGGAGGCGGTCAGCGAAGTACGGGCGGCGATCATTCCGCAGCCGATATCCACCCCGACCGCAGCCGGGATGATCGCGCCCACCGTGGGGATCACGCTACCGATGGTCGAACCCTTACCCAGGTGCACGTCGGGCATCACCGCCAGGTGCTTGAAGATGAACGGCATCTTCGCGGTGTTCATCAATTGCTGGCGGGCTTCGTTTTCCACCGGCACGCCCTGGGTCCACATCTTGATCGGCTTGCCGTTGGCGACTTCCAGCAGTTGGTAGGTCTTGTGTTCCATGTCGTTGACTCTTTTTCCTGTGGCCGCGGATACGGCCTTGTTCAATAGGGTGCGCAGGAGCCGGGTCGCAGCAGACGATCTCGGGGGTCTCTTCGCTGGCAAGCCAGCTCCTACGAAATTGCGGTGTTCGGTGCAAACGGCGACAAGTGGAGGTGAAACATGCAGCGCGCTCTGCCTCTGAGCTAGCACCTTGCGGTGAACGGGACTCGAACCCGCGACCACGCTGTCCTGTAGTTCCACCGGCATTCGCCGGGTCAATCGGTGCAGGCCGGGCCTGCGGGCAGCGACAAGGGAACAGGCACATTTGCTCTACCGACTGAGCTACAGCCTTGCGGCTGGCGGGGTTCGAACCCGCGACACGATGTAGTACCCGTGGCATTCGCTGCCATCCCGCCGAGGCGGGGGGAAAAGATGCGACGACAAGGAGTCGATGAAACGGTGCACTCGCGTTCTGACCATTGAACCACGGCGCCGTTTTCCGGCACCGGCGGGAATCGAACCCGCATCTCGAACCTTGGATGTAGTTCCATCAGCATTCGTCGCAAAAACTGCAAAAAAGGTGGCACGACAAAAGAAGTGACTGATCGCCGGATTCGAACCGGCTTAACCAATATGTACAGCCACTGGCATTCGTGCCGTCACCGGTCCTGACAAGAGTTGCTGAGACGCCTTTGGATGTAGTCACAGCGGCATTCAGGGCCAATGAGCAAAAAATCTGTGGTGTGCGCCGGCTGGCCGGCGCACGGTGTGTTTCATCCTCTACCGATCAGCGTTACATCGCCTCGATAGCCTTTACCCAGTGCTGCGCACCGTAATTGCCCGCAGTGAACTGCTCGATCACATCGAACACCGCGTCACTGAAGCCGCCGACGTTGAGGATGTCCTCGCGGTCCGGTGCCTGGGTCGTGGCCCCGGGCTGCATGTCGATGCATACCAGCTTCGCCTGCGGGTTGATGGCCCGGATCCGCTCCCACTGGCGCATCGTTTCCGTGGCGCCGTGGCGCCGCGCATCGATCCACGACTCGTTGTCCGAGACCAGGATCAGGGTGTCCACGCGGCTCTTGGCGTTGGCCAGCTGCGCCAGGGGCGCCGAGCAGTTGGTCCCCCCTCCGCCGATGTTCGCCAGCTTCTGCGCATTGCTCATCACGCTGTCCCGCGGGTTGAGGTGGATGTTCACCACTCCACGCTCGAACGGCATGACCCGCGCCGCCGGCTGCTTGCGCAACACCGCTGCCGCCACCAGTGCCGCCACATCGATGCAGCGCACCGCGGTGGTGGCGCCCTGGCGATAGCCGGTAACAGGGCTGTGCATCGAGCCCGATACATCCGGGCAGACCACCACGTTGCCCGCCAGCGCCGGCACGTTGGCCAGGGACAGCTCCAGGGCATCCTGCAGCGCCTCGCGGACCGGCTGCGGCACCTCGTCACCGGCCATGCGGTAGGCCGCCAGCAACTGGTACGGGTAGACCCGGGCCTTGGCCACCTCCCCCGCATCCGCCAGCCGCGCCGCCACGTACTCGGTGCAACCCGGCACCTGGAACGCGCCGTGGCGCGCCAGGGTATTGAGGTTCATGCGCAGCCCCTGCCAGCCCATGTTGCGGGCCTGCCCGGCCCATTGTTCGGTGCTCAGTGTCTCGTTGCCGAGCAACTGGAACGGCACCTGGGGCACTTCCCGGGTCGCTCCGCTGCGAAACGCCAACAGGTCCCGGGTCAGCTCAGGCAGCGCCTGCACATCCACCGGCTTGCCGATCAACCAGGCAAAGAAGGCTTCACGCCAGGCCTCGCTTGGCTTGGGGTGAACCATCTTCACCACGTCCGCCAGGGACGGCTGGTTGCCGATCGAGGCCTGCAACAGCTGGCGCTCGGTAGCGCTGTTCAACCAGTTCTGCACCAGGCGCTTGGGCTGCGACCCCAGGGATTTGCGCCCGGTCACGCCGCTGCGCAGGATCTGCACGAAGTTGCGCAGCATCTTGCCGTTGTCCACCACCTGGGCGAACAGCTCCGGCACCAGGGCCGAGCGTTGCGCGGTCAGTGCCGCCAGCAGCAGCGCCGGCATGTCCTTCATATGGCCTTGCTGCCGAGCGTAACGGGCGGCCTGGGCGACGAAGCGGCTGTCCAGCTCGCTCACCAATTGCAGTACCGCTTCCAGCTGGCCTTCAGGCGAGGTGTAGAAGGTCGAGTTCAGGCAACCGGTGACCGCCAGCTGGGCCAGGCGATGCTTGGCGTTGTAGGCATAGGCCCCGGCCTTGGAAGCGTTCAGGGTGGTGCTCGCTGGCGCTTTTGCCTGTTGGGTGTTGAACAGCTGGAAGTTGGCCATCTTGGCGTCTCGCTCTGTTGTCTTGTTCGTTGCCAGAGATATTGCAGCCGCTGTGCCAGGTTTTGATTTTCCAACAAATTATTTTTCAACTCATTGATTTATAAGGTTTTTATTTTTTATCACTTTTTCATCAAGTATCCGGCAAGACAAACGCCTCGATAATTTTATATCTTTGCTTATCGTTTTTTATCTCCAGGTATAAAAATGTCGAACAAGCCCACGGTCGCCATAGGTTTTGTCGGTTCCACCCTCGATCGCGTCGGCAAGGGTGCCAACCGCTGGAGCCATTGGCGGCCCACGGTCGGTCTGTGCCAGCAGCAGGATGTGCTGATCAACCGCCTGGAACTGATCCATGGCCTGGACGCGCGGGATGTCAGCCTGGCCGAACGGGTGGCCAACGACGTGCGCCAGGTGTCGCCGGAAACCGAGGTGCGCCTGCACCCCATGGGCCTGAACAATCCCTGGGATTTCGAGGAGGTGTACGGCGCCCTGCACGACTTCACCAGCGCCTACCCGTTCGACACCGAGCGCGAGGACTACCTGGTGCACATCACCACCGGCACCCACGTGGCGCAGATCTGCTGGTTCCTGCTGACCGAGGCGCGCTACCTCCCTGCCCGGCTGATCCAGACCTCGCCGGCGCGGCGCCGCGACCCTGACCAGCACGCCACCGGCACCCACGCCCTGATCGACCTCGACCTGTCGCGCTACGACCGCATCGCCTCGCGTTTTGCCCACAAGCGCCTGGAAGGCCTGGCCTTCCTCAAGTCCGGGATCGCCACCCGCAACCCGGCATTCAACCGCTCCATCGAGCAGATCGAACGGGTTGCCGTGCGCTCCAGGGCACCGATGCTGCTGATCGGCCCCACCGGTGCCGGCAAGTCGTTCCTGGCCCGGCGCATCTATGAGCTCAAGCGTGGCCGGCACCAGGTGCAGGGGCGCTTTGTCGAGGTCAACTGCGCCACCCTGCGTGGGGACGGGGCCATGTCGGCACTGTTCGGCCATATCAAGGGCGCCTTCACCGGCGCCCAGAATGCCCGCGAAGGCCTGCTGCGGGCGGCGGATGGCGGCATGCTGTTTCTCGACGAGATCGGTGAACTGGGGCTGGACGAACAGGCCATGCTGCTCAAGGCCATCGAGGAGAAGCGTTTCTTTCCCATGGGTTCGGACCAGGAGGTGCAGAGCAATTTCCTGATCATCGCCGGCACCCACCGCGACCTGCGTGGCCGGGTGGCCCAGGGCCTGTTCCGCGAGGACCTGTATGCGCGGATCAACCTCTGGACCTTCAACCTGCCGGGGCTGGCGGGGCGCCGCGAAGACATCGAACCGAACATCGATTTCGAGCTGGAGCGTCACGCCCGGGAACAAGGGCAGCTGGTGCGCTTCAACCTTGAAGCGCGGCGACGCTACCTGGCCTTTGCCAGCTCCAGCGAAGCGGCGTGGCTGGGCAACTTCCGCGAGCTGTCGGCGTCCATCACCCGCATGGCCACCCTGGCCGACAGCGGGCGCATCGACCAGGCCCAGGCCGAGGAAGAGATCCAGCGCCTGCGCCACGCCTGGGGGCAGGAGAACCAAGAGGACGAACTGCAGAAACTGCTGGGCGACGATGTGCAGCTGGACCTGTTCGACCGCCTGCAACTCAAGGCTGTGATTGCCGAGTGCCGCCGCGCCGACAGCCTGTCGGAGGCGGGGCGCCGGCTGTTCGGCGTGTCGCGCCTGGGCAAGGCCAACCCCAACGACGCCGACCGCCTGCGCAAATACCTGGCGCGTTTCGGCCTGGATTGGAAACAGCTGTAGCCGCTGCCGCTGGCTGCGCAGCAGACGCTGCGATCCTGAGGCCCCTGCGCGATCGACGGAAGATCGCCAGGCAAGGTCCTGCGGACCTTTGCGCAGCTTCGCAGGCTCAGCAGCGGCTACAGGGCTGCGGTTGGGACGGCGAAGACGCCGCTGGCCCGGGCCACTTCCTGTTCGCCGACCCGCAGCACCACGGTGGCAAAGGCCATCTGCCGGCCACGCTTGGCATGCTCCAGGTGCACCTCGATCCATTCCCCGACCTGCACCGCGCCCAGGTAGTCGAGGGTCATGCTGGCGGTGATCAACGGCAAGGGCGGATCGCTGGAAAACGCCATGGCGTAGCCCATGCCGATGTCCGCCAGGGTGGCGATGATGCCGCCATGCACCGTGCCCCGGCCGTTGGCGTGGCGGGTGTCGGCGCGCAGGCCGACGCGCAGTTCGCTGCCACTGCCGCAGCCGTAGACCGGGCCGATCAGTTCCAGCAGCGGGCTGCTGCGGGGCAAGGGGGCAAAGCCTGGGGGGATATCCGACTCGCGCATGACGCACTCCTTGATCTGCGCCGAAACACCGTCGTCCCGGGCTGCCACAGGTGTAGCCCTGAACCCGCTCCGCGCCTATCAGCATCAGCCAGGAAAATTATCCTCGATAAGCCCAGCCGGGATCGTGGTCTTTCCCCGAACGACGGTAAGATGCGCACCTGCGACCCTGTCGCCGATTCATCCCTCAAGGAGCCCCCATGCAACATCAGGACGATCACCCTGCGAAATTCCGTCGACTGGCCCTGGCCCTGTTCGGCGCCCTGGCCCTCAGCGCCTGCTCTCCCAGCGACCACAACAGCAGCGCCGTGGCCTTGGGCGGGGCCCAGGGCAAGGCCGGCGCGCAATTGGCCTATGAGCATGAACTGAGCCTGTCGCTGCCAGCCGCGCAGATCGGTCCGCGCCTGGCGCAAACCCGCGAAGCCTGCGAGAAGGCCCAGTTCGGCCCGTGCAATATCCTGCGCCTGGAACAGGGCAAGTACCGCGCCCAGGTGACGCTGCGAATAGTTCCGGACGGTGTGGAGCCCATCGTCCAGCAGGCCTCCCAGGGCGCGGAACTGGGCGAGCGCATCACCAGCGCCGAAGACCTGGCCGATGCCGTGGCCGATGTGCAGCGCCAGCAGCAGCGGCTCAAGGCCCAACAGCAGCGCCTGGACGAACTGGCGGCGCGCAAGGACATCAGCGTCAGCGACCTGATTGCCCTGAGCCGGGAACAGGCCGGCATCGAGAACGACCTGCAGGCCCTGGCCCAGACCGCCGCCGGCCAGCAACGCCGCCTGGACACCAACCTCCTGACCCTGAAGTTCCTGCCCAGCGACGGCGTCCAGCGCGAATCCAGCCTCAAGCGCGCCTTCAGCAACCTGCTGGACAACCTGGCCGACGGCACCGCCGAGGCCCTGGAGAAAGGCAGCTATGTGCTGCCCTTCGTGATCCTGGCCTTCCCCCTGGTGCTGCTGTGGGTCTGGCTGTGGCGCAAATTCGTGCGCCGGCGCCCCTGACCCCACCCGTAGGAGCCGGCTTGCCGGCGAAGAGGCCCGCAAGCCCTGCACCGCCCTGGCGAATGCCTTCGCTGGCAAGCCAGCTCCTACCGCACGCAGGCGGTCAGGCTTGCAGCGCCAGTTGCAGGCGCTCCAGGCCAATGCCGAAGCCGGCTCCCTGGCGATAGGCGCCTGCCCCCACCACTTGCTGCTGCGCCCCCAGGCGCGGGCAGCGTACTTCGAAACCCTCGCCATTGAGGTAGTAGGTCAGGCCGCGCTTGACCCCGAGGTTGAGCTGGTATTCCAGGCCCAAGGCGTCGAGAAAGCCCACGCACAGCGCCCGCGCCTGCTCCAGGGCGCGCTGCGGATCGGGGCCGAGAATCTCCAGGCCCAACTGGGTGAACTCGCGGTAGCGCCCGGCTTGCGGCCGCTCGTAGCGATAGCAGCGGGCAACGTAGAAGAAGGCCGCCTGCTCGCGCCCCGCCAGCAGCTCGCCGGCGGTTTCCTGGAACAGCGCGGTGGCTTCCGGGATCAGGCAGCAAGGCCGCCCGGCCTTGTCGTTGAAGGCCCACATCTGGCCGATGACTTCGCTGCCGCCGGCCTTCTCGATAAAGGTGTCCTGGCCCCACAGCGCCGGGACAATGACTTCTTCAGCGCCCGCTTCGATGAAGCCAGCTCCGGAAGCGTCCTTCCAGGGTGCGCAGGGTGGCGGCTTGTTCGCCGGTGATCATTCGAGTGCCACGTAACATGGTCATGGGTCATTCCTCTGGTTTTTTGACAGGCAATAAAAAAGGCGCCTTGTGGGGCGCCTTGGTTTTTTTCATCGAAGGTCAGTGATCGCGATTGCTCGATGACTGACGGCTCGACGCGCACAAGCGACCACGGCCCCGGAGATGAGGTCGATGGTGATGAAGGCGGGAGACGAGCCGGAAAAAATTCATGGCGCATCCTGCCACGCCGCCCCCGGGCCTGACAAGCAAGCACCTGCGCCCCGCACAACAGTGCCCCCTGTCGAAGCCGGCTTGCCGGCGAAGAGGCCCTGCATCGCCCTGGCGGCCGTCTTCGCTGGCAAGCCAGCTCCTACAGCGGGCGTTGCAGGCAGCGCTGGTAGCGTTCGTCCACCCGTTTGGCGAACCAGGCGGTGGTCAGCTGGCGGGTGATCTTCGGGCTCTTGAGTTCGATACCGGGCAGTTGCTGGCGCGGTACGGGCTTGCCCGCCGTGCGATCGGCCAGGGCGAACACCTGACGGTACAGCTCGGTTTCTTCGAAGTCCTGGCGGTCGCCCTTCTCCAGCTGGGCGCGGATCTGCGGGTTACGCAGCCCCAGCTGCTTGCCCAGGGTGCGCACCGCCAGCTCGGTGCTGCCGGGCATGATCGAGCCGTAGCGGATCAGGTCGCCATCCAGCGCCAGCCTGATCCCGCTGGCACGGCTCACCGCGCTCTGGAACGCCGCGTTGCGGCTGGCGTACCAGCCGGCGTTGAAATCGGCGAAACGGTACAACGGCTGCGGGTAGTCCACCGGGTAGCCCAACAGGTGGGCGATGCCAAAATACAGGCCGCCGCGGCGGCTGAAGACCTCATGACGGATGGAGTCCTGCACCGGGTAGGGATAGCCCTGGGCATGCTGCTGGGCGAACTCGATGCTGACCTGCATCGGCCCACCGGTGTGCACCGGGTTGAAGCCGCCGAACAGGGTCTTGCCCAGGGGCACCATGCCGATGAAGTCATCGAAGATCGCACTCAATTCCTTCTCGCTGCGGGCACTGGCCAGGCGCTGGCTGTAGGACTGGCCGTCCGGGCCGCGCACTTGCAGGGCGGCGCTGACCAGCAGCGCCGGCACATGCACCTTGGCCGCGCGGCGGTCGATCTCTTGCCGGGCGATGCGCCCCAGGCCCGGCACCGTCGGGTCGACCTGGAAGGTGGATTCCTGCTCGGTCACCGCCAGCACCGCGCACAGGTTGCTCTGGCTCGGCTCAAGGCCCTGGGCGCTGAAGGCCACCTGGATGTCCCGGGCCCAGCCCGGGCGGTCCGCCACCTGGGCCGGCAGCAGGCGCAGGATCCGGGCCTGGGTCTGTTCGGGGGTCAGTGTTGGTGCCTGGGGGCCGCGCTGGCTGGCGCAACCGGCTAGCAGCGACAGGCCCAGGAAGCAACTGAGAAGACGAGAGGAAATCATGGGGCTCCGCGAGATGGCTGGGCGAGGGCCGTGCAAGTAAAGCAGCGGCTGGGGCGTTCGACCAAGGAATGCGAGCGCTGTTCCCGCCGCGGCCCTCGTAGCCGCTGCCGCAGGCTGCGTAGCAGACGCTGCGACCCTGAGGCCTCTGCGCGATCGGCGGGAGATCGCCAGGCAAGGTCCTGCGGACCTTTGCGCAGCTTCGCGGGCTCAGCAGCGGCTACAGGCTAGAATCCTTCTATTGGCGGTGTGGCTGGGTGTATTTTGATGACCCCCGACTTAGGTGTGGCGCCCAGCCCTGACCCCGCGCCTGCCCTCAATGGAGTGATGCCCGGATGTTGACCCTGGATTTCCTGATCACCAGCCTGATCGTCGTGCTGATTCCCGGCAGCGGCGTGATCCTGACCATTTCCACCGCCCTGGTGGCCGGCAAGCGCGCCAGCCTGTTCACCGCCATCGGCTGCACCGCCGGGATTGTCCCGCACCTGCTGGCCTCGATCCTCGGCCTGTCGGCCATCCTGCACTCCAGCGCGCTGGCCTTCCAGGGCCTGAAGTTCGCCGGCGTCGCCTACCTGCTGTACCTGGCCTACGCCACCTGGCGCGACCGCTCGGCCTTCGCCGTGGACAGCAACGCCGTCAGCCATGGCCCCGGCGCGCTGATGCTCAAGGCCTGCCTGCTGAATATCCTCAACCCCAAGCTGACCCTCTTCTTCCTGGCCTTCCTGCCCCAGTTCATCGCCCATGACGGCAGCGACCCGATCCCGCAGATGCTGCTCCTGAGCGGCGTGTTCATGGCCATGACCTTCTTCGTGTTCGTGCTCTATGGCCTGCTGGCCAACCTGTTCCGCACCGCGGTGATCGAATCGCCCCAGGTGCAGAACTGGCTGCGCCGCAGTTTTGCCGCAAGCTTCGCCGGGCTCGGCCTGAACCTGGCCTTCGCCCAGCGCTGAGCCCGGCGGCAGCCGCCTGCATGACCTTGATCGTCTACCGAGGGCAAGCCCATGAATTGCAGCGACGTACTGATCATCGGCGCCGGCCCCACCGGCCTGGTCCTGGCGCTCTGGCTGCGCCGGCAGGGGGTCAAGGTACGGATCATCGACAAGACCCCGGGCCCGGGCACTACCTCCCGGGCCCTGGCGGTGCAGGCGCGAACCCTTGAGCTGTACCGCCAGCTGGACCTGACCCGGGCCATCGTCGAGCGCGGCCACCATGTGCCGGCGGTGAACCTCTGGGTCAAGGGCGAGCGCGCCGCCCACCTGCCGTTCAACGCCATCGGCGAAGACCTGACGCCCTACCCCTTCCTGCAGATCTTTCCTCAGGACGAACACGAGCAACTGCTGATCGAACGCCTGGCGCTGCAGGGGGTGGAGGTCGAACGCAACACCGAGCTGCTGGCCTTCACCGACCACGGCCACCTGATCAACGCCCGCCTGCGCGGCCCCGACGGGCGCGAAGAACACTGCCAGGCCTTCTACCTGGCCGGCTGCGACGGCGCCCGCTCCACGGTGCGCAAGACCCTGGGCACCGGCTTTCCCGGCGGCACCTACCAGCAGATGTTCTACGTCGCGGATGTGCAGGCCAGCGGCCCGAGCATCGACGGCCAGTTGCACGTGGACCTGGACGACGCCGACTTTCTCGCGGTGTTCCCCCTGGCCCAGAGCGGCCGCGCACGGCTGATCGGCACGGTGCGCGACGAGCGTGCCGAGCACCCGGAGAACCTGCGCTTCGAGGATGTCAGCCAGCGCGCCATGCGCCAGCTCAAGGTCGAGGTGGCCCAGGTCAACTGGTTCTCCACCTACAAGGTGCATCACCGGGTGGCCGAGCAGTTTCGCACCGGCCGGGTGTTCCTCCTCGGGGACGCCGCCCACGTGCACAGCCCGGCCGGCGGCCAGGGCATGAACACCGGGATCGGCGACGCCATCAACCTGGCCTGGAAACTGGCAGCGGTACTGAGCGGCAAGAGTGCCGAGCGCCTGCTGGAAACCTACGCCACCGAACGCATGGAGTTCGCCCGGCGCCTGGTGGCCACCACCGACCGGGTGTTCAGCTTCGCCACCGCCGACGGCCCGGTGGCCTACCTGGCGCGCACCCGCCTGGCGCCCCTGCTGCTGCCGAAGATCGCCGCCTTCGACAGCGCCCGGGAGTTTCTCTTCCGTACCGTGTCGCAGATCACCCTGAACTACCGCGGCATGCCCCTGAGCGCCGGCGGCGTCGGCCCGGTGCACGGCGGCGACCGCCTGCCCTGGGTGCGCGATGGTGAACACGACAACTTCGACAGCCTGGAGTACCTGGGCTGGCAGGTGCATGTCTACGGCGTCACCAGTGACGCCCTGCGCGACTGGTGCACCGCGCACCAGGTGCCGTTGCGCACCTTCGACTGGCGCCCGGCCCATGCCGCCGCGGGGCTGGCGCGCAACGCCTTCTACCTGCTGCGCCCGGACACCTACGTGGCCCTGGCCGAGCGCTCGGCCGACCCGCGCGTGCTGGAGCGCTACTTCCGCGAACGGGAGATCTCCCCGCAGAGCGCCGCCCCCTCCCTCAAGCCCCGATGAAAGGCTGCTTGATCTGCCCCCAGCGCCGGGCGAACTGCTCCGGCGTGGCCGCCGCGATCCGCTTCAGGTCCCGGGGGTAATCCACACCGGGGGCCTCCTGGGGGCGCCAGGCACTGAACTGGCCATTGCTGGCCCGCAGGATGTAGCCGCTGTCCTGGCACTGCTCGCTGACCAGAAACAGCACCCCCGGCGTCACCCAGTCCGGCTTGAGTTCCGGCGGCTCCTCGCTGACGCCCCACATGCGGGTCTTGGCCACCGGCGACACCGCGTTGACCCGGATCCCGTGCTCCGCCCCTTCCTGGCCCAGGGCATTCATGATCCCGACCTGGGCCATCTTGCCCGCGCAGTAGGCCAGCAGCCCCGGCTGGGCATATTCCGAGTACAGCGCACGGTCGGAGGTGGTCAACAGCAGCCGCGGTGCGGCGGACTGCCGCAGATGGGGCCAGGCATGCCTGGCCAGCCAGATGGGCGCATACAGGTTGATCCCCAGCATGCGCTCGAGAAACCCGGCGTCGGTCTGCTCCAGCGCCTGGTAGCCAACCCAGCCGGCGTTGTGAATCAGGATATCCAGGCTGCCAAAGGCCTCCAGGGTGCGCTGCACCAGCCCCTGGCAACCGGCCTCGGTGCCCAGGTCGGCGGTGTCGGCCAGCGCCCTGGCACCGCTGGCCCGCAAGGCCCGCACCGCATCATGGGCGACACTGTCATCCGCCCCGCTACCGCTGCCGTCACTCCCGCAATCGCTGATCACCACCTGGGCACCACGACGGGCCAGGGCCCGTGCATAACTCAAGCCCAGGCCGCGCCCGGCGCCGGTGACAATCGCCGTTCTGCCGCTGAAATCCATGCTCTTCCCTCCTGTGTGAATTCCAGGGTAACAGCATGAAAATCAGTGACTTAATACTAAATTCCAGGTTCTGTGAGAGGTTTTTGATATCAATGAATTCGCTGTGAAACCATGAGCCTTGGGGTTTACAGTCCCAAAGCCCCCAGCCAGGAAGCATCGCCATGATCGAAACGCGCCTGTTGCGCCAGTTCATCGCCGTCGCCGAAGAACTGCACTTTCACAAGGCCGCCACGCGCCTGCACATGGCCCAGCCGCCCCTGAGCCAGGCCATCGCCCGCCTGGAGGAAAAACTCGGTTTCAGCCTCCTGCGGCGCAATCGTCGAGGCGTGGCCCTGACCCCGGCCGGGGCGGATTTTCTGCACAGCGCCCGGCGCACCCTGGCTACCCTGGAACAGGGCATCGAGCAGGCGCGCCATATTGCCCAGGGCCTGGCCGGCAGCCTGCGCGTCAGTAGCCTGTCACTGGCCGGCTACCCGAGCTTGCTCGCCAGCCTGCGGGGCTTTCGCCAGGCCTTGCCCGAGGTGCGCCTGGAACTGCGGGAACTGCCTTCGGCCGAGCAGCTCAAGGGCTTGCTCGGCGGCGACATCGACCTGGCGTTCATGCGTGAGCTGCCGCTGCCCGAAGGGCAGATAGCCTCGCGCCTGATCCTCGATGAGCCGATCGTCATCGCCCTGCCCCACGACCACCCCCAGGCCCAGGCGCCAGAGGTGGACCTGCGGGAGCTGGCCAACGAGGACTTCGTGTTCACGCCCCAGGCCCTGGGCAGCGGCTACCACAACCAGTTGATGGCGCTGTGCAGCGCGGCCGGGTTCACCCCGAAGGTGGTCCAGGAAGTGGCCCGGGTCCAGACCCAGCTGGGCCTGGTGGGCTGCGGTTTCGGCGTGGCCCTGGTGCCCCGCTCGATGGCCGATGCGGTGCTGCAGGGCAGCGTCGCCTACCGCCCGCTGCGGGCCATGGGCACGCAGCCAGGGCCAAGCATCGGGCTGTACATGAACTGGCACCGGGACAACCCTTCGCCACAGCTGCAGCGTTTCATGGCCTTGCTCGACGCCGGGCCCGGGGCCTGAAGCGGCCGTGCAGAAGGTCTGCGCGGCCGCTTCCAGGCCTTAGAAGTCGGCCTTGACCGACAGAGTGAGGTTGCGCGGGTCACCGTAGAAATTGCCGAAGCCTTCGGTGCCGATGGTGGTGTAGTAGCGCTTGTCCAGCAGGTTGTTGCCGTTCAGCGCCAGGGACCAGGTGTCGTCGATGCGATAGCCGATGCGGCCGTTCCAGATCGCATAGCCGGCCTGGCGGATGTGGTTGCCGCTGGTGGGCGAGACTCGGTAGTTGTCACTCTGGGCGTTGACCCCGGCCCCCACGGTGAAGCGCTCCAGGGCACCGCCCAGCTGGTAGTCGCCCCAGACCCGCAGCAGGTGGCGCGGCACGTAGGTGGTGAACGGCAAGCCGTTGTTGGCGCTGTTGGCGTCCTCCAGGGTCTTGGTCTGGGTGTAGGTGTAGCCGGCCAGTACTTGCAGGCGTTCGATCACCTCACCGCTGAGCTCCGCTTCAAAGCCCTGGGCGCGGACCTTGCCCGAGTTCAGCGAGCAGGTGCTGTCCGGGCAGGCCGGGTCGTCCTGCTGCGCGTCCTGCTGGATGGTGCGGAACAGGCTGAAGGCGCTGTTGAGGCGGCCATCGAACCACTCGCCCTTGATCCCCAGCTCGTAGCTCTTGCCCACCAGCGGCTTGAGGGAGGCGCCGTCCAGGGTCCGATAGCTGCCCTGGGGGGTGAAGATGCTGGAGTAGCTGGCGTAGGCCGTGAGGTTGTCGTTGAGGTCGTACAGCACCCCGGCGAACGGCGTGACCTCGCCGGTTTCCTTGGATCGGGCACTGCTGGGCGTGCGCGTATCGCGCCAGTAGGCCACCGAATCGTTCTGCGACTTGTACCAGCTGACCCGGCTGCCCATGACCAGGGTCAGCGGGTCGGCGAGCTTCAGGCGCACAGTGGAATACAACCCTTGCTGCTGGATCCGCAGATCAGTGGGGCCGCCCCGGGTGGAGTTGCTTTCGTAGTAGCTGTCGTCGGGCTTGGGCAGGTGGTGATCGGGGTCCAGCACATTCTGCCGCTGGGGCAAGCCGGCCACGGCGTAGAAGTCGTCCTTGATCGAGCGGCTGGCGTTGGCGCCGAAGGTCAGCTCGTGCTCCTGGCCAAAGGCCTGGAAGTGCCCGTCGACATAGGCATCGAAGCCGTAGTCCACCTGGTCGTAGTCGTAGATGCTGCCCAGCATCAGGGTGCTGGAACGGCTGGCCCCCACCGGCACCGAACCGCTGGGGAAGGCGTACTCGATATCCTGGGTGTTGCGGGTGTAGACCCCGGCTACCTTCAGCGCCCAGTCATCGTTGAGCTGCTGGCGCAGGTCGGCGAAATAGGTCGCGCGCTTGCTGCGCGAATTGTTCCAGGCGGTGTTCAGGCAGGTGGAGCGGCCCAGCTTGAGGTCGCTGCCGTCGCTGTAGCGCGGCAGGCCGCCCCAGCACGGGCGCGAGTCGACGTCTTCATAGGCCATGCCCAGGCCCAGGGTGGTGGCGTCACTGAGGTCGAAATCCAGGGCGCCGTAGTAGACCTGGTCCTTGCGCTCGCCCAGGTCGTAGAAGTACTGCCGGGTCTGCTGGGTCACCACCGCCCGGCCGCGGACGGTACCGGCATCGTTCAACGGCCCGCCGGTGTCCACCTGGGCCCGGTAGTTGTCCCAGCTGCCGGCGGACATCGTCAGTTCGGTGTGCGGCGTGGCCTGGCCGCGCTTGCGCACGAAGTTCACCGAGCCGGCAGTGCCGCCCGCGCCCTTGAGCATACCGGCAGCGCCGCGCAGGATCTCCACCCGGTCATAGAAGGCCATGTCGCTGCTGAAGCTGTCGGCCTGTACGTAGCTGCTACCCATGTCCAGGGGCACGCCGTCGTACTGGTACTGGCCGGTCATGCGAAAGCCCCGGGAGTAGAAATACCTGCCGCCCATGGGCGAGTCGTAGAGGGTGATGCCCGGGGTCTTCTCCATCACCTGGTCAATGGTGTTGAGGTTCTGGTCATCAAGCATCTTGCGGGTGATCACGGTCACCGACTGCGGGGTTTCCTTGAGCGAGTGCTGGCCCTTGCCGATGGTGACCGCGCCTGTGGTGTAGGAACCGGAATACTCGGTGGTGGCCCCCAGCTCCTGGCCCTGCACCTGGGTGGTGCCCAGCTCCAGAGCGCCGCTGCCCTGGGGCACGGGGCGCAGCACGAAGCTGCCGTTGCTCTGTGGCTCGGCCTGCCAGCCGCTGCCGGCGAGAATCCGCGCAAAGCCTTCCTGTACCCCGTATTCACCCTTGAGCCCCGCCGAACGCAGGCCGGCGGTCTGCCGGGCATCGAAGGAAATTGCCGCGCCGGCGGCGCTGGCGTAACGGCTCAGCACCTCGGTCAGGTCACCGGCGGCAATATCGAAGCGGCGCACCGCGGTCTGTTCGCTGGCCGCCACTGCGGTCAACGGCAGCAGTGCCGCCCCGTAGACCGCCAGTGCGCCCCAGAGCCCGACCTTGATCGCCTGGGCCAACTTCGACTTGTGAACATCAGACATGCTTTGCCTTCCCCGCTAACGAAAATGAATCCACTGGGGGATAAGCCGGACCAGGAGGGGCAAACATGCAAAGACCCTTGAATTTTTTTTCGCCCCGCGGATTCAACCCATGCGGCTATCGGAAACCCGTACCCAGTAGCGGGTGTAGCGCTTGATCTGCAGGGAGAAACCGCTTTCCAGCGCCGCCAGGGCGCGGTCGGTGTCATCGATGGGGAAGGCCCCGGAGATCTTCAGCCCGGCAATCTGCGGATCGCACTGCACAACCCCGCGGCGGTAGCGCGACAGGTCGGCCAGCAACTCCCCCAGGGGCCGGTCGATGGCGATGATGCTGCCCTGGCGCCAGGCACCCACAGCGGCATCGTTGGGCCGCAGCGCGGCAAAGCCCCCGGCGCTGAACGCCAGTTGCTGGCCGGCCTCGACCCGACGCGGCGCAAGGCCTGCGCCCAGGCTGACCTGCACCGCGTGCTCCAGCACCGCCACCTGCTCCTCACGCTCATCGCTGCGCAGCACGAAGCGAGTGCCCAGGGCCAGCACCTCAGCGTCCCGGGTGAAAACCCGGAACGGCCGCTGCAAGGGATCGGCAGCGGTGCTGACCAGCATCTCGCCCCACAACAGCTGCACCTTGCGTTGCTGGCTGTCGAACTGCACGTTGATCGAGGTGTTGGTGTTGAGCAGCAGCGAAGTGCCGTCCGCCAGGCGCACTTGCCGGCGCTCGCCGATCTGGGTCCGGTAGTCCGCCAGCAGTTGCTGGGCGCTGTCGCTGCGCCAGCCCAGCCAGCCCAGGGAACCGGCCGAGGCCAGCACCACCAGGTTGCGCATCAGCTCGCGGCGCGAGCGCCCTGCCCCGCGCAAGGCGGAACCGGCCAGGCCGCCGGGCAGCGCCGACATCTGCTCGCCCAGTTGCTGCATGCGTTCCCACGCCTGGCGGTGCAAGGGATCGGCGGCCAGCCATTCGCGCCAGGCGGCCTGCTCCTGCTCGCTGGCGCTGCCGGAGCGCAATTGCGCGTACCAGCGTGCCGCGCCGCTGATGGCCTGGCGCTCGCCGACGCTCAGTTGCAGGCCGGCGAAACTCATGACAGCTGCATCCGCATCTGCATCAGGCAGCAATGCTCCATGGCCTTGGCCATGTAGTTGCTCACGCTGCGCACGGAAATCTGCAGGCGCTCGGCGATCTGCTCGTAGGTCAGGCCGTCGCACTGGGACAGCAGGAAAGCCTGTTTCACCTTGGGCCCCAGGCCATCCAGCAGCCGGTCGATTTCCATCAGCGCCTGGAACAGCACGCTCTGCTCCTCCGGCGACGGGTGCTCGCCCTCGGGTACCAGGGCCAGGGCTTCGAGGTAGGCCTGCTCCAGGGAACGTCGGCGAAACAGATCGATCAGCAGGCCCCGGGCAATGCGCGACAGGTAGGGCCGCGGCTCACGGATCTCCACTGCGTTGCGCGCCTTGAGCACCCGCACGAAGGTGTCCTGGGCCAGGTCGGCGGCATCGAAGGCGTTGCCCAGGCGCTGGCGCAACCAGCCCTGCAGCCAGCCATGGTGATGGGTGTAGAGGTCGGTGACGGCACAGCGCAGGGATAAGTCGTCGGCGGGCATGACAGTAAGGATTCATATTTGATAATGAATCGCATTGTCATGTAGAGGCGGAAGTCTTGGCAATAGCCACGAACGCCGGGCGACGTTCGTGGCAGTGCTGCGGGGCCTAATCAGATCCCGGCCAGGGCCAGGTCCATGGCGAAGTAGGTGAAGATCAGATCGGCACCGGCGCGCTTGATCGAACCCAGGGTTTCGCGCACCACTCGCTGCTCGTCGATGGCGCCGGCCTGGGCGCCGAACTTGATCATCGCGTACTCGCCGCTGACCTGGTACGCCGCCACCGGCAGGCGCGAAGCCTCGCGGATGTCGCGGATGATGTCCAGGTAGGCCCCGGCGGGCTTGACCATCAGCGAGTCGGCGCCTTCCTGCTCGTCCAGCAAGGACTCGCGCACCGCTTCGCGGCGGTTCATCGGGTTCATCTGGTAGCTCTTGCGATCGCCCTTGAGCGCGCTGCCGCCGGCTTCACGGAACGGGCCATAGAGCGCCGAGGCGAACTTGGTGGAATAGGCCATGATCGGCGTCTGGGTGAAGCCGGCGGCGTCCAGGGCGCGGCGGATGGCCTGGACCTGACCGTCCATGGCCGCCGACGGCGCGATCACATCGGCGCCGGCACGGGCCGCGGCCACCGCCTGCTTGCCGAGGTTGAGCAGGGTCTGGTCGTTGTCCACTTCATGGCCGTGCATCACGCCACAGTGGCCGTGATCGGTGTATTCGCAGAAGCAGGTGTCGGACATCACGATCATCTCCGGCACCGCATCCTTGGCGATGCGCGACATGCGCGACACCAGGCCGTTTTCCTTCCAGGTATCGCTGCCGTCGCAGTCCAGGTGGTGGGAGACGCCGAAGGTCATCACCGACTTGATCCCGGCGCGGGCGTAGCGCTCGATCTCGCCGGCCAACCTGGATTCGGGAATGCGCATCACCCCGGGCATGCTCTTGATCGGCACGAAATCGTCGATTTCTTCCTCGACGAAAATCGGCAGCACCAGGTCGTTGAGGGTGAATTCGGTTTCCTGGAACAGGCTGCGCAGTTGTTCGGAGCGACGCAGGCGACGCGGACGGGCTTCTGGGAACTGGCTGGACATGATTTTTCCTAAGGCTGAGCGCGAAACAACACGAGCTATGGCGAAAAAAGGCTGAAAGCTTATGCCCGCAGCCGCCCCGGTACAAACCCGCACGGCTCAAGAGAGTCTTGCCCAAGCCGTAACAATGCCCTTGAGGCCCCGCGATCCAGGGGGTATCGGCCACTCGACGCGGCCAGCCTGCGACCATCTGACGCAACAGCGGCAGCCGCCATTGAAAAACCTACGTGCGACAAATCCGGCGGTTGACCGCTTGCAGCAGCTCCTGGCTCCCGCACGGGTGTGCACACTACGGCGGCTCACTGCCCTGCAAATTGAGGGTGTAGTCCTTCAGAGGCGTTTTGAAGTAGGCCATGCCGGTATCGTCAACCTTTCCCCTGAGCACGATTTTCTTGATCCGGTCGGCAACTTCATCGGCAGCGTTTTCGGACTGAATCGTCGCTTCGATGCACTCGCCAGGCCGGTAACCCACAGTTCGAACGATCAGATTGAGATCGACGTAATGGTCAGCCTCGCGGCCCACCACGCGACGATTTTCCGGGCCCTGGGTCCAATATATCTCCACGACTTTGCCGGCTGATGGCTTGACCGGCAGGTTGCACGTGGCATTCACCGCCACGCCGTTGTCCCCTGGCGTGGCCGCCACGCTGGCGGATGCCGCGGATTCGCTCCCCGGTGTATTACCAGGCAAGGTTGCCGGGCCGGGCGGTTGTTTGACCGCTGTGGTTTGTGCAATGCAAAGCAGTGGATCAAGCGCCAGCAAACCCAGCAGGCCTGCCCGCAGCATCCAGCCCTTCCAGGACACAACCTGGGCCCAGGCGCACAGGAGCCGTGCCGGCTTGTGCGTGCCGGTGCCTGCAAAATCGCCAGGTGCCAGCGCGCTCATGGATGCCTCGGTCCAGTGGGCGAAGGTGTGTTCTCGCACGTTTGCTCACTGCTTGGGAAAAGCCGCAGGTGCCCTTCGATGCAGGTTCGTGCCGTGCCGCCGATCCAGATTTCATCGCCGATCTGTTCCACGTCAATCCGCCCTGCCCGGCCCATGCTCAGGCCCTGGCTGACGCGGTAGCGCGCCGGCGCCAGCCCGGCGCCCAGCAACCACTGGGCGATGCCGGCATTGAGGCTGCCGGTGGCCGGGTCTTCGGGCATGCCATCACCGGCGATAAAGGCCCGTACCTCGAACTGCGCGTCGCTGTCATCACGCTCGGGGTCACAGGGCGCGATCACCCCGACCGCCAGACCGATCAGCGCCGGGTAGTCCGGTTGCAGGTCCAGCACCTGCTGGCGTTCGCCGAGCATCACCGCCAGCCAGCCGGCGCCGTTGTCGACCCACTGCGCCTGCACGATGTCCCCGGGCGTAAGGCGCAGGCCACGGCGCACCTGCTCCAGCACCTGGGGCTCCACCGGGCCGGCCTTGAGCAGCGGCGGCGCGAGAAAGGCCAACTGATCGCCCTGGCGGCGGATGCGCACCAGGCCCACTTCGCACTCCTGGATGATCTCCTCGCCCCGGGGCACGCCGCCGGCTTCGAGCCAGGCGTGGCAACTGCCCAGGGTCGGGTGGCCGGCGAAGGGCAATTCCTGGGTGGTGGTGAAGATCCGCAGGCGGTAGTCGGCCCGGGGATCGCGGGGCTGGAGCAGAAAGGTGGTTTCGCTGAGGTTGGTCCAGTTGGCGAAGGTGGCCATGCGCTCGGTGCTGAGCTCGTCAGCGTTGAATACCACGGCCAAGGGGTTGCCTTTGAGGGGAGTCGAGCTGAAGACATCGACTTGCTTGAAACTTAAGGGGCGCATGCAAAAATTCCTGTTTCTTAATAAGGCCCAGCGTTATGAGGCACAACGTTGGCTGTAGCCGCTGCCGAGCCAGGGTGAGGCTGCGAAAGAGCGGGCTGCGTTCGGTACGCAGGCCCTGGCTGGGCGCCCCCAGACACCCCCCTGGCATTCTTGGGATCGCCGCCACCGCTGCGCGCTCGTGCACAGCCTGCGGCAGCGGCTACAGGGCGTGCGTGCGTCAAGAAACCTTGGGAATCTCCAACCCGCGGATCACCGCCGGGCGCGCCACGAATTTGGCCAGCACTCGCTTGACCTCGGGGAAGTTGTCGATGCCCACCAATTCACCCGCCTCATAGAACCCGATCAGATTGCGAATCCACGGAAAGGTCGCGATATCGGCAATGGTGTAGCGCTCGCCCATGATCCACTCGCGCCCCCCCAGGTGCTTGTCCAGCACCCCCAGCAGACGCTTGGCCTCGTTCACGTAGCGCTCCAGCGGCCGCTTGTCCTCGTACTCCCTGCCGGCAAACTTGTTGAAGAACCCCACCTGCCCGAACATCGGGCCGATGCCGCCCATCTGGAACATCAGCCACTGGATGGTTTCATAACGCGCCGCCGACTCCTGGGCCAGCAGTTGCCCGCTCTTGTCCGCCAGGTAGATCAGGATCGCCCCCGACTCGAACAGCGCCAGCGGCTGGTCCCCCGGGCCGTGGGGGTCGAGAATCGCCGGGATCTTGTTGTTCGGGCTGACACTGAGGAACTCCGGGGTCATCTGGTCCTGGGTCTCGAAGCTGACCCGATGCGCCTCGTAGGGCAGGCCGATCTCTTCGAGCATGATCGAGACCTTGACCCCGTTGGGGGTCGGCAAGGAATACAACTGAATCCACTCAGGGAATTGCGCAGGCCATTTCTGGGTGACGGCAAAGGCGGAAAGATCGCTCATGACAGGCTTCCAGTCTCAATCAAAAGGGGGCGGCGCCACGGATGGGCAACGGCGGGGAATTATCCGCCGGGTTTTCTTAAATCGGCAACATGCAGCGCTTAAGCTGCCTGCAATCGAACCAAAAGCCGTTCAGGGACTCATAAGCCACGGCCCGATCAGGCCATGAGCAACGACAGGGAACATGGGTTTGTCAGCCTCACGCATCGCACTTGAAGAATGACCGCACCATGAACCTGCCCCGCCGCCTTGCCCGCCACTTCAAGCACCGCCGCTACCTGCCGTTGCCGGCCCTGTTGCTGGGCGGCGCCCTGTGCCTGTCCCTGGAATCCAGCGCCAGCCGCGCGCAACCGGTGGACGGCACCCAGACCCTGGTGTTCCTGCGCCACGCGGAAAAGCCCGCCGGCGGCCTCGGGCAGCTCAACTGCCAGGGCCTGAACCGGGCCATCGACCTGGCCTCGCTGCTGCCGGAGAAATTCGGCAAGGCGCAGTACGTGTTCGCCGCCAACCCCACGCGCAACGTCGAGGAAGGCGAGCTGGACAACTCCTACAGCTATATCCGCCCGCTGATGACCATCAGCCCCAGCGCCATCAAGCTCGGCCTGCCGGTGAACATCGACTTTGCCGCCAATGACACCAGCGACCTGGCGGACGAGCTGCTGCATGACCGCTACCACAACTCGATCATCTACACCGCCTGGTCCCACGGCTACCTGCCGGAGCTGATCAACAAGGTCGCCGAAGAAGCCGTGGGCGAGAAGCGCCCGATTACCGAGGATTGGGCCTCCAGCGACTTCGACTCGCTGTACGTGCTGACCCTGACCTGGCGCAACGGCAAGGCCAGCCTGCACAGCCAGAGCTACAAGCAGGGCCTGGATGACGGTGAGCAGGACTGCCCGAGCTGATCAGCCCAGGGCGTCGAGCAACCGGTACCAGGCTATCCCCGCTCCCAGGTAGAGGCGTTGCAAGCCGTGCAGCGGAATCGGCCGCAATGGCGTGACCGGGAAAGGAAAACCCTGCCCCGCTCCCGTCAGCCGCGCCGCCAGGTGCTTGCCCAGCAGGGTCGACAAGGCAATGCCGCGCCCGTTGTAGCCCAGCAGGATCGACAGCCCCGGCGCCGGCTCGTGCAACTGCGGCAGAAAACTCGGGGTCAGGGCCACGCGCCCGCTCCAGCGATACTCGATGGGGACGCCCGCCAATTGCGGAAACAGGTTCAGCAACGAACGCTCCAGGTGGTTCCAGTCGGCATCCCGGCGCGGCTCGGAAAACGGCCCGCGCCCACCCAGCAGCAGGCGCCCCTGGGCGTCCTGCTTGAAATACAGCAGCAGGCGCCGGGCATCGGAACACACCTCGCCGCCCGGCAGGATGCTCTGGCGCAGCTCGGCAGGCAGCGGCCGGGTGGCGATGATGAAACTGTTGGCGGCGATCACCGTCTGGCGCAACCCCGGCCACAAGTCGTCGGTGTAGCCATTGGTCGCCAGCAGTACCTTCGAGGCACGCACCCGAGCGCTGCGGTCGGTCTCCAGGGTCCAGCGCCCGCCATCGCGCTGCAGCTTCCGGACCCGGCTCTGGCCGTGAATGCTCACCCCCAGCCCCATCGCCACCCGGGCCAGGCCCCGGGCGTAGTTCAGCGGGTGCAGGCTGCCGGCCCGCGGGTCGACCCAGCCGCCCAGGTATTGCGAACTGCCGATGCGCTGGCTCACGGCGGCCTTGTCCAGCAACTCCACGGCCACGCCGCGCTGGCGCCACTGCTCGGCGCGCTGCTCCAGGGTGTGCATCGCCGCGCCGGAAAACGCCGGCTGGATCCAGCCCTTGCGGGTGGCGTCGCAGCGAATGCCGTGTTCCTTGATCAGCTCGAACACTTCATCGGCCGCGCCACCCACGGCATCGATCAGCGCCTCGCCCTGTACCGGGCCGAACTTGGCCAGCAGTTGCTCGGGGTCGAACTTGAGCCCGGGGATCACTTGCCCACCGTTGCGCCCGGAGGCGCCCCAGCCGGGCTCGCCGGCATCCAGCACACAGACGCTGGCACCGCTCTGGGCCAGGCGCAGGGCGCTCACCAACCCGGTGTAGCCGGCGCCGACAATCGCCACATCGACCTCCCGGTCCTCGGCCAGTGCCGGGGTGTGCTCGGCCGGCATGGCCGTGGCCGCCCACAGCGAGGGCGGCATGCGCAGGGGCTCGGATGCGCTCATGCCTGCACCTCCGCGCCCTGGTTGAGCAAGCGCCGCAGGAAGTCCTGGGTGCGCGGGTGGCTCGGGGTGCTGAGCACGGTTCGGGCCGGGCCGGCCTCGACGATGCGCCCGCTGTGGAGGAAGCACACCTGGTCTGCCACGTCCTGGGCAAAGCCCATTTCATGGGTGACCACGATCATGGTCATGCCCTCGTCGGCCAGCTTGCGCATCACCGCCAGCACCTCGCCCACCAGTTCCGGGTCCAGCGCCGAAGTCGGTTCGTCGAAGAGAATCGCCTCCGGGTCCATGGCCAGCGCCCGGGCAATGGCCACCCGTTGCTGCTGGCCGCCGGAGAGCTCGTCCGGGTAGGCGTGCATGCGATGGGCCAGGCCGACCTTTTCCAGCAGCGCCTCGGCCCGCAGGCGTGCTTGCCGGGGGTCCTGTTTCTTGACGTAGATCGGCCCCTCGGTGACGTTCTGCAAGGCCGTGCGATGGGGAAACAGGTTGAAGCGCTGGAACACCATGGCCACCCGGGTACGCAGTTCATGGATGCTCTTGGCCTGCCGGTCGACCCGCGCCCCGCTCACCAGGATGTCGCCCTGCTCGTAGCTTTCCAGGCCGTTGATGCAGCGCAGCAGGGTCGACTTGCCGGACCCCGAGGGCCCGATCAGGCACACCACTTCACCGCTGTGCACCTGTAGGTCGATGCCTTCGAGCACCGCCACGTTGCCAAAGCTCTTGTGTACGCCCTTGATCTGGATCATGGCTTTCTCCGGGTGCTGATGCGCGCCTCCAGGCGGCGCAGGGCAAAGGACAGCGGCAGGCTCAGGGCTAGGTAGAGCAAGGCCACCAGGGTGTAGACGGTCATGTTCTCGAAGGTCGAGGAAGCGATCAGCTGCCCGGCCCGGGTCATCTCGGCCACGGTGATGGTGGACACCAGGGACGAGTCCTTGAGCATCATCACCAGGGTGTTGCCATAGGGAGGCAAGGCGATGCGCAGTGCCTGGGGCAGCACCACCCGGCGCATGATCATCGGCCCGCGCATGCCGATGGATTCGGCGGCCTCGATCTGGCCCTGGTGGATGGCCTGGATACCGGCGCGGAAGTTTTCCGCCTGGTACGCCGAGTAGGCGATGCCCAGGCCGATCACCCCGGCCTGCATGGCGGTGAGCTGGATGCCGAAATCCGGCAGCACGAAGTAGATGTAAAACAGCTGGACGATGATCGGCAGCCCGCGAATGACGTTGACCACGCCGATGGCGAACAACGCCACCGAGCGCACCTTGGACACCATCATCAAGGCGAAGACCAGGCCGATCAGCGAGCTGAGCACGAAGGAGCCAACGGTGACCTGCAGGGTGACCACTGCGCCTTTCAACAGAATGGGCAGGAAGTCCAGAGCGTTCTGGAGAAACATGGAGAGACCCGTTTAATCAGCAGGAAAGGGACCCGGGCCAGGCGCCGGGCCGCGACTGGATCAGTTGAGCTTCCAGTGCTCGATGATGCGCTCCAGGGTGCCGTCGGCCTTGATCGCGGCGATCCCGCGATTGACCTCGGCCAGGGTCTGGGCATCGCCCTTGCGCACGATCAGGCAGACATCGCCCATGACCACCGGCTGGTAGCCCTTGACCAGCCGCACCTTGTTCTGGGTGCCCTGGGCCAGTTGGTAGGCGAGGATCGGCCGGTCGGCGAAACCGGCCTTGATCCGCCCCAGGGCCAGGTCGCGCATCAGATCGGGAATCGAGTCGTAGCCGCGCACTTCCTTGAAGATCCCGCGCTTGTTCAACTCGTCGATAAACACCGTGCCGACCTGGGCGCCGACGGTTTCCCCGGCCAGGTCCTCCATGCGGCGGTAGTCGCTGGCGTCGTCGGCCTTGACGATCAGGCCCTCGCCGTAGCTGAACACCGGGTCGGAGTACTGCACCACTTTCTCGCGCACCGGGGTGCGCAGCATGGCAGCGGAAATGATGTCGATCTTGTTCGAGGTCAGTGAGGGGATCAGTGCGGCGAAGGTGGTCTGCTGGATGTCCACGGCGAAACCGCCGGCCTTGCCCACGGCCCGGGCGGCATCGATCATCATGCCCTCGATGCTCTGGCTCTTGACGTCAAGGAAGGTGAAGGGAATGCCGGTGGCGGTGGCCCCGACCTTGTACAGCGGCTCGGCCTGGGCCGACGCCGAAAGGCCCAGGCCAAGGGCGCAACAGAATGCGAAAACAGCGGGTGCAAGGACGCGAGTGCGGGTGTGCATGGCGAATCTCCCATTGGACGGTTTTATTGTTTGAAGTCCGTGATGGATAGCCTCTGTTGTGGAAGGCAGGAGGCATGAGCCCGACTATAAACAATTTACAAAAATCGTAAAGAGATTTATAAATATCGAATATCGATATTCAAAACACAAAATAACCTGAAAGGACTGGTCATGAGCGATAACAACAACTCCCTTTTCAACCAGTCACTGGAGAAAGGCCTGGCGGTGCTGCGGGCCTTCAACGCCGCGCAACGGACCATGAACCTGGCGGAAATCGCCACGGCCGCCGACATCAACAAAAGCTCGGCGCAGCGCATGATCCACACCCTGGAACAGCTGGGCTACGTGCGTAAGCACCCGCAGACCAAGCGCTTCCAGCTGACCCCGCGGGTGATGGAGATCGGCTACAACTACCTGGCAGCCGACACCCTGGTGGACGTGGCCAACCCCTTCCTCGCCGAGCTGGCCCAGGTCACCGGGGAAACCACCAACCTCACCGAGCCCGATGGCCTGGACATGGTCTATGTAGCGCGCTTCGTGGCGCCCAAGTTCATCCCCATCCACATGCCCATCGGCAGTCGTATCCCGATGTACTGCACCGGCTCGGGCCGCGCCTACCTCAGCGCCCTGCCCGCCGCCGAGGCCCTGCAGATCCTCCAGGCCAGCGACCGCAAGGCCCACACCCGGCACACCCGCACCGACCTGGACGAGATCCAGCGCGAGATCGACGCCACCCAGCGCCGCGGCTATGCCCTGAACCCGGAAGAACTGTTCCTGGGCGACATGGCGATAGCCGCGCCCATCCTCGATGGCAAGGGCTTGCCGGTGGCCGCGGTGCACGTGGTGGTGCCCAGCAGCCGCTGGACCCTGGAAGAAGCCGAACGCAAGCTCGCGCCCTCGGTGATCGAATGTGCCCGGGCCATCCGCACCTCGATTCGCACCCTTTGAAAATCGCTCCCCGCTGCCGCAGGCTCGGGCCGCGTTCGGACGAACGGCCCGTAGGGACGCGACGCTCTCAAGGCCGACAGAGTTCCGACGGGGGATCGCCAGGCAAGGCCCTGCGGGCCTTTGCGCAGCCTCGCTGACGCTCGGCAGCGGCTACAGGGCCAGTGCCGATCCAAGATTGGTGTAGCCGCTGCCGCAGGCTCGGGCCGCGTTCGGACGAACGGCCCGTAGGGACGCAGCGTTCTCAAGCCCGACAGCGCTCCGACGGGAGATCGCCAGGCAAGGCCCTGCGGGCCTTTGCGCAGCCTCGCTGACGCTCGGCAGCGGCTACAGGGCCAGTGCCGATCCAAGATTGGTGTAGCCGCTGCCGCGGGCTCGGGCCGCGTTCGGACGAACGGCCCGTAGGGACGCGGCGTTCTCAAGGCCGATGAGCTCCCGACGGGGGATCGCCAGGCAAGGCCGGACGAGATCGGTTCGCAGCGCGCCGGCGCCAGCGGCTACAATTCGCGCTTATTGTCTTCGTGCGGAATACCTTTCATGTCCAACCTCGCCTCCACCCAGCCCAACCGCGGCTGGGCGTTCTGGTGCAAACCCCTGCTGTTCCTGCTGGTCGCCGCCATCGGCCTGTATTACGTGAAGTGGTCGCCCTACTACCTCAAGGCCTTTGTCGCCGCCGACAGCCACAGCATCGGCGCCTCGATCCTCAACGATCAGCAGAGCTCGCCCTGGAGCGCCGCCCTGGCCTATTCCCAGGTGTACTTCCTGGCCATCTGGAAGGCTGCGGTGCTGGCGGTGATCCTGGGTTCCCTGCTGCAGGTGCTGATTCCCCGGGATTGGCTGCTGCGCCTGTTCGGCCGTGCCGGCTTCGGCTCGACCCTGCGCGGCGGGCTGTTCGCCCTTCCGGGCATGATGTGTTCCTGCTGCGCCGCGCCGGTGGCTGCTGGCCTGCGCCGGCAGAAGGTTTCGGTGGGTGCGGCCCTGGCGTTCTGGATCGCCAACCCGGTGCTCAACCCGGCCACCCTGGTGTTCATGGGCTTTGTCCTGGGCTGGGGCTTTTCCGCCCTGCGCTTGGTGGCGGGCATTGTCCTGGTGTTAGGCGTGTCCTTGGTGGCGCAGCGTGTCGCCGGCCCCGAGCAACTGCCCGAAGCCGCGGTGGATGCGGTGGTGGAAGCCAGCACGGTGAACGACCAGCCGTTCCTCAGCCGCTGGGGCAAAACCCTGTGGCAACTGTTCTGGAGCACCATTCCGATCTACGTGCTGGCGGTACTGGTGCTGGGCGCGGCGCGGGTCTGGCTGTTTCCGCATATCGACGGTGCCATGGGTGACAGCCTGTGGTGGCTGGTGCCGCTGGCGATCGCCGGGACCCTGTTCGTGATCCCCACGGCGGCAGAGATTCCCATCGTCCAGACCATGATGACCCTGGGCCTGGGCACCGGGCCGGCGGTGGCCCTGCTGATGACCCTGCCGAGCATCAGCCTGCCGTCGCTGCTGATGCTGCGCAAGGATTTCGATGCCCGAGTACTGGTGACCGTGGCCGTACTGACCATGCTGGTGGGGATTGTCTGCGGGTTGATTGGTGCGGTGTTGTTGTAGGGCTGGAGGGCCCTTTCGCTGGCAAGCCAGCTCTTACGGTCGGTGGGGAGCTGCCCATGTAGGAGCCGGCTTGCCGGCGAAGGCGATCTCGCGGGCCCCTTCGCTGGCAAGCCAGCTCCTACGGTTGGTGGGAGCTGCCCTGTAGGAGCCGGCTTGCCGGCGAACGAATCAGCGCGGTGAGCGCTGGCGCAGGTAATCGAGCACGGCGCCGTGCTCGCCGCTGAACTCGATCCGCGCGCCCTTGCTCTCGCGCTGGAAGGCGTACATCGGGTCGTAGTATTCGCCCAGCAAGCCTTCGATCCAGGCCCGGTGCCGTTCCACGTCGCCGCTGCGGGCCTGTTCCGCCAGCGCGGCTTCCATCAGCAGGAACAGGCGCTGGTGACGCTCGCCACCGAGGCGCTTGTGGATCTTGTTCAGGCTTTCCAGCAGGCGCTCGGCGAACAGCGCGAAGCCCTGTTCGCCATGCACCGCCACAAACTCGGCGCAGAGGTTGACCACGTAGTCGTCAAGGATCCTTTGCACCCGGTTGGCCAGGCTGTCCTCCAGCCAGACCATGGGCAAGCCCTGCATGCTCTGGTACAGCGGCAGCGGCAAGGCGCAACTGCCGATCATGCGGTTCTCGTCTTCCAGAACAAAGCTCTGCACGCCGCGCTCACGCTTTTTCAGCAGGTCCACCGCCAGGCAGTTTTCGAAGTCGATGTTGCTCGGCTGGCCGGTGGCGCGGCGGCCGAAGCTGGAGCCGCGGTGGTTGGCGTGGCCTTCCAGGTCCAGGGCGTTGTCCAACTGGCCCAGCACTTGGGTCTTGCCGGTGCCGGTCATGCCCCCCAGGAGGACGAAATCGCACTGCTGCAGGGCCTGTTCGGTGGTGTCCAGAAGGAAGGTACGCATGGCCTTGTAACCGCCACCAACCCGCGGGTAGTCAATGCCCGCTTCCCTGAGCCACTGCTGGACGATCTGCGAGCGCAGCCCGCCGCGAAAGCAGTACAGCAGGCCGTCGGGATGGGCTCGGGCGAAATCGGCCCAGGCCTGGACGCGCTGTTCCTTGATCGCGCCGGACACCAACTGATGGCCCAGGACAATCGCCGCCTGCTGGCCCTGCTGCTTGTAGCAGGTGCCGACCCGCTGGCGCTCCTGGTCGGTCATCAGCGGCAGGTTGAGCACCCCGGGAAAGGCGCCCTTGGTGAATTCGATCGGCGCGCGGGTGTCCATCATCGGCCGGTCGTTGAGGAAGATCTCGCGGTAGTCGGTGCAGTCCAGAGACATCAGAACACCTCGACCGCGTGGCTCTGTCGCTCCACCAGCTCGCCAATCGGCGCCAGTTCCAGGCCCAGTTCCGCCGCCAGGGCCAGGAATTCGGCATTGCCTTGCGGGGTTACCGCCACCAGCAGCCCGCCACTGGTCTGCGGGTCGCAGAGCACGCGCTTGTGCAGTTCCTGCACTCGCCCGACCTTGTCGGCGTAGCTGCTGTAGTTGCGCAAGGTGCCACCGGGCACACAGCCCTGGTCCAGGTAGTATTCGACCCCCGGCAGGCGCGGTACGCGGTCGTAGTGAATGCGCGCGGTCAGGCCACTGCCGTCGGCCATTTCCACCAGGTGCCCGAGCAGTCCGAAACCGGTGACGTCGGTCATCGCGGTCACCCCTTCGAGCTTGCCGAAACGGCTGCCGGGCTTGTTCAGGGTGCACATCCAGTCGCGGGCCAGGCCGATGTCGGCGCTGCGCAGCTTGCCCTTTTTCTCGGCGGTGGTAAGCACGCCGATCCCCAGGGGCTTGGTCAGGTACAGCAGGCAACCGGCCGTGGCGGTGTCGTTGCGCTTCATGAAGCGTTTTTCCACCAGCCCGGTGACCGCCAGGCCGAAGATCGGCTCCGGCGCATCGATGGAGTGCCCGCCCGCAAGAGGAATGCCCGCGGCGTCGCACACCGCGCGACCGCCGCGGATCACCTCCCGGGCGATTTCCGGGGCCAGCACGTTCACCGGCCAGCCGAGAATGGCAATCGCCATCAGCGGGTCGCCGCCCATGGCGTAGATGTCGCTGATGGCGTTGGTGGCGGCGATGCGGCCGAAGTCGAAGGGGTCGTCGACGATGGGCATGAAGAAGTCGGTGGTGGAGACCACGCCGCGCTCTTCATCGATGGCGTACACCGCCGCGTCATCGCGCGAGGCATTGCCGACCCAGAGCTTGGGGTCGAGGTTCTGCGCCCCGCTGCCGGCCAGGATCACCTCCAGTACCTGGGGGGAAATCTTGCAGCCGCAGCCGGCTCCGTGGCTGTACTGGGTCAGGCGAATCGGCTCGCTCATGGGGCACCTCGTCAAGTCTGGGACCGGGATTCTAGCAGAGCCCTCAGGCACTTGGCCGCGGCGTGCCCTGATGGAACAGCATCTGCCAGCGCCCCTCCTGGCAGCGCCACAGCGAGCTGCGCCAGGCACTGCTGGCCGCCCGCCCGGGCGCTGCGGCGTTATGGCACAGGTAGGTGACCTGGGCCAGGTCGGCCCCCAGGCACTGCACGGCGAACTCGCTGATGCGCCGTTCGATGAAGACCTGCTGCGGCAGGCTGGCCAGCACCTGGGCCTTGTCCCAGCGCCCGCCGCTGACGCCGAATTCAAGAAAGTCATCGGCCAGCAAGGCCTCCAGCGCCTGGCGATCGGCACGCACTTCGGCCTGTTGCAACTGGCGTTCAAGCATCAGCAGGTGGTCGGACAGCTCCATGGTCACTCCCGAGGTGGTGGCGGGTAAGTGGCGCACTCTAGCATTGCGCGCCTGCACCAGCGCCGGGCCTGGGGGGCGGGCATTGCCCAGGCCTGCAGCGTCCGGCCCTCCCCGCCATCGGCACGCACCCCGCCCCAAGCGCCAATCCCGCGGCCATTCACGCCTTTGTCGCAAGCCGCTGTTTCAAGTTGGTACGCCATATGCAAACGTTTGCGAGTTGTAATTTTGTGGGTGTTCGCCGCCTTCTTTCGAAGTGTCGAGCACAAGGGACTTCACACTGCAAGAACAGGGACTTTCCATGCTCAACCCTCTGCGACGCCATGCGTCCTGCCGTACCCTGGCTGTTTCGTTGTGGCTGGCCGGCGTTACGGGTCTACCCAGCGCCTTCGCCCAGCCCCCCGCCGCCCCGGCGGACGACTCGGCCCAGGGCGAAAGCCTGAGCGCCGATGTGCAACCGGCCAAACAGGGCGCCTACCTCTCCGGCTGGTACAACCAGGACCTGATGCTCATCGGCAGCAAGGACATCAGCTTCGGCCCGCGCCCGGCAGACGACATCTACCTGGAATACGAATACTTCGGGCGCAAGGGCCCCTTCGAGCTGTACGGCTACATCGACCTGCCGAAGATCCTCGACATCGGCAACAGCCACGACAAGGGCATCTGGGACCACGGCTCGCCGCTGTTCATGGAGCACGAGCCGCGAATCTCCATCGACTACCTGGCCGGCCGCAGCCTGGCCATCGGCCCGTTCAAGGAGTGGTACGTGGCCTTCGACTGGATCTACGACCACGGCAGCCGCACCGCCAACCGCGCCAACACCCTCTACAGCGGCCTGGGCACCGACATCGACACCCATTCGCGGGTCAACCTCTCGGCCAACTTCTACGGCCGCTACCAGTGGGAAAACTACGGCGCCAGCAACGAGTATTCCTGGGACGGCTACCGCGCCCAGCTGAAATACATCGTGCCCATCGACAGCTTCAGCAACGGTGCCTCGCTGACCTACATCGGCTTCACCAACTTCGATTTCGGCTCCGACCTGCACAAGGACAACCCGGCCCGCACCGCCAACGCCACGGTGGCCACCAACGTGCTGCTCTATTCCTTCACCCACCTGCGCTTCACCCTGGTGGGCCGCTACTTCCACAACGGCGGCAACTGGGAGGATGGCAGCGTGCTGAATTTCGGCGACGGCGAGTTCCGCGCCCGCTCCAATGGCTGGGGCTATTACGCGGGGATTGGCTATCAGTTTTAAAGCAGCGGCAAGCTTCAAGCAGCAAGACAAGAGCGGTTGCGATGAGTTGCAACCTGGATCAGGCAGGATAAGCGCCGGTTAACGGCAGTCATGGAGGTTGTATGCGTGGGATTCAAAAGGTTTCGTGGGCAATGGGCTTGAGTGCACTGGTGGCTAGCGGCGCCTGGGCCAGTGAGGCACCGATCAAGCCCAAGGTGGTGCTGATCAGCATGTTCGCGCCGGAAGCGCAGCACTGGATCGAGCGCCTGGAGCTCAAGCGCGAGATCCGCGTGCCGGGGCTGGCGGCGGAGTATCCGGTGATTCGCTGCAACGACCGGGAGGTGTGCCTGTTGACCACGGGCATGGGCCAGACCAATGCCGCGGCGTCGACCCTGGCCCTGGCGCTGTCGCCCAAATTCGACCTGCGCACGAGCTATTTCCTGATTGCCGGGATCGCCGGCATCAGCCCCCAGCACGGCACCATCGGCACCGCCGCCTGGGCCCATTACCTGGTGGAGTTCGGCACCCAGTGGGAAATCGACTCCCGGGATGCGCCCGAGGGCTGGCCCACCGGCTACCTGGGGATCAACACCAAGGGCCCCAACGAAAAACCGCCCCTGGACTACAAGACCGAAGTCTTCGAGCTGAACCCCAAGCTCCAGGCCAAGGCCTTCGCCCTGAGCCGCAACGTGGCCCTGAGCGAGAGCAAGGAGTCGGCGGCCTGGCGCCTGAAATACCCCAAGGCCCCGGCCAACCAACCACCGGTGGTGACCCGCTGCGACACCCTGGCGGGCAACACCTGGTTTTCCGGCACCCGCCTGAGCGAACGGGCGGAGGTCTGGACCCGCTTGCTGACCGACAACAAAGGCACCTATTGCACCACCCAGCAGGAAGACAACTCCACCTACGAAGCCTTGCTGCGGGCCAGCCGCGAGGGCCTGCTGGACATCCAGCGCCTGGCGGTGGTGCGCGCCGGTTCCGACTTCGACCGCCCGGCCCCGGGGGCCAGCGAAGTGGACAACCTGCTCAAGTACGCCGACCAGGGCGGCTTTGTCCCGGCCCTGGAAAACCTCTACCGGGCGGGCAACCCCCTGGTGCAGGACATCCTCGGCAACTGGTCGGCCTGGGAAAAGGGCGTGCCCGAGACCTGATTTCTCTCCCGGGAGCGGCCAGGCGGCGTTCCGCTTGCCGGCGATGGAGGTCTCAAGGCCCTCTTCGCCAGCAAGCTGGCTCCTACACAGAACACACAGCGCACGCATCCCCCGTAGGAGCCGGCTTGCAGGCGAAGGCGATCTCAAGGGCCCCTTCGCCAGCAAGCTGGCTCCTACACAGGACACGCAGCGCACGCATCCCCCGTAGGAGCCGGCTTGCCGGCGAAAGCGATCTCAAGGCCCCTTCGCCAGCAAGCGGGCTCCTACGCAGGGATGGCCGCTGCGCTCAGGGGATGAGGATGATTTTTTCGCCGCGCCCCTGGTTCACTTCGGCATAACGCTCCAGCCCCCGCTCCAGCGGCGATTCCACCAGGCCTTCCGGCAGCGGCAGCAGGCCTTCATCGAAATAGCGGCCGAACTGCTCCAGCATCGCCGCGCACGCCTCTACGCCATACAACAGCGAGTTGATCCCCACCACCGAGCCACCCTTGCGGTACAGCGCCAGGGCCGGCAGTTGCACATGGCCGTCCACCGGGGCGGCGATGATGGCGATGCGGCCAAAGGTGGCCAGGGCCGGCACCGAGGCCGGCAGCCAGAAGCCGGTGGTGTCGAAGATCACCTCGGCACCGCCGGCATAGACTTCGGCCACCTGGGCCGCCAGGGTTTCCGGCTGTTGCAGGTGCAAGGTCGAGTAGCCCTGGGCTTCAAGCGCCTGGACCTGCTCCACCCGGCGCGCCGCCGCCAGCACCCGGGCCCCGCGCACCTTGGCCAGGGCCAGGGCCGCCGAGGCCACCGCGCCGCCGCCGATCACCAGCAGCCGGGTGCCACGGGCTACGCCACTGCGCTCCAGGGCATCCCAGGCTGTGGTGTAGGGCACCCCGAGGCTTGCGGCCTGGGCAAAGCTCAGCTGCCGTGGCTTGCGGGCCACGCCCTGGGCGGACAGCACCACGTACTGGGCATGGCTGCCGTCGGCGAAGAAGCCCAGCTCCTTGCCGGTGCCCCAGACTTCCTGGCCCAGCAGTTGCGCCGGCCCCTGCTCCACTACCCCGGCAAAGTCCCGCCCGGGCACCCGCGGCAGTGTGGTGTAGGGAAAGCGCCCGAGGACGTTCTTCACATCACTGGGGTTGAGGCCCGCGGCCTTGATGCGCACCAGCACCTGGCCAGCACCCGGTACCGGGGTGGGCAGGTCCACTACGTGCAGGGCCGCGAGGTCGCCGGTGGCGGAAAATTGCAGTGCTTTCATCGTCGGTTCCATGAGTCGGGGGAGAAAGGAAAAATGCGTGTTCAGGACAGCCAGCTGCCGAGCAACTGGCGCCCCAGGGGCCACAACTGCTCACCGCCGAGCATGCCCAAGAGGCCAACCAGGGCAATTGCCGGCGGTGCCGGAGAACGCACCTGCAAGGCGCCGTAAAGCAGGCCGACCAACAGGCCGGCGGCCAGGGAAATCAGGTAGTTCATGCTGCGCTCCAGAGGCCGTGCGGCTCATGCCGGGGTGAAGTGGCGTGTGCGGCACAGTCTAGGTGGCACGGTCCCGCGGCATCGGCCAAGTGCTTCAGGATTTCGGCCAAGGCCGAAACCCTGGCGGTCGCTTGGCTGGCGTCCGCCTGATGCACATCCGGCGCTCTCCGGATCTTCACGTCTCCTGCGGAGCCGTTCGTCCGAACGCGGCCCGAGCCTGCGGCAGCGGCTACACGACGCCAGGCAGTCCCTGTAGCCGCTGCTGAGCCTGCGAAGCTGCGAAAAGGACCGAAGGGCCTTGCTTGGCGATATCCCGACGAACCTATGGCGGCTTTGAGATTGCCGCGTCTGCTGTGGAGCCGTTCGTCCGAACGCGGCCCAAGCCTGCGGCAGCGGCTACACCTGGCTGGCGCTGGCGTACTGGGAAGGCGCGACACCCAGTTCCCGGCGGAACATGTCGCTGAAGCTGCTGGGGGAATAACCCAGCTCCCGGGCAATGCGGCTCACCGGTACACCCTGGATCAGCTCGGCGGCAGCAGTGGCCAGTTGCACCTGGCGCCGCCATTCGGCAAAGCCCACGCCCAACTGCTCCTTGAACAGCCGCGCCAGGGTGCGCACGCTGGCCCCGGCCGCATCGGCGTGCTGTTCAAAGGAGATGGCCAGGGACGGCGCCGCCATCACCGCCTGGCACAGGCTGCCCAGGCGCCGGTCGGAGGCGTCCGGCAGGGCTATCTTCAATTGCGAGCGGCGAGCCCGGCGCAGTTCCAGCAGGGCCAGCCCCACCAGCGCCTCGTAGTACTCCGGCTGCGGCGGGTCGAGTTCCACCAGGCGCACGATCAATTCGCGCAGCAGGTTGTCCACCTGCAGCACCTGGACGCTGGGGTCCAGGGTCGCCGCCAGGGACGGGCGCAAATAGATGTTGCGCATCTGCAGGTCGCTGACCACGCGAATCCCGTGGCTCACCCCCGGCGGCAACCACACCGCGCGCTGGGGCGGCACCACCAGGGCTTCATGGGGCGTCTCGACCCACATCACCCCGCTCATGGCGTAGAGCAACTGGCCCCAATCGTGTTCATGGGGCTCGATGAACAAGCCCCGCGGATAGGTGCGGGCCAGGGGTTGCACCGGGATCGCGGGGTCGCTGAGGTCGGGGGGTGCGGCTAGGGCCATGGCAAGGTCGCGGCAGGTCGGCGGGCGCCCATGGTAACCAGCCGCCCGGGGCGCCGCCAACCGCTGCCGCACCCATCCGGATGAAGGCCTGGGCGCCGCTCGGGAATCCATTCGGATAGAGCGGCTGGCGGCCCATGACCGTCGGTAGCCCGGGCGGACAATCAGAGTGAATTTTTCCGCCGCGCTAGGATCACTAAAAGATCACAGGGAGGAACCAAGGCTTTATGAACAACGCAAAACTTTTCGTCATCGAATACACCCTCCACGGCGCCCCCAAGTCCTTCATCATCCGCCAGGAAAAGATGGACAACGCCGAGGCCTGGCACTGGGCCAGTTGCGACGCTGGAGTGGGTCGGATAGGACGTTTCGGCCGCGAACGGGTGAAGAAGACCAGCAAGCCCATGGCCGAAAAGTTCGGTATCGAAAACGTCACCTGGCGCCCTTCGGTCTAGGACGCAGCAACGCGGGTGGAGCCGCACGGCCCCACCCGCCGATCCCCCCTCAGCCGTGGGCGCCCTTGGCGCATTTGCAGCCTTCGGTGCAAGCGCAAGGCTCGCCGTGGGCGTGATGGTCGGCGCACGCCTGGCAGCAGTAGTGCTTGCCGTGACGGACGATGGCATGGGCGCCCAGCTTGCAGGTGCAGGCCGGGCAGGCACAGGTTTGCGTGGACATGGCATGGCTCCTCGGGTTCAAGGCTCGGGCCTTTGAGCGGGTGCTTCACCGAGCGCCCCGCTCGGGCCGAGTCCCCACAGGTTAGGCCAAGGCACCGCCCGGCCAGGGCGCACGCGACTGATGGTCGGCCCCTCACTCCCAGCCCTGCAAACGCAAGGTAGCGCGCACCAGCCGCTGTTCTTCGTCCTCGATGTCCCTGAGGTTGCGGGCAATGCCCTGGATATGCGCCACCGCCGCCTTGCGCGCTTGTTCCGGCAGGCGCCCGGTGACTGCGTTGTACAGCCGCGCATGCTGGCGGTCGATCTGGCGCTTGGGCGCCGGGCGGTGATAGAGGTTGTTGACCGAGGCGAACACCGAGTTCAGCAGCAGGTCGGTGAGCGAGCCCAAGGTCTGCACCAGCACCGGGTTGTGCGAGGCCTCGCAGATCGCCAGGTGAAAGGCGTGGTCCAGGCGCGCCAGGGCGGCGGGCTCCAGGGCCTGTTCATGGGCCTGCAGCAGGGCCTGGTAGGCGCGCTCGATCAGCACGAAATCCGCTTCGGTGCCGCGCAGGGCCGCCAGCCGCGCCGACTCGCCTTCAAGCAGGCTGCGCACTTCCAGCAGGTCGTAGAGGGTGCGGGGCTGGGAGCTGAACAGATGCATCAGCGGCGACTGCGCCGCCGGGGCCGACAGTTGCGCCACCTGGGAGCCGCGGCCCTGTCGAGTGTCGATGATGCCCCGCGCCCGCAGCAGTTTCAGGCCCTCGCGCAGGGCCGTGCGCGAAACCCCGAGCTTGGCCGTCAGGCGCCGTTCCGAGGGCAGCAACTGGCCGGTCTTGAATACCCCATCGACGATCAACCGCTCGATCCGTGCGCAGACCAGGTCCGCCACCTGGGGCCGACGCCCCGCTTGCGTGTCCTGCATGCTTCCTCCCACTGGTATGACCAGCCCCGTGCCATTTGTCCGGCTATTCCTGCGCGCCCGCCAAGTTTTTGAAAAACCTTGTTTTTTTGAAAAACCCCGGCCTGCCCTGGAAAACAAAGTGGTTCGACCACTGCCAACGCACATGGACACTAAGGCCCGCCGGGCCAATCATGCAAGGCAGCCGTACAGCATTCGCGACCTGATAAAAACCACACAAGGTCCTTAGCCGCCATGACGATTCTCTACGACGAACGCCTCGATGGCGCCCTGCCCGACGTCGACCGCCAGGCCCTGATCCAGGCCCTGCGCCAGCAGCTACCGGAGCTGGAGCTGCTGGATCAGGAGCAACAGCTCAAACCCTACGAATGCGATGGCCTGAGCGCCTACCGCAGCACGCCGATGCTGGTGGCCCTGCCCCGGCACCTGGACCAGGTGCAGCGCATCCTGCAGATCTGCCACGCCCATCGGGTGCCGGTGGTGGCCCGGGGCGCCGGCACGGGCCTGTCCGGCGGCGCCCTGCCCCTGGAAAAGGGCCTGCTGCTGGTGATGGCGCGCTTCAAGGAAATCCTCCAGATCGACCCCGCCGCCCGTTGCGCCCGGCTCCAGCCCGGGGTGCGCAACCTGGCGATCTCCCAGGCCGCCGCGCCTTGGGGCCTGTACTACGCTCCCGACCCCTCTTCGCAGATTGCCTGTTCGATTGGCGGCAATGTCGCGGAAAACGCCGGCGGCGTGCATTGTCTGAAATACGGCCTGACCGTGCACAACCTGCTCAAGGTCCAGATGCTCAGCGTCGAAGGCCAGCCCCTGACCCTGGGCAGCGAGGCCCTGGACGCGCCGGGCTTCGACCTGCTGGCGCTGTTCACCGGCTCCGAAGGCCTGCTGGGGGTGATCACCGAAGTCACGGTCAAGCTGCTGCCCAAGCCGCAGATCGCCAAGGTGCTGCTGGCGGCCTTCGACTCGGTGGAAGCCGCCGGCCGCGCCGTGGCCGACATCATTGCCGCGGGCATCATCCCCGGTGGCCTGGAGATGATGGACAACCTGGCGATCCGCGCCGCCGAGGACTTCATCCATGCCGGCTACCCGGTGGACGCCGAGGCCATCCTGCTGTGCGAGCTGGACGGCGTGGAAGCCGATGTCCACGACGATTGCGAGCGGGTGCGCCAGGTGCTGGAACGGGCCGGCGCCAGCGAGGTGCGCCTGGCCCGGGACGAGGCCGAGCGCGTGCGTTTCTGGGCCGGGCGCAAGAACGCCTTCCCGGCGGTGGGGCGCTTGTCCCCGGACTACTACTGCATGGACGGCACCATTCCCCGCCGCGAGCTGCCGGGGGTGCTGCGGGGCATCGCCCGCCTGGCCGACGAACACCAGCTGCGGGTGGCCAACGTGTTCCATGCCGGCGACGGCAACATGCACCCCTTGATCCTGTTCGACGCCAACCAGCCCGGCGAGCTTGAGCGGGCCGAGGCCCTGGGGGGCAAGATCCTCGAACTGTGCGTGGCAGTGGGCGGCAGCATCACCGGCGAACACGGGGTGGGCCGGGAGAAAATCAACCAGATGTGCGCCCAGTTCAACCACCACGAGCTGACCCTGTTCCACGCCATCAAGGCGGCCTTCGACCCCAGCGGCCTGCTCAACCCGGGGAAGAACATCCCGACCCTGCACCGCTGCGCCGAATTTGGCGCCATGCACATCCACCACGGGCAACTGCCCTTCCCCGAACTGGAGCGATTCTGATGAACGTGGCCAGCGATTTCGACGCCGCCGAGACCTTGCTGGAACAGGTGCGCGATGCCTTGGCGAGCAACACCGCGCTGCGCATCCAGGGTTCCAACAGCAAGGCCTTTCTCGGCCGTGAGAGTGCCGGGGAAATACTCGATACCCGCAGCCATCGCGGCATCGTCAGCTACGACCCCACGGAGCTGGTGATCAGCGCCCGGGCCGGTACGCCGCTCGCCGAGCTGCACGCCACCCTGGACGCCGCCGGGCAGATGCTGCCCTGCGAACCGCCGTCCTTCGGCGCGGGCGCGACCCTGGGCGGCATGCTCGCCAGCGGCCTGTCCGGGCCGCGCCGGCCCTGGGCCGGGGCGGTGCGCGATTTCGTCCTCGGCACCCGGGTCATCAGCGGCAGCGGCCAACACCTGCGGTTTGGCGGCGAGGTGATGAAGAACGTCGCCGGCTATGACCTGTCACGGCTGATGGCCGGCAGCTACGGCTGCCTGGGGCTGGTCACCGAGGTCTCGCTGAAGGTCCTGCCCAAGCCCCGGCAATGCATGAGCCTGAGCCTGGAAATGGACCGCCAGCGGGCCCTCGCCCAGCTTGCCGAATGGGGCCAGCAGCCCTTGCCCATCAGCGCCGCCTGCCATGACGGCGAACGCCTGCACCTGCGCCTGGAGGGCGGTGAAGGCTCGGTGGCGGCGGCCCATGACCGGCTCGGCGGCGAGCCCCTGGACCCGGGCTACTGGAGCCAGCTCAACGAGCAGCATCTGGACTTCTTCAACCCCGGCCTGCCGCTGTGGCGCCTGTCGGTGCCGCACAACACCCCGCTGCTGCCCCTGCCCGGCGAACAACTGCTGGACTGGGGCGGCGCCCAGCGCTGGCTGAAGACCGATGCCACGGCCGCCGACATCCGCGCCGTTGTCAGCGCCGTTGGCGGCCACGCCAGTTGCTACAGCCACGGCCTGCTGGACAGCCCGTTCCAGCCCCTGGCGCCGACCCTGCTGCACTACCACCAGCGCCTCAAGGCCCAACTGGACCCGCAAGGGATCTTCAACCCCGGCCGACTCTACGTGGAGCTCTAGACCATGCAGACCACCCTCAGCCCCGAGGCCCGGCAACTGCCCCGGGCCGCCGAAGCCGAGCGCATCCTGCGCAGTTGCGTGCATTGCGGCTTCTGCAACGCCACCTGCCCCACCTACCAGTTGCAGGGCGATGAGCTGGACGGCCCGCGGGGGCGCATCTACCTGATCAAGCAGGTGCTCGAAGGCGCCCCGGCCACCGCCCAGACGCAGCAGCACCTGGACCGCTGCCTGTCGTGCCGCAACTGCGAAAGCACCTGCCCTTCCGGGGTCGACTACCACAACCTGCTGGACATCGGCCGCGCCGCGGTGGATGCCGCCCTGCCCCGGCCCGCCGGCCAACAATTGTTGCGCCGCGGCCTGCGGGCGCTGAGCGCCAACCCGCAGCTGTTCAAGGCCCTGATCCATGGCGGCAGCCGCCTGCGCCCGCTGCTGCCCCAGGCCCTGCAGGACAAGCTGCCGCGCCAGGTGCCCAGCGCCAAACCGCGTCCGCCCCTGCGCCATGCACGGCGCGTGCTGCTGCTCGAAGGCTGCGTGCAGCCGGGGCTGTCACCCAATACCAACGCCGCCGCAGCGCGGGTCCTGGATCGCCTGGGCATCAGCGTGCAACCGGTCAGCGAGGCCGGCTGCTGCGGCGCGGTGGACTATCACCTGGATGCCCAGCAAGCCGGTCTGCAGCGCGCCCGGCGCAATATCGACGCCTGGTGGCCGCACCTGCAACTGGGGGCCGAAGCCATCGTCCAGACCGCCAGCGGCTGCGGCGCCTTCATCAAGGATTACCAGCACCTGCTGGCCCATGACCCGGCCTACCGCAGCAAGGCCCAGCGCGTCAGTGCCCTGGCCCGGGACCTGGTGGAAGTGCTGCGGGACGAACCCCTGGAACAGCTCGGCGCCCACAGCGACCAGCGCCTGGCCTTCCACTGCCCCTGCACCCTGCACCACGCGCAGAAGCTCGGCGGCGCCGTGGAAAGCCTGCTGCAACGCCTGGGCTTTCACCTCACCGCGGTGCCCGACAGCCACCTGTGCTGCGGTTCGGCGGGCACCTATTCGCTGACCCAGCCGACGCTGGCGCGGCAACTGCGGGACGACAAGCTGCAGGCCCTGGAAAGCGGCCAGCCGGACCTCATTGCCACCGCCAATATCGGCTGCCAGAGCCACCTCGACGGCGCCGGCCGGACCCCGGTACGACACTGGATCGAAGTGCTGGAAGCCGCCCTGCCCTGAACCTCACGCCCCTGGAGCTCGCCATGCAGCACAAAGCCGTACTGGGTCAAGACGAAGCCCGCCGCATCCTCGCCGCCGCCCGCGCCGAGGCCCAGCGCCACCGGTGGGCGGTGAGCATCGCCGTGGTCGACGACGGCGGCCATCCCCTGGCCCTGGAACGCCTCGACGGCTGCGCGCCGATCAGTGCCTATATCGCCACCGAAAAGGCCCGCACCGCGGCCCTCGGCCGGCGCGAAACCAAGGCCTACGAGGACATGGTCAATGGCGGGCGCAGCGCCTTTCTCTCGGCGCCGCTGCTCACCTCCCTGGAAGGCGGCGTGCCGATCCGCGTCGGCGGCCAGGTGGTCGGCGCGGTGGGGGTTTCCGGGGTCAAGTCCGGTGAAGACGCCCAGGTGGCACTGGCTGGCGCCGCGTGCCTGGAGCGCGATTGAAGCGGGTTCAGGCGCGGCGCACGCTGCTGCGGTACATGAACAGCAGCGCCAGGGTCAGGCACAGCATCGCCAGCAGGCGGCTGGGCGACAGTTCGATGGCCGGGTTGCCGAACCAGCCGAAGTTGTCGATCAGCATGCCCATGCCCAACTGCCCGAGAATCACCGCCACCGTGGCCACCGCAGTGCCGACCCGGGGCACGGCTCCCACCATCACCAGCATGTAGACCACGCCGAACAGCGCACCGGTCAGTTGCCATTTCGGCGCCTGCAGCAGGCTCATGGCCTGGGGCGGCTGGAAAAACACGATCAGCAACCCGGTGATCAGGGCACCCACGGCAAAGGTCAGCAGGCTGCTGCGCAACACACCGACGCTTTCTCCCAGGCGGCCATTGATCGCCGCCTGCACACTCAGCACCGCACCGGCGGCCACCACCACAACCAGCAATAGAAACAGATTCATCTTCAACCTCGGGCAATCAGGATCAGGGCCAGCACAATCAGCGCCAGGGCCAGCCAGCGTTCGGCATTGACCGGCTTGCGGGCGCTGCCGAACCAGCCGAAATGGTCGATCAGCACGCTTTTGCCCACCTGCCCGGAAAGGATCGCGATCATGGTCATGGCAATGCCGATATGGGGCGTGGCCAACGTCAGCACCACCACGTAGATCGGCCCCAGCACCCCGCCCAGCAACTGCCAGCGCGGCAACTGGCTGAAGGCCGGGCCGGGCTGCGGGCCGCTGAACAACAGCAGCAGCAACAGCAGCGCCGTGCCCACGCCGAAGATGCTCAGGGTCGCCCACAAATGGCCCACCTGGCTCCCCAGCGGGCCCAGCAGACCGGCCTCCACCGACAGGCCCATGCCCGCCAGGATCACCAGCGGCAACAGCATCAGACGCTGCCAGCCGGCAGCGGGTACAGCGTTCGCCACCGGGTTGGGCAGCGGTACTTCTATCGTTTCAGAGGACATGCAACACCTGCTCGACATCAAGGAATGGCCGGCATTATCGATTGCGCAAGCTTTGCGATAAATGGGAGCATGCCGACAACACCTTTGCGCAAAACGCACGGCAGGATCGACCCATGCACGGCTTCAACGACCTCGGTTTCAAGGCCCTGCGCCTGTTTATCGCCGTGCTCGACCAGGGCAGTTTTTCTGCCGTGGCGCGCCGCGAAGGGCTGGCGCCCTCGTCCATTTCACGGCAGATCCAACTGATGGAACAGGCCCTGGGCCAGCAGTTGCTCTACCGCCACACCCGCGCCGTCAGCCCCACCGAGGCCGGGCGCCTGCTGGGGCACCACGCGCGGCGGGTGCTGGCGCAGTGGGAGGAAGCCGAACAGGCGTTGCAGGAACAGCAGGACGAACCGGCCGGGCTGGTGCGGATCAACGCCCCGGTGGTCTTTGGCCAGCGCCACCTGTCGCCCTGGCTCGGTGAACTGCACGGGCGCTACCCGAAGCTGCAGCTGGATATCCAGCAGACCGACAGCTACATCGACCCCTTGCAGGACGGCACTGACCTGCTGTTTCGCATCGGCACCCTGGAAGACTCCTCGATGCAGGCGCGCCTGCTGGCCCCGCAGCGCTACCGGGTAGCGGCCAGCCCGGCGTATCTGGCCCGGCACGGCACCCCGCAGCACCCGGAGCAACTGCAGCGGCACCAGTGCCTGGCCTACAAGGGCGAGACCGGCCAGCAGCGCTGGTTCTTCCGCCAGGGCCGGGCAGACTGGACGCCCTACAGCGTCAAGGGCCCGCTGACCGGCAACCACGCCGACACCCTGACCCAGGCCGCCGAACAGGGCCTGGGGCTGGTGATGTTCCCTTCCTGGCTGATTGGCGAAGCCCTGCACCAGGGCCGGCTGGTGGCGCTGTTCGAAGACTTCGACGTGGCCACCAGCCTCGAACCGCAACAGATCGCCGCCCTCTGGCCCGGCAGCCGCCGGCTGTCAGTGAAAGTGCGCACGGTGATCGACTTCTTCGTCGAGAAATTCGGCCCCGAGCCCTACTGGGACCGCCGCCCCGCCCCGTAGGAGCTGGCTTGCCAGCGAAGGCGGCGGCAAGACTTGTGCAGAGTCCAAGGGCCCCTTCGCCGGCAAGCCGGCTCCTACAAGAGCACGCCATTCACTCGCCCCGTAGGAGCTGGCTTGCCAGCGAAGGCGGCAGCAAGGTTTGCGCAGGATCCAAAGGCCCCTTCGCCGGCAAGCCGGCTCCTACAGGGCCATTTGCAGGATCAGCCAGGCATTGGCCGCGCTGATGATGGCGAACAGGCTCCAGGCGAGGATCCGGGTCGGCCAGCGGTTGACGAACTCGCCCATCAGGCGCCGGTCGTTGGTCATGCGGATCAGCGGGTACAGGGCGAACGGCAGTTGCAGGCTGAGCACCACCTGGCTCAGCACCAGCAACTGGCCCACGGCGCCGTCACCCAGCAGCCAGACGCCGATGAACGCCGGGATCAGGGCCAGCCCACGGGTGATCAGGCGCCGCTGCCAGCAGGGAATCCGCAGGTTCAGGTAACCCTCCATGATCACTTGCCCGGCAATGGTCCCGGTGAAGGTCGAGCTCTGCCCCGAAGCCAGCAGCGCCACGCCGAACAGCACGCTGGCCAGGGCCCCGCCCACCAGCGGGTCGAGCAGGTGGTAGGCGTCCTGGATCTCCACCACATCGCTGTGGCCGGTGTTGTGGAAGGCCGCGGCGGCGAGGATCAGGATCGCCGCGTTCACCAGCAGCGCCAGGGCCAGCGAGCCGATGGTGTCGATCCGCGCCAGCTTGATGGCGTCGGCGCGGCTGGCGCGGTCGTTGCCCACCAGCCGGGTTTGCACGACGGAGGTGTGCAGGTAGAGGTTGTGGGGCATGACCGTGGCGCCGAGGATGCCGATGGCCAAGTACAGCGGCGCGGCGTCGCCGATGGCCGAGAGCGAGGGTACAAAGCCCCGGGCCACGTCCGGCCAGTAGGGCTTGATCAGCAGCAGCTCGATGAAGAAGCACACGCCAATGGTCGCCACCAGCGCCAGCATGATCGCCTCCAGCCGGCGGAAGCCGCGGTTCTGCAGGGCCAGCACCAGCAGGGTGTCGAAGGCGGTGATGACGATCCCGGTGCTCAGGGACACCCCCAGCAGCAGGTGGAACGCCAGGGCGCAGCCCAGCACTTCGGCCAGGTCGGTGGCGATGATCGAAACCTCTGCCAGCAGCCACTGGGTGCGCGCCGAACGGGTGCTGTAGCGCTCGCGGCAGAGCTGGGCCAGGTCGCGCCCGGTGGCGATCCCCAGGCGTGAACACAGGCACTGCACCGCCATCCCCGCCAGGCTCGCCAGCAGTACCACGAACAGCAGGTTGTAGCCGTAGCGCGAGCCGGCCTCGATGGCCGTGGCCCAGTTGCCGGGGTCCATGTAGCCGATGGAAATCAGCAGCCCGGGGCCGGCAAAGCGCAGCAGGCGGCGCCACAGGGAAGCGCCGGGGTCGACGGCGACGGAACCCGCCACCTCCGGCGGGCAAAAGGGCGCGGTGGCGATTTTCGGCAAGCTGAATTTCACGGATTTTTCCCAGGCGGATTGGCGCAGGGGCCCAGCTTAGACGTTTCAATGCGGGCACCCAAGCCTGAATTTACCCCGCCAAGGCGAGTATGCTGCGCAGGTTGTGCCCTGCGCCGAACCCTTCGGCAGTGGGTATTTTCTGGCCCAAGGTAGCCCTGTGAACAGCACTGCGACGCCCCCCGAACCTCTGCCCCCTTTCCTGCAACCCGGCGACCGGGTCCTGCTGTTCGATGGCGTGTGCAAGCTGTGCAATGCCTCGGTGCGCTTCGTCATCCGCCACGACAGCCAGCGGCGGATCAAGCTGGCCTCGGTGCAATCGCCCCAGGGCCAGGCGCTGCTGGCCTGGTTCGGCCTGTCCACCGAGCAGTTCGACAGCGTGGTGCTGATCGAGAAAGGCCGGCTGTCCCAGCGCTCCGATGCGTTTATCCGCCTGATGGCGCAACTGCCGGCGCCCTGGCGCTGGCTGCGGCTGTTGCGCGGGGTTCCCCGGCCGCTGCGGGATTGGGTCTACGACCTTATTGCGCGCAATCGCTATCGGTTGTTCGGCCGTCTCGACGTCTGTTTACTGCCAAGCCCGGATCACCAGGGGCGCTTTCTCGACGACCCGTCTTGAGGCCGCGACCCGGCCCGATCAGCCGGGCTGACGCCGGAAGAACAGCGTCACCTGCCCGAGCTCGAAGCCGAACTTGGTCATGTAGGAACGATTGGCCAGAGTGTTTTCGTCCAACAGGTACATCCAGTCATCGAAGTGCACCTGGTAGGTCTTGCCATCCACCGGCAGGTTGAGCACGTAGCGCCAGCGCAGGGCATTGCCGGCGACCTCACCCCGGGCCTCGCCGACCACATCGTCGGCGGTCCCGCGCCACAGCCCGGGCCCCGCGGGGACCAGGGTCCAGACCCGGGTCTGGCGGGTGCCGTCGCTGTAGGTGAAGTCTTCGTGCATGATGAATTTCTCGCCTTCGCTGCGGCTGTCGATCTGCACATGAAAGCGCTTGATCACCTCGCCGGAGCGCTTCTGGAACAGGCCCCAGGCCTCGACACGACCCTTGAAGAACTGCCGCAGTTCCAGCTCGGGCTTCTGGTCACGGTACTGCTTGACGTCGGTGTCGCTGCATGCGACCAGGCCGAGGCACAGCACTAGCAAGTATTGCTTGAGCATGGAATATCTCCTGTGCTGCGCCCGCTATTGGCCCAGCAGTTGTGCGCGCAACTGCGGATTGCGCGTGCGCGGGTCGAGCCAGATGGCGAAAAACGCTCGGGCGAAGGCTTCGTCCTCCACCCTGTACTGCAAGCGCTGGTCGACAAAGAACTGCACCCCGCGCCCGGGCAGGAACACCCCGGTGATGCGCTGGCCCGGTTCGACATCGACGAAGGCGCGCTGCATCTGCGCCTGCCAGTCCTTGAGTTGCGCCGGGCTCACCGCGCTGCCGGACAGGCGCTGGATCTCGTCGAGGCTGGTCTGCACCAGATCGCCGCGGCTGATCGTGCGCCGGTAGGTCAGTTCCAGGGCGAAGGGGCTATCGGCGGTCAATGGCAACGTCGTGCCCCAGAGCCGCGCGGTGTAGACCTTGAAGCCGAACCAGCTGAACTCGCCGCTGCCCAGCAGCCGCGCATTGGGCAACGACTCTTGCCAACCGGCACTGGCCGTAGCGCTGAGCAGCACCAGCAGCCACCACCACCGGGCCCCGCTCACTCGCCGGACACGCTTCATTCAAGGCTGCCTGCGCAACAGCTGAAGAAACTCCTGGCGGGTGCTGGCCGACTCGCGAAAGGCCCCCAGCATTACCGAGGTGTTCATCAGCGAGTTCTGCTTCTCGACCCCGCGCATCATCATGCACATGTGCCGCGCTTCGATGACCACCGCCACCCCGGCCGCCCGGGTCACTTCCTGGATCGCCTCGGCAATCTGCCGCGTGAGGTTCTCCTGGATCTGCAGGCGTCGCGCATACATGTCGACGATCCGCGCCACCTTGGACAGGCCCAGCACTTTGCCGGTGGGGATGTAAGCCACATGAGCCTGACCAATGAACGGCAGCAAATGGTGCTCGCACAGGGAATACAACTCGATGTTCTGGACCATCACCATCTCGTCGCTGGTGGAGCTGAACAACGCACCGTTGACCAGTTCTTCGAGGCTGGTTTCGTAACCATGGCACAGATAACGCAAGGCTTTTGAGGCTCGCTGCGGGGTGTCCCGCAAGCCCTCGCGGGTCGGGTCTTCACCCAACCCCTGCAAAATGCCGTGAAAGTGCTGGGAGAGAGGATCGTGCATGGCGCATGGCTTCCGAAAGGCTGGCGGGGCGGGCAATTCCTTGCACGTGCCAAGGAAAAAAGGCCTCCGAGGTGGTCGACCACCTAACTGACCCAGCCCCGGTTCCACCCGGGCCTGACCTCGGAGCCCAAAAAGCGTGGGGAGCGAGCGCCGCCCCTTGAAAAACTGAGCAGCTATCAGCACATCCCACACCTTAAAAACCTATACGACAATTTAATTTTTGTACAATTTTTATCGGCGGAAAATGCCTTTTAAGCCCAAATACTTGTACAAATATGCCTTTAATCGATTCAATACTTTTTATCTGTACAAGAAAAAACGACCCTGCACTTCCCTCCCGACCACTTCCCTGCCTGCAGATACGCGCCAATCGCTTCGTTGGATGCTAGCGTGGCGCACCGTTCATCTGCCGAGTGCCCCCATGCTGCTGTTGAAACTGCTGACCGTTCCCGGATTTCTGTGGTTGATCTCCCTGGCGAGCAAGCGCTGGGGCCCGAATGTCGCTGGCTGGCTGGCGGGGTTTCCCGTGGTGGTGGGGCCGATCCTGCTGTTCCTGGCCCTGGAGCAGGGCCAGGTGTTCGCCACCCATGCCGCGGTGGCGGCCCTGTCGGCGGTGTTCGCGATGATCGCCTTCAGCGTCGCCTATACCCATGCCGCGCAGCGCTTCTCATGGCCCAGGGCCCTGGCCATTGCGACCCTGGTGTGGGCCTTGCTGGCCACGGTCATCGCCCAGGTGCCGCCATCCCTGGGTTTTTCCAGCCTCTGCGCCGCCAGCGCCCTGCTCCTGGCCCCGCGGCTGTTTCCGCCGGTGGGCGAACTGCCCGCCAGCCCTGGGCCGCGCTCCGACAAACTGCCCTACCGGATGCTCGCCGGGGCCCTGCTGACCCTGGCCGTGACCCTGTTGGCCAGCACCGTCGGCGAACGCTGGAGCGGCATGCTCGCGGTGTTCCCGGTGCTTGGCAGCGTCCTTGCGGTGTTCTCCCATCAGAGTCGTGGCGTGGCCTTCACCACTGTCCTGCTGCGCTCCCTGACCACCGGCCTGTACGCCTTCGCCGCCTTCTGCCTGGCCCTGGCACTGGCCCTGCCCCCGCTGGGCATACTCGCCTTCGCGGTGGCGCTGGCAGCGTCGATGCTGGTCCTGGGGCTGAGCAAGCGGCTGTTGCGAGCCACTGTGCAGGAGCCGGCTGGCCGGCGCAGGGGCTCTTGAGTCTTGCACCGGGCTGGCGGAAGTTTTCGCTGGCCAGCCAGCTCCTACGAGCCTTGGCTGGCCGTCATCGGAGTCGCGCTGAAAAATCCTTGTGGAGCAGGCCGCAACGGCCGTGGGATGATGCGCGCCTTTGATCACTGCCCGGAGATTGCGCATGTCATCTTTCGCTAGAAAAGCCCTGGTCCTGGTGTTCGCCGCCGTGGCGGGCCTGGGCGCGCTGAACGCGGTCGCCGCCAGCAAATCCGCGGCCAGGCAGGCCTCGGGGGAGAAGGTCGCAGTCCTCGACGGCAAGCTCGCCTTCACCCTGCCCAAGGGGTTCAGCGCTTCGGTACTGCCGGCCGGCAGCGAGGCCAATGGCACCGAGGGCGCCAGCGGCACCCTGTATTCCAACGCCACCACCCGTACCGTGGTGATCGCGGCGCAGAACACCATTCCCCATGGGGCCAAGGTCCAGGACAACGACGCCGCCTTTCTCGATGACGCGGTCAGCGGCTTTCTCGCGCAACAGGCCGCGGCGCTGCCGGATTTCAGCAAGCAAAGCGAAAAGAACATGACCCTCAAGGGCCTTGGCGTGCGCCAGATCGACAGCACCGCCACCATGGGCGGCGGCCTGACCCTGAACTCCACCCTGATTGCCGGCTCCGGCACACGCATGGCGGTGATCCAGATAATTTCCCGGGCCACCGACAAGGCCGGCCACACCGCGCTGATGAAGCAGATCCTCGGTCAGTAGACCCCGTGCCGGCTCAGGGGTTGAGCCCCTGCAGCCAGCCCTTGAGGTCGTCGATCTCGGCGTCGCTGATGCTGTGCCCCAGGCCCGGGTAGGCATGGAACTGCGGTTGCAGTGACAACCCCTGCAGCAAGCGCTGGGCATCCACCGCATCGCTGTAGGGCAGGCGCTGGTCAAGGGTGCCATGGCCGATGAAGATGCCCAGGCGCTGCAGGCTCGGGTTGTTCTTCACCTGCGCTGCCAGCACCGGCAGGATCTTCCCGCTCAAGGCGGCGATGCCCCGCACCGACTGCGGATGGCGCAGGCCCACTTCATAGGCCATCACCGCGCCCTGGCTGAACCCCACCAGCACCACCTTGTCCGGCTGGGTCTGGTACTTGGCCAGCGCCGCGCGGACAAACTGGCCGATCAGCTCGGCGCCGCTGGCCAGCTCGCTGGTCACACCATCGTAGGGGCCCTGGCCCTTGCGGTGGAACCACTGGTAGCTGCCCTCCTCCAGGGTCTGCGGTGCCCGCACCGACACATAGGTGTAGCTCGCCGGCAGGCGCTGGCGAAGGCCGAACAGGTCGGCCTCGTTGCTGCCGTAGCCATGCAGGAAAATCACCAGCGGCTGGTTGCGCGGCTCGGCCGGGGCCTGCTCCAGGTACTTGAGCGGCAGGTCATCGTGCAGTGCATCGGCGGCCTGCACCCAAGGCGCGGCCAGCAGCGCCAACAGCGCCAGGTAGCGGATCATGTGTAGCTCCTTGAAGGGGTAAAAACGGGTCGCCAGAGCCTAGCACTGCCAGCCCCGAGCGTTCATCTGCCCAGCCCGCGCCAGGCCAGCGGCAAGCACAGCAGCACCGCCAGCGCAAACCCCACCTGGGACAGGTAGAAGGTCTCCAGCCACTGGCCATGGGCCGCCACGTAGAGGCTGTTGTGCAGCACATCCAGCAGGATGATTGCCAGGGTCAGCAGCAGGCCCCAGCGCGGGCGCACCAACAGCAGCAGCACCGCCAGCGGATCGAACAGCGTCAGGGAGCCCCAGAAGGCCCGGCTGGCCAGGGGCGTGGCGGCGCCGTAGCCATAATCCCAGAGCAGGCCATGCTCGAAGGCGGCGCGCAGGTGATTGAACGTCGCCGCCAGCAGACACAGGGCGAACAGCAGGCGGATGCACAGCGATACTCGGGGCATGGGCACATCTGTCGTAGGAGCCGGCTGGCCGGCGCAGGGCGTGACGCCGGATCAAGGGGTGGGCGCGCTGCAGCTTGCGCTGGCCAGCCAACGCCCGATCGACCCCTGCGGTGGCGGTTCAGTCGTTGATCAGCTTGCCTTCACGAATCGCCTCGCGGCCGGCCACCTTGGCCAGCCAGATGCCCGGCTGGGTGTAGCGCCCACGGTCCAGGGCAAAGAGCACGCCGCTGGTGCCGGCACACACGGTGCTGACGCGATCGCTCAAGGGGTCCACCACTTCGAACAACGCATCGCCACGCTCCACCCACTCTCCGGCATCGCGCAGGAAACTGACCACGCCATGGTGGGGGGCGAACAGGTACTGAGTGCCTTCGAAGGGCATGCCTTCACAGCACTGCTGCGCAGCGGCCGGCCACTCGCCGCTGATCAGCCCCTGTTCGGCGAGAAACCCCAGGATGGCTTCGCAGTTGGCCCGGGCCTGCTGCACCCGGGTGTCGCCCATGCTGCCCAGCTCCAGGGTGGCGGCCAGGTTTGCCGGGGGAATCGCCGCCCGCGGAAAGTCCCGGGCCAGGCGCAGCCAGGGCGCGGAACAGGATTCATCGAAAGAGCTGCCGCCGGAGTCTTCGCACAACAGCGCCACCCCGGCCTTGAGCCGCGCCGCCAGGGATTGCCAGCGGGGCCAGTGCTGGGGCAAGGCATAGAGGTGGATCGCCGCTTCGAAATCGCAATGCAGGTCGAGGGTGATGTCGGCGTCGCAGGCATGGCGCAACAGCAAGCGATGCAGGGCTTGCAGCTGCGAATCAGCCGCTGGCAGCTCATCCAGCACCTGGACCATGGTCCGACGGATCAGGGCGATATTGGCCGTGGCGTCGTCCCCCAGTTGCTTGCCGATCAAGTCGCCCACCGGGCCGCTGAGCTCGACGAAGGCGCGATTGAAATTCTTGCCGCTGCCCAGCTCGAAACGCCCCAGGTGGCTGCCCTGTACCTGCTGGTCGAGGCCGATGGGATTGGCCACCGGCACCAGCTCGACCACTGCCTGCAGGCGCCCCTGGCTCTCCAGCTGCGCCAGGCGCTGCTTGAGCTCCCAGGCAGTGCGCATGCCGGGCAGTTCGTCGGCGTGCAGGCTGGCCTGGATGTACACCTTGCGCGGGCCGCTGCCAAAGCGGAACACACTGAGCTGGCGCTGGGTGCCCAGGTGGCCCCAGGGCAAGGAATGGTCGATGCGTTGCATGGCAACTCCGGAGATCAGAAAAAGGCGTGGCGCAGAATAAAACAGTGGCGCACAAAAAAGGTGGCTGCCGGCCCCCGGCAACCACCTTTTTCAACGCCCGGGCCTACTCGCCGTAGACGTCGAAATCGAAGTACTTGTCCTGCACTTGCTTGTACTTGCCGTTGGCACGGATCTCGGTGATGGCCTTGTTGAATTTCCCGGCCAGTTCCTGATCCCCCTTGCGCACGGCAATGCCGGCACCGCCGCCGAAGTATTTCGGATCGTTGTACTCCGGGCCCACGAAGGCGAAGCCCTTGCCGGCGTCGGTTTTCAGGAAGCCATCGTCGAGGTTCACCGAATCCGCCAGCAGCGCGTCGACGCGGCCGGAGACCATGTCCAGGTTGGCTTCCTGCTGGGAGCCGTAGCGCACCAGGTCGATGCCCGCCGGCACCAGCACTTCGGTGGCGAAGCGGTCATGGGTACTGGCCCGCAACACACCGACCTTCTTGCCCTTGAGCTCGGTCAGCGGGTCCTTGATGCTGGTGCCGGCCTTCATCACGAAGCGCGCCGGGGTGTGGTAGTACTTGATGGTGAAATCGACGTTTTTCTTGCGGTCGTCGGTGATGGTCATGGACGACAGGATGGCGTCGATCTTCTTCACCTTCAGCGCCGGGATCAGGCCGTCGAACTCCTGCTCGACCCAGGTGCACTTGGCCTGCATCTGCTCGCACAGGGCGTTGCCCAGGTCGACATCGAAACCGGTGAGCTTGCCGTCGGGGGTCTTCATCGAGAACGGCGGGTAGCCGGCTTCGATACCGATACGGATCGGCTTGGCCTCGTCGGCCGAAGCGGTAAAGGAAAACAGCGACAGTGCCAGGGCACCGAACAGCGCAAACTTGTTCATTTATAACTCCAGGAGACGGAGGCTTTTATTGGCTGGTTTCGATTGGGGGGCAAATCGAAGTGGCCAGCAGTCTAGAGCGGCTCCCGGGATGCAAATTGTGTTTATGCGACAAATACTTATAAAAAATATGCGCCCGCGATCCTCTACCTCCTCCCTCGCCCCGGCATGATGCGTTTGTCCCTGAAAATCCCGACGTTCGCCTCAGAACGGGCCATTTTTACCGACACATCCCCGCTAGCCGCAGCCCAAGGCCGCTACCAGCGGAGTCAGCCCTTCAGCAGGCGCAGGACAGATCCGCTCCCTCGCGGCGCGGTTGCCCGGTGCTGAGCTGGAAGCCCTCATCGAGCCAGCCGGTGACACCGCCGATCATCTCCTTGACCGAGTATTCCAGGGCCGCCAGCTTGACCGCCGCCTTGTTCGCGCCATTACAGTGAGGGCCGGCGCAATACACCACGAACAGGGTGTCGCGAGGATAACCGGCCAGGTGTTCGGCGGTGAGCAAGCGCCCGGGCAGATTGATCGCCCCGGGGACATGGCCACGGGCAAAGGCTTCGGGGCCACGCACATCCACCAGGACAAAATCCACTTCACCGGCCTCCTGGCTGCTGTGGACGTCGGAACAGTCGGTTTCAAAGGTCAGGCGGTTGCAAAAATGCATCAGGGCAATGGCCGAAGGGGCGGCGGCAGTGCTGCGGACCAGGCTGGTCATGGGCGTCTCCAGAAGCTTGCGATTAGGGTGGGAAGGACTTTATAGGCCCTGCCCCACCACGCTAAAGTGGCGACCCGGACACTGACTGGTAACTTTCCGCCAAATGCACAATCCTCCCGGTTTGGTCGCGATCCTGGCCTACGACGGCCTTTGCACCTTCGAGTTCGGCATTGCCGTGGAGATCTTCGGCCTGGCCCGGCCGGAGTTCGATTTCCCCTGGTACCGGCAAACCATCGCCGCCGTGGACCCCGGCCCGATGCGTGCCCTGGGCGGGATCCAGGTGCTGGCCGACGGGGGCCTGGAGCTGCTGGAGCAGGCGCGGACCATCATCATTCCCGGCTGGCGCAGCCGCGAGCAGGCGCCGCCGCCGAAGTTGCTGGAAGCGCTGCGCCAGGCCCACCAACGCGGTGCGCGGCTGCTGTCGATCTGCTCCGGGGTGTTCGTTCTGGCGGCGACCGGGCTGCTGGATGGTTGTAGCGCCACCACTCACTGGCGCTACGCCCGCGAGCTGGCCGAGGGTTTCCCGAATATCCGGGTGGACCCGGATGTGCTCTATGTCGATGCCGGGCAACTGATCACTTCCGCCGGCAGCGCCGCCGGTATCGATGCCTGCCTGCACCTGGTGGCCCGGGACTTCGGCACCCAGGTGGCCAACAGCGTGGCCCGGCGCCTGGTGATGTCGCCGCAACGCACCGGCGGCCAGGCGCAGTTCATTCCGGCCCCGGTCAGCCGTACCCCGCGCAGCGACCTGTCGCGGGTCATGCAATGGGCTCGGGAACGCCTGCATGAACCGCTGAGCGTGAGCGAACTGGCGGCCCGGGCGCTGATGAGCGAACGCACCTTCCTGCGGCGTTTCCACGACGCCACTGGCGCCTCGCCCAAGGCCTGGCTGCAGCATGAACGGCTGGCCCGGGCCAGGGAACTGCTGGAAAGCGGCAGCGAGAGTACCGAAAGCATTGCCCTGCGCTGCGGTTATCGCTCGGTGGAGAGCTTTCGCGTGGCTTTTCGCGGCCTGGTGGGCGTACCGCCGTCGGTGTACCGCGAACGCTTCGGCCGCGGCCTGGAAAGCACCACACCACCGCGCCCGTAGGAGCCGGCTTGCCGGCGAAGGGGACGACGCTGAGGCGGCGGCGTCCATCCCGACGCTTTCGCGGGCAAGCCCGCTCCTACAGAAGATTAATGCAGGAAGGGGATGTAGAGGGGGCGACGCTGGTCCGGCGGGGCGTCAGTCCTGGGGTTTGCGCAGCAGGTAGGTGTCCATGATCCAGCCATGGGTCTGGCGGGCCTGCAGGCGCACACGGCGGATTTCGTCGGCCACCTGGTCCAAGGGGCCGCTGATGAGGATTTCATCCGCGGTGCCCAGGTAGGCCCCCCAGTAGATGTCCAGGCCCTGGTTGCGCAGGTGGCGGTAGGAATCCTCGGCGTCGAGCATCACCACCAGGCTGTCGGCGGAGCCGGCCTGCCCCGCTGCCAGGCGGCGTCCGGTGGTGATTTCCACGGAGCGGCCAATGCGGTTCAGCGGCACTTTGTGCCGGGCCGTCAGGGCCTGGACACTGGTGACGCCGGGGATCACTTCGTACTCGAACGACGCCGTACCGCTGGCCAGGATCTGCTGCAGGATGCGCAGGGTGCTGTCGTACAGCGCCGGATCGCCCCAGGCCAGAAAAGCGCCGGTTTCACCGTCCGCCAGTTCCTGGTTGATCAGCCGCTCGAAGACCTGCTGCTTGTCGCGGTTCAGGGTCTGCACACTGGCCTGGTAGTCCACGTCGCCGCGCTCGCGCTCGGGGTTCTGCGCCTCGACGTAACGAAAGGGCCGCTCGGTGAGGTAGCGCTCGCACAGCTCGCGCCGCAGGTCGATCAGGGAATCCTTGCTCGGCCCCTTGTCCATGAGGAACACCACGTCGCTGCGGTTCAGCGCCTTGATCGCCTGGATCGTGATGTAGTCGGGGTTGCCGGCGCCGATGCCGATCACCAGGAGGGTTTTCATGGGCTTGCTCTCGCTGTTTTGCCAGCGAGCCAGTATGCGGCGCTTTGGCCTGATGAGAAATGCTTCTGTAGCCCCCTGGGGCGGCGGGCATCGGCGCGGCGAAGGGTAGCCTGGGGCCGTTGCATGTCCGGCTGGAGATGGCCAGGCAAGGCCCCCGGGGCCTTTGCGCAGCCTCGCGGGCTCGGCAGCGGCTACCGGGATGGCGTCGGGGGGCCGGGCAGGCGCAGGCGCCAGCGGCCGGCGTGGCTCAGGTCGAGCCGGGACAGGGGCTCGATGTCGATCTGGTTGAAGCTGGCCAGCGGCGCCTGCAGCACCTGCACCAGCACGGCGCGGATGACGAACGGATGGGTCACCGCCAGCCAGTGGCCCGGGCGCTGCGCCATGACCTCCAGCCATTGCGCCACGCGCTGGCACAACTGGGCCAGGGATTCGCCTCCCGGTGGCGCCAGCTGCGGGTCCTTGAGCCAGGCCTGCAGCGCCTCGGGTTCACGCTCTTGCAGTTCATCGATGCGCAGCCCCTGCCAGGCGCCGAAATCACAGTCGCGCAAGGCGTCCTGCACCTCATGCTCGGCGCTGAACAGCTGGGCGCTCTGGCGGGTGCGCAACTCGGGCCCGCACAGCACCCGGACGCTGCGCTTGAAATCACCGGCGCGGCTCAGGGCCTGGGCTTGCCAGTCCAGCTCCAGGGGTTCGTCCCGGGGAAAACGCGCCAGCTTCTGGGCGGCGGTGCGGGCATGGCAGATCAGGGTCAGACGGGTGGCCTGCACGGTGTTTACTCTGGCGTTATCGATTGGCAAACCTACACGGGCCGGGCAGATGCAACATCTTTGCTGCAACCGCCTCCAAGGTTCATTGCAAAACAGCACGCCGGTGCCTGTCCGGTGCGGTCGCGCCACTGTATTCGGCCTGCTCGGCGTAAGCCAGACCCTGTTGCGATCGCTCCCCTACGTCCCGCACCGTGGCTTCCCGCCCCGCCAACAACAGATTCCCACCTGAAACCGCCCCATTTCAGGGCAATTTGATATCAGAGGAAAATTCACTAGACATGTAGCGTCTATTACATAAATATCCATTTCGCCATTTTATGAAATAAAAACGACATCACTTTCCAAGGCACCCCGATGCCCTCTCTCAGAGACCTGATCACCGACCCCGCCCTCGACCTCACGCCCTCCGAGCGCAAGGTCGTGCGGGCCCTGCTCGATCACTACCCGCGCAATGGGCTGGGGCCGATGTCACGCCTGGCGGAACACGCCGGGGTCAGCGATCCGACCATCGTGCGCCTGGTGAAGAAGCTCGGTTTCAGCGGCTACGGCGAATTCCAGGAAGCCCTGCTCAGTGACATGGATGACCGCCTGCGCTCCCCCAGCACCCTGCTGCGCCCGCGTTCGCAAGTGGCCCAGGGCGATACCTGGGGCCGCTACCTGGCCGACAGCCAGCGCGTACTGCAGGACACCCAGGCCCTGACCCAGCCCGAAGACATCCGCGTGCTCATGGACTGGCTGCTGGACAGCCGGCATTCGGTGTACTGCTTCGGCGGCCGCTTCAGCAGCTTCCTCGCCCTCTACCTGTTCAACCACCTGCGGCTGATGCGCCCGGGCTGTTTCTTCCTTGACGACAACGCCCAACTGCCGGACCGCCTGTTCGATGTCCAGCGCCAGGACCTGGTGCTGCTGTTCGACTACCGCCGCTACCAGTCCCAGGCCATGCGCGTGGCCAGTGCGGTCAAGGCACGCAACGCCCGGGTGGTGCTGTTCACCGATATCTATGCCTCGCCGCTGCGGGAGCTGGCGGACCTGGTCATCAGTGCACCGGTGGAATCCTTGTCGCCATTCGACACCCTGGTGCCGGCGCTGGCCCAGGTCGAGGCGCTGGTCGCCTGCCTGACCCCGCGCAGCCCTCATCTTGATCAACGCCTGGAGGGCATCGATGCCCTGCGGGCGGAATTTGCTACCCATGTGCTGGAGGAAAAATAAGGATGTTCAGCCTGCCCCACCGTTCGCCCCGGGACCTGCCCTTCGTCGTCGACCACACCGCCCTGCTGCTGGTGGACATGCAGCGGGCGTGGCTTGAACCGCAGTTCGACCCGCACCTGCAAGGGCCCGAGGGCGAGGCCTTTCTCAAGCGCGCACGAGAGCGAGTGATCCCCAACCAGCAACGGCTGCTGGCGGCGGTGCGCGAGGCGCGGCAGAACGTGCTGCACACCATTATCGAAAGCCTGACCGCCGATGGCCGTGACCGCTCCCTGGACCACAAGCTGTCGGACATGCACCTGCCCAAGGGCAGCCCCCAGGCGGCGATCATTGCCGAGCTCGAACCGGTGGAAAACGAGATCGTGCTGCCCAAGACCTCCTCCGGGGTGTTCAACTCCACCAACATCGACTACGTGCTGCGCAACCTGGAAACCCGCCACCTGATCATCGCCGGGATCGTCACCGACCAGTGCGTGGACATGGCCGTGCGCGACGCCGCCGACCGCGGCTACCTGGTGACCCTGGTGGAAGATGCCTGCGCCACCTACGGCGATACCCGGCACCAGGCCTGCCTCAACGCAATCAAGGGCTACTGCTGGATCACCGACACCGACACCGTGCTCGGCCGCCTGCGGGAGATCCGCGGATGAGCCGGGGCCAGGGCATCGAGGCCCTGACCCCGGTGGCCATGACCAGCATCGTCACCACCGACCTGATCGGCGTCACCCGTGGCCGCTCCTTTCCCAGCGATGAGCTGGAGCGCTACAAGGTCGGCGGCTGCGGCTGGGTGCCGGCCAACAGCGCGCTGACGCCCCAGGACCTGATCGCCGAGGACAACCCCTGGGGCGCCTATGGCGACCTGCGGCTGATCCCCGACCTGGACAGCCGGGTCAGTGTCGGCGCCGGGCCGGATGCCAGCGCGGCGCCGCTGGATTTCATCCACGCCGACATCTGCGAGACCGACGGCAAGCCCTGGGCGGCCTGCCCGCGCACCCTGCTGCGCAATGAAATCGAGCGCTACCGCGAGCTGGGCATCCAGATCACCGCGGCCTTCGAGCATGAATTCAACCTCGACACCGGCACCGGCCAGCGCGAACACCTGGCCTTCTCCCTGGAAGCCCAGCGCCAGGGCGCGGCCTTCGGTGGCTGGCTGCTGGCGGCGTTGCGGGCCGCCGGCGCCGAACCGGAAATGTTCCTCCCCGAATACGGCAAGCAGCAGTACGAGATCACCTGCCGGCCGACCCAGGGCCTGGCCGCTGCCGACCGGGCGGTGAACGTGCGCGAGATCACCCGGGAAATCGCCCGGCAACTGGGGCACCGGGTCAGCTTCGCGCCCAAGACTGCCGACGACGCGGTGTGCAACGGGGTGCACCTGCACCTGAGCCTGCAAAACCTGGACGGCGAGCCACTGCTCTACGACCCCCACGCGGTGAGTGGCGACGACCTGTCGAGCCTGGGCCAGCACTGGGCCGCCGGGGTGCTCAGGCACCTGCCGGCGCTGTGCGCCTTCACCGCGCCGACGCCGATTTCCTACCAGCGCCTGCAGCCCCATCACTGGAGCGCCTCCTACGCCTGCCTGGGCCTGCGCAACCGCGAAGCCTCGCTGCGCATCTGCCCGACCCTGAGCCTGGGCGGCAAGCCGGTGGCGCCCCAGTACAACCTGGAGTTCCGCGCCCTGGATGCCACCGCCTCGCCGCACCTGGCCATGGCGGTCATCCTGATGGCCGGGCGCCTGGGCCTCGAACAGCAACGGGTGCTCAATGCGGTGACCGACAAGGCCCCCTCGGACCTGAGCGCCGAGCAACGCCTGGCCAGTGGCATCGTGCCGCTGCCGGGCTCCCTGCCCCAGGCCCTGGAATGCCTGCGCGGCAACACTGAACTGCTGCAGTTCCTGCCCCAGGACCTGCTGGCCACCTACTTCGCCGTCAAACAAAAGGAAGTGTCCCTGACCGAGCACCTGACCGCTGCCCAACTCTGTGAGCACTATGGACACCTGTACTAAATCCGCCGAGCTGGGGTTCTACACCGAGCCGGCCTACCGCCTGATCCGTGAAGACTCCGAGCACCCGCTGATTCTGGTGTGCGAACACGCCAGCCACTACATTCCACCGGCCCTGCACGACCTGGGCCTGGACCCGCTGGCGGCCCGCGAACACATCGCCTGGGACCCGGGCGCCCTGGAACTGGCCCAAAGCCTGTCCCAGGCCCTGGGCGCGACCCTGATCGCGGCCAATTACTCGCGCCTGCTGATCGACCTCAACCGGCCGCGCCACGCCCCCGACAGCATCCCGCTGCAAAGCGAGATCTATCAGGTGCCGGGCAACCAGCAGCTGGACGAGGCCACTCGCGAGTACCGCCGCCAGCAGCTGTTCACGCCGTTTCACCAGCGCCTGCAAAGGATCATCGACCGGCGCCTGGCCCAGGGCCGTGAAGTGCGGGTGGTGGGGATCCACAGCTTCACCCCGGTCTACTACGGGCAGCCGCGCGCGCTGGAAATCGGCGTGCTGTATGGCAGCGCCACCGACTACGCGGCGCGGATCCTCGAAGGGCTGTGGAGGCTGCCGATCAAGGTGGCGGGCAACCAGCCCTACGAGATCGATCCGTTGAGCGACATGACCGTGCCGGTGCACGGCGACGCCCGTGGCCTGGCGTCGGTATTGATCGAGGTGCGCAACGATCTGCTGCGTACCCCTGAAGCGGTGCAGCACTGGAGCGATACACTGGCGCCGCTGCTGTAGCCGCGGCGAGAGGAAGGTTTCACCGGCGCGCCCCGAAGGACTCACCCGGCGCGCCAAAACGCTGTTTGCAGGACCGGTACAACAACTAGAAAAACCGCTGTGGTGTGTCTTTAAACCCTGCCAGGTTCAAACACGAAAGCGCGGCCCGAGGTGTCAATGACGACCCGCAGGGCCCCGCCTTTACCCACTTACACAGGCTCAAGGAGAACGGCTTCATGGAGATTGAAGAATTCGGCTACAAACAGGAACTCAAGCGCGGGCTGAGCCTGCGTGACCTGGTGGTCTACGGGATGATTTTCATGATTCCCATCGCCCCGTTCGGGGTCTACGGCTACGTCAACCAGGAAGCCCCGGGCATGGTGCCCCTGGCCTACATCATCGGCATGGTGGCGATGGTCTTCACCGCCCTGAGCTACGGCGCCATGGCCCGCGCCTTTCCCATCGCCGGTTCGGTGTATTCCTACGCCCAGCGCGGCCTCAACCCCCATGTGGGCTTTCTTGCCGGCTGGCTGATGCTCCTGGACTACCTGCTGATCCCGCCGCTGCTCTACGTCTACGCGGCCATGGCGCTCAACCACCTATACCCGGAAGTGCCCAAGGTCGGCTTCATCCTGGCGTTCCTGGTCAGCGCCACCTTCGTCAACCTGCGCGGCATCACCTTCACCGCGCGGATGAACATCCTGTTCCTGCTGGCGCAACTGGCGGTCCTGGGGATCTTCCTGTTCTACGCCTGGAATGCCCTGCACGGTGGCGCCGGCAACGGCCAGCTGACCCTGGCGCCGCTGTACAACCCGGAGAACTTCCACTTCGGCATGCTGATGCAGGGCGTCTCGATCGCGGTGCTGTCGTTCCTCGGCTTCGATGCCATCTCCACGCTCGCCGAAGAGGTCAAGGGCGACCCGGGCCGCAGCGTCGGCCGCGCCGCGCTGATCACCCTGGTGGTGATGGGCGCGATCTTCGTGGTACAGACCTGGATCGCCACCGACCTGGCCGCCGGCATGGGCTTCAAGTCCGCCGACACCGCCTTCTATGAAATCGCCGAACTGGCCGCCGGCAGCTGGCTGGCGACCCTCACCGGAGTGGCCACGGCGCTGGCCTGGGGCGTGGCGGTGGCCATCACCTCGCAGGCCGCGGTATCGCGCCTGCTGTTCGGCATGGCCCGCGATGGCAAGCTGCCCAAGGTGCTGGCCAAGGTCCACCCCAAGCACAACACCCCGCACATCAGCATCTACCTGGTGGCGGTGCTGTCGCTGCTGATCTGCTACCTGTTCATCAACTCGGTGGACACCCTGACCTCCCTGGTCAACTTCGGCGCCCTGAGCGGCTTCATGCTGCTGCACATCACCGTGATCAATTTCTACTGGCGCCGGCAGAAGTCCGGCCAGGTGGTGCGCCACCTGATCTGCCCGGTGATCGGCTTCGTGATCGTCAGCGCCATCATGTACAACATGGGCGTGGATGCGCAGAAACTCGGCGCCATCTGGATCCTTGCCGGGCTGGTCTACCTGTTCCTGCTGAACAAGCTGGGCAGCGGCGCCGCCCTGCCCGACCCGCTCAAGCACTAGTTGCACCCGCGCGGCGCCCCAGGGCGTCGCGCCAACCCCGGCGCTGCCAGCAAGAGCGGCCCGGGGACTGGCCGCCGGATGCCGCGGCCATGGAACTGCGTGGTAACCGACAGTGATGTCTGGCCAGTGCCTGCCCCCCGGGGCAAGCGGCCCTTGATACAGGAGTACACCCATGCTGGCCTTGCGTCCGGTGGCGTTATCCGATCTGCCCCAACTGCGGCGCCTGGCCCGCGAACGCCTGCTGGGCGTGACCTCCCTGGTGGATGACGAAACCTGCCTGCGGGACAAGATCCTCGATTCCCAGGCCTCCTTCGCCAAGAGCGAGGCCAGCCAGGGCCCGGAGAACTATTTCCTGGTGCTCGAGGACCTCGACAGCGGCCAGTTGCGCGGCTGCTCGGACATCCTCGCCACTGCCGGTTTTGCCAGCCCGTTCTACAGCCTGCGCAACCGCCCGTTCATCAGCAGTTCCCGGGAGCTGAACATCCAGCACGGGGTGCCCACCCTGTCGCTGTGCCACGACCTCAGCGAACAGACCCTGCTGCGCAGCTTCCATGTCGACCCGCCGCTGGGCGGTACGCCACTGGCCCAGCTCACCTCCCGCGGGCGGTTGCTGTTCATCGCCGCCCACCCCCAGCGCTTCGCCGACAGCTGCATCAGCGAGATCGTGGGCTACAGCGACGCCAACGGCGAGTCGCCGTTCTGGCAAGCCGTGGGCCAGCACTTCTTCGACCTGCCCTATGTCGAGGCCGAGCGCCTGTACGCCCTGCAGGGCCGCGGCTTTCTCGCCGAACTGATGCCCCAGTACCCGCTGTACATCCCGATGCTGGCGCAGGCGGCCCAGGACTGCATCGGCCAGGTTCACCCGGATGCCCGGGAGGCCTGCCAGATCCTGATCGACGAAGGCTTCGCGCCGACCCAGTACGTCGACCTGTTCGATGCCGGGCCGACCCTTCAGGGGCGCAGCCACCAACTGCGCTCGATCGCCCAGAGCCGGGTTGCCACCAGTTACCCCAGCCCCCAGAGCGGCCAGGGCCAGCAGTGGTTGCTGAGCAACGAGCGGCTGCAGGGCTTTCGCGCCATAGTCGCGGCGCTGGACACCGCCCCGGGCGATGAAATCGGCCTCGACCCGGCCATGTTCCAGGCCCTGCAACTGGCGCCGGGCGAGCCGGTACGGAGCGTTGCCTTATGAACCGGCCCCTGTTGCCCCCCTGCCCGGCGTCATTGCCAGGAGCCCGCCAATGATCGTCCGTCCGATCCGCGTCACCGATCTGCCGGCGGTCTTGAGCCTGCTCGAAGGCAGCTGTCGCGAACTGAACAACCTGTCCACCGACCCCGAGCGCCTGGCCCATCGGGTGCGCTGGGCGCAGCGAGCCTTCGCCAACCAGGTGGAGCGGGCCGATGCCGACTACCTGTTCGTCATGGAAGATGACGAGCAGCAGGTGATCGGGGTCTGCGGCCTGAGCGGCGCCATCGGCCTGCGCGAGCCCTGCTACAACTACCGGGTCGGCACCACCCACGGCAGCGCCCCGGTGCTGGGCATCGAAAAGCACATCCCGACCCTGTTCCTGTGCAACGAGATGACCGGGCAGTCGCTGCTGTGCTCGCTGTTCCTGCGCCGCGATCACCGCCAGGGCTACACCGGCCGCCTGCTGTCCACCGCGCGCCTGCTGTTTGTCGCCGAATTCCCCCGGCTGTTCGGCGACAAGCTGGTGGCCGAACTGCGCGGCCAGCTCGACAGCCAGGGCCGCTCGCCGTTCTGGGACAGCCTGGGGCGGCACTTCTTCAAGATGGGTTTCCAGCAGGCCAATCGCCTGTCCAGCCACGGCAGCAAATCCTTCATCGCCGAACTGATGCCGCGCCAGCCGCTGTACACCTGCCTGCTCAGCCCCCAGGCACAGGCCGCCATCGGCCAGGCCCACGCCAGCACCGAACAGGCGGTAAGCATCCTGCGCGACGAAGGCTTCAGCCATCAGGGCTGCATCGACATCTTCGATGGCGGGCCGCTGATCGAGGCCGAGGTGGCGAAGATCCGCAGCGTGCGCGAAAGCCAGACCCTGCCCCTGCTGGTGGGCACTCCGGACGCACAGGCGCCGGTGTGGCTGATCCACAACCGGCGCCTGGAAAGCTGCCGCATCACCGCCGCCCCCGGGCGCCTGGTTTCGGGTTGCCTGCTGGTGGACCGGCTGACCGCCAAGCGCCTGCAACTGCAGCCGGGCGACTCGGTACGGGCGGTGCCGCTGCTGGCCTGCGAGTCACGCACGGCCCTGCACGCACAGCGGCACCTGGCCCCGCAAAGCGCCCTGCTCCTGTAGCCGCAGCCGCAGGCTCGGGCCGCGTTCGGAAGCACGGCCCGCAGGGGCGCGAAATCTCGAGACCGCTGAGGCGCTCGACATGAGACTGCCAAGCAAGGCCCTGCGGGCCTTTGCGCAGCCTCGCGCGCTCGGCAGTGGCTACAGAGGCGTCAGGGCGATGAATCCGGTAACACCTGGCGGCAGGCGCAACGTTGACGAACGCCGGGGCGGATGTTCATATGCCGCCCAGTTTCAGGTGCCTCCTGCCGCCGTGCAGGAGGTGAAACGGGAAACCGGTGCGCCCCTTTTCGGGCAAGTCCGGTGCTGCCCCCGCAACGGTAAGCGAGTGCTGCATTCAACAGGCCACTGTACCCAAGGTATGGGAAGGCGAATGCCGCCAGACTCGCAAGCCCGGAGACCGGCCTGTGACGTCTGTTTGGCAATCCTGCGGTGGGCGGGCATGGGCCGGTATGGTCGCGTGCCCGTGGCCGATACCCTCTCCTGCGTGCTTCCCGAAGACACTTTCGAGAAGACCAACAATGACAACACCTGACACTTTGCCTGCACGCGACTGGCGTGCACCTCGCCGCACCATGAGCGGCGCCCTGCTCGGCTGCCTGTTCAGCCCCCTGCTGCTGGCGGACGACAGCCCCCTGACGCTGGACCGGCAATTTGTTTCCGCCCCCTCGGTGGAGTCCACCACGGTGGCCGAAATGGCCCGGTACGGCAGCAAGGTGGAGATCATCGACCGCCAGCAGATCGAACGCGCCGGCCCCAGCAGCGACATCACCCGGGTCCTGCAGATGTACGTGCCGGGGCTGTATGTGGCGCCCAAGAATGGCCCCTTCGACTACGGCACCTACTCCCTGCTGGGCGGGCGCAACGACGACACCCTGATCCTGCTGGACGGCGTGCGCCTGAACAACCGCCTGTACGGCGGCCTGTACCTGGATACCCTGCCGGCCAACGCCATCGAGCGCATCGAGGTGCTCAAGAGTGGCCAGAGCCTGCTGTTCGGTACACAGGCGGTGTCCGGGGTGATCAACATCGTCACCCGCAGCCCGCAGACCCGCGACGTCTCCGGCGAGGTCAACCTGGGCCTGGACAGTTTCATGGGCAGGAGCGGCGACGCCCGCGCCGAGCAGATCCTCAGCAACGGCCTGGGCGAGCTGGGGCTGTTGGCCTATGTCAGCCACAACGTCTCCGATGGCTACCAGCCATTTCGCAACAGCGCCTACAACGCCAACACCCGGGACAAGAAACGCAGCTATGAAGTGACCACCTTCGGCGCCAAGGCGATCCAGGGCCTTGGCGACGCTTCGCGGCTGGAACTGTTCTACCAGTACAGCGACGCCAACCTGGATTTCGCCCGCCCGGTGAACAACCGGAAAACCACCAACGACCGCATCCAGCAGATCGCCACCGCGACCTTCGAGCAGCGCCTGGACGAAGGCTTCAGCTACTTCGTCAAGGGCCATGTCAACGACTGGGACACCCGCTACACCAGGATCGACAGCCTCGACGACGCCAGCCTCAAGGTGCGCAACCACAACGACTACTGGGGCTTCACCGACTGGGGCCTGCAGGCCGAGGGCAAGGCCGAGCTGGACGGCGGCCACGTGCTGGTATTGGGCACCGACAACCAGTGGTTCAAGGGCCAGGACGACGTGCTGAAGATCGATAACAAGCAGGCCCAGGCCAATGCCCTGTACACCCAACTGCGCCCGGTGTTCGACGCCCTGCCCGACTGGCACCCGAGCCTGGGCGTGCGCCACGAGAAAATCAGCGGCGGCGAGAGCGCCACCGTGGGCATGCTCACCTCGCTCTACGACCTGACGCCCCACTGGCAACTGCGCGGCCAGTACGGCAGCGCCTTCAAGCTGCCCAACGCCGAGCAGCTGTACGCCAACGAGGACTACGAAAAAGGCAACCCCGACCTCAAGCCGGAAAAGAGCCTCAATGCCGAGCTCGGCCTGGACTACAAGGGCAGCCTGCTGGCCGGCGAATTCAACGCCAGCGTCAGCGCCTTCCACCGCAAGATCGACGACCTGATCACCCTCGACGCCAACGATGTCTGGAGCAACGGCCAGGGCCGGATCAAGGTGCGCGGCATCGAACTCGACGGGCGCTGGCAGTTCAGCCCGCAATGGACCCTGCAGGCGGACATGACCCGCAACCTGTTGGAGTCGCGCAACGGCGTGACCCTGAGCAACATCCCCGGTTTCTTCGCCCGTTCGCGGCTGGGCTTCGAAGCCCCGGACCGGATGTGGGGCGTGGGTGGTGCGGTCCGCTACATCGGCCAGATCGACAGCCCGAAGAACGTCGACTACGGCCACTATTCGGTGGTCGACGCCGATGCCTATCGCTACCTGGATACGGCCCAGCAGCACCGCCTGAGCCTGCTGGTGGAGAACCTGTTCGACCGCGACTACAGCACCAGCATGACCAGCACCTCGCCCTCGGTGGACAACCTGGGGCGCCCCTTCACCACCGAAGTGCGCTACACCTACCGCTTCTGAGGCCGACCGACATGCATGAGAACTATCAACGGGTGCTGTTCGTCGGCCCCGGCCTGCACGGCGGCGCCCTCGGCGAAGCCTTTCGCAAGGAGCTCCAGGCCCTGCGCGGCGACGGCGCCGACACCCGGGTGATCGACACCCTGGACGGCTTCGACAGCCTCTGGGCGGCGCTGGGCGAAGCCCTGCCCGAGGACGGCGCGAAGCTGCTGGTGGTGGACCTGGAACCCAGCTCCGACAGTGCCTACCTGGACTGGCTGCGCGATGAGCTGGGGCGCCTGGCCCAGGCCCACCCCCAGGCACCGCGGCTGTGGATCACCGCCCAGGCCCTGGGCCGGCGCGGGCTGGACGCGGCCCTGGCCTGCGCCAGCATCGGCCAGCGCGAGCGCCACCTGGCCTGCGACAACGTCAACGCGGTGCAGAGCGACCCGGACTGGTCGCGGGTGCCGCCCCATGCCCGCCAGGTGTTCCTGTGCACCGGCCCGCGCTGCGTGCGGCGCGGCGCCCTGGCGCTGTGGAAGACCCTGCGCCGCGAACTGCTGCGCCTGGAGCACATGGAGACGCCCGGTGGCGTGCTGCTGACCCGCACCGCCTGCCAGTTCCCGTGCAACCTGGGGCCGGTACTCACCGTGCACCCGGACGGCTGCTGGTACCGGGTGCGCGATGACAGCGAGGTGCTGCGCCTGGTGCAGCAGCACCTGGTCCAGGGCGAACCGGTGGCGGACCTACGGATTCCCGCGCCCTACGGAGGAACGGCGGATGCCTAGCAGACTGCTCGGCCTGCTGCTGTGGCTGGCGGCCCTGCCGGCCCTGGCGCACAGCTACCAGAACTGTGGCCGGACCTGGACGGTGGACGGCCCGCCCCAGCGCATCGTCGCCCTCAACCAGCACAGCGCCGACCTGCTGCTGGCCCTGGGTGCCGGGCCGTCGATGATCGGCGTCGCCTATCTGGACGACGATGGCCAGGCCCAGGCCGAAGGGCTTTACCACGGCGTGCCGGTCATCGCTCGCCAGTACCCGTCGGCAGAAGTGCTCTACAGCCTGAAACCCGACCTGGTGGTGGGCGGCTTCGCCTCGGCCTTCCCGGAAAACTTCAGCTCCCGGCAACGCCTGGGGGCCATAGGCGTGGGCAGCTACCTGCTGGAATCGGCCTGCGCCGGGCATGACCAGGACTACTTCGGGCATATCCGCCGCGACCTGCTGACCCTGGGCCGGCTGCTGCGCCAGGAGGCCCGCGCGCAGCAACTGGTGGGCCAGATGGATGCCGACCTGGAGGCCGCCGCGGCCCTGTACCGCGGGCGCCCGACGCCTTCGGTGTTCTACCTGGACAGCGAAGTCAACGGCCTGGCCAGCCAGGGCCAGCGCGGGTTTGTCGGCGTGCTGCTGCAAGCGGCCGGTGCACGCAACAGCTTTGCCGCCATCGACCGCCCGCGCCTGACCGTGGACAGCGAGACCCTGCTGGCCAACGACCCCGACGCCATGCTCCTGGCCGACGCCCTGTGGTCACCGGCCCGGCGCAAACGCCAGCTGCTGCACAGCGACCCTGTGCTGTCGCGATTGCGCGCGGTGCGCGAAGACCGACTGATCGACATCCCCTTCGCCCGACTGGTGCCGGGCATCGCCAGCGGCCGCACCGCCCTGGAACTGGCCCGGCGCCTGCACCCCACCCACGACTGACCCCACACCCCGCAGGAGCCGGCTTGCCGGCGAAGGGAACACCCCCGATCCCTCGGCGTACCCACAGACGCCTTCGCGGGCAAGCCCGCTCCTACAACCACCAGCGAGCCCCCCGTAGGAGCCGGCTTGCCGGCGAAGGGAACACCCCCGACCCCGCGGCGTACCCACAGACGCCTTCGCGGGCAAGCCCGCTCCTACAACCACCAGCGAGCCCCCCGTAGGAGCCGGCTTGCCGGCGAAGGGAACACCTCCGACCCCGAGGCGTACCCACAGACGCCTTCGCGGGACACAAGGAACAGCGGCTACAGGGAGTTGAGCAAACGCCTGGACGGCTGCTCCGGCGGGTGGCAGGTGACGTTGTTGCGGCCGCAGGTCTTGGCCGCATACAGGGCCTGGTCGGCATCGTTGAGCCAGCCCATGGCGTCGTCGTGCAGGGGGTTGAAGGCCGCCAGGCCGATGCTCAGGCTGACCTGCAGCGCCGGGCTCTGTTCATAGCCCAGGGCCCCAAAACGACCGCGCAGGGCCTCCATCAGTTCGGCGGCATGGGCCAGGGGCACGTCCGGCAGGATCACGCAGAACTCGTCGCCGCCATAACGCCCGGCCTGGTCGCTGACCCGCAGGTTCTGGCGCAGCAGCTTGCTCAACTGGCGCAGCACCACATCCCCGGCCACATGGCCGTAGGTGTCATTGATGGCCTTGAAGTGGTCGATGTCGATCAGGGCGATGGCGCCACCATGGGCCTGGCGCTGGCAGCGCTGGAACTCGATCTCCAACTGGTCCTTCCAGGCGCCATGGTTGAGCAGCCCGGTCAGGCTGTCGGTGCGGCTCAGGGCCAGCAGCTCACGCTTGTGCCGGCCCAGGGTCACCGCCTGCTGATAGCAGATGTAGCCCAGGGCCAGCGGGTACAGGGTCAGCATCGGCAGGCAGGCATACACCTGCTCGGGGGTGGTCTGGGCGACAAACGCCGGCCCGAACAGCCACAGGGCAACGCCCATGCCCAGCACTTGGGCCGCACTGCCGGCGAGGAAGAAACGTAATCCGCCCAGGGCCATGTTGTTCATGGCCATCATCCCCAGGGTGGTGGCCAGCGGCAGCGGATTGAAGTGCATGGCGCCGACCCAGAAGCCCCCCAGCAGCGAATCCACCAGCAAGTTGCGGTACTCGGCACGAAACGGCACCCGGGCCAACCGCGCCCATTGGTAGGCCAGGTGCGGCCAGGCAAATGCATTGAACAGCATGAAGCCCCAGACCCAGGGCGCCGGTTGCAGGGGCGCCATCCCCGCGGCCACGCAGAAAAACCCCAGGGCCAGGCCCAGGGTCCGTGACCGATAAAGCCTCCTGGCCAATGACAGTCCCTTCCCTCTGGTGTCCTGCGCAGGGAGCAAGTCGCCTCCGATCAGCAATGGGTAAAGGTGGAACGAGCGGGTGGCAAGCAACCGGTGAAAGTCTATCAGTCGCGTTTCAAAGCGCCATCACTGCCAACGCCCAGTTTCGGCCTGCCAGCGCCAGCAGGTGGGGAATATTTGGCTATAACTGAGGGGCGGCCGATAACCGACTTCGCAGTGGCGAGCACGGCGCGCGCCGCCCCTGAGCCGATCCACCCTGCCCCTGGAGGCCACCGATGCTGGTGATCCTGGTCCTGCTGCTCCTTGCCGCACTCTGGTGCTACCGCACCTACCCGCGCATCGGCCACCTGCTGTACGACGCCAGCGTGGCCCTGGAAGCACGCCTGTACCGACTGCAGAAAGTCCCGGTGCAGATCGGCGAAGAGACCCTGATGACCTACCAGGGCGGCCCGGCCCAGGCGCCGGTGATCCTGCTGCTGCACGGCCTGAGCGCGGACAAGAGCATCTGGCTGCGTTTTGCCCGGCACTTCAACCGCGACTACCGGTTGCTGATCCCGGACCTGGGCGGCCATGGCGAAACCGCCTATGCCGCCCACCAGGACTACCGCGTTCCGGCCCAGGCCCAGCGCCTTTTGCGCTTGCTCGACGCCTGCGGCATCCAGCGGGTGCAGGTGATCGGCAACTCCATGGGCGGCTATATCGCCGCCTGGCTGGCCGCCCATGCCCCGCAACGGATCAGCGGCCTGGCGCTGTTCGACCCGGCCGGCGTCGAAGCCCCCGAGACCAGCGACCTGCAGCACCTGCTGGAACAGGGCAAGAACCCCTTCCTGGTCCGCTCCCGCGCCGACTTCCAGCACTTCTACAGCCTGACCATGGCCACCCCGCCCTGGGTGCCCGAAGCAGTGCTGGCGGCCATCGCCGAACGCTATCAGGCGCGCCGCGGGCAACTGGCGCGGATCTTCGCCGAGCTCCAGGCCAGCCCGCCCATGGAGCCCGAGCTGGCGAAGATCCAGGCCCCGACCCTGCTGCTCTGGGGCCGCGAGGACCGCCTGCTGCACCCCAGCAGCGCCCAGGTCTGGGCCAAGGGCCTGCCCCAGGCCCAGGTGCAACTCTGGGAGGGCATCGGGCATATGCCCATGGTCGAACGCCCGGTGCGCAGTGCCCGGCTGTACCAGCAGTTCCTGGAACGCCAGCGGCACTGACAGCGGCCCGCTCATGCATTCATTTGCAGAATGAAGTTCAGAGGAAACTTCGTTTGTCAGCCTCGGGCAGGCCCAGCAGAATCGAGGCCGATCCGCCCTTTCACGCCTCGCCCCTCTGCCACGGGAAGCCTGTTCATGAGCAACCAGCACTTCGTCAGCCCGGACCTGATCCGCCAGGGATTTTCCCGGGCGATGTCGGACATGTACCGCGAGGAGGTGCCGCTCTACGGCGCCCTGATGGAGCTGGTGGCCGAAGTCAACGCCCAGGTCCTGGAGCGGCAGGCGGCACTTGCCCGGCACCTGCAGAGCAGCGGTGAACTGCAGCGCCTGGACCTGGAGCGCCACGGCGCGATCCGCGTCGGCAGCGCCGCCGAGCTGGCGACCCTGGCCCGGCTGTTCGCGGTGATGGGCATGCAGCCGGTGGGCTACTACGACCTGACCCCCGCCGGGGTGCCGGTGCATTCCACGGCCTTTCGCGCGGTGCACGAAGCGGCCCTGCAAGTCAGCCCGTTCCGGGTCTTCACCTCGCTGCTGCGCCTGGAGCTGATCGACAACCCGGAGCTGCGCAGCTTTGCCGAACAGGTCCTGGCCCGGCGCCAGATCTTCACCCCCCAGGTGCTGGAACTGATCCAGCAGGCCGAGGCTGCCGGAGGCCTGGACGCCGAAGACGCCGAGCGCTTTATCCGCCAGGCCCTGGAAACCTTCCGCTGGCACCACCACGCCACGGTGACCGCCGCCCAGTACGCCAGCCTCAGCGCCCAGCACCGGCTGATCGCCGACGTGGTGGCCTTCAAGGGCCCGCACATCAACCACCTGACCCCGCGCACCCTGGACATCGATGAAGTGCAACGGCTGATGCCTGCCCGCGGCATCACCCCCAAGGCGGTGATCGAAGGCCCGCCGCGCCGGGAATGCCCGATCCTGCTGCGCCAGACCAGCTTCAAGGCCCTGGAGGAGTCCGTGGCCTTCACCGACCAGGCCCAGAGCCAGGGCAGCCACAGCGCGCGTTTCGGCGAGATCGAACAGCGCGGCGCGGCCCTGACCCCCAAGGGCCGCGAGCTCTACGACCGCCTGCTGAACGCCGCCCGCGACGCCCTGGGCGACTTCCCCAACGAAGCCAATGCCCAACGCTACAACCAACTGATGCAAGAGCACTTCAGGGAATTTCCCGACAGCCACCCAGCCATGCGCGAACAGGGCCTGGCCTACTTTCGCTACTTCGTCAGCGAAACCGGGCTGGCCGCGCGCAACCAGCCCCAGCGGCCCACCACCCTGGCAGCGCTGCTGGCGGCCGGGCACCTGAGCGCCGAACCCCTGGTGTATGAAGATTTCCTGCCGGTCAGCGCCGCCGGGATCTTCCAGTCCAACCTGGGGGACGACAGCCAGAGCCACTACGCCGGGCAATCCAACCGCCAGGCGTTCGAAGCCGCCCTGGGCCGCCCCACCCTCGACGAACTGCAGCTCTACGCCCAGACCCAGCAGCGCTCCCTGGAGCACTGCGCCGCCACCCTGGGCCTGCCGGCGCTCTAAGGCGCAGGGCAGGCCCGCGGGCCGATGCCGGCCTTGCAGCCGGTGCGCTGCCCCCATGGTCATGGACCCGTCGCGGCGTTATTCTGCCGCCACTTGCGCCCCCATCAGCGGCGCGCCACCACCAGGGATGGACACAGCGAATGAGATTCGCGATCGGCCTGTTTTTATGTGCGGCACTCGGCGGCGCACTCACCACCCACGCCGCAGAAACCGTCAACGACATCACCCAGCTCAACCCCATAGTGGTGGACCAGGTGGTACGCCCCACCCGCCTGGAGCAGATCGTCCAGCTGGTGGCCGGGCACCCCGGCCCTATCGCCATTGGCGGCGGGCGCTACAGCATGGGCGGCCAGACCGCCACCGAACAGGCCTTGCAGATCGACATGCGCGGCTTCAACCGGGTGCTCGACTTCTCCAAGGAACGCAAGGAAATCACCGTGCAGCCGGGCATCACCTGGCGCGCCGTGCAGGACTACATCGACCCCCACGACCTGTCCGTGAGCATCATGCAGAGCTACGCCAACTTCACCGTCGGCGGCGCCCTGAGCGTCAACGCCCATGGCCGCTACATCGGCTACGGCCCGCTGGTGAGCTCGGTGAAATCCATCAAGCTGGTGCTGGCCGACGGCCAAGTGGTGGACGCCAGCCCGCAGCACAACCGCGACCTGTTCTACGGCGCCATCGGCGGCTACGGCGGCCTGGGGGTGATCGTCCAAGCCACCCTGCAACTGAGCGACAACGTGCGCCTGCTGCGTAGCGTCGACGAGATGCCCCTGGGGGACTACCGCCCCTACTTCCAGGCCCGGATCCAGAACAACCCCAAGGTCATCCTGCACAACGCCGTGCTCTACCCCGACCAGTACCAGACCCTGCGCGCGGTTTCCTACAGCCAGACCGACCTGCCGGTCACGGTCAAGGAACGCCTCACGCCCCTGGACCAGAACTACTGGAAAGAACAGAAGGCCCTGAAAGTGGTGAGCCAGTGGCCCGGCGGCAAGACCCTGCGCCAGGAAGTGATCGACCCCCTGGTGCTGAAAAAACCGCAAGTGTCCTGGCGCAACCACGAAGCCAGCCTCGATGTGCGTGAACTGGAACCCGACTCCCGGGCCAAGCGCACCTACGTGCTGCAGGAATACTTCGTGCCCCCCGACCAGCTGGAAAGCTTCGTCCAGGAGATGGGCGCGACCCTGCGGGCGCACAAGGTCAACGTGATCAACCTGTCGATCCGCCACGCCAAGGCCGACCCCGGCACCCTGCTGGCCTGGGCCAAGACCGAGGTCTTCGCCCTGGTGCTGTACTACCAGCAGAGCACCGCGCCAGAGGAACGGGAAAAAGTCGGCGTATGGACCCGCGCCCTGGTGGACAGCGCCATCGAGCGCGGCGGCAGCTACTACCTGCCGTACCAGATCCACGCCACGGCCCAGCAGTTTCGCGCGGCCTATCCACGGGCCGGGGAGTTCCTGGCGCTGAAGGCCCGGGTCGATCCGCAGAACAAGTTCCGCAACAAGTTGTGGGATGCCTATGGGCTGGGGGCCACAGGGGATGGGGCTGCCCAACCTTAAGGCTGGGTGCCATCAATGGGCCGCGGAGCGCAGTGGCGCCAATACCTTGCGTTGCTGCAGGTAAATCACTCCGTCACCGTCGAAGGCCAGCACCTTGTCGGTGGTCAGGACGCTGGCGTCGCCGTCCTCGTACTTGAGCCAGCCCTCATCCCACAAGTCGCCACTTTCATGACGCACCTGCACAAAGAAATAAGGCGGCTCGGAGCGGGTGATCTCAATGTAATGCCCACCATCGGCCCCCCCCTGCCACCGCGCATCAGGGTGCTCGGCCAATACATGGGCCGGCGTCGTGGAGAAGCCGTTCTTGAACACGACCACCGCCAGCAATACCAGCGCCAGTACGCCCACCGACATGAGCAAACGTTTTAACCAGATCAATCCAGGATCTCCGCTATCATTCACCGCCCTCGACCTGTCCCGGTCGGGCAATCGCGCATTCTGTTGAAGGCCCGCGCAGTGTGCAATAACAAGCGCAGTGGCCGCTTGCCATCCAGGCCGGCCGCCCCCCCGGAAAGCCGGCTGAACGCCTCTTGAACCCGCAGTACCAAGGAAAGGATTGGCCATGCGTATCACCCTCAACACCCTCCATGTAGAAGCCGACCATAGCCTGTGGGTCAATTTCAGCAGTGCGTTCGGCGAAGGCCGGGGCCAATGGCTGGGCACGCCGCCACAGACGGGCCAGGTGCATGAGGTGGAGTTGAGCCTGGAGGACGATTTTGTCTGGGATCACAACCTGTGGGCCGCGACCCAGGACAGGCCACGCATCAGCCGGGAACAGGCGGGGCTGCGGGTCACCGGGCAGTTGCTGCCCCGGGAAGACGAGGCTGTCGCGGCGCTGGCCATAGGTCCGAACATCGTCCTGCTGTCGCTGCAGGGTGGCCACGCGCAGCCAGGCGGCTTCGTCAGCCTGCTTGCACGCCAGGTCAGCTTGAGTCCGGTGGCACTGTAGAGGGAGCACGGCAGGCTCGCGCCGGAGCATCCAGCCAGGGTCGATTCAGGGTGATGTAAAGCGGGAAAGTCGCAGGACGCGACAGGGAAAGGTGTTCGCCCAGTGCTCTGGCCTTGGCAATCCTTGCACCGGTAAAGAGCCCTTGCACCGGGCGAACGGTTGGCATTCTAGTGCAACTGGCGGGGAAAGTCCGTGGGCAGATTCTGAATAAAACTGCACAGTGCAGTTAACCCGATTGCCCATTGCCTCCCCCGCTCAGTCCTGCCCCCTCAGCCTTCGTGGGCAGTGCTGACCTGCAGGATGTCGGTGTAGGTCACCAGCACGCTCTGGCCCACCTTGAGGTCCTTGAGGCGCTGCTGGACTTCGGGTTTCTCCACGCTCACCACTTTCTTGTTGCCCGCCGGGCCTTCGAAGGTCAGCTGGTTTTTCTTCAAGTCGATGGCGGTGATCTTCAACTGCACCTGCACCTGGCGATAGGCCGCGCCGCCGGGGTTGGGGTTGTCTGCGGTAGCGCGGACCACGCCGCTGGCTTCGCTGGAATCGGGCTTGCCCTTTTCAACGTCGGTGTCGAGCACCGCCACCACCGAGTGGGTGACCGTGACCTTGACCTGATCGCCGACCTTGAGGTGGCCCAGGTCCTTGGCCTGATCGCTCAATTGCACATGCACCGGCTTGCCCCCGGCGCCTTCGAGCACCACCTGGTGCTTGGCAGCGTCCACCGACAGGACCTTGGTCACCACCTGGTCGGCCTCGATGGCCCCGGACAGCGGGATATCGGCGGCGTGTGCGGCAAGGCTGGCGGTGCCCAGCACAGTGGCCAGGGCGATGGCGCGGGCCAGGGTATTGAGGGTTTTCATCATGAACATTCCTTGTGGTTGAGAAACACACTGACTTTCAGTCAGGCCCTTGAGCATAGACGCCCTGCCAGCTTTCACCGGGGGGATGGGTGCAAGCGTCGCGGCGCCCTCAATAACCGGTCATCTCCAGGTAGCCGCTGCCACTGTGGCTGCCAGCGAATTGCAGCGGCCCTTCCCAGTAGGGAATGCTCAGGTTCATCCAGGCCTGGGGGTTCAGGGCCCGGGTGGTGATATCCAGGCCCTTGGCGGGGATCTTCAGTTGCCAGGTGGTGGGCAGGCTGCGGCCCTGGACCCTGGACTGGGCCAGCGGCAGCAACTGGATCTGCTCCTTGCCCAGGCTCTGGGTGTGGCCATCGGTGCTGATCCAGGTGCCGGTGATATAGGGCGCCTTGTCCCGCTCGCGGACCCGGAACAGCATCAGCCGCTCGCCGCTGTCCAGGTGCAGAGAGAACCAGTCCCAGCCGCTCTGGTCCGCGCCCAGGGGCTGGCTGCTCCATTCCCGGTCGAGCCAGGCCGGGCCGCTGACCTGATAGCGCTGGCCATCGATCTGCAACTCCCCCGCGGCCTGGAAGAACGGCTGGCTGTAGTAGTAGGAGGCCTGCCCCTGGTCGGACTTGCGGCTGTAGCCGCCCTCGCCCTGCAGCACCAGCGGCCGGCTGCTGGAAAGTTGCAGGCGATAGGCGAACCCCGGCCCCGCGGCCTGCACCTGCATCCGCGCCAGGGGGTCGCCGGCGCTGTTCAGGGTGCTCAGTTGCCAGTCGTCGATCCAGGCCTGGAACGGCTGCGCGATCACCCCGGCCTGGCCGACGCCACCCCGGGCATACCGCTCGGCGGCGTGGTGGCTCTGGGCCGACGTGGCCGCTGCATGGCCCAGCCACACCAGCGGCGCGCCCCAGCCCGGCTGTTCGGGAGCGGCCCGCAGGGCACTGCGAAACAGCGTCCACTGCACGCCGAAGTGGCGGCCCTGGGCGTCGCTCAGGTCTGCCGTGAGGTACCACCACTCGATGCGAAACCCGTCATGGGCACCGTGGTCGGCAGGAAAGCTGAAACTGCGCCCCGGCAGCACCGGGGTGAAGGCCGCGGCCTCGCTGCCCAGGCCGGCGAAACCCTGGGGCGGCTCGGCGGGCTGTTCACAACCGGCCAGCAGCGCCAGCAGCAACCCCGCCAGGGCCCGGCCCAACACATCAGTCTTCATGGGCAAAAGTCCTCAGCAGATCCGCCGGTTGCGCGCGGTACAAACGCAGCAGCGGCCAGGCCGATGCCAACAGAGTCGCCAGCATGGCCAGGCCCAGAAGTTGCAGAAGCTGCCCGGGGAACACCCGCAACGGCAGGCGCCAACCAAAGGCCTGGACATTGATCACGCTGTCCAGGCACCAGGCCAGGAGGATGCCCAGCGGCAGCGCCAGGACCAGGGTGAGCAAAGCCAGCAGCCAGGTCTGCCCGAGGTTCAGCAGCATCAGTTGACGCCGCCCCACCCCCAGGGCCCAGAGCGGCGCCAACTGGCCCAGCCGGCTCTGGCTCTGGGTCAGCAGGCTGATGAACAGCGCCACCCCGGACACCCCCAGGGTCAGGCTGTTGAGGGCGGCGGTGGCGGCGAAGGTGCGTTCGAAGACCTGCTGCGACCAGCCCTTGAGCCGGGCCTGATCGATGATCCGGCTGTCGTCCAGGGCGAACCGCTGTTGCAAGGCGCCGACCAGCCCAGGCATCGCTCCCGGCGCCAGGCGCAGGTTGAAACGGCTCGGCGTCAGCGCTGGCCAATGCGCCAGCAAGTGCCCGGCATTCACCAGCAGGTGGCCCTTGGGGTTGCCATAGTCGGCGTAGATCCCCACCACCCGGGGCGCCCACTGCCCGGCGGGCACCGGCAGGCTCAGGCGGTCGCCGGGGCGCACCTTCAGGCGTCGGGCCAGCTGTTCACTGAGCATCAGGGTGTCCTGGCTCGCCAGTTGTGCCCAGGGCTCGGCGCCGTCGCTTTCCAGGAGCGGCCAGTGCTGGCGGTAGCTGGGATGGTCGATCACCCCATACAGGTCCGCCGGCCAACCCTGCACCTGCAACGCCACCTGCCAGCTGGGCAGCACCGCGGCCACCTGGGCCTGTTGCGGCAACCAGTCCAGCAACTGCCGGGCCTGCTCCGGGCTCTGCGGATTGACATACAACTCGGCGCTCAGGCGTTGCTCCAGCCAGTCGTTGAAGGTTTCGCGAAACCCTGCCGTCATGCTGCCGGCGCCGATATTCGCCGCCAGCGCCAGCAACAGCGCCATCAGGGCCAGGCTCAGGGCCGGCAGTTGCTGGCGGCAATCGGCAAGAAACCACTGCCCCAGCACCCCACGCCGGCGCCCGAGCAAGGTCCCGAGCAAGGCATCGAGCAGCACCGGCAGGCCCAGGGCCGCCGCTAGCAGCAAGGCCGCCATCAGCACAAAGCCGCTGGCCAGGCTGTCGCCCCACTGCCACGCCGCCAGGGCCAGCAGCAGCGCCACTACGGCCACCGCACCCTGGCGGCGCAGCCAGCGGGCATGGGCCTGATGCCAGGCCTGGGGGTTGGCCAGGGCCAGCAGCGGCAGGCGCGCCGCCCGCAGCAGGCTGGCGGCGCCGGCCAGCAAGGCGCCCAGCAGGCTCAGGCCGATACCGCTGAGCCACCACCCAGGGCTGAGGCTCAACTGCCCCGCCACCTCGGCGCCGTACAAGCCGCGCAGGCTGGCAGCCACGTCCGGCAGCAGCAGCCCGGCCAGCAGGTAGCCGCTGATGACCCCCGCCACTCCACCCAGCAGCGCCAGGGCCCCCAGTTCCAGAATCAGACTGAAGATCAGCAGCCGCGCACTGACCCCGCAGGCGCGCAAGGTCCGCAGCAGGCCACGACGCTGCTCCAGGGCCAGGCCGATGGCGGCATGCACGATGAACAGCCCGACCACGAAGGACAGGAAACCCAAGGCATCCAGGTTCAGGTGAAAGCTCTCGGTCAGGCGCGCCAGGGTGTTTTCCGATTCGCCCGAATGCAGCACCAGTTGCCCCGCCAGCTCGGCCGGCAAGGGCGGCGCGCGGGCGGCAAAGTCCCGGGGCAGCAGCAGGCGGCTCAGTTGCCCCGGCTGGTCGAGTACCTGCTGGGCAAAGCCGATGTCCATCAGCAGTAGCCCCGGGGCCATGTCCGCCTGCACCTGCAACGGCGGCAGCAGCCGGCCATTGCTGGCACGGGGCTGCTGGCCCTCGCGGTAGCCGAGGCTGGCCAGGGTCTCTGGGGCAACCCAGGTACGCCCCGGCGGGCTGAAGAATTCCACCACCTGCTGCATCGCCAGTGGCTTGCCGGCCACTGCGGAACCGGCGGGCAAGGACAAAGGCTCGATGCCCATCAGTTGCAGGCGCAGCGCCTCGAAGCCCTGCAACTGCACCCGCCCTTGCAGCACCGGTGACACCGGCCAGCCGGCCCGGCGCAGGTCGACGAACCATTGCTGGGCAAAGCTTGCGCCAGTGGCCGTGCCCAGGCTGGCCTGGGGTTCACCGCCAATCAACTGGCTGGCCCTGGCATAGCTGTCCCGGGCCTGGCTGTTGAGGGCCAGGACCCCGGTCAGCAGGCTGGTGGCCAGCCACAAACCGGTGAGCACACTGAAGAACTGCACCGGGTGCTGGCGCCAGTGGCTCAACAGCGCCTGCAAGGTGCCACGCAGCACCCGCATCTCAGGCCCCGCCCGCTGCGGCCAGGCGGCCACGCTGCAGGACCACGGTGTGTTGCAAACGGCTGGCCACGCGCTGGCTGTGGGTCACCATCAGCAAACTGGTGGGGCTGTCGGCCAGCAATTCCAGCAGCAAATCCAGCACCTGGTCACTGGTGGTTTCATCGAGGCTGCCGGTGGGCTCATCGGCCAGCAACAGCCCGGGCCTCGACGCCAGGGCCCGGCCCAAAGCGACCCGCTGCTGCTGGCCGCCGGACAACTGTTCGGGGTAGCGGCGCAGCAAGTCCCCCAGGCCCAGGCGCTCCACCAACTGCGCCTGCCAGCGCGGATCGAAGCGCCCGGCCAGGCGCGCCTGGAAGCCCAGGTTGTCCTCGACCCGCAAGCTGCCGATCAGGTTGAACTGCTGGAACACCAGGCCGACTTCGGTGCGGCGCCAGTTGGCCAACTGGCTTTCGCTCATGCGCTCCAGGCGCTGGACGCCGATGCGAATGCTGCCGGCATCCACCCTGTCCAGCCCGGCCACCAGGTGCAGCAAGGTGCTCTTGCCGCTGCCGGATTCGCCCATCAGCGCCAGGCTGCTGCCCTGCCCCAGGTGCAAATCGACACCCTGCAGCACCGCCAGCGGCCCCTGGGGGGTGGCATAGCTCTTGAACACTCCTTGTACTTCCAGCATGGGCTGACTCGTCCGACCTGAAGGGGGCTCAAGGATAACCCGTGTCGCCCATGGCACCAGCGCAAACCTGCAGCGCGGCAACCGATGAACCAGGGCGCGCCCCTATCGCCCAGCGGCCACGGAATATAGTATTGCGGCCCGTTTGTTCATTGCAGGAAGCACCCATGACCTACACCAGGGCCCAATTGCAGTACCGGCTGTACATCGCCGCAGGCGCACTGTTGTTTACCGGTGCCTTGATCTCGACCTTTTTCTCGACCCTGAAAATGCTCTACTGGCGCCTGGACAGCTACACCACCATGGCCTCGACCATCAACCGCCCGATCAAGTATTTCGTGTACCAGGTCAATGCCAACACCCAGCCGCTGAACTGGTTCTGGGACAACAGCCCGACGCCCAGCTTCCTCGACCTGAGCTACTCCTCCCACTGGAAATTCCTGGTGATCTACTTGCTGATCTTCGTCGGCGCGGCGCTGTTCGCCACGGGCCGGGGGATGATACGCAAGGTCGAAGAAGTCGAGCCGCTGATCGAGGCCCAGCTCCAGGCCCCGGTGGAGGAAGGCGTCCCCGCCAAGACCCTGCAACAGCTGGAAGACTCGACCCTGGTGGGCAAAGCGCCGTCGTTCTTCAGCCAGACCCGCCTGCTGGTGGTCTGGCCCCTGGGCTGTGCGGCGGTCTACCTGGGCTTACTGTGGATGCTGGGCATCATCTGAGCCCCGCGCCGGCGCATCGATTTAGCCGCAACCCCTTGCCACCGCTAGCCCAACAACTGGCTGAGCACGGCCCGCAACTTGCCCGGCTTCACCGGTTTGTTGAGCAGCGGCGCGCCCAGTTGCTGCAAGGCGCGGCGGCACTGGTCGCTGCGGTCGGCGGTGATGATCACCGCCGGCAGCGGTTGTTGGAAATGCTCGCGCAAGCGCCTGACCACCTGGCAGCCGGTGACCCCGTGATCCAGGTGGAAGTCGGCCAGGATCAACTCCGGCGCCCGGCCCTGCAACACCTCCATGGCCGCGGCCTGATCGGTGGCGGTCAGCACCTCGCAGCCCCACTGGCCGAGCAGCGCGGCCATGCTTTCAAGAATGCTCAACTCGTTGTCCAGCACCAGCAGGCGCCGCCCCGGCAGCGGGTTGCCGGTGCCCGGCTGCGGTGCCTGCTGGCTCAAGGGCAAGGGCACCCGGGCCGCCAGTGGCACCTCGATGCTGAACCGCGAACCGTGCCCCGGCCGCGACGCTACCTGCACCCGATAGCCGAGGATCTTGGCGATGCGCTCGACAATCGCCAGCCCCAGGCCCACCCCTTTGCGGTCGGCGGCGCGGCCTACATCCAGCTGGTTGAATTCAAGGAAAATCGACTCCAGGCGGTCGGCGGCAATGCCGCGCCCGGTGTCCCACACCTCCAGCCGTAACTGGTCGCCGCGACGGCGCGCCGCCAGCAGGATACTGCCGCGCTCGGTGTAGCGGCAGGCATTGCTGAGGAAGTTGCGCAGGATCCGCGTCATCAGCCGCAAGTCGGTGAACAGGGCAAAGTCACCGAAGCGCACCCGCAGCCCCAGCCCCGCCGCCTCGGCCACCGACTGGAACTCGGAGACCAGGGGCGCGAGCATTTCATCCAGGCGGTAGGTGGCCAGGTCCGGCTTCACCGCCGCCTGATCGAGCCTGGAAATATCCAGCAGGTCGGTGAGCAGGTCCTCGGCGCCTTCCAGGGCCTGGTGGGTGCGTTCCACCAGCAGTTGCTCCGGGGCCGGCAGGCTGCGCTCGCGCAGGGTGGAAATCAGCAGGCGTGCGGCATTCAGAGGTTGCAGCAGGTCGTGGCTGGCGGCGGCCAGGTACTTGTCCTTGCTGCGGTTGGCCGCCTCGGCGGCGTCCCGGGCCTCGCGCAGGTCGCGCTCGATGCGCTCGCGCCGGGCGATCTGCTGCTGCAGGTTGCGGTTGGCGTCCAGCAACTCATCGGTGCGCGCCGCCACCCGCTGCTCCAGCTGGTCGTTGAGCTGTTCCAGGTGCTGCTGGGCCAGCTTGCGCTCGGTGATGTCGGCGACGAACCCTTCCACCAGCCCGTCCTGGTCGGGCTTGAGCAACAGGTTCATCAGCACATCGATGCTGCTGCCGTCCTTGCGCCGCAGCTGGGTTTCGTAACCCAGCAGGCTGCGCTGGTTCTGCAACTGCTCGCCGATGGCCGCCAGTTCCCCGGCGCCGCCCACGAACAGGTTGCCCGCCAGGTCGGCCAGGGAAAACAGCACTTCCTGGGGGTCCTGATACCCCAGCATGCGCGCCAGGGCCGGGTTGGCGGCACGCATGCCGGCCTGCAGGCTGGCCTGGAAGATGCCGTGCACCGCGTTCTCGAACAGCCACTTGTAGCGGTTGCGCTCGGTTTCCAGGTCTTCCAGGCGCGCCGCCAGTTCCGGGTAATGGCTCTTGCGCGCCGAGTGGTTGCCCAGGCCCAAGAGCCCGGCCAGGGCTCGTTGCTGTTCGTCAGAGGGCCTCGCCATAGACCACCTCGACATCACGCTGGCTGGATTCACGAGGGTTGGTGAGGATGCATGGGTCGCCCATTGCGTGCTGCGAGAGGAACGGAATATCGCTGCTGCTGACCCCATGCAGGCCCAGGGTCTCGTGGAAGCCGATAGAGCGCTTGAGGGCGATCAGGTGCTCCACCAGGCGCCCGCAGATCTGTCGCTGGTTGAGCCCGCGGCAGTCGATACCGAAAGTCTCGGCAATCACCTTGAAGCGCTCCGGCGCCGCGCTGTAGTTGAAGGCCACCACATGCTCCACCAGCACCGCGTTGCACAGCCCGTGAGGCAGGTCGAGAAAGCCCCCCAGGCTGTGGGACATGGCATGCACCGCGCCGAGGATGGCGTTGGAGAACGCCAGCCCGGCCTGCATGCTGCCGAGCATGATCTTCTCGCGCAGGGCGATATCCGCGGGGTTGGCGATCATCTGCACCAGGTTGCCGTTGATCAGGCGCATGGCTTCCAGGGCGTGGGGATCGGTCAGCGGCCCGTGGCCGGTGGAAACGAACGCCTCGATGGCATGCACCAGGGCGTCGATGCCGGTGCAGGCGGAAAGGAAGGGGTCCATGCCCTGGGTGGTTTCCGGGTCGATCAGCGACACATCAGGGACCACCGCCTTGCTGACGATGGAGAACTTCATCCGCTCCTGCTGGTTGGAGATGATCACGAACTGCGAGACATCCGCCGAGGTGCCCGCGGTAGTCGGGATCATGATCAGCGGGGGGCTGGGCATGCGGATGGTGTCCACCCCCTCGAACTCGAGGATGCTGCGCCCGTGGGCGGCGACGATGCCGATGCCCTTGCCGCAATCCATGGGGCTGCCGCCACCGACCGCGACGATCACATCGCAGGCGTTTTCCCGGTAGATCTGCGCGCCGTGCATCACCTCCTCCACCCGCGGGTTGGGCGACACCGCGCTGTACAGGCAGTACTCGACGCCCTGGGCCAGCAGGCTGGCCTCGACATCGGCGACCCAGCCGGCGGCGATCACCCCGGGGTCGGTGACCACCAGCACCTTGCGCGCACCGAAGGTCTTCGCATAGTTGCCGACGTTGTGCCGGCAACCGGCGCCAAAGATGATTTCCGGAGAGACGAACTTGCGCAGCAGACTGAGATTCTGGCCCATGGGGGAAGCCTGTTTTCTTATTGTTCTGGAGAAGAACGCCAGCCTAAAGCATCCGTTGCTGAAAGCAATCCGACCATCGGCGGACTTCGCAGCCTCGGCAGCGGCTACAGGCCATGTAGCCGCTGCCGCAGGCTGCGAACGGCACGAAGGGCCGCAGCGTGCTTGAGGCCGCTGCGGGTTCGGTGGGAGATGGTCAGGCAAGGCCCTGCGGGCCTTTTCGCAGCTTCGCCAGGGCTCAGCAGCGGCTACAGGGCCAGTGCCGATCCGAGGTTGGTGTAGCCGCTGCCGCAGGCTGCGAACGGCACGAAGGGCCGCAGCGTTCTTGAGGCCGCTGCGGGTTTGGCGGGTGATCGCCAGGCAAGGCCCTGCGGGCCTTTTCGCAGCTTCGCCAGGGCTCAGCAGCGGCTACAGGGCCAGTGTCGATCCGAGGTTGGTGTAGCCGCTGCCGCAGGCTGCGAACGGCACGAAGGGCCGCGGCGCTCTTGAGGTCGCTGCGGGTTTGGCGGGAGATGGTCAGGCAAGGCCCTGCGGGCCTTTGCGCAGCCTCGCGGGCTCGGCAGCGGCTACAGGGACCGGGTGGCGTCAGAGATGGATGTCCATGCCGTCATGCGCCACTTCGATGCCGCGGCGGGTCAGTTCGGCGCGCTCGGGGGAGTCCTCGTCGAGGATCGGGTTGGTGTTGTTGATGTGGATCAGCACCTTGCGCGCCCGAGGAAAGCGCTCCAGCACCTCAAGCATGCCGCCGGGGCCGCTTTGCGCCAGATGGCCCATTTCGCTGCCCAGCTTGTCGCCCACTTCACACAGGCGCATCTCGTCGTCGCGCCACAAGGTGCCATCCACCAGCAGGCAGTCGGCGCGCTCCATCCACGCCAGCAGGGCCTCATCCACCTGCCCCAGACCCGGGGCATAGAACAGGCTGGCGCCGCTGCGCCGGTCCTCGATGAACAGGCCGATATTGTCCCCCGGGTGCGGGTTGCCGCGATGGGGCGAATACGGCGGCGCGCTGCTGCGCAGGGCAATCGCCCGCAGCGCGATGTCCGGGCAGGCCGGCAGGCTGAATTCCCGGCCATCGAGGTGGATGGGCTGCCACTGCAAGCCGCCGTTCCAGTGGCTGAGCATGTTGAACAGGGGGAAGCCGCTGCACAGGTCCTGGTGGACCATCTCGGTGCACCAGACCTGATGCGGGCAGCCTTCGCGCAGGCTGAGCAGGCCGGTGCAATGGTCAATCTGGCTGTCCAGCAGGATCACCCCGGCCAGGGCGGTGTCCCGAAGCTGTCGAGCCGGTTGCAGCACCGCAAAGGACTCCAACTGCTGGCGAATGTCCGGGGAGGCGTTGCACAGGATCCACTCGCTGCCCTGGTCGCTCAGGGCGATGGACGACTGGGTGCGGCGCCGGGCCCGCAGCGTGCCGTTGCGCACGCCGGCACAGTTACGGCAGTTGCAGTTCCACTGGGGAAAACCGCCCCCCGCCGCGGAACCGAGAATGCGGATATGCATGACGTGCTCCTGAAGGGCAAAAGGCTCCGGCCGACACCAGTACCGGCCGGAGCGGGACGGCTCAGCGGTTGGCGAAGTACATGGTCACTTCAAAGCCGATACGCAGGTCGGTGTACGCGGGTTTATGCCACATGGGGTCAAGCCTCTTGTTGTGCCGGGGGATTCCGGTAGCGGCATTAATGCACGGGGAGCGCGGGGGCCGAATGCTACTTTGGGACGAACCGGCGGGGTGCGTTGGTAGGGGGAAATGGGGGTGGTCTTGCGGGCCTCTTCGCCAGCAAGCTGGCTCCTACAGGGTTGGCGGTGCTGCGCCCACAACGCACACGGGGAGGTGCCCACCCATGAGCCCTCCCCGTGTCCGTCCCGCACAAGCGCGGTGGCACCCAACCCCCGCGCCTGTTGTTGCCCTTAGAAAAAGCCCAGGGGATTGATGTCGTAGCTCACCAGCAGGTTCTTGGTCTGCTGGTAGTGGTCGAGCATCATCTTGTGGGTCTCGCGGCCCACCCCGGATTTCTTGTAGCCACCGAACGCGGCGTGGGCCGGGTACAGGTGGTAGCAGTTGGTCCACACGCGGCCGGCCTTGATCGCCCGCCCCATGCGGTAGGCGCGGTTGATGTCGCGGGTCCACAGCCCGGCGCCCAGGCCGAACTCGCTGTCGTTGGCGATCGCCAGGGCCTCGGCTTCGTCCTTGAAGGTGGTCACGCCCACCACCGGGCCGAAGATCTCTTCCTGGAACACGCGCATCTTGTTGTGGCCCTTGAGCAGGGTCGGCTGGATGTAATAGCCGCTGGCCAGGTCACCTTCCAACAGCTCGGCGGCGCCACCGGTGAGCAGCTCGGCGCCCTCCTCCTGGGCGATCTGCAGGTAGGAGAGGATCTTCTCGTACTGCTGCTGCGACGCCTGGGCGCCGACCATGGTCTCGGTGTCCAGCGGGTTGCCGCGCTTGATCTTGACGATCTTCTTCATCACCTCGGCCATGAACGGCTCGTAGATCGACTCCTGGACCAGGGCCCGGGATGGGCAGGTGCAGACTTCCCCCTGGTTGAAGAACGCCAGCACCAGGCCTTCGGCGGCCTTTTCGATGAACTTGGGTTCGGCCTGCATGATGTCTTCGAAGAAGATGTTCGGCGACTTGCCGCCCAGTTCGACGGTGGACGGAATGATGTTCTCGGCGGCGCATTTCATGATGTGCGAGCCCACCGGGGTCGAGCCGGTGAAGGCGATCTTGGCGATGCGCTTGCTGGTGGCCAGGGCCTCGCCGGCTTCGCGGCCAAAGCCCTGGACGATGTTCAGCACCCCGGCCGGCAGCAGGTCGGCGATCAGCTCGGCGAAGACCATGATCGACAGCGGGGTCTGCTCGGCGGGCTTGAGCACCACGCAGTTGCCGGCGGCCAGGGCCGGGGCGAGTTTCCAGGCAGCCATCAGCAGCGGGAAGTTCCACGGGATGATCTGCCCGACCACGCCCAGGGGTTCGTGGAAATGGTAGGCGGTGGTCAGTTCGTTGATCTCTGCGGCGCCGCCTTCCTGGGCACGGATGCAACCGGCGAAGTAGCGGAAATGATCGGCGGCCAGGGGCACGTCGGCGTTGAGGGTTTCGCGCACGGCCTTGCCGTTGTCCCAGGTTTCGCTGACCGCGAGGATCTCCAGGTTCTGCTCGATGCGGTCGGCAATCTTCAGCAGCACCAGCGAACGGTCCTGGGCGCTGGTCTTGCCCCAGGCATCGGCGGCGGCATGGGCGGCGTCCAGGGCCTTGTCGATGTCCGCGGCAGTGGAGCGCGGGAATTCGGCGATCACCTCACCGTTGACCGGCGAGGTGTTGCTGAAGTACTGGCCGTCCACCGGCGGCACGAACTGGCCACCGATGAAATTGCCGTAGCGTGGCTTGAAGGACACGACGGCGCCTGGGGTTCCGGGTTGTGCGTAGATCATGCTGAGCCTCTGCTGGTCGAGGCCTGTCCGACGACAGGCGATGGACCGATGGTAGAGAGCCCCGCGTGCCGGACGAATGCATCGTTGGCAGGGGGGGCTCTCGTCATTTGGTCGTAGGTTGATTGCCCTGTGCGGGAGCCGGCTTGCCGATGAAGGCGCTCTTGCGGGCCTCTTCGCCAGCAAGCTGGCTCCTATGGTCGGCAGGGATATCGCGAGGGTTTTGTAGGAGCCGGCTTGCCGGCGAAGGCGGTCGTGCGGGCGCCTTCGCCGGCAAGCTGGCGCCTACGATCAGCGTTTGCTCACCAGCTCCTTGGGCAGTTTGAAGGTCCAGAGCATGCCGCCCTGGTTGAAGTCCTTGACCCGCTTGGCCACTTCGCCGCCCCACAGCGGCACCGCACCGCCCCAGCCGGACAGCACCGAGACGTACTGCTCGCCGTCCATTTCCCAGGTCACGGGCGAGCCCAGGACCCCGGAGCCGGTCTGGAATTCCCAGACCTTCTCGCCGGTCTTGGCGTTGAACGCCTGGAGGAAGCCCTCAGGCGTGCCGGTGAACACCAGGTTACCCTTGGTGGTCAGCACCCCGCCCCACAGCGGCGCGAAGTTCTTGTGGCGCCAGACTTCCTTGCCGCTGATGGGGTCGATGGCCCGCAGCACGCCGATGTAATCCTCGTTCAGCGGCTTGATGGTGAAGCCCGCGCCGAGGAACGCCGCGCCCTTCTTGTAGGCGATGCCTTCGTTCCAGATGTCCATGCCCCATTCGTTGGACGGCACATAGAACAGCCCGGTGTCGCGGTTGTAGGCCATGGGCATCCAGTTCTTGGCGCCGAGGAAGGCCGGAGCGACGAACACCGAGCTGCCCTTGGCTTCGCTACCCGGGGCGCCAGGGCGGCTGGCCTCGTTGTAGATCGGCCGGCCGTTCTTATCCAGGCCGGTGGCCCAGGTGATCTTGTCGACAAAGGGGAAGCCGCGGATGAATTTGCCGTTGGTGCGATCGAGCACGTAGAAGAAGCCGTTGCGGTCGGCGGTGGCGGCGGCCTTGATCTCCTTGCCGCCTTCCTTGTAGTTGAAGGAGATCAGCTCGTTGACGCCGTCGAAGTCCCAGCCGTCGTGGGGGGTGCTCTGGAAGTGCCACTTGATGGTGCCGTCGTCCGGGTTCAGGGCCAGGCGCGACGAGGAATACAGGTTGTCGCCAGGGCGCAGGTGGGAGTTCCACGGCGCCGGGTTGCCGGTGCCGAACAGCAGCAGGTTGGTTTCCGGGTCGTAGTAGCCGCCAAGCCACGGCGCCGCGCCACCGGTCTTCCACAGGTCACCCGGCCAGGTCTTGCCCGCCTCGCCACCGGAAATGCCGTTCTCGATGGCCTTGCCGTCCTTGTACACGTAGCCCATGTGGCCTTCCACGGTGGGGCGCATCCACAGCAGCTCGCCGTTTTTCGGGTCGTAGGCCTGGATCTTGCCGACCACGCCGAACTCGCCGCCGGCCACCCCGGTGATCAGCTTGCCGTTGACCATCATCGGCGCCGCGCTGATGGAATAACCCTCTTTGTGGTCGGCGACCTTCTTGCTCCACACCACCTTGCCGGTGTCCTTGTTCAGGGCCACCAGCTTGGCGTCCAGGGTGCCGAAGAACACCAGGTCGCCGTACAGCGCCACGCCGCGGTTGATCACGTCGCAGCAAGGGCGGATGTCGTCCGGCAGGCGCGCGTCGTACTGCCAGAGCTTCTTGCCGGTGCGCGCGTCCACCGCGAACACCCGCGAGTAGGAACCGGTCATGTACATCACCCCGTCCTTGATCAGCGGCTGGGCCTGCTGGCCGCGCTGCTTCTCGCCGCCGAAGGAGAAGGCCCAGACCGGCCGCAGCTCCTTGACGTTATCGACGTTGAGGATATCCAGCGGGCTGTAGCGCTGGCCCTGGACGCCCAGGCCGTTGGTGACGATCTGCTCAGGGTTCTTCGGGTCCTGGAGGATCTCTTCATCGGTGACGGCGGCCAGGGCCGCGCTGGACAGCAGCATGGCGCTGAGCACCAGGCTCACGGCGAAAAAGGGACGACGTGGGGGTTGGGTCATGACGGCTACCTCGGCGGTTATTGTTGTTCCCGGGAAATTTTCCCGGTCTGCCGGGAATTCTTGGTCCCGGCCTGCCTGCCAACAATTGCCCGCAGTGCGGAGTTTTCTAGTTCCTTGGTACAGGAGCGGCCGCCGCCCCCTACAAAACCCCACGCGCTATCCCTGCCTACCGTAGGAGCTGGCTTGCCAGCGAAGAGGCCCACAAGATCGCCTTCGCCGGCAAGCCGGCGCCTACAGACCGTCGATACGCTGCAGGCGCTGGCGCTCGTAGCGCGGGTACAGGTGGCTGACGCTGCGGATCAGCTCATAGCGGGTCAGGCTGATGCCGGCAAAACGCTCGGGGATCGGGCGGCGGATCATCTCCGCCATGTCGTCGCCCTGGGCGGCGCCGTCGCGCATCAACCCGTCCAGCCAGCCCAGGTAGTCACGCATCTGGGCAAAGGGCGCCGTATCGCTGGCCACCGGGCCATGACCTGGCACGATCAGTTTCCACGGCAAGGCCTGCAAGGTGTCCAGGTCCTTGAGCCAGGCCCCGAGCCCCGGGCTGTTGGGGGTGGTCAGCGCGCGCTCGTAGAACACCAGGTCACCGGCAAACAGCACCCCGGTGTTCTCGTCGAGAATCGCCAGATCAGCGCCGGTGTGCCCACTCAGGCCCAGCAAGCGCAAGCGATGCCCGCCCACCTCAAGCACCCCGGGCTCAAGCACCTGGGTCGGCAGCACCACCTCGGTGCCGCGCATCCAGTCGCCGACCATGCGGTACATGTTCTCGGCCATGGCCTCGCCCTGCTGGCGCAGCAGGTCGCTGGTGCCGGCCAGGGCGCCGATGGGCACGTCGCCAAAAGCCTGATTGCCCAGCACATGGTCGGGGTGATGGTGGGTCAGCAGCAACTGGATCACCGGCTTGTCGGTGGTGGCGGCAATCGCCCGGCGCAAGGCTTCGCCGTAGCGTTTCGACGGCCCGCTGTCGATCACCACCACCCCGCTGTCGGTGACGATGAAGCCGGTGTTGACGATGTTGCCGCCATTGGCCTTGGCGAAGTTGTCGGTGCTGCCTTCCAGCAGCCAGGTGCCCGCGGCGATCTGCCGGGGCTTGAGTGGATAGTCCAGGTCGGCCCGGGCCGGCAGGCCCAGGCACAGCAGCAACAGCAGGATCCAACGCATGGCGCGCCTCGGCTCGGGTGGGTCAAAGGATGCGGTCAGGGCAGCCTGGCCTCGAACTGGTTGCCGCTGTTGTCGCGCAACAGCAAGCGGGTCTGCCCCGGCCCCTGGATATCGAACGCCAGGTTGGGGTTTTCGCTGACCGCCGGGAACAGTTCGAGGCTGGCCAGGCGCTGGTCGTTCTGGTCGCGCAATTCGGCGTGGTTGAGAAAGAACTCGGGGACGCCGCTGACCAGGCCGTTGTCCATCGGGTGGGACACTTGCAAGCGCAGGCGGCTGGCATCCCCACGGGGATAGCGCCCGCCCAGCACCTCGCCGATGTGCTCCTCCCAGCCGGGCTGGGTGCGCACCACGCTGGGGGCGGTACAGCCGCCGCCCGCGGCATCGATCAGGGTCGAGCCCACGTGCCACAGGCCATCGCGGGTCAGCACCGCGGCGCGCAGCGGCGTGGCCTGCTCGATACGGATGCGGATCGACAGCCAGGGCAGCACCCGCTCCCCCGGTTCGAAATCGACGATGCGCGGCAAGGGGTTGAGCTCGGCCCAGGCAAGGATGCGCACCACCTCGCCGCCAAAGGCCCGAGCGTCGATTTCCAGGGGCACCTGCCGCGCATCCTCGGCAAAGGGCGGCGCCAGCAGCTTGACCCGGTCATCGAAGACGAACGCCGCGCCCCCCAGCAATTGCTTGTGGTAGAAGGCCCACATCACCGAGGGCACCGGGTCCGGGGCCTGCGGATCGGCGGCCAGCGCCGGGGTCGCCAAGGGCAGCCAGCACGCCAGCAGACAGGTCGCTCGCCAGTTCATCGCAGCTCCTATTGATACATCTCTGGGACCTCGTAACGCAGGCCATAACGGGCGTACAGCGCCTGCAGGCGACCGTCGCGGATCAGCCCTTCCAGGGCCTCTTCCACGGCATAGGCCAGCTGGCGGTTGCTTTCATGCACCGCCATGCCGATCTCCCACACCTGCTTGCCCATGTTCGGGTAGGCGTTTTCCGCCAGGGCCAACTGCGGATCAGCGGCCTGATGCAGCTGCCAGTCGATCTCGCCGCGCATGGCCATCACCGCGTCCACCTGCCCGGCCCGCAAGGCGCCGAACGCCTGTTGCACGCTGGGGTAATGGTGGGTCTTGGCACTGAGCATGCCGTTGAACACCGAGGTCAGGTAGAACGACGGCACGCTGTCCACCTCGACACCAATGGGGTGCTCCTGGAACACCGCGACACTGGCCACCGCATCCAGCCGGCGGCGGTCGAATGCCACCTGCCAGCGCTCCTCCTGATAGGGGCCGAACATCACCACGTGATCGTTGGCCAGCTCCCCCAGTTCGTTGCGTTTTTGCGCGTAGTCGTGGTCGTAGGGCACGCGCATCATCAGGTCGGCCAACTGCTGGTGGCGCAGCGGGCTGCCGCGCCAGATGTAGTCCCGCAAATCGTCGTCGAGCTTCTCCCCGGGGGGCGCCCAGATCAGTTGCAGGCGCACCCCCAGGGCCTCGGCCAGGGCTTGCGCCAGCTCCACGTCGACGCCTCGGGGCTGGCCCTGGTCCTCGAAGCTGTAGGGGGCAAAATCCTGGTACACCGCCACCTTCAGTTCACCGGAGGCGATCATCGTGTCGTAGTTGCGCACCTCGGCCTGGGCCGTGGCGCAACACAGCAGCAGGCCAACCAGGAACAGGGCGAAGCGGCCCATGGCGATCACTCCTCGACGCGCACGCTGTCCAGATAGGTGCGCACCGCCCACAGGGCTTCCTGGCTCAGGTAATCGGCCATCTTCGGCATGTACACCCGGCCATCGCGCACCGCGCCGTGGCGCACCCGCTCGACGAACCATTCATCCCCGGCTTCGCCGGCGTCGAGCATGCGCAGGTCCGGGGCGATACCGCCGGACTTGGCTTCCAGGCCATGGCAGGCGGCGCAGTTCTGGTTGTAGGCCGAGGCGCCGATTTCCACTGCCTTGTCGTGCTCGGGCGAGGTGCGGTACGGGTTGACCGAAGCCCAGCCGTCGCCATCGACGCTCACACCGGCATCCTTGATCGGCGTCAGGCCCTGGGTTTCCACCGCCTGGGGCACCACGTTGCCATGGGCCCATACGGCACCGGTGGCCAAGGCACCGGTCAGCAGCCCTACCGCGAGCAAGGCGTTGCGTTTTGTTGTCATTGTTATGCCCTCAAGATTGCACGCAAGACCTCAATACAGAGGCCATGGCGCCATCTTAGGAACAGCCGGCGGGCGGCCGTATGCTGCTTTGGTGGCCGCGCCCTACTCCCTTGGTAGTAGGGCTTGTGGCGCGGGCCTAAATCAGGTGCCGCCCGGGAACTATTCCCGGCAAGGGCGGGACTTTTTCCGTATCTCAACACCCGTCCCGGGGCGGACCCTAGTCAGGCCAAAACCTCCACTGGGAACTGCAACCATGACAATAAGATCGCTCCCCGCCCTTTCCCCCCTGAGCCTTGCCGTCCAGGCCCTGCTGCTGGCCGGCAGCCTGTCCCTGGGCGCGGCGGCCACAGCGGCCACCGCCCCGGCGGCACCTGCCGGCAAGAACGTGACCTGGGAAGACATCGCCAACGACCACCTGACCACCCAGGACGTGCTGCAGTACGGCATGGGTACCAACGCCCAGCGCTGGAGCCCCCTGGCCCAGGTCAACGACAAGAACGTGTTCAAGCTGACCCCGGCCTGGTCCTACTCCTTCGGCGACGAGAAGCAGCGCGGCCAGGAATCCCAGGCCATCGTCCGCGACGGCGTGGTCTACGTCACCGGCTCCTACTCACGGGTATTTGCCCTGGACGCCAAGACCGGCAAGCGCCTGTGGACTTACAACCACCGCCTGCCGGACAACATTCGCCCGTGCTGCGACGTGGTCAACCGCGGTGCGGCGATCTACGGCGACAAGATCTACTTCGGCACCCTCGACGCCCGGGTCATCGCCCTGGACAAGAACACCGGCAAGGTGGTGTGGAACAAGAAGTTCGGCGACCACAGCGCGGGCTACACCATGACCGGCGCCCCGGTGCTGATCAAGGACAAGACCAGCGGCAAGGTGCTGCTGATCCACGGCAGCTCGGGCGATGAATTCGGCGTGGTCGGCCAGCTGTTCGCCCGCGACCCGGAGACCGGCGAAGAGGTGTGGATGCGGCCCTTCGTCGAAGGCCACATGGGCCGCCTGAACGGCAAGGACAGCACCCCCACCGGCGACGTCAAGGCGCCGTCCTGGCCCGACGACAAGACCACCGAAACCGGCAAGGTCGAAGCCTGGAGCCACGGCGGCGGCGCCCCTTGGCAGAGCGCCAGCTTCGATGCCGAAACCAACACCATCATCGTCGGCGCCGGCAACCCCGGGCCGTGGAACACCTGGGCGCGCACCGCCAAAGACGGCAACCCCCACGACTACGACAGCCTGTACACCTCGGGCCAGGTCGGCGTCGACCCGAGCACCGGCGAAGTGAAATGGTTCTACCAGCACACGCCGAACGACGCCTGGGACTTCTCCGGCAACAACGAACTGGTGCTGTTCGACTACAAGGGCAAGGACGGCAAGGTGGTCAAGGCCACCGGCCACGCCGACCGCAACGGTTTCTTCTACGTGGTGGACCGCAACAACGGCAAACTGCAGAACGCCTTCCCCTTCGTCGACAACATCACCTGGGCCAGCCACATCGACCTCAAGACCGGGCGCCCGGTGGAAAACCCAGGCCAGCGTCCGGCCAAGCCGCTACCAGGTGAAACCAAGGGCAAGCCGGTAGAAGTCTCGCCGCCGTTCCTGGGTGGCAAGAACTGGAACCCCATGGCCTACAGCCAGGACACCGGGCTGTTCTACATCCCCGGCAACCAGTGGAAGGAGGAGTACTGGACCGAGGAAGTGAACTACAAGAAAGGCTCGGCGTACCTGGGGATGGGCTTCCGTATCAAGCGCATGTACGACGACCACGTCGGCACCCTGCGCGCCATGGACCCGACCACCGGCAAGCTGGTCTGGGAGCACAAGGAACACCTGCCGCTGTGGGCCGGGGTCCTGGCGACCAAGGGCAACCTGGTGTTCACCGGCACCGGCGACGGCTTCTTCAAGGCCTTCGACGCCAAGACCGGCAAGGAGCTGTGGAAATTCCAGACCGGCAGCGGCATCGTCTCGCCGCCCATCACCTGGGAACAGGATGGCGAGCAGTACATCGGCGTGACCGTGGGCTACGGCGGCGCGGTGCCGCTGTGGGGCGGCGACATGGCCGAACTGACCAAGCCGGTGGCCCAAGGCGGCTCGTTCTGGGTGTTCAAGATCCCGAGCTGGGATAACAAGACCGCCCAACGCTGATCATCCCCGCCTTGTCTGTGGCGAGGGAGCCCGCTCCCTCGCCACACCCGCCTTCACTCCAGCCTGGAGAACCGCACCATGAACTACCTGCCCCTGGCCCTGCTGCTGAGCCTCTCCCCCGCCTTGGCCATGAATGTCGACGACGACGGCAACGATGTACCGCTGACCGTCAACGGCTGCCTGATCGCCGAATCCAGCCAATGCCCCGGCGCCAACCTGCGTGGCGCTAACCTCGCCAACCAGGACCTGCGCAAGATGAACCTGGCCGGCGCCGACCTCTCCGGCGCCGACCTGCGCCACGCCCAACTGGACCTGGCCAACCTGGAAAAGGCCCGCCTGCAAGGCGCCAACCTGACCCGCGCCAGCCTGCAACAGAGCAACTTGCGGCTGGCGGACTTTACCGACGCCAAGCTGATGGCGATCCAGGGCTGGGGTCTGTTTGCCCAGGGCGCGCAATTCGAAAAAGCCGACCTCAGCGCGGCCTACCTGCAATTTGCCCGCCTGTCCGGGGCCAAACTGCACCAGGCCAACCTGCAAGCGGCGGATCTGGAGATGGCCTGGTTGAGCAAGGCGGATCTGCAAGGGGCCAATCTGAGTGATGCCAATCTGCAGGAGGCCAAGTTTGGCGAGAGCAATCTGGAACGCGCCGATTTGCGCGGGGCGCGGCAGCATTATGGGAATTTTCAGGATGCCAATATGGAGGGGTGCCGGGGGTGTCCGGGGACGTGGGATAAGTAGGGGGTTGGGGGTATGTTCGGTGCTGCGG
>NZ_LZZQ01000011.1:0-724195 GCF_014170225.1 Pseudomonas sp. UME65 | reverse complement strand
GTTAGCGGGAGGCGAATTCTACAGCGTTACACGCTGCTGTCAACACCTCTTTTCAACCGCTTTCGATCGAGAGGATCGAATCGTTAATAAGGCGAAAACTGACTGCCTTACCAACTGCTTCTGGCTTCGATGAACTGAAGCGTAACCGCTGTCGAAAACTGCGTAACTCGTTGAATCTCAAGGAGTTTTCCGTTTCGACTGCGCCGGAAGTGGGGCGAATTATAGACCTGTAGAATCTGCCGTCAACAGTTATTTTCATAAATCTGTCATATCGGTCAGAAAAGCCCATAAAAGCAAAGGCCGGCCCCAAGGGGCCGGCCTTTATTGCTTCACTCTTACAGGCTAGGGAAGGCGAACTGCGAGGCTTCGTGGCTGGCGCGTTGCGGCCAGCGCTGGGTGATCGCCTTGCGACGGGTATAGAAACGCACACCATCGGGACCGTAGGCATGCAGGTCACCGAACAGTGAACGCTTCCAGCCACCGAAGCTGTGATAGGCCACAGGTACCGGCAGCGGCACGTTGACGCCCACCATGCCCACTTCGATCTCGTCGCAGAACAGACGTGCCGCTTCACCGTCACGGGTAAAGATGCAGGTACCGTTGCCGTACTCGTGATCGTTGATCAGTTGCATGGCCTCCTCCAGGCTGTTGACCCGGACGATGCACAGCACCGGCCCGAAGATCTCTTCCTTATAGATGCGCATCTGCGGGGTAACGCGGTCGAACAGGCAGCCACCGAGGAAGAAGCCGTCTTCATGACCGGCCACGCTCAGGCCACGACCGTCCACCACCAGTTGCGCACCTGCGGCCACGCCGTCTTCTACATAACCACTGACCTTGTCACGCGCCTGGGCGGTAACCAGCGGCCCCATGTCCAAGCCACAGGAAGTACCGGCACCAATCTTCAGCGCCTTGATCTGTGGCACCAGCTTGGCCACCAGGGCATCGGCCACCTGGTCGCCCACGCACACGGCTACCGAGATCGCCATGCAACGCTCACCGCATGAACCGTAGGCCGCGCCCATCAACGCACTGACGGCGTTATCCAGATCGGCATCCGGCATCAGCACCGCGTGGTTCTTCGCCCCGCCCAGAGCCTGAACGCGCTTGCCGCGCTTGGTGCCTTCGGCATAGATGTACTCGGCAATCGGCGTCGAACCGACAAAACTCAGCGCCTTGACTTCCGGTGCCTCGATCAGCGCGTCCACCGCAGTTTTGTCACCGTGAACCACGTTCAGCACGCCCTTGGGCAGGCCGGCTTCATGCAGCAGCTCGGCAATCAGCAGGGTCGAGCTTGGATCACGCTCAGAAGGCTTGAGGATGAAGCAGTTGCCACAGGCGATCGCCAGCGGATACATCCACAGCGGCACCATGGCCGGGAAGTTGAACGGAGTAATGCCGGCCACTACGCCCAGCGGCTGGAAGTCAGACCAGGCGTCGATGTTCGGGCCCACGTTACGGCTGTACTCGCCCTTGAGGATTTCCGGCGCGGCGCAGGCGTATTCGACGTTCTCGATACCGCGCTTCAATTCGCCAGCAGCATCTTCCAGGGTCTTGCCATGCTCTTCGCTGATCAGCTTGGCAATACGGACTTCGTTCTGCTCCAGCAATTGCTTGAAGCGGAACATCACCTGGGCGCGCTTGGCCGGTGGCGTATTGCGCCAGGCCGGGAATGCCGACTTGGCCGAGTCGATGGCTTGCTGGATGGTTTCACGGCTGGCCAGCGGCACTTTGTGGATCGCCTGACCGGTGGACGGGTTGAATACGTCGGCGCTGCGACCGTTGTCGCTTACCAGCTCACCGTGGATCAGGTGTTGGATCAGACTCATGCGGGGACTCCTGAAAGAGGGAAAGCGCAGGCGCGAAACACTTCGCGCCTGCTTCTATATAAGAAGGATCGAATCAGTCGAGCTTGCTCAGCACTTCGCCAACCGCGTCGAACAGGCGATCGAGGTCCTGCGGCTTGCTGTTGAAGGTTGGGCCGAACTGCAGGGTGTCGCCGCCGAAGCGCACATAGAAGCCGGCTTTCCACAACGCCATGCCAGCCTCGAACGGACGCACGATGGCATCGCCATCACGGGGTGCAATCTGGATCGCGCCAGCCAGGCCGAAGTTACGGATGTCGATCACGTTCTTCGTGCCCTTGATGCCGTGCAGTGCATTCTCGAAATGCGGGGCAACCTCGGCCACGCTCTGCACCAGGTTTTCCTTCTGCAGCAGGTCCAGTGCCGCCAGGCCCGCAGCGCACGCCACCGGGTGCGCCGAGTAGGTGTAGCCGTGGGGGAATTCCACCGCGTACTCGGGTGTCGCCTGGTTCATGAAGGTCTGATAGATCTCGGAGCTGGCAATCACCGCGCCCATGGGGATCGCGCCGTTGGTGACCTGCTTGGCCACGCACATCAGATCCGGCGTCACGCCGAAGCTGTCAGCGCCGAACATGGCACCGGTACGGCCGAAGCCGGTGATCACTTCGTCGAACACCAGCAGGATGTTGTGCTGGTCGCAGATTTCCCGCAGGCGCTTGAGGTAACCCTGTGGCGGCACCAGCACGCCAGCCGAGCCGGCCATCGGCTCGACGAAGACTGCAGCGATATTGGAAGCATCGTGCAACTCGATCAGCTTCAGCAGCTCATCGGCCAGGGCAATACCGCCCTGCTCCGGCATGCCACGGGAAAACGCGTTACTGGCCAGCAACGTATGCGGCAGGTGGTCCACATCCATCATTGCCTGGCCGAACAGCTTACGGTTGCCGTTGACACCGCCCAGGCTGGTGCCGGCGATGTTCACCCCGTGATAGCCACGGGCACGGCCGATCATCTTGGTCTTGGTCGACTGGCCTTTCAGGCGCCAGTAGGCGCGCACCATCTTCACTGCGGTATCGGCGCACTCGGAGCCGGAGTCAGTGAAGAACACGTGGTTCAGGTTGCCCGGGGTCAGGTCGGTGATCTTCTCGGCCAGCTGGAACGACAGCGGGTGGCCGTATTGGAAGCCTGGGGAATAGTCCAGGGTGCCCAACTGCTTGGCGACCGCTTCCTGGATCTCCTTGCGCGAGTGACCGGCACCGCAGGTCCACAGACCGGACAGCGAGTCATAGATCTTGCGGCCCTTGTCGTCCACCAGCCAGCTGCCTTCGGCGCCGACGATCAGGCGCGGGTCGCGCTGGAAGTTGCGGTTGGCGGTGTAGGGCATCCAGTGAGCGTCGAGCTTGAGCTGGCTGGCCAGGGACTGAGGGGCGGTTTCCGGCATGTTCATGAGCAAAACCTCGCAAGGCAATGAAGCGGCGTAGGAATGAAAAGCGTTGTTGCAGCTAAGTTGCCACGGCTATAAAGTCGGTGAAATCCAACTTTAATAACCTTCAGTCTGGCATCCACTAAACTATGAGCAGCCGTCGAGCCGACCCGCTGGCGCAAGTCAGCGACTTTGATATCCGCCTGCTGCGGATCTTTCGCAGCGTGGTGGAGTGCGGTGGTTTCTCCGCCGCGGAAACCGTGCTCGGCATCGGCCGCTCGGCCATCAGCCAGCAGATGAGCGACCTGGAGCAACGGGTCGGCCTGCGCCTGTGCCAGCGCGGGCGCGCCGGGTTCTCTCTGACCGAGGAGGGCCGCGAGGTCTATCAGTCGACCCTGCAGCTGCTCAGTGCCCTGGAAAGCTTCCGTACCGAGGTCAACGGCCTGCACCGCCACCTGCGCGGCGAATTGATCATCGGCCTCACCGACAACCTGGTGACCCTGCCCCACATGCGCATCACCCACGCCCTGGCGCAATTGAAGGAGCGTGGCCCGGACGTGCAGATCCAGATCCGCATGATCGCCCCCAACGAAGTCGAGCAAGGGGTGCTCGACGGCCGCCTGCATGTCGGCGTGGTGCCCCAGGCCAGTGCCCTGCCCGGCCTGGAATACCAGCCGCTGTATGACGAGCGCTCGCTGCTGTACTGCGCAGTGGGCCACCCGCTGTTCTATGTGGATGACCGGCAACTGGACGACCAGCGCCTCAACGACCAGGACGCCATCGCCCCGACCTTTCGCCTGCCGGCCGAGATCCAGGCCCACTACCAGGCGCTGAATTGCACCGCCAGCGCATCCGACCGGGAAGGCATGGCCTTCCTGATTCTCACCGGCCGCTACATCGGCTACCTGCCGGACCACTACGCCAGCCTCTGGGTGCAGCAGGGCCGGTTGCGTGCCCTCAAGCCCAAGTCACGCTTCTACGACCTGAGCCTGGCATCGGTCACGCGCAAGGGTCGGCGCCCTCATTTGGTGCTCGAAAGCTTTCTGGAAAGCCTGGCGGCAACCCGCTAGAGCGTCTCCACTCACCAGCAAGGCCCGGTATTCAAAGGCCCGCACCGCAAAGCAGACAAAATAACCTGAGCACCTGGACAGCTTTTTGCAAAGACCTCGGCACCTTGAACCCCAGCCCGAGCTCCACGCCATGCAGCCAGATGCTTCCCGCCCCAGCGAACTGATCTACGGCCTCGACGACCGCCCGCAACCCCTGCCCGCGCTGCTGGCAGCCCTGCAGCATGTGCTGGCCAGCTTTGTCGGCATCATCACCCCACCACTGGTGATTGGTTCGGCCCTGGGTCTTTCGGCGCACCTGCCGTACCTGATCAGCATGGCGCTGATGGTCTCCGGGGTCGGCACCTTTATCCAGGCCCAGCGCCCCTGGGGCATCGGGGCCGGCATGATCTGCCTGCAAGGCACCAGCTTCGCCTTCCTCGGTGCCGTACTGTCGGCGGGGTTCCTGGTCAAGCAACGGGGCGGCAGCCCGGAAGACATCCTGGCGATGATCTTCGGCGTGTGTTTCTTCGGCGCGCTGGTGCAGATCGTCCTCAGCCGCTTTATCGGCCGACTGCGCCGGGTGATCACCCCGTTGGTGACCGGCATCGTCATTACCCTGATCGGCATCAGCCTGATCAAGGTCGGCATCACCGACCTGGGCGGCGGCTTCAATGCCGCGGACTTCGGCGCCCCGGGCAATCTCGGCCTGGGCCTGCTGGTGCTGCTGACCATCATTCTGCTCAACCGCAGCAACACCCCGTGGGTCCGCCTCAGCGCCATCATCATCGGCCTGGCCCTGGGTAGCCTGGCGGCCTGGTTCAGCGGCAAGCTGGTGCCCCAGCCGCTGCCGGACCTGCCGTTGATCAGCCTGCCCCTGCCCTTCAGGTACGGCTTCAGTTTCGACTGGAGCGCCTTTATTCCCGTAGCCCTGATCTACCTGATCAGCACCCTGGAAACCGTGGGAGATCTGACCGCCAACTGCATGCTGGCGCGCCAGCCCATCAGCGGCCCTTCCTATATAAGCCGGCTCAAGGGCGGGGTCCTGGGGGACGGCGTCAGTTGCATGATCGCCGCCACCTTCGGCGCCTTCCCCAACACCACCTTCGCCCAGAACAACGGGGTGATTCAGTTGACCGGCGTGGCCAGCCGCTTCGTCGGCCTGTACATCGGCCTGATCCTGTTCTGCCTGGGCCTGTTCCCGCTGATCGGCGCGCTGCTGCAACAGGTCCCCAAGCCGGTACTCGGCGGTGCCACCCTGGTGATGTTTGGCAGCGTCGCCGCAGCCGGGGTACGGATCCTCGCCCAGGCCCCGCTGGACCGGCGCAGCATGCTGATCATCGCCACTTCGTTCGGCGTCGGCCTGGGCATCGCCGCGCAACCGAACCTGCTGCACCTGCTGCCCAAGGTGGTGCAGAACCTGTTCGATTCGGCGATCACCAGCGGCGGCCTCACCGCCTTGCTGATGAGCCTGCTGTTGCCGGAAAGCAAGGGCGCGGCGAATGACGCAAATCCGATTCCGGAAAACGACACCCTGAGGGCCCACTGAGGCTTTTGTAGCGCCAAGGCTTGTCTGATGCACGTGGGTGCGCTATCAACGCACAGGTTGCACCCACAGACTTGCTCGGAAACCTCCATGACCTTTGAAGTCCCCGCCCACAGCGCTCCTCACCCCGGCAAACCCGCCAGCCGCATTCGGCAGAAGAATGAAGAGGCCATCCTCCAGGCCGCCGAGGACGAGTTCGCCCGTCACGGTTTCAAAGGCACCAGCATGAACACCATCGCGCAGAAGGCCGGCCTGCCCAAAGCCAACCTGCACTACTACTTCACCAACAAGCTGGGGCTGTACATCGCGGTGCTGAGCAACATCCTCGAACTCTGGGACAGCACCTTCAACACCCTCACCGCCGAAGATGATCCGGCCGAAGCCCTGACCCGCTACATCCGCGCCAAGATGGAATTCTCCCGCCGCCAGCCGCAAGCCTCGCGGATCTTCGCCATGGAGATCATCAGCGGTGGCGAGTGCCTGAGCGAGTATTTCAGCCAGGACTACCGCGCCTGGTTCCAGGGCCGCGCCGCGGTGTTCCAGGCCTGGATCGACGCCGGCAAGATGGACCCGGTAGACCCGGTGCACCTGATCTTCCTGCTGTGGGGCAGCACCCAGCACTATGCCGATTTCGCCACCCAGATCTGCCGCGTCACCGGGCGCACCCGGCTGACCAAGCAGGACATGGAAGACGCCGGCAACAACCTGATCCGCATCATCCTCAAAGGCTGTGGCCTGACACCTGCACTGAAAGACTGACCCCCATGCCCTTTACCCTGGCCGGCCTCTGCGAATACCGCGAGGAAATTCGCAAAAGCCGCTTCATCACCTTTGCCGCGCCCATCTGCAGCGCGGCCGAGGCCCAAGCCTTCATCCAGCAGTACAGCGACCTCAACGCTTCGCATAACTGCTGGGCGTGGAAACTCGCCGACCAGTACCGCAGCAACGACGACGGTGAACCCGGCGGCACCGCCGGGCGACCGATCCTCGCGGCCATCGAGGCCCAGGACTGCGACCAGGTGGCGGTGCTGGTGATCCGCTGGTACGGCGGCATCCAGCTGGGCACCGGCGGCCTGGCCCGGGCCTATGGCGGCGGCGCCAACAAGTGCCTGCAAGGCGCCGAGCGCATCGCCCTGGTCAACCGCGTACCGCTGCGTTGCGCCTGCAGCTTCAGCGAACTGGCGCTGGTCAAGCTGCGGGTTGCCGAACTGGGCGGGCTGCTGGTCCAGGAAGACTTCACCGCCAACGGCGTAGAGCTGCAACTGGCCCTGGGCGAAGAGCAGATCGATACCCTGCAGCAACAGCTGGCGGACCTCAGCCGCGGGCGCATCCTTTTGCAGCGCTGAAGGCACCAACCCGGCCCGGACCACCCTGTGCATAACCCGCAAGGGCCCCGGGCACTTGCCCACATCTACTGTGCACCCGACTGTGGATAAGCTGAGCACATAGCGCTGTAACCCTTCTGCAACGTGGCTTTGCGGGCTTTGTTCATTTTTTGTCCAAAGCGTCCCCAGGAAGCTTTTTTCCACAGCGAAACAGCCACTTAAGCCGGTTTATCGCAGTTCACGGGCAAGCCAGTGGTGCTGATGCCCAAGCGCCGCTCTTGCACACAATTACTGTGGAGCAAGCTGTGGATAACCCGTGCAAGGCTGCTCCAGCCCCTGATTGCGCAGGGTCTGCAGGCAACTGATCATTTTCTGCGCAACGGCCTGGGGACAAAAACAGCGCCTTTTCAAACACCTTGCCCCGAAGTGGTGCCAGGACCCTGGTCCTGTCAGCCAGGCAGGATGCCGCCCGGGAGCGCTCCACCGGCTTTCCTGACCCACTGGCCAGGAAATTGCTTTATCCACAGGCACAACTCCCAGAAGCCGAGCCTGTCATGTCCAATCACCCTGCACCCAGCAGCCAGGCACCACGCCTGCAACTGCGCCGGATCAGCAAACGCTATCCCGGCTGCCTGGCCAACGACGCCATCGACCTGAACATCGCTGCGGGTGAAATCCATGCGTTGCTGGGCGAAAACGGCGCCGGCAAAAGCACCTTGATGAAGATCATCTACGGGGTGGTCCAGGCCGATTCGGGGGAGCTGCTCTGGCAAGGACGACGCCAGCTCATCGACAACCCGGCCCAGGCACGCAGCCTGGGGATCGGCATGGTGTTCCAGCATTTCTCGCTGTTCGAAACCCTCAGCGTGGCGCAGAACATTGCCCTGGCCATGGGCGCCGGCGCCGGTACGCCGAGCCAGCTGGAAGGCAGAATCCGCGAGGTTTCCCAGCGTTACGGCATGGCCCTCGAACCCCAGCGCCTGGTGCACAGCCTGTCCATCGGCGAACGCCAGCGGGTGGAAATCGTCCGCTGCCTGATGCAGGACATCCGCCTGCTGATCCTCGACGAGCCGACCTCGGTCCTGACCCCGCAGGAGGCCGACGACCTGTTCGTCACCCTGCGTCGGCTGGCCGACGAAGGCTGCAGCATCCTGTTCATCAGCCACAAGCTCGCCGAGGTGCGCGCCCTGTGCCACAGCGCCACGGTGCTGCGCGCGGGCCGGGTGGCCGGGCACTGCAGGCCGGCGCAGTGCTCGGATCGCGAGCTGGCACGGCTGATGGTAGGGGACGCGGCGGCGATGATCACCGACTACCCGAAAGCCCGCGGCACGAACGACTTCCTGCGCCTGGACAACCTCAGCTGGGACAACCCCGATCCTTTCGGCTGCTCACTGAAGAACATCGACCTGCGCCTGCGCAGCGGCGAGATCGTCGGCATCGCCGGAGTCGCCGGCAATGGCCAGGACGAACTGCTGGCCCTGCTCAGCGGTGAACAGCGCCTGCCCCGTGGCGAAGCCGAACGTATCTGTTTCGCCGGCCAGGGCGTGGCTCATCTGTATCCCGACGCCCGACGCCAGCGCCGCCTGGCTTTCGTTCCCGCCGAACGCCTGGGCCACGGTGCGGTGCCGGAACTGAGCCTGGAGGACAACGCCCTGCTCAGCGCCTTTCAACAGGGCCTGGTGCGCCACGGGCTGATCCAGCGACGCAAAGTGCGGGAACTGGCCGAGCGCATCATCCAGCGTTTCGGGGTCAAGAGCGCCGGTTCCCAGAGCCCGGCCCGCAGCCTGTCCGGCGGCAACCTGCAGAAATTCATCCTGGGCCGCGAGATTCTCCAGCAGCCTCGCCTGCTGATCGCCGCGCACCCGACCTGGGGCGTGGATGTAGGGGCCGCCGCCACTATCCACCGCGCACTGATCGCCTTGCGCGATGCCGGCGCGGCGATCCTGGTGATCTCCGAAGACCTGGACGAGCTGTTCCAGATCAGCGACCGCCTCGCGGCCCTGTGCGCTGGACGCCTTTCGCCCCTCAAGGCCTGCGCCGACACCTCGCTGGTGGAGGTTGGCGGCTGGATGGCCGGCCACGCCGATTCCCTGCCCTCACCCGCTGCCCTGGCGATTTAACGGAGCTGTCCATGCTGCTTTCACTCGAACCCCGTGGCCGCCAGTCGCGGCTGATGCTCTGGTGCTCGCCACTGCTGGCGGCGCTGCTGACTCTGGGCTGCGGTTCCCTGCTGTTCATGACACTGGGGCATGACCCCTGGCTGACCTTGCACACCCTGCTGATCGCCCCGGTCAGCGACTTGTATGGCGTGTCCGAACTGCTGGTCAAGGCGCTACCTATCCTGCTCTGTGCCCTGGGCCTGGCGGTGGCCTATCAGGCGCGGGTGTGGAACATCGGCGCCGAGGGCCAATTGCTGCTCGGGGCCCTGGTCGGTAGCGCCCTGGCGGTCAATCTCATCGAACTGCAAAGCCGCTGGGCGCTGGTGCTGATCCTGCTTGCCGGAACCCTGGCCGGGGCCGCCTGGGCCGGGCTCACCGCCTGGTTGCGCACCCGCTTCAACGCCAATGAAATCCTCACCAGCATCATGCTCAACTACATCGCCCTGAACCTCTTGCTGTACTGCGTGCATGGACCGTTGAAAGACCCCGCCGGGTTCAACTTTCCCGAGTCGGCGATGTTCGGCGACGCCAGCCGCCTGCCGCTGCTGATGGAAGACGGCCGGGTCCACGCCGGGGTGTACTTCGCCCTGCTGGCCCTGGTGGCGGTCTGGGTGCTGCTGCAGAAAAGCTTTGTCGGCTTCCAGATCAGGGTGCTCGGCCTGGACCAGCGTGCCGCCGGCTTCGTCGGCTTTCGCCAGAAGCGCCTGGTCTGGCTGGCGCTGTTGACCAGCGGTGCGCTGGCAGGGCTGGCCGGGGTCTGCGAAGTCGCCGGCCCCATCGGCCAACTGGTGCCCCAGGTGTCTCCCGGCTACGGCTACGCGGCCATTACCGTGGCTTTTCTCGGCCGCCTGAACCCCATCGGCATTGTGTTTTCCAGCCTGCTGATGGCGTTGCTGTACATCGGTGGCGAGAGCGCGCAGATGAGCCTCAACCTGCCCCAGGCCATCACCCAGCTGTTCCAGGGAATGATGCTGTTCTTCCTCCTGGCCAGCGACGTGCTGATTCTCTATCGCCCGCGCCTGAACCTGCGTTGGATGCGCCGCAACGCCAGCGCCACTGCTACCGCCGGAGCCCTGTGATGGATATCGACCTGCTGAGCAATATTCTCTACGCCATGGTCCGCTGCGGCACCCCCCTGCTGCTGGTGGCCCTGGGGGAACTGATCTGTGAAAAGAGCGGCGTCCTCAACCTGGGGCAGGAAGGCATGATGCTGTTCGGCGCGGTGATAGGTTTTATCGTCGCCCTCAACAGCGGCCATTTGTGGCTCGGGGTGCTGCTGGCGATGGCCGCCGGAATGCTGCTGGCGGCGCTGTTCGCCCTGGTGGCCCTGGTGTTCACCGCCAACCAGGTGGCTACCGGGCTGGCGCTGACGATCTTCGGGGTCGGCCTGTCGAGCTTTGTCGGCGCGGCCTGGGTCGGCAAGCCCCTGGCCGGCTTCGAACCGCTGGCGCTGCCGCTGCTGAGCGAGATCCCGCTGATCGGCCGCATGCTGTTCGCCCAGGATTTGCTGGTGTACCTGTCCTTCACCCTGTTCGCCCTGGTGGCCTGGGTGGTTCTCAAAAGCCGGGTCGGCCTGATCATCCAGGCTGTCGGCGAGAACCCCGACGCCGCCAGCGCCATGGGCCTGCCGGTACTGCGGGTGCGCGCGCTCGCGGTGCTGTTCGGCGGCGCCATGGCGGGGCTGGCCGGGGCCTACCTGTCCCTGGCCTACACCCCGATGTGGGCCGAGAACATGAGCGCCGGACGCGGCTGGATCGCCCTGGCGCTGGTGGTGTTCGCCAGCTGGCGGGTGTGGCGGCTGCTACTCGGCGCCTACCTGTTCGGCCTGGCGAGCATCCTGCACCTGGTGGCCCAGGGCCTGGGCCTGGCGATTCCTTCCAACCTGCTGGCGATGCTGCCCTATGCCGCCACCATCCTGGTGCTGGTGCTGTTGTCCCGAGACGCCTTGCGCACCCGCCTGTACGCACCAGTCTCCCTGGGCCAGCCGTGGCAGGCGGGGCACTAAATGACCGCCACGGCCCCCGCAGGCACCGGCTCGCCGGAGAAGTCTTTCACCGGCCACAACTGCGCCACGCACCAGGCAAGCTCGAAAAACAGAATCACCCCGATCAACGCCGTAGCGCCGTGCATCAAGGCATACACCTGCCAGGTGGCAAACAGGATGCGCCCCACTGCGTCATAACGACCAAACGCCTGCTGCGGATCACGAATCCGCAGCACCGACCACACACAGACAATCGAGCCCATCAGGTTGGCCATCAGCAGGTGCATCGGCTCGAACGGCGGCAGGCTCCCCGGCAGGTGCAGGGCCCAGCCCTGCATCAGCCCGTGCAAAGCCATGAAACTCCAGGGGGTGACGAAGGCCAACGTCACCAGCAAGTCGTACCAGCCGCTAGCCCGGACCAATGTTCGATACTGTTCGCTCGTCCACATAAATGCTGCTCCATAGATTCAAGGAGCGCGCAGGCTAAAGCCTCGAGTATGCTCCAGGGTCAAGCCCTTTCAAGGCCCGCACATGCGCATTGGAGAACAGGCCGAAGCCTGGGCGGAATGGCAGCAGTGTCGGCGCTCTGTGGCAGAGTGCCGATACGGTTCAGGCCGTAACCCGGCTGCTGCAAGACAAACTGACCCTGATCGAAACCCGCATCACTGAATTGGGCCACTTGCGCCAGGAGCTGCAACAACGGCTCGGGCAAGCCTGTCCATTGAATCCGTGATCCTCACTTATCAAGGAACCTCATCATGTCCACGGCAAAAACCGCACTGATCATCGGCGCCTCCCGGGGCCTGGGCCTCGGCCTGGTCCAGCGCCTGCTGGAAGACGGCTGGCAGGTCACCGCCACCGTGCGCAACCCGCACAAGGCCGAGGCGCTGCAAGCCCTGGGCAAGGTGCAGATCGAGCAACTGGACATGGACGATCAGCAAGCGGTGATTGCCCTGAGCCAGAAGCTCAAGGACCAGGTGTTCGACCTGCTGTTCGTCAACGCCGGGGTCAAGGGCCCGGACAACCAGCTGCCGGGCCACGCGACCCTGGCCGAAGTCGGCCAGCTGTTCTTCACCAACGCCGTGGCGCCGATCAACCTGGCCCAGCGCTTCGTCGGGCAGATCCGCAAGGACAGCGGCGTGCTGGCGTTCATGAGTTCGGTGCTGGGCAGCGTGACCATGCCCGACGCGCCGGAGCTGGCCCTGTACAAGGCCAGCAAGGCCGCACTGAACTCCATGACCAACAGCTTCGTGACCCAGTTGGGGCAGAAGCTCACCGTGCTTTCGCTGCACCCGGGCTGGGTGAAGACCGACATGGGCGGCGAAGGCGCCGATATCGATGTGCAGACCAGCACCCGCGGGCTGATCGCCCAGGTCAATGCCTACACCGGCAAGGGCGGTCATCACTTCGTCAACTACAAAGGCGAAACCATCCCCTGGTAAGGCCGCGGCTGCCCCGGGCAGCCCTTGCACAGGCCAGCGAAGGCTCTGGAACGGGGGGCAAAATGCAAGTTTTGTCCCCCGGCAAATCTTTCGCTAGACTGCGCACCTCGCCCCTTGCGGCGACCCTGGATCAGCAGACAGGGCATCACTGAGCTGGCTAACCTGAACCCACTTTCAGAGGAGCCGGCAACCATGCCTGCGACCCGTACCTGGTTAAAAAATCCCCTGGCCATCTTCACCGGCAATGCCCTCGACGCCCGTGGCGGCCTGGTGCTGCAAGACGGCCTGATCGTTGAAGTGCTGGGCCTCGGCCAGCAACCTGCAAGCCCCTGCCAGCAGGTCTTCGATGCCCGCGAGCACGTGCTGCTGCCGGGCCTGATCAACACCCACCATCACTTCTATCAAACCCTGACCCGCGCCTGGGCGCCGGTGGTCAACCAGCCGCTGTTTCCCTGGCTCAAGACCCTGTACCCGGTCTGGGCCCGGCTGACCCCGGAAAAACTCGCCCTGGCGACCAAAGTGGCACTGGCCGAACTGCTGCTCTCCGGCTGCACCACCGCCGCCGACCATCACTATCTGTTCCCGGACGGCCTGGAAAACGCCATCGACGTGCAAGTCGAAACCGTGCGTGAACTGGGCATGCGCGCCATGCTCACCCGCGGCTCGATGAGCCTTGGCGAAAAGGACGGCGGCCTGCCACCGCAACAGACTGTGCAGGAAGGCCAGGTGATTCTCGACGACAGTCAGCGCCTGATCCAGCAGTACCACGAGCGTGGCGACGGTGCGCAGATCCAGATCGCCCTGGCACCGTGCTCGCCGTTCTCGGTGACCCCGGAAATCATGTCGGCCAGCGCCGAACTGGCCAACGGGCTCGATGTGCGCCTGCACACTCACCTGGCCGAGACCCTCGACGAAGAAGACTTCTGCCTGCAGCGTTTCGGCCTGCGCACGGTGGATTATCTGGACAGCGTCGGCTGGCTCGGTCCGCGTACCTGGCTGGCCCACGGCATCCACTTCAACCCGGATGAGATCGCCCGCCTCGGCCAGGCCGGTACCGGCATCTGCCATTGCCCGAGTTCGAACATGCGCCTGGCGTCCGGCATCTGCCCCAGCATCGAGCTGACCGATGCAGGGGCGCTGTTCGGCTTGGGCGTGGACGGTTCGGCGTCCAATGACGCCTCGAACATGATCCTCGAAGCGCGTCAGGCGCTGTACATCCAGCGCCTGCGTTACGGCGCCGAAAAGATCACCCCGGAGCGTGTACTGGGCTGGGCGACCCAGGGGTCGGCAAGCCTGTTGGGCCGTACCGACATCGGCGAACTGGCGGTAGGCAAGCAGGCAGACCTGGCGTTGTTCAAGCTCGATGAACTGCGTTTCTCGGGTAGCCATGATCCGGTTTCAGCGCTGCTGTTGTGCGCTGCGGATCGAGCGGACCGGGTCATGATTGGCGGCAAGTGGCGGGTGATTGATGGCCAGGTCGAAGGGCTGGATCTGAAAAACCTGATCGCCGATCACAGCCAGGCGGCCCGGCAACTGATCGCCGGCACCTGATCTTTGGCGCCCACGGCGAGGGAGCGTATCCCTCGCCTGTGCGTTGACGGTATCAGAGGGAGGAAACATGTTAGTTTGCCGCCCTCATCCGAACCGTTATAGGGACATTACGTGAAACAAAAGCACGGACTGGCGCTCTGCGTCGCGCTGCTGATTTCGGGCTGTGGGAAACAGGAGGTTGCAGGCCCCGCCAGCAAAGTGCTGTCACCTGAAAAAGTTGCAGACATTGCTTCGACCATCAGCCGCAGATACCCGGACCTGTCCCCGCAAGTCCGCGATGCGGTGCTCAACACCGTCGTGCGTTCGATGGACAACATGGTGCTGATTGAAGGTGGCGAATTCCAGATGGGGGATTTCGGCTGGCCCCGTGGCTTCGACCCACAGGCCTTGTGCCAATGGCCCTGTGGCGTGGACCCGGCAAACATGGAACGGATCAGCCTCGACATCGATGACGACTTCGTTCACCCGGTCAAGTTGAGCAGCTACTACCTGTCCTCGCTGCAAACCACCTTGGGCGATTTCGATCTGTTCTTCCTGGCGCAAGGCCGGCCGCAATTCGACGCGGCACTGCGCAACCGCGCCGACATGAAACACCTCTACCAGGAAAACCTGCCCGCCCCGGCGTCTCGAAAATGGCAAGAGGCCAAGGATTACTGTGGCTGGCTGGCAGACCTCAGCGGCTATGCCGTGGATCTTCCGACCGAGGCCCAATGGGAATATGCGGCGCGCAACCGTGGCCAGCCGGTGATGTTCGCGACCGACAACGGCAATCTGGACTATGGCCGCAACTTTCCGGCGCCTGACGACAACGAAACCTTCGCCGTGGACAGGTTTGTGCCTAACCCGCTGGGCCTCTACAACCTCACCGGCAATGCCAGTGAATGGGTCAACGACTGGTACGACAAACACTACTACCGCGAATCTCCCGTGGAGAACCCGCAAGGGCCTGAAACAGGCATTTATCGAGCGCAACGGGGCGCCAACAACAAGTTTGCCAACGACCCGACCTTTTCTCCTTCGGCCAGCACCGTCCGCCGTTGGCGTTGGGGCGCACTCGCGGCCTGGAATGCCCCCGGGGTCAGCTTTCGCTGCGCTATCCAGTCGGCGCAACCCCTTTAAAGACCGAGCAGCGACAGCATGATGAAGGTCGCAAACAGCACGAAGTGAGTCATGCCTTCTATGGCATTGGTTTCACCATCGTTGAGGTTGATCGCGCTGACGATCAGGGTGATGAACACCATCACCGTCTGCACCGGAGTCATGGCCATCTGGAAGGGCTGGCCGGTGTACAAGGCCATGGCCTCCATCACCGGCACCGTGAGGATCACCGTCGACAGGGAAGCGCCCAGGGCCACGTTGACCACCGACTGCATGCGGTTGGCCAGGGCGGCGCGCAGGGCGGTCAGGATTTCCGGCGCGGCGGAAATCGCCGCCACCAGGATCGCCGTGATCACCGGCGGTGCGCCCGTGCCTTCCAGGCCCAGGTCCAGGGTCTTGGACATCACCTCGGCCAGGGCGCCGATTACCACCACCCCGAACACCAGGATGCCGATGCTCCAGGCCAGGTTGATGGCATGGGGCTGTTCCTGGGCCTCTTTATTGCGGCGTTTTTCCGGGTAGCTGTAGCTGAAGAAATAGCTGTGCGGCCCGACCTGCATGCGCAGGAACAGGGTATAGAGCACCACCATGGCGCCGATGGTGAAGGCCGAGTAGACCTTCCAGTCGGCCTCGGGGATGAACTCCGGCACCACCATCGACACGCCCATGGCGGTGAGGATCATCACGCTGTAGGTACGCGCCGAGTCGTCGTTGTAGGGCTGCTCGCCATGCTTGATGCCGCCCATCAGTGCGGCCAGGCCGAGGATGCCGTTGATGTCCAGCATCACCGCCGAGTAGATGGTGTCGCGCACCAGGGTCGGCGAGGCTTCGTTGCTCATCATGATCGCCAGGATCACCACTTCCACCAGCACCGCGGCCAGGGTCAGGATCATGGTGCCGTAGGGGTCGCCGACCTTTTCCGCCAGCAGTTCAGCGTGGTGGGCGACGCGCATCGAAGCCATGACGATAAAGCCGATCAGCACCAGCCCGGCGCCCAGGGCGATGCCCTGGCCACTGCCCAGCAACAGGTGTTCAAGCGGATAGGCAGCCACGGCGGCCAGCAGCGCAAGCAGTAGAAACTTTTCTTGCTTGAGGGAATTGAGCATTGCAGTCCTTTGACGGGAATAAAAACGAGTACAGGAGATGACTGAAAGACTGCACCAAGTCACTAACGTTTCGTTACATGTTAGTGCACCAGCCCCAGGCGCCGCGCACCGGGTTGGTTCTTGAACAGCCCTTCGCCGGCAAGCGGCCTCCTGCATTCCAGCCCCGTAGGAGCTGGCTTGCCAGCGAAAAGCGCGCCCCAAAGCCCCCGTAGAAACCGCCTCGCCGGCGCAACGGCCATCTTTGTTGTCCTGTTGGTCAGCTATTTGCATTGCCCTCCAGTGCTTGCCGCCCCAGCCCCCCACAACAAGATGGAGCTCCCATTCATGCATACACGCCCGTTGCACAAGTTGCTCTGCACCCTGGCCGCCGCCATCGGCCTGAGTGCCAGCCTTTCCGCCAGCGCCGCCGATCCGCTGAAGGTCGGTTTCGTCTACATCGGCCCCATAGGCGATCACGGCTGGACCTATCAGCATGAACAGGGGCGCAAGGCCCTGGTGGAAAAATTCGGCGACCAGATCAAGACCAACTACGTGGAGAACGTAGCCGAAGGCGCCGACGCCGAGCGGGTGATCCGCAACATGGCCAAGGACAACTACGACCTGATCTTCACCACCTCCTTCGGCTACATGAACCCCACGCTGAAGGTCGCCAGGCAGTTCCCCAAGGTGACCTTCGAACACGCCACCGGCTACAAGCAGGACAAGAACCTCGGCACCTACCTGGCGCGCACCTACGAGGGCCGCTATGTGGGTGGTTTCCTCGCGGCGAAGATGACCAAGAGCAAGAAGATCGGCTACGTCGCCTCCTTCCCCATTCCGGAGGTGATCCGCGACATCAACGCCATCCAGCTGGCCTTGAACAAATACAACCCGGGCACCGAGATCAAGGTGGTGTGGGTCAACTCCTGGTTCGATCCGGGCAAGGAAGCCGACGCCGCCAATGCCCTGATCGACCAGGGCGCCGACGTGATCTTCCAGCACACCGACAGCCCGGCGCCGATCCAGGCCGCGCAGCGGCGTGGCGTGTACGCGGTGGGCTATGCCTCGGACATGGCCCACTTCGGCCCCAAGGCGGTGCTGACCTCCATCGTCAACAACTGGGGCCCGCACTACATCCAGGCCACCCAGGGGGTGATGGACCACAGTTGGAAACCCCAGGACTACTGGGGTGGGCTGAAAGAGGGTACGGTTGAACTGCCCCTCAGCGACCTGCTGCCGGCCCCGGTGAAAACCGAGGCCGAACAGATCATCGCCAGCATCAAGAGCGGCGAGTTCCACCCGTTCACCGGCCCGATCAAGGACCAGGCCGGGGTCGAAAAAATCGCCGCGGGGGTCAGCGCCAGCAATGCCGAACTGGCCTCGATGAACTACTACGTCGAAGGCCTGAAGGCGGACATCCCCAAATAATCTGGCCGTCGCTGTCGGAGCATCCGCCAGCGACGACGGACCGCCAACAGGATGGGAGCACTTTCATGAATCAACTGCCGATCATCGATATCAGCCCGCTGTATCAGGATGAGCAGCAAGGCTGGGACAGTGTCGCCAAGCAGATCGACCGCGCCTGTCGAGAATGGGGCTTCTTCTACATCAAGGGTCACCCGATCAGTGCACAACGCATCGAGCAATTGCTGAGCACGGCCAAGCACTTCTTCGCCCTGCCCAGTGTTGAAAAACTCAAGATCGATATCACCCAGAGCCGTCACCATCGCGGCTACGGCGCCATCGCCACCGAGCAGCTGGACCCAAGCAAGCCCAGCGACCTCAAGGAAACTTTCGACATGGGCCTGCACCTGCCGGCCGAGCACCCGGACGTGCTGGCGGAAAAACCCCTGCGCGGGCCCAACCGCCACCCTGACCTGCCCGGCTGGCAAGCCCTGATGGAGCAGCACTACCAGGACATGCAGGCCCTGGCCCAGACCCTGCTGCGGGCCATGACCCTGGCCCTGGGCATCGAACGTGATTTCTTCGACCGCCGCTTCCAGGACCCGGTGAGCGTGCTGCGGATGATCCACTATCCGCCGCGCCACACCGCCAGCAGCGCAGAGCAGCAAGGCGCCGGCGCCCACACCGACTACGGCTGCATCACCCTGCTCTACCAGGACGCCGCTGGCGGCTTGCAGGTGCGCAACGTCAAGGGCCAGTGGATCGACGCCCCGCCCATCGACGGCAGCTTCGTGGTCAACCTCGGCGACATGATGGCGCGCTGGAGCAACGACCGTTACCTGTCGACCCCGCACCGGGTCATCAGCCCGCTGGGGGTGGACCGCTACTCGATGCCGTTCTTCGCCGAGCCGCACCCGGACACCCGCATCGAATGCCTGCCCGGCTGCCAGGACGCGGAGCACCCGGCCAAGTACCCGGTGACCACCTGCGCCCAATTCCTGCTCTCGCGCTTTGCCGATACCTACGCCTACCGCCGGGAGCTGGAGCAGGCCTGACCGCCCCCCCCGGTCAGGTTTTGCCGAACATTTGCGCCGCCAGATGTAGAATGGCGGCTTTTTCGGGCCCGGTGAAAACCTGGCGAAAGCCGCAAGCCACAGCCAGTTCCCCACAGAAGGGCACGGCCCCGGCAGCGCATCACTCTCGCAGCGCCCGCCTGCACCTGATGAGACGACACCATGTATGACTGGCTGAACGCCTTGCCCAAGGCCGAGTTGCACCTGCACCTGGAAGGTTCCCTGGAACCGGAACTGCTGTTCGCCCTGGCCGAACGCAACAAGATCGCCCTGCCCTGGAGCGACGTCGAGACCCTGCGCAAGGCCTACGCCTTCAACAACCTGCAGGAATTCCTCGACCTGTACTACCAGGGCGCCGACGTGCTGCGCACCTCCCAGGACTTCTACGACCTGACCTGGGCCTACCTGCTGCGCTGCAAAGAACAGAACGTGATCCACACCGAACCCTTCTTCGACCCGCAGACCCACACCGACCGTGGCGTGCCGTTCGAAGTGGTGCTCAACGGCATCGCCAGCGCACTCAAAGATGGCGAGCAGCAACTGGGCATCACCAGCGGCCTGATCCTCAGTTTCCTGCGCCACTTGAGCGAAGAAGAGGCGCAGAAAACCCTCGACCAGGCGCTGCCGTTTCGCGATGCATTCGTCGCCGTGGGCCTGGACAGTTCGGAAATGGGCCACCCGCCGAGCAAGTTCCAGCGGGTATTCGACCGCGCGCGCAGCGAAGGCTTCCTGACCGTCGCCCACGCCGGTGAAGAAGGCCCGCCGGAGTACATCTGGGAAGCCCTGGACCTGTTGAAGATCCAGCGCATCGACCACGGTGTACGTGCCTTCGAAGACGAGCGGCTGATGCAGCGGATCATCGACGAGCAGATCCCGCTGACTGTGTGCCCGCTGTCCAACACCAAGCTCTGCGTGTTCGACCACATGTCCCAGCACAACATCCTGCAAATGCTGGAGCGCGGAGTGAAGGTCACGGTCAACTCCGATGACCCGGCCTACTTCGGCGGCTACGTCACCGAGAACTTCCACGCCCTGCACACCGACCTGGGCATGACCCAGGACCAGGCCCGGCGCCTGGCGCAGAACAGCCTGGATGCACGGCTGGTCAAGCCGTAACGGCCTTCGCCGGCCAGCCGGCTCCTACACGAACCTGTAGGAGCCGGCTGGCCGGCGAACAGGTCCCCCCCGTCTCTATCAGCTCCCCGCCTCGCTCAACTCCTCCAGGGTCTTGCCCCGGGTTTCCATCCCGAACAGCCAGACCACCCCCGCGGCAATCACGAAGCACGCCGCCCCCAGGGCGAATACGCCGCCCTGCCCGGTCAACGGAAACACCAGCCCGGTCACCAGCGGCCCCAACAGCGAACCGATGCGCCCCACCGCCGAAGCGAACCCCGAGCCCGTAGCCCGGGCCGACGTCGGGTACAACTCAGGGGTATAGGTGTAGAGCACCGCCCACATGCCGAACAGGAAAAACTGCATCAGCAGCCCGGTGCCGATCAGCAGGCTGACGTTGCCGCCAAAGACCGCACTCTGCCCGTAGAAGAAGGCCATGACCCCGCCGCCGAGCAAGGTCACGATGCACACCGGCTTGCGCCCCCAGCGCTCCACCAGCCAGGCCGCCATGAGGAACCCGGGAATCCCGCCCAGGGAAATCAGCACCGTGTAGTACACCGACTGGGTCACCGCAAAACCGGACTGCTGGAGCAAGGCGCTGAGCCAGGACGTCAGGCCGTAGAAGCCCAGCAGGGCGAAGAACCACAGGCTCCAGATCATCATCGTGCGCTGGCGATAGAGCGGCGACCAGATCTGCTTCAGTGCCGAGAAAAAGTGCCCCGGCGCACTGTCGATACGCGGCAGGTGCAGCGGCTCCGGCAATTGCGCCGTGCCCAGGGAAGCGCGCACCTTGTCTTCGATGCCACACAGCACCCGATCCGCATCGGCGTGGCGCCCGGCCTGTTCCAGCCAGCGCGGTGACTCGGGAATGAAGAAGCGGATCACCAGCACGAACACCGCCGGTACTGCCAGCACCAGGAAGATGTCACGCCAGCCGATCAGCGGCAGGAGGAAATACGAGAGCACCCCGGCGGCGACGAAACCCAGGGGCCAGAAGCCATCCATCAGGGCGATGTAGCGCCCGCGACGCTGGGCCGGAATCATCTCCGAGAGCATCGACTGGGCGATGGGAAACTCCATGCCCATGCCGATCCCCAACAACACCCGGAACAGGGTCAGGCTGTCCACGCTCTGGGCGGTGGAACACAGGTAACTGGCCACGCCCCAGAGCACGATGCTCCACTGGAACACCGGCTTGCGCCCATAGCGGTCGGCAAGCATGCCCGACAGCGAGGCGCCCAGCACCATGCCGAAGAAACTGGAGCTGGCCAGCAGGCCGGCCTGGGCCGAACTCAGGCCAAACTCGGTTTTGATCGAGCCGAGGAGGAAAGTCATCATCGCCAGGTCCATGGAGTCGAAGAAAAACGCCAGGGCGATGATGATGAAGATCACCCGGTGATAGCCGCTGATGGGTAGCCGTTCCAGGCGCTCTGCGGCGCTGTATTCCTGTATGCCCATGCCCGTTCCCCCGGTTGAATGCTTGACCGCCCGAGTGTGCGGGATCGAGGCCGGGGCTGATTGCCGAGGGCGACCTGTTCGCGTCCACCAGCGACGCCGAGGGCACGGTGCCCAGGCTCGCCGGCAAGCCGGCTCCTATCGCGGGCGTTGCGCGCTGATCTGCGCGCAACGCTCCTGGAGCAGGTCACGCAGTAGTTTCACCGGTTTGCTCAGGTGCGCCCGGTGGGTGCACAGCAGGTTCAGCGACGCGCCTTCGCAGCGCAGTTCCGGCAGCAGTATCTGCAGGCGGCCGGCCAGCACATCGGCGGCCACATCCAGCCAGGACTTGTAGGCAATCCCCTCACCGGCCACGGCCCAGCGCCGCACCACATCGGCGTCGTCGCTCAGGCGGTCACCACTGACGGTGAGGCTCACCTCGCGCTTGCCGTCATGAAAGCTCCAGAGGTCATGAGCCCGGCTGTCGAGCATGTACAACAGGCAGTTGTGCTGGGCCAGTTGCTCCAGCTGGCGCGGCTCGCCGTAGCGGGCCAGATAACTGGGGGCGGCGCACAGCACCCGGCGGTTGTCCGGAGCCACTGGCAGCGCCACCAGGCTGGAGTCCTCCGGTTCGCCGTAACGCAGGGCAATGTCCACCGGCTGGCGGAACAGGTCGGCAATCCGGTCCCCCAGCAGCAAGCGCACGCTGAGCTTGGGATGTTCACGCTGGAACTCGTCGAGCCAGGGCAACAGCAGATTGCGGCCAAAATCCGAAGGGGCAGAAAGCTGCAACACGCCACTGACCTGATCCTGACCGCTGGCCAGCAGGCGCCGGCCTTCATCCAGGTTGCTCAAGGCCGCCCGGGCGTATTCGAGAAAGCCCTCGCCCTCCGCGGTGAGCCGCAGGCTGCGGGTGGAACGGGCCAGCAGCCGTGCGCCCAGGTGTTCCTCGATGCGCTTGAGGGCAGCACTGGCCACCGCAGGCGAAAGGTCCATGACCCGGGCCGCCGCCGACAGGCTGCCCAGGTCTGCGGCACGCACGAACAACTGCAGGTCATCGAATCGCAGCATGAGGCTTTCCTGGATTATCAAAAAAATATTGAAAGAGCCTGCTCTTTTAGCCGGTTTTATCCTCGGGAGAAATAGCCAATCATCCCTCCCATCGCCTAGCACCTGAGGAAGCCCACATGTCCCAAGCCTTCACCGCGATTGCCACCCTGATCGCCAAGCCCCAGCAGCAAGACGTTCTCAAGCGCGAGCTCAGCGCCCTGGTCTCGCCCAGCCGTGAGGAAAGCGGTTGCCAGTACTACGAGCTGCACCAGGATGCCGAGCAACCGGGCACCTTCTACGTGCTGGAGCGCTGGGACGATGAAGCAGCCCTTGAGTTTCACAACAACACCGCGCACTTCCGGCATTTCCTCCATCAGACCCGCGAGGCGATCGAGCACTTCGAGCTCAAGCGCCTGCAGTTGATTGTCTGAGCCTTTTTTCCCTACTCATCATCAGGAACTCAACATGAAAGCCATCGCCTATTACGCTTCCCTGCCCATCGACGATCCCAAGTCCCTGCAAGACATCGAGCTGCCCGAGCCCGTGGCCGGCCCTCGCGATCTGCTGGTGGAAGTCAGGGCCATCTCGGTCAACCCGGTGGACACCAAGGTGCGCCAGAACGTCCAGCCCGAAGGTGGCGCGGCCAAGGTGCTGGGCTGGGACGTGGCCGGGGTGGTCAAGGCCGTGGGCAGCGACGTCAGCCTGTTCAAGGTCGGTGACCGGGTGTTCTACGCCGGCTCCATCGCCCGGGCCGGCGGTAACAGTGAGCTGCACACTGTGGATGAACGGATCGTCGGCCACATGCCCAAGAGCCTGGACTTCGCCGCGGCCGCCGCCCTGCCGCTGACCGCGATCACCGCCTGGGAGCTGCTGTTCGAACGCCTGCAGATCAGCCAGGAGCCGGCTGACAAAGGCCAGAGCCTGCTGATCGTCGGCGCTGCCGGCGGGGTCGGTTCGATCCTCACCCAACTGGCCCGTCAGCTCACCGGCCTCAAGGTGATCGGCAGTGCCTCCCGCGAACAGACCCAGGCCTGGGTCCGCGAGCTGGGCGCCCATGCGGTGGTGGACCACAGCCAGCCACTGAGCGCCGAACTCCAGCGCATTGGCGCAGGCCAGGTGACCCACGTCGCCAGCCTGACCCAGACCGATGCCCACCTCGACCAACTGGTGGAAGCCCTGGCACCCCAGGGCAAGCTGGCGCTGATCGACGATCCGAAAAGCCTCGACGTGACCAAGCTCAAGCGCAAGAGCCTGTCGTTGCACTGGGAGTTCATGTACACCCGTTCGCTGTTCGAAACCGCCGACATGCAAGAGCAGCACGTGCTGCTCAACCGGGTCGCCGAACTGATTGACGCCGGCACCTTGAAGACCACGGTGGGTGAGCACTTCGGCCAGATCAACGCAGCCAACCTGCGCCGCGCCCACGCCCTGCTGGAGAGCGGCAAGGCTCGCGGCAAGATCGTCCTCGAAGGTTTCTGAGGCGTTAACGAACGGCAGCCGGCACCGGTAAAAGGTGCTGGCTGCCGTCAGTCCGAGAGTTGATTCCGGTCATATTTGTGACCGTATTCGGGTCTACACTGGGGGCCCTTGCAGCGCAGTCTTTTACCGTTAGGAGGTCAGCAATGAAGATCCTGATAAAAGAATTGGCACACCCCCAGGGCTCTCAATGGCAGGTGCGGCTCGACCAGCATGTGGTGACGTTCCGCAGCGAGGCCGAAGCCCGGGCCTTCACCCAGACCCTGCAAAGCCGCCTGCAAGCCCCCCACCCGATTCCCCAGAGCCAGCGCGCCACCGGCTGACTCAGAGCTCGGCAGCCTTCAGCGCCCGGGCATTCTGCAAGCGCCGGGTCATGACCGCCATGCTCACCGCCAGCACACCGCACAGGCTGATGACCATGGCCATCGGCATGGCGCTGCCGTCATGCAGCACACCCACCAGGTACGCCGCCCCTGCCGCCACGCTGAATTGCAGGCAACCGAGCATCGCCGAGGCGCTGCCGGCCCGTGCGCCCTGACCATTCATGGCGCAGGCCGCAGCATTGGGAATGATGCAGCCCAGGCTGGCGATACACACGAACAGCGGCAGCAGCAGCGGCCAGAGCGCACTGGTGTGCAAGGCACTGACGCCGAGCAGGGTCAGGCCCGCTGCCAGGTAGATCCACACGGTGCGCGCCAGCAGGAACGCCGGGCCACGCTTGGCCAGCAGGCGCGCATTGATCTGCGCCACCAGGATGAAGCCCCCGGCATTGATCCCGAAGAACCAGCCGAAGTGCTCCGCTGGCACGCCGTAGAGTTTGATGAAGACAAAGGGCGAACCGGCAATGTAGGAAAACATCCCGGCAATGGCGATCCCGCCGGTCAAGGCATGGCCGAGAAATACCCGGTCCGACAGCAGCAGGCCATATTGGCGCAGCGCCCCGGACAGAGGCAGGCGCGGGCGGGTGGCCGGCATGCTTTCCGGCAGGCCCAGGGCCACTGCCAGCCCGGACAGTGCACTGAACACCGTGAGCATGATGAAGATCGACTGCCAGCCGTAGAGGTTGACCAGCAGGCCGCCCAGCATTGGCGCCAGGATCGGGGCCAGGCCCATCACCAGCATCAGTTGGGAGAAGACCTTGGCCGAACCCACCGCATCGCACTTGTCGCTGACCACGGCCCGGGAAATCACCATCCCGGCGCATCCGCCCAGGGCCTGGACAAAGCGTGCGCCGATCAGCCATTCCAGGTTCGGCGCATAGGCGCAGGCCAGGGAGGCCAGCGTGAACAGGCCCACCCCCGCCAGCAGCGGCAGGCGCCGGCCAAAACGATCGGCCACCGGGCCATAGGCCAACTGGCCGATGGACAGGCCGAGGAAGTAGGCGGCCAGGGTCAGCTGAACGTGTTTTTCATCGGTGCCGAAAGCCAGGGCCATCGAGGGGAAGGCCGGCAAGTAGAAGTCGATGGCCAGCGGGCCGAAAGCGCTCAGAGCGCCGAGAATCAGGATTGTGCGGAGGTTCATGGCATCCAAACGAGCGTTGGTCAGCGGTCGCACAGTCTAGCCGCGCTTGGACGCCTTGAACATTCCGATAGGTCGCTAACTATATAAAAAGGCTCAGGCAACCTTGACCGCGTAGCCTTCCTCGCTGATCAGGCTGATCACCTCATCGCTGGACAGGCGGCTCTCGACCCCGACTTCCTTGGCCGCCAGATCCACCCGCACGGTGGCCGCCGGGTCCTTGCTTTGCAGCGCCTGGGTGATGGCACGCACACAGTGACCGCAGGACATGCCTTGAACGTTGAATACTTGCATTGCGCTTCTCCTGTATTGGGTTGGAGCAAGTCTTGTCCTTGCCACCGTGGCAAGGTCAAGTTCCGGATTGATCTGCCGGGCTGGAAATCGGCGGCGCGCTCGGCCAAGCTGCACGTCTTACGACATCACAGCGGGAGATTCAGCCATGCGCTGGTCAACTTTCAGCCTCGTCGGCCTCCTGGGCCTGTGCGCGGCAACCCCATCGGCGCTGGCCGCCGGAGAGGACTACGGCGTGCTGATCATTTCCAGGGAGCGGCTGGAAGTCGCCACGTCCTGCGAGATCGGCCTGTACATCCAGGACCAGCTTGCCGGTCGGCTGTTCCAGGAACAGAGCGCCTCGTTCAACCTGCCGCCGGGCAAGGTTTCTCTGCGCCTGAAACTGCTGCCAGGCCAGGCCCCGGGCTGCAATGCCGGGCTGCTTGCCCCGAGTTCCCAGGACATCAGCCTGCGGGCTGGCGATGTGCTGAAGTTCCGCATCGCCATGAACGCCTCGGGCATGTACCTCAAGCCCGCCGCCCTGGAATACTGACACCCCGCCCCCTGCCGAGCTCCCGGGGCCTGCTGTTCGCGCACTGCGAGCAGCCCCTGGGACAAAATGAAGCACCCGTGCAATGCCCCCTTGACCTTGCCTGCGTGGCAAGGTTGATCCTGTAGGCAACATTCACAGGGAGCGTCGCCATGCCTGAATCAACCACTTTCGACCTGCCGATTGCCGGCATGACCTGCGCCAGTTGCGCCGGGCGCGTAGAGCGTGCCCTGGGCAAGGTCGCCGGCATTCGCACGGTCAGCGTCAACCTGGCCACGGAACAGGCTCGGGTCGAAGCACCGCAAGACAGCCTGCCGGCCCTGCTGGAAGCCGTGGAAAACGCCGGCTACAGCGTGCCGGTGCAAGCCGTCGAACTGAGCATCGGCGGCATGACCTGCGCCACCTGCGCCGGGCGAGTCGAACGCGCCTTGAACAAACTCCCCGGCGTCCGCAGCGCCAGCGTCAACCTGGCCACCGAGCGTGCCCATGTCGAACTGCTGGGCCAGGTCGACCCGGCGCTGCTGGTCAATGCCGTGACCCAGGCCGGCTACTCCGCCAGCCTGTGGCAGGCCGAGCAGAAACAGGGCGACGAGCAACAGCAGAACCTGCGACGCGAGCGCTGGAGCCTGGTGCTGGCCATCCTCCTGGCCCTGCCCCTGGTGCTGCCGATGCTGGTGCAGCCGTTCGGCCTGCACTGGATGCTTCCGGCCTGGGCCCAGTTCGCCCTGGCCACCCCGGTGCAGTTCATCTTCGGTGCACGCTTTTATGTCGCGGCCTGGAAGGCCGTGCGCGCCGGCAGCGGCAACATGGACCTGCTGGTGGCCCTGGGCACCAGCGCCGGCTATGGCCTGAGCCTGTACGAATGGGCCACCGCCGCCGCGGGCAGCATGCCGCACCTGTACTTCGAGGCCTCGGCGGTGGTAATCGCCCTGGTGCTGCTGGGCAAATACCTGGAAAGCCGCGCCAAGCGCCAGACCGCCAGTGCCATCCGCGCCCTGGAAGCCCTGCGTCCGGAACGGGCGATCCAGGTCATCGACGGCCGCGAACAGGAAGTCGCGATCAGCGCCTTGCGCCTGGGTGACCTGGTGCTGGTCAAACCCGGCGAGCGCTTTCCGGTGGACGGCGAAGTCATCGAAGGCCAGAGCCATGCCGATGAAGCGCTGATCAGCGGCGAGAGCCTGCCCGTGCCCAAGCAACCCGGCGACAAGGTCACCGGTGGCGCCATCAACGGCGAAGGCCGGCTGCTGGTGCGCACCCTGGCCCTGGGGGCGGAAACCGTGCTGGCGCGGATCATTCGCCTGGTGGAAGACGCCCAGGCCGGCAAGGCACCGATCCAGAAACTGGTGGATAAAGTCAGCCAGGTGTTCGTGCCCACTGTCCTGGTACTGGCGCTGATCACGCTGGTGGGCTGGTGGCTGTACGGCGCACCGCTGGAAACCGCGGTGATCAACGCCGTGGCGGTGCTGGTGATCGCCTGCCCTTGCGCCCTGGGGCTGGCCACGCCCACGGCGATCATGGCCGGCACCGGCGTGGCGGCCCGCCACGGCATCCTGATCAAGGATGCCGAAGCCCTGGAGCGGGCCCACGAAGTCAGTTCGGTGGTTTTCGACAAGACCGGCACCCTGACCTCCGGCACCCCGCGCATCGCCCATATGCAGGCGGTGGAAGGCGATGAAAACAGCGTGCTGCAACTGGCCGGTGCCCTGCAGCGCGGCAGTGAGCACCCTCTGGCCAAGGCGGTGCTGGACCTGTGCCAGGAACGCCAACTGCCGGTGGCTGACGTCAGCGCCAGCCAGTCCCTCACCGGGCGAGGCATCGCCGGCACCCTGGAGGGCCGCCAACTGGCCCTGGGCAACCGCCGCCTGCTGGAAGAAAGCGGCCTCAACCCCGGCGACCTGGCCCAGGCGGCCCGGGACTGGGAACACGAAGGCCGGACCCTGTCCTGGCTGATCGAGCAGAGCCCGCAATCCCGGGTGCTGGGCCTGTTCGCCTTTGGCGACACCCTCAAGCCCGGCGCGCTGCAGGCGGTGCAGCAACTCAATGCACGGCATATCAGCAGCCATTTGCTGACCGGTGACAACCGCGGCAGCGCCAAGGTGGTGGCCGACGCCCTGGGCATCACCGACGTGCACGCCGAAGTGCTGCCGGCGGACAAGGCGGCCACGGTGGCCGAGCTGAAAAAGACCGGCGTGGTGGCCATGGTCGGGGATGGTATCAACGACGCCCCGGCCCTCGCGGCGGCGGACATCGGCATCGCCATGGGCGGCGGCACCGACGTGGCCATGCATGCGGCCGGCATCACCCTGATGCGCGGCGATCCACGGTTGATCCCGGCGGCCCTGGAAATCAGCCGCAAGACCTACGCGAAGATTCGCCAGAACCTGTTCTGGGCCTTCGTCTACAACCTGATCGGCATCCCGCTGGCGGCCTTCGGCCTGCTCAACCCGGTGCTCGCCGGGGCGGCCATGGCGCTGTCCAGCGTCAGCGTGGTCAGCAATGCGCTACTGTTGAAAACCTGGAAACCCAAAGACCTGGAGAACGCCGAATGAACATCGGCCAAGCAGCCCGAAAGAGCGGCCTGAGCGCCAAGATGATCCGTTACTACGAGTCCATCGGCCTGCTCAAGCCCGCCCATCGCAGTGACAGCGGCTATCGCCTGTATGGCGATGACGACCTGCACAGCCTGGCCTTCATCAAGCGCTCCCGGGACCTGGGGTTTTCCCTGGAAGAGGTGGGCAAGCTGCTGACCCTGTGGCAGGACCGGCAGCGGGCCAGCGCCGATGTGAAGGCCCTGGCCCGCCAGCATATCGACGAGTTGAACCAGAAGATCCGCGAGCTGGCAGGGCTACGCGACACCCTGCAGGACCTGGTGGAGCACTGCCAGGGCGACCACCGCCCGGACTGCCCGATCCTCAAGGAACTGGCCTCGGGCAGTTGCTGCGGATCCTGAGCCTGTGACCTGCCGCCCCATGTAGCCGCTGCCGAGCCCTGGGCGAGGCTGCGAAAAGGCCAGCAGGACCTTGCTTGGCGATCTCCCGCCAGACCTCGGCGCCCTCAAGATCCCTGCGTCCCTTCGGGCCGTGCGCAGCCTTCGGCAGCGGCTACAAGATGCAAGGGGCCAAGGGGTCAAGGGGTCAAGGGGCCAAGGGGCCAAGGGGCCGGGTAGTTTGCGGGAATGAAAAATCCGGCCAAGGCCGGATTTTTTTATGGCATCACTGCATCCAGGGCGGAGGCGGTGGTTCTTCGGATTTGCCCGGCGGCGCATCATCCGCCGCGCGTACTGCCTGGCGACGCTCCTCGTCCAGGCGCGCCGCTTCGATCTCGCGGATCACGCTGCCGACATCCGCCAGTTCTTCGGGGTCGTCGAACTCGCCGGTCAGCACGCTGCCCGGATGCAAGGTGCCAGCCTCGTACAGGGCCCACATTTCCTTGGCATACCGAGTGCCCTTGAGTTCCGGGGCAAAACGCCCGAAATAGGACGCCATGTTGCCGACGTCACGCTCCAGCATGCTGAAGGCATGGTTGTTGCCGGCAGCATCCACCGCCTGGGGCAGGTCGATGATCACCGGGCCATCCGGGGTCAGCAGCACGTTGAACTCGGAAAGGTCACCGTGCACCAGGCCGGTACACAACATCAGCACGATCTGGGAAATCAGGAAGGCGTGATATTCACGGGCCTGGTCCGCTTCCAGCACCACATCGTTGAGCCGCGGCGCCGCATCGCCGTACTCGTCGGCCACCAACTCCATCAACAGCACACCTTCGAGGAAGTCGAACGGCTTGGGCACCCGCACCCCGGCATTGGCCAGACGGAACAACGCCGCCACTTCGGCGTTCTGCCAGGCGTCCTCGGTTTCCTTGCGCCCGAACTTCGAGCCCTTGGCCATGGCCCGCGCCTGACGGCTGTTACGAACCTTGCGCCCCTCCTGATACTCCGCCGCCTGACGGAAACTGCGTTTGTTCGCCTCCTTGTAGACCTTGGCGCAACGTAGCTCGTTGCCGCAGCGCACCACATACACAGCTGCCTCTTTACCACTCATGAGTGGGCGCAGCACCTCGTCTACCAGACCGTCTTCGATCAGCGGTTCAATGCGTTTTGGAGTCTTCATCAGCTTTTATTGTGGGTCCCTTGTTACCAAACACGCGAAAGTCACTCGTTATACGGCAATCCTCCCACGACGGGAAAGGGCTGCCGACCACCGAGCGACAGCAATGCACTCAATGTGCCAGATCAATCCATCGACGCCGCCAAGGATCATAGTCGAGACGGCGTCCGCAACCGTCCATCAGTGGCACTCAGGCCAGCCCCTTCGCGGGCCTGCCCGCGGAAGTTTTTTTTCTGCCTGAGGCTCAATATTGCCCGGCGCCAGCCGAAGCCCTCAGAGAGACAGGGAGTTTGTCCGACAATCCAATAAAGACGTCAGCCACCGGCCAAGGTTCGATCGCCGCGGGCTCGACTTCACCCCAGGGATGCAATCAGCGTCATCTTTCAAGCTGCCGATAAATCCGCGAGTCGCCTGCACTTCGTGGTCTTACAAAAAACTGGAGCGCGGATGAACATCAAACAGAAATTGACCTGGGCCTTTGCCGTCATCGCCAGCCTGCCCGTGGTGCTGGTAGCCACGCTGGTGGTGATCAACCTGCGCAGCGAGGCCGAAAACACCTTCGTCGACGGCAGCGGCCGCGAGATCCGCCAAGTGGCCAACGCCATGCAGCTGTTCTTCGAAGGCATCAGCCAGAACATCGATTACCTGGCCGCTCAACCCTTGATCACCCAGGCCGGTGACAACCTCAAGACCTGGATGAGCGCCGATGCCGCGAAGGCCCCGGAAGGCGAGCAGGACAAACGAATCTTCGAGCTGTTCGCCGCCATGGCCGCCAGCCATCCTGCCTATTCCTATGTGTCCTATGGCGTGAGCAACGGCGGATACGTCTCCTGGCCCGCCGACCTGAAGCTGGCCAACTACGACCCCCGCGTACGCCCCTGGTACAAGACCGCCCAGGCCAACCCGGGCAAGACCCTGCGCACCGAGGCCTATTACTGGGCCAGCGACGATGCGGTGCTGGTCAGCACCGTGCGCTCGCTGGCCAACCAGTTGGGCCCCCAGGGCGGCGTGGTCGCAGTCGACGTGTCGCTCAAGCAGCTCACCGAGATCGTCAAACAGATCAAGCTGGGTGAATCGGGCTACCTGATGCTGATGGAAAACAACGGCACGGTGCTGGTGGACCCCAAGCAGCCGGAGCACAACTTCAAGGCCCTGGGCAGCCTCGGCGAGGGTTACGCGCAACTGGCCAAGGCCGGCAAGGGCCTGGTGCAGGTGGAACTGGGCGGCGAGCACTACATGGCCAACGTCTGGCCTTCGGAGCAACTGGGCTGGACCTTCATCGGCCTGATCAAGCAGAACGAAGTCATGGGCGCGGCCACCCAGCTGACCTGGATCATCGCCGGTATTGCCGCGATCCTGGCGGTGCTGTTCGCAGTGCTCGGGGCGAGTTTCGCCAGCCTCATCGTGCGGCCGATCCGCGGCGTGGCCAGTGGCCTGGAAGGCATTGCCCAAGGCGAAGGCGATCTGACCCGCAGTCTGAATATCCGTGGCAGCGACGAAACCGCGCAGTTGGCCAACTGGTTCAACCAGTTCCTGGCGGCAATCCGCAACCTGATCCAGAGCATCGGCCAGGCCGCGCAGAAGATCCTCGCCACTTCCCACAGTTCGACCCAGGTCTCCAGCGACATGGCCGAAGCCGCCGGGCGCCAGCGCGAAGCGGTGGACATGGTGTCCACCGCCTTCCACGAAATGGTCGCCACCGCCAACGAAGTGGCCCGTTCCTGCAGCCAGGCCGCCGAGTCGGCGGACAGTGGCCAGCGCCAGGCCCGGGAAGGCCAGCAGCAGATCGATGACGCGGTGCACAGCGTCGATCGCCTGAGCCAGGAGATCGAACAGTCGGCGCAGTCGATGCAGCAACTGGAACGCGACAGCACCGACATCCAGTCGATCCTCGGCACCATCCGCTCGATCGCCGAACAGACCAACCTGCTGGCGCTGAACGCGGCCATCGAGGCCGCCCGGGCCGGGGAGCAGGGTCGCGGTTTTGCCGTGGTGGCCGACGAGGTGCGGGCCCTGGCCAAGCGTACCGCCGACTCCACTGCCGAGATCGACGGGCTGCTGGGCAACCTGGCCAAACGCACCAGCGCCGTGACCCAGCAGATGCACGCCAGCCTGGAAGTGTCCCAGCAATCGGTGAACCGCATCGGCCTGGCGCGCAACAGCTTCGGGCAGATCCGCGAATCGGTGGACGTGATCCGCGACATGAACACCCAGATCGCCACCGCCGCCGAAGAGCAGCATCAGGTGGCGGAAGACATCAACCGGCACATCAGCCAGATCCATGGCGATGCGCAACTGGTGGCGGAACTGGCGAACTCGGCGCGCCTGGACTCCCAGAGCCTGGCGGGGCTGTCCAATGAGCTGGACGCCCTGGTACGGCGCTTCAAGACCTGAAGACGCTTTCGCCGGCAAGCCGGCTCCTACGGATGGGCGGCATTTCTGTGTAGGAGCCTGCGTGCCGGGGAAGGCCACGAACCTCAGCGCTCGATGATCGCCGTCACACCCTGGCCGCCCGCGGCACAGATGGAAATCAGCCCGCGTCCCTGCCCCGCCACACTCAGCAGCTTCGCCAGGTTGGCGACGATGCGCCCGCCGGTGGCGGCAAACGGGTGCCCTGCCGCCAGGGAACTGCCTTTGACGTTGAGCCGGGCGCGATCGACGCTGCCCAGAGGTGCCTCCAGGCCCAGCCTGGCCTTGCAGTACTCGGGGTCTTCCCAGGCCTTGAGAGTGCACAGCACCTGGGCGGCGAAGGCTTCGTGGATCTCGTAGTAGTCGAAGTCCTGCAGGCTCAGGCCATTGCGCGCCAGCAAGCGCGGCACGGCGTATACCGGGGCCATCAGCAGGCCCTCGGCGCCGTTGACGAAGTCCACCGCCGCGGCCTCGCCGTCGCGCAGGTAGGCAAGAACCGGCAGGCCCCGCTCCCTGGCCCACGCTTCACTGCCCAACAGCACCAGCGAGGCGCCATCGGTCAGGGGCGTGGAGTTGCCCGCCGTCAGCGTGCCGCTGGCGCTACGGTCGAAGGCCGGCTTGAGGCTGGCGAGCTTTTCCAGGGTCAGGTCCGGGCGCAGGTTGTTGTCCCGGGTCAGGCCGAGGAAGGGAGTGATCAGGTCGTCCTGCCAGCCTTCGGCGTAGGCGGCGGCCATTTTCTGATGGCTTTCCAGGGCCAGTTGATCCTGATCGGCGCGGGCAATGTTCCAGGTCTTGGCCATCTGCTCGCAGTGCTCGCCCATGGACAAGCCGGTGCGCGGCTCGCCATTGCGCGGCAGTTCCGGCTTGAGGTGATGGGGCCGCAGTTGCAGCAGGGTCTTGAGCTTGTCGCCGGTGCTCTTGGCGCGGTTGGCCTGCAACAGGATCTTGCGCAGGCCTTCGTTGACCCCGATCGGCGCATCCGAAGTGGTATCCACCCCGCCGGCGATGCCGCAGTCGATCTGCCCCAGGGCGATCTTGTTGGCCACCAGCAGCGCCGCTTCCAGGCCCGTGCCGCAGGCCTGCTGGATATCGTAGGCCGGGGTGGTGGGCGAAAGCCGCGAGCCGAGGACGCATTCGCGGGTCAGGTTGAAGTCCCGGGAATGCTTGAGCACGGCACCGGCGGCCACCTCGCCAAGGCGCAGGCCGTGCAGGTTGTAGCGCTCGATCAGGCCCTCCAGGGCGGCGGTGAGCATCGCCTGGTTGCTGGCGGTGGCATAGGGGCCGTTGGAACGGGCGAAGGGGATGCGGTTGCCGCCGATAATCGCGACGCGACGCAGCTGTGTCATGGAAAGCTCCCTATTCTTTGAGTGCGACTGCGGTGGGTACCTCCTCCAGCGTAGGAGGGATCTGGCCGATCGAACGACCCAGGGCCATTCATGGTCCACACTTTGAACCCCAACCTTCGGAGTGCGTTCCATGTCTGACCGTTATATCGACTTCGCCAACTCGTCCATCGGCCAGCGCCTGGTCGGGGCTCTTGGCTTGCCGTCGCCGGTACGCCTGGAGCGCTGGCAAGCCGGTCGCCTGCGGCCTATCGAAGGTGCACTGTTGCTCGGCGGCGGCGCGCTGGCACAGCAGGTGGCCGCCCTGGCGCCGCGCCTGACCGATGGCATCTACAGCTATGGCGCCGACCCGTCCCTGGCCACCCCCTGGATTCCCGGCCACGGGCCCCGGCTCAAGGCCGTGGTGTTCGACGCCAGCGAGCTGCTGCACACCGACCAGCTCAAGCAATTGCGGGAATTCTTCCAGCCACTGCTGAGAAACCTCGAGCCCAGCGCCCACCTGGTCATCCTCGGGCGCGCCCCGGAAACCCTTGACGAGCCCTTCGCCGCCAGCGCCCAGCGCGCCCTGGAAGGCTTCAGCCGCTCCCTGGCCAAGGAACTGCGCAACGGCGCCACCCTGCAATTGCTGTATGTGGCAGCCGGAGCGGAAGAACAGCTGGAAGGCGCCTTGCGCTTCTTTCTCTCGCCCAAGAGCGCCTACGTTTCCGGGCAGGTGATCCGCTTGCAGCCCTGCGCGACCCAGGTCCAGGACTGGAGCCGCCCGCTGGCCGGGCGCAAGGCCCTGGTCACCGGCGCCGCCCGCGGCATTGGTGCGGCCATCGCCGAAACCCTGGCCCGGGACGGTGCCCAGGTCCTGCTGCTGGACGTGCCCCAGGCCAAGGCCGATCTGGAAGCCCTGGCGGCCCGTCTCGGCGGCCGCGCCATCTGCCTGGACATCTGCGCCGAAGACGCTCCGGCACAGTTGATCGAGCAACTGCCGGAGGGCATCGACATCCTGGTGCACAACGCCGGCATCACCCGGGACAAGACCCTGGCCAACATGACCCCGGAATACTGGGACGCGGTGCTGGCGGTGAACCTCAATGCGCCCCAGGTGCTGACCCAGGCCCTGCTGGACAGCGCACGCCTGCACGACCATGGCCGGGTGATCCTGCTGGCCTCCATCAGCGGCATCGCCGGCAACCGCGGGCAAACCAACTACGCCGCCAGCAAGGCCGGGCTGATTGGCCTGGCCCAGGCCTGGGCGCCGCTGCTGCACGCCCGGGATATCAGCATCAATGCCGTGGCGCCGGGCTTCATCGAGACCCAGATGACCGCCAAGGTGCCCTTCGCCCTGCGCGAAGCTGGAAGGCGCATGAGTTCCCTGGGCCAGGGCGGCCTGCCCCAGGACGTTGCCGAAGCGGTGGCCTGGCTCGGCCAGCCGGGCAGCGGCGCCGTCAGCGGGCAGGCCCTGCGGGTCTGCGGACAAAGTCTATTGGGGGCCTGAAAATGACTGCACACTGGCACGAACTGAACCTGCCCGCGTCCCTGCCGCCGCTGTTTCTCAAAGCGGCAATGCGCCGACGGATCAACGGCACGCAGTTACCCGAATACGGCCTGCGCTGCTGGATCAGCCTGGCCCCCGGGCAACTGGCGGGCTACCGCAAGGTCTGCGGCTTTGCCGATAACGGCCTGCTGCCCGCGACCTACCCCCATGTACTGGCGTTTCCCTTGCAGATGCAGCTGCTCACTGCCCGGGACTTTCCATTTCCGCTACTGGGGCTGATTCACCTGGGCAACAGGATTCGTGTGTTGCGCCCCATGGGCAATGTCAGCAGCGTTCGAATCGGGGTCCAGGTGTGCAACCTGCAACCCCACGCCAAAGGCGCAACATTCGACCTGGTGACCACAGTGGACGATTTGCTGGGCCCCCTCTGGGAAGCGCAAAGCCGCATGCTCTGCCGTGGAGTCAAGTTGGCGGGAGAACCTTCCAGCCAACACTTGCCCAACGCCGACAACCTCGGCGAAGTCGCCTGCTGGCGCGCCGAGCGCGATATCGGCCGGCGCTACGCCAGGGTTTCCGGCGACTACAACCCGATCCACCTGAGCGCCTGGAGCGCCCGGCTGTTCGGCTTTCCCCAGGCCATCGCCCATGGCCTGTGGAACAAGGCGCGCACCCTGGCAGCCCTGAGCGAGCATCTGCCAGCAGCGAACATCGAAGTGACGGTGCAGTTCATGAAGCCCGTGCTGCTGCCCGGCGACGTACGCCTGCTAGCCAGTGCCGGGGGTTCAAGCGGAGAACTGCAGTTGCTGGGCAGCGGCGAGTTGCAGCATATGCTGGGCAACTGGCAGCCCATCGCCTGAGGGGCCTCAGCCCCGGCGGATCAGCACCACCCCGACGACGATCAGCAGCACCGCGGTGCCGACGAAAAAAGAGATCAGGGCCGCAGCCAGCACCCCGCCGACCTGCTTGGCCAGTTGACCGTTGATTCCGGCTTGCAGGGCGAGAAAGGCTCCGGCAACAAACGGCAGGCACAGCAGCCACCAGACGGGCGTCAGCATATTGAGCTCCAGAGAGTTTTGGGCGGCGCAGTATAAACCAGGCCACCATCCCATCCCCCTGCCAGCCATTAAACGCCAGCGAAAAAGTGCAAGTACCGCGAGCTCAGCACAAAAACTGCCTATTAATTGTGTATATATAACTTTAGTTTAACGAGCACTTTTCAAGGACACTACAAAACATCAAGTCATTGTTTTAAAACAATTCATCACACACTAGGAGCGCCAACCAATACTTTGAGACTAGCTACTTGTAAATCAATTAACCGAACAAAATAAGTCATTAATACCAAGTTCATAATTGTTCAATTTATTCCCTGCGCCTTTTATGTAGACAACGGACGAAGGTATCTCCAGCGCAAGAACTGGAGAGCTATCGAAAACAACGAACGTTGTAACAGGTGCAAGGAATACCAGACATGAAAACTCAATTCGGATGGAAAGCGTTAACGGCAATAACCATGATCCTGACCCTCAGCCTGGCAGGCTGCAGCGGCGGTGGTGGCGGTCATAAAAGTGGTGGCAGCAGTTCGCCAGCCAGTGCCAGCGGCGGTACTGACGGCACTGGTGGCACTGGTGGCGGCACCGGCGGAACAGGAGGCACTGGAGGTGGCACTGGTGGTACCGGTGGAGGCACAGGTGGTACCGGCGGCACTGGCGGAGGCACAGGTGGTACCGGCGGCACTGGCGGAGGCACAGGTGGCACAGGTGGAACTGGCGGCACCGGAGGAACTGGCGGTACCACCACTCCCCTGACGACCAGCAGCCTGGTCTCGGATCTGGGTACCACCCTCAGTGGCGTCGGTACCGGTGTCAGCGGCCTGGGCACTTCCCTGGCCACCGTACCCGTGGTTGGAGGCGTGGTACAAAGCGCCGTCAACACCACCGGCAACGTGGTGGACACCGTCGGTGACGGCCTGACCAACGGCCTCGGCACTTTGGGCACCGATCCCAAGGCCCTGAGCAAGACCACCGCCACCGTCGGCAACGTGGTCAGCGATGTGGGTACCGGGGTCACCGACCTCAGCGGCAAACTGGCAACCACCACCCAGAGCGTTCCGGTAGTGGGTGGCCTGGTGACCAGGGTGGCTCCGGTAGTCGGCGGCGTAGGCACCCGGGTGACCATGCTCGGTAATACCCTGAGCACCGTCACCAGCAGCGGACCTCTGGGAACACTGACCGACAATGTCGGCGATAAGGTACTGGTTCCAGTGGTCAGCCTGGCGGAAGACGTGACCGGCAATATCGGCGGCGCCACCGGTCTTGGCTCCCCTGTAAAAGGTCTGCTCAATGGCGTAGCTCAGGCCGTGGACAGCACCGGTAACAAGATCACTGACGCTGGCAACGGCAACCCTGTAACAAATCTGTTGGGCAACACCCTGAGCAACGCAAGTACGGCCGTGGGCACTGCCGGCGGTTATGTGAGCAACTCGGGTAGCGGAACCGGGAATGGCAGTGGCCTCGGCGGCAACAACGGCCTGCTGGAAACTGTCGGCGGTGCAGTGGCCAACTTGAGCAACGGCCTGAATGCCGGCAATACCAACGGTACCGTTAGCGCAGGCGGGGTCACCGGAGCGGCAGCCGGCAACCTGATCGCCTCGGTAGGCGGCGCTCTGGGCGGCAGCGGTACCCCTAACCTGGTAGTCACTGCACCATTGGCCAGCGTCGGAGTGAGCCTGGGTTCGGCATTGAACCCCGTCACCAGTTCGGTTGCCGGCCTGACCCAGCAAGTAGGTGCAGCTACCGGCCTGGGTAGCCCGACCAGCAGTCTTCTGGGCCAGGTGGGCGGCGCAGTCAGCAACGTAGGCGCGGGCGTGGCCAGCAATAGTGGCGCCAATCCGATAGGTACCGCCTTGGGCGGCACCCTTGGAGCCGTGGGCAACACCGTGGCTTCGGTTGGCGGCCTGGTCAACGGCGGCACAGCGCCCAGTGGCGGCTTGCTCGGTGGCCTTGGCGTAGGCGCCAACGCCAGCGCCAGTGGCAGCGCCTCTGCCGGAGCGGGCCTCAATGGCGGCCTGGGTGGCGTGCTCGGCGGCCTGACCGGCGCCCTGGGCGGCAACAAGAAATAATTTGCACCTGGCCGATTCGACGGCCTCACCTGCAGCGCCTACGCTTGGTTGAGGGCGAGAGATTCCCATGAGTCTCTCGCCTTTTTGTTTATCCAGAGACAAGCATCCAGAGCCAGATCGTGGCCAAGACCCGAGCGGCAACTGGAGCCAGGAACTTTCTACACCGCTGCGGCTCGACCATGGAGTGTCCTATGCGCACGTTGGCCAGTTTGTTGTTAGTTGGATGCTGTACCTCCGTTTACGCCGACTCCCTTCCGCGCTTTCTCAACAGCAATGACAGCATCAACAACCTGCCCCAACCCAACCTGCCGGTGGATGCCTACCGCCCGGCAACCCCGCAACCGCAACTGCCCGAGCAACCCACTGCGCCGCAAGGCCAGCAGCCGCTGATGATGGGCACCAAGGTCACGGTGCGCCAGGTGCAGATCGAGGGCGGCACGGTCTACCCCCTGGAAGAACTGGCAGCGATCTACCAGCCACTGATCGGCCACGAAGCCAGCTTCGGCCAGTTGATCGAAGCCACGCGCAGCATTACCCGGCGCTATCAGAAGGACGGCTACCTGCTGTCCTACGCCTTCATGCCACAGCAGAACTTCGACCAGGGCGTGCTGCGGGTAGTGCTGGTGGAAGGCTACATCCGGGACTACCAGCTGCAGGGCGACATCGGCCCGGTATCCGCCTACCTGGACAAACTGGTGAGCAAACTCAAGGCCGAGCGCCCGCTGACCCGCAAGACCTTCGAACGCTACACCACACTGATGAGCAAGGTTCCCGGGGTCACCCTGCAGGCGGTAGTGCCGCCACCGGGCACTACCGACGGCGCGACCCAACTGGTGGCCGTGGCCAGCCGCAAGGCCATCGCCACCACCCTCAACAGCACCGACGACAACCGCAACGGCCTGCAGGCCCTGGTGGGCATCATCAGCAACTCGCAGACCGCCTGGGGCGAACAGCTCAGCCTCAGCGGGCTGTTCCCGCCGGGCCACGACAAGGAACACTACTACCGCCTGGACTACAGCCAGTTGCTGGGTTCGGAAGGCACGCAACTGAGCCTCTACGGCGCCCGCTACCGCGCCGACCCACGGAGCAACGTGCAGCTGGACAACGGGATCGAGCTGGAGCCCCATCGGGAGAACGACCGCTTTTCCATCGGCGTCAGCCACCCTTTCATCGCCTCGCCCAATGAAATGCTCACCGCCGGCACACGCCTGTATGCAGTAAATGACAAGACCCGTTACCGGGTCAGCAACAGCCCGCTGACCCTGGAAGAAAAAACCGACATCCGCGCCCTGGCGCTTGAGGCGGACTGGAGCAAGTCCGATCCGCGCCAACTGCGGATTCTCAGCGCCGGCCTGTATCGGGGCCTGGACAGCATGGGCGCCGAGACCAACAACAGCCTCTATGATCTGGATTTCTTCCGCCTGCGCCTGGCCGGGGTACAGAGCGATCGTTTCCTGGACAATTGGCAAGGTGTGCTTTCCGCCGCCTGGTACTGGAGCAACGACAACCTGCCCGACAGCGAGCGGGCGTCCTTTGGCGGGCAGAACTTCGCTCGCGGCTACCCCGATGACCAGGCGACCGGGGACAAGGGCTGGGGCGTGGCCTACGAAGTGAACTACAGTTTCAACCGCGAGGGGCCCTGGGTGCGTGTGCTGCAGCCCTATGTGGTGCTGGACCGCTCCAAGACCTGGTTCAACCAGCTGCCGGTCAGGGGCAGCAGCCTGTCATCCGCCGCGGTCGGTTTGCGTTTCGGTGATGCCAAGCACTACAACATCGCCCTGGAAGCGGCCAAGCCAATGTCCGATGAAGCCCTCGACACCTACAACCGCAAGCCACGCTATACCTTGAGCTTCAGCTATCAACTTTAAGCATCCGGATGACTGAGACCCGCTTTCGAGCGGGTCTTTTTTTGCCGCCAGGACAGCACCGGCCAAACCCTGGGGTCAGGGGCCAACGACATGCAGCCGGGGTTCGGGAAACAGATTGTTGAGGGTTTCCAGCAGGCGCACGTGGTAGATCGGCTTGCGAAACAGGTCCAGGACCTGCAGTCGCAGCAGGTCGCTGACGTCATCCATGTCGGCATGCCCCGACATGACGATCACCGGCAGGTGCTGGCGCGCGGTGTGCTCGCGCAGGCGCTTGATCAGCGACAGGCCGCTTTCCTCGGGCATGCGCAGGTCAGTGATTACCAGGGCGATATCCGGATGCCGGGTGAGGTGGTCCAGGGCAAGTTTCACCGAGGTGGCAGTGAAGCAGCAGAAACCCTCGCCTTCGAGCAGTTCGGCAAGCTCCAGCAATGCATCCTCTTCGTCATCGACCAGAAGAAGTTGCTGACGTGAGGATGGGGAAGTCATGGACGGTACCCTGGTGTGGACTTCATGCAAGTAGATGAACGCAGCCAATGCACAGCCGGCCGGGCGGAACCCAACCACCAGCAGGCCTTTGGTTAGGCAAACCGCAGGCCTGCACGAGACCCGGATGGCTGGAAGGTCGGGCGATCACAGCCCAGCGGCTGCTCAGCTGGGCCCCTCCATGCTCAAGGGGTAGGACGGGTGACGGTGGCGCCTCCGAGGTTAGTCAGGATGTTGTTGAAAATGGCCAGAACACGATCGCCCAGAGGGGTGACGAACGCCACGACCACAACGGCCACCATGGCCACGACAATGGCGTACTCGATGGCGGATGCGCCTTCGGTGCGGTCAAAAAACTGGCGCGCCCTGAGCAACAAGTATTGGAAAATCATCCTAGCTCTCCTTGCGCCGCAAGGCGCCGTTGGAACAGCACCGGGCAAATTCCCCGGTGCCACCTGAGCATTGTCAACAAAGACCGGCCCAGCAACTGTAAGAACTGATTAGTCAGTAAGTATTAATTGGAAGGTAGGTGCCAAAAAACCTGCCCAGGTGGACAGACTCATACCTTTGTTAGCTATTTTTGGATGAGTTAATGGCATTTCGTCCTAGCTCTACTACCTTCACATAGCGAAATAGTTGCATGTTCATAGCTGCCTGATTGCGAAATTAACTCGTTTGGAATCACGGGCTGGTAGTGCAGCAGGAAAGGGAGAGCCTTCATGAACAGTCGCCTCACCATGGGTCTGGCCGGACTTCTTCTGGTAGGTGCGGTGTTTTTCGGTTACTGGGGCCTGGTTCTCAGTCGTAAACCCGAACCAGCACCACCGGTTCAACCCGTGGCGCCCAGTGTCGTCGAACCAACCACCACCAGCGCAGAACACCAGACCCGCCAACCGGTGGTCGTGCTGGTGCGCGATGTGCCGCCCTTCGTGCCCCTCGCCGCCGACGATCTGGCGCTGGAAAAACTGCGTACCGCGCCGGCCGGCAGCCTCAGCGCCATCAGCCAGGCGGTGGGCCGTACACCCTGGCGGCAGTTGAATGCCGGCACTTGGCTCAATGAGCAGAGCTTCAGTACCGGCGGTGCCCTGGCGCGGATGATTCACAGTGACGAACGAGCCCTGGCGGTCGCGGTCGACGAGGTGATCGGCGCCGCCGGGCAACTGAGCCCGGGGGACTATGTCGATGTCGTGCTGTTCCTGCGCCAGGACACCAGCAACCCGCAGCAGTCGGCACAGATCGCCGTGCCCGCCATGCGCGTGCTGGCTGTCGGCGAACAGCTGGGCCTGGCCAATGACGGGCAGCCCGCCTCCCCCGGGTTGAGCAACGAAGAAAAGCTCAAGCAGGACCAGCGCCGGCTGAATGCGCGCACGGTTGTCCTGGCCGTCCCCGAACAGCTCTTGAGCCGGCTGATGCTCGCCACCCAGGTCGGTGTGCTGCGCCTGGCCGTGCGCAGCAGCGAGGAACAGCGCCTGGCCCATTACTGGGCCGGCAACGAAGAAGCCCGCGAGCACCTCGATGCCGCCAACAGCAACCTGTTCCAGTTCACCCAACTTGCCCTGGGCAGCGCCCCGCGCGCACCGGCCGCCCAAGGTGGCGCCGCACGGTCGGCGGTGGAAGTGATCCGGGGCAACCAAGTCACTCAACAAACTCCCTGATTGAGCAAGGATGCACTACATGCGCAGTCGTTCCATGCCACTGTTCTCCGCACTGCTGACCCTGAGCCTGGGCCCGCTGCTCTGCACCCAGGCCCTGGCTGCGGCGGTGGCAGGCTGTTCGAGCCTGGCACCGTTGCCCGCAGTGCTGGAGATCGGCGAAGGCTTGCAGCAGGAGCTGCAATCTGCGGTGGCCATCACCCGCCTGGCGGTGGGCGACCCGAAGATCGCGGACGTCCAGACCACCGGCAACAAAGCCTTCCTGCTCACCGGCATGGCGCCCGGCGCCACCAGCCTGATGGTCTGGACCGCCTGTGCCAGTACCCCACGCCAGAGCATGGTGTTTGTCCAGGGCCGGGCCACCGCCGACATGAGCACCGGCCGCCTGCCGGCCAGTGACGATCCACTGCTGCCCAGCCAGGTGCAGACCGACATCCGCTTTGTCGAAGTCAGCCGCACCAAGCTCAAGGAGGCCAGCGTTTCGATCTTCGGCCGCGGGCACAACTTCCTGTTCGGTGCGCCCGGCACCGCCCCCGTTACCAGTGGCACCTCCGGCAGCGTGACCCCCACCTTCGGCGGCCGCCGGACCAACATCCCGCTGGACAACGGCACCTTCAACATCGGCTTCGGCAACGGTCGGGTGCTGACCCTGATCAACGCCCTGGAAGGCAGCGGCTTCGCCTACACCCTCGCCCGCCCGTCCCTGGTGGCCCTCAGCGGCCAGAGCGCAAGCTTCCTGGCCGGGGGCGAAATCCCCATCCCGGTGCCCAGCACCGGCAGCAACAGCGTGACCATCGAATACAAGGAGTTCGGTATCCGCCTGACCCTCACGCCCACTATCGTCGACCGCGGGCGTATCTCCCTTAAGGTTGCCCCGGAGGTCAGCGAACTGGACTACAGCAACGCCGTGACCATTGCCGGGACCCAAGTCCCGGCGCTGACCATACGCCGCACCGATACCAGCATTTCCCTGGCCGACGGCGAAAGCTTCGTCATCAGCGGCCTGATCAGCACCAACAACAGCTCTCAAGTGAACAAGTTTCCAGGGCTGGGGGACATTCCGGTGCTCGGTGCCTTCTTTCGCGACACCACGATCAATCGCGAAGAGCGTGAACTGTTGATGGTAGTGACCCCGCATCTGGTCCAGCCCCTGGCCGCCGATGCCAAGCTGCCGGCCCTGCCCGGCGAACGGCTGCGCAACTACGACCCGAACTTCTACCGCATGTTCTTCCTCGAGAACGGCAACTTCGACAAGCGCAGCGGGTTGTCGCAATGAACCAGGACCTGAGCCAGACGTTTCTCGCCATCACCCGCAACAGCACCGACCTGGAGTGGCTGCAAGGCGCCCTGGCGCCCCTGGGCCAGGTCGTGGGTGCCGATGGCAGTCTCGACGAGCTGCTGGCACTGGTGGATGTGACCTTCGCCAACCTGGTGTTCGTCGGCCTCGATCGCGAACACGTGGTGGCCCAGGCCGCCCTGATCGAAGGCGCCCTGGAGGCCAAGCCGATGCTGGCGATCGTCGCCCTCGGTGATGGCATGGACAACCAGTTGGTGCTCAATGCCATGCGCGCCGGCGCCCGCGACTTCGTCGCCTACGGCTCGCGCTCCAGTGAAGTCGCCGGGCTGGTCCGCCGTCTGAGCAAACGCCTGCCGGCAGTGACACCCAACACGCAACTGGGCGGCCTGACCGTGCTCTATGGCGCCCAGGGCGATGGCGACGGCGCCCTCCTGGCCAGCCACCTGGCGCTGGTGGTGCAAAAGAGCGGCCAGCAGACCCTGCTGCTGGACCTGGGCCTGCCCCGGGGCGACAGCCTGGCGCTGCTGGGCCTGGAAAGCTCGTTCCACTTCGGCGACGCCCTGCGCCACCTGCGGCGCCTGGATGCCACACTGATCGACAGCGCCTTCACCAGCGCCGAGGCGGGCCTGCGGATCCTCGCCTACGCCAGCCACGACGCGCCTCTGGAGCACACCAGCGCGGCGGAGCTGTACATGCTCCTCAGCGCCTTGCGCCAGCACTTCCAGCACATTGTGGTGAACCTTGTCGGCCAGCCGGACAGCGAGGCCCTGCGTACCTTCGTCAGCCATTGCGACAAGCTCCTGTGGTGCACCGACCAGAACGTGCTCGACTGTCGGCGCAACCTGGCCGTACTCAATCACTGGCGTGAAAAAGGCATGAAACTCGAGCATGCGCGCTTGCTGGTCGACCGCTACCTGCGCACCGTGGCACCGGATTCCGAAACCCTGGGCAAGACCTTCGGCCTGGAGGTGATCGCGGTGCTGGCCTACAGCCCCGAGGTGCGCCTGAACGCCAAGAACCAGGGCGTTACCCTGTTCGAACTGGCCCCGCGCGAGGCCCTGACCCAAAGCCTGCGTACCCTGGGCGAGCGGCTGGCGAAACGCTCCCAGGGCCTGCCCAAGCCCAAGGCCGGCTGGCTCAATCGCATCATGGGGGGCAGATGAGCGGCGAAAAACTCTTTGGCGCCCCACCCCGCGCAGGCGCCGGCAACAGCGACCACGAAGGCCTGAAGCTGGTGCTGCATCGCTACATCATCGATGCCATCGAAGAGTCGGGGAAAAACCTGCTGGAAAGCTCCCGGCAGAACCTCTCGCAATTCGTCACCGACAAGGTGGCGGAGTACATCGCGCGCATGCACCTGGCGATCTCGCGCTATGAAATGGAGCGGCTGGCCGAAGAGATCGTCGACGAGCTGACCGGCTTCGGCCCCCTGGAAGTGCTGTTGCGCGATCCAGCGGTGACCGAGATCCTGGTGAACGGCCCGCATCGGGTGTTCGTCGAACGTGAAGGCGTGCTGCACCAGAGCGACCTGCGCTTCATCGACGCCCACCATGTGGAGCGGGTGATGCAGCGAATTCTCGCGCCCCTGGGCCGGCGCCTCGACGAGTCCTCGCCGATGGTCGATGCGCGCCTGCCGGACGGCAGCCGGGTCAACGCGATCATCCCGCCCATCGCCCTGGACGGGCCCTGCCTGTCGATTCGAAAGTTTCGCAAGGACATGCTCAAGAGCAGCGACCTGATTGCCATGCAGACCATCGACCTGGCGATCTTCGAATTCATCCAGGAAGCGGTGGGCAAGCGCTGCAACATCCTGATCAGCGGCGGTACCGGCACCGGCAAGACCACCCTGCTGAACATCCTCAGCCAGTTGATCAACCCCCATGAACGGCTGGTCACCATCGAGGACGTGGCCGAACTGCAACTGGGCCACCCCCACGTGGTCCGCCTGGAAACCCGCCCGCCCAATGCCGAGGGGCACGGCGAGGTGAAGGCCAGCGACCTGATCCGCAACGCCCTGCGGATGCGTCCGGACCGGATCATCCTCGGCGAGATCCGTGGTGTGGAAGTACTGGACGTGCTGACCGCAATGAACACCGGCCACGACGGCTCCATGAGCACCGTGCACGCCAACAACGCCCAGGATGCCCTGCTGCGCCTGGAAACCCTGGTGGGCCTGACCGGCCGCCAGATCGCCGAGCGCACCCTGCGGCAGATGATCTGTGCCGCCCTGGATGTGGTGATCCAATTGACCCGCATGCCCGATGGCCGGCGTTGCGTCAGCGAAGTCGTGGAAGTGGTGGGCATACGTGACGACATCTACGTCACCAACACCCTGTTCCGCCTGGATCGTCGTACCGGCTTCGGCTTCCTGCGCGAGGCGATGAACCCTGCGGGTGACAAACTGCGCCGCGAAAGCGGGCTGGGCGTCAATTGAACCGGCGAGGTGGCCCATGATCGGTCTGCTGTTTACCTTGATCTGCCTGCTTCTGCTGGGGCTTTCCGGCTGGCTGTTCTACCACGGCGTGCGCAAGACCGAGCGAGAACGAGTGCTCAACCGCCTGGCCGAAGGGCAGCCCGACCTGACGCCGCAACGCACCTCCTGGGGTGGCCTGGAGCGCGCGTTCGCCCGGGCCGGCCTGGGCCAGCCCAGCGAGCGCCTGGGCCTGTGGCTGGCGGTGTGGGTGGTGCTGATGCTGCTGGGCTATGTGCTGGCGAGCTGGCTCGGCCTGTTGGGCGGCATCCTCCTGCCACCCCTGCTGCTGCGGCTGTATATCGCCTGGCTGTATCAGCGCCGGCTCAAGCGCATGATCGAACAACTGCCGGCCTTGCTCGATCACAGCGTGCGCAGCCTGAAGTCCGGGCGCACCCTGGCGGACGCCGTGCTGGGTGCCATCGAGGCCAGCAACGACCCGCTGAAGAACGCCATGGGCCGCATCCAGCGCAACGTGCAACTGGGGGTCAACCTGCCGGACGCGGTCAGCGATTTTGCCGAGTTCTACGAGCAGGACGAACTGCGCATGTTCGCCCTGGGCCTGAAGGTCAATCATCGCTACGGCGGCAACGCCAGCGAGTTGCTGGAAAACCTGATCAAGCTGATCCGCGAGCGCGAGCAAGGGGCGCGGCAACTGAGCGCGATGACCGGGGAAACCCGCATGACCGCCTGGGTCCTGGGGACCCTGCCGCTGTTGCTGGTGGGCTACTTCATGCTGACCAACCCGGGCTACATGCTGGGCATGTGGCACGACTCCGCGGGGCAGAAAATGCTGATCACCGCGGTGTGCCTGCAGATCTTCGGCTGCCTGGCCCTTTGGCGCATGTTGAGGAGCATCTGAAATGCTGGTTCTGGCCGCTGTACTGATGTTTCTCGGAGCGTTGCTGCTGCTTGGCAACGGTGTGCTGGAACAGCGCCGGCGCGAGCGCCAGATCGCCCAGCGCTTGCAGGGCAACATGACCCGCGACAGCCGCCTGGGCAACTGGCTGCGACTGCTGGGCGACAGCCGCTTCGGGCAGCGCGCGGTGAGCATGGACAGTGAAACCCAGACCCTGCTCAACCGTCTGGGCTGGCGCCGCGCCAGAGAGCGCTCACTGTTCGCCGCCAGCCAGATCGCCACGCCGGTGCTGGCCGTGTGCCTGGTGATCTTCATCCAGGAAGTGGCCTTTCCCCAGGCCCAGAGCAAGTGGCTGGTACCCATGCTGGCACTCGGTGCCGGCTACCTGCTACCCAAGCGCGCGCTGGCCTACGCCGCCAAGCGCCGGCAGAAGCACATCGCCCTGGAGATCTCGACCTTCATTCCCCTGCTGCGCATCCTGTTCGAGTCGGGCATGGCAGTGGAACAGGCGTTGCGCGTACTGAGCAGCGAAGCGCAAAAGCTGCTGCCGGAACTGACCCAGGAACTGCGCCTGATCCTGGCCCGTGTCGACTCGGGGCTGGAGCTGGGCCATGAACTCAACCAGACCGCCACCCTGCTGGCGGTGGACGAGTTGACCGACACCTGCGTGATTCTCCAGCAACTGATCCTGCAGGGCGGCGGGGCAATGAAATCGCTGCAGGCGCTCAAGCAACTGCTGGACGACCGGCGCCTGACCCGCCTGCAGGAATACATCTCGAAAATGTCCGCAAAAATGTCGGTGGTGATGATGCTGTTTCTCTTCCCCGCCCTGTTGATCGTGCTGGCCGGGCCAGGCTTCACCGCCATCGCCCGGGCCTTCGCTTCCTAAGAGGGAACCTGATGAAAACCATGATTGTCGTTGCCAGCCTGTTGCTGCTCGGAGGGTGCGCCAGCAACGGCCAGACGCCCTGGGCGGCCCTGACCAACTCCAGCAGTTGCGCCAAGCTCAGCTCCGAGCAGGAACTGGCAGTGAACCTCGCCGACGAAATGGCCACCGATGGCAAGCTGCACGCCAGCCTGGCCAACCTGCAGAACCTGCCGGACAACCTCGCCGAGGTGCGCGTACGCAAGGCGCGAGTCTATCGGTTGCTGGGCCGCAGTGAGGCCGAACCCTTGTACCGCAGCCTGCTGGGCTCGTGCCTGGCCGCCGAAGGCGAGCACGGCCTGGGGCAGTTGGCGGCGGCCAGGGGCGACAACGGCCAGGCCCAGGCGCACCTGCAACGGGCCGCGCGCCTGGCGCCGACCAATGAAAGAATCCGCAATGACCTGGGGGTGGTCTACCTCAACCAGTTGCGCATCGAGGATGCGCGCTTCGAGTTCCTCACCGCCATTGAGCTCAAGCAGTCCGAGCCCCTGGCGGCCATCAACCTGGTGACCCTGTTGCTCTACCAGGACAACTGGCAGCAGGCCGCGCAAGTGGTCAGCCAGGCAAGCCTGAACCCGCAGCAGTTCGCCCAGGCCCAGGCCCGCGCCGAAGAGCTCAAGGCCCCGACCGCCCCGCGCGCCAAGGTGACCCAGGTCGCCAGTGGCGCTACCACCTTGCAGCCAGACGCCGCACCCGCCAAGGAGCGCTGATGATGAAACTGCCGATGTTCTATTGCACTGCCCTGCTGGCGCTGCCCCTGGCGGCCCAGGCCATCGAGGCCGGCCCTGCTTCGCCCCAGCAACAGGAAACCGAAGCCTGGCTACTGTTGCAGAACCGCAACCTGGCGTCCTCGCCCCAGCCTCAGACGGCCACGCCCACCGAACGCGAACTGGCGCTGCAGCGCTGGCTGAAGAAATACAAATACGAGATCCCGGACCTGTACGACCCGGACGCCGGCGGCAAGGTGGAAACCAAGTAGGAGAAAGCCCGCAACCGGCGGCGAACGGCTCGCCGCCGCAGGCTCAGTGGGCAGTCACCCGCTGGCGCAGCCCGGAATTGCTCGGTGAAAGGGCCAGGGCCAGCTGTGTGCGGTTATGCATGTGGGTCAGGCGCAGTACCTGGGAGACATACAGCTTGACGGTGTTTTCGGTGATCCCCAGCTCGCAGGCAATCTGGTAGTTGGTCTGGCCCTTGCCCACCAGTCGGGCCACATCCAGTTGCCGCGGCGACAGCTGGTTGAAGATGGCCGGGATCTCGATGGCATCCCCTTCGCCGGCGCCTTCGCCCCGGGGCTCTTCGCTGCGGCTGGTAGCCGGGCTGCGCCGGACCTTGTCCAGGTCCTGGTACAGGTCATCGATGGATTCGGAGAGAAACTGCAGCTTCTGGTTGAGGTGCCCCAGGTGCAGGTTCTTCTGCCGTTCCTGCAAGGCGACCTCCTGACGCTGCAGGCCTTCGAGGAGTTCGTCCAGGTCGATGGGCTTCTGGTAGTAGTCGGCGATGCCGGCGCGCAGGGCCTTGATCACGTCCTGCTTGTCGGACTGCCCGGTGAGCATGATGGCTTCGAACACCCGCTGCTTGCCGGCCATCCGTTGCAGTTCCTGGACCAGCTGAATGCCGTCCATATCGGGCATGTGCAGATCGCAGAGCACCAGGGAAATTTCCGGGTCCCTGTTGAAGCACTCCAGCGCCTGGCGGCTGGATTGGCAAGGGACACAACGGTAACCGCTGCTTTCGAGGAACTCGCAAAGCTCTTCGACAATCAGGGGCTGATCGTCGACCACGAGCACCTTCATCTGTGAGGTGAGCTTGTTCACGTGCTACTCCGTGCGGGCCAATCGCCGATTGGCCACTCCTGTGCTGCCACGCATGATCCGGGCAGCCACGACTTAAAACCTAGACCTACTTTCCGACTATGTACATAGCATTAATGGGTCCGGCGACTAGTGGATCACGCTCACAGTTAAGACCATTCCAGCCAGGACAAAGGGGGCAAAAGGGTATTTTTTTGACCCCCTCCCAGCGCGCCCTGCCACGGGGGTATCAAGTGCTTGTTTCTGCTGGGGCCAGAGCCTGAGCACAAGCAGCCAGAGCAGGCTGCACAGACCGGCGGCGATGAACGTCCCCAGCAGATACAGGGGGCCGGAGGCCAGCCCCAGGGCCGCCATCAACTTGACGTCGCCGGCGCCCATTCGTCCGCTGGCGTAGCCGGGCAAGGTGAACAGCAACGCCAGCAACAACGCCCAACCGCCCTGGCTCGCGCCGGCCCCCAGCCAGGTCGTGCCGCTCCACAGCAGGTAGACCGTCGCCAAGAGCGCGGCGCCAAGAGTCAAGCCATTGGCAATATGCCGCTGACGCAAATCCTGCAGCGCACAGATTGCCAACCAGACCCACAAAACCCAGAAATGCATCAGCCAGAACGGTCCCTTTTGCCGGAATGGTCCTATGCTCAATGGACATAGTGGTTGTCAGGGTAGACGCACTCATGAAACCGGGCCTCCCTAGAAAGCAGAAAGGCGCTGTGGCGATCGAATTCGCCGCGGTGTTCGTGATCTTTTTCGCGGTGTTCTACGGTCTTGTCAGCTACAGCCTGCCGCTGCTGATGATGCAGTCGTTCCACCAGGCCACTGCCGAAGCGGTGCGGCGCGCGGTGATGGTCGACCCCAATACCCCGAACTACGCCACCACGGTGCAGAACCTCGCCAACAGCGTGGTGCAGACCCAGACCCAGTGGATTCCCCCGCCCTTCAACTTCGCCGCCACCGACTACAGCGCGGTGTACAGCGCCGGGGTGCTGACGGTCTCGGTGAACTACCCCACCAGCAAGCTGAACCAGGTGCTGCCGCGGCTGGTGCTGCCAGGAATCGGCCCGGTACCCAGCCTGCCCACCACCCTGACCGCTAGCTCGAGTCTGCAATTTTGACCTCTGGCGACAAGCTGCTCGGACGTCTACTGGGCCGCCAGGCGCTTCCCGCCGCCCCGCCGCACAGCCCGCTGCCGCCCCAGGCGGTGGGCCTGCAACTGGTGCTCGATCAACAGGGGCGCATCCTCACCAGCCACGGCCCGCTGCGCCACAGCCTGATCCAGCTGCCCCCCTCCCGGGAGCCACCGCACCTGCTGGCCTACGTATTGCCCGGCAGCATCCTGGCCCTTGAGGGCGGCCCTGCCGACTGGAGCGGCCAGGTGCTGGACCTGGACCTGCGCGGCGCCGGCGGCCAGCCCCTGCACCTGCGCGGCTGGGTCCAGTGCTGTGGGCAGGAATGGCACCTGCAACTGCTGGATATCGGCGACCTGGTCCAGCAGCGGCAACAGGCCCTGGGGCGCGAGCAGTGCCGGGTGTTTGCCGCCCAGGCCAGCGAACAGTTGCGCCTGTGCAACCTGACCCGCCTGCCGGACGTGCTCCACGACCAACTCACCGACCTGGCCCGCTATTGGCACATTCCCTGTCTCGGCCTGGCCCTGCTCGACGAGCAGGAGCAGGGCTGGGTGATCCACAGCTGCTACAGCGCCCATGACGCCCCGCGCCTGTGGCAGGAAGGCCAGGCCCTGGGGGCCGGCCTGGACAGCCTGAGCGGCAACACCCCGCAGCACCTGAACCAGATCCAGGGCCTCAACGAACACCCGCGACTGCAAGGCATCTTCGGCCATCGCGAAGGCTTCCTGGTGCCGTACCGGGATGATCACGGCGTCGCCGCCTGGCTCTTGTGCGGCTGCTACGCGGTCCAGCAGCATGCCCCGTACCTGCTGGATCGCGACTGGCTGATGCTCGCCGCAGCCCTCGCCGGGCCCTTGCTCAGTCGCCTGCGAGAGCATCGCCATCACCTGCACCTGGAACGCCTGGAGGCCCTCCAAGGGCTGCTGGGCGCCGGCTGGTGGGAGCTATGCCCGGACACCGCCGAAATACTGCTGGCCAGCCGCCTGGCCGCCAGCCTGCACCTGCCCGAGGAAGGCGCCCGCCTGAGCGTGCAGACCTGGCTGGAACTGATTCATCCCGCCGACCGCGGCGAACTCAGCAGCCGCCTGCAGGAACTGAAACTGGGCAAGCCGCTACTGCTCAATGTGCGCCTGCACGAGCCCGCCCCCAGTGCCCCCCAGCGCTGGTATCGCTTGCAGGGCCAGGCCCTGGGCCGAGGAGAAAGCCAACGCCTGGTGGGTTTCATGCTGGACATCAGCGACATCAAGAACCAACAGCAGCAAGCCGCCGCCGCCCATGCCCGGCTGGACAACCTGATCGCCAGTTCACCGGCGGTGATCTACGTCCAGCGTTACCAGGAAGGTGCCTTGCAGCCGAGCTTTTTCAGCGCCAGCCTGCAACCCCTGCTGGGCTGGAGCCTGGCGGACTGCACGGCGCAGCCCCTGGCGGAGTGGGTGCACCCCGACGACCGCGACCTGTATTTCCAGCGCTGCCGCCAGTTGCTGCGCGAAGGCAGTGTGCATACCCGCTATCGGCTGCGCGATCGCCATGGGGCATACCACTGGGTGCTGGACGAAGCCAAGCTGCTGCGCGACGACCTGGGGTTGCCAGTGGAAGCCGTCGGCCTGTGGCTGGACGTCACCGAGGCAACCCTGGCCGCCGAGCAGGTGCGCCAGAGCGAAGAACGCTATCGGATCCTGGTGGAAGATTCGCCGGCGATGATCTGCCGTTATCGCCCGGACCTGACCCTGACCTTTGGCAACCGGCCGCTGGCAGCCTACCTGGAATGCGCCCCCGAGGAACTGCCGGGCAGCAACCTGGGGCAGTGGCTGTCCGCCGAACAGCGTGAAGGCTTCGAGCGCCGGCTCAAGCTGTTGAGCCCGGAATATCCCGTGAGCACCGCCGAGATCAACCTGCAATTGCCCGGCCGCGAACATGCCTGGTGGGTGTGGTCGGATCGCGGAGTGTTCGATGAACAGGGGCAACTGCTGGAAATCCAGGCCGTGGGCCGCGACAACACCGAAGTCCGGCGCGCCCAGCAGCAGCTCACGCAAAGCGCGAAAATGGCCACCCTGGGGGAAATGGCCACCGGGCTTGCCCACGAGATCAACCAGCCGCTCAACGTGATGCGCATGGCCATCGTCAACGTGCTCAAGCGCCTGGGCAATGGCGACGTGCAGATCGACTACCTCACCGACAAGCTCAAGCGCATCGACGCCCAGGTCCAGCGTGCGGCCCGGGTGGTGGACCACATGCGGGTGTTCGGCCGACGCTCGGAAGTGGAACAGCAGCCGTTCAACCCGGCCCACGCCATCGAAGGCACCCTCTCGCTGCTGGCTGAAGGCATGCGTGGCAAGGGTCTGGAGTTGCGGATCAGCGAGCTGGGGTTCGAGGTCCAGGTGCTGGGGTTTGTCGACCAGTTGGAGCAGGTATTGATCAACCTGCTGGTCAATGCCCGGGACGCCCTGCTGGGCAAACAGGAAAAGCAGCACGACTTCAAACCCTGGATCGCCGTGTACGGCCAGCGCGACGAGCAGTGGGTACGCCTGTGGGTCGAGGACAATGGTGGCGGCATCGACCCGCGCCTGCTGGAGCGGATCTTCGAGCCGTTCTTCACCACCAAGCCGGTGGGCATCGGCACCGGGCTCGGGCTGTCGGTGAGCTATGGCATCGTGCAGAACATGGGGGGCCGCCTGAGCGTCAGCAACAGCCAGGACGGCGCGCGCTTCTGCATCGAACTGCCGATCGCCGAGGCGGATCAGATCACCAGGTAGGCCTTGCCGGTCTGCCCGCAGGTGAGGTTGGCCCCCACTTCCACGTCCATCAGGTTGATCCCCAGCGCCGTCAGCAAGTTGTTCAACAGCGGATCGAGCAGGGGGCTCAGCAGGTTGCTGATCAACGGCATGATCAGGCTGGTGACACCGTTGATCACTCCTCCCGCTACTGCCACCACCGAGCCAAGGAGGTTGGCGCTGACCGGCTGGTAAACCTGCAGGCTGATCCCGGCAATAGTGCCCGACAGGCTGTTGACGAGGTTGTTGGTCGGGGCGGCGTTCTGGTAGGTCGGCGCCTGGTTGACATTGCGCGGTACGGAAAAATCCGGCGCACCGCTTGAGTAGATCAGATCCCGCCCCACGTTCGGTCCGGTCTGGCTGAGCCCCAGCGAACTATCGACCTTGATGCCGATGCCCCCTGCGGCGAAAGCCGTGCGCGCCGGCCCGCAACTGCCGATCCCCAGAATCTTGTGACAGGTCCAGATACCCAGGTCGATGATCGGCAGCGGCGTCACCACAGGTTCCGTCGAGGAAGAGAACGCGGTGTTGGGATCAATCTGCCCCACCTTGATGTCGGCCAGGGACGACTCGCTGTGCACCGTGAGGCTTTTGGTTCCGGTGTTACCCGTCGGACAACTGTAGTTGGTGACATAGGCCTTGGCGCCCCCCAGCTCCAGGTTGATATCGATTCGCGGAGAAGGCAGCACTTGCGGATCCACTTGCTGGCACCCGGCGCCCAGCAGGCAGCCCAAGGAGTTGATGGTATCGGCCAGATTCAGGCTCAGGACACTGTTGAGGGTCGGAGTCAGCGAGCCCACCAGCCCCAGCAAGGCGTTGGCCAGGCCGGTCACCCCGGACAGGCCTGTGAGGTTGACCGAAACCAGCGTCCGAACCTGGGCTGTGCGCACGTAGATGCGATTGGCCCCCAACGGATCGAGGATGGCCAGCCGAGGGTCACCGACAGCGGAGAACTGAGGCGGCTCAATGACCTTGACCCGGACCGTCACACTGGCCAGGCCCAGCAGGTTGGCCGGTATCACCGCTGCCACTGCGCTCTTGCTGTTGGCCAGTTGAATCATCGCTTGCAGCAGTTGAAAGAGCTGCAAGTTGGCATCCAGCGCGGTGGATGCAGCACCGGTCTGCAGTTTCAGGATGTCCCCCAGTTTCAACTGCGGTATCTGGGCACTCACCGCTACTTGTAGAGCCCCCAGGGCCGCCAGTATGTCGGCGGTCGCGCCATTGGCCTGGACCACGGTGGCGGCGGTCTGGATCAGCCGGGTCAGACTGGCCTGGGTGTTGAGCAACTGGGTGTAGTTGCCGGCGGCGACGCCCAGGTCGATCGCCAGTTGATCGAGGTAGCGCAGTAAATTGATATCGCTGTTGAGCAGGCCATTCCAGCCCACAGCACTGATGTTCACACTGCCGCCGAGCATATTGCCCACCACGGAATTGAGTATCGGTGAATTGGTGCTGTTGACGGTGGCTATGGTGCTGCGAATGCTCAGTTGCGCCAGCGGTGGCGTCGGCGCAGCAGCCACGGCCGTGGCGCTGAGCTGAGTGGTGAGGTTGATCGGGCCTGGCGAGAACAGCGCCCCCACCCCCGACGCCACGCTGATGGGTACGGTGTTGGTGGCGATCACCCGCACGGCCGCCGACTGCGCCGGGTTGGCATTGAAGGTACGCAAGCTGTTGGCTCCGGTGGTCAGAGAGCCACAGGTGGTGGTGAGAGTACTGCCGGTGGCGATGACGAAACCATTGCGCACTGCACTCTGTCCGGCATAGGTGGCGGCAGTCAGGCCGGCCTGGCAATTGCCACCACGGCTGACGGCTTCCAGGGCCGCGTTGTCCGCGACCCGTTGCAACTTGCGCTGCTCCATGTAGAGCCGACCGCTGTCCACCACCAGCAACATGAGCAACAGCGCCAGACCCAGGGTCGCCGCCGCCATCAGGCCAATGGCCCCGCGTTGTCGAGCCGGGCCGGAAAACCGCTTCAGGGGAGACATCGGGGCACTCCTTTACCGGCTCGCAGCCGAGCGCTATCTCCATCGATGAAAGCAGTGTAGTCAAAGGCCGTGGCAGACGCCGGCCGGGGCGCAGGGGCGCCGGACTGGCGGCAGCAGGCAGGGCCGCACACCCTGTGCCGCCCTGCCCGGTCGAAGGTTTCAGTGGGGCGGGTAGTTCTGCAGGATGCGCGTCACCGTGGTGCGGACCGCGGCGCTGCGATCTGCCGGGTTGGGCGAGCTGCTGAGCATCTGCTCGTCGCTGCCGCGCCACACCAGCTTGCCGTCCTTGCCGTCCAGCAGGTCGATCTGGATGGTTGCCACCTTATAGGTGATGTTGCGGGTTTCGTTGTACATCGGCCCGCCCCAGTAGCCATTCCACGGGCCGCCCCAACCGCCGCCATAGTTGGTGGTGACCTGCTGCTGGCGGTCCTCGACGATCAGGTACGTCTGCACATTCAGGTCGGCCCGGGCACCACCCTGGGCCGGACGCAGGCCGCGCTGGTCCAGTTGCTCGGCCACCGCCTGGCGAATGCGCTGTTCGGTCAAGTCGCTCTTGATCCGTGGATCATCCGGGCGGTATTGCAGGGCGGGTTCTTTCCAGTTCCAACTGCGGTAGGCGCCAAAGTCCCGGCTGGCGTCGAAGTCATGATTGACCTGGTTGGCGGCGCAGGCACTGAGCAAGGCGGCACACACCAGTAGAGCGATTCGATGGAACATGCTGTTTCTCCGCTTGAAGACAAAAACCGGTGGCGATCCTAACTGGGAGGATAGGCCGCCATTGCCTTTTGCACCGCCTCACGCAAGGCATCGGCCCGCTCGCCGAGGCTGCCGCGGCTGCTGGTCTCGGCACTGGCGCTCCAGACCGGCTGGCCGCTGGCGCCGTCATACAGATTGACCCGCACCACCACCACTTCCACCTCGTAGGTGCGCACCACCGGCACGCTGCCGTACATGCCGTAGCCCGGGCCATAACGGTTATAGCCGCCGTAACCGCCATACCCGTAGTCGTCCTGGACCTGGCGCAGGCGCTTTTCCAGGTGCAGGTCGGCGCTGACCCACAGGTCCGCCGGCCGGTTGTCATGCACAGGGCGCAAACCCTGCTGATCCAGGGCATTGCTGACCGCCTCGGCAATCTGCGCCGAGTCGGCCCAGGCCGAACCGCTGGGCAGGCGGCCATTGAGCCAGGCCCAGTTGCGGTAGCGGCCATAGTCCCGTTGCGGCGCCGGGTAGGCGCTGCGGTCAAAGGTGTTGGCCGCTTGCGGCGGGGCCGGCGGCAGCGGATTGGAGCTGGCGACATAGGGGTTGCTGCCCTGACAGGCGGCAAGCCCCGAACACAGGAGGATCAGACCCAGGCGGTGTTTCATTGCACACTCCGTTAGACCGGCCGGCACAGCCAATGCAGATAACGCCCAAGCCCGGCGAAACTTGGGTGTCGACGGTGAGCCAGCTCCATTTCCAGCAGATCCGTCAGCTCGGCACGGGCCTGGAACTCCACCGGCATGTAATCGTGGAAAACCCGCACTCCGCTCTGGCTTTCGACTCGCCACAGGCCCTCAAGTTGCGCCGCCAGCTCGCGAGGATCAAGGGGCTGTTGCGGGGTCAGGCTCTGTTTCTCGCCGGCCATGTCGTTCTTGCGCATCTTGCGGAAGTGGCCCTTGAGCAGGTTGCGGTAGACCAGTGCGTCGCGGTTGTAGAAGGCCAGGGACAGCCAGCCATCAGCGGCGGTCAACTGATGCAGCACCGGCAGGATCGCGTGGGGTTCGGCCAGCCATTCCAGCACCGCGTGGCACAGCACCAGGTCGTAGGGTTCGGTCAGTTGCCCCAGCAGTTCCTGCCAGGGCGCCTGGATGAAGGTGGCCTGCTGCCCGGAGTCGGCAAAGCGCTGGCGGGCGCCTTCAAGCATGGGCGCGGCGGGCTCGGCCAGGGTGACCTGGTGCCCGCGCTCGGCCAGCCACAAGGACATGTGCCCCAGCCCGGCGCCGATATCCAGCACCCGCAGTGGCCGCTCGGGCAGCGCTTCCTTGAGATCGGCCTGGAGCACCGCCAGGCGGATCGCGCCTTTGGCGCCGCCATAGATCTTCTCGGCGAAACGGGTCGCCAACTGGTCGAAATGCCGGTCGCTCATGAGCAGAACCGCCGTTCGCTGTCCGCCAGCTTGCTGCGTACCACCTGGTCCATGTCCAACCCCAGCTCGCTGCACAGCAACAGCAGGTAGAGGACGATATCCCCCACTTCCTGGCCGGCATGGGCCAGCTTGTCTGCTGGCAATTGCCGCGACTGGTCCTCGCTCAGCCACTGGAAGATTTCCACCAGCTCGGCCATTTCGACGCTGGCGGCCATGGCCAGGTTCTTCGGGCTGTGAAATTGCCGCCAATCGTTGCGGTCACGAATGGCGTGCAGGCGTTGGGTCAGTTGCTCTAGGTTCATCGGGGTCTCCTGAAGGCGTATAGCTTCCGGGGGATGGGCGTGGGACGCAAGAGCGCTTTCGCCGGCAAGCCGGCTCCTCCAGAATGCGCAACCCCCGGCAGCTTCTATGCTTAACAGGGAACTCGCCACGGGTGTTCATGGCCCAAGCTTGAGCTCGGGCACTCGGCCCATCTTTCATCAGGACGCGCACATGCAGGTAGAAAGTTTCTTCGAATGGCTCGGCCAGGCCATCGGCTCGGTGATCCGCTTTATCGTCGACCTGCTCAGCGGGTTGTTCAATACCCTGACCCACGCCGGGGGCAACTTTGTCGACGGCCTGTCCCGCGCTCTGGGCATGGACACCTCGATCGTCAGCATCATTGCCCTGATCATCGGCCTGATGTTCCTGTACTCGGCGATCCGCGCCTTCATGCGAGCCTCGATCATCCTCGGCATCATCTGGCTGGTGCTCGGCCTCTGGCTGCTGAGCTGGATCATCCACTGATCCCCCCGCACTAACCCCCGGCGCCCGCGGGCGCCGGGTACAATGCCCGCTCTCGCAAGGAGCCTGCATGCCCCCCCTGATTTCCGATTGGCGTCACCGCCCCACCCATCGCCGTGTCTGGGCCCTGGCCGCGCCGATGATCCTGTCGAACATTTCCGTGCCCCTGGTAGCGCTGGTGGACAGCACGGTGATCGGCCACCTGCCCCACGCCCACCAGCTGGGCGCCGTGGCGGTCGGTGCCAGCCTCTATACCTTCCTGGCCTGGGCCATGGGCTTCCTGCGCATGGGCGCCACCGGCTTCGCCGCCCAGGCCGCCGGGCGCGGCGACGGGGCGGCGCTGCGGCAGATCCTGCTCCAGGGCTTGATACTCGCCATGGGGCTGGCGCTGCTGCTGGGCGCCATAGGCGTGCCCCTGAGCGGCGCGGCGCTGCACCTGATGCAGCCCTCGGCGGAGCTGGACCAGATGACCCGGAGCTTTTTCCACACCCGCCTGCTGGGCCTGCCCGCGGCCCTGGCCAGTTTCGCCCTGGTGGGCTGGTTTCTCGGTACCCAGAACGCCCGGGCACCGCTGGCCATCCTGCTCAGCACCAACGTGCTGAACATCGCCCTCAACCTGTGGTTCGTCCTCGGCCTGGACTGGGGCGTGGTGGGCTCGGCCCGGGCTTCGGTGATCGCCGAATGGAGCGGCGCGCTGGTCGGCCTGGCCATGACCCGGCCGGCCCTGCGGGCCTATCCGGGGCAAATCGCCTGGGCGGCATTGCGCCGCTGGCAGAGCTGGCGCCCGCTGCTGGCGGTCAATCGTGACATCTTCATCCGCAGCCTGGCCCTGCAGTCGGTGTTCTTCCTGATCACCGTGCAAGGCGCCCGCCTGGGCGATGCCACAGTGGCGGCCAATGCCCTGCTGCTCAACGGCCTGCTGCTTACCGCCCATGCCCTCGATGGCCTGGCCCACGCAGTGGAGGCCCTGTGCGGCCACGCCATCGGCGCCCATGACCGCCCGGCCCTGCGCCGCTCGCTGGTGGTAGCCGGTGGCTGGTCGCTGCTGGCCAGCCTGGGGTTCGCCGTGCTGTTCCTGCTGGGCGGCCACCTGTTCATCGAAATGCAGACCGATATTCCCGACGTGCGCCAGACCGCCTTTACCTACCTGCCCTACCTCGCCGTACTGCCGTTGATTGCGGTCTGGAGCTACCTGCTGGACGGCCTGTTCATCGGCGCCACCCGGGCTCGGGAAATGCGCAACGGCATGTTGCTGACCGTGCTCCTGCTGCTGCCTTTTGCCTGGGCGCTGCAAGGCCTGGGCAACCACGGCCTGTGGCTGACGTTCCTGCTGTTCATGTTCCTGCGCAGCCTGACCCTGGGCGCCTTCGCCTGGCACCTGCAGCGCCGCGACCGCTGGTTCGCCGAGGCTCGCTGAACCTCGTGCCCGCAGGCCGTACAGCCTGAATTGCGGGCAAAAAAAACCCACCGCAAGCGGTGGGTTTCCAGGGTTCGCCGGGGCTGTCAGGAAGACAGGTAGGACGAACGGGTCAGGCCCAGGCGCAATGCGTCAAGGAACTGGGTACGCTCGGCCGCGCTGATCTTGGCGCTGGCCACCTTGTCGCGGTAGTGGGTCATCAACTCCTCCGGCGACAGGTGCACGTAGCGCAGCATGTCTTCGATGGTGTCGTGGGTCTCGATCCCGGCGTGGTACACGCTGCCATTGGCCCGCTGGTAGATGTTCACCGAGTCGGTGTCGCCGAACAGGTTGTGCATGTCACCAAGGATTTCCTGGTAGGCGCCCACCAGGAAGATCCCCAGCAGGTAGTCCTCGCCCTCGTTGAGGCCGTGTACCGGCAGGCTGGTCTCGATGCTCTGCTCGTCGACGTACTGCTTGATCTTGCCGTCGGAGTCGCAGGTCAGGTCCTGCAGCACCGCGCGGCGCAGCGGCTCTTCGTCGAGGCGGTGCAGCGGCAGGATCGGCAGGACCTGGCCGATGGCCCAGGTGTCCGGCAGGCTCTGGAATACCGAGAAGTTGCAGATGTACTTGTCGGCCAGCTTGTCGTTGAGTTCGTCCAGCACCTGGCGGTGGGAACGCTGGCGCGCCTTGAGCGAGTTGTGCAGGCGCCGGCATACGGCGAAGTAGCACTGCTCGGCCAGGGCTTTCTCGGCCAGGGTCAGCTTGCCGTCGGCGTACTGGGCCGCCACGTCGCTCATGTAGTGAGTGGCGCGCCAGTAGGTTTCGGTGACCATTTCAATGTCAGTCGGGCCCAGCAGGTCCACCAGCCATTGCACGGTTTCCGGCAGCTCCTGCTTGTTGTCGATCTGCGGCACGTCGTCGTTGTGCTTCTCGACGTCGGTGACCTGCACCACCAGCATGGCGTGGTGGGCGGTCAGGGAGCGGCCGCTCTCGGAGAAGATGTGCGGGTGCGGCAGGCTCTGCGCGTCGCAGAATTCCTTGAGCATGCCCACCACCACGCCGGCGTAGTCGTCCATGTCGTAGTTGATCGAACTGGCGTTGCGCGAGTGGGTGCCGTCGTAGTCCACACCCAGGCCGCCGCCGACGTCGATGTGGTCCACCGGCAGGCCGAGGTTGCGCAGCTCGCCGTAGTAGCGGATCGCTTCCTTGAAGCCGTGCTGGTAGTCCGCCAGGTTGGCGATCTGCGAGCCCATGTGGAAGTGCAGCAGGCGGATGCCCTGGTCCAGGCCGGCGGCGCGGAAACGCTCCACCACCGACAGCAGTTGCGCCGCCGACAGGCCGAACTTGGACTTTTCACCACCGGTGTCGGCCCACTTGCTCGAAGCCAGGGACGACAGGCGCACCCGCAGGCCCACCTGTGGCTTGACCTTGAGGGACGCCGCTTCCTCGATCACCAGGCCCACTTCGGACTCTTTCTCGATGACGATGAACACGTTGTGGCCCAGCTTCTGGCCCATCAGCGCCAGGCGGATGAATTCGCGGTCCTTGTAGCCGTTGCAGACAATGGTGCCGCCCTTGGGCGCCAGGGCCAGTACCGCCAGCAGCTCCGGCTTGGAGCCGGCTTCCAGGCCGATGGAAACATTCTGGGTGGCGATGATGTTCTCGATCACCGCTTCTTGCTGGTTGACCTTGATCGGGTACAGGGCGGTGTACTTGCTCTGGTATTCCAGGCGCCCGATGTTGGCATCGAAGGCACCGGTCAGCTGGCGCACGCGGTCCTGGAGGATGTCCGGGAAGCGCACCAGCAACGGCAGGGACAAGCCGCTCTTGCGCAGCTCCTCGACCTGCTCGAACAGATCGATGGGCAAGCTGCTCGGGCCGTTCGGACGAACTTCGACGCGACCGGCGTCATTGATCGCGAAATACCCGGCCCCCCAATGGCGAATCCCGTAGACACTGCGGCTGTCCGCAACTGTCCATTGGCTGCCATCGTCTTTACGTGTGCGTCGTACGGACATCGAAGTCCCCTATAAAGAAGTCATAGAGCGCCGCCCCACTCCAGGGCTGGCGCAGTCTAAAGAATGAAAATGACGATTAGCCTGCAAGCGCAATAGACCGCGCCCGCCGTGCCGAGTTTAGAAACCGTTCATGAACAGGCTCTGTGAAAACCATGGAGACGACGCCGGTGTCCTGAGCGAATCAAGACAGGGTCCAGTCACAGGTGGTTTTCACAGAGGCTGCTAGCCGCCGGACTTCTTCGCCTTGAAACCGTGCTTGACCAGTTCTGCCAAGAGTAGCTCGACATGGTCGCCCTGGATTTCGATGACGCCGTCTTTCAGGGCGCCGCCGGTGCCACAGCGTTTCTTCAGCGTCGTGGCCAGCTCCTTGAGGGCATCTTCGGCCAGGGGCACGCCGGTGATGGTAGTCACCGTCTTGCCGCCACGGCCCTTGCTTTCGCGGCGCACGCGGGCAATGCCGTCGCCGGCCGGGATCACGGTTTGTTTGCAGATACAGGCGGCTACCGGCTGGCTACAGTCCGGGCAATGTCGACCTGCGTCGGTGGAAAATACCAGGCCACCAAGGGCGGCGAAGGATGCGGCTTTTTTGGCCACCGGCAATCCTCTTGGGAGGACAAAGACTGGTCGAAGCACATGGCGGTGCCATCGACCGCGAAGCCCCACTCAGGCAGGGGCAGCGCTACTGAACCAGGGCAGCCTGGTTCAGCTTGAAAAGTCGCGCAGTGTAACGGCAAAAAGCCCGGTTGCTAAGAGCCAATCAGCGCCAATTTATGCAACTTTAGCGACGCCGTGCCAGATAGCGCTGCAGGGCAGCCAGGGAGTCCGGGCAATAGGGCTTTTCGTGAATTTCCCGCAGCACCTGATCCAGTGGCATGAAGTGCGCTTCGAGGACTTCTTCCGGCTGCAGGCGCAGCGGGCCGTCCCACACCGCACAGAACGCCGAGCACCAGAGGCGGTTGCCGGTGTCCTCGAAGAAGAAATGATCGTGGGCGACCAGCTCCACCCCGCTCACCCCCAGTTCCTCCTCCAGTTCCCGGGCGGCCGACTCGGCGTAGCTCTCGCTGGCCAGGACCATGCCGCCGGCGGCGACGTCCCAGTAGCCCGGGTAGATGGCCTTGCTCAGGGTTCGCCGGTGCACGCACAGCTCACCGGCGGAGTTGAACAGCATGATGTAGGTGCCACGCCCGATCAGGCCGCGCTCGCGCAACTCGGAACGGACCATGGCGCCCAGCAACTGGTCTTCGCCATCGACCCAGGCAATCTGTTCTGCATCGGAGGCGGCGCGGTGGGCCGCCTCTTTGTCGGTTGCGACCATGGATCAGCCTTGATTGAGCAATTGACGCAAGTCGATGACCGCCGCGTTGGCCCGGGAAATATAGTTGGCCATCACCAGCGAGTGGTTGGCCAGCACGCCGAAGCCGCTGCCATTGAGAATCATCGGGCTCCAGACCGGCTCCTGGGACGCTTCCAGTTCGCGAATGATCTGGCGCACGCTGACGGTGGCGTTCTTCTTCGCCAGCACATCGGCGAAGTCCACCTCGATGGCCCGCAGCAGGTGCGACAGCGCCCAGGCCTGGCCACGGGCTTCGTAGAACACGTTGTCGATCTGCATCCACGGGGTTTCCACCACTTCTTCATCAACCTGCGGGCCCTGGCCCGGGGCCGGCACTTCGGTCTTCAGAGCAGTATTGAGCTTGACCCGGCCGACGCTGGCCGACAGGCGCTGGGACAGCGAGCCCAGGCGCGTGCCAACGTCACCCAGCCAGTTGTTGAGGTTGTCGGCGCGGGCATAGAACTGCGCGGTCTTCTGGTTCGGATCGGACAGACGCGCCTGGTAGCGGCTCAGGGAGTTGATGCCTTCCTGGTACTCCGATTCGCTGGACGGCAGGATCCAGCTCTTGTTGTCGAAGTTGAAGCGCGGCTCGGCCTTGGCCAGGTCGGCGTCTTCGGCGGACTGCGACTGGGAACGGGCGAAGTCCTTGCGCAGGGCACGGGTCAGGTCGCGGACCTGGACCAGCACGCCGTATTCCCAGCTCGGCATGTTGTCCATCCACAGCCCCGGTGGAAAACGGTCGTTGGAAATGTAGCCACCCGGCTTGTCCAGCAGGGTGCCGACCACGGTCTTCAGGGTTTCCACGGTGGTGTAGCCCACCACCATCTGTCGGCCTTCCTTCTCGGCGGCGATCTGGGCGTTCTGCTGGACCGGGAACAGCGCCGGCTCCTGGCTCCAGTACCAGCCCAGGGCACCGGTGACCAGCAGATACAGGCCCAGCAAGGTGGCCAGGGCACGACTGAACAGCAGGCCACCGAAATAGCTGCGTGTCGCCGACTTGGGTTCGGCAGCACGATCTGGCGCGCTGCCTGCGCGATTCTTCCAATCCAGCATGGCTATGTCCTTTCAATCACTTGAGTTCATCGGTTCGACCACAACCCTACTCCATCGTGCCTTGCCTTGACGGGATAAATCTTCCGGCAAATGCGCGCCGCGCAATGATTGCGAATCAGCTGGCCACTATAAATGAAGCACAGTCCGGAGCCTACGCGACCAGTCGGTCAGGAACTGAATAACGTCGCTTTGCACATTATTGACGTACGACACTCATGGGACACAAAAGTGGTGCTAGCATAGAGCCACCAGTCGATCTCAGCATGCACCCTAACTAGTAGTCAGGATATGACCGAGCCAGAAGACCCCAGCCGTGAGCGCCTCAAGCACCACTTTGCCCAGCGGGTAATTCATCAGGCACGTCAGATTCTTGAGATATGGCAGCGTCTGCAACGCAGCGAATGGTCGACCACCGACATGTCGGAGCTGTGCGAGGCCAACCTGCGCCTGCTGCGCTTCGCCGAACGTTTCGAACAACCCGAACATACCCAGCTGGCCCGCAGCATCAGCCAGTCCCTGGAAGCGGTGGACGCCAACCGTGGCCGCCTCAGCAGCAACCTGATCACCGACCTCAACCGCCTGATGCAGCGCCTGTCGCGCACCGGGCTGCGCCACGGCGACCAACTGGAACAGACCTTCCTGCCGCCCCTGCGCAAGCCGATCTACGTGATGCTGCAGGACCACGACCGGGCCGAGCGCCTGGCCAAGCAGTTGGAATTCTTCGGCCTCAGCGCCCAGTCCCTGGACAGCATTCCGGCCTTTCGTTCGTCCATGGTCGAACGCCTGCCGGCGGCCATCGTCATCGATGTGGATTTCTGCGGTGCCGGCATGGGCCTGACCCTGGCCGCCGAGGCCCAGGTCGGCCTGGAGCAGAAACTCCCGCTGCTGTTCTTCAGCCTGCATGAAACCGACACCCCGACGCGCCTGGCCGCAGTGCGCGCCGGCGGCCAGGAATTCCTCACCGGCACCCTGGAAGCCTCCAGCCTGCTGGAAAAAATCGAAGTACTGACCTGCGTCGCCCAGTACGAACCTTATAAAGTGCTGATCATCGACGACTCCCGGGCCCAGGCCCTGCACACCGAGCGCCTGCTCAACAGTGCCGGGATCGTCACCCGCACCCTGATCGAACCGATCCAGGCCATGGCCGAGCTGGCGGACTTCCAGCCGGACCTGATCATTCTCGACATGTACATGCCGGCCTGCACCGGCACCGAGCTGGCCAAGGTAATCCGCCACAACGACCGCTACGTCAGCGTGCCGATCATCTACCTGTCCGCCGAGGACGACCTGGACAAGCAGCTGGACGCCATGAGCGAAGGCGGCGACGACTTCCTCACCAAGCCGATCAAGCCCCGGCACCTGATCACCACCGTGCGCAACCGCGCGGCCCGGGCGCGCAACCTCAAGGCGCGGATGGTCCGCGACAGCCTCACCGGCCTGTACAACCACACCCATATCCTGCAACTGCTGGAAGACTGCAGTTTCCGCGCCCGTCGCGAGGGCAAGCCGCTGAGCTTCGCCATGCTGGATATCGACCACTTCAAGCGGGTCAACGACAGCCACGGCCACCCCATGGGCGACCGGGTGATCAAGAGCCTGGCGCTGTTTCTCAAACAGCGCCTGCGCAAGACCGACTTCATCGGCCGCTACGGCGGCGAAGAATTTGCCATTGTCATGCCCGACACCGACCAAGACGCCGCATGCAAGGTTCTGGACGAAATCCGCCAGCGCTTTGCCGAGATCCACTACCCGGCCCAGCCCCAGGACCTGTGGTGCACCTTCAGCGCCGGGGTGGTGGAAATGCAGGAGGATTCCGACAGCCTGATGATGGCCAGCCAGGCCGACGAAGCCCTGTACCGGGCCAAGCATGGTGGGCGCAATCGGGTCCAGGCCGCGCGATCAAGTCAAAGTGCCATCTTTTCATCCGAATCCACCGATTCGGTCATAACCTTGTAATACAAACGCAATAAATTCAGGCGCTTACCATTTAAGCCGTTGGTAGAGCCCCGATGCGCCTGAAGCTGCTGACCAATCTCAATACCCTGCTGCTCGTTGCCGTTTGCCTCGCCCTGGGGGCGACGCTGTGGTGGTCGCAACGGGCCCTGGAACGCCCCTATCTATTGATGGAGCGCTACCTGGGGCTGTCCCAGCAGTTTCAGAACCAGGTGGCGCGCAATATCGAAGACTACCTGGCCAGCGGCGATGCCCTGCGCCTGAGCAGTGCGGCCCAGGCCCTGGAAACCCTGCAGGGCGAGTTGGGCGAACTGCCGCCACCGCTGGCGCAAAGCCTGCGCCCGAGCCTGGCCAGCCTCGACGACTTCAGCAAGACCGACCTGCTGGCCGCCGGCAAGCTGGCAGGCGATCCCCAGGCCCTGCTGTTGCAGGCCGAACGCGAGCTGGGCGCCAACCTGGAGCAGCTCAGCCAGTACGCCAGCGGGGCCAAGAGCGCGGAAGCGGCGAACTACCTGCCTTTGTTGCTCACCGCCTCCCAGCACCTGGGCAAGCTCTCCCTGGCCCGGGACAAGCTGGTGAGCAGTGGCCGCAGCGAGCTGGCCGCCGATGTGGAACGGGAAGTGAACAGCATCCGCGCCCAGGCCGATCGGCTCGAAGCCCTGCCTTTATTGGGCGTGGCCGCCAGCAGCGAATCGGGCACCGATGATTTCGCCGCCATGATGGGCCTGGAAAACACCGAGAAAGCCGCCGCCGAAGATGCCGGCATAGGCTTCAAGCGTGAACTCAACAGCCTGCTCAGCCGCTATCCGGCAGAACTGCAACGCACCCGCGAGCAGATCCAGAAGCGCGCCGACCTGAGCGCCGCAACCCTGCTGAAGATCAATGCCGTGCGCCAGGCCATCGCCGAGCTGGAACCGGCGGTACGGGCCCAGCACGGGCAGATCCAGGGCGAAGTGCGGCTGATGCAGGGGCTGATGATCGGCCTGATCCTGTTGATCGCCCTGGTGATCGACACCTTGCAGCGCAAGCTGGCCCGGGTTCTGACCAACCTCGCCCCGGCGCTGTCGACCTGGGCCGAAGGCGACTTCAGCCGACCGATCCAGCTGGGCAAGACCAACCGCGAACTGCATGACATCGAGGAATCCCTGAACCGCCTGCGGGCCTACCTGGTGGACCTGGTGGGCACCATCCGCCAGAACGCCGAACAAGTGGCCGGCAGCAGCCGCGCCCTGGCCGACCTGAGCAGCGGCCTGCACAGCGGCGCCGAGCGCCAGGCCGGCGACACCGCACAGATCCGCGATGCCCTGGGCGAACTGGAAGCCACCATCCAGCAGGTCGCCGGGGACGCCAGCCAGGCCGCCGACGCCAGCCGCAGTGCTGGCCTCGCCGTGCAGCAGGGGCAGAAAGTCATAGGCCTGAGCCTCACCGGGCTGCACGCCCTTGTCGGGGAAGTCCAGGGCAACGCGCAGATGATCGAACACCTGGCGCAGGAATCCGCCACCATCGGCGGCGTGCTGACGGTGATCCGCTCCATCGCCGACCAGACCAACCTGCTGGCCCTCAACGCCGCCATAGAAGCCGCCCGCGCCGGGGAAATGGGCCGCGGTTTTGCCGTGGTCGCCGAAGAAGTGCGCTCCCTGGCCCAGCGCACCGCCGGGGCCACCGCGGAGATCCAGACCCTGATCGCCGGCCTCCAGGCCGCCGCCCAGCAATCGGTACAAGGCATGCGCGCCCAGGTCGAACACGCCGAGGCCACCGCCGGCCAGGCCCAGGCCGCCGATGGCGCCCTGGACGAAATCGTCGGGGCGATCCAGACCATCGCCGATACCGCCGTGCGGATCGCCGATGTCACTGCCCAGCAGAGCGGCGCGGTGAGCGAAATCCGCGATCACAGCGAACGCATCCACCAGTTGGGCGGCGACAACCTGCTGCGCATCGGCGAAGGCCGGGCCCAGGGCGAGAACCTGCTGGACCTGGGCGGGCAATTGCATACGGCCGTCCAAGCGTTCCGCGTCTAGGCTCTGAAACGGGCGCGCAAACCACAACCCACCGCCATCAGCGACGAAACGGGCGACAAGAAGCACGCCCCCCTTCTTGAGGGCAAATGACCGGATTTAACCTGTCGGTCACATATTTTGCGCAAACATCGGTCATCGTGCTGGCTATTGCAGAGAACTGGACAGTCATAAAGTCTTTCCGGCATAGTCGCCGGGTTCTGACAACAGCCCCCGATAACAAGGAACAACCGATGGCCACCCTACTGGTTCTTCACGGACCCAACCTGAACCTGCTCGGCACCCGTGAACCGGGGGTCTACGGTGCAACCACCCTGGCCCAGATCAACCAGGACCTGGAGCAACGGGCCCGTGATGCCGGGCACCATCTGCAGTACCTGCAGAGCAATGCCGAGTACGAATTGATCGAGCGCATCCATGCCGCCCGCGATGAAGGCGTGGATTTCATTTTGATCAATCCAGCAGCTTTTACGCATACAAGCGTCGCATTACGTGACGCGCTGCTGGCGGTGAGCATCCCATTCATCGAAGTGCATTTGTCCAACGTGCACAAACGCGAACCTTTCCGTCATCACTCCTACTTCTCCGATGTTGCGGTGGGAGTGATCTGCGGCCTTGGCGCCAGCGGTTACCGACTGGCCCTGGAGGCCGCCCTAGAACAGCTTGAACGTCAGGCAAACGCTTGAACGACAAGCGATAAACGCCCCTGACCGACCCTTGGGAGTTGATGATTCATGGATATCCGTAAAGTTAAGAAACTGATCGAACTGCTGGAAGAGTCCGGCATCGACGAGCTGGAGATCAAGGAAGGCGAAGAGTCCGTACGCATCAGCCGCCACAGCAAGACTCCAGCCCAGCAGTACTACGCACCGGCTCCGGTTGCCGCTCCAGTGGCTGCGCCTGCCGCTGCCGCTCCTGCTGCCGCCGCCGCTCCTGCAGCACCGGCCGCGCCCGCGCTGAACGGCACCGTGGCCCGTTCGCCAATGGTCGGTACTTTCTACCGCAAGTCTTCGCCTACCTCGCCAGCCTTCGTTGAAGTCGGCCAGAGCGTGAAGAAGGGCGACACCCTGTGCATCGTCGAAGCAATGAAGATGATGAACCACATCGAAGCTGAAACCAGCGGTGTGATCGAGTCCATTCTTGTCGAAGACGGCCAGCCGGTTGAGTACGACCAACCGCTGTTCACCATCGTTTGAACCGCGGAGAGTCTTTGATGTTGAAGCCTGCGAAGTTGGAAAAAGTCCTGATCGCCAACCGCGGCGAAATCGCCCTGCGGATCCTGCGTGCCTGCAAGGAAATGGGGATCAAGACCGTAGCCGTCTACTCCAAGGCCGACAAGGAGCTGATGCACCTGGGCCTGGCAGACGAATCGGTATGCATCGGCCCTGCGCAAGCCGCGCAGTCCTACCTGCACATCCCGGCCATCATCGCGGCCGCTGAAGTCACTGGCGCCACGGCGATCCACCCTGGCTACGGCTTCCTCGCGGAAAACGCCGACTTCGCCGAACAGGTGGAAAACTCTGGCTTCGCCTTCATCGGCCCGAAAGCCGAGACCATCCGCCTGATGGGCGACAAGGTTTCCGCCAAGCACGCCATGATCGCTGCCGGCGTACCGACGGTTCCAGGTTCCGACGGCCCGCTGCCGGAAGACGAGGAAACCGCCCTGCGCATCGGCCGTGAAGTCGGCTACCCGGTGATCATCAAGGCCGCCGGTGGCGGTGGTGGTCGCGGCATGCGCGTGGTGCACAAGGAAGAAGACCTGATCGCCTCGGCGAAGCTGACCCGCTCCGAAGCCGGCGCGGCGTTCGGCAACCCGATGGTCTACCTGGAAAAGTTCCTGACCAACCCACGTCACGTGGAAGTTCAGGTGCTGTCCGACGGCCAGGGCAACGCCATCCATCTGGGTGACCGCGACTGCTCGCTGCAGCGTCGTCACCAGAAGGTCCTCGAAGAAGCGCCGGCACCGGGCATCGACGAGACCGCCCGCCAGGAAGTCTTCGCCCGCTGCGTCAAGGCGTGCATCGACATCGGCTACCGTGGCGCCGGCACGTTCGAGTTCCTCTACGAGAACGGCCGCTTCTACTTCATCGAGATGAACACTCGCGTGCAGGTAGAGCACCCGGTATCGGAAATGGTGACCGGTATCGACATCGTCAAGGAAATGCTCAGCATTGCCGCCGGCAACAAGCTGTCGTTCACCCAGGACGACGTCGTGATCCGCGGCCACGCGCTGGAATGCCGGATCAACGCCGAAGACCCGAAAACCTTCATGCCAAGCCCAGGCACGGTCAAGCATTTCCATGCCCCGGGCGGCAACGGCGTGCGCGTCGACTCGCACCTGTACAGCGGTTACGCGGTTCCACCGAACTACGATTCGTTGATCGGCAAGCTGATCACCTACGGGGCCACCCGTGACGAAGCCATGGCGCGCATGCGCAATGCGCTGGACGAAATCGTCGTCGACGGGATCAAGACCAACATCCCGCTGCACCGCGACCTGACCCGTGACGAAGGCTTCTGCAAAGGGGGCGTGAACATTCACTACCTCGAGCACAAGCTGGCCGAGCAACACTGATCGGCACCCGCCACACCGACAAGGCCGCTTTCGAGCGGCCTTGTCGTATCCGCCGCCCTGCAGGAGCGAGCCCGCTCGCGAACCGCGCAGCGGCCATTCCCTGATCAACCGTCCTTGCGACCAAGCACAGGGTATCCCCCTCGCTCCCAAGGGGCGTCTCGCGTAAACTTGCGCGCTTCTCGCGGCCCACTAGGCTGCACATCACATATTTTCAAAGGTGCCCGCCATGCCTTGGCTGCAAGTCCGTCTCGCCATCAGCCCAGAACAAGCCGAAACCTACGAAGACGCTTTTCTTGAAGTCGGTGCCGTCTCGGTCACCTTCATGGACGCCGAGGATCAGCCGATCTTCGAACCTGAACTGAACACCACCCCGCTCTGGTCCCACACCCATCTGCTGGCCCTGTTCGAGGGCGGCACCGAAGCCGCCAGCGTACTCGCCCACATGGAACTGCTGACCGGCGGCCCGCTGCCCGAGCATCACAGCGAAGTCATCGAAGACCAGGATTGGGAACGCAGCTGGATGGACAACTTCCAGCCCATGCGTTTCGGCCAGCGCCTGTGGATCGTTCCCAGCTGGCACGCCGCGCCGGAGCCCGAGGCCGTGAACCTGCTGCTGGACCCGGGCCTGGCCTTCGGCACCGGCACCCACCCGACCACCGCCCTGTGCCTGGAATGGCTGGACGGCCAGGACCTGAAGGACTGCAACGTGCTGGACTTCGGCTGCGGCTCGGGGATCCTGGCCATTGCCGCCCTGTTGCTGGGCGCCAAACAGGCGGTGGGCACCGACATCGACGTGCAAGCCCTGGAAGCCTCCCGTGACAACGCCGGGCGCAACGGCATTGCCGACGAGCTGTTCCCGCTCTACCTGCCCGAGCAGTTGCCCCAGGAGCAAGCCGATGTGCTGGTGGCCAACATCCTGGCCGGGCCACTGGTGGCCCTGGCGCCGCAGCTTTCGGGGCTGGTCAAGTCCGGCGGGCGCCTGGCGCTTTCCGGCATCCTTGCCGAACAGGGCGAGGAAGTCGCCGCGGCTTATGCCCAGGACTTCGATCTGGACCCGATCGCCACCCTTGATGGCTGGGTGCGCATCACCGGCCGTCGGCGCTAGAATGGCCGCCTGCATAATCCGGATGGCCGCATGACCGACAGTTTCGTCACCCAGTGCCCGCATTGCCAAACCCGCTTCCGTGTCAGCCACGCCCAGTTGAGCGTGGCCCGTGGAGTGGTTCGCTGTGGCTCCTGCCTGCAGGTGTTCAACGCCGCACGGCAGTTGCTCGAGCAGCGCGCGGCCAAGGAAGCTGCCACCTCGAAAGCCGCTGCCAAACCCGTAGCGCCACCGGCTGCTCCCGCAGCGACCGTGGCGCCGGCACCGGCGGCACCCGAGCCGGATCTGCCACCCCCCGCGGCCCCTGCCGCTCCTCAGCGCGCCATCAGCCAGAAGCAATGGTCGGCCGCCGAGATGGACCTGGATCACCTGGACCTCGATGAGGAACTGGCCAAGCTCGAACAGCGTGAAATCCAGCCAGCCAAGGCCTTTGGCCAGGAACGCGAGCACAAGGAAGGCAGCCTCAGCGCCCGGCGCGACACCCAGGACGCCGACGAGGCGCACTGGCCGGACGGACTGTTCGGCAGCGCCGCCGAACGGGACGACAGCGAGCCTTCGCCCCCCAAGGTGCAACCGGACGACGCCGAACCCAGCGCCGAACCACCCAAGCCCAGCCGCACCGAACCGTCGCTGTCGTTCAACCTCGCGGACCTGGACGACGAACCCCAGGCGCCCAGGTTGCGCCTGGACGATGACCTGGAACCTCACTCGCCTGCCAACCCGGACGACCAGGACGACGAGCCCGCCGTCTCCGGCAAGAAGCGCCGCGAGCGCAACGAGCCCGGGGTCAAGGAAGAGGTGCTGCTGGACCTGGTGGACGACCCGCTCCACCTCGACTGGCAGAAGCGCCGCTCGCCCTGGGGCAAGCGCCTGCTCTGGCTGCTGCTGATCCTGCTGGCCGCCGGCGGCCTGGTGGGACAATACGTCGCCTATCACTTTGATGAGCTGGCCCGCCAGGACCAGTACCGCCCCTGGTTCCAGCAACTGTGCCCGGAATTCGGCTGCACGGTACCTTCCCGGGTCGACATCGCCCGGATCAAGAGCAGCAACCTGGTGGTACGCAGCCATCCGGAATTCAGCGGCGCCCTGGTGGTGGACGCCATCATCTATAACCGCGCGCCCTTCTCCCAACCCTTCCCGCTGCTTGAGCTGCGCTTCGCCGACCTCAACGGCCACCTGATCGCCAGCCGCAGCTTCAAGCCCGGGGAATACCTGGGCGGTGACTTGCAGGATGCGGCGGAAATGCCGCCGCAGACCCCGATTCACATCGCCCTGGATATTCTTGACCCCGGCCCGAAAGCGGTGAACTACAGTCTGAGTTTCCACTCGCCTGAGTGAATCGGCTGCACAAGTTCACGGACGACTCTGGATTAACGACAGTTTTATGACTGTTTCGCCTGGATTGCTCCCAGGACGTTACAGAAGAACTGTTCAGATTTTATCCAATTCAGCCTTTATCCGGTCATCGAGAGCGGGTATCATGCCAACCCTTTTTCGAACTCTCATGATCCGGCCCCACAACAGGGAAGTCCTATGTCGGCGGTACGCATCGGCCCATATACAGTGCACAACGGTTTGATTCTCGCCCCGATGGCGGGGGTTACAGACCAGCCCTTTCGTCAGCTTTGCAAGCAATTGGGCGCGGGCCTTGTAGTCTCGGAAATGGTCACCAGCGACATGAGCTTGTGGAACAGCCGCAAATCGCGGTTGCGCATGATCCACGAAGGCGATCCCGAGCCCCGCTCGGTGCAGATTGCCGGGGGTGATGCACAGATGCTGGCAGACGCCGCCCGCGCCAACGTCGAGTTGGGCGCACAGATTATTGATATCAACATGGGTTGCCCGGCCAAGAAGGTCTGCAACAAGGCCGCCGGCTCCGCGTTGCTGAAGGACGAAGCCCTGGTCAACGAGATTCTCCAGGCAGTAGTGGCCGCTGTGGATGTACCGGTCACCCTGAAGATCCGCACCGGCTGGGACCGGGAGAACAAGAACGGCATGACGGTGGCGAAGATCGCCGAGCAGGCCGGCATCACGGCACTGGCGGTCCATGGTCGGACCCGGGCCGACCTGTACACCGGTGAAGCCGAGTACGACACCATTGCCGCGATCAAGCAGGCGGTGTCGATCCCGGTCTTTGCCAATGGCGATATCGACTCGCCGGAAAAGGCCCGGCGGGTGTTGCACGCCACCGGCGCCGACGGGCTGTTGATCGGCCGGGCCGCCCAGGGGCGGCCATGGATTTTTCGTGAGATCGAACACTTCCTCAGTACCGGTGAAACCCTCCCGGCACCGGAGCTGTTCGAGGTGGAACGTATTCTGCTAGAGCACCTGGCCGCGCTGCATGCCTTCTATGGAGATGTCATGGGCGTACGCATTGCGCGCAAGCATGTGGGCTGGTATCTCGCAACCCTGCCGGGCGCCAGGGAGTTTCGCGCCCACTTCAATCGTTTGGAAGATACGGAAGCACAATGCGCCAACGTTCGTGAGTTCTTTGCCGGACGTTACAAGAGCCTGGAAACAGGGGACGGAGAGGGGGTGGCCGCATGACGATGATGACCGAGACTTTAGTGAGTGGAACAACACCCGTGAGCGACAACGTGAATTTGAAACAGCACCTCAATACACCCAGCGAAGAAGGCCAGACCCTTCGCGGGAGTGTCGAGAAGGCGCTGCACAATTATTTCGCCCACCTTGAGGGCGCTGCCGTCACGGACGTGTACAACCTGGTGCTCTCCGAAGTCGAGGCTCCGTTGCTCGAAAGCGTGATGAACTACGTCAAGGGCAACCAGACCAAGGCCAGCGAACTCCTGGGTCTGAACCGCGGTACCCTGCGCAAGAAACTCAAGCAGTACGATTTGCTGTAAGCATTCAATCAAACCAGAAAGGCGCCCGCGTAAAAAACGGTCGCCTTTTTTGCTGACTCCTTTGCTTTTGATGGAAATTGAGATGACCGACCAGACTACCCGCCTGCCGATCCGCCGCGCCTTGATCAGTGTTTCCGACAAGACCGGGATCCTCGAATTCGCCAAGGAGCTGGAAGCCCTTGGTGTGGAGATCCTCTCCACCGGCGGGACCTTCAAACTGCTGCAGGACAACGGCGTGTCCGCAGTGGAAGTCGCGGATTACACCGGTTTCGCGGAAATGATGGATGGCCGGGTGAAGACCCTGCACCCGAAAATCCACGGCGGTATCCTCGGCCGTCGCGGCATTGACGACGCCATCATGAACGAGCACGGGATCAAGCCGATCGACCTGGTCGCGGTGAACCTCTACCCGTTCGAAGCCACCATCAACAAGCCAGGCTGCGACCTGCCGACCGCCATCGAGAACATCGACATCGGCGGCCCGACCATGGTCCGCTCGGCGGCCAAGAACCATAAGGACGTGGCCATCGTGGTCAATGCCAGCGACTACGCCGGCGTCCTGGAAAGCCTCAAGGCCGGTGGCCTGACTTACGCCCAGCGCTTCGACCTGATGCTCAAGGCCTTCGAACACACCGCTGCGTACGACGGCATGATCGCCAACTACATGGGCACCGTGAACCAGGCCGCCGAAACCCTCTCGACATCCGGCCGCAGCGAATTCCCGCGCACCTTCAACAGCCAGTTCATCAAGGCCCAGGAAATGCGCTACGGCGAGAACCCGCACCAGAGCGCGGCGTTCTACGTTGAGGCCAAGCCTGCTGAAGTCGGCATCGCCACCGCGACCCAACTGCAAGGCAAAGAGCTGTCCTACAACAACGTGGCCGACACCGACGCCGCGCTGGAATGCGTGAAGAGCTTCGTCAAGCCGGCCTGCGTCATCGTCAAGCACGCCAACCCGTGCGGCGTGGCGGTCAGCCCGGACGCTGAAGGCGGTATCCGCCAGGCGTACGAACTGGCCTACGCCACCGACACCGAATCGGCCTTCGGCGGCATCATCGCCTTCAACCGCGAGCTGGATGCAGCCACCGCCAAGGCCATCGTCGAGCGTCAGTTCGTCGAAGTGATCATTGCCCCGAGCGTCAGCGAAGAAGCCCGCGCCATTGTCGCTGCCAAGGCCAACGTGCGCCTGCTGGCCTGCGGCCAGTGGTCGGCTGAGCGCGCTGCGGCCTGGGATTACAAGCGCGTCAACGGCGGCCTGCTGGTGCAGAGCCGCGACATCGGCATGATCAGTGCCGATGACCTGAAAGTCGTGACCAAGCGCGCCCCGACCGAGCAAGAGATCAACGACCTGATCTTCGCCTGGAAAGTCGCCAAGTACGTCAAGTCCAACGCCATCGTCTACGCCAAGAACCGCCAGACCATCGGTGTCGGCGCCGGCCAGATGAGCCGCGTGAACTCCGCGCGAATCGCCGCCATCAAGGCCGAGCACGCCGGCTTGCAAGTCGCCGGTTCGGTCATGGCCTCCGATGCGTTCTTCCCGTTCCGCGACGGCCTGGACAACGCCGCCAAGGTCGGCATCACCGCAGTGATCCAGCCCGGCGGCTCGATGCGTGACAACGAAGTGATTGCCGCTGCCGACGAAGCGGGTATTGCCATGGTGTTCACCGGCATGCGCCACTTCCGTCACTGATACGACAACGGTCGCACTGACACCGGCATCTGCTGCGTTGGAGCCCACCTCGATGATGCTCATTGCCAACAGGCAACTGCGCTCATCGAGGTGGGCTCCGCCTTGCATCTACCACTGTCATTGCAACCTCCTGAGGCGTCCAGCTCTTCAGGTTCCAAAACAGAATTAGCGTCATCCGAGGTTTTTGAAATGAATGTACTGATCATTGGTAGCGGCGGTCGTGAACACGCTCTGGCCTGGAAAGTCGCTCAGGACCCACGGGTTCAGAAAGTGTTCGTCGCCCCCGGCAACGCCGGCACCGCCATCGAGGCCAAGTGCGAGAACGTCGCCATCGACGTCCTGGCCCTGGAGCAGCTTGCAGACTTTGCTCAGAAGAATGTGTCCCTGACCATCGTCGGCCCGGAAGTGCCGCTGGTGGCTGGCGTGGTCGACCTGTTCCGCTCCCGTGGCCTGGACTGCTTCGGCCCGACTGCCGGTGCTGCGCAGCTGGAAGGTTCGAAAGCCTTCACCAAGGATTTCCTCGCCCGCCACAAGATCCCTACTGCCGACTATCAGAACTTCACCGAGATCGAGCCGGCCCTGGCTTACCTGCGTGAAAAAGGCGCCCCGATCGTGATCAAGGCCGACGGCCTGGCCGCCGGCAAAGGCGTGATCGTCGCCATGACCCTGGCCGAAGCCGAGGAAGCGGTGCGCGACATGCTGGCCGGCAATGCCTTCGGCGACGCCGGTTCCCGCGTGGTGATCGAGGAGTTCCTCGACGGCGAGGAAGCCAGCTTTATCGTCATGGTCGACGGCAAGAACGTGCTGCCCATGGCCACCAGCCAGGACCACAAGCGCGTCGGCGACGGCGACACTGGCCCCAATACCGGTGGCATGGGCGCCTACTCCCCGGCACCGGTGGTCACTTCAGAAGTGCACCAGCGGGTGATGGATCTGGTGATCTGGCCCACCGTGCGCGGCATGGCCGAGGAAGGCAACGTCTACACCGGCTTCCTCTATGCCGGGCTGATGATCGACAAGGCCGGCAACCCGAAAGTCATCGAGTTCAACTGCCGCTTCGGCGACCCGGAAACCCAACCGGTGATGCTGCGCCTGCAATCGAGCCTGGTGCTGCTGGTGGAAGCCGCCCTGGCCCAGGCCCTGGACAAGGTCGAAGCGCAGTGGGACCCACGCCCGAGCCTGGGTATCGTTCTGGCGGCAGGCGGCTATCCTGGTGACTACGCCAAGGGCGCGGCCATCACTGGCCTGGACGCCGCGGCAGCACTGGAAGGCAAGGTGTTCCACGCCGGTACCGCACTCAAGGATGGCCAGGTCGTGACCTCCGGCGGCCGGGTACTGTGCGCTACCGCCATGGGTGACAGTGTCGACGCGGCTCAGCAACAGGCCTACCGCCTGGCGGCCGAGATCGACTGGCAGGGCTGCTTCTACCGCAAGGACATCGGCTACCGCGCCATTGCCCGCGAGCGCGGCCAGGAGTAAGGCTGTCGTTGACCCCGGCAAGGGCACACGCCCTTGCCGTGCGGTCATTACGCCGCGCATAGTTATAATCAGGCATCAACCAACGAAGGGATTTCGCCGTGCGCTGGCTCAGGATTGCCCTAGGCTTCACCGTCACCTTGCTGACCCTGCTCTGCTTGAACCCGGCCCTGGCCGCTCAAGGCAGTGGCTGGGCGGTTTTGCTCGACGAACAGGCCGACCTGCAGCTCAGTGACATCCGCTCCCCGCGCTACACCAACCAGTTCAGCCCGATCGAGCTGGACAAGCTCACCGCCGCCGAGCCCGATGGCGCCCTGTGGCTACGCTTCAAGCTGCAACCGGGAACCCATGAGCAGATCCTGCGGATCTTCGCCCCCGACCTGTCCCACCTGAACCTCTACGTGCTCGAAGGCGACAAGCTGATCGAGCAAGTGAACACCGGCTCCGGCCCGTCGCAGGCGCAAAAGCCCCTGCCCAGCAGCGACTTCATGCTGCCGCTGCCGCAAAGCGCCAAGCCACTGGACGTCTATGTACGCCTGGTGTCCGAACACGAACTGCGCCCCTTCATCACCCTGCAATCGGCGGTGATGGGCGCGGCCGACCAGAGCCAGACGCTGATCTACGGCCTGCTGTTCGGCTGCCTGGCGATGCTGATCCTGCACAACCTCACCCGCTTCGCCTACACCCGTTCGCGCAGCAGCCTGTGGCTGGCAGCCTGCGAAGGGCTGCTGACCCTCAGCCTGCTGATGCTGCTGAACCTGTTCGGGCCCTGGCTCCCGGCCTGGGAAGCCCTGCAGACGCCGGGGGCCTATATCGCCCTGCTGCTGACCGCGCCCTGCGGGATGATGTTCGCCTACCGCTTTTTCGCCCCCCTGGGCGCCCATCCGCTGAACCGCCTGCTGCTGGGCAACATCCTGCTGATCAGCCTGTTCGGCCTGTTGCTGCTGTTCGTCGATACCCTGCCGCTGAACATCATCACCTACGGCCTGGTGGCCCTGGCCGGCCTGAGCATGCTGTTCGTCGGTGGCTATCACTGGCACAAGGGTTATCGCCCGGCGCGCCTGTTCGTCGCCGCCATGGTGATCTTCAACCTCGGCACCCTGGTGATCCTGCCGGCCCTGCTGGGGCTGACCCTGGTGGCCCCGCAAGGCCTGATCGTCACCCTCTTGAGCGTGGTGTGCATCGCCGGGCTGCTGATGAGCATTGCCCTGGGCGAGCGCCAGCGCAACATCACCGAGAACCGCTTCAGCGTCAGCCGCGACCTGGCCGCCAGCACCGCCGAGGTCAATGCCAAGGCCGAGTTCCTGGCCAAGATCAGCCACGAGATCCGCACCCCGATGAACGGCGTGCTGGGCATGACCGAGCTGCTGCTGGGCACCCCGCTGTCGGTCAAGCAGCGCGATTACGTGCAGACCATCCACAGTGCCGGCAACGAGCTGCTGACCCTGATCAACGAGATCCTCGACATCTCCAAGCTGGAGTCCGGGCAGATCGAACTGGACGATGTGCAGTTCGACCTCAACGCCCTGATCGAAGACTGCCTGAGCATCTTCCGGGCCAAGGCCGAACAGCAGAACGTCGAGCTGATCAGTTTCATCCAGCCCCAGGTGCCACGGGTCATCAGCGGTGACCCGACACGCCTGCGCCAGGCCCTGCTGAGCCTGTTGGAAAATGCCCTGAAGAAGACCGATGAAGGCGAAGTGCTGATCGTCGTCGCCCTCGACGAGCGCAGCAGCAAACCGCGCCTGCGCATCGCCGTGCAGGACAGCGGCCAGCCGATGGAGGCCGAAGAGCGCGAAGCCCTGCTGCACACCGAGCTGCACAGCAAGAACTTCCTCGCCACCACCCGCCTGGGGGGCAACCTGGGGCTGGTGATCGCCCGTCAACTGATCCTGCTGATGCATGGCGAGTTCGGCATCAAGAGCGGCACCAACCAGGGCAGCACCCTGTGGCTGACCCTGCCCCTGGATGCCGAGCGCCTGGAACACCCGACCGCCGACCTCGACGGCCCCCTGCAGGGCGCGCGGGTACTGGTGGTGGACGACAACGACACCTGCCGCAAGGTGCTGGTACAGCAGTGCAGTGCCTGGGGCCTGAACGTCAGCGCCGTGCCATCGGGCAAGGAAGCCCTGGCCCTGCTACGCACCAAGGCGCACCTGCGGGACTACTTCGACGTGGTATTGCTGGACCAGAACATGCCCGGCATGACCGGCATGCAACTGGCGGCGAAGATCAAGGAAGACCCGAGCCTGAACCACGACATCCTGCTGATCATGCTCACCGGCATCAGCAATGCGCCGAGCAAGGTGATTGCACGCAATGCCGGGATCAAGCGCATCCTCGCCAAGCCAGTGGCCGGCTACACCCTCAAGACCACCCTGGCGGACGAACTCAATCAGCGCGACAAGGCCCCCGCCGCCCCCTACAACCAGCCGGCGCACGCTGCCCAGGCCCCGGCGCCAGTCACCGTGCCCAGCGACTTCCGCATCCTGGTGGCCGAGGACAACAGTATTTCCACCAAGGTCATCCGCGGCATGCTCGGCAAGCTCAACCTGCAGCCCGATACCGCCAGCAACGGCGAGGAAGCCTTGCAGGCAATGAAAGCCAACCGCTACGACCTGGTACTGATGGACTGCGAAATGCCGGTGCTCGACGGCTTCTCCGCCACCCAGCAACTGCGCGCCTGGGAAGTCGGCAACCAGCGGGTACGCACCCCGGTGGTGGCGCTCACCGCGCACATCCTCGCCGAGCACAAGGAGCGCGCGCGCCAGGCCGGCATGGACGGGCACATGGCCAAGCCCGTGGAGCTCTCGCAACTGCGGGAACTGGTGGAACACTGGGTGACCCAGCGCGACCTGCGCGAGCGCAGCACCGCGCACACCAGTTGAGCCGACAGGCTCTGCGGCGCCTGTTAAACTCTCGCTCGCCCTCCTTTAGTCGTGAGCTCCCACCATGCTCCACGTGCTGTTCAGCGTTTACCTGAAGATGCTGGTGCTCTACAGCCCCTTCTTCGTGCTCTCGTGCTTCATCAGCCTGACCCGCGGCTATTCGCTCAAGGAGCGCCGGCGCCTGGCCTGGAAAGTGGCCCTGGCGACCCTGGTCTCCAGCATCCTGCTGTACCTGTTCGGCCGGGTGATCTTCGGCGTGTTCGGCATCACCGTGGACGCTTTCCGCATCGGCGCCGGCAGCGTGCTGTTCATCTCTGCCCTGGGCATGGCCCAGGGCAAATCGGCGGTGCAGACCGACAACGTGCAGCAGGACGTGACCATAGTCCCGCTGACCATTCCCCTGACCGTGGGCCCGGGCACCATCGGCGCCCTGCTGGTAATGGGCGTCAGCCAGCCGCACTGGGACGACAAGCTCACCGCCATCCTCAGCATCGCCCTGGCCAGCCTCACCGTGGGGGTGGTGCTGTACCTGTCCAACCGCATCGAACGCATCCTCGGCGACCAGGGCTTGCAGATCGTCAGCCGGTTGATGGGACTGTTCGTCTGCGCCCTGGCGGCGCAGATCATCTTCACCGGGGTCAGGGGCTACCTGGTCCCTTAGGGCCCCGGCCACCCTCCCATCAAGCGACAGGCAACGGAATGCAGACTCTTCAACGACCCACTGGCACGGGCCCCGCCGCCGCGCGCGCCCTGTGCCTTGCGCAGATCGGGCGCGGCCTGGCCTGCCTGCTGGCCGGGCTCCTGCTCATGCCCCTCCCGGCACTGGCTGGCGAATCGCCCCAGACCAAGCTCGAGGCCTGGCTGAACAAGACCAGTGAATCCATTGAGCGCTTTGGCGACTTCAAGGTGTACCACCGTCGGGACGGCAGCAGCCCCCGGGAAATCACCTACAAGGGCCAGCTCTATCGGCCGCTGAACGCCTGGCAGATCACCGATGTAAAACCCACCGGGGCGACCCGGGGCGGGCAACCGGTACTGCTGGCCACCACCATCGAATGGATGGGCGTCGGCACGGTGCTGATCGCCGTGCAGAACGACACGCCCCTGGCCCGCGTCCTCAGCCCGGTCAAGAGCAAGAGCGAACCCGACTGGGGCCAGCCGCAACCCGGACGCAGCGACCTGCTGCTGTTTCCCGAGGGCGCGCGGGCCCTGGTGCCCTCCACCGGGCAAGTGCTGTGGTTCGACGAGCGGCTGCCCGGCTGGGGGTTCTCCCACTACGCCATGCTGGTGTCGGTGTCGCCGGACAACAGCAGTGCTGCGTTCCTCGGCAAGGAAGGGCTGCTGCTCAGTTCGGCGGAGCAGGGCGTGTATGCCCAGTTGCCGATCAGCAAAGAGCTGAACCTGAGCCAGCTCTGGCCCCTGTTCAACCAAGCCGGCGACCGCGCGCGAAAGGCCCTGGACGAAGGCCGGCGCATTGACCAGAGCCGCCTGCATCACGCCTTGCAGGTGGACTGGGTCGGCCGCCAGTTCAGCTGGCAGCAGGTGCAGGGAAGCTGGCAGCTCAAGGGGCTGGGCCTGAACTCCAGCCCGCTGAAGAAGGAGCATTGAGTGATGACCGTTCTACGTCCATGGCCCGCCCGACAGCTGCTGCAACTGACTACGGCCATGGTGCTGGCCGGTTGCGCCAGCCATGGCAGCGAGCAACCCAGCGATATACGCACCGAGCACGCCAAGGCCTCAGACGCGGTGCTGGAGCTTGAAGTCAGCTTCGCCAAAGCGCCGGACTACAAGCCTGAAACCCGCGGCCCCTATGCATCCAGCCAGTACGTGAAGATCGAGGGCGCACCGGCCCTGGAGATACCCTTCTACCAAAAAGGTATCGGCTTCGAACTGGGCGTGGTGGGTGACCCGCGGGCGCTGCTGGCCCTGCCCTACCCTTCGCCCAAGGCCGACTCATCGAGCAAGAATCTGCGGGTCATCGGCCAACGCCTGGACAGCACCCGCTACCGTTTTGTAGTGCTGCCGCTGTCGGGCTGGAACAGCCTCGACAGCTTCGAGGTGGCCTTCGCCCACAACGACCGGCGCGAGGCCATGACCTTCACCTACAGCACGCAAGTGGCCTGCAACAGCAGCTTTGCGGTGACCACGCCGACCTACGGTTTCGCTATGTCGGTGGAGGCGCGCTTTCCCAAGGGCGTCCAGGGTTGCCTCAAGGCCTGTGATGCACGCCCCGAGTACGCCGGGCAATGCGCCTACAACTCCGGTTTTCGCCAGGTCTCGAACCTGTAGCCCCCCCTTCCAGCAGGAGCAGGAACCACCCAATGCCCTACAGCGCCGATGCCGCTTTCATTCAGGAACAATGGCTGGGCGGGTGTTTCCCCCGGGAAAACACCCTGGTCCTCGGCAGCGGGTTCTACTGCCTGTTCGACCTGCCCTATGAACATCCCCGGCTGATCAACAACGTCTGGATGCCGGCCCTGGACTATCCCCAACAGGATGAGCCTGACTTCGTCACCACCCTGGGCTTGTGCACCGACGGTCCACAGTCGTTCTATGCCCGGGGTGGGGAGACGGCAGGCTACGGCGGCGATGGCTTCCTGGCCTTGCAGGAAAAAGGCTCGGATGCACTGATCTGGCTGGTTGCCCTGCGCGACACCAACCCCTTCAACCGGGTAGAGATCCAGGACCAGTACCTCCATGGCGAATCGACCTCCGGGGTCAGGGTACGAATACCCATTCAGCGCCCTGACCAATTGACCCTGACCTGGCCCTGAACCGCCCCCTCGAAAAGCCGACCCCCCATGGAAAAACTCACCGCCAACGCAGCCATCGACCTTCTGAGCCGCCACAGGTTGCCCGGCCTCGACGCCGCCGCGCGCTTCTCCCACCTCCTGAACTGGTGGGGAATAGACAGAGACAACCTTGAATTCGCGGCACTTGCACCCAGCCTGCAACAACAGATCCTGACCCAACCGGAGCCCCCGCAAGAGGTGCAAGACCCACGCTACGACGCGCTGCTGCTGATCGCCCTGCGCGCCGAATATCGCGGCGTGACCCACCTGTACCTGAGGCGCTGCCTGCGTGAAGCCGGGCTGGGTGACTACACCGTCAGCGCGAACATCGAGTGCCTGGAGGCCTGCCCCTGCTGCGGCTACCTGACCCTGGGCGCACGAGGCGAATACGAGATCTGCGACCTGTGCCACTGGGAAGACGACGGCAGCGAAGCGCTGGATGTGCCGAGCGGGCCGAACCATAAAACCCTGGGCCAGGCCCGGAAACAATTCACCCGCGACATGAACCATCTGCCGCTGGACAAATGGCCACGCGCCACCGAGTACCCGGCATGATTCCAGCGCCACTGATTGCCCTGATCGAAGCCCAGCCCCGCTACCGCCCGCTTCCTGAAAGCGCCGAGGTCACCCTGGCGCTGGAAGCCCTGGGCATTGCCCCGGACAGCGAGTTCGCACAGATCTACCTGGCCTGCCACCCCGCCGATTTCAGCAGCCGCGTCAGCGACGAAGTGCTCCTCGACATTGCCGGGCCCGGCGAGGAAGTTCGCATGGGCACCGAGTTCATCCATGAGGTGTGGGAGCTGCCAGAGAACTTTGTGGCCTTCACCTCATTACAAGGCGAAGGCGGCTACTTGCTGGACAAGGACAGCGGCGGCGTCTGGGATTTCGACCTGGGCGACTGGGAAGCTTTCGTCGCCGGCCGCATCCCCGCCAGATGGGCCGGCTTCTTCGAATTCATCACCTGGCTGCTGACCGCCAAGGATGAGGATGAGGACCCTGCGCGCTAGAAGCCGCTGCCGACGATGGCGATCTTACGAGCGCCTTCGCCGGCAAGCCGGCTCCTACAAGGGTTTATTGCCGTACCAGCGCGGGGTGTACACCCAGTCGCCGCCCCCGGCCCGGGGGAAGACGCAGGTGGTGGAGGAGCCCACCAACACCATGGTGCGCATGTCCACCTGCTCCGGGGTCAGCTCGCCCAGGGTGATGACCCGCAGGGTCTGGCCCGGGCGGCCAATGTCGCGCCCCAATACCACAGGGGTTTGCGGCGTACGGTGCTGGCGCACGATCTCCAGGGCCCGGCCCAGTTGCCAGGGCCGCGAGCGGGAAATCGGGTTGTAGAAGGCCAGGGCCAGATCCGCCTGGGAGGCGAGGTCCAGGCGCTTCTCGATGATGTCCCAGGGCTTGAGGTTGTCCGACAGCGACAGCACACAGAAATCATGGCCCAAGGGTGCACCGGCCTGGGCTGCGGTGGCCAGGGAGGCGGAGACGCCCGGGAGGATCTCCAGATCGACGCTGTGCCAGGCCGGGTCGCTGGATTCGTGCAGGGCCTCGAGCACCGCCGCGGCCATGGCGAACACTCCCGGGTCGCCGGACGACACCACCACCACCGAACGGCCCTGGGCCGCCAGCTCGAAGGCGTGACGGGCGCGCTGCATCTCTTCGCGGTTATCGGTGCAGTGCATCACCTGGTCGGCGCGAAACGGACCGGCCATGCGCACGTAGGTTTCATAACCGAGAATGTCGTTGGCCCGGGCCAGTTCGGCTTTCACTGCCGGCACCATCAGCTCGGCGGCGCCAGGGCCGAGGCCGATCACGGCAAGGCGCCCACGGGGGCGGCCAATCTGCTCCGGGTCCAGGGGCTGGCTGGCCACAGCAATGGCGATGTCCTCGCCCACCTTCAGCGGCGGCAGCAATTGCGGCACGGCCTGTTGCGCCAGTTCGGCGACACTGTCGGCGGCCGGCAGGAAACGTAACGGTACGCCCAGTTGCGCTGCTGCCTGGTGCAGGGCACGGTCGGCCATGTCGCGGTCGGCGGCCAGCAGGCACGCCACTGACTGCACGGCGATGCGCGCCTGATGCAGGGCCTGGCGGATGTGCGTGGCCAGGTCGATATCAGCGTCGCCGGCCAGCCGCTGCCCACGGCAGGCAACCAGCACGCTGCGGGGGTAGATCAGCAGCTCATTGGCCACGGGCTCGCGCTCGGCTGAACCGACCCGGATGGTCAGGCGGGCCTGGTCGTCCTCGGGCAGCTTCGCTGCGGCCAGCCAGGGTGCTGCGCCTTCGATGCGCACGCTTTCGCCACCCAGCAGGTCGGAGACGAACCGCTTGCCCAGCTCCAGGTCGCCCAGCGCATAACCGCTGGGCGGGTTGAGCAGGCAAGTGCCGAAGCGCAATTCACCACTGGTGGTAATGGCCGCCACCACGCCAAGGCCGGCGGCGATTTCCCGGGCCATGAGATTGACCCCGCCCAGGCCACCCAGCAGCGGCACCACGGCGCTGCCGTCTTCGGCCACCGCCAGCACCGGCGGCTCGGCGCCCTTTTCCAGCAGCAGCGGCGCCAGGGTGCGGATCACGATGCCGGCCGCACACAGGGCGATAATGGGCGTGTCCTGCTGATAGAACTGGCGCAGGGTCGCGCCGAATTCGTGGTAGACCCGGTCGGCGCCTTCGACCCGTTCCGCCAGACCGTGGATCAACGAGTCGGGATACAGCCGCTGGATCTGCCGCGCGGTGTCGAGGCTGCCTTGGCCAAGGATGACGATGGCCGGAGTTGAACGGGCCATCAGCCTTGCCACCTTTCGCCGGGAACGATGATCAGCGAGAAGTACGGCGAGGACATCGGCTCCACGTCATCCAGCGGCACGATCTTCTGGTTGGCCATGGTGGCGCGCTCGACGTACAGCGCACGCCGCGCCAGCCCCAGTTCTTCCAGGACCTGGCGCACCTTGGGGAAGTTGCGCCCCAGCTTCATCACCACCGCCGCATCGGCGTCCGCCAGGCGACGCTTGAGTTCCTCATGGGGCAGCACCCCGGAAAGCACCGACAGGCTCTGGTTGCGATACACCAGGGGCGCGCCCAGCACCGAAGCGCCGCCCAGCATCGAGCACACCCCCGGCACCACTTCGGCCTGGTAACGCTCGGCCAACCGGTCGTGCAGGTACATGTAGGAGCCGTAGAAGAACGGGTCGCCTTCGCAGATCACCGCCACGTCGCGGCCGGCGTCCAGGTGCTGCGCCAGCTCCTGGCTGGCGCTGTCGTAGAAGTCGCTGATCACTTGTTCGTAGGACAGCGGTGCCGGCAGCACTTCGGTGGTGACCGGGTACACCAGGGGCAACAGGGTCTGGGCCTGTTGCAGGTGCCCTTCGATGATGCCGAAGGCGTTGCCCTTCTTGCCCTTGGCCACGAAGTAGGCCACCACCGGTGATTCGCGCAGCAGGCGCAGGGCTTTGACGGTAATCAGTTCCGGATCACCGGGGCCCACGCCAAGGCCGATCAAACGTCCGGGCTGCTGCATCATTCGACCTCCGTGGCCAGGGCATTGACCGCAGCCGCCGCCATGGCGCTGCCGCCCAGGCGGCCCTGCATGATCACGAAGGGCACCCCGCGGCTGTCGGCGGCGAGCATCGCCTTGGATTCGGCGGCGCCGACGAAGCCCACTGGGAAGCCGAGGATCAGCGCCGGTTTCGGCGCGCCCGCATCGAGCATTTCCAGCAGGTAGAACAAAGCGGTGGGCGCGTTGCCAATCACCACCACGCTGCCTTCCAGGTGCGGGCGCCACAGTTCCAGGGCCGCAGCGGAACGGGTGTTGCCCAGCTCCCGAGCCAGCTCTGGCACGCTGTCGTCGCGCAGGGTGCAGATCACTTGGTTGTTGGCCGGCAAGCGGGCCCGGGTAATACCCTCGGAAACCATGCGCGCATCGCAGAGAATCGGCGCACCGGCCGCCAGGGCATCGCGCCCGGCCTTGCCGGCGCCCTCGGAAAACTGCAGGCCGTCGACGGCCTCGACCATGCCGCAGGCATGGATCACCCGCACGGCGAGTTTCTCCAGGTCGGCGGGAATGCGCTCCAGCCGGGCTTCTTCGCGAATGATCGCGAAGGAGTTGCGATAGATCTCCTGACCGTCGCGGATGTAATCAAGCATCAAGGTTGCTCCGTGGGCGGGCATCGAGCAATGCCTCTGCCGCTTCAATAGAAAGGTTGCGTGCGTGCAGCGTGCCGAAACCCGGCTGCCCTGCATCGCGCAAATACAAGTCATAGCGCCCTGGGGCCACCGCCAGCAGGGTGGCCGGCGCCACATGAGCGGCGGCGCAGGAACGCGGGCAGGCGGACAGGTGCACATCCAGTTGGCGACCATGGCGCTGGAGCAGCCCTGCCAGTTGCAGGGCGTCGCTTTTGGTGTCGGCCAGGGCCTTGCCGCAACCACTGGAACCGGTGCAGGCAATCAAGTGAGCCAAGGCCTGTTGCGGGCTGCACAGTAGGCCCAGTTGCTCCAGGGCGGCAGTAGCCGCCGGCGCATCCGCCGCGGCGATCGAGGGCAGCAGCAGGCTCTGCCAGGGGGTCAGGCGCAGGCTGGCGTCACCGTACTGTCGGGCCAATTGCGCCGCGCCCTTGAGCATGGCCGGATCGAGCCGCCCCAGGGGCGTGCCCGCGCCAACATAAACCTGCCCGGGCGCAGCCTGTGGATAAGTACCGATATGCAGTCCAGCGACACTGGCCTGACGCCGCCAGCCACCGATATTCAACAGCGGCCGGCTCAGGCGGGGCTCCAGTTGAGCGAGGAAATCCTCCCGCGACATGTCCATCAGCAGGTGACGCATGCGCGTCTGTTCCGGCCGCGCCAGGTCGAGAAACAGCTCCAGCACGGCCACCAGCAGCTCGTGGCCCTGGTCCTGCGCCACCGCCGCCAGGGGTTCATCCACCGGGCAGCCAGCCAGCCCGAACGCCAGCAGCCCCTGGCCGTCGCGCTCAAGGGCCGACAGCCACAGGTCATGGTGATGTTCGAGCATGGCCAGGGCTTCGCCACCGTCGAGCTGTACGGCGAACTTGGCCGACAGTTGGTGAAAGCGCGGATGGCCCTGCAAGGTGTCGAGGATCTGCGCGGCCAGGGGCCGGGTATCCATCAAGCACTGCCGATCGATCCCGGCGCAGGGGCTGAGCATCAGGTTGCGCACATCGTCACCGGCGGCAGTAGTCGGCCCAAGCCCGGCAGCCAGCAGTGCGGCGATCAGTGCCTGATGCTCCGGGCCGATGCCGCGAATCTGCAGGTTGGCGCGGTTGGTGGCCTCGATCACGCCCCCCGCGTAAGCCTGCGCCGCCTCGGCCACTGCCACGGCCTGCTCCGCGCTGATGACGCCGCCAGCCAGCTTGATCCGGCAGATGCCACCGTCCAGCGCCGGGACGATGCGCAGCAACCCCGGGCAGGCCGAGGGGCGGATGGCAGTGGACATCGAGCGTTCGTTCAAAGGGGTGACCGGCCGTGTGGGAAAAGCGCTTCGTCAGCGAAGGCGCGGTATTATGCCTGCTTTGTCCGAAGGCATGAAAAGCCTGCCTGTCGGAACAACAGGTTTTGCGTTCGAGGAATAGAGATGTCGCCCTGGCTGACAGTAGTGGGAATCGGTGAAGACGGCTTCAAGGGCCTGGGCAGAAATGCCCGGCATGCCCTGCTGGGCGCATCAAAGATCGTCGGCGCCCAACGCCAGCTGGACCTGCTGCCACCCTGCATCCGTGGCCAGCGCCAGCTGTGGCCCAGCCCGTTTTCCCTGGAGCCGGTGCTGAGCCAGCGTGGTGCTGCAGTCTGCGTCCTGGCCAGCGGTGACCCCATGCTGTTCGGCGTCGGCGCCAGCCTGGCGCGGCAGCTGCCCGCAGAGGAAATCCAGGTACTGTCCTTCCCTTCGTCCTATTCCCTGGCGGCTGCGCGCCTGGGCTGGCCTTTGCAGGAGGTGATCACGCTCTCTGTGGTCGCGCGGCCGATCAGCGCACTCAGCGCCCAACTGTCCGGCGGGGTACGCCTGCTGGTGCTGAGCAATGACGGCCACAGCCCGGCCGCCATCGCCGGCCTGCTGCGCGAGCGCGGTTTCGGCCCGAGCCGGATCAGCGTGCTGGAACACCTGGGCGGCCCCCTGGAGCGGCGCATCGACGGCACCGCCAATGACTGGGCCGACCCGGCAATCGCCGACCTCAACCTGCTGGCCATCGAATGCCTGGCCGAAGCCAGCACCCCGCGCCTGTCGCGGCTCGCCGGCCTGCCGGACTCGGCCTTTCGTCACGACGGCCAGTTGACCAAGCGCGACGTGCGGGCCATGACCCTGGCGCGCCTGGCACCGGTGCCCGGCGAGCTGCTCTGGGACGTGGGTGCCGGCAGCGGCTCCATCGGCATCGAGTGGATGCGTACCCACCCCAGCTGCCGCGCCCTGGCCATCGAGGCCGACGACGGCCGCCAGCAATTGATCGAACACAACCGCGAGGTACTCGGCGTGCCCGGGCTGCAACTGATACGCGGTCGCGCGCCCCAGGCACTGGCCGGGCTGGAACGCCCGGATGCGATCTTCATCGGTGGCGGCGTGACCCGCGAAGGCGTGCTGCAGGCCTGCTGGAAACAACTCAAGCCCGGCGGGCGCCTGGTGGCCAATGCCGTGACCCTGCAAAGCGAAATGACCCTGATGGACTGGCGAGAACGCCACGGCGGCGAGCTGACCCGCATCCATATCGCCCAGGCCCAGCCACTGGGAGAGTTCGACACCTGGCGCCAGGCCCTGCCGATCACCCTGCTGGACCTGCACAAGCCCCGGGACCTGCCATGAACCTTGCAGGTGCGGGCTTGCTCGCGAATACGTCCGCCCAAGAGACCGAAGTGCGCCCTTGGCGAGCAAGCTCGCCCCTGCGAGGGCTGGGGCATGCGTGAAGAAACAGCGGAACAGCCCGCGCCCCTGCGCAGCGGCCTGACCACCGGCAGTTGCGCCACCGCCACCAGCCTGGCCGCCGCGCGCCTGCTGCTCGAGGGCAGCAATGCCGACGCGGTGCAGATCATCCTGCCCAAGGGCAAGCAGGTGCAGATGCGCCTGGAATTCTGCCGCCACACCGCCGACGGCGCCGAAGCCGGCACTATCAAGGACGCCGGCGACGATCCGGACGTGACCCACGGCGCCCTGCTGTACTCCCGGGTGCGCCTGACCCCTGAACCGGGCATTCGCTTCGTCGCCGGCCAGGGTGTCGGCACCGTGACCCGCCCCGGCCTGGTGCTGGCGGTGGGCGAGCCGGCGATCAATCCCGTACCGCGCCGGATGATCGGCGAGCACCTGCAACGGCTCGCCGAAGAACGGGCCTACCCCGGCGGTTTCGAGGTCACGGTGAACGTCGAGGGCGGAGCGGAACTGGCCCTGAAAACCATGAACCCGCGCCTGGGGATTCTTGGCGGGCTGTCGATCCTGGGCACCAGCGGCATCGTCCGGCCCTTCTCCTGCGCGGCCTACATCGCTTCGATCCATCAAGGCATCGACGTGGCCAAAACCAATGGCTACCTGCACATCGCCGCCTGCACCGGCAACGCCAGCGAGGACACCATGCGCCGGGTCTACGAGCTGCCGGAAATCGCCCTGATCGAAATGGGCGACTTCGTCGGCGCGGTGCTCAAGCACTTGCGCAAAGTACCGGTGGATAAACTCAGCCTGTGCGGCGGCTTCGGCAAGATCAGCAAGCTGGCCGCCGGGCACATGGACTTGCACAGCCGCCACTCCAGTATCGACCTGTCGCAACTGGCGCAATGGGCCGCCGATGCGGGGGCCGACCCGGCCCTGCAACAGGCGATCCGCCAAGCCAATACCAGCCAGCAGGCACTGGCCATGGCCAGCGCCGCCGGAATCGCGCTGGGCGATGCGGTATGCCGGCACGCCCTGGATTTCGCCCGCAGCGTGGTGCCGCCCCAGGTCCAGGTAGAGGTCTTTGCCATCGACCGCCAAGGCGGCATCGTCGGCCACGCCGGAGGTTTCCAATGAGCCGTATCCTGCTGCTGGGCGGGGTCACCGAGGCCCTGGCCATTGCCCGCACCCTGGGCCCAACACATATCTACAGCCTGGCCGGAGTAGGCCGGGTGCCCACCGACCTGAACTGCCAGGTACGAGTCGGCGGCTATGGAGGTGCCGAGGGGCTGGCACGCTTTATCCGCGAAGAGCGCATCGGCCTGCTGCTGGATGCCACCCACCCTTACGCGGCACAGATCAGCGCCAATGCACAGGCTGCCGCGCAACTGACCGGGATTGCCTGCTGGGCCTTGCGGCGTCCGGCGTGGCAACCGCAGCCCGGGGATGACTGGCGCGAGATCACGGATTGGCCGCACTTGGTGCAGGCCCTGGAACCCTTCAAGCGACCCTTGTTCACTCTGGGTCGCGAACCCTTGCAGCATCTGGAAGAAATTCCGGCCGGCCAGTTCTGGACCCTACGCGCCCTGGACGCCTACCCGGGCAACCCGCGCTGTGAAGTGATCGGGGCCCGCGGGCCGTTCCTGATCGAGGACGAACGGGCGCTGTTCGTGCGCCGGCAGATCGACGTGCTGATCAGCAAGAACAGCGGCAGCAGCGCCACCGAACCCAAACTGGAAGTGGCCCGCGAGCGGGGCATACCGGTGCTGGTGCTCAAGCGTCCCGAGCTGCCCGAGGTCGACCGCCAATTTGCCAGCGTAGCCGAGGTACTGAGCGCCCTGGGGCAGCTGCCTCACGCCTGACAGACAAAGACGCCAAGCCCCACAGACTCTTGGGATTCCCCTGGCAGCGATCGATAAGACAGTGCTTTAGCCTCCTTGGAACGATTCAGTGGCGACCGGTTCATCAATGGCCGGTCGTCGCACCAATCGATTTCAGTTTGGCAAATGACTTGCCAGACAGTATCCCAAGGAATACAGTCGCCATGTTCGTCTTTGAGCAGACTCAGGCGTTTACCCACTGGCTGCTACGCCTAAAAGATCCCCAGGGAAAACCCGCGTGCTGGCCCGGATCAGGGCGGCGCAACTGGGCCGTTTCGGCGACTGCGAACCCGTGGGCGAAGGTGTCTATGAAATGCACATCCATCGCGGCCCCGGCTACCGGGTGTATTTCTCGCGCCGGGACACTGTGATCTACCTGTTGCTGATCGGCGGTGACAAGAGCACCCAGAGACGCGATATCCAACGCGCCAGGGAACTGGCCCATGACCTCAAGAGCGAGGGCTGAAACATGCGCACCCCAGTGACCCGCTTCGACGCGGCGGAGTACCTCAAGACCCCTGAAGACATGGTGGCCTACCTCGACGCCTGCTTCGAGGAAGACACCGGCGACGGCGTGCTGATCCGCGCCGCACTCAACGACATCGCCCGCGCCCGCGGCATGACCCAGGTCGCCCGTGACACCGGCCTGGGCCGCGAAAGCCTGTACAAGTCCCTGGGCAGCCAGGGCAATCCCGAGTTCGCGACTATCATCAAGGTCATGAAGGCACTGGGACTCAAGCTTCACGTCAGCCTGGCCTGAACTGGCACTGCGACACCACACCGCATACGCTGCTTTTTTACTTATCCACAGCGATCAGGCTAAATACCCGCCTGATCGCTCAACCGACGGATCGTCCCCATGTCCCGACAACGGCTCGCATTTGCCTGGATCGCCTGCTTCGCAGTGCTGTTCAACATGCTTGCCATGCCGCTTTCCGGGGCCATGCAGCGCAGCGATTCGGGGCTGGACGAGCAACTGCTGTGGGGCAGCTTCTGCTCCTCCACCGGCACCAAGCTGGTGGCCATTTCCCTGGGCAAGCTCGACCAGCAAGCGCCGCAGAACGACGACCATTCCACCATGCAGCACTGCTGGTGCTGCTCCGGCTCGCCGCCGCTGGTGGCCTTGCCCGGGCACGTTCCCCAGCTGTCTTTCACCCGCTTCGCAGTCCAGCCGGGCGCACCGCAACCGCAGGTAGAACGGCTCACCCTGCGCCAGCAATGGCCCAGCCTGAACCCCGGTGCCCCGCCTCTGGCATGATTCCCTTTCGCAAGTGATCTGCGTCTTTGAATCGTTCTGGAGAACTCACATGTTCAAACCATCCCTGGTCAAGCAATCCCTGCTGCTGGCCGCACTGCTGCTGCCTGCCTGTTTCGCCACCGCCCACGACTACAAGGCCGGTGACCTGCAGATCGCCCATCCCTGGTCTCAGGAACTGCCGCCGAACGCGCCCACCGTGGCCGCCTACTTCGTGGTGCACAACCCGGGCAAGAGCGCCGACACCCTGCTCAGCGTCGACTCGCCGATCGCCGGCAAGGCCGAGCTGCACGAGCACGTCAAGCAAGGCGACATGATGAAGATGCAACAAGTGGCCAAGGTGGCGGTGCCCGCCGGTGGCGAGGCGACCTTCGCCCCCATGGGCTACCACGTGATGTTGCTGGAGCTCAAGGACCGCAGCCTGCTCACCGACGGCAAGCGTTTCCCGCTGACCCTGCACTTTGAAAAAGCCGGTGACGTCACGGTCGAAGTGGCGGTGCAGAAGCAGGCGCCGGACGCCATGCAAGGGCATATGCACGCCCAGTAAGCACTGACCGGCCCTCACCGTGAACGCCCCGCACGCGCCTGGCCGCAGGCGGTCCGTGCCGCGCCGCGACTCGTCTGGAGTCCGCCGCGGCAGCTGGATCAGCCTGTTCGCCATGCTGATGATCTTTATCGGCCCGCTGATTTCCCAGTCGATGCCGATGGATCAAGCGATGCCGATGAACATGTCCGTTTCCATGGACATGGGCGACGCTGCGCCCGGCTGCCACGGTGAAAGCCCGCACCACGCACAGAAGGGCAGATCCCAGGGCGAAGAGCATGTGCTCTGGGAAAAATGCGGCTATTGCAGCCTGCTGTTCAATTGCCCGGCACTGCCTTCGGCGCTGTCGTTCGCCGCTCTGTTCACGCCGCCCACACCGTATTTCCTGATCCCCGCCACGCGCCTGGGCCACGCCCGGCAGACCGTGTTCCCCGGCGCCCTGACCCGCGCCCCACCGTTCCTCGCCTGAGTCTTCAGCTCATCTCACACGGCCGGCTGTCAGCGCGACAGACGCGTACTCGCGGCCGTGTCATTCAAGACCGAACGATGGAACATCTATGTTTTCTGCCGACTCTCGCCTGGGCGTTGCCCAGCCACTCAAGACCTTCGCCCTGAACCCTGCGCGCCAGCACTTCAACCGCGCCCTCGCGGTCCTCTGCGGCGCTCTGCTGACGCCCCTGGCGCTGGCCGACGATGCCGCAACGGACCACTCCCGGCACAGCACCGAACTGAGCCCGACGGTGATCACCGCCATCGCCCCCAGCTCGCCCCTGACCGTGGTCACCAACCCCAAGGACCCGCGCCAGCCGGTGCCGGCCAGTGACGGCGGCGACTACCTCAAGACCATTCCCGGCTTTGCCCTGGTTCGCAACGGCGGCACCAACGGCGACCCGGTGCTGCGGGGCATGTTCGGCTCGCGGCTGAACATCCTCACCAACGGCGGCATGATGCTCGGCGCCTGCCCGGGCCGCATGGACGCGCCGACCTCTTATATCTCTCCGGAAACCTACGACCGGCTGACCGTGATCAAGGGCCCGCAGACCGTGCTCTGGGGCCCGGGCGCCTCGGCCGGCACGGTGCTTTTCGAGCGCGAACCGGAACATTTCGGCGAACTCGGCACCCGGGTCAATGCCAGCCTGCTGGCCGGCTCCAACGGGCGCTTCGACAAGACCCTGGATGCCGCTGCCGGTGGCCCCCTGGGTTATGTGCGGGTGATCGGCAACACCGCCCACGCCGACGACTACCGCGACGGCAACAATGACACCGTGGCCTCGCGCTATGACAAGTGGAACGGTGACGTGGCCCTGGGCTGGACCCCGGACGCCGACACCCTGCTGGAACTCACCGCCGGCAAGGGCGATGGCGAAGCCCGCTACGCCGGGCGCGGCATGGACGGCTCGCAATTCAAGCGCGAAAGCCTGGGCCTGCGTTTCGAGAAGTCCAACCTTGGCGAGGTGCTGGACAAGGTCGAGGCCCAGGTCTACTACAACTACGCCGACCACGTGATGGACAACTACAGCCTGCGCACCCCATCCGGCACCGGAATGATGGCCGGCCCCATGGCCTCCAACGTCGACCGTCGCACCCTCGGGGCGCGGATCAAGGCCACCTGGCGCTGGGCCGACCTGCAGTTGATCGGCGGCCTGGACGCCCAGACCAACGAACACCGCAACCGCGCCAGCAGCGGCGTCGACACCTACAAGGAGCTGCCTCGCACCAAGGACGCCGACTTCCACAACTACGGGGCCTTCGGCGAGCTGACCTGGTACGCCGCCGAGCGTGACCGCATGATCACCGGCGCGCGCCTGGACCGCGCCTCGGCCAAGGACTACCGACAAAGCATCGGCTCGGGAATGATGACCCGCTCCAACCCCACCGCCGGCGACACCCGGGCCGATACCCTGCCCAGCGGCTTCGTGCGCTACGAGCATGACCTGGCCGACAGCCCGACCACGCTCTACGTCGGCCTTGGCCACACCCAGCGCTTCCCCGACTACTGGGAGCTGTTCTCGCCGAAAATGGGCCCGGCCGGCTCGGTGAACGCCTTCGATTCGATCAAGCCGGAAAAGACCACCCAGCTCGACTTCGGCCTGCAATACCAGGGTGAAGACCTGGAAGCCTGGGCCTCGGGCTACATCGGCCAGGTGCGCGACTACATCCTCTTCGACTACAACTCGAAAATGATGGGCATGAGCACCTCTCGGGCCGAGAACATCGACGCCCGGATCATGGGCGGCGAACTGGGCGCGGCCTACAAGCTGACCTCCAACTGGAAAGCCGACGCGACCCTGGCCTACGCCTGGGGCAAGAACAGCAGCGACGGCAAGGCCCTGCCACAGATGCCGCCGCTGGACGCGCGCCTGGGCCTGACCTACAGCGAGGACGACTGGAGCGCCGGGGCCTTGTGGCGCGTGGTCGCCGCGCAGAACCGGGTGGACCTGAACAAGGGCAACGTGGTCGGCAAGGACTTCGGCAAGAGCGGCGGCTTCGGCGTGTTCTCCCTCAACGGCGCCTACCGGGTGACCAAGAACCTCAAGCTCAGCACCGGGGTCGACAACCTGTTCGGCAAGGCCTACGCCGAGCACCTGAACCTGGCGGGCAATGCCGGCTTCGGCTACCCGGCGACGGACCCGCAAGCCATCAAGGAACCGGGGCGCACGCTCTGGACCAAGGTTGACCTGAGTTTCTGATGCCCCTTCGCCGGCACGCCGTCTCCTTGTCGCAGGAGCCGGCTTGCCGGCGAACAGCCCCCATAAGAAAAGATCCACAGCCCTGCGGAGCCTTCCCCGATGAACCGACCCAAAGTGTCTTTCTACAACCTGGCCTGGCGCTGGCATTTCTACGCCGGGCTGTTCGTCGCCCCCTTCATGGTGATGCTGGCCCTGACCGGCATCGTCTACCTGTTCAAACCGCAGCTGGACCCGCTGATGTACCCCAGCCTGCTCAAGGTGCCTGCCGCCCACCACAGCCTCAGCGCCGATGAGCTGTTGCAACGGGTTCAGGCCGCCTACCCCCAGGGCCATATCAAGCAGTACCTGCCCCCAGTGGATGCCGAGCGCAGCGCGCAGTTCGTGGTGCAGCACAAAGGCCAGGAACTCAATGTATTCATCGACCCCTACCACGGCGACGTGCTCGGCGAGCAGGATGCCAAGGGCAACCTGCAGGCCATGGCCCGGGCCATTCATGGCGAGCTGATGATCGGCACCCCGGGTGACCGGCTGGTGGAACTGGCCGCGAGCTGGGGCATTGTCCTGGTGGTCTCGGGCCTGTACCTGTGGTGGCCGCGGGGCAAGTCTTCGGCCGGGGTACTCTGGCCACGCTGGAGTGCCCGCGGCCGCCTGTTCTGGCGTGACCTGCACGGTGTGCTGGGTTTCTGGGGCTCGGCCTTCCTGCTGCTGATGCTGCTCAGCGGCATGACCTGGACCGGCTTCTGGGGCAAGCAGTACGCCGACCTGTGGAACCGCTTTCCGGCGGCCATGTGGAACGACGTGCCGACCTCCGACCAGCAGGCCGGAGAGCTCAACAGCGCCAGCCGCCAGACCGTGCCCTGGGCCCTGGAAAACACCCCCATGCCGATGTCCGGCGACCACGCCGAGCACATGGCCCACAACGCCGGCAATACCGCTCCGGCCGTCCCCGCCATCAGCCTGCAGGCGGTGCAGGACATCGCCCGTCAGCGCCAGGTCGAAGCGGGCTACAGCATCACCCTGCCGAGCACGGCGACAGGGGTATTCACCATCGCCGTATTCGCCGACGACCCGCGCCACGACGCCACCCTGCACGTCGACCAGTACAGCGGCCAGGTGCTCGCCGATGTGCGCTGGAAGGACTACAGCAACGTGGCCCGGGCCACCGAGCTGGGAGTGATGCTGCACGAAGGCAAGATGTTCGGGCGCTTCAACCAGATCCTGGTGCTGGTGGTGTGCCTGATGATCCTGCTCGGCGCCGTGAGTGGTCTCATCATGTGGTGGCAACGACGGCCCCAGGGCCGGCTCGGCGTACCACCACTGCGCCACGACCTGCCACGCTGGAAGACCGCAATGCTGGTCATCGGCCTGCTGGCCCTGGCCTTCCCGCTGGTGGGGGCTTCGCTGGTCGTGGTCTGGCTGCTGGACCGCCTGCTGCTATCGCGCTGGAACCGTGATCCTGAATCAGCCTCATCTTCAACATGAATCAGCCGAGATGCGCATTCCAGAGGGCTCCGTACACTCCGCGCGCTTCAGTCGCGCACAGTTATAATGTTACTTTATAACGCTTGGTGTAAGATCCCCGCCCGCAGCCTCATCCGCTGCGGGCAACCCTCTGGAAGAAGTGATTCACCGTCCCGATGAACAAGTACCTGCTGCCCAGCCTCTGCCTGATGGCCCTGACTTCCCCGGCCCAGGCCGACGGCTCCGCCCTGACCCTGCCCACCGGCACCATCTCCGCCGCCGCCAGCGAAGCCGACGACAGCATCAGCCTGGCCACCCCCACCAGCGCCGGTTCGCGCCTGGGCCTGAGCGCCCTGGAAACCCCGGCCAGCACCGACAGCCTGAGCGGCGATCGAATCCGCGCCCGGGGCGATCGGAGCATCCAGGACGCGGTATCGCGCAGCGCCGGCATCAGCCGCACCGGCACCCCGGGCGACGGCGGCACCTCGCTGTCGGCACGGGGCTTTACCGGGCAGAGCTCGGTGATGCAGCTGTATGACGGCAACCGCATGTACACCGGCATGGGCACCGTGACCTTCCCGGTGGACACCTGGGCGGTGGAGCGGGTCGACGTGCTGCGCGGCCCGGCCTCGGTGCTGTACGGCGAAGGCGCCACCGGTGCGGTGATCAACACCGTTGCGAAAAAGCCGTTCAGCGGCGAAATCGAAAACCACCTGCGCCTGGGCTACGGCTCCTTCGATCGCCAGCAGCAGGCCCTGGACAGCGGCGGCTCCCTGAGCGACACCCTGAGCTACCGGCTCAACCTCAACCGCGAACGCAGCAACGGCTGGTTCGACCGGGGCGATTCCTCCGGCGACTTCGTCAGCGCTGCCCTGCGCTGGCAGGCCCGTGACGACCTGGCCTTCACCCTGGCCCACGACTACGGCGACCAGAACCCGATGAACTACTTCGGCACGCCGCTGATCGACGGGCGTTTGCACAAGAGCCTGCGGGACAAGAACTACAACGTCGGCAACGACAAGCAGCACTACAACGACCAGTGGACCCGCCTGACCAGCCAATGGCAGATTTCCGACAACCTCAGCGCTAGCAACGAGCTGTACTACCTCAAGGCCCAGCGCCGCTGGCAGAACGCCGAGAGCTACAACTTCAACAGCCTGGGCCGGCAACTGACCCGCAGCGGCAACTTCGGCATCGGTCACCAGCAGGAACAGGTCGGCGACCGCCAGACCTTCACCTTCAAGCACTCGCTGCTGGGCCTCGACAGCCAGACCCTGACCGGGGTCGACTACAACCGCATCCGCTTCCACATGAAGAGCAACTCGCCCTTCATCGACAGCTTCAGCAACGGTCAGCCGGTGGACCTGTACCACCCGGCCCCGGGCGACTTCGCCAGCGACAGCCCCTACCGCGACCAGTTCAAGACCACCACCAGGCAGATGTCGGTGTTCGCCGAAAACCGCCTGCAGCTCAGCGAGCGCTGGTCCCTGGTGAGCGGTGTGCGCCGCGACTACGTGCATATTGATCGCGATGACTTGAAGGACGACAGCCGAAGCGACAAGACCCTGACCGGTAACAACTGGAAGGCCGGGCTGGTGTTTGCGGTGACCCCGGACACCTCCCTCTATGGCCAGTACTCCACCAGCACCGACGGTGTCGGCGGGCTGATTTCCCTGAGCAAGAGCCAGCAGCAATTCGACCTCTCCAGCGCCAGGCAGACCGAGATCGGCCTCAAGCAGATGTTCTGGGACCAGCGCGGCGAATGGACCCTGGCGGCCTACCACATCGTCAAGAAGAAGCTGCTGACCGATGTCCCGGGCGACCCAGACCTGAAACAGCAGGTGGGCCAGCAATCCTCCAACGGCCTGGAAGCCAGCCTGGACCTGCAACTGCCCCGCGCCTGGCAACTGCAGGCCAACGCCGCCATCGTTCGCGCCCGGTACGACGACTTCCAGCAGGACGTCGACGGCGTGCAGGTCTCCCGCGACGGCAAGCGCCCGGTGGACGTGCCCCGGCGCACCGCCAACCTGTGGCTGAGCAAGGCCCTCGACGATGACCTGCGGGCCGGCGCCGGAGTACGCTACGTAGACGCACGCTACGCCGACATGGCCAACCGGAATCAGTTGCCCAGCTACACCGTGGTGGATGCCGCGCTGTCATGGAAAGCCTTGCCCAGCACCACCCTGGGCCTGCAATTGAACAACCTGTTTGACCGCCAGTACGCGCAAAGCCAATACAATGACGGCCAGCAATGGATACTCGGCGAGCCGCGCTCGTTCTTCGTCACCGCTGACTACACCTTTTAACCTCACCTGCGGCCACCGCGCGGGGACCACACGGATACGGCATGACCTCGCTGAACCTCACCAACCTGGCCTGGACACCCTTGGGCCAGGGCCACTGCCACCACCAGTTCCAACTGCGTGAGGCCAGCCTGCAGGTGGCGGCCGGCGAGTTCGTCGGCCTGATCGGGCCCAACGGCAGCGGCAAGACCAGCCTGTTGCGCTGCGCCTATCGCTTCAGCAAGCCGCAGCAGGGCGAGGTGCAGCTTGAGCATCAGAATGTGTGGAAGCAGTCGCCGCGCTGGTGCGCGCAACGCATCGCCGTGGTCCTCCAGGAGTTTCCCGACGCCTTCGGCCTGACCGTGCAGGAGGTGGTCGCCATGGGCCGCACCCCGCACAAGGGCCTGTTCGACGGCGACACCCAGGACGACCGGCGCATCGCCCGCGAGGCCCTGGAATCGGTGGGCCTGCTGGGCTTCGAGGACCACGCCTTCGCCACCCTGTCCGGCGGTGAGAAACAGCGGGTGATCCTGGCCCGCGCCCTGGCCCAGCAACCCCAGTTGCTGATCCTCGACGAGCCCACCAACCACCTCGACCCGCGCTACCAGCTGGAGTTGCTGCAGCGGGTCAAGCGCCTGGGCATCGGTACCCTGGCGAGCATCCACGACCTGAACCTGGCCGCAGCCTTCTGCGACCGCCTGTATGTCCTCGACCATGGGCGCATCGTCGCCAGCGGCACGCCCGGCGAGGTGCTCACCGTCGAGTTGCTGCGCAACGTCTTCGGCGTCGAGGCGCTGATCGACGCCCATCCCCTGTCCGGCTACCCACGAATCACCTGGATCACCCAACCATGACCTTGCGCTCCCTGCTTCGCTCCAGCCTGCTCCTGGCCCTGTCTCTGGGGGCCGCCCAGGCCTTCGCCGAGGCCACCCATTACCCGCTGACCATCACCAGCTGCAACCGCGAAGTGACCTTCAAGCAAGCGCCGAAACACGCCCTCAGCCATGACATCAACATGACCCAGATGATGCTCGCCCTGGGGCTCAAGCCACGCATGGTGGGCTACAGCGGGATCAGCGGCTGGAAGGCCGTGACCCCGCAGATGAGCGCCCTGCTCGACGGCCTGCCGGAACTGGCGGCCAAGTACCCGTCGGTGGAAACCCTGCTCAATGCCAACGTCGACTTCTTTTTCGCCGGCTGGGACTACGGCATGCGCGTGGGCGGCGACCTCACGCCCCAGACCCTGGCGCCGCTGGGGATCAACGTCTACGAGCTGACCGAGTCCTGCGCCTTCGTGATGAAGCGCCCGGCCGCCAGCCTCGAGGACACCTACACCGACCTGCGTAACCTCGGGCGGATCTTCGACGTGCAGGATCGCGCCAACGCCCTGATCGCCCGGATGCAGGAGCAGGTGGCCCAGGTACAGAAGGACCTGCCCAGGGACAAGCCGCGGGTATTCCTCTATGACAGCGGCGAAGACCGGGCCATGACCTCGGGCCGCCTGGGCATGCCCCAGGCCCTGATCGACGCGGCCGGCGGGCGCAATATCCTCGATGACGTCGACGCCAGCTGGACCCGGGTCAACTGGGAAACCGTGGTCGAGCGCAACCCGCAGGTGATCGTGATCGTCGACTACAGCGAAGTCAGCGCCGAGCAGAAGCAGCAGTTCCTGCTGAACAACAAGGCCCTGCAAGGAGTCGATGCGATCAAGAACCAGCGCTTCATCGTCATCCCCTATGTGCAGGCCACGCCGGGCATCGACAACGTGCTGGCGGTGGAAACCCTGGCCAAGGGTTTCCACGGCGAATGACCAGTCCCCGCTATGCCGCACTGTTGATGGCCCTGGGCGCCCTGCTGCTGGCGTCCTGCGTGGTGTCCCTGGGCTTTGGCCCGGCGCGGGTGCCGGTGGAGGTGGTGGGGCGCATTCTGTTGCACAAGGCCCTGGGCCTGGGCGTTGTGGACTGGAGCCCGGGCCAGGAGCACATCGTCTGGCTGATCCGCGTGCCGCGCATGCTCCTGGGGGCCCTGGTGGGTGCCGGGCTGGCACTGATCGGCGCGGTGCTGCAGGCGGTGACCCGCAACCCGCTGGCCGACCCGCACCTGCTGGGGGTGACCTCCGGCGCCACCCTCGGCGCGGTGATCGTGGTGCTGCACCTGGGCCAGGTCATCGGGCTTTTGACCCTGCCCCTGGCGGCCTTTGTCGGCGCCCTGCTGAGCATGGCGCTGGTGCTGGGGATCGCCGCCCGCAACGGCCGCCTCGACAGCGACCGGCTGTTGCTGTGCGGGGTGGCGGTGTCGTTCGTGATGATGGCCGCGGCCAACCTGCTGCTGTTCATGGGCGACCACCGCGCCAGCTCCGCAGTGATGTTCTGGATGCTCGGCGGCCTGGGCCTGGCGCGCTGGGAACTGCTGGCGATCCCCGCCGCCAGCGTGCTGCTGGGGCTGGTGTTGCTGCTGGGCATGGCGCGCCCGCTGAACGCCCTGATGGCCGGCGAGCAGACCGCCGTGACCCTGGGCCTGAACGCGCGCAATGTGCGCCTGAAGGTGTTCCTGATTGCCTCGCTGATGACCGGAGTGCTGGTGTCCATCAGCGGCTCCATCGGTTTTGTCGGGCTGATGGTGCCGCACATTGCCCGGCGCCTGGTGGGCGCCGAACACCGCCGGCTGCTGCCGGTGTGCGTACTGCTGGGTAGCCTGTTCCTGGTCTGGGTGGATGTGGCTGCGCGCACCCTGATCGCCCCCGAGGACCTGCCCATCGGCGTGGCCACCGCGGCCATCGGCGGGGGGGTTTTTCATCGGCCTGATGCGCCGCCGCTGACTGTGCCCGCCTCTGTAGGAGCCGGCTGGCCAGCGAAGGCGCCCGTGAGCCTTGTGCAAGGTTCAAGGGCCTCTTCGCTGGCCAGCCAGCTCCTACAATCGTCGCCCTTGCTTTAAGATCGCGCGCTTGGATCTCTCAGGATGAGTCTCATGTTCAGAACCGCGCTCCTGGCCTTGCTGCTCGGCACCTCCCTTGGCGCCGTGGCCGACACCTCGGTCGACGTCTCGAAAATCTACGGCAACATCCAGATCGTCAACAGCTTCCCCGACTACAAGGTCAAGGTGGTGAACTCCTTCCCCGACCTGAAGGTGAAGCAGGTCAACTCCTTTGCCGACGCGCCGGGCAAGTGGAAAATCGTCAACAGTTTTCCCGACTACAAGATCCAGATCGTCGACTCCTTTCCCGACTTCACCATCAAATATGTCGATTCCTTCCCGGGCGTGAACTGAAGCCACCCCCAGGCCACGGCTGCCGCCAAGCGGCAGCACCACAATGACGCACCCCGACGCACCAGCCCCTTGCCCAAGCCTCGTCTTGGGGCATCACCTCCCCCACCCGCGCCGTTAAAGCGACGTTTTCATGCCTTGCGCCGACTCGGCACACCCCTTGCAAAACAGCCCTTCAGCAGTCCGCATCTACCACCTGAAAAATCAAGAGTTCATGGAGATCGCACAATGAAGCGTCGTAGTTTGCTCAAGGCTTTCACTCTCACGGCAAGCATTGCCGCGATGGGCATGACCTGGACCGTCCAGGCCGCCGAAACCATCAAGGTGGGGATCCTGCACTCGCTGTCGGGCACCATGGCGATCTCCGAAACGTCCCTCAAGGACATGGCGCTGATGACCATCGACGAAATCAACGCCAAGGGCGGGGTCAACGGCAAGCTGCTGGAGCCGGTGGTGGTGGACCCGGCCTCGAACTGGCCGCTGTTCGCCGAGAAGGGCCGCCAGTTGCTGACCCAGGACAAGGTGGCGGTGGTATTCGGCTGCTGGACCTCGGTGTCGCGCAAGTCGGTGCTGCCGGTGTTCGAGGAGCTCAACGGCCTGCTGTTCTACCCGGTGCAGTACGAAGGCGAAGAGATGTCGCCCAACGTCTTCTACACCGGCGCCGCGCCGAACCAGCAGGCGATCCCGGCGGTGGAATACCTGATGAGCGAGGACGGCGGCAGCGCCAAGCGCTTCTTCCTCCTGGGCACCGACTACGTCTACCCGCGCACCACCAACAAGATCCTGCGTTCGTTCCTGCACTCCAAGGGCGTGGCCGACAAGGACATCGAAGAGGTCTACACCCCGTTCGGCCACAGCGACTATCAAACCATCGTCGCCAACATCAAGAAGTTCTCCGCCGGTGGCAAGACTGCGGTGATCTCCACGGTCAACGGTGACTCCAACGTGCCCTTCTACAAGGAACTGGCCAACCAGGGCCTGAAAGCCACCGACGTGCCGGTGGTGGCCTTCTCGGTGGGCGAGGAAGAACTGCGCGGCATCGACACCAAGCCCCTGGTGGGCAACCTCGCGGCCTGGAACTACTTCGAGTCGGTGGATAACCCGGTGAACCAGAAGTTCGTCGCCGCCTGGAAGGCCTACGCCAAGGCCAAGAACCTGCCGGGCGCGGACAAGGCGGTGACCAACGACCCGATGGAAGCCACCTACGTCGGCATCCACATGTGGGCCCAGGCGGTGGAGAAAGCCAAGTCCACCGATGTCGACAAGGTTCGCGAGGCCCTGGCCGGGCAGACCTTCGCCGCCCCTTCGGGCTACACCCTGACCATGGACAAGACCAATCACCATCTGCACAAGCCGGTGATGATCGGCGAGATCCAGCCCGACGGTCAGTTCAACGTGGTCTGGCAGACCGACGGCCCGATCCGCGCCCAGCCCTGGAGCCCGTTCATCCCGGGCAACGACAAGAAGCCGGACTACGCGGTCAAGAGCAACTGATCCGAACCTGACGCCTTCCCCGTAGGAGCGAGCTTGCTCGCGACGAGGTCCGCAGGACCTCCAACGAAAACCGCCCGGCTGGCCGCTGCGCGGATCGCGAGCAAGCTCGCTCCTACAGGTTATCCGGGCGCTTTCAAGGACACCGATATGCCCACTGCCCTCTACCGTTTGATCCTCGCCGGCCTGCTGTTACTGCCATGGACGGCCCAGGCCGGGGATGCCGAAGACTTCGTCGCCGGCAACTCCGGCGAGCAGGCCCGGCTCCTGGAAACCTGGGCCGCGCAGCCCGACCCGGCGCGCCTGGAACTGCTCAACGCCCTGCAGCAGGGCCAGTTGAACATCGCCGGCGAAAGCAGAACCCTGCGCCTGAACAACCGCCTGCGGGGCCTGATCGACAGCGCCCTGGCCAGCCACCAGTTGCTCGCCAGCGACGCCAACAGCCGTCTGGCCGCCGCCCGCCAACTGCAGAAAAGCGCCAAGCCGGCGCAACTGAAATTCCTCGATGCCCGACTGGCCGCCGAGCAAGCCCCCGACGTGCACGATGCCCTGAGCCTGGCCCTGGCCAACCTGCAACTGGTGGACAGCGACCCGGCGGTGCGCCTGGCCGCCGTGCGCCTGCTGGGGGAAACCGGCGACCCGCTGGCCCGCACCCGCCTCGAAGGCCTGCTCGAACCCGGGGTCGAAGCCGATGCCGCGGTACGCACCGCGGCCGAAACCAGCCTGGCCCAGGTCAAGCGCAAGCTGCTGGTGGGCGAAGTGCTGGGCCAGGCCTTCAGCGGCCTGTCCCTGGGCTCGATCCTGCTGCTGGCGGCCCTGGGGCTGGCCATCACCTTCGGCCTGCTGGGGGTGATCAACATGGCCCACGGCGAGATGCTGATGCTCGGCGCCTACGCCACCTATGTGGTGCAGTTGCTGTTCCAGCGCTACGCCCCGCAAGCCATCGAGTACTACCCACTGCTGGCGCTGCCGGTGGCGTTTTTCGTCACCGCCGGGATCGGCATGGCCCTGGAGCGCACGGTGATCCGCCACCTCTACGGCCGGCCCCTGGAAACCCTGCTGGCCACCTGGGGCATCAGCCTGATGCTGATCCAGCTGGTGCGCCTGCTGTTCGGCGCGCAGAACGTCGAGGTGGCGAACCCGGCCTGGCTCTCCGGCGGCATCCAGGTGCTGCCCAACCTGGTACTGCCCTACAACCGCATCGTGATCATCGCCTTCGCGCTGTTTGTCGTGGTGCTCACCTGGCTGCTGCTGAACAAGACCCGCCTGGGCCTGAACGTGCGCGCGGTGACCCAGAACCGCAACATGGCCGCCTGCTGCGGCGTGCCCACCGGGCGCGTGGACATGCTCGCCTTCGGCCTCGGCTCGGGCATTGCGGGCCTGGGCGGCGTGGCCCTGAGCCAGATCGGCAACGTCGGCCCGGACCTGGGCCAGAGCTACATCATCGACTCGTTCCTGGTGGTGGTACTCGGCGGGGTCGGGCAACTGGCCGGCAGCGTGCTGGCGGCCTTCGGCCTGGGGGTGGCGAACAAGATCCTCGAACCGCAGATCGGCGCCGTGCTCGGCAAGATCCTGATCCTTGCGCTGATCATTCTGTTTATCCAGAAACGCCCGCAGGGACTCTTCGCACTGAAAGGACGGGTGATCGACTGATGAATCAACCACTGCTCATTACCGCCACCCAGAAAGCCGGGCCCAGGGTCACGATCACCGTCGGGGCGTTGCTGCTCCTGGTGCTGCTGGCCCTGCCGCTGCTGTCGCTGCTACCGGCGGACAACCCGCTGCAGGTCTCGGCCTACACCCTGACCCTGGTGGGCAAGATCCTCTGCTACGCCATCGTCGCCCTGGCCCTGGACCTGGTCTGGGGCTACGCCGGGCTGCTGTCCCTGGGCCACGGCCTGTTCTTCGCCCTGGGCGGCTACGCCATGGGCATGTACCTGATGCGCCAGGCCGCCGGGGATGGCCTGCCGGCCTTCATGACCTTCCTTTCCTGGAGCGAACTGCCCTGGTACTGGGCCGGCACCGAGCATTTCCTCTGGGCCCTGTGCCTGGTGGTGCTGGCCCCGGGTCTGCTGGCCCTGGTGTTCGGCTTCTTCGCCTTCCGCTCGCGGATCAAGGGCGTGTACTTCTCGATCATGACCCAGGCCCTGACCTTCGCCGGGATGCTGCTGTTCTTTCGCAACGAGACCGGCTTTGGCGGCAACAACGGCTTTACCAACTTCCGCAGCATCCTGGGCTTCGGCATCACCGAACCGGGCACCCGGGCGGTGCTGTTCCTGGCCACGGTGGCGCTGCTGGTGGGCAGCCTGTACCTGGGCTGGCGCCTGGCCCGAAGCAAGTTCGGCCGGGTGCTGACGGCCCTGCGCGACGCCGAGAACCGCCTGATGTTCTGCGGCTACGACCCGCGCGGCTTCAAGCTTTTCGTCTGGGTCCTGAGCGCCGTGCTGTGCGGCCTGGCCGGGGCCCTGTACGTGCCCCAGGTGGGCATCATCAACCCCAGCGAAATGTCCCCCACCAACTCCATCGAGGCCGCCGTGTGGGTCGCCCTGGGCGGGCGCGGCACGCTGATCGGCCCGCTGCTGGGGGCCGGTGTGGTCAACGGCATGAAGAGCTGGTTCACCGTGGCCTTTCCCGAATACTGGCTGTTCTTCCTCGGTGCGCTGTTCATCGTCGTGACCCTGTACCTGCCCAAGGGCGTGATCGGCCTGCTGAACAAACGAGGTGAACAATGAGAGTCACAGCAACGGCGGACTTCATGCTCGAACCCATTCTCGACACCAACAAGGACGCCGGCACCAGCCGCGACGCCATCGGCCTTGGCCACGCCGCCGGCAAGGGCCTCAACACCCGCCACGGCACCATCCTGACCCTGGAGGACATCAGCGTCAGCTTCGATGGTTTCAAGGCCCTCAACGACCTCAACCTGTACATCGGTGTCGGCGAGTTGCGCTGCATCATCGGCCCCAATGGCGCCGGCAAGACCACCCTGATGGACGTGATCACCGGCAAGACCCGCCCCTCCCGGGGCAAGGCCTGGTTCGGCGAAACCCTGGACCTGACCCAGATGAGCGAAGTGCAGATCGCCCAGGCCGGGATCGGCCGCAAGTTCCAGAAACCCACGGTGTTCGAGGCCCTGAGCGTGTTCGAGAACCTGGAGCTGGCGCAGAAGACCGACAAGTCGGTGTGGGCCAGCCTCGGGGCCCGCTTGAGCACAGAACAGCAGGACCGCATCGCCCAGGTGCTGGAGACCATTCGCCTGAGCCCTTCGGCTCAACGCCAGGCGGGCCTGCTGTCCCACGGCCAGAAGCAGTTTCTGGAGATCGGCATGCTGCTGATGCAGGACCCGCAACTGCTGTTGCTGGACGAACCGGTGGCGGGCATGACCGACGCCGAGACCGAATTTACCGCCGAGCTGTTCAAGACCCTGGCGGGCAAGCACTCGCTGATGGTGGTGGAACACGACATGGGCTTTGTCGGCTCGATTGCCGACCACGTCACCGTGCTGCACCAAGGCAGCGTGCTGGCCGAAGGCTCCCTGGAACAGGTGCAGGAAAACGAACGGGTGATCGAGGTTTACCTCGGCCGTTAGCGCAACCGCCGTTCGCCGGCAAGCCGGCTCCTACCCCTCCCGCAGGAGCCGGCTGGCCAGCGAAGACCGCCCCGCAATCCCCACAAAACTCGAGTACCCGACCATGCTCCAAGTCGACAAGCTGCACCAATACTACGGCGGTAGCCACATCCTGCGCGGCCTGAGCTTCGAAGCCCGGATTGGCGAAGTCACCTGCCTGCTGGGGCGCAACGGCGTGGGCAAGACCACCCTGCTCAAATGCCTGATGGGCCTGCTGCCGGCCAAGGAGGGCGCGGTCAACTGGGAGGGCCGGGGCATCACCGGCTACAAGCCCCATCAGCGCGTCCACGCCGGGATCGCCTACGTGCCCCAGGGCCGGGAAATCTTCGGCCGCCTGACCGTGGAGGAAAACCTGCTGATGGGCCTGTCCCGCTTCCCCGGCTCCCAGGCCAAGGAAGTGCCGGCCTTCATCTACGAACTGTTCCCGGTGCTGTTGCAGATGAAGCAGCGCCGTGGCGGCGATCTCTCCGGCGGCCAGCAGCAACAACTGGCCATCGGCCGGGCCCTGGCCAGCCGCCCGCGCCTGCTGATCCTCGATGAGCCCACCGAAGGCATCCAGCCCTCGGTGATCAAGGAGATCGGCGCGGTGATCAGCAAGCTCGCGGCCCGGGGCGACATGGCGATCCTGCTGGTGGAGCAGTTCTACGACTTTGCCGCCGAACTGGCCGACCAGTACCTGGTGATGTCCCGGGGGGAAATCATCCAGCAGGGCCGCGGCGAAAATATGCAGGCCGAGGGTGTACGCGGCCTGGTTACGATCTAATCTGTAGCCTCCTAACGATAACGACCCAGCATGAACCTACCTGCCGCCACCGCCCTGTTCACTCCCAGCTGGCACGCCGAACTGGAGCTGGCCTATGCCCGTTGCGGCGCCACCACGCGCCCGGTGCTGCGCCGCCACCTGGGCCCGCTGCGGGTGCAGAAGCACCTGTATGCCGAAGGCCCCGAGGTTTGCCAGCACATCATCGTCCACCCGCCCGGCGGCATTGCCGGCGGTGATCGGCTGGCCATCAGCGCCCGGGTCGACAGCGGTGCCTGGGCCCAGTTGACCAGCCCCGGGGCGGCCAAGTGGTATCGCGCCACCGGCCCGGCCAGCCAGGCCCTGAACCTGCAGGTAGCGCCGGGCGCGACCCTGGAGTGGCTGCCCCAGGAAACCATCGTCTTCAGCGCTGCCCAGGCCGAGCTCACGACCCGCATCGAATTGCAGGGCGATGCCCGGCTGTTCTACTGGGACATCATTGCCCTGGGGCGCCCGGCCAGTGGCGAGCGGTTCGAGCAGGGCCATTTCCAGGCCCACCTGGACCTGTACCGCGACGGCCGGCCGCTGTGGCATGAACGCCAGCGCATCGGCGGTGGCGACGGCCTGCTGGATTCCCCCATCGGCCTGGATGGCCAGCCGGTGTTCGCCACCTTGCTGGTGACCGGTGAAATCGACAGCGAACTGCTGGAACGCTGTCGCGCCCTGGCACACCCGGTACGCGGCGACCTGAGCCAACTGCCGGGCCTGCTGGTGGCCCGCTGCCTGGCCAGCGAAGCTCTGCAGGCCCGGGCCTGGCTGATCGAGCTGTGGCGCCTGCTGCGCCCGGCGCTGCTGGGCCGCGAAGCCAGGCCACCCAGAATCTGGAACACCTGACCCGCATGCCCTTTTCCACTGCACCTTTTTCTACTGCCTGACAACGGATTGACCACGATGGATCTGACCCCACGCGAAAAAGACAAGCTGCTGATCTTCACCGCCGGCCTGGTGGCCGAGCGGCGACTGGCCCGCGGCCTCAAGCTCAACTACCCGGAAACCATGGCCTATATCTCCGCGGCGCTGCTCGAAGGCGCCCGGGACGGGCAGACCGTGGCCGAACTGATGCACTACGGCACCACCCTGCTCAGCCGCGAGCAGGTGATGGAAGGCATCCCGGAGATGATCCCGGACATCCAGGTGGAAGCCACCTTTCCCGACGGCACCAAGCTGGTCACCGTTCACCAACCCATCGCTTGAGGCCGTGCCATGACCTATCGCATCCGCGATGCCCTGCATGCCGACCTGCCGGCGATCCGCGACATCTACAACGACGCCGTGCTCAACACCACGGCGATCTGGAACGAGCAACCGGTAGACCTGGGCAACCGCCAGGCCTGGTTCAGCGCACGCCAGGCCCAGGGCTATCCGATCCTGGTGATCATCAACGCCGAGGAGCAGGTGCTCGGCTACGCTTCCTTCGGCGACTGGCGGCCTTTCGACGGCTTCCGTCACACCGTGGAACATTCGGTCTATGTGCGCAGCGACCAGCGCGGCAACGGCCTGGGCCCGCAGTTGATGGCGGTGCTGCTGGAGCGCGCCCGGGGCTGTGGCAAGCACGTGATGGTGGCCGCCATCGAGAGCGGCAACAGCGCCTCGGTCCGTCTGCATGAGCGCCTGGGGTTCATCAGCACCGGGCAGATGCCTCAGGTGGGCACCAAGTTCGGGCGCTGGCTGGACCTGACCTTCATGCAGCTGATTCTCAACCCCGGGGCGCAACCGCCCGCCCCGCACAAGGAGTGAAATCTCGATGAACGCCGCCCAACTGCGCCTTGTCCATGGAGAAAGCTTTGCCCATTACCGTCAGGGACTGATCGAGTTGCTGCTGGACTCGGTGCAGCACGGTGCGTCCATCGGCTTCATGGCCGATCTCGACGACAGCCAGGCCCGCAGCTACCTCAGCAGCGTGCAGGCCGGGGTCGAGGACGGCAGCCTGCTGTTGTGGGTGGTGGTACGCGACGAGAAAGTCCTGGCCAGCGTGCAACTGGCCCTGTGCATGAAGGCCAACGGGCGCAACCGCGCCGAGGTGCAGAAGCTCCAGGTCCTGCACAGCGCCCGCCGCCGCGGCCTGGGCCAGCAGTTGATGAATGCCCTGGAACAGGCCGCCTGCCAGCACAAGCGCGGGCTGCTGTACCTGGACACCGAGGCCGGCTCCGCGGCGGAAGAGTTCTACCGCGCCCTGGGTTATACCCGGGTCGGCGAACTGCCCAACTACTGCCAGAGCCCGGACGGCACCTATACCGCCACCGCCATCTACTTCAAGACCCTGGGACAACCCCTATGATTCCTGGCCAATACCAGATCCAGCCCGGCGAGATCGAACTCAACGCCGGGCGCCGCACCCTGCGCCTGAACGTATCCAACAGCGGCGACCGGCCAATCCAGGTCGGCTCCCACTACCACTTCTTCGAAACCAACGACGCCTTGACCTTCGACCGAGCCGCCAGCCGCGGCATGCGCCTGAACATCGCCGCCGGCACCGCGGTGCGCTTCGAACCGGGCCAGACCCGGGAAGTGGAACTGGTGGAACTGGCCGGCAAGCGCCGGGTATTCGGCTTCGCCGGGCGGATCATGGGCGACCTCTGATCCCTCGACCCTACGCACGTAGGAGCCAGCTTGCCGGCGAATGCGGTCTTTCGGGCCCCTTCGCCGGCAAGCCGGCTCCTGCAAGACCTGTTTTTGTAAGGAGCTGCGATGAAGATTTCCCGTGAAGCCTACGCCGACATGTTCGGCCCCACCGTAGGCGACAAGGTGCGGCTGGCCGACACCGAGCTGTGGATCGAAGTGGAGAAGGATTTCACCACCTACGGTGAAGAAGTGAAGTTCGGCGGCGGCAAGGTGATCCGTGACGGTATGGGCCAGAGCCAGTTGCTGGCCGCCGAGGTGGTGGACACCCTGATCACCAACGCCCTGATCATCGACCACTGGGGCATCGTCAAGGCCGACGTCGGCCTCAAGGACGGGCGCATCGCCGCCATCGGCAAGGCCGGCAATCCGGACATCCAGCCCGACGTGAACATCGCCATCGGCGCCAGCACCGAGGTCATCGCCGGTGAGGGCATGATCCTCACCGCCGGCGGCATCGACACCCATATCCACTTCATCTGCCCGCAGCAGATCGAAGAGGCGATGATGAGCGGCGTCACCACCATGATCGGTGGCGGCACGGGACCTGCCACCGGGACCAACGCCACCACCTGCACCTCCGGGCCCTGGCACATGGCGCGCATGCTCCAGGCGGCGGACGCCTTCGCCATGAACATCGGCTTTACCGGCAAGGGCAACGCCAGCCTGCCGGAGCCCTTGATCGAACAGGTCAAGGCCGGGGCCATCGGCCTCAAGCTGCACGAGGACTGGGGCAGCACCCCGGCCAGCATCGACAACTGCCTGAGCGTGGCCGATGAGTACGACGTGCAGGTGGCGATCCACACCGACACCCTCAATGAATCGGGCTTCGTCGAAACCACCCTGGGCGCCTTCAAGGGCCGCACCATCCATACCTACCACACCGAAGGCGCCGGCGGCGGCCATGCCCCGGACATCATCAAGGCCTGCGGCCTGGCCAACGTGCTGCCCAGCTCCACCAACCCGACCCGACCCTTCACCCGCAACACCATCGACGAACACCTGGACATGCTGATGGTCTGCCATCACCTGGACCCGAGCATCGCCGAGGACGTGGCCTTCGCCGAAAGCCGCATCCGCCGGGAGACCATTGCCGCCGAGGACATCCTCCACGACCTCGGGGCCTTCTCCATGATCAGCTCCGACAGCCAGGCCATGGGCCGGGTCGGCGAAGTGGTGACCCGCACCTGGCAGACCGCCGACAAGATGCACAAGCAGCGCGGCCCGCTGCCGGGGGATGGCCCGGGCAACAGCAACTTCCGGGTCAAGCGCTACATTGCCAAGTACACCATCAACCCGGCGATCACCCACGGCATCAGCCATGAGGTGGGCTCCGTCGAAGTGGGCAAGTGGGCCGACCTGGTGCTCTGGCGCCCGGCGTTCTTCGGGGTCAAGCCGACCCTGATCCTCAAGGGCGGGGCCATTGCCGCCAGCCTGATGGGCGACGCCAACGCCTCGATCCCGACCCCGCAGCCGGTGCACTACCGGCCGATGTTCGCCAGCTTCGGCGGCAGCCGTCACGCCACCAGCCTGACCTTCATCAGCCAGGCGGCACTGGAGGCCGGGGTGCCGGAGCAGTTGGGGCTGAAAAAGCGCATCGCCGTGGTCAAGGGCTGTCGCAACGTGCAGAAAACCGACCTGATCCACAACGACTACCTGCCGGATATCGAAGTCGACCCGCAGACCTATCAGGTCAAGGCTGATGGCGTCCTGCTGTGGTGCGAACCGGCGGACGTGCTGCCCATGGCCCAGCGCTACTTCCTGTTCTAGGGCCGGCCCACCACTGGGCAGAGTGGCTGCTGAAATGTTCGATTAGGCGCTAAGATGCGTCTCGGTTTTCCACTCACTGCCCACTAAGGTGCCCGGCTATGCGCCTGTCCGATTTTATCGTGCAGCACGTTGATCGAATCGTTGATGAATGGGAACAATTTGCCAGGAGCCTCGCCCAGGACTCCCTGACCCGCACGGACCTGCGTGACCACGCGCGCTCCATCCTGCTGGCCGCCGCCCGGGATATGTGCACCGCCCAGAGCCCCGGGGAACAACGGGCCAAGGCCAAGGGCGAAGGCCCGGAAAAAACCCCCAGCCTGGATGCCGCGGCCGCCAGCCATGGCGAGCTGCGCCATCACGTGGGGTTCGACCTGGTGCAGATGACCTCGGAATTCCGCCACCTGCGAGCCTGCGTGATCCGCCTGTGGGTGGCCAGCCTGCAGACACCGGACCTGGCCTACCTGCAGGACATGATCCGTTTCAACGAAGCCATTGATGAAGCCCTGGCCGAGTCCACCGCGGCCTATGCCGAACAGGTCAGCCGCTCGCGGGATATCTTCCTGGCAATTCTTGGCCACGACCTGCGGGCGCCGTTGCAGGCAGTGAGCATGTCCACTGAAATGCTGGCACGCAAAGTCGCCCTGGACGGCGACGCCCAGGCCTTCGTTTCACGTATCAAGAGCGGCACCCGGCACATGGGCGCCATGGTCAGCGACCTGCTGGAGTTCGTGCGCAGCCGCCTGGGCAGCAGCCTGCCCATCGAACCTGCGCCCATGGACCTGGCCAGCGCGGCCAAGGCGGCCATGGACGAAGCCTGCGCCGGGCAGCCCGATTGCACCCCGCTGATGAGCTTCGAGGGCGACAGCCATGGCATCTGGGACCGCGGGCGCATCGAGCAGATGCTGCAGAACCTGATCGGCAACGCCCTGCAGCACGGCAACAACCGCCGCACCGTGACCGTGACCATCACCGGTGGCGCGGAACAGGTGCTGTTGACCGTGCACAACTACGGCACGCCGATCCCCCCGGAGGCCCTGGGCACCCTGTTCGACCCGTTGGTGCGCAGCGTCGACGAAGAACTGGGCAACCCCAGCACCAGCCTTGGCCTGGGGCTGTTCATCGTCAAGGAAGTGGTGGTTGCCCACCAGGGCAGCATCGAAGTCAGCTCCAACGCCAGCGATGGCACCACCTTCACCGTGGTCCTGCCGCGCGTCTCCCGCGCCAGTGCCTGAGGCGCTTTGTAACCGCTAGTGCGTTTGTATCGTTTGTGCCGTTTGTATCGTTTTGTAGCCGCTGCTGAGCGCCAGCGAAGCTGCGAACGAGGACGCAGTCCTCGCAACCCGCTTTTTCCTGACACACCGCAGTCGCCTGGTTAGACGGGCGCTGCGCGCCCGGTCGCAGCCTCGCTAGCGCTCGGCAGCGGCTACAGGCCTACACACCCTCAGTCCACCAACAGGCGGCCCAGGCGCTGTTTGAGCATCTGGTTCTCGGCGCGCAGTTGCCGCACTTCGTCCAGCAGGTCCAGGGCCAGGGCCACGCCTTCCCATTCCAGGTCCAGGTCGCGGCGCAACTTCGCCGCGCGCTTGGCCAGGGACAGCTCATAGTCGTTGAAGCGCCAGTCCTTGGGGGCCCGGCCCTGAGGTTCGAGGATGCCGTGCTCGACGATTTCGATCACGTAGGCCGCCGACAGGTCGGCCACTTCACAGAACTCTTCCATGTCCAGCTGAACGATCAGGGTGCTCATGATCAGCGCCTCCTAGTGTCGAATCAGAAATTTTCCCGGGGGTCGAACGCTGCCTTCTTCGCCAGCTCCTGCCACAAGGCCTTGACGTCGTCGCCCGCCTGCTTGGGCATGACCGCCTTGAGTTGCACGAACAGGTAGCCGCGCTGGCCGGCCTTGTTCAGCAGGCCATGGCCCTTGGCGCGCATGCGCTGGCCATTCTGGCTGCCGGCCGGAACCTTGAGGTTGATCTTGCCGGTCAGGGTCGGTACCGCGACCTCGGTCCCCAGCGCCAGCTCCCAGGGGGCCAGTGGCAGGGTGATGATCAGGTTCTCGCCTTCGACATCGAACTTGGGATGCGGCGCGAAGCGAATGGTCAGGTACAGGTCGCCATTCGCGCCGCCGCCCACGCCCGGCGCGCCCTGGCCCTTGAGGCGGATGCGCTCGCCGTCGGTGACACCTGCCGGAATCTTCACGTTCAGGCTCTTGCTGGTGTTGCTGACGTGTTGGCCATTGGCGTTGTACTGCGGCACCTGGAAGCTGATCTTCTTCGACTCGGTGGACAGGGTTTCTTCAAGAAAGATCGGCAGTTCCATTTCCACATCCTGTCCACGACGACCGCTGCTGCGGCGCTGCTCCGGGCCGCCGAATCCTGGCCCCCGGTTACCAAAGATCGAACTGAAGAAGTCCGAGAAATCGCCACCGTCCTCGCCGCCGCCAAAACCGCCACGGCTCTGCCAGCCCGGCGGGCCCTGGAACGGTTGGCCATGCTGGCCGTACTTGCGCAGGTCATCGTACTCGGCGCGCTTGTCGGCGCTTTTCAGCGCTTCATAGGCTTCCGAGGCGTCCTTGAACTTGGCCTCGGCATCCTTTTCCTTACTGACGTCGGGGTGGTACTTGCGCGCCAGCTTGCGATAGGCGGCCTTGATCGCCTTGTCGTCCGCTGTCGGCTCCACGCCGAGAATCTTGTAATAGTCTTTGAAGTCCATCGAGGGAATCACCATCCGTTATCAAAGTCGCGCGGCGTGCAGCACAGCATGCTCGGTCTGGCAGCATGAGAATTGATCAATCTCAATCCTCTGACTGAACGGCGCATCAGAAGTTTATCGGCAGCCTCGGGCGGATCTTGTGATCCCAGGTGGCTGCGCGGCCCATGCCTGCAAGTTTGGGGGTAAAGGATAGTCTTTCAAGGCACGACAGGGGGTGATTTAGCAGATAGTCGGCCTTTGCAAGGCGCGAGGACTGGCGTACGCTGCGCGGCCGTTTTTTTCACCGGATCCAAAGACATGAACAACGCCACCCCGGCCCGTGCCTGCGGCATTGACTTCGGTACCTCCAACTCCACCGTCGGCTGGCTGCGCCCCGGCGAGGAGACGCTGATCACCCTGGAGGACGACAAGATCACCCTGCCTTCGGTGGTGTTCTTCAATATCGAGGAACGCCGTCCGGTGTACGGCCGCCTGGCGCTGCACGAGTACCTGGAAGGCTACGAAGGCCGGCTGATGCGCTCGCTCAAGAGCCTGCTGGGTTCCAAGCTGATCAAGCACGACACCAGCGTGCTGGGCACTGCCATGCCGTTCAAGGACCTCTTGGGGCTGTTCATCGGCCAACTGAAAAGCCGCGCCGAAGCCGCCGCCGGTCGGGAATTCGAAGAAGTGGTGCTGGGGCGCCCGGTGTTCTTCGTCGATGACGACGCCGCCGCCGACCAGGAAGCCGAAGACACCCTGGTGGAAGTGGCCCGCAAGATCGGTTTCAAGGAAGTGTCCTTCCAGTACGAGCCCATCGCCGCGGCCTTCGACTACGAATCCACCATCGAGCGCGAGGAACTGGTGCTGATCGTCGACATCGGCGGTGGTACCTCGGACTTCTCCCTGGTGCGCCTGTCCCCCGAGCGCCGTGGCGTCGATAACCGCCACGACGACATCCTCGCCACCGGCGGCGTGCACGTCGGCGGTACCGACTTCGACAAGCAACTGAGCCTCCAGGGCGTGATGCCGCTGTTCGGCTACGGCAGCCGGATGAAGAGCGGCGCCTACATGCCCACCAGCCACCACATGAACCTGGCGACCTGGCACACCATCAACTCGGTGTACTCGCAGAAATCCCAGCTGGCCCTGGGCAGCATGCGCTATGACATCGAGGACACCGGCGGCATCGACCGTCTGTTCAAGCTGATCGAACAGCGCGCCGGGCACTGGCTGGCCATGGAAGTGGAAGAGACCAAGATCCAGCTGACCCACGCAGAGAACCGCTTGGTAGCCCTGGACCGGATCGAACGCGACCTCAGCGTGGACCTGAGCCGGGCCCTGTTCGAATCCTCCATCGACGGTTTGCTGGAGCGCATCCGCACCAGCGTCACCCAGTTGCTGAGCGACGCCAATGTCGGTGTGCGCCAGGTCGATACGGTGTTCTTCACCGGTGGTTCCAGCGGCATTCCGGCGCTGCGCCAGAGCGTGGCGGCGATGCTGCCCAATGCCCGGCATGTGGAAGGCAATATCTTCGGCAGCATCGGCAGCGGCCTGGCCATCGAGGCCAAGAAGCGTTACGGCTGAAACAGCTTCGCCGGCCCGCCGGCTCCTACAAGGTTCTGTAGGAGCCGGCGGGCCGGCGAACAAGGTTCACACCAATCCCGCCAGCTTCAACTCGCTCTTCAGGTACGCGTAATAGATCGGCCCCGCCACCACCCCGGGCAGGCCGAAGGCGGCCTCGAACACCAGCATCGCCAGCAGCAGCTCCCAGGACTTGGCACTGATCTGCCCGCCAACGATCCGCGCGTTGAGGAAGTATTCCAGCTTGTGGATAAAGATCAGGTAGCCCAGCGCCGCCACCGCCACCCAGATCGACAGCGACAGGCCGACGATGGTGATCAGTGTGTTGGAAATCAGGTTGCCGATCACCGGCAGCAGGCCCAGCAGGAAGGTCAGCACGATCAGGGTCTTGGTCAGCGGCAGCTTGACCCCGAACAGCGGCAGGATCAGCGCCAGGAAGATCCCGGTGAAGAAGGTGTTGAGCAGGGAGATCTTGATCTGGGCGAAGACGATGTTGCGAAACGCCTGGACCAGCAGGTGCAGACGGTCGAACAGCGCCGCCGCCAGAGGCTTGCGCTTGGTCAGGTCGGGGACCCGCTGCAGGGCAATGATCGCCCCCAGGACCATGCCGATCAGCAGGGTCACGAACATGTGCGCCGCGTCCTTGCCTACCAGTTGCAACTCGCTCAGGTGCTTGCTGGCCCAGGCGCCGATGGCGGCCTGGAACTCGGCGGCGCTGGCCGGCAGGTAGGAATCGAGGAACGGCGGCAACTGGCCCCGGGCCTTGTCCACCACCACCATGAACTTGCCCAGCGAGGCACCCGGGTTCTCCGCCTCATGCAACAGGAAGCTGATGGCTCCAGCGAACAGTAGGGTCAGCAGGCTGACCACCAGGGTGCCCAGCAAGGCCACCGCCAGCCAGCGCGCACGCCGGCCTTCGATCAGCCGCTGCAGTTGCGGGGTGAGCATGTTGACCAGCTCGAACACCAGCAACCCGGCCAGCAGGCTGGGCAGCAGACGCAGGGGCAAGGCCAGCAACAGGCCACCGAAGATGATGATCCAACTGATGAACAACAGATGACGCTGTGAAAACGCTGGCATATAGCCTCAAGACAGACAGCGGGGAAAAGACCGGCAGTCTGCCAGCCTTCACCCCTGAGGAATAGTGGCAGGCGCCGTGAGGACGCGGGCTTACAGGGTACTGGAGTGTTGTGACAGGCGAAGGTTCAGTCGGCTTTGGCCCCGGGCGCCGGGGCCGAAAGGTCGGGCAGCGGCACGTCGTAGCCGCAGTAGTGCAGGCGGGTCAGGGTCAGGCGCTTGTCGGGATAGTCGCTGCCCCAGGCGCTTCCCCGGTCATAACGGGCCTTGCCGCGGGCACAAGCAGCCTGGAGCCGGTTTTGTGCCTGGGCCAGAGCCGAAGGTGCCAGACGCTTGATCTGCAAGCTGGCAAAGAACGGCAGGATAAAGGTCCGATCCAGATCGTAACCCTTGGCGCCCAACGCCAGACGTTGCCCGGCATGTACATAGAACGGTTGAGTCAGGCCGCTTTCCCCTTCCCAGCACCAATACCTGACCTCATCCTCCCAGAGCCCCACTGCAGCCCCCTGCCAGTGCTCATAGAAGCGCAGGCACTGGTAGCCACCCCGGGTGACCCAATCCACTTCACGGGGTTTGGCACCACTGCCGGGCAAAGCCAATGCAGCCAGCTTGCCCTGGAGAAAGGCGTCGTGGGGATACATCAGCCCATAACCCTCACCGTCGAGAAAACTGCTGACCTTCATGTACAGCGAAGACGCCGATACCTGGACATCGCCATAGGCGAAGGTCCCCTCGGTAGCGACAGACAGGCTGTCGCTGATTCTGTCGTAGTAGAAACCGCCCATGAGCGTACCGCATTCTGTGTGCCGGAACGGTTCAGGCAGGTCGAAGGAGAAACGCTGGGGCAAGGTCACCCGCTTGGCCCCTTCGCTACACAACATGCGCTGCTCGGTGCGTCGCTCCTGCGGCTTGGCGGGGAGGTTCAGGCATCCCCCGAGCAGCAATGCCAGCCCCACCACCACACTTGGACTCCCCCTCATCTGCGGATAGTGTCCTTGCCATTGGCATCGATGAACGTAGGTTCAATGTACCGGGGATTCTTCTTGAACTGGTCCTGCAGCGCATTGGGCGCATCACCGCACATGCCCTTGGCAACACACAGGTAGTTCGAGTGCGGGCTATCCACTCCCATCAACGAGGTGCTGGTCGCCAGCGAACCGAAGAAACGAGCCACCGGGTCGGACGAGTGCGTGAAGTTCTGCCCCAGCAGATCCGACACGGTATCGGTGACCGGCAACATGCCGAAAAAGGTCTTCGACCCCGGACGGTTGACCTGGAAGAAGGCGCCGTTGCCGATATCGAATCCGGCGGCATCGGCGGCTTCAAAGAAGCTCTTGGAACCCACTGGGGCGCCCGACAACTGGATGCTCCCGACCTGGCCATTGAGGTTGAAATCCAGGCCGGAAATCGCCCGGTAGGTCAACAGACCGCCCTGGCTGTGGCCGGCAACGTCCAGCTTGTACTCATCCTTGATCCCGGCCTGGAAGAAATCGTGCAGCTGCTGGGCGTTACCAGAGCGTACCGTCCCGCCCAGCGCCACATCCCACAGCGACTCGACCAAGTCGCCGAGAATCCCGTGCTCGGGGTTGTAGGCCTGCATGAAGGAATCGGAGCCGGTCTGCATCGCACCGTTGACCAATGCCGCCATCAGCGAGTTCTGGATGCCGTTGGTGAACACTGCACCATCACCATCGGGACGCTCGATCTCCATCAGCTTCTGCACGTTCTCGATCATCGGTTTGCCGGACAACGGGTCCACCTTGATGGTCTTGCCGTCGGACTCGTACTGGTACTTGGTCTCAACCCGGTAGAAGCGCATGTCACCCGTGATCAAGGCCGGCACTTGGGTGATCAGACCACCATGGTTCTCGACGCCGGGCATGATGCCACCGGTGTACTTGCCAGCCTTGTCGAGCACGGTTTCCAGGAGCCCAGGAATCCAGGCCAGCGGCAGCAACGACGGGTTGTCGGCCACCACCTGGTCCGCCGCCTTACTCAGGTCGCCAAACTGGGTGAAGATACCCGAGGCATTCTTGCCATAGTTCTTCATCCCCTCCTTCCACTGGTTCAGGGTCTGAATCGGGTGGTTCACCGACTCCAGGGACGACTGCGAGACATACAGGTCGGTACGCTTTTCCTTGTCCTTGGTGATTTCATAGGCCAGGGACACATCGCGGTTCAGGCCTGCAGTGGAGTCGGCGCCAGTCTTGGCGTCGTTGCGCACGGTGATGGTGCCCGCGCCCACTGTGGCGCGCACTTCCTGCTCGCGCTCCTTGCGGTAGTCATAGCCGCTGACGCTCCAGCCGGACGCCCCGGTCTTGCCCTTGCCTTCCTGGCTCTTGTCCGTGGTGAAGGCCACGTCCTTGCCGCCGGTGGCCTTGGCGCCATCGCCGCCGCCCCAGCCAAAGGTGCCGCCCGCATTGACGTAGTAGCTGTGCTCCTTGTCCTGGCCGGAGATATCGCGGAAGCCCAGGGTGCCGGTGTCCAGCTTGAGGTTGCCGTTGTCGGCGGCGACCAGCGCGCCGTCGAGCTGGGTGTGCTTCTCGGTGCGGATGTCCACCCCGTTCTTGCCGGTGATGCTGGTCTGCTCCTGGACCCAGTTGGTTTTGCCGGTGGTCTTGCCCATGCCCAGGGAACCGCTGACGCTGCCACCGCCGCCCAGGCCGATGCTCACGGTGACACTGGCATCCATTTCCTTGCCGCTGACCTTGCCGGTGTCCGGCACCGAGGACACGGTCAGGTCACCGCCAACCCGGCCGATGACCTCACCACCGCGCAGGGTGGCGCCGGCGATGGTGGTGTCCTTGCCACTGCTGAAGCGCAGCTGGTCGCCGGCTACCAGATTGGCGTTCTGCTGCCGCTGGTTGTCCCGGTCCAACTGGCCCTTGCCCATGTCGACGCTGGCGTAGACCGAGATGAAGTCCTTGCCGCCCACGGCCAGGCCCACTTCACCACCGCCGCTGTGGCGGTTGGACTCGCTACTGGAATCGTTCTGCGCGGCGCGGATGGTCAGGTCGTTACCGGCGCCCAGGTCGATATCGCGCCCGGCCTGGACCTGGGTTCCGATCAGGGTCAGGTTGTTGCGCGCCTCAAGGCTGACATCACGCCCGGCGAGGAATACCGACGGGGTGTTGGTGCCCTGGTTCATCTGCTCGCTGGCCACACCGTTGCTGCCACCGATACCGGCACGGGCGCTGCCACCGCCGCTCTGGCCATTGATGCCGCCCTGGCTGCGGGCGGTCTTGCTCTCTTCGGAGACCGAACCGCGGGCCACATCCACATTGATGTCACGGCCCACCAGGGTGATGTCGCGCCCGGCGTCGAACTGACCACCGCGAATGTTGATGTCATTGCCGGCCACGGCGCTGATATCCCGACCGGCCCCCAGGCTGGCAGGGCTGTTGCTGTGCACTTCCTGGCGCGAGCTGCTGGACTGGCTGGCCGTACCGAAATGGGTCGCGGTGGTCGGGCCCGAGGTGAACTGGTTGATCGCATCCACGGTGCTGAGCACGCTGGAGGCCTTGCTGGTGTTGTCCTCGCCTTTGCCGGTGCCCTTGAGGGCGTCCATGGTGTTGCCGTAGTTGTGGCTGACATTGACCGTCAGGCCATTGCGGTCACGGCTCTTGCTGCGCTCCTCGATCGAGGTTTCCTTGCCCGCGTCGATGCTGATATCGCGCCCGGCCTGCAGGTTGATATCACGCCCGGCATCCACTCGCGAGCCTTCCAGGGTCAGGTCACGTCCGGCCTTGATGGTTGCATCCTGCCCGGCCAGCAACTGGCTCGGCGCCACGGTCTGCTCGGCATTGCGCGATTTCTGCTTGAGGCCTTCGCTGCCCAGGAACGCGGTGACGCCATTGCGATCGCTCTCCAGGGACAGCCCCACATGCTTCTCGGATTTCCAGTTGCTCTGGTCCGAACTGTTGCTGCCGGCCAGCACGTTGACATCGCGCCCCGCCCCCACATTCAGGTTGCGCTCGGCCGCGGCCGTGCTGCCGATCATGTTGACGTCACGAGATGCCTGCAGGGTGGTGTCACGCCCGCCACTGACCACGCTGCCGACACTCTGGGATTGAATGTTTTCCTGGCCGGATTTCTTCGAGGAAGCAATCGAAGTGAAACTGCCGGAACTGGAGAACCCCACCTTGCTCTTGTACTTGTCGCTCTGGCTGCTGGAGGTGTTGGCCGCGTCCATCAGGTTGATGTCGCCGTTCTTGTCGATCAGCCCGGCGCGCACTTCGGCATCGCGCTTGGCTTCGATGGAACTGGCCGAGAGGTTGACGTTGGCCCCGGATATCACCACCGCGTCATTGCCGGCACTCAGCTCGCTGCCCACCTGGGTGGTGCTGCTGGAGGTGCGGCTGTTGCCGCTCTTGCTCAGGCCGAAGCTGCCTTTCTTCTTCTGGCTGTAGGCGCTGTCCTGCTGCTCCTGGGCCGAGACCAGGCTGACGTCCCGGGTAGCGCCCACCAGCAGGTCGTTGCCGGCCTTGAGCTGGCTGCCGACCACGGTGACGTCGCGTCCGCCGTTGAGGCTGATACGGCCGTCCTTGTCCTGGCTGACGTTGACCATCAGGTCGTGCCCGGCGCTGATCTCGGAAGCCACGTTGGTGGTGGAGGAATCGGCGCTGCGGGTGGTCTTGCTCTTGCCCCAGGAACCTTTCTTCTTCTGGTAGAAGGTCGAGGACTGCTCGTCCTGGGCCGAAGCGATGACGATGTCGCGCTTGGCATTGAGGGACAGGTCGTTGCCGGCGCTGACCTGGCTCGCTACCACCGCCAGGTCGCGCCCGGCATTGAGTTCCAGGTTGCCGCCGGTGGTCACGCTGGAGCCCAGGGTCTGCACCGTGTCGTTGGTCACCAGGCCGCGACGGATCGCGCTCTGGGTGAAGGTGTGGTCCTGCACCGCCAGCAGGTCGATGTCGCGACCGGCGCTGAGCTTGGCATCGCCGGCACTGGCGAGCTGGCCGAGGTTGGTCAGGTCGCGACCGGCGCTGAGGTCCAGCTGCTGGCGCGCGGTGATCTGGCTGCCCTGGTCGAGGATGGTGCGATTGCCCGAGCCGTAGCCGACGGCCACTGCGGTGCGGTCGTTGATGATGTCGCCCTTGATCGAGGTGACGCTGACCTGGTTGCCGCGGATTTCCCCGGCCAGGGCGTTGCGCACGCTGTCCTGGGCCATCAAGCTGACCCGCTCGTTGGCCTCGATCAGGCCGCCCTGGTAGAGGCTGCCGCCAGCATTCACGCTCAGGTCGTTGCTGGCCCGCAGGGTACCGACGTTGGTCAGGTCGCCGCCGGCGATCAGGGTCATGTCGCGCCCCTGTATCAGGCTGCCACCGCGCAGGTTGCGGGTTTCCGCCTGGGCCAGGTAGAGCACCGGCACCAGCACTTTCTCACCCTGCACTTCGCGGGTTTCCATCCACACGATGTCATGGGTCAGCGAGGCCACCTGGGCCGGGGTCAGGGACACGCCGATGCTCAGGTTCAACTGGTCCTTGGAAGCGATGGCGTTGTCCATCAGGTAGCGGTACTGGTCGTAGTCGCTGGTCAGCCCGGCCGCCAGGAAGCGCTGGCCGGTCTGGGCCAGCACTGCGTCGCGAATCAGCCGGGTCTCGTACAGGCCGTCGCCCAGGCGGCGCCAGGTCTGGTCGGTGTTGTAGTTGAGGTTGCCGAGCATGTAGTCCGAGCTCATGAAGCGCGACAGGTCGGTGAAGGTCGGATTGGTCTCGATCAGGTAGCGGCCCTGGGGGTTCTGGCTCTTGACGAACAGGCCGTACTCGCCCTGAGGCACGCGGAAGCTCGACAGCGAGGTCGGGTCCACGGCGGCGAACGGCACGCCGGAGAAATCCACCGGGACGAAGCTGACCTGGGTGGTGCCGTCGGCGCCGACCTTCTCGATGCGTTGCACATCCTTGGCCACCTGGTTGGCCGCCGCGGAGCTCTGGGCATTGACCGTGATCACCTGGCCGCCCACCTGGGCCAGGTTGTTCTGCAGCGTCTGCCCGGTGAGCTGGGCGCGGCTCTGTTCGCTCTGCACGCCGTTTTCAAGGGTGCCGCTGACCTGCAGGTGCAGGCGCTGGCCGGCCTGCAGGGTGGAGGCGTAGGCGCTCTGGGAACCCGGGGTGATCACCGTGTGGCTGGCGGGTTCGTAGATCGGGTACTGGGTCACCACGGTCGGCAGCGGGTCCTGCTGGCCCGGCGCGCGATTGGCGTTGGCGGCGTTCCAGGCGATGGTGGCGCGCTCGGCGGCGCGGAACGCGCCCTTGGAAACCCCGTGCAGGAAATAGCTGATGCTCTCGACCCGTTTGTTCAGGGTCAGGCCCCGGTTGTACAGGTTGTTGGCGGTGATGGAGACATCGCGGTTGGCGGCGATCAGGCTCTGGTCGTTTTCCACCGTATCGGCATTGATGGTCAGGTCACGGTTGGACACCAGGCGGGCGCCAGCGGAGTGCTCGCCCATGGTGCCTTCGTAGGTGGTGTTAACGATGTAAGTGGCGGTGTGGTAATCGCCGGAACAATCGGTGCAGTTGATCACGATATTGCGCTGGGTGATGGTTTCGCCGACCTGGTAATGGTCCATGGCGTTTTGCAGCAACGCCACGTTGAGGTTCATGTCGCCCTCGCTTTCGATGGTTCCGGAGCGGTTGCTCAGCAGGGCCGCGCGGCCCCCGTCGAGGGCGGCGAAGCTGAGGTTGCCGGCGCTGTAGATGTCGCCGTAGCTGTTGGCCAGGCCGTTGCCCCGCAGGAGCATGTCGCCGCCGCTGTAGATCAGGGTGTCGGCCGAGGTGGTGATGCCGTTGCTGGAGCGCAGCTGCATCTGCCCCAGGGCGCCCAGGGTGCCGCGGTTGTTGATCTGCCCCGCCGACACGTAGAGGTTCTGGCTGGCGATCAGCCGGCCCAGGTTGTCCAGGGTGCCGCGCAGGTTCAGCTCGGTGTCGCCGCCGCTGGCGATACGACCGCCGTTCTGGTTGAGGTCGCTGGCGCCCACCGTGAGCTTGCCCCGGGACGACAGCAGGCCGCTGTTGTTCAGGTTGCCCCCCAGGTCCAGGGTCAGGTAGCCGTCACTGGCCAGTTCCCCGGCGTTGTTCAGGGTGGCGGCGCCCACCCGCAGGCCGCTGGCGCTGGCGATACGGTCGCCCGCACTGAGGTTGAGATCGCCACCGGTGCTCAGGTCCAGGGCGCCGTTGAGCTGCATCAGCCCGCTGCGGTCCACCCAGCCGATGTCCCAGTCGCCCCGGCCCAGGCCGGTGATGCGCCCCTGGAGGCCCGAGAGCCCGCCCAGGTCGAGTTTGAACAGGCCGTTGCCAGCGTGCTCGATGCTGCCGCCGACGTTGTTCAGGTTGCCCGCATTCAGGCTGAAGGCGTTGGAGCCCAGGGCCAGGCTACCGCCCTGGTTGTACAGGCTGCCGCCCAGGCTGACCCGGCTTTGCTCCCCGCCTACGGCGCGGATTCGCCCGCCGGCGCTGTTATCCAGGTTGCCGCCCACCAGCAGCAGCGAGCCGGCCGACTCCACCAGGCCGCCCTGGTTGTAGAGGTTGGCCGCGGTGGTCAGGTCCAACTGCTGGGCGCTGATTTCGCCGCCCCAGCGGTTGTCCAGGGTCTGTCCGGAAGCGCTGAGCAGGCCGTTGGCGTAGAGCTTGCCTGCCTGGTTGGTGAGGCGGTCCACCACCAGCTTCAGGTTGCCGGCCTGGCTGCTGATCAAGCCGGCCTTGCCGTTCAGGGCACTGTTATCCACAGCCCCGGCCGTCACCGCGAGGGTCGCGCCCTGCAGGGTGCCGCCACGGTTGTCCAGGCTGCCCTGGCCCAGGGTGACTTCACCATGGCCGCCCTGGGCCAGGATCATCCCTTCGGCGTTGTTCAGGCCCCCGGTCACCAGGTTCAGGCCGTCGCTGCCAGCGAGCAGTTGCCCCTGGCGGTTGTCCAGCGCGCCGCCATCGACCTCCAGGCGCTTGCCCTTGAGGGTGCCGCCCTGGTTGTCGAGACGGGCCAGCTGGGTGACCTTGAGTGCCTGGTCACCGGCGTCGATGACCCCGGCGCTGTTGTTCAATACGCCATTGTTGAGGGCCACATGCAGCCCCCCGGCCTTGGCCACCACTGCGCCCCTGGCGCTGTTGTCCAGGCCCGCGGCGTTGATCCCGACGCTCTCGCCGAGGATCACCCCGCCACTGTTGGTCAGTTGGCCGCCGTCGACTTGCAGATGCCCGTCGCTTTGCAGGCGCCCCTGGCTGTTGAGCAACTGCCCCGGGGTGGCGCCGTCGGCAGTCAAGGTCAGCAGCAAGCCGTCGCTGCCCGCCGCCAGCAAGCCTGCGCCCTGGTTGTCCAGGCGCTGGGTGCTCAGGCTCAGGCGGTCGCCCACCAGTTGCCCGCCACGGTTGTCCAAAAGGCCGTTGTTGGTCAGCAGCAATTGATTGCCCACCACCACGCCGCCCTGGTTGTTCAGGCTGCCGGAGCCGATCTGCACATCGCCGTTCTTGGCCTGCAAATGGCCCAGGGCGTTGTTCAGATGCTGCTTGACCGTCAGGGTCAGCTGGCCGGCTTCGGCGCTGAGTACCCCGCCCTGGTTCTGGCTGAGGCTGTCGAGGTTGGCAGTCAGTACGTTGCCGATCACCTGGCCCTGGTTGTTGGCCAGGTCCCGGGCTTCCAGCAGCAGGTTGTCCTTGCCTTGCAGCAGGCCGCCCTGGTTGTCGATGTCCGCGGTGTGCAGCTCAAGCCCGGTGGCATCCACCGTGCCGCCCTGGTTATCGAGCTTGCCACTGCTGGTGAGGGTCAGCTGCGGAGCAACCAGGGTGCCAGCGCGGTTATCCACGCTGGCGGACTTGAGGCTGAGCAGCGATGTGGCCTGGAGCTTGCCACCCGCATTGATCAGGTCCTGGGCGAGGCTCACCTGCAACTCGCCCTTCTCGGCGCTGACCAGGCCCTTCTGGCTGTTGTCCAGGCGCGTGCCAGTGATCTTGATCTGGTCGGCCAGCAGCTTGCCGCCCTGGTTGAGCAACTCTGCGCCCTGGGTTTCCAGCAGGGTCTGGGCCTGGAGCTGGCCACCGTTGTTGTTCAACTGCTCGCTGACCTTGAAGGTGGCGCTGCCCTGGCTGGCCCCGATCAGGCCCTGCTGGTTGTCCAGCCGTCCGGCGCTGATCTCTACCCGGTCGGCAATCATCGAGCCTTTCTGGTTGCTCACTTCGCGGGCCTTGAGGGTCAGGTCGGCGCCCGCCACTTCCAGGCGCCCGCCGTTGTTGTTCAGGCTATCCAGAGTGAGCGTCGCGGCCTGCTGCTCGCCAAAGCGGATCAGGCCGCCCAGGTTGGCGATGGCCGGGGTGGTCAGCACCAGCTCGTGCTGTGCCAGCACCCGGGCCTGTGCGCCCTGGTTGACCAGGCGCGCGGTCTTGACCTCGACCTTGGGCCCCTGAATCACCCCGTTCTGGTTGTTCAGGGCCTGGCGCGCGGTCAGCTCCAGGTTGCGGCTGGCCAGTACGTTGCCGCGGTTCTCCAGGGTGCCGGCGGTCAGCTTGACCTCGCCGTGATCGTTGCGGCTGTTGTCGGTGTTGACTCCGGCTTCGATGATGCCGTGGTTGACCACTTGCGCGGCGTCCACCACCTGGACCCGGTCCCGGGCCGCCAGGCTGGTCTGCACCTGGATCTGCTCGGCGGCCTGCAGGGTCGCCTCGGTGCCGGCGTAGGCCTTGCCCTTGAGCTCGATGCTCTGGGCCTTGATGGCGATGGCCTGGTTGGCGCCCATGCCGGCGACCGTGACCTTGCCGTTGGCGTCGATCTGGATATCACCGGTGCTGGCCGCCATTTCCCCGGACATGTTCACCCCCACGCCCTTTTCCGTGCCCACCAGGCGGATCGCCCCGGCGTACATGCCGCCCAGGGCCGAGCTGTCGATGGCCAGTTCCGGCTTGGCGCTGGCGTCGGCATCCCGGGCCGTGACGCTCAGGTCATCGGCCTTGACGTCGTTGCGCCCGGTGATGACGTTGAGCTTCTTGGCGTACAGGTCGGCATTGAGCTTGGTACTGCGGGTGATCAGGTCGAACTGGTCGATGTTGCTGGCGTTGAGGCCGGCGCCTTCGATGCTGATGTCGCCGCCATCGACCTGGAAGCGATCGAGTTTCTGCCCTTCGATCACCGGCTTGCCGGTGGTCAGGGTGGCCCGTGGGGTGTTGATGAAGCCGCAGCCGTTGCAGGTGATGCCATGGGGGTTGGCGACGATCACCCGGGCCGACTGCCCGGCCACTTCGGTATAGCCCGCCAGCTTGCTGCGATTGCTGCCGGTGACTTCGTTGAGAATGACCTGGGCCGCCTGCCCCTTGAGGTTGGGGTTGCCCATGATGTAGCCGCCCAACTGCGTGTTCTGGGTCGAGCCGGTACCGTTATTGAGGATCAGGCCGTTGCTGCCGACGTTGTATTCGCTGAACTTGTTGTGGGACAAGCCGGCGCCGTTGGCGGCGTTGATGTTGACGATGGGTACGCCATTGCCGGCCGCGCCGATGGTGGCGTTGCCCCCCGCGGCCGGGTCCAGGGCCAGGCCTGCGGCCACGCTGACGATCGGGTTGAGAAACAGGATCCCCGACAACGACAGGGCAATGCATTGGGCAAAAGGCTTGCGTACGTCCATGTGCGAATCATCCATTCAATAACGTTGCGGGCGAGTCAGAAGAACAGGTCTACCCGGAAGTACACCGGGTGCTCTCGCCTCTCGATAATTGCCGGTCGCTCCAGGGAGCGTGCGAAGCTGACGGATGCAGCCAGGTACTGGCCGCGGGCATTGAGTTCCAGGGCATTGCCGCTCATGCGGCCGCGGGCATCGTGGTTGTAGCGATCGCCCTTGATCACCCCCACGTCATACGCAAAGGCCATGCCGTATTCCTGGACAAAAGGCTGCAACGCCGGCCAGGTCACCGCACGGCGCCAGCGCAGTTGGTTGCGCCAGTAGCCGCCGCTGTTGCCGGACAGGGTCTGGTCCTGGAAGCCACGCACCGAGTTGAGGCCGCCGAGGCTGATGCGCTGGGGGCTGAAGAGCACGTCCTCGCTGCGCTGCCCGGTGGCCAGGCTGTCGAAGCTGAAGTTTTCGTTCCACAGGCGAAAGGGCTGCAGGTAGCTCAGGGTCAGGCTGTATTTGTTGTAACGGGCCACCGGCTCGCTGCCATGGGGATTGCCGCTGCCCTGGGCATCCAGGGCGCCGATGCCCTGCTGCCAGCCAATGTCGGCGTTGACCAGGGCATTGCCGATGCGCCGCCCATGGTTGAAGCCCAGCTGGCTTTCGGTGATGCGGTTGCTGGACACGTCGATCAGGTTGTCATCGAGGTAGTTGCGCGTGCGCAACTGGCTCAGGCCCAGGCTCATGCCGGTCTTGCTCAGGTTGTCGCGGTGCAGCACCCGTTCGGCGCGCAACTGCTGGTTCTTGCTTTCGCCGTCCATGGTGAAGTCGAAGCCGGTGCTGTCATTGCGGGTGCGGTAGTAGCTCTGGCTGTAGGAATAACTGAGGGTCCACCAGCCCCAGGGCAGGCTGTAGAACAGGCTCTGGTTGTCGGAGTGGCGCCAGCGGTCACTGACCGTGTCCTGGTTGGCCCGCAGGCTGAGCTGGTCTGCCAGGCCCAGGGGGCTGTCCCAGTCCAGGCCGAGGCCGGCCTGCTGCTCGCCGGTGCTCTTGTCGCCGCTGTTGTTGCGGGTGGCCGATACCCGCCAGGGTTTCAGACGCTGGCCCTTGAGCCCGACACGGCTGTCGCCCAGTTTCTCTCCCGGGGCCAGTTCCAGTTCCACCTGGCGCGAAGGCAGGCGAGTCAGCTGGTCCACCAGTTGCTCCAGCTCCCGCAGGTTGAGCACCTCGCCGGTGGTGCCGGGAAAGGCCATGGCCAGTTCCCGCGAGCTGGCCAGGGCGGAACTGTCCAGGCTCTCCAGGCGGCCTTCGACCACCACGATGGTCAGTTGCCCCGAGGCCAGTTCCTGGGCCGGCAGGTAGGCCCGGGTGGTCACATAGCCCTGCTGCAGGTAGTGATGGGTGATGGCCTTGAGCAGGGTGTTGATCTGCGTCACCGACAGGCACTGGTCGCGATAGGGCGCCACCAGGCGCTCTCGGTCGGCGGCGGAAAGATGATCGGCACCCTTGAGAATCACGGTCTTGATGGTGAAGCAGCGCTGCTCGCCCGGTTGCGGGGCAGGCTCGGGGGGCAAGGTCTTGCCGGGGAGTTGCTGGAGTTCGTCGAGGCGCTTCTGCTGCTCTTGCAGCAACTGCTGCTGGCGATCCCGAATCAGGTCGCGATCACCCGGCGTCTGCAGCGGCGCGGCACTGAGCGCGAGCGAAGCAGACAAAGCACAAAACGCTACTACAGGCCTGAACAAGCCAAAACGCGACATGCTTTCCATTCCTTAGAATCACGGATTTTGGCTGGCCAAACGTCCGCGTGGTGCGTCCCGGCACCTGTTTTCGAAGGGAACAAAGTGTAAATGTAAAAAAATTTACATAACAAAAAAGCGACGAGCGGTAGCTGCCAGACCTATCTCATTGAAAGCTAATGGTTTATGTGCTGCGAAACTCTGAAAAACCGATGCAGGCCAAGGTCCTGTAGCGCGCGCGATACCTCGGCCCCATCGATTCAGGCTCATTTCTTCTTCAGGCAATCACTCATGAACGCCTTGCGCGCATCGCCCTTGAGCGCCTGGGTGGTGGCCGTGGCGTTGCAGGTCTTCATTCTTTCCTGAGGCGTGGACGGGGTAGCCGCAGCTGCCGGGGCCGCCTTGAGGCAAGTGCTCATGAAGGCTTTGCGCTCATCGCCCTTTAGGGTCTTGGCGGTGGCCTCGGCATTGCAGGTAGTCATCTTGTTCTGCTGGGCGGTGGCGGCAAAACCCTGGGAGCACAGCAGCAGGCCCACCATCAACAACGGAATACGCAACATCTTCATGGAGTTTTCTCCTTGTCACCGCACCGACGGGCACGGCCTCCAGCGCAGTGTAGACAAAGCCTGTTACACCTTCACCTGTTCTGCAGGCCGGCCCGGCGATACTGCTCCGGCGTGCTGCCAGCCTGGCGCTGGAACATCGCGATAAACGCCGAGGCGCTGCTGTAGCCCATGTCGAAGGCGATTTCCTGGATGCTGCGCGAGCTCTCCAGGGCCTCGATGGAGGCCAGGAAACGCTGGCGCTGGCGCCATTCGCCAAAACTCATGCCCAATTCGCGCACGAACTGCCGGGCCAGGGTCCGCTCGCTGACATGGGCCAGCCCCGCCCAGTGGGCCAAAGGCTGGTTGTTGCCCGGTTCGGCCTGCAGGGCCTGGAGCACCCGCAGCAGGTCGGGGCTGCTGGCGTAGGGCAGGTAACAGGTATGCACCGGCGCCTGGCGCAACTGGTCCAGCAGCACCTGGGCCAGGCGCTGGTCGGCCTCGCCCTCGGGGATCTGCACGTCACGGGCGGCGAAGTCCTTGAGGATCGCCTTGAGGATCTCGCTGATGGCCAGGGTACTGCCCCCGGCCGGCAACTCGGCACACAGCTCCGGGGCCAGCAGTACGGCGCGGTAGTTGATCGGCTGCGCGGTGTAGAAACTGTGGGGCGTCTGTGGCGGCACCCACACCGCATATTGCGGCGGCGACATGAAACGCTGGCCGGCAATCTCCATGTGCATCACGCCGTGGGCCGAATACTCCAGGCAGCCCCAGGGGTGGCGATGCTCCAGGGCATGGCTGTGGGCGGCGAAGTCGGCATAGCGGAAGTACACCGGCGCGGGCAGCCCGTGGAAATCCAGGAGATCGATGTGTTTTTTGCTCATGCTGTCCGGATGTCGGGGCGGGTTGTCCGGTTCGCAGTATAGGCATTGATCCGGACAAGAGGATAATCAGCCTTCATCAACTGTCTGGTTGTCTCCATGCAATACGCTTATCCACTGCTGGCCATCTTTATCTGGGCCGGCAATACCGTGATCAACAAACTCGCCGTGGGCGCGATCTTTCCCGCGGAGATCGGCTTCTATCGCTGGTTGCTGGCGGGCCTGCTGTTCACCCCCTTCATGCTCAAGCCGGTGATCAAGCACTGGCCGGAGGTCCGCCCCAACCTCTGGCGCATCGCCATTCTCGGCGTGCTGGGCATGGCGGTGTACCAGAGCCTGGCCTACTTCGCCGCCAGCCTGACCTCGGCCACCAACATGGGCATCATCCTTTCGCTGATGCCGCTGATGTCCCTGGCCATGGCCATCGCGGCCCTGGGCCAGCGCCTGACTGCCGGAGCCCTGGTGGGCGCCGTGCTGTCCTTCGCCGGGGTGCTGGTGGTGGTGTCCTCCGGCAGCCTGGCCGCGCTGCTGCAACACGGGGTCAACCTGGGGGACGCGATGATGCTGGTGGCCACCCTGGCCTACGCCATCTACAGCACCCTGCTGAAGAAATGGCAGCTGCGCCTGCCGCCGCTGGTGCTGTTGTATCTGCAGGTGCTGGTGGCGGTCGTGGTGCTGCTACCGTTGTTCCTGGCTTCGCCGAAGGTAGGCCCGACTCTGCAGAACATTCCGCTGGTGCTCTATGCCTGCCTGCTGGCTTCGATGCTCGCGCCCTTGGCCTGGATGCAGGCGGTGGTGCGCCTGGGGCCAAGCCGGACCACGCTGTTTTTCAATCTGCTGCCGTTGATCACGGCGCTGATTGCGGCAGTAGTGCTGCATGAGCAGTTGGCCTGGTTCCATTTGGTGGGTGGCTTGCTGACCTTGGGCGGGGTGATTCTCTCGGAACGCTGGACCACCGTGCTGGGACCGCTCGCCGGCAAGCCGGCTTCTGCCGGGCAACGCTGAGATCAGAGGCCGGCGGACTTGAGGCGCCGGGCATGTTCGACGAACAGGCGGATCGGCTCCGCGCCCTTGCCCACCAGCCCCAGGGACTGATTGACGATATCGAAATGGTCCAGCGGGTAATCATCGCCAATGACCTGCCCCAGGTGCGAGCTGTAGCGCCCCACCATGCCGTCGCACTGGCCGGCTTCACGGACGAAGGTGCGGGCGAACAGCCGGCAACTGCGGTTGGTGCCGTCGAACAGGTTACGCCCGCGGTTGGTCTTGCCCGGCTGCAAAATGCCGGACCAGGAGTAGTAGTGCACACCGTCGACCTGCGCCGGCCCTTGCCCGCCCCATTCCTGCGGCAACCCCTGGGGGTACTGGCGGTTGAACAGGGCCACGCCCTCGGTGGTCAGGGACTGGTGCGAAGCATGGATATCCACCGGCTGCTTCGGTCCGCGATAGCCGGTTTCCAGCAACCGCATCAGGCTTGAAATCCCCCTCAGCAGCAGGCTCAGCACTCGCCCCCGCAGGCTATGGGCGGGTGAATGCCGCTGCAGATAATCCGCCAGCTCGGAGCCATGGTTGGGCCCCGCCACCGACGTTACCGAGGCCACCCAGTCCGGCCGCCTGGCGGCGGCGTAGCGCGCGGTGAGCGCGCCCTGGCTGTGGCCGATCAGGTTGACTCGGGCGGCGCCGGTCTCGGCCATGATCCGCTGGATCTGCGCCAGCAACTGCTCACCGCGCACCTCGCTGGAATTGAGCGGCGAGACCTGCACCGCGATCACCTGCGCCCCGCCCCGGCGCAAGGCCGGAATGATCCCGTACCAGTAGGGGTACAGCAGCAGGCGGACAAAGCCGAGCATGCCGGGCACCAGGACCAGGGGGTAACGGGTGGCAAGCTCTTGGGACATGCGGCGACATCCTTGTGCGAAGGCAGCGGGGCTGGCTGAAAGCTAGACCATAACCGAGGCCGTCGTCAGCCCCCATGACGCTTTGGCGACAAACCGGTGACAGCCCGTTTCTCCCGGCAGCTACTTCAGCCCGGCCACCCCCGCCACGATCAGCCCCACCGACACCAGCTTGACCGCCGTCAGGCTTTCTCCCAGCAGCAGGCAGCCCAGCAGCACCGTGCCCAGGGAACCGATGGCGGTCCAGATCGGGTAGGCCACGCTCACCGGCAACTCGCGCATGGCCAGGGTCAGGAAATAGATCCCGCCCACCGCCGCGACCACCGTCAGCAGCGACGGCCAGGGCCGGGTAAAGCCCTCGGCGTACTTCATGCCCATGGCGAACGTGACCTCGAAGGCCGCCGCCAGCAGCAGGAACATCCAGGCCATGGCGCCGCCCCCTCAGAAACTCTGCGCCAGGGCCAGCAGGCGCTGCTGGGCTTCGCCACAGGACTGCGCGAATCGCTCGGGCGCCGACTCCTCGCCTTCCGCCGCAACCACGGTGACGTCTTCGATACCGATAAAACCCAGGGCCGTGCGCAACCAGCGGTCCGCGTGGTTCATCGCTTCATGCTCGCCCCCCGGGCCAAAGCCGCCCCCGCCGCGGCTGGTAACGATCAACACCTTCTTGCCCTGCACCAGGGGCTGGTACTGGGCCACGCCGTTGTCCTGATGGGTGTTGAAGGTCAGCCCCAGGCGCACGATGTGATCGACCCAGGCCTTGATCCCGCTGGGCACGCTGAAGTTGTGCATTGGCGCCGAGATCACCAGGCGCTGATGGCCAAGCAACTCCGCCACCAGTTCGTCGCTCAGGGCCAGGTCGGCCTGCATCGACAGAGGCCGCGCCTCGGGCTGTGGATAAAACGCGGCGGCGATAAAGGCTTCGCTGACGTGGGGCAAGGCACCCCGGCCAACCTCGCGCCGGGTCAACCGCCCCTGGGGATTGGCCGCTTGCCAGGCCTGGAGGAAGGCGTCGGCCAGGCGCCGGCTGTGGGAACGCTCGCCCCGTGGGCTACCGTGGATCGCAAGAACTGTACTCATCTCATCTGCCTCAGAGGGGTTGCTGATGGAGGCCTTGAAACCAAGGCCGGTCCGCGCTAAAGCTAAGAGCACAGCCGCACTGCAACAAATGAACAGAATTTCTTCCAGATGAATTTATCTCAGCCATGGAGCACTCAATGTTCGCCCACCTGCCCCTCACCGCCCTGCGCACTTTCGAGTCCGCCGCGCGCCTGCTGAGTTTCAAGGCCGCCGCCGAGGACCTGTCGGTGACGCCCACCGCGGTGTCGCACCAGATCCGCAGCCTGGAGCACTGGCTGGGGGTGGCGCTGTTCGAACGACTGCCGCGCCAGGTGCGCCTGACCGAGCCCGGCCAGCGCTTGTTTCACAGCTTGCACGGTGCTCTTTTGGAAGTGACCCAGAGTGTCGATACGCTGCGGCCCACACCCAGCAATGCCCAACTGACCGTTTCCACCACCGCGGCCTTTGCCGCCCTGTGGCTGGTACCGCGGCTGGGGCGCTTCTATGCCCGGCACCCCGGCATCAGCCTGCGCCTGGATACCCAGTGCGAGGTGGTGGACCTGCAACAGGACGCCAGCATCGACGTGGCGATCCGCTACAGCCAGGAGGGCTACCTGGACCTGCACGGCCTGTGCCTGTTCGACGAACGTTTCGCAGTCTACGGCTCGCCCCAGCAGGTGGCCCTGGCCCGCCAGCAGGCGCCGACCCTGATCAGCGTGCACTGGCGCAACTCCCGGCTGTATGCCGACGGTTGGCAGGCCTGGTGCGCCCAGGCCGGGGAAAGCTGGTTCGATGACGCGCCGCTGATCCGCTCCTACGACGAGGAACAGTACGCCCTGCAAGCGGCCATTGCCGGCCAGGGCCTGGTCCTGGCCAGCGACATCCTGGTGTCCCAGAGCGTGGCCAGCGGCCTGCTGCAGCCCTACCGACCCGAAGTCCAGGTGGACGGCGCCGGCTACAGCGCCCTGTGCGTGCCCGGCCGCGAGCGCCATCCGCCGGTGCGCGCCTTTCTTCAATGGCTGCAGCAGGAATCATTGCTGGCCGGGCACCCGCCACTGGCACGCAGTTGACCGCCGGGCACATCCGATAAAACTTTTTGCCGCCGCCGCGACTCACAACCAAGGTAGCGATCAGGCCAACAGAGCCTGGCGTAAATCGGATTAGCCTCCAGGAGATCGAGATGAGCGACATGCATTTGTCTGATGTGAACACCCTGCGCGAACGGGCCCGCCAACACGTGGAAAACGGAGCCGTGACCGAGGGCTACAACGCCGATCGCGAGGAGATACTGCGCCTGCTCAACGAGTCGCTGGCCACCGAGCTGGTCTGTGTGTTGCGCTACAAGCGCCACTACTTCATGGCCAACGGGATCAAGGCCAGCGTCGCCGCCAGCGAGTTCCTCGAACACGCCACCCAGGAAGCCGAGCACGCCGACAAACTGGCCGAGCGCATCGTCCAGCTCGGTGGCGAACCGGAGTTCAACCCCGACCTGCTGTCCAAGCACTCCCATGCCCAGTACGTGGCCGGCAACACCTTGAAGGAAATGGTCTACGAAGACCTAGTGGCGGAGCGCATCGCGGTCGACAGCTACCGCGAGATCATCCAGTACATCGGTGACAAGGACCCCACCACCCGCCGCCTGTTCGAAGAGATCCTGGCCCAGGAAGAAGAACACGCCGACGACATGGCAGACATCCTCAACGACCTGTAACGCCCTCTCCCCCAAGCCCGCCCTGCCTGCAGCGGCGGGCTTTTTTCTGGCCGCGCGCCCAGGCCCTTAATGAGTCGGTTTCACCGTCACCGGTGCCTTGCCCGAGCGCATCTGCTGCAACAGCGGCGCGCACTGGTTGGGCTCATCGCCGCTGGGCGCCACCAGCGCCAGCAGCCCCGCCGCCGGCCCGGCGATCACCCCCAGGGCCACCATGCCGGCACCGCGCAGTACCAGGGGCACGGCCTTGACCCCGGCACTGGGCTGGATGAACTTGCCCTGTACATAAAGCGGCGAGCGCAGGGAGAACAGGCGCAGGCCCTTGGATTCCGGAGTGATGGTCAGGTCCAGTTGCTCGCTGGCCATATTGGCGGTGCCATCGATGTAGATGATGGCGTTCTCGGTGTCGAAGACGAACAGCCGGGTAGTCGCCAGGCCGCTCTTGATGCCGAAGTCGGCCGCTGCGCAATTGATCTTCACTTCCTTGTCGCCAAACATCTTGCCGACCACATAGTTGCCGACGTTGAGCCCGGCGATCTCCATCAGGCTGCGGCTGATGGCGCCATCGTTGATCAGCATCTTCAAGTCACCGTTGGCGCTGCCCAGCAGGGCCGCCACCGAGTTGCCGCGGCCGGCGATGTCGGCATCGCCATTGAGCTCGCCAAAGCTGGTCTTCATCGGTTCGAAGGTGGGGAACAGCTGCTTGAGCTTGAAATTGCGCGCCGTCAGCCTGGCCCGGCCCTCCAGCGGCGTGGTGTGGCCGTTGAGGCGGATCTGGGCATCGAGTTTGCCGCCGGCCACGCCGAAGCGCAGGGGCTCCAGGCTGAGCTGGCCGTCGTTGAGCACCAGGTGGGTGTACAGATCGGTGAACGGCAGCTCGGCGCTGTGGACGATGCGCTTGCCGGTGAATTCCACATCGGCGTCCATGTCCCGCCAGCGCTCGGTGCGGAACTCTTCCACCGGCAGCACCTTGTCCGCCGGCTGCTTGCTCTCGCCGCCCCGGGCCTTCTGCTTGGCGTTGGAGTCGGCGCCGATCAGCGGCGCCAGGTCGCTCATCAGCAACTGGTTGGACACCAGCGCGCCACTGAGCTTGGGCCTTGGCTGGCTGGCCACGTAGGTCAGGTTGCCGTGGATGTCGCTGTCGCCGATCTTGCCGTTGAAGTCCTGGTAACTGAAGGTCGCGCCCGCCGGATCGTGCAGCTTGGCGGTCAGGTGGCCGTCGGTGGAATAGGGCGGCGAATCCGGCAGGGTCACCCCGGTCAGCGGGTAGAGGTTGCCCAGGCTGGTGCCCGCCAGCTTCAGGCGCAGATCCAGGGCGCCGAGGTTCAGCGGGTCGGTCAGGCTGCCGCGCAGCTCCACCTTGGTGTCGCCGATCTGCGCCTGGGCCTGCAGCGGAAACGGCTTGCGGGAATCCTGCAAGGCCAGCAGGCCGCCGATCTTGCCGGTGCCGGCGAGCTTCTGCCCGTGATACTGGCCCTTGACCTTGAGGGCGAAGGCATAGGCCTGGGCCTCGGCGCCTTTCTCGGCCACCTTCTTCGCTTCACTTTCACCGACGATATCGCTGAACGGGATCGGCTTGCCGAGCAGTTCCACCTGCAGGTCCAGCTGGGTCTTCAGGCTCTGGTCATCGAGGGTCACGTGGCCCTTGTCGAAACCGATGGCACCGATGTCCACCGTCCAGTTGGACGGTTCGGCGTTCGGGTCCTTGGGGTCGAACTTGAAAGTCCAGTTGGCGCGCCCGTCGGCCAGGCGCTGCAACGCGGCGTCGGGCTCGGTGAGGTCGATGCGCGGAATGCTCACCCGTTGCGCCAGCAGGGCCAGAGGCGAAATGCGCAGCTCAACCCGCTTGAGGCTGACCATCTCCGGCGCCTTGGACCAGTCCGGGTTGCCCAGGGTCAGGTCCTGGGCCACCACGTGAGGCCAGGGCACCCAGGCCCGCCAGCCACCTTCGTCAGGTTCGCGTTGCCAGACCACCGACAAATCGCCATTGATCGCGAAGGGCCGGTGCAACTCCTCGGAGACCTTGGCATTGAGCGTGGGTTTGATCCGGTTCCAATCGAAGAACGCGATCACCAGTACCAGCACCGCCAGTAGCAGGATCAGGCCAGTGATGGACCAGGCGAGAATTTTACGAGTGCGCGTCATTGCACGAGGCTCCTGAAGACAACTGAGCGCCCAACCACGACGCATCGATGAACTGCCGATGGAAAAATCACCGGCCATGAAAACTACGACTGACAAAGCCCGCGCAGGTTTAATCCGGCTACCCGATCCGCTGAAAAAACCTGCTTTCCTGATCACTCGGACAGCTTTGTGTTACCTCGAGCCGCCCCTCCCTGAAGCGGCAGTGAGTCGAAAATACCCACCCTGGTGCAAAAGCAATCGGCGTTAACGCCCGAGCTAGAGCCTTCGCGGCAAACAATCAATTCCGTTGATTATTACCATTGTGTTTATGAACTTTTATATCGATTTAGCGGCGGTAACATTAGCTCCGTACCCAATTTATCGCCCTACCAAGGAGCAACCCATCATGAAACGCCAACTTTTACTGAGCCTCGCCTTATCTGTTCTGGCTGCCAACGCCTTCGCCCTGCCAGCCGCTGAACAAGCCACCCCACAGGTCAAGGCCAGCCACAGCGTGTTCACCCAGACCCTGGCCGAAGGCGGTTCGGATCGCCTGATCGAACGCAACAAAGTCGCTGCCGACGGTTATGACCGTACTCCACAAGGCCAGAGCGTTGCCGAAGACGGCTATGATCGCACCCCTCAAGGCCAGAACGTTGCCGAAGATGGCTACGACCGTACACCTCAAGGCCAGAACGTCGCCGAAGATGGCTACGACCGCACCCCACAAGGTCAAAACGTAGCTGAAGGCGGCCGTGATCGCCTGGAAGAGAAAGGCCTGGTGGAAGATGGCTACAGCCGTACACCTCAAGGTCAGACCGTTGCCGAAGGCGGTGCTGATCGCCTGGCCGAACGTCATCAAGCTGCGAGCTGAGGCCATGCTGGCCCTGGAAAAAAGCCCGATCCCTGGATCGGGCTTTGACTTTTATAGCAGCTGCATTTTTCCCCCTGCCTCTCCCGCCTGTCTCTGACAGCAGTTCGACTCCGGCAAAGTTGATTTGCTAGAGTGCGCCGCTCCCATTGAGCAAAGAACGCCCCGCCGATGCTGCCCCGCGCCGAACAGAAGCAACAGACCCGCAACGCCCTGATGGATGCCGCCCGGCACCTGATGGAGTGTGGCCGTGGGTTTGGCAGCCTGAGCCTGCGGGAAGTGGCGAAAGCCGCGGGTATCGTGCCCACCGGTTTCTACCGGCACTTCAGCGACATGGACCAACTGGGCCTGGAACTGGTCAGCGAAGTCGGCCAGACCTTTCGCGAAACCATCCGCCTGGTGCGCCACAATGAATTCGTCATGGGCGGCATCATCGATGCCTCGGTACGCATCTTCCTCGATGTAGTGGAAGCCAAGCGCTCGCAGTTCCTGTTTCTGGCCCGAGAGCAGTACGGCGGCTCGCTGCCGGTTCGCCAGGCCATCGCCACCTTGCGCGAGAACATCAGTTCGGACCTCGCCGCCGACCTGACCCTGATGCCCAAGCTCCAGCACCTGGACGCCGCCGATCTCAGCGTCATGGCCGACCTGATCGTCAAAAGCGTGTTCGCCACCCTGCCCGACATCATCGATCCCCCGGCCCAGGCCCTGCCCGAACACCTCACGCCCCAGGCCAAGATCACCCAGCAACTGCGCTTCATCTTCATCGGCCTCAAGCATTGGCAAGGCCTGGGCAGCACCGAGTAACTCGCCCGCACCGCCCCCCCTTCACACTATGCGCCCCGCTCTGGGCTGCGCGTTTGCGCCTGCCTGCCCGCCGGGCACCGGATTGCAGCAAAAACATTTCCCGCGCACCAACTCAGTGCTATAAATCAGCTCAGCACATCAATTTGTAACAAGATGAAACAAGGTTTTGCCCCTTTTTCAGGCGCAGTTCCGGCATCGAGAAAGGGTTTTTCCTCTCCACCGAGTGATTGGCAAGGCCCTTGCTCTGGCTTGTGCATCGCTCATAGCTGGAAGCTTTCCGATGCTGGTGATCCACCGCAGAACCGCCCCCCAAGCCACCTGGTCCGCCGAACTGCACCTGACTTACGAGGCCCGCAGCAAAAGCCGCCTGCGCTGTTTCAGTGCCGCCGGTGAAGACGTCGGCCTGTTTCTGGAGCGGGGCCAGCCACCGCTGCACGATGGTGAGTTCCTGGAGGCCGAGGACGGGCGCATCGTCAAGGTCTGCGCCCGCCCGGAAGCCCTGCTGCACGTCACCTGCCGCAACGCCTTCGAACTGACCCGCGCCGCCTATCACCTGGGCAACCGCCACGTGGCCCTGCAGGTGGGTGACGGCTGGCTGCGCCTGCTGGACGACTATGTGCTCAAGGCCATGCTCGAACAGCTGGGGGCCAGCACCGCGCCCCTTGAGGCACCGTTCCAGCCCGAGCATGGCGCCTATGGCGGCGGCCACCATCATTCGCGCCACGGCGATGAAGACTTCAACTATCCGCCGCGCCTGCACCAGTTCGGCGTCCGCCCATGAACCCGGCCTGGGCCCTGCTGCGCCTGGCCAGCCCGCAGTTGCCGATTGGCGGCTACAGCTATTCCCAGGGCCTGGAAATGGCCGTGGAGCAGCAGCGGGTAAATGATCAGGCCAGCGCCCGCCGCTGGGTCAGCGATCAACTGCTGCTGAACCTGGCACGCTTCGAAGCACCGCTGCTGCTCGCCCACTGCCAGGCCGCAGCCGACCAGGACTGGGCCCGCTTGCAGCAGTTGAGCGACGAACATCGGGCCAGCCGCGAAACCCGCGAGCTTTACCAGGAAAGCCGGCAGATGGGTTATTCCCTCAAGCAACTGCTGGAGGGTTTGCCGGAACTGGACAGCGATGCCAGGGAACTGCTGACGCAACAGGACGAACCCCACCTGGCCCTGGGCTGGGCCCTGGCGGCACGGGCCTGGGGCATCAGCCCGGCGGACGCCCTGGCCGCCTGGCTGTGGAGCTGGCTGGAAAACCAGCTGGCGGTGCTGATGAAGACCCTGCCCCTGGGCCAGCAGGCCGCCCAGCGCCTGACCAGCGAGCTGCTGCCACTGTTGCAGCAAGCCCAGCACCACGCCGCGAACCCCGACCCCAACCATCATGGCAGCGCCGCTTTCGGCCTGTCCCTGGCGAGCATGGCCCACGAGCGCCAGTACAGCCGCCTGTTTCGTTCCTAGGAGAAACTCATGAACGCACAACCTCTGCGCGTCGGCATCGGCGGCCCGGTGGGCTCCGGAAAAACCGCCCTGACCCTGGCCCTGTGCCTGGCCCTGCGCGAACGCTACAACCTGGCGGTGGTGACCAACGACATCTACACCCGCGAAGACGCCGACTTCCTGGTACGCAATGAAGCCCTGGCGCCGGAGCGGATCATCGGCGTGGAAACCGGCGGCTGCCCGCACACTGCGATCCGCGAAGACGCCTCGATCAACCTGGAAGCGGTGGACCAGTTGAACCGGCGCTTCCCGGGGCTCGATCTGATCCTGGTGGAGTCCGGCGGCGACAACCTCTCGGCCACCTTCAGCCCCGAACTCTCCGATCTGACCATCTATGTGATCGACGTTTCCGCCGGTGACAAGCTGCCGCGCAAGGGCGGTCCGGGCATCTGCAAATCCGACCTGCTGGTGATCAACAAGATCGACCTGGCGCCGCTGGTGGGGGCCTCCCTGGAGATGATGAACAGCGATACCCAGCGCATGCGCGGCGGCAAGCCGTTCGTCTTCAGCAACCAGAAAACCGGCCAGGGCCTGGCGGACATCATCGCCTTCATCGAACGCCAGGGCCTGCTCACCGCTGCCTGATCCCCGAACCCAATCCGCTCAACAAGGAAAGCCACTCCATGACCCTAAAACGCATCCTCGGGGCCCTGGCCCTTCTGCTGACCCCGGCCCTGGCCATCGCCCACCCGGGCCATGGCGACAACGGCCTGATGGCCGGTATCAGCCACCCCATCAGCGGCCTCGACCACCTGCTGGCCATGCTCGCTGTCGGCCTGTGGGCCGCCCAGCAGCAAGGCGCCGCGCGCTGGGCGCTGCCTTGCACCTTCGTCGGCACCATGCTGATCGGTGGTGTGCTGGGCTTCGAGGGCCTGGAGTTGCCGGCCCTGGAAAGCGGCATCGCCGCTTCGGTATTGGCCCTGGGCCTGGCCGTGGCCCTGGCCGTGCGCCCGCCCCTGAGCCTGGCGATTGCCGCCACCGCGCTGTTTGCCCTGTTCCATGGCGTGGCCCACGGCCTGGAACTGCCGGACATGTCCAACCCTTGGGCCTATGCCGCCGGTTTTGTGGCGGCCACTGCGGCCCTGCATGCCGCCGGCTATGCCGTGGTACGGGTACTGCCTCAGGCGGCAGCGCCGCTGGTGCGCCTGGCCGGTGCGGCCTCGGCCGCTACGGGCGTGTGGTTGCTGGCAGGCTGATCCCTGCTTCATCTGCAGGAGCCGGCTTGCCGGCGAAGGCGGTCTTGCGGGCCTCCTTCGCTGGCAAGCCAGCTCCTGCCAGCAGGTCGTGCTCGGCGGGCAAGCCGCCTTGTGGGGCTTCTCTGGTAACATGTCGCGCATTCAAAACTGCCGTGACGACGCCAGCCAATGCCCGATGTATCCCGCTCCGCCACCTCGCCTGAATCGAGCGCTCTGTTCAACGCCATGCAGCAGCATTTCCACAAGGTGATAGTGCCGCTGTGGCAAGGCCCGGGCTGGAATCCGCAGTTGGCGCTGCCCTATGAGGCGCTGGACGCCGAGCATCGGCCGCTGCCGCCGCAGCGCTATCGAGCCATGGCCTGTGCCCGGCAGTTGTATCTGTTCTCCCAATTGATCGGCGATGCCGCCGCGCCCTTTGCCCAGGAGCGCGCCGCCGCGCTGTTTCGCTCGCTGCAGCGGCACTTCCACGACGCCGAGCACGGTGGCTGGTTCTACAGCATCGACCCTGAAGGCGCGCCGCTGGATAGGCGCAAGGACCTCTATACCCACGCCTTTATCCTCTTCGCCTGCGCTCATTACTGGGCCAAGGTCCGCGAGCCGCTGGTGGAGTCGGTGCTCAACGCCGCCCTGGAAGTGGTAGCCCAGCGCTTCGCCCGCGGCGACGGGCTCTACGAAGCCAGCCTCGCCGAGGACTGGTGCATATTGGGTTCGGGGCCGCTGCAAAATCCACTGATGCACCTGGCCGAAGCCTTTCTCGCGATCCTGGCCGTACGCGAGGACGCTGCGGTGCAAGCCGCGTTGCTGGACCTGTGCCAGGCCATGGAGCAGCAGTTCATCGACCCCCAGCACGGGGTGATGATGGAGAAGCCCCTGGGAGCTGTGGATAACTGGTTCGAACCGGGGCACCAGTTCGAGTGGTACTTCCTGCTGGCCTCGTCACAGTTACTGCGCGGCAGCGCCCTGCACGCTTGCGTGGAACGAGCCTTCGCCTTTACCGAGCAACTGGGAGTCGAGCCCGAGAGCGGCGCCGTGTGCGCCATGCTCGAACTGCCGCCCCGAGCCGGTGTCAAGGACGCCACCCAGCGCATCTGGGCCCAGGCCGAGTACCTGCGCGCCCTGACCTTGCGTGCGGACAGCCAGACGCCCTTGCTGCGTCAGCTAAAGGCGCTGCAAGCGCATTTTCTGCATGCCGGGGGCTGGAATGAATGCCTGGATGCCAGCGGCGCGGTCAGCCGGCGGGATATGCCGTCGACCACGCCTTATCACCTGGCGACCTGCTATCGCGGGCTGGCGGAATATTTTGCCTGACAAGCCGGCTCCTACGCGGTGTTGTAGGAGCCGGCTTGCCGGCGAAACAGGCGCCGCCCATCAAGCGATCCACTTACGATCCCCGGTAAAGCTGATGGTCAGCCAGCGCGCTGCGTCGGCCTCTCCCAACTGGCTGGAAATCTCCTCGCGCAAGCGGTCCAGAGTCGCCACATCCTGCAGCGGATAGTGCGCCGGCAAGACGATATGGATCTCGATGAACCGCGCCCGACCGTGCTTCTGCACGTAGCTGATGTAGTCGTCGAAACCATGGGCGGCCTTGGCCTGTTCCATCACATTGCGGACCTTTTCGTCCAACTGGTCCGGGGCGATCCCCAGCACATCACGCAGGGCCGGGCGCAGGATCTTCAGCGCCGGCGGCAACATGCTCAGGGCCAGCAGGATCAGGATCGCCGGGTCGACATACACCGCCCACTGGCCGTGCCCGTACTGCTTGAGCAGCAAGGCGATGATGAAGCTCACCAGCAGCCCCACCGAGAGCATCGCGTCCACCAGCCAGCTGATGTTGTCGAACTGGATCAGCGACGACTTGAGCTTGCGGTTACGCCGGCGCACGTAGAAGAAGTAGGCGAACTCCGCCACGGCGAAAAACGCCGCATAGAAAATCACCAGCCCCAGCTCGACCTCACGGCCACCGTTGATGATGCCGAACACCCCATTGAGGAAGGCGTAGATGGCGATGAGCATCAGGAAGCTGCCTTCGATCAGCAGCACCATGGGTTCCAGGTGCCAGAAGCCGAACTGGAAACGGTGGTTGCTTTCCTTGGCGATCAGCTTGGCGGTGATCAGCATCAGGACCTTGATGAAGGTGGCGATCAGCGAAAAAAATCCATCGAACAGGATGGATTGGGCGCCAGAAACAAAACCCGTGACGATACCGGCGATCGCCACGGCGAACATCAGTACGGTCGATTGTTTGAGCAGAGCCTGCTCACCTCGGTTACTCACGATTCCTCCTATCGAACTTCAAAAACGCCGCCTCGTGTGAGGCAGCGGCGAAATTTCTGGCGGGAATTCTAACCTGTCAGGGCTGACCACAAGCTGAAACGAATCAGCTTATGTGTATCCGAGTACAACTGTAGCCGCTGCCGAGCGCTGGCGAGGCTGCGACCGCCTCCGCAGGAGGCGCAAGATCTTGCGGGCGCCGGAGGGCCCTGCGGCCCTGTCGCAGCCTGCGGCAGCGGCTACAGGAGGCTCATGACTTGGCGTTGCGTTCGATGGCGAAACCGGCCCAGGTCTGGCTCACAGGCATCAGCTCCAGGCTGTTGATGTTGACGTGTGCCGGGGTATTGAGCACCCAGAAAATGGTGTCGGCGATGTCCTCGGGCTGGATCGGCTCGGCCCCGGCGTAGGTGGCGTCGTAGCGTGCCTGGTCACCGGCGAAGCGCACCAGGGAGAACTCGCTTTCGCACAGCCCCGGCTCGATGTTGGTGACGCGCACGCCGGTGCCCTGCAGGTCACAGCGCAGGTTCAGGGAGAACTGCTTGACGAAAGCCTTGCTCGCGCCATAGACGTGGCTGCCCGGGTACGGGTAGTTGCCGGCGATGGAGCCCAGGTTGACGATGCCTGCGCCGCGACCGTGGGCGATCAACCGTGGCAGCAGCAGGCGGGTGCTGTACATCAGGCCCTTGATGTTGGTGTCGACCATGGTGTCCCAGTCATCCAGGTCGCACTTGGGCGCCGGGTCCACGCCCAGGGCCAGGCCGGCGTTGTTGATCAGCCCGCGCAGCTTGCTGAACGAAGGCGGCAACTGGGCGATGGCCTCTTCCATGGCCTTGCGGTCGCGCACATCGAGCACCAGGCCATGCACCTCGGTCTGTTTGGACAGCTCCGCGCACAGGGCGCTGAGGCGCTCCTCGCGGCGGCCGGTCAGTACCAGGGACCAGCCGGCTGCGGCAAAGCGCCGGGCGCAGGCTTCGCCAAAACCGGAAGTCGCGCCCGTAATGAACAGTGTGGAAGTCATGGTGTTCTCCTTGCTGGGTGGCGAGCCGCCGTTTCGATAAAAAACGCTTCGCAGCATGCCCGGGCCGGCTCCTACCGGCAACCGCGCCGTTGGCCGTAAAGAGCCGCAAGCGGTGAGCGCGCCCGATGCTCGCTGTACAAAAAACACTCACCAGGCGCCAAGCCACGGGTTACATGGCCTGCAGCCATGTGCACGCACCTTATCCACAGGCCGGTCCACAGTCTTTGGGGGCAAGTGCAAAGGGCTGAAAGCCGCTATCCACAGGGCCTGCGCGGGTCCAGCAGAAGTTTTTTGCTTGACCCGGACCGCGGGTCCATGCAGCCGGCCCGGGCAAAGATGACCGCACGGTCAAGGTTGACAAGGCCAGAGGCCAGTAACTACGCCGCTCAGAGCCGTCTTTCCAGAGTTTAATCACAGACTTATCCACAGGCTTATCCCAACCCTTTTCCAGGTACAGCTGCGACAATAAAAAGGTTGACAAGCGCACCTTCAGCTCCCACAAAAAGCACCGATCAAAAAACAACCAATCGCCTGCAAGCCACGTGGTTAAAGGCCTGCAGCCAGCTACACCCACGTTACCCACAGCCCGCTCCACAGCAAACGGGGACAAGTCAAAACAGTGGAAAAACAACTGTTTGCAGCGTCTTTATGCCGCGTTAAAGCAGCTTGCCAGGAATGTTTTCCACAATTACCGGACACAGGCTTGGTGCAGGCGCAAAGCGCCAGTCGGCGCTCGGTGAAATCAGAAAGGCGGTCAGGCGGCGCCCTTCGCTGGCAGCCAGCGCCTACAGGGAAGGACGGGATGGGGTGGGCATAACAATGCCCCGGCGGCGCGGGCCGGCGGGGCATGCTTTATCCACAGAGCGGACGGTCAGTGGCCGCCCAGGTAAGCGTTGCGCACCTCCTCGTTGACCAGCAGCTCCTTGCCGGTGCCGCTCAAGCGGATCTCGCCGTTGACCATCACGTAGGCGCGGTCCGAGAGCTTCAGCGCGTGGTTGGCGTTCTGCTCCACCAGGAAGATGGTCATGCCGGTGGCCGCCAACTCCCTCAAGGTGGCGAAGATCTGCTTCACCACGATCGGCGCCAGGCCCAGGCTCGGCTCATCCAGCAGCAGCAACTTGGGCCGGCTCATCAATGCCCGGGCAATGGCCAGCATCTGCTGCTCGCCGCCAGACATGGTCATGGCCCGCTGGGTACGCCGTTCCTTGAGGCGGGGAAACAGCTCGAACATGCGCTGCATGTCCTCATTGGCGTACTTGTCGCCAATCGGGATGGTGCCCATCAGCAGGTTTTCCTCCACGGTCATGTCGGGGAACACCCGACGCCCTTCCGGGGACTGGGCGATACCGTTGGAGGCGATGTAGTGGGACGACTTGTGGGTGATGTCCACACCGCGATAGAGAATCTGCCCGGACTCCGCCCGGGGCTGGCCGAAGATCGACATCAGCAGGGTCGACTTGCCGGCACCGTTGGAGCCGATCAGGCTCACGGTTTCCCCTTCGTTGATGTGCAGCGAGACTTTCTTCAGGGCCTGGATCGGGCCGTAGTACACGTCCAGGTCCTTGAGTTCGAGGATAGGTTGAGTCATGCCAGTTCCTCTTCGTCGGCACCCAGGTAGGCGGCAATCACTTTCGGATCATTGCGGATCGCCTCCGGGCCGCCCTCGGCGATCACGTTGCCGTGGTCGAGCACCACGATGTGGTCGGAAATACTCATCACCATGCCCATGTCGTGTTCGATCAGTACCACGGTCAGGTCGTGCTCGTCGCGCAGCAGCCGGATCATTGCGCTCAGCGCCTCGGTTTCCTGGGGGTTGAGGCCGGCGGCCGGCTCGTCGAGGCAGATGATCTGCGGCCGGGTGCACATGGCCCGGGCGATCTCCAGGCGCCGCTGCTGGCCGTAGGACAACTCGCCGGCCAGGCGGTTGGCGCAGTCCACCAGGTCCACCACCTCCAGCCAGTAGAAGGCATGGTCCAGGGCGGCGCTTTCCGCCTTGCGGTAGCCCTTGGTGTTGAGGATGCCCGCCAGCAGGTTGCGGTTGACCCACATATGCTGGGCCACCAGCAGGTTTTCCACCACGGACATTTCCTTGAACAGGCGAATGTTCTGGAAGGTCCGCGCCAGGCCGGCGCGGTTCACCAGGTGGGTGCCGCCGAACATCTTGTAGTACAGGCGGCTGGCGAAGCTTTTCGGCGAGACGAAGTCGGTGGCGCGAAAGGGCTCGCCCAGGAGCTTGATGACGTTGGTCTGCCGGCCCCGGGTATTGAGCTCGATGCGCCCGCCGGAGGCCTTGTAGAAGCCGGTCAGGCAGTTGAACACCGTGGTCTTGCCGGCGCCGTTGGGGCCGATCAGGGCGAAGATCGAGTTGCGCTTGACCTTCAGGCTGACGTCGCTGAGGGCCTTGATGCCACCGAAGTGCATCATCAGGTTTTCGACCGAAAGAATGTATTCGCTCATGGCGCGTTCCCCTCAGTCAGAGCACCTTTGCGTGGAGTGACGCCGGTGCGGCTGATGCGGATCAGCCCTCGCGGTCGCCAGATCATCATCAACACCATGAGAATGCCGAACAGCAGCACCCGGTACTCGGAGAAGCTGCGCAGCAACTCCGGCGCCACAGTCAGCACGAAGGCCGCGATCACCACGCCCACCGTCGAGCCCATGCCCCCCAGCACCACGATGGCCAGGATCAGCGCCGATTCGAAGAAGGTGAACGACGACGGGTTGACGAAGCCCTGGTAGCTGGCGAAGAACACACCGGCCAGGCCGGCGGTGGAAGCACCGATGGTGAAGGCCGAGAGTTTGACCAGCACATGGTTCAGGCCCATGGCGCGGCAGGCGATCTCGTCTTCACGCAGGGCTTCCCAGGCCCGCCCCACGGGCATGCGGGTCAGCCGGTGCTTGATGTAGAGCACCAGCAGCACCACCAGGAACAGCACGATGTAGATGAACAGGAATTTCAGGTTGGGGTTGTATTCCAGGCCGAAGAACTCATGAAACGGCACCCCGCCGTCCTTGGCCTTGCGGCCGAACTCCAGGCCCAGGAAAGTCGGCGACGGCACCGGCATGCCGTTGGGGCCACCGGTGAAGGACAGCCAGTTATTGAGCACCAGGCGGATGATCTCGCCGAAGCCCAGGGTCACGATGGCCAGGTAGTCGCCGTGCATCCTCAGCACCGGGAAGCCCAATATGCACCCCGCCAGGGCCGCGGCAATCGCCGCCAGGGGCAGCACGGTCCAGAAGCCCAGGCCCAGGTACTGGTAACCCAGGGCCAGGCCGTAGGCGCCGATGGCGTAGAACGCCACGTAACCCAGGTCCAGCAGGCCCGCCAGCCCCACCACGATGTTCAGCCCCAGGCCCAACAGTACGTAGATCAACCCGAGAATGACCACGGTCAGCAGGTACTTGTTGGCGAAGAACGGAAACACGATGGCGATCACGATCAGGGCCGGGATGATCCAGCGCAGCCGCGACTTGTAGTCCGGCGCCAGCACATGCACGCCGGAGCCGGTGCTTTCAAAGCCCTGGAGAATCTTCAGGCCCTTGGGGGTTTGCAGGAACAGGCTCAGGGCCAGCCGGCCGGCCATGACAATGGCTACCAACCAGGCCACGCGAGTCGGCTGCAGGTTGAAACTGTAGCCATCGAGCACCACACCCACGATGGGGCCAAACACGATCAGCGAGATCAGCCCGGCCAGCACGGCGTCGATGACGCTCTTTTTGATATCAATCGGTTTATTGGCAGCAGACATACTTACACCTTCGCCACGAGTGGGCGACCCAGCAGGCCTTGGGGACGGAAGATCAGGATCAGCACCAGCAGCGAGAAACTGAACACGTCTTTGTAGTCGGAGTTGATCAAGCCGGAGAACAGCGACTCGGAGATGCCGAGGATGATCCCGCCGAGCATCGCCCCAGGCAGCGAGCCGATGCCGCCGAGTACCGCCGCGGTGAACGCCTTGATGCCGATGACGAAGCCGGCATAGAAGTCGAACGTGCCGTAGTTCATGGTGATCAGCACACCGGCCAGGGCCGCCATGGCCGCGCCGATGACGAACACGTAGGAGATCACCCGGTCAGTGTTGATGCCGAGGATCGAGGCCATCTTGCGGTCTTGCTGAGTGGCCCGGCACATGCGCCCGAGCTTGGTGTACTTGATGATGTAGGTCAGCAGTGCCATGCCGGCGAACGCCGCCACCAGGATGAAGATCTTGGTGTAGGTGAGCTGCACGAAGCCTGTGCCGATATCGACTTTCCAGGCTCCGGCCAGCAGGGTCGGAACTCCTTGCTGCTTGGCGCCTTGGCTGATCTGCGCGTAGTTCTGCAGGATCAGCGAGATACCGATGGCGCTGATCAGCGGTGCCAGGCGGGTGGAGTTGCGCAGGGGTTTGTAGGCCACGCGCTCGATGACCCAGCCATAGATCCCCGTCACCACCACGGTGAAGATCAAGGTGCCGAGAATGAGTAGCGGGAAGGATTCAATGCCGAAATAGGCCAGCAGAGCCAGACTGATTGCCGCGAGGTAGGCGGAAATCATGTAAACCTCGCCGTGGGCGAAGTTGATCATGCCGATGATGCCATAGACCATTGTGTAGCCGATGGCGATCAGACCGTAGACGGACCCGAGGGTCAGCCCATTGATCAGTTGCTGCAGGAAAATACCATCCATAACGCAATCTCACGGACTTGAGAGACTGCACAGGCCGTCGACGCCGGACAGGGATCACCCGTCTGCGCAACACGTCCGTTGTGCAGCTCTACGAGAAAAGGCAAGTACTGCACGAGCAGGGACCGGTACCAGGGGGTGGTACCGGCCCGTTCGGACTCATGTCACTTCTGTTTTTCCAGCTGGTGGTACTTGCCGTCCTTGTCCCACTGATAGACCACGTAGTCGGAAACCTTGAGGTCACCCTTGGCGTCCCAGGACTTCTCGCCCATCACGGTTTTCACCGGATTGGCCTTGAGCCATTTGGCCGCATCTTCGCCCTTGTTGGACTTGGCGCCGCCGAAGCCGGCCGCCAGGGCCTGGATCGAGGCATAAGCGTACAGGGTATAGCCCTCGGGCTCGGTGCCGGCCTTGCGGAAGGCATCCACCACGGCCTTGCTGTCTGGCAGCAGGCGCGGGTCGGCGCCGAAGGTCATGTACACGCCGTCAACGTATTGCGGGCCACCGGCGGTGGTCACCAATTCGTCGGTAACGATGCCGTCGTCGGACATGAACTTGACGTCCTTCAGGCCCTGCTCGCGCAGTTGGCGTACCAGCGGACCGGCTTCCGGATGCAAGCCGCCGAAGTACACCACGTCGGCGCCGGCGGCGCGGATCTTGGTCACCACGGCGCTGAAGTCTTTCTCGCCACGGGTCAGGCCCTCGTACAGCACCGGGGTCACGCCGCGCTTGGTCAACTGTGCCTTGGTGGCATCCGCCAGGCCCTGGCCGTAGGTGTCCTTGTCGTGCAGCACCACGACTTTCTTGCCCTTGAGCACATCGATGATGTAGTCACCGGCGACGATGCCCTGCTGGTCGTCACGCCCGCACATGCGGAACATCGCGGAGAGGCCACGCTCGGTGACCTGGGGGTTGGTGGAGCCCGGGGTGATGGCAATCACACCGGCGTCGCTGTACACCTCGGAAGCCGGAATGGTCGACGAGGAGCAGAAGTGCCCGACCACGCCGGCCACCTTGTCCTGGTCCACCAGGCGGTTGGCCACTGCCACCGCCTGCTTGGGTTCACAGGCGTCATCGCCCTTGACCAGGACGATCTTCTCGCCGTTGACCCCGCCCTTGGCGTTGATCTCGTCAGCCGCTGCCTGTGCACCCTTCATGTACTGCTCGCCAAATGCCGCGTTGGCGCCTGTCATGGGACCCGCTACACCGATCTTCAGGTCGGCTTGAGCAAACGCAGAAACACCCAGCGCAGTTGCCACTGCGAGGGCCAGAAAGCCTTTCTTGTAAAACGTCTGGGACATGAGGTGGTGCTCCAAGGTTTTTTTAGTTGGCACTGCGACTTCACTAAGGTTGCTCAGAGCAAGCGCCGTGCCAGTGGTTTTTTATTCTGAAAAAAGTCGCTGTCTTATTGTTATTTCGACTGTTTCGAGCCCTTTTTCATTGGGCGTGCAACCGTCTAAACCGCGGAAGGTAAAACCCTGCTTTTTAATGGGCGCAACCCATGCGTGCCATCATTGCAACCGCGACACAATTCAACGTGCAACCCTGCTGTAACAGCTCGCGTCACCGAACTGCACACTGCTGGTGCGAGACTGCTACGAGCCGCACCATTACAGGCTAGTCGCTGCATCGAAAAGCGTCGTCGGCCGCCCACTATTTCCTTGTTCAGATCACAATTCGCAGGCACTGGCCCGCGTGGTAGAGGGAGAAGCCGGCTTCGTACAGGCAACTGCGCAAGCCCACGCCGGCCAGGGGCTGCATGGCTGCGAAGGGGATCGGCAGGGCCTGGGGATCGCCGTTGCACAGGTAGTCGGCGAAGGCCTTGCCCACCACGGTTCCGGTGGTCACGCCCCGGCCGTTGTAACCGGTGACAGCCACCAGGCCCGGGGCTGGCTCGAACAGGCGCATCAGGTGATCGGGGGTGAAGGCGATGCAGCCGGTCCAGGTGCATTCCCACTCCACCGGCTTGAGGTACGGGAAGTAATGCTGCTGTACGCGGTCGGCCCAGGCCTTGAGGAACCACAAGGGCTTCTGGCTGCCATTGCCCAGGCTGCCCAGCAACAGGCGGCCCTCGGCATCCCGGCGGATGCTGCTGAGCACCTGTCGGGTATCCCAGGAGCCCTGGCCCCCGGGCAGGATCTGCTGCGCCGCTTCTTCGGTCAGGGGCGCGGAAGCCACCTGGTAGTAGTAGCCGGGGAAGAAGTTGCGCCGCAGCTCGGTCCAGTCGCCCTCGGTGTAAGCGTTGGAGGCGATCACCACCTGCTCGGCCAGCACCGAGCCCTGCTCGGTCTGCACCGACCAGCGCTGGCCCTGGCGCTCCAGGCGGGTGACCGGGGAATGGTCGAACAGACGCCCGCCCAATTCCGTCGCCGCCCTGGCCAGGCCGCTGACGTAAGCCATGGGGTTGAGGGTTCCCGCCCGCCGGTCGAGCAGGGCCGCGGCAATCTTGCGAGTGCCGGTGGCCGCTTCGCACGCCACGCCGGTCAGCAACTCCACGGGGGCCCCGCGACGTTTCCACTGTTCTTCACGGCTGCGCAGATCGGCCTCGCCCCGGGCGTTGTGGGCCATGTGCAAAGTGCCTTCGCGGCGCAGCTGGCAATCGATGTGGTACTTGTCCACCAGGCTGAACACCAATGACGGCGCCGCGCCGAGCATGCGGTTGAGCTGGCTGCCCACCTGCTCGCCGAAACCGGCCTCGATCTCGTCCGGCGGGATCCACATGCCGGCGTTCACCAGCCCGACGTTGCGCCCTGAACCGCCGTGCCCCGCGCGGTGGGCTTCGACCACACAGACCCGCTTGCCCTGCTCCAGCAAATGCACGGCGGCCGACAGCCCGGTGAAGCCGGCGCCGATGATGCACACATCCGCCGTCAGCTCGCCCTTGAGCGGCGCTCTGTCAGGCCGTTGCGGGGTGAGTGTTTCCCACAGACATTGTTCTTGTAGCGCCATTGCCAGACTCCGAAATCAACGAACCACAGACGCTGAAACGCACTTGCCGCTGTTCGCCAGCAAGCTGGCTCCTACAAACCTCCCCGTAGGAGCGAGCGTGCTCGCGAAAAGACTCAATCGAAGGTGATGCCCTGGGCCAGCGGCAGCTCCCGGGAGTAGTTGACGGTGTTGGTCTGGCGCCGCATGTAGCCGCGCCAGGCATCGGAGCCGGATTCGCGACCGCCACCGGTTTCCTTCTCGCCGCCGAAGGCGCCGCCGATCTCTGCGCCGCTGGGGCCGATGTTGACGTTGGCGATGCCGCAGTCGCTGCCCACCGCCGACATGAACTGCTCGGCCTCACGCACGTCGGTGGTGAAGATGCAGGACGACAGGCCCTGAGGCACGGCGTTGTTCAGGCGCAGCGCTTCTTCGAAGTCGTTGTAGCCGATCACATAGAGGATCGGCGCGAAGGTTTCGCTGCACACCACCTCGCTCTGCTCGGGCATTTCGACGATGGCCGGCGACACGTAGTAGGCGTTGGGGAACTGGTCCTGCAACTGGCGCTGGCCGCCGAAGACCCGGCCGCCCTCGCTCAGAGCCTGCTCCAGGGCATCCTGCATGGCCTCGAAACTGTGCTTGTCGATCAGCGGGCCGATCAGGTTGCCTTCCAGCGGGTGGCCGATGCGCACCTTGGAATAGGCCGTCTTGAGGCGGCTGATGATTTCCTCTTTCACCGACTCGTGGGCAATCAGGCGACGCAGGGTGGTGCAACGCTGGCCGGCGGTACCCACGGCGCTGAACAGGATGGCGCGCACCGCCATGTCCAGATCGGCGCTGGGGCCGAGGATCATGGCATTGTTGCCGCCCAGTTCGAGGATGCTGCGGGCAAAACGTGCGGCCACTTTCGGCGCCACTTCGCGGCCCATACGGGTGCTGCCGGTAGCGCTGATCAGGGCCACCCGCGGATCGTCCACCAGGGCGGCACCGGCATCACGGCCGCCGATGATCACCTGGCTCAGGTATTCGGGAGCATCCTGGAAGTTCTTCAACACGCGCTCCAGCAGCGCCTGGCAGGCCAGGGCGGTGAGCGGGGTCTTTTCCGAGGGTTTCCAGATCACCGGGTTGCCGCAGACCAGCGCCAGGGTGGTGTTCCAGGCCCAGACCGCTACCGGGAAGTTGAAGGCGCTGATCACCCCAACAACCCCCAGGGGATGCCAGGTTTCACGCATGTGATGGCCCGGGCGCTCGGAGGCGATGGTCAGGCCGTAGAGCTGGCGCGACAGGCCGACGGCGAAGTCGCAGATGTCGATCATTTCCTGCACTTCCCCCAGGCCTTCCTGGGTGATCTTGCCGGCTTCCCAGGACACCAGCTCCCCCAGGTCGGCCTTGTACTCGCGCAGCACCTCGCCGAATTGCCGCACCAGCTCGCCGCGACGGGGTGCCGGCACCTTGCGCCACAGGGCGAATGCATGCTCTGCGCGACTGACCTGCTGCTCCACCTCGGCGGCGCCCTGCCAGTTCACCGCGGCGATCCGGCTGCCGTCGATGGGCGAGTGCACAGGCTGGGTGCCCGACTGGTACAGGGCCGGGTTGACACCCAGACGATCAAGCAATGCGGCAACCATGGGGTTACTCCTTACAGATGAAAGCGAAAGAACCAGGCCGCTGCGACGGCCATCAAGGCTAGTAGTTGTAGCTGGCCCGAGACTTGCCAACAAACGACCTTTAAGCGAGATATCATTCCGTTTATTCATGCTGAGCCGCTCGCTGGCACCCATAAGAACAAGGACCACCCATGCTCAACAAACGCTACTTGCCGTCGATCACCGCCCTGCAGTGCTTCGAGGCCGTGACCCGGCACCTGAGCTTCACCCGTGCGGCCGAAGAGCTCAACCTGACCCAGAGCGCGGTGAGCAAGCAAGTGGCGCAACTGGAAGAGCTGCTGCAACACCTGCTGTTTCGTCGGGTACGGCGGCGCCTGCAACTGACTCCGGCCGGCGACCTGTACCTGGTGGAGGTGCGCAAGATCCTCACCCAGGTGGAGATGTCTACCCATTACCTGCGTTCCTACGGCGGCGAGACCGAAGTCCTACGAGTCTCCACGCCTTACACTTTTGGCGCCCGCTGGCTGGTGCCGCGCCTCAAGGGCTGGCGACTGCGCCACCCGCACATCCACCTGGACCTGTGCAATGAGCAAGAGCCTGACGAACTGCTCCAGGGCCATGCCGACCTGGCCTTCTACTTTGGCCAGGGTTCACGCCCCGGCACCGAGAGCCTGAAGCTGTTCAGCGAAGAGCTGGTGGCGGTCTGCGCCCCTGACAGCCTGCCCGCCGAGCACTTGACCGACCCCAGGCAACTCACTGAACTGGTGCTGTTGCAGAACGCTTCACGGCCCCAGGGCTGGCACGAATGGTTCGACCAACAGGGCTACCAGACCGAGCACAGCTACCACGGCCCACGCTTCGAAACCTTCTATATGTGCATTCGTGCGGCCCAGGTCGGCTGCGGGGTCGCCCTGCTGCCACGTTTTCTGGTGGAAGAAGAACTGGCTGAAGGCAAGCTGGTGATCGCCTGGGAATACGCCATGCCCAGCCAGGACGCCTATTACCTGGCCTACCCCGAACACTCGGCGGAAGTGCCCAAGGTCCGGGACTTCGTGCGCTGGATGCTCGAACACAACGACTCGCCCCTCCCGTAGGAGCCGGCTTGCCGGCGATGGGGCCCTTGAGCCCTGCTCAAGACAGAAGATCCGTTCGCTGGCAAGCCAGCTCCTACGACCGGAGAATGGCCCGCCACAAAAAACACTGGCAAAGCGCTGCGCGTCTATGCGCCACTAGCGCCTTCATTGAAAGAGCTGAATGCCGCACTTGTCCGTCGCGGCCAGCATGGAGATTCCCGTTATGAGCGAGAGTGTGTTTGCCGATCGCATCGTGCAGAACCTGCTCGACACCGACTTCTACAAACTGACCATGATGCAGGCGGTGCTGCACAACTACCCCAACGTCGAGGTGGAATGGGAGTTTCGTTGCCGTAACAGCGAGGACCTGCGGCCCTATCTGGCAGAGATCCGCTACCAGTTCGAGCGCCTGGCGGAACTGAGCCTGAGCGCCGACCAGTTGGGCTTTCTCGAACGAATCAGCTTCCTCAAGCCGGATTTCCTGCGCTTTCTCGGGCTGTTTCGCTTCAACCTGCGCTACGTGCATACCGGCATCGAGGACGGCGAGCTGTTTATCCGCCTGCGCGGCCCCTGGCTGCACGTGATCCTGTTCGAAGTGCCGATGCTGGCCATCATCAGCGAGGTGCGCAACCGCTACCGCTATCGCGAGATCCAGCTGGTCCAGGCCCGCGAGCAGCTGTACCGCAAGTTCGACTGGCTGACCGCCAACGCCAGCAGCGAAGAACTTTCCGAGCTGCAAGTGGCGGATTTCGGCACCCGCCGACGCTTTTCCTACCGAGTCCAGGAAGAAGTAGTGAACGTGCTCAAGCACGATTTCCCCGGACGTTTTGTCGGCACCAGCAACGTGCACCTGTCCCGGGAACTGAACATGAAACCCCTGGGCACCATGGCCCACGAATGGATCATGGCCCACCAGCAACTGGGGCCGCGGCTGATCGACAGCCAGATCGCCGCCCTCGACTGCTGGGTCCGCGAATACCGTGGCTTGCTGGGCATCGCCCTGACGGATTGCATCACCACCGATGCCTTCCTCGGCGATTTCGACCTGTTCTTCGCCAAGCTGTTCGACGGCCTGCGCCACGACTCCGGCGACCCGATCCTCTGGGCAGAAAAGGCCATCGCCCACTACCACAAGCTGGGCATCGATCCGATGAGCAAGACACTGGTGTTCTCCGACAGCCTGAGCCTGCCGCGCGCCCTGGAAATATTCCGTGCGCTGCGGGGGCGGATCAATGTCAGCTTCGGCATCGGCACCAACCTGACCTGTGACATTCCCGGTGTCGAGCCGATGAGCATCGTGCTTAAAATGGCTGCCTGCAATGGCCAGCCCGTCGCCAAGATCTCCGATGAAGCGGGCAAGACCCATTGCAAGGATCCGAACTTCGTCGCTTACTTGCGCCACGTTTTCCAAGTACCTGCCCAACCTGGCAAGGAGTGAATCATGCAAGCCGTACAGCGTGAGATTGCGCAGCAGCTCAAGGTCCAAGCACCTTTTCCCGACCACGCCGCCCTTGAGGCAGAAATCGCCCGGCGCATCCGCTTCATCCAGGACTGCCTGGTCAATTCCGGGCTCAAGTCCCTGGTGCTGGGTATCAGCGGCGGCGTCGACTCCCTGACCGCCGGCCTGCTGGCCCAACGGGCGATGCGTGAATTGCGCGAACGCAGCGGGGACGATGGCTACCGCTTCATTGCCGTGCGCCTGCCCTATGAGACCCAGTTCGACGAGCACGATGCCCAGGCCTCGGTGGACTTCATCAACCCTGACGAACGCCACACCGTGAACATCGGCCCGGCGGTCAGGGCCCTGGCCAACGAAGTGGCGGCCTTCGAGGGGCAGCACGCGGTGTCCCGGGATTTCGTCCTCGGCAACACCAAGGCGCGGATGCGCATGGTGGCCCAGTACACCATCGCCGGCGCCGCCCATGGCCTGGTGATAGGTACCGACCACGCCGCCGAAGCGGTGATGGGTTTCTTTACCAAGTTCGGTGACGGCGCCTGCGACCTGGCGCCCCTGAGCGGCCTGGTGAAAAACCAGGTGCGCTCCATTGCCCGCTATTTCGGCGCGCCGGAGTCCCTGGTGGAAAAAGTCCCTACCGCCGACCTCGAAGACCTGTCGCCGGGCAAGCCGGACGAAGCGTCCCACGGCGTCACCTACGCCGAGATCGACGCCTTCCTGCATGGCCAGCCGGTACGTGAGGAAGCCTTCAAGATCATCTGCGACACCTACCGCAAGACCCATCACAAACGCGTCATGCCCTTCGCCCCATGACCCGCCTCGCTCTGTAGGAGCCGGCTTGCCGGCGAATGGGCCGCTTGTGCTGCACGAGGCTCGAGGGCCTCTTCGCGGGCAAGCCCGCTCCTACGGATGCACACAAAAAAAGCGCCCCTGGGGGCGCTTTCTTGTTGCAGCCGGGCCTGATGCTTACTTCAGGACCACAGCGCCTTTCATCATCGAGTTGTGGCCCGGGAACGAGCAGAAGAACTGGTAACTTTCGCCAGCGGTCAGCTTCGATACGTCGAAGGTCACCGAATCTTTCTCGCCGGCACCGATGATCTTGGTGTGGGCGATGACACGGGTGTCGCCTTCCTTCAGGTAGCTCTTGTCGATGCCGGCGGCCATGCCGTCGGTGGCGATGCCAGCCATGTCTGCGGTCTTGCTCAGTACCCAGTTGTGGCCCATGACGTTCTTCGGCAGGCTGCCGGAGTGGGTCAGGTTCACGGTGAAGGTCTTGCAGCTCTTGTCGATGGTGATTTCCTTAGTGTTGAAGGACATCTGGTCGGTAGAGTCGACATCGACCTTGCATTCGGCGGCCATCAGTTGGCTGCTGGCCAGTGTCAACAGGGATACCGCAACGAGTTTGGCAAACATGGTGAATCTCCAAGGCAGGGTTAACAAAATCCATCTGAATCCATGGGACGGAAGACTGCCTGAATTTCTCGCAAGTTCCTATGATTTGCATCAAAAAATTGTATACAACTCTCTGCTATCGACCTGATCAAGACAATCAACCGGCCAGCGGCATGGCACGCTTCTAGAATCACGCCATCGTCCCTGATCGGAGTCACCCTCATGCCGTTGAACAGCCTGTTTCGCAGCTTGCTCGCCGCCTACGCCTGTGGCGCCAGCGGTACCCATGAAACCCCGCAACGGGAGGTTTAATACTTGGAGCGAGGCCGGCGAGCCTTTACTCTGAGGCCATCAATGACCTCGGAGTAAGGCATGTCGTTAACTTCTGTCTGTGTATTCTGTGGCGCCAGCACCGGCGCCAACCCTCTCTATCGTGAAGCCGCCCAGGCCCTGGGCCGGGCCATCGCCGAGCGCAAGCTGACCCTGGTGTATGGCGGCGGCGCGGTAGGGCTGATGGGCATCGTCGCCGACGCGGCCCTGGCGGCCGGGGGCGAAGTCATCGGGATCATTCCGCAAAGCCTGAAGGACAAGGAAATCGGCCATCGCGGCCTGACCCGTCTGGAAGTGGTGGACGGCATGCACGCCCGCAAGGCGCGCATGGCCGAGCTCAGCGACGCCTTCATCGCCCTGCCCGGCGGCCTGGGAACCCTGGAAGAACTGTTCGAAGTCTGGACCTGGGGCCAGTTGGGCTACCACCACAAGCCGCTCGGACTGCTGGAAGTGAATGGCTTCTACGAAAAACTCAGCGGTTTTCTCGATCATATCGTCGGCGAAGGCTTCGTCCGTGCCCCGCACCGTGACATGCTGCAAATGAGCGAGTCGCCGGCCGGCCTGCTGGATGCGCTGGACGCCTGGCAACCGACGGTCCCGGACAAATGGGCCGAAGGCAAACCCAGCTAACCACCCGGCCCCGATAACAGGCAGAATACGCGCCGCTCAACCTCACCTTCGACCCCAGAGGATCGCCCATGGCCAAACCCAACTACTCCTTCGCCAAACGTCAACGTGACTTGGCCAAGGAACAGAAGAAAGAGGAAAAGCTGCAACGCAAGAAAGCCGCCGCTGAAGAAACCAGCGCACTGAACCCGGATGCAGAAGGTGAAGTGAGCGTCGACGACGCCGAGCCCGAGGCCCCCCAGGCCTGACCTGCCCCGTAGGAGCTGGCTGGCCAGCGAAAGCGCTCTCCAGCCCTACGCAATATCCGCAGGCCCCATCGCTGGCAAGCCGGCTCCTGCAAGGTCGGAGATGGCAGTGTCATGCCAGGGGCATGACGGTGACCCGAACATCCGGGTCATGGCTGCCCCCTCCCAGAATCACCCCACGTAACGGCGACACATCGGAAAAATCCCGGCCCCAGGCCAGGGTGATGTGCTCCAGCGCCGGCTGCACGTTGTTGGTCGGGTCGAAATCCACCCAGCCCAGCACCGGGCAAAACACTGAAACCCAGGCATGGGAAGCATCGGCGCCGATCAGCCGCGGCTGCCCCGGCGGTGGCTGGGTCAGCAGGTAGCCACTGACATAGCGCGCCGCCAGCCCTCGCGAGCGCAGGCAGGCCAGCATCAGGTGGGCGAAGTCCTGGCACACCCCGCGCCGGCGTTCCAGCACCTCCACCAGCGGCGTCGCCACCTGGGTGGCTTCGGCGTCGAAAGTGAACTCACTGAAGATCTTCTCCATCAACGCCTGGGCGCCCTGCAACAGCGGCCGCCCCGGTACGAAGCAACTGGCGCAGAACTCGACAAAACTCTGCTTCAGATGCACATAAGGCGATTCGAAACGGTAGCGACAGGCTTCCAGCAACGCCTCGGACAAGGGCTGGCCGCTGTAGGTCAGGGCGCCGCGGGCGGCATCCCAGGGCAGTGACGCGGCAAAATCCAGCGCCGGCCGCTCCAGCACCTCGACACTGAGCTGGGCATTGACCAGCAATTCGTAATGGGGCCGCTCGAAGGCCAGGCGGGTCAGCGGGTTGCCGAATACATCCTGCTCGTCACGACGGCTGGTAGGGTCGGGGCTGATCAGCAATTGCCGCTCGCTGCACAGTTGCCAGGCACAGGCCCGGGGCCACAGGTGCGCCAGTTGCTGGGCCAGGGACACCGGGCTGTCGTAGCGGTAGTGGGTGTCGTGGAACACCTGGTAGCGCGCGCTCATCAGACCGACACCGTTTGCTGGCTGACATCATCCACATGGGCGAAATGCCGCAGCGCCAGGCGGTCCGAAACCTGCCCGCTGACCTCGGCGATCTCCTGCAGCAGGTCCGCCAGGCCCTCCACTGCGGCGCGCACACTGGCCTCGCCGAACAGCGAGTTCTCCAGGCAGCCCAGGTCGAAATGCGCCAGGCGCTCCACCAGCCGCGGCAGCGCCAGCTCGCGGGGCACGCCGAAATCATCGTTGAGGCGCTTGAGGGTGCGGGTCACCAGCTTGAGCTGGAACAACACGGCGTGGGGGTTCTGTTCATCCAGCAGCAACAGGTCGAGGACCGGAATCAACTGCGCCACCGCCAGGTAGCGCGACCGGTAGGTGATGCTGCTGTTACCCAGCTCCAGCAGCCAGTCCAAGCCGGCCTGGTCGAAGGCCGCGGTGCCCCGCAGGAAGGCCGCGAGGCTGCTGCTGAGGAACTGCAGGCGCTCGATGCGCCGGCCAATCATCAGGAAGCGCCAGCCTTCGTCACGGGTCATGTCGTCCAGGGCGAACCCGGAGAGCGCCGCCAGGGACATCACCAGGCGGTTGAGAAAATCCAGCAGTTCGGCGAAATCCGGCTCCGGAGTGTCCAGCTCCTGGGCCTCGCGCTGCAGCTCCACCAGGGCCTGCCAGTTTTCCCGGGACAGCTTGCCGCGTACCTGGGAAGCCGCCCACTGCAAGCGTTGCAGGTTGGAGCGCAGGCTGAAGGACCAGTCCTCACCCAACAGGGCCGCCAGCAGGCGTTCGGGCAGCTCGCCCTCATCCGGCAGCAGCATCAGGCTTTCTCCCAGGTCCACCGCGGCCAGCAAGGCTTGCGGGTCATCGCCATCGACATAGCGCGCCAGCATGATCCGCAGCAGCCGCGCACTGTCGTCACAGCGCTCGCAATAACGGCCGAACCAGAACAGGTTTTCCACCACCCGCGACGGCAGGTAGGGATCGCGGCGCACCAGGTCATACACGCCGATGGTGCGCTGGGCCTTCCACTGCTCGCCGCTGGGCGCCCGCTCCCCGAGCACCCAGGTGTCCTTGCTGGCGCCACCGCGCTGCATCGACACCACTTCGGCACCGGCCTGGGCAGCGACCCGGGTCAGGCCTCCGGGCAGCACCCGGTAGCCGTCCTCGCTGGCCACCGCATACACCCGCATGCCGATGGCACGGGGCTGCAACTGCCCGTTCTCGGCCTGCCAGACCGGCGCCTGGGACAGTTGCGGCAATTCCTGGGCGACATAGGCATAGGGCCGCGCCCGCATGCGCTCAGCCAATCGCCGGCGTTGCTCGGGGTCCAGGTCGCGGCCCAGCACCGGGGTGAAGCTCTGGGAGGCGAAGGCCGGCTTGACCAGCAGATCCGGGAGTTTTTCCAGGGCCTGCTGCAGCACCGGGGCCTCGCCGCACCACCAGGTAGCGATGGACGGCAGAAGCAGTTCCTCGCCCAGCAGAAACTGGCTGATCTTCGGCAGGAAGCCCAGCAGGCCGGGGGACTCCAGCACCCCGCTGCCCAGGGCGTTGGCCACCAGCACCCGGCCCTGGCGCACCGCGTCCAGCAGCCCGGGAACCCCCAGGGCCGAGTCGGTGCGCAACTCCAGCGGATCGCAGAAATCGTCGTCCAGGCGACGCATGATGGCGTGCACCCGGCGCAGGCCGCTGAGAGTCTTGAGGTACACCGTGGCATCACGCACGGTCAGGTCGCCGCCCTCCACCAGCGGGTAGCCAAGCTGTCGCGCCAGGTACAGGTGCTCGAAATAGCTCTCGTTGAACCGCCCTGGCGTCAGCAGCACCACCAGCGGCGCTTCGCTGTCCCGGGGTGCCTGGCGGGCCAGGGTTTCCTGCAGGGTGCGGAAGAACCCGGCCAGGTGCTGCACTTGCAGGTCGCGGTACAGGTCGGGGAACGCCCGGGACACGCTCATGCGGTTCTCCAGGGCATAGCCGGCCCCGGAGGGCGCCTGGGTACGGTCGGCGGTGACCCACCAGCGCCCGTCCGGGCTGCGTGCCAGGTCCACGGCATACAGGTGCAGGAAGGTCTGTTCCGGCGGGCAGATGCCCTGGCACGGCCAGAGGAAATTGTTGTGGCCGAACACCAGTTCCGCCGGCAACAGCCCTTCACGGATCAACCGCTGCGGGCCATACAGGTCCGCCAGCACGGCATTGAGCAGGCGAGCGCGCTGGGCGATTCCGGTGGACAGCAACTGCCATTCATCCGCCGCGATCACATGGGGCAACAGGTCCAGTTCCCAGGGCCGGTCGGCGCCCTTGGGGTCGGCATAGACGTTGTAGGTGACGCCGTTCTCGTGGATCTGCCGGGTCAGCAGCGCCTGGCGCTGGGCCAGTTGACCGGGGCTGCTGCGCTGCAACTGTTCCAGCAGCCGCTGCCAGTGCGCCCGAACCTGGCCCTGGTCATCCAGCAACTCGTGGTAGGTACCCGCCGTCAGCGGGTAACGGTCTAGCAAGTCAGGCATGGAACACTCGGCAGACGGCAGGGAAAGTCAGATTAACGCACCGCCATGACGCCCGGATATGGCTATCTCACAGGCGTCGCAGGTGGATTAGAAACGTCGCAAATCCAGGGTCAGCGGCAGCTCGGCATTGATCACCACTGGCGGCACCTCCAGGCTTCCCGGGCTATGGCCCAGGCGGAAGAAGCGCGCCATGCGCCGGCTTTCCGCCTCGTTGGCATTCACCGGCAGGCTGTCGTAATTACGCCCGCCGGGGTGGGCCACATGGTATTGGCAGCCGCCCAGGGAGCGCTGCATCCAGGTATCGAGCAGGTCGAACACCAGCGGTGCATGCACCGGGATAGTGGGTTGCAGGCAATTGGCCGGCTGCCAGGCGCGGTAACGTACCCCGGCGACAAACTCGCCGACCCGCCCGGTGGGATGCAGGGGCAGCGCCACGCCATTGCAGGTCAGCACGTGGCGCTCGGGTACCAGGCCGCCGACCTTGACCTGCAGGCGCTCCAGGGAAGAGTCGACATAACGCACCGTGCCACCCGCCACGCCCTCCTCCCCCAGCACATGCCAGGGCTCCAGGGCCTGGCGCAGTTCCAGCTCGATGCCACTGACGGCGTAATCGCCGACCTTGGGAAAGCGGAACTCCAGGTGCGCGGCAAACCATTCGGCCCGCAGCGGGTAGCCGGCGGCATTCAGCTCCACCAATACATCAGCGAAATCCTGTTCGATAAAGTGCGGCAACAGAAAACGATCGTGCAGTTCGGTGCCCCAGCGCGCCAACCGGGCCGGCGCGTAAGGCTCGCGCCAGAAGCGCGCCACCAGCGCCCGCAACAGCAGCTGCTGGGCCAGGCTCATGCGCGCATGGGGCGGCATTTCAAAGGCTCGCAGCTCCAGCAGGCCAAGGCGCCCGGTGGCGCCATCCGGCGAATACAGCTTGTCGATGCAGAACTCGGCGCGATGGGTGTTGCCGGTGACATCGATCAGCAGGTTGCGCAGCAGGCGGTCCACCAACCAGGGCGCGCACTCCTGGCCGGGAGCCGGCATCTGCGCGAAGGCAATCTCCAGCTCGTACAGCGCGTCATTGCGTGCCTCGTCGACCCTCGGTGCCTGGGACGTGGGGCCGATGAACAACCCGGAAAACAGGTAGGACAGCGACGGGTGGTTGTGCCAGTAACTGATCAGGCTGCGCAGCAGGTCGGGGCGCCGCAGGAACGGCGAGTCGGCCGGGGTGGCTCCGCCAAGGACAAAATGGTTGCCGCCACCGGTGCCGGTGTGGCGCCCATCGATCATGAACTTCTCGCTGGTCAGGCGCGTCTGCCGGGCCTGCTCATAGAGAAACTCGGTGCGCTCCACCAACTCGTCCCAACTGACCGAGGGCTGCACGTTGACTTCAATCACCCCCGGGTCCGGGGTCACCCGGAAGTTGCACAGGCGCGGGTCCGCCGGCGGCTCGTAGCCCTCCAGCAAGACCGGGCAGCGCAGTTCCTCGGCCGTGGCCTCGATCACGCTGACCAGTTGCAGGTAATCCTCCAGACGCTCCAGGGGCGGCATGAACAGGTACAACCGCCCCTCGCGCGCCTCGGCGCAGAGTGCGGTACGGGTCAGCCAGTCGGCGGACTCGTCCACCTGGGGCACCCGCTCGTCCGCCACTGCCGACTCATCAATCGCTGCCAGCTGAGCCGCGCCCGCCAGTTCGGGAAAATCCTGGTTCGGATCGGTGGCATGAATGAACGGATACTCCGCCGCGGTCACCCAGGGCTGGGACGCCAGGGGCAAGCGATAGCCCAGGGGCGAATCACCCGGTACCAGCCGGCAATGGCTATCGCGCAGGTACCAGCGCCCGCTCTGCCACTGGTCGCCCTTGGCGGTACGGGCCAAGGGCAGGACCTGGCCGATGACCTTGGCCAGCCCCTGGCTGAAAACCTTGCGCAGGCGCTCCCGCTCCAGGGCATCCTCCAGCCGCGAATCCTCGGCGCTGACATTCAGCGGCAGGCTGCCTTCGCGCCACAGGTAGTAGAAATTGTCCTCGTAGGCGGGAAACACAAAACGCGCAGGCAGCTTCAGACGCTCGGCGACACTGGCCAGAAAACGTCCGGCCAACAGTGCATCGGCGGCGTAATCTTCATGCTCGTCGGCAATCAGCGCGTTGTTGCGCCACACCGGTACACCGTCACGACGCCAGTGGCAATTCAGCGACCAGCGCGGCAGTTGCTCTCCCGGGTACCACTTGCCCTGGCCGAAGTGCACCAGGCCCTGGGGCGCATAGTGCTGGCGCAGGCGCTGGAACAGCTCGCCGGCCAGGCGGCGCTTGTTCGCCCCCAGGGCTGCCGTGTTCCACTCCGGGCCATCGGGATCGTCGATGGCGACGAAAGTCGGTTCGCCGCCCATGGTCAGGCGCACATCCGCCTCCAGCAGGTCGACATCGATCTGCCGGCCCAGGGCCTGGATCGCCAGCCATTGCTCGTCGGTGTAGGGCTTGGTCACCCGGGGCGCTTCCCAGATGCGCTCCACACTCATCTCATGGCTGAATTCGCATTCACAGGGCTCCACCAGCCCGGTGATGGGCGCCGCTGAAGAGGGGTCGGGGCTGCAGGCCAGGGGAATATGCCCTTCCCCGGCGAACAGCCCGGACGTGGCATCCAGGCCGATCCAGCCGGCGCCCGGCAGGTAAACCTCGCACCAGGCATGCAGGTCGGTGAAGTCCACCTCGGTGCCGGAGGGGCCATCCAGGGATTTGACGTCCGCCGTCAGCTGGATCAGGTAGCCGGAGACAAAGCGCGCCGCCAACCCCAGGTTGCGCAGCAATTGCACCAGCAGCCAGGCCGAGTCCCGGCAGGAGCCGGAGGCGTTGAGCAGGGTCTGCTCCGGAGTCTGCACCCCGGGCTCCATGCGGATCAGGTAGGCGATGTCGGCACTCAACCGCTGGTTCAGGCCCACCAGGAAATCCACCGCCGGCAGCGGTGAGCGCGAAATGGCGTCCAGGTAAGCCTGGAACCTCGGCGTCAGGGGCAGGGTTTCCAGGTAGGGCGCCAGCTCGCGCTGTTCATCGGCGGCATAAGCGAAGGGAATCTGCTCGGCGTAGGGTTCGAGGAAGAAATCGAACGGGTTGAACACCGCCATTTCCGCCAGCAGGTCGACTTCGATCCGCAGCTCGCTGGTTTTTTCAGGGAACACCAGACGCGCCAGGTAATTGCCCTGCGGGTCCTGCTGCCAATTGATGAAATGCTGCTCGGGCTGGACCTTCAGCGCATAGGAAAGAATTCGCGTGCGGCTGTGGGCCGCCGGGCGCAGGCGAACGATCTGCGGGCCCAGTTCGACGGCGCGGTCGTAGCGATAGTGCGTGACATGGTGCAATGCGACATGAATCGACACGGCGTGCCTCCTGCGAGCCTGAACGGTGGGAGAACCTGCGCAAGACTTATGCCAGCGCGCAAGCCCATGGGGTTGTTCAGCGACCCTGGGCAGTACAGCACCAAAACCGCGCAATCGATGCATCCCGGTGCAGGCAATTGCACATAAATGCGCCAGAAGGCAGGCGACGAATCAGCCGCGCTTGCGCTGCTGCTTGAAGCGCTGGCGCTGCTGGCGGATCTGCAGCAGCCGTTCGCGCATTTCCCGGTGCCGCTTGCTGTTGAGCAGCAACAGCCCGAGCAGCGGCAGCAACACGCCGAACAGGTACACCCCCTGGTGCGGGTGATACTGAAACATCGGCACCACCCCAAGCAGGCAGGCGACAAAGTAGCCGGCCACCAACCATACCGCGCGGGAAATGCCACGCACTATCAGCAGGTTGCCCAGCACCAGCAGCGGGATCAGTACCAACAGGCCAAACAGCAGGTATTCGTCGCGCTGGGGCGGTGCCATGGCGCGCCAATAAGTGGTGCCGGCCAGGGACAGCAGGAGCGAGGCACTGAAGCAGCCCAGCAGCACGGTGAGCATGAAGGTCGGGAAATAACGTACCAGGAAGTCTCTCATGCGGCCGCCATCTATCACTCGTCGAACTCCTCGTAGAGCCCCACCGCAAGGGTTTTCACCTGGCCAAGAATGCCGGAGCTGATACTCCCGCTGGTACTCAGGGCAGCGCCCAGAGCATCCTGCATCTGGGTCAGGGTGGCGTGGCGGATCTGCGTCGACGAATAGCGCCTGGGCAACGCACCGGCACGCTGTTGCAGCTTCAGCAGCTTGGAGGTCAGGCTCGGGTCCCGCAGGGTCAACAGTTCCTTGGTCAGCTTGGCCCGTTCCTGGCGGTTGAGGCCCTTGAGCAACTGCATCCAGCTTTTGCCGGTGTTCGCCGCCTTGCTGGCCTTGAGCAGCCTGAGCGTGGTCAGCGCCGAACCGCCGACACCCACCAGGGAAATGCCATCGAGAATCGGCGTGACTATGTTGTACCACTCGGCATCGTCCATGCGGTCGTTGGCCGCCGGGTCCTGGATCTCGTTGATCACCCGCGCGCCGCCAATCACGCACTGAGCGGTGCCGGCCATCGCCGCCGAGGCCCCAAGCGCTACCACCCAGACACTGGCACCGGCGGTGAAGGGCACGGCGATGCTGCCGCTAAACACCACCAGCCAGCCGATCACTGCGGCCGTGCAGGCCAGGGTGGTGTTGAAGGATTCAGTGGCCAGCCGCGATTCGCGCGGGTTGTTCTTCACCTGGTCGACGAACTGCTGGGGCGCGATGTAGCGCTTGGCTTCGCGCAAGATCACCCGCTTGGGCACAATGCTGCAGATCGGCCTGAATTCGCGCAGGGTCACGACATTGAAGTCGGCATCGATGTACACCACCCCGGCACCGGCAATCGAGGGATCGGTGTCGATGGCGGCAAACAGACGCGGCAGGTTGATCTGGCTTTCGATTCGTTGGCGAGCAAGAACCTGGGTCAGGCTGAGGTCCCTGATCACTCCATCTAGTGGGCTGGTCACGCGATTCATCCTTGGTCTGACGATGTGAATCTGCCTGGTAGCCATGAGCCAGCCAGGCATCGCGGCAATGCAAGCCCGGCAACCTTAACAAAGCCCTGACCGTTTTTTGCTCGCCCGCCGGTAAAAAAATCGATCTCCATAAAAGCAAAACGCCAGCTCGGTGGCTGGCGTTTTGTGGGGTTTAGCGCGGCACTACCGGCTTGCGGGTCGGCTTCTTGCCCTTGCCCTTGGCCGCGTCGGCGCGTTCCTTGGCCGCCTGCTTGTTGCGGGCAAACGCTGCGGCCTTGGCCTGTTCGCGCTTGTCCCAGGCATTGCCGCCGTCGCTGCCGCGAGGAGGTAGCCCGGTGTGCTGGGTAAGGATCTTGGTTTCCTTGGCCACCTTGTGGCTGCCGGCCGGTGTCGAATTCTTACGACGGGCACTCTGGTAGCTGTCGGTAGCCGGCTGGTGGGTCGGAATCAGCTGGTTCTTGCCCGGACCGATCAGGTCGCCACGGCCCATGCGCAGCAGAGCCTCGCGCAGCATCGGCCAGCCCTTCGGATCGTGGTAGCGCAGGAACGCCTTGTGCAGGCGGCGCTGCTCCTCGCTCTTGACGATGGTCACGCCGTCGCTCTTGTAGGTGACCTTGCGCAGCGGGTTCTTGCCCGAGTGGTACATGGCCGTGGCGGTGGCCATCGGCGACGGGTAGAACGCCTGCACCTGGTCCGCGCGAAAGCCGTTGCCCTTGAGCCACAGGGCCAGGTTCATCATGTCTTCATCGGTGGTGCCCGGGTGGGCGGCGATGAAGTACGGAATCAGGTACTGCTCCTTGCCCGCTTCCTTGGAGTATTTCTCGAACATCCGCTTGAACTTGTCATAGCTGCCAATGCCCGGTTTCATCATCTGGTTGAGCGGACCTTCCTCGGTGTGTTCCGGGGCGATCTTCAGGTAGCCACCAACGTGGTGGGTCACCAGCTCCTTCACGTATTCCGGCGACTCGACCGCGAGGTCGTAGCGCAGGCCGGAAGCGATGAGGATCTTCTTCACACCCGGCAACGCACGGGCGCTGCGATACAGCTGGATCAGCGACGAGTGGTCGGTGTTCAGGTTCGGGCAGATGCCCGGGAACACGCAGGATGGCTTGCGGCACGCGGATTCGATTTCCGGGCTCTTGCAGGCGATGCGGTACATGTTCGCGGTCGGGCCGCCGAGGTCGGAAATGACCCCGGTAAAGCCGGGAACCTTGTCGCGAATTTCTTCGATCTCGCGAATGATCGACTCTTCGGAACGATTCTGGATGATCCGCCCTTCGTGCTCGGTGATGGAGCAGAAAGTACAACCGCCGAAGCAGCCGCGCATGATGTTCACCGAGAAGCGGATCATGTCGTAGGCCGGGATTTTTTCCTTGCCATAGGCCGGGTGCGGAATGCGCTGATAAGGCATGCCGAACACGTAGTCCATTTCCTCGGTGGTCATGGGAATGGGCGGCGGGTTGAACCACACGTCCACGTCGCCATGCTTCTGCACCAGGGCGCGGGCGTTGCCCGGGTTGGTTTCCAGGTGCAGCACGCGGTTGGCGTGGGCGTACAGGACCGGGTCGTTGCGCACCTTTTCCATGGACGGCAGGCGGATCACGGTCTTGTCCCGGGTCATGCGCGGGCTGGCAAGGATCTGCACCACCTTGGCTTCGCTTGGATCCTCAACCGGGCCCTTCTCCTGCTCGATGGCGCAGGCCTGGGTGTCCTGGGTGTTGACGTAGGGGTTGATGATCTTGTCGATCTTGCCCGGGCGGTCGATACGGGTGGAGTCCACTTCGTACCAGTCCTTGGGCGTGTCGCGGCGGATGAAGGCGGTGCCGCGCACGTCGGTGATGTCTTCGATCTTGTGGCCGTAGGACAGGCGCTGGGCCACTTCGACAATGGCTCGCTCGGCGTTGCCGTACAGCAGGATGTCGGCGCTGGCGTCGATCAGGATCGAGTTGCGTACCCGGTCCTGCCAGTAGTCGTAGTGGGCGATGCGGCGCAGGGACGCTTCAATGCCGCCGAGAACGATGGGCACGTGCTTGTAGGCTTCCTTGCAGCGCTGGCTATAGACCAGGCTCGCACGATCCGGGCGTTTGCCCGCCAGGCCACCGGGGGTGTAGGCGTCGTCGGAGCGGATTTTCTTGTCGGCGGTGTAGCGGTTGATCATCGAGTCCATGTTGCCGGCAGCGACACCGAAGAACAGGTTCGGCTCGCCGAGCTTCATGAAGTCGTCTTTGGACTGCCAGTTGGGCTGGGCGATGATCCCGACGCGAAAGCCCTGGGACTCCAGCAGCCGGCCGATGATCGCCATGCCGAACGACGGGTGATCGACGTAGGCATCACCGGTGACGATGATGATGTCGCAGGAATCCCAGCCGAGCTGATCCATCTCCTCCCTGCTCATGGGCAGGAATGGTGCTGGCCCGAAACATTCGGCCCAGTACTTGGGATAGTCAAATAACGGCTTGGCTGCTTGCATGTCGATGACCGGTGTTGGCTTGGATAGGGACGCGTTGATTCACAGGGAAATTCGCGGGCGCGGAATATAGCACAAAAAATAACCAATTCCGACCGTTATGGTCGGAATTCGGTGCAGCCGATTCGCCGGCGAGCCGGCTCCTACAGGCGCCGGCAGGCGGATGGCCGGCGAACGGGCGGGTTATTCGTCGTCGTCGAAGTTGTAGCTGCCCGGGGCGAGGTTCTCGAAGCGGGTGTACTTGCCGATGAACGCCAGGCGGATAAAGCCGATGGGGCCGTTCCGCTGCTTGCCGATGATGATCTCGGCAATGCCCTTGTGCTCGGTTTCCGGGTGATACACCTCGTCCCGGTAGACGAACATGATCACGTCGGCGTCCTGCTCGATCGCTCCGGATTCCCGCAAGTCGGAGTTCACCGGGCGCTTGTTGGGACGTTGTTCCAGGGAGCGGTTGAGCTGGGACAGGGCCACTACCGGGCAGTTGAACTCCTTGGCCAGGGCCTTCAGGGACCGGGAAATCTCGGAAATCTCGTTGGTCCGGTTGTCGCCGCTGGAGCCTGGAATCTGCATGAGCTGCAGGTAGTCGATCATGATCATGGCGATATCGCCGTGCTCACGCACCAGGCGCCGGGTCCGCGCACGCATCTCCGAGGGGCTGATGCCCGCGGTGTCGTCAATGAACAGCTTGCGGTCGTTGAGCAGGTTGACCGCCGAGGTCAGGCGTGGCCAGTCGTCGTCTTCCAGCTGGCCGGAACGGACCTTGGTCTGGTCGATGCGGCCCAGGGAGGAGAGCATACGCATGATCAGCGATTCACCTGGCATCTCCAGGGAGTACACCAGCACCGCCTTGTCGCTGCGCAGTACCGCGTTCTCCACCAGGTTCATGGCGAAGGTGGTCTTACCCATGGACGGACGGCCGGCGACGATGATCAAGTCGGCCGGCTGCAGGCCGCTGGTCTTCTCGTCGAGATCGGTATAGCCGGTGGACAGGCCGGTGATGGCGTTGTCCGTGTTGAACAGGGTATCGATGCGGTCGATGGCCTTGGTCAGCAGTTCGTTGACCCCCACCGGGCCGCCGGTCTTGGGCCGCGCTTCGGCGATCTGGAAGATCTGCCGCTCGGCCTCGTCGAGAATCTCTTCGGCGGTGCGCCCTTCCGGGTTGAAGGCACTGTCGGCGATCTCGGTGCTGATGCCGATCAGCTGACGCAGGGTGGCCCGCTGGCGAACGATCTGCGCATAGGCCTTGATGTTGGCCACCGACGGAGTGTTCTTCGCCAGTTCACCCAGGTAGCCCAGGCCGCCGACCTGCGAAGTCTGGCCTTCCTTGTCCAGTTGCTCGGACAGGGTGACCACGTCGATGGGCATGTTCTGGTCGGCCAGCTTGGCGATGGCGCGGAAGATCAAACGGTGGTCATGCCGGTAGAAATCGCCGTCGGACACTTGATCCAACACGCGTTCCCAGGCGTTGTTGTCCAGCATCAGACCACCGAGCACGGCCTGTTCGGCCTCGATGGAGTGCGGCGGCACCTTCAGGGCAGCGGTTTGCAGATCGTATTGCTCGGGAGCGGAGATATCGTTCATGGCCACTTGGAATTCGGGGGATGAAAATCAGGATCAGCAGAAAGACAAAGGGCACGACCTGTAAACAGGATCGTGCCCGATGTTAACCGTCAGCCACACAAGGTGCCAGACGATTTGGTACTGCTTAAGCAGCCACCACGACAACGCGTACGGTTGCTTCAACTTCAGCGTGCAGGTGCACGGCTACGTCGAATTCACCTACGTTGCGGATGGTGCCGTTCGGCAGACGAACTTCGCTTTTTGCCACTTCAACGCCCGAGGCGGTCAGTGCATCAGCGATGTCGTGGGTGCCGATCGAACCGAACAGCTTGCCTTCGTCACCGGCGGTGGCAGTGATGGTCACTTCCAGCTCAGCCAGTTGCGCAGCGCGAGTTTCGGCAGAAGCCTTCTTCTCTGCAGCCAGTTTTTCCAGCTCGGCACGACGCGCTTCGAACGCAGCCAGGTTGGCAGCGGTAGCAGCGGTGGCTTTGCCGAAAGGCAGCAGGTAGTTACGGCCGTAACCAGCCTTAACGTTTACCTTATCGCCCAGGTTGCCCAGGTTGGCGATTTTTTCCAGCAGGATCAGTTCCATTTGGTAATAACCTCTTAACTTTTAACCTTCACCGTTCGCAGAGCCGTTATCAGCGTCTTTCGGCGCCAAACGACCGCGAAAATCAACCAGACTGTCGACAATGGCCAGGACCACGAGCAACGGATAGATCAGTTGCATGAACGGCAACAGCGTGACGTACAACCCCACCAGCCAGAACCTGGCCAGTCGCCCTTGTGCCACCAGCCCGTGAATCAGGGCCAGCCCGGCAAAAGCCAGCGGGACACTGCACATCGGCGTCAGCATGGCCAGTTGAGGTCCGAAGTTCGGCCCTACCAGCATGCACGCCAGCAGCAACATCGCTGGCCCAAGAGGGATTCTGATGGCGCGAAACTCGCGACCAAAACCACCCGGGTTATACAACACAGCCTGCCAGTAACGCCCAAGAATCAGGCTCAGCACGCTGATGGCTTGCAACAGGGCCGCTATCAGGCCGGTCAGGATCGGTGCAATCAGTGTGGCAAGACGAGCTCGCTCTTCAACCGATAGCTGCTGGTAGACCTCACCCAAGGCCATCGGCAGGATTTTTATCAACTCCTGTGACAGCGCTTCGATCTGAGGGCGGAAAGCCGCACCCAGGACTCCAGCAAACACCAACCCCATCGCTATGCTGACCAGCAGCACGCGGCTCCAGGACTCGCTTGCGCGCAAAACCAACGCAAGACTCGAAGAACCCAGCAGCACCAAAAGTGCCCGCGGATCATCGAACGTCAGCCACCAGAGCAAAGCTGGCAGCACTCCCAGAGCGAGGACGCCAAGGGCATCCTTCAATCCGCGCCGCAGAAGCACCAGGCTCCCGGCGGCAGCACCCAACCAATACAACAACGGCAATGCCGAACAGCCAGCCACTACCAGAGTGGCCTGCATACGACCGCGCATGATGAACTCAGCTAAGGCGCGCATGCATTCAATCCCTTACTACTTGTCGACTGCCCGATCTCAGCGGCCGTGGCTGTCGGTGTAGGCCAGCAGGGCCAGGAAGCGGGCGCGCTTGATAGCGGTGGCCAGCTGACGCTGATAACGAGCTTTGGTACCGGTGATGCGGCTTGGAACGATTTTGCCGGTCTCGGATACGTAGGCTTTCAGAGTGTTGAGATCTTTGTAATCGATCTCTTTCACGTCTTCAGCGGTGAAGCGGCAGAATTTACGACGACGGAAGAAACGTGCCATGTAATTGGCTCCTCAAAAGGTCCGTGGATTACTCGTCAGCGTTATCGCTGGCGTCGCTGTTGTCGCTGTCATCGCCATCGGCGCTGTCAGCATGCTCAGGACGGTCACGACGCTCACGGCGCTCACTGCGGTTTTCTTCAGCCTTGAGCATCTCGGATTGGCCAGTGATGGCTTCTTCGCGACGGATGACCAGGTTACGGATCACAGCATCGTTGTAACGGAAGTTGTCTTCCAGCTCAGCCAGGGCTTTACCGGTGCACTCAACGTTCAGCATCACGTAGTGAGCCTTGTGAACATTGTTGATTGCGTAGGCCAGTTGACGACGGCCCCAGTCTTCCAGACGGTGGATTTTGCCGCCGTCTTCTTCGATCAGCTTGGTGTAACGCTCAACCATGCCGCCGACTTGCTCGCTTTGATCCGGGTGGACCAAAAAGATGATTTCGTAATGACGCATGAATGCTCCTTACGGGTTGTAGCCTGCCGCCTATAAGCGGTCAGACAAGGAGTGAATGACACTGGTGTGTCTTGCCTGGTAGTAGGCACATATGCGCCTGCCGTCACGGCAAGGGGCGCAATTGTAGAGAAGGGGGAACAGCGGCGCAAGGCAATTGGTGATTATTTGAACAACCACCTGCGGGAGCCGGCGTGCCGACGATGGACGGCAGCACGCGCCTCGCCGGCAAGCCGGCTCCTGCAACTGCGGGTCAGGCTTTCTTAGCGCCGGCCTTGGCCTTGGCACCGCGCTGGCGCATGGCTTCGAACAGGCACACGCCAGTGGCCACGGAGACGTTGAGGCTGCTGACGCTGCCGGCCATCGGCAGGCGTACCAGGTAGTCGCAGTGCTCGCGGGTCAGGCGACGCATGCCCTTGCCTTCGGCCCCCATGATGATGATGGTCGGGCCGGTCAGGTCCTGGTCGTACAGTTCCTGTTCGGCCTCGCCGGCGGTGCCGACGATCCACAGCCCGCGCTGCTGGAGCTTCTCCAGGGTGCGGGCCAGGTTGGTCACGGCTACCAGCGGAATCACTTCGGCGGCGCCGCAGGCCACTTTGCGCACGGTCGGAGTCAGGGTCGCCGACTTGTCCTTGGGCACCAGCACTGCCAGGGCACCGGCCGCATCGGCAGTACGCAGGCAGGCCCCGAGGTTATGCGGGTCGGTCACACCGTCCAGCACCAGCAGCAACGGCGCGCCTTCGGTACGGTCCAGCAGCTCGTCGAGCATGGCCTCGCCCCACACCTGGCTCGGGCTGACTTCCGCCACTACGCCCTGGTGCACGCCTTCAACCCATGCGTCCATCTCACGACGCTCGGCCTGGCCAACCGAAACACGGTTCTGCGCAGCCAGGTCCACCAGCACCTGAACCCGTGGATCACTGCGCCCTTCAGCCAACCAGATCTGCTTGACCCGCTTGGGATGGTGACGCAGCAACGCTTCTACGGCATGCACGCCGTAGATCTTTTCCAACTGACTCATGACTTGGCCTTAGGTTTGCGCGCCCCGCCGCTTTTAGCGCCGGAAGCGGAGCCCGCCTTGGGCGGACCTTTACGATGTTTGCTCGGCTTGGCGGGCTTTTCGCCAGCGCGCGAGGGCGCCGGCTTACCGGACTTTCCCGCAGACGTCGCTTTACCACCGCCCTTGGCTTCGGCCAGCAGCGCTCGCTTCATTTCACGGCTTTTGCGCACTTCGGCGTTTTTCGCTGCAGCGTCGCTTGGACGATAAGCCTCGACCGCCTTTTCCTTGGCGGAGCTGCGACGCCCCGCCTTGGCTGGAGCCGGCTCTTCCACGACCTTGCTGGCAGGTACGTCCGCGGCGCCACGCTTCTTGCGGCCGATCGGTGCGTTGATGGTCTTCTCGGCCATTTCGAAATCGATCTTGCGCTCGTCCAGGTCGACGCGCATGACCCGCACTTCCACAGTATCGCCCAGGCGGAAGCTGCGACCGGTGCGTTCGCCCGCCAGGCGGTGATGCACAGGGTCGAAGTGGTAGTAGTCCCCCGGCAAGGCGGTGACGTGCACCAGGCCCTCGACGTAGATGTCGGTCAACTCGACGAACAGGCCGAAACCGGTCACCGCGGTGATCACACCCGGGAAGGACTCGCCCACACGATCCTTCATGAACTCGCACTTGAGCCAATTCACTACGTCCCGCGTAGCCTCATCGGCACGACGCTCGCTCATCGAGCACTGCTCGCCGAGCTGCTCCAGGGTCGCTTCGTCGTACGGATAGATACGCGCCTTCGGAATGGTCATCGCCCCGGCGCGACGCACGTGCGGCGTGTCCTGCTTGGAGTGGATGACGCTGCGGATGGCCCGATGGGTCAACAGGTCCGGGTAGCGACGGATCGGCGAAGTGAAGTGGGTATAGGCTTCGTAATTCAGGCCGAAGTGGCCCTGGTTATCAGCGCTGTACACCGCCTGGCTCAGGGAGCGCAGCATCACGGTCTGGATCAGGTGGTAATCCGGACGGTCCTTGATGGTTTCCAGCAATGCCTGGTAGTCCTTCGGCGTCGGGCCATCCTTGCCTTTATGCAGGGACAAGCCCAGTTCGCCGAGGAAGGCGCGCAGTTTTTCCAGACGCTCCGGCGGCGGACCATCGTGCACCCGGTACAGGGCCGGAATCTCGTGCTTCTTGAGGAACTCGGCGGTGGCCACGTTGGCCGCCAGCATGCATTCCTCGATCAGCTTGTGCGCATCATTGCGTGTAGTCGGACGAATTTCGGCGATCTTGCGCTCGGAACCGAAGATGATCCGGGTTTCCTGGGTCTCGAAGTCGATGGCGCCCCGGGTATGACGAGCCCCCAGCAAGACCTTGTACAGCGCATACAGCTGCTTCAGGTGCGGCAGGACATCGCCGTATTCACCGCGCAACTGCTTGGCTTCGCTGGTTTTCGGCTGCTCGAGCATGGTGCTGACCTTGTTGTAGGTCAGACGCGCCTTGGAGTGGATCACCGCTTCGTAGAACTGGTAATCGGTCATCTCGCCGGACTTGGAGATGGTCATCTCGCAAACCATGGCCAGGCGATCGACTTTCGGGTTCAGCGAGCACAGGCCGTTGGACAGTTGCTCGGGCAGCATCGGGATCACCCGCTCGGGGAAGTACACCGAGTTGCCGCGCACCTGGGCTTCGGCATCCAGAGCCGAACCGATCTTCACGTAACTGGAGACGTCGGCAATCGCCACATACAGCTTCCAGCCACCACCAAACAGGCGCAGCTTGCCGGGCTTGGCTTCGCAGAAAACAGCGTCGTCGAAGTCGCGGGCGTCTTCGCCGTCGATGGTGACGAAAGGCAGATCACGCAGATCGATGCGCTTCTCTTTGTCCTTCTCTTCCACTTCGGGCTTGAGCTTGCCGGCTTCCTTGAGCACCGCCTCTGGCCAGACATGAGGAATATCGTAGGTGCGCAGGGCAACGTCGATTTCCATGCCCGGTGCCATGTAGTTGCCCACCACTTCCACCACATCACCTTGCGGCTGGAAGCGCGGCGTCGGCCAGTGAGTGATCTTCACTTCGACGAACTGACCGATCTTGGCATTGGCATTGCGCCCCGGCGTTACCAGCACTTCCTGCTGGATCTTCGGGTTGTCTGCCACCACGAAACCGATGCCACCTTCTTCGAAGTAGCGACCGACGATGCTTTCATGGGCACGGGACACCACTTCGACGATCACGCCTTCGCGACGGCCGCGGCGATCCAGGCCGGAAACCCGGGCCAGGGCGCGGTCGCCATCGAATACCAGGCGCATTTGCGCCGGGCTCATGAACAGGTCGTCGCTACCGTCATCCGGCACCAGGAAGCCGAAGCCGTCGCGGTGACCGCTGATACGGCCGAGAATCAGGTCGAGCTTGTCCACCGGCGCATAGGTGCCGCGGCGGGTATAGATCAGTTGAGCGTCGCGCTCCATGGCGCGCAGGCGGCGGCGCAGGGCTTCCAGCTGGTCTTCCGTGGTCAGACCGAACTCTTCGACCAACTGCTCGCGACTAGCAGGCGAACCCCGGTCAGCAAGGTGCTGAAGGATGAGTTCGCGGCTAGGAATAGGGTTTTCGTATTTTTCCGCTTCACGAGCGGCCTCGGGATCGAGGGACTGCCAATCGGCCATTAGATAAATTTCACCTTGTCTATATGCGGGTTAGTTTGGCATACGCGTATTGAAACGGGAAATTTCAGGCTCAGACAACCTGGGAATAATCCTCGCCATCGCCTCAGAAACATCGTCACGCATACCGCCGGAGACTTTTTTCAAACTTTTTTGAAATCTGGGGTTTACAGCTCAAAAGAGCCTCCGTATAGTGCGCGCCATCGACGACGGAGACGTCAGCGATACTGCCCAGATGGTGAAATTGGTAGACACGCCAGCTTCAGGTGCTGGTGGCCGCAAGGCCGTGGAAGTTCGAGTCTTCTTCTGGGCACCAATTCAAGAGCTTGAGATTAGATCAGTTTCAAGGCTCGAACAAAAACCCGCGAAAGCGGGTTTTTGCATTCTAAGTGTTTGATTTAATAAAACCAAAACAGGGGTTTACAGATCAAAACGCTGTCCGTATAGTGCGCTCCATCGACACGGCGACGACGTCGATACTGCCCAGATGGTGAAATTGGTAGACACGCCAGCTTCAGGTGCTGGTGACCGCAAGGTCGTGGAAGTTCGAGTCTTCTTCTGGGCACCAATTCAAAACTTGAGAGCATCGCTTTCAAGTCTCACAAAAACCCGCGAAAGCGGGTTTTTGCGTTTCTGCCCCCTGATATTTCCCCGCGCCATCGCCTTCCTCCGCATCAGCAAAGCGCACATGAGAAACGATATCGTTTATGATTGTTACAAGTTTTTGCGGCACTACAGTGAGGAAACCTGCGAATGATGTTCAGAAATACCCTCCTTCCAACATCCCTTCTGCGTGGCTTGACCATCACTTTGCTGGGGCTGACCCTGGCATCCCCCTTCACCCAGGCAGCCGATCCGGTTTCCCTGACCCTGTACAACGGTCAGCACAAGGAAGTCGGCGACGCGGTAGCCAAGGCTTTCGAAGCCAAGACCGGCATCCATGTGAATGTCCGCAAGGGCAGCAGCAATCAACTGGCCAGCCAGGTTGTCGAAGAAGGCGACCGCTCCCCAGCTGATGTGATCTACACCGAAGAATCCCCTCCCCTGAACAAACTCGGCGAGCAGGGCCTGCTGGCCCAGACCGACGCCACGACCCTGGCCGTGCTGCCCAAGGAATATGTTGCGGGCAACGGCACCTGGATCGGTGTCACCGCGCGCGTACGAGTCGTCGCCTTCAACCCGAAACTGATCGACGAAAAAGACCTGCCCAAGTCGGTGATGGAATTCTCCCAGCCGCAGTGGCAAGGCAAGGTTGGCTTCGTGCCCACCAGTGGCGCCTTCCAGGAACAGGCCGTGGCCATCATCAAGATGCACGGCAGGGATGCTGCCGAAGAATGGCTGACCGGCCTGCGGGCTTTCGGCAAGGTCTACAGCAACAACATGGTGGCCCTCAAAGCCGTGGAAAACGGCGAAGTGGCCACGGTCCTGGTGAACAACTACTACTGGTTTGCCCTGCAACGGGAAAAAGGCCAGCTCGACTCGAAACTGCACTACTTCACGGGCGGCGACGTCGGCGGCCTGATCACCGTGTCCAGCGCAGCCGTACTCAAGTCCAGCAAGCATCCGAAAGAGGCCCAGCAGCTTCTGGCCTACATGGCCAGCGAAGAAGGCCAGCGGGTGATTACCCAGACCACGGCCGAGTACCCGCTGCATAAAGGCATGCAGTCCGATCGCGGACTCAAGCCCTTCAATGAACTGGAAGCCCCGAAGGTGACCCCAGCCGATCTCGGCAATGCCGAGGAAGCCCTGGACCTGGAACGTGACGTCGGCCTGAACTGATGAATCCATCGCCATCCGCTTCCGCCTTGCGCACCACCTTCGTGCCGAGGCGCAAGCGGCCTTCGATCTGGCTACTGCTGCCAGTCCTGCTACTGGTCTGCCTGAGCCTGTTGCCACTGTTATATGTCGGCCTCAAGGCCTGGCAGGCCGGCTGGGCTGAAGCCCTGCACCTGCTGTGGCGCCCCTATGTGTTGCGCCTGCTGAGCAATACCCTGCTGCTGATGCTCGGTGTGACCCTTGCCTGCGCCGTGCTCGGCCTGTCCCTGGCCTGGCTGCTGGAACGCAGCGATTTGCCGGGAAGGCGGATCTGGGGCGTGGTGCTGTGCTTGCCCTTCGCCGTACCGGCCTTTGTCAGCAGCTTCACTTGGGTATCCCTGAGCGCCGGGTTCGAAGGACTGGGCGGCGCGATCCTGGTGATGACCCTGTCCAAATACCCGCTGGTGTTCCTGCCGGTGGCGGCCACCCTGCGTAATCTCGACCCCTCCCTGGAGGAATCGGCGCGGACCCTGGGGCAAAATCGCTGGGGCGTGTTCTTCAAGATAACCCTGCCCTTGCTCTGGCCTTCATTGCTGGCCGGCTCGCTGCTGATTGCCCTGCATATGCTGGTGGAGTTCGGCGCCCTGTCGATCATCGGCCTGCAGACCTTCACCACCGCCATCTACCAGCAATTCGAGCTGGAGTTCAGCAATGCCAACGCCGCCATGCTGTCGGCCGTGTTGCTGGCGCTGTGCCTGCTGCTGCTGGGGCTGGAACTGCGCGTCCGTGGCAAGGGCCGCCATGTACGCACCGGCCAGGGCGCAGCCAGGCACGCCGAACAGGTACGCCTGGGGCGCTGGAGCATCGGCGGACAGCTTTACTGCCTGATGCTGGCGCTGATCGGCAGCGGTGTCCCCCTGGGCATGCTTGCCTATTGGCTGGCCGTCGGTTCATCGGCAGCCTTCCCCGTCGCGGCAATCAGCGAAGCATTGCTGTCTTCACTGGCCCTGTCCCTGGGCGGCGCCGGCCTGTGCCTGGTGCTGGCAGTGCCGGTGGGCCTGCTGGTGGTGCGCTACAAGGGGCGCCTGGCCATCTGGGCAGAGCGCCTGCCCTATCTGCTGCATGCCCTGCCAGGGCTGGTGATCGCCCTGACCCTGGTGTATTTCGCGCTGCACTATGTGCCGGTGCTGTACCAGACCTCGGCGCTGCTGCTGATTGCCTATGCCCTGCTGTTCCTGCCCCTGGCCCAGGCGCCGATCCGCACCGCGCTGAACAAGGCCGCGCCACAGCTGGAAGAGGCAGCAAGAACCCTCGGCGCATCGTCGTTCAGCGCCTTTTGCCGAGTGACCCTGCCGATCATCTTCCCGGCGCTGGGCGCGGCTTTCGCCCTGGTCTTTCTGGATGCGATGAAGGAACTGACAGCGACCCTGCTGCTCAGCCCAACCGGGCTCAACACCCTGGCCACAGAAGTGTGGGCGCATACGGCGAATGTGGAGTTTGCAGCGGCGGCACCTTATGCGGCGCTGTTGATACTGGTGTCAGGGCTACCGGTCTATCTGCTGACAACGCGGATGTATTTGAGTCGCTGAGAGGTGGCAAGCCGGCTCCTGCAGTAAGGTGGCAGGAGCCAGCTTGCCGGCCAGGCATCAGGCGCGGAACTGACCGAGGCTGGCCTTGAGCTGCGCCGCCAGGCTGTCCAGTACCTTGCCGCTGGCGGTGGTTTCTACCACGGCCTGAGCCGCTCGCTCGGCCTGGGCATGGATGGTTTCCACCCGCCCACGCACCGCCTGCGCGCCCTGCGCCTGATGGGCCGCAGCCTGGGTGGCCAGGCCAATCGCGGCGTGCACCTGCTCTACCGAAGACTGCACCGATTGTTGCAGGCGAGCACTGTCGCGCAGCACCAGCAAGCCCTCGCTGGCCTGACGCCCGGCCTGACCGATAGCCGCTACGGCCTCCCGCGCCCCCTGCTGCAGGGCACCGATATGAGCCTGGATATCGCCAGTGGAGCTTTGCGTCTTGCTGGCCAGGGCCCGTACCTCATCCGCCACCACGGCAAATCCGCGCCCGGTCTCGCCGGCGCGCGCGGCCTCGATCGCAGCGTTCAATGCCAGCAGGTTGGTTTGCTCGGCAATGCCATGGATCACCGTCAGCACCACCTCGATCTGCTCGCTCTGCTGGGCCAGGCGCTCGATCACCTTGGCCCCGGTATCCACTTGCCCCGCCAGCGCCTCGATCAGGCTGCCGACCTGCTCGGAGGTGCGGGTAGTCTCGTCCGTCGCCTGACGAATCTCCACCACCTGCTGCAGTGCGGCCTGCATCGCCTGGCTTTCCGCCTGGGCTTCATCGGCCATCTGCGACAACGCCCGCAGGCTCTCTGCCACCTCATCACGCTGCGCTTCGGCTGCGGCATCAGCCCCGGCATTACGCTGGCTCATGGCGCCGATCTCGACGCCTGTGCGCTGGGCCACATCCCCCGCTTCCCGCACGATGGGCTGCAACTTATCCACAAAGCGATTCACCGCCGAGGCCATGTCGCCAATCTCATCATTGCTGTTGAGCGGCACACGCTTGGTCAGGTCACCTTCGCCCGCTGCCAGGTCATTGAGCGCAGCGATCAGCAAATGCAGCTTGCTCACCACGCGACGCCCCAGCACCACTGCCAGCAACAGCAGCAGGGCCAGGCCAACCAGCGCCAGGCCGACGCCGATCTGCCAGCGCAAGGTGGCCGCCGCCTCCTGCACCGTGCTCGCGGTATTGGCCTGCATCTGTGCCGCCGTCCCCTGGGCCGACTGCAAGCGCGAGCGCATGGCCGCCGAGCTGTCGGCAGAAGCTCCCTTGAGGCTGTCGCCAACCAACTGATCGCTGCTGGCAATCAAGGCACTGAAACGCTGATCCAGGGCGGCGATATCGGCCTCCACCGACGCGGTGGAGACTCCCATCAGCACCTTGCCGATTTCCACGCCATTGGGATTGATCGAGGCTTCAAGGTAGTACACCGAAGGATCGTTCTTCGCTGCATCCAGGACCTTGTCCAGCGCCCGGTCGCCCTTGCCCTTTTCCAGCAGCGCCTTGTTGATCGGGTTTTCACGATTCAGGTAGCGGGTCAGGTGCTCTCCCGCCGCATCGTCATAAACCACGAACAACACATTGGGGTTGCGCTGAGCCCGTCGGGCGAACTCGGACAAGGTCGGCACATCACTGTCCCACATGGCGCGAGGCGCCACGGAGGCCAGCAATTGAGCCATGTCATTGGCAGAGTCCTTCAGGTCCTTCTCCAGCGCCGCACGCAGCTGTACCTGTTCTTCCTTGAGACGCGAAGACAGGCCGGCCGTGAGGCGTTGGCGGGTACTGCTGGAAAGACTCTCCAGACTGGAGGTGACTTCTTTGCCCGCTTGCTCGAGCTCGCCAGCCAATTTCTGGCTGTCGCCGCCCAGGCGCGAAGCCAGATCCGCCTCGAGTGCGGTCACTGTGCTCCGAGTCAGGGCAACCGCTACCAGCACTTGCACCAAAAGGGCGATACCGAGAGTAACGAACACAGGCCGTAGTAAACGGCTTTGTAACAGTGAGAGAACGGCCGACACAGGAAATCCCTCTACTTTTGACGCCATTATTCTGATGGCACTCTAGAAGTGGATTTCACAGCAAGGGTCGTGCCGCGTGGCAGGCAGAAACGACAAAGGGCCCGATTAAGGGCCCTTTGTTTTTTACATCAACGACTTATCAAGCGAACGGATGACGCAGAACGATGGTCTCGTTGCGGTCCGGGCCTGTCGAAATAATGTCGATCGGCGCGCCGACCAACTCTTCGATGCGCTTGATGTAGGCCTGGGCGGCGGCAGGCAGCTCTTCCAGGGTCTTGGCACCCAGAGTCGACTCGCTCCAGCCCGGCATCTGCTCGTACACCGGCTCCAGGCCGATGTAGCTGTCGGCGTCGGTTGGCGCGTCGATGACTGCACCATCCTGGTTCTTGTAGCCGACACAGATATTGATGGTTTCCAGGCCGTCCAGAACGTCCAGCTTGGTCAGGCACAGGCCCGAGATGCTGTTGACGTCGATGGCGCGACGCAGGATCACGGCATCGAACCAGCCGCAGCGACGAGCGCGGCCGGTGGTGGCGCCGAACTCATGACCACGCTTGGCCAGGAAAGCGCCGATGTCGTCGAACAGCTCGGTCGGGAACGGGCCCGAGCCTACGCGAGTGGTATAGGCCTTGGTGATGCCCAGGATGTAGTCCAGGTACATCGGACCCACGCCCGAACCGGTGGCGATACCACCAGCAGTGGTGTTGGAGCTGGTGACGTACGGGTAGGTGCCGTGGTCGATGTCCAGCAACGAACCCTGGGCGCCTTCGAACATGATGTCCTTGCCGGCGCGGCGCAGCTGGTGCAGCTCGGCAGTCACGTCGAGCATCATCGGCTTGAGCAGTTCGGCGTACTCCATGCACTCGTCCAGGGTCTTCTGGAAGTCGATGGCCGGCTCTTTGTAGTAATTCACCAGAACGAAGTTGTGGTAGTCCAGCAGCTCGCCCAGCTTGGCGGCGAAACGCTCGCGGTGGAACAGATCGCCGATGCGCAGGCCACGACGTGCAACCTTGTCTTCGTAAGCCGGGCCGATGCCGCGGCCGGTGGTACCGATCTTCTGCTCGCCACGGGCTTTCTCGCGGGCCTGGTCCAGGGCCACGTGATAGGACAGGATCAGCGGGCAGGACGGGCTGATACGCAGGCGCTCGCGCACCGGCACACCCTTCTCTTCCAGCTTGACGATTTCACGCATCAAGGCATCCGGAGCTACCACCACACCGTTACCGATCAGGCACTGCACGCCTTCGCGCAGCACACCGGACGGAATCAGGTGCAGGACGGTCTTCTCACCGTCGATCACCAGGGTGTGGCCAGCGTTGTGGCCACCTTGGTAGCGCACTACGGCGGCGGCATGTTCGGTCAGCAGATCAACGATCTTGCCTTTGCCCTCATCACCCCATTGGGTGCCCAGGACTACGACATTCTTACCCATAACACTTGTCCTCATTCGCGCAAACTTGGTGCCGGCAGCCGCCGGCAGGAAAACTCAAGAAGCCAGCGGCAATACTTGCCAAAGCCCATTCTGCTGAATCAATTGCCGGTCGCAGTCCGCTTCACGGGCGGCGGCCAAAGGCTGCCCAGGCAAGGCCTGAACCACACGCTGACCCTCACTGCGCAAGCGGCAGACGGTCTGCCAGAGTGCCGCGTCAGTGTTGTCTGGCATCCAGATACCGCCAGACGGTAGCTCGACTTCAGCACGCCCCAGGGTCACCAGGGTTTTCAAATCGGTGGAGAAACCAGTCGCGGGACGGGCACGCCCGAAATCCGCGCCGATGTCATCGTAGCGCCCGCCCTGGGCGATGGATTGGCCCACGCCTGGAACAAATACCGCGAACACCACACCGGTGTGGTAGTGATAGCCGCGCAACTCGCCAAGGTCGAAATACAGCGGCAAGTCCGGGAACCGCACGGACAGGCGCTCGGCAATGGTCAGCAATTCATCCAGCGCCAGCAGCACAGATGTCGGCGCACCGGCCAGGCGACGGCGGGCATCGCCCAGCACTTCGCGGCTGCCGCACAGGTCCACCAGGGAGCGCAACATGTCCGCCAGGTCGGCCGGCAGGCCTTCCGTCAGGCTGATGACCTCGTCGATCGCCTTGCGCTGCAGGGCATCGAACAGTTGCTGTTCAACAGCACCGGACAAGCCGGCGGCCTGTGCCAGGCCACGGTAGATGCCAACATGTCCCAGATCCATGTGCACATCGGGCACGTCGGCCAGTTGCAGCATGGCCAGCATCAGGCTGATGACTTCAACGTCGCTGCTCGGGCTGGCATCGCCATACAACTCGGCCCCCAGCTGGATCGGGCTGCGCGAGGACGACAAGGCCCGCGGCTGCGCATGCAGCACACTGCCGGCGTAGCACAGGCGGCTCGGCCCTTCGCGGCGCAGGGTGTGGGCATCAATACGCGCCACCTGCGGCGTGATATCGGCCCGAAACCCCATCTGCCGGCCCGACTGCGGGTCGATGACCTTGAAGGTACGCAGATCCAGATCCTGGCCTGCACCTGTCAACAGGGATTCCAGGTATTCGATATGGGGAGTAACGACGAACTCGTAACCCCAACTCTGAAACAGATCCAACACCTGACGACGCGCCACTTCGATGCGCGCCGCTTCCGGCGGCAATACTTCTTCGATGCCATCTGGCAGCAGCCAGCGGTCTACCGTTGCCATTACGCCATTCCCCTATGGTCCGGGCGGCAAGCCTGGGGCCAGCCTTAGAGTGAAGCAGAAAACAGTCGCATCCGACGCGAGCTCAGCCGGACAGGCAGCCAGGAATCAGCTGTACACACCATTTTCCTCGAAAAATCTTGCCGGACTCTTGAACGAGCCACGGCCAATCAAAGATGCAGACGCAAAAAAGCCGGGAATTTCCCGGCTGCCGCATCATACACCCGTTTTCCCAAAGGATCACCCCGCGAGGCGTTTTAGCCGCCCGGCGGGGTGCTCCAGGGTCAGGGCCTGATCAAGGCTTGGACTTTTCCAGGTAGTGGAAGAAGTCGCTGCTTGGGTCCAGAACCATGACGTCGGATTTGTTCGCGAAGCTTTCACGGTAGGCACGCAGGCTACGGTAGAACGCGTAGAACTCCTGGTCCTGGCCGTAGGCCTTGGCATAGATCGCCGCTGCCTGGGCATCACCGTCACCGCGAGCCTCTTCAGACTCCCGATAGGCCTCAGCCAACAGCACGCGACGCTGACGATCGGCATCGGCACGGATGCCTTCCGCCAGTTCGTTACCCTTGGCCCGGTGCTCGCGAGCCTCACGCTCACGCTCGGTGCTCATGCGCTCGAACACGCTGCGGTTCACTTCCTTGGGCAAGTCGATGGCCTTGACCCGGACATCGACCACTTCGATACCCAGCTCCTTTTCCGCCATCTTGTTCAGCGAAGCCGTGATATCCGCCATCAGCGCGTCACGCTCACCGGAAACCACTTCGTGCAGGGTGCGCTTACCGAACTGGTCACGCAGGCCCGACTCCAGGCGACGGGAAAGACGCTCGTCGGCAATCTGCTTGAGGCCGGAAGTCGCGGTGTAGAAACGCTCGGCATCCTTCACCCGCCACTTGGCGTAGGCATCCACCATCACGGCTTTCTTTTCCAGGGTCAGGAAGCGCTGCGTCGGTGCATCCAGGGTCATCAGGCGTGCGTCGAACTTACGCACCTGATTCACGTAGGGCACTTTCACATGCAGGCCAGGCTGGACATCCGCCTGAACCACACGACCGAACTGCAGCAACACCGCACGCTCGGTCTGAGCGACGATGTAGAAGCTGTTCCAGGCAACCACCGCCACGACAACGCCCACGATCAGGGCGATCAGCGATTTATTGCTCATCAGCGAGTCTCCCTAGAACGCGTCTGCTGCTGTTGCTGCATATGGTCAGCCGCCGCGCGCGCATTCGCTTCATTGCTGGCCGCCGACGCTGCGCCCGTTACCGGAGCACTGCCGCTACGACCACTGTCGATCATCTTGTCCAGCGGCAGATAGAGCAGATTGTTCTGCCCGCCCTTGCTGCCAGTCACCAACACCTTGCTGGTGTTGCTGAAGACTTCCTGCATAGTGTCCAGGTACAGGCGCTGACGGGTGACCTCAGGAGCCTTGCGGTACTCGGCAACCAGTTTGGTGAAGCGATCTGCCTCACCCTTGGCCCGGGATACCACTTCGTCACGGTAACCGTTGGCATCCTCGAGGATGCGCTGGGCCTGACCACGGGCTTCCGGCACAACGCCGTTGGCATAGGTTTCAGCCTGGTTGCGCGAACGCTGTTCATCTTCACGGGCACGGATCACGTCATCGAAGGCTTCTTGTACTTCACGCGGTGCCGCTGCGCTCTGTACGTTCACCTGGGTCACGGTGATACCGGTGCGATAGTTGTCCAGGAAGCGTTGCAGACGCTCCTTGATCTCACTGGCCATCAATTCACGACCTTCGGTCAGCACCTGGTCCATGGCGGTGGAACCCACCACGTGGCGCAGGGCGCTGTCGGTCGCATGCTGCAGGCTGATTTCCGGCTGATCGACGTTCAGCACGAAATCCTGCAGGTTGCTGATCTTGTACTGCACGGTCAGCGGCACTTCGACGATGTTCTCGTCCTCGGTGAGCATCTGGCCCTGCTTGGTGTAGGCACGCTCGCGCGTGACGTTTTCCATGTACTTGCGATCGATCGGCGGGAAGTAGATGTTCAGACCCGGGCCGACGGTTTCGTAGTATTTGCCGAAGCGCAGCACTACGGCCTGCTCCTGCTCGTCTACTACATACACCGCGCTGTACAGCCACACGGCAGCCAGCACGACAAGACCGATACCCAGCAGGCCGAAACCACCGCCCTTGCCGGAACTACCGCCGTCATCACCACGTTTCTTACCACCACCGAACAACCCATTCAGGCTTTCCTGCAGCTTACGGAAGGCCTCGTCGAGATCTGGTGGCCCCTTGCGATCGCCATTATTGCGGCGCTTACCACCCCAAGGGTCCTGATTATTCGAGTTGCCACCCGGCTCATTCCAAGCCATAGCGCTCTCCATCTGATAAAGCAAAGACGCACCCACGGCGCGCCGACCAATGCTACAGAATGCCTGCTACAGCGGCACAACCGCTTGCCCAGGCTTTTATTGCAAAGTGTGTTGCTCGATGAATTCCGACGGCTGCATGCCTTCGCGACTGACCAGCCGGTTCAACTCGGCCCGTGGCAGGCGAACAGCAAGCAGGCTGACACCTTCGTCGTCGTGATCTTCTTTCTGCACAGCGTTCAACTGGAAAAACTGTGCTCGCAGTCGAGCAAAACGCTGAGGCAAGCGCAAGGTGCCTACAAACAAATCTTCACCCAGCAGCTCGGCGATGGCCTGCTTGAGCAGATCCAGCCCCTGGCCATCACGGGCCGACAGCCAGACCCGCTGTGGCTTGCCGTCGGGGTCGCGCTGGATCTGCGGCTCCACACCCTCGAGCAAATCGAGTTTGTTATAGACCTCCAGGATCGGCAAGTCTTGAGCCCCGATCTCCCCCAGCACCACCATCACCTGCTCGATCTGTGCCATGCGCTCGGGCTCATGGGCATCGATCACATGCAGCAGCAAATCGGAGTTGCTCGATTCTTCGAGGGTAGCCCGAAACGCCTCCACCAACTTGTGCGGCAGGTGGCGAATGAACCCCACGGTATCGGCCAGCACAATCGGCCCCAGGTCATCCAGCTCAAGCCGGCGCAGGGTGGGGTCGAGGGTGGCGAACAATTGGTCGGCAGCGAAAACATCGGACGCAGTGACCGCATTGAACAGCGTGGACTTGCCGGCGTTGGTGTAGCCCACCAGGGACACTGAAGGGATATCCGCACGCTTGCGGCCACGACGGGCCTGCTCACGCTGGCTGCGAACCTTCTCCAGGCGCGCCTTGATCTGCCGCAGACGCACTCGCAACAGGCGCCGGTCGGTTTCCAGCTGGGTTTCACCGGGCCCGCGCAGACCGATACCGCCTTTCTGCCGTTCAAGGTGAGTCCAGCCACGAACCAGACGGGTGCTCATGTGCTCAAGCTGGGCCAGTTCAACCTGGAGCTTGCCTTCATGGGTGCGCGCGCGCTGAGCGAAGATATCGAGAATCAGACCCGTGCGGTCGATCACGCGACACTCGAATACACGTTCGAGGTTACGTTCCTGACTGGGTGTGAGGATGTGATTGAAAATCACCAGGTCTACCTGTTCGGCTTTGACCAGGTCGCGTAACTCCTCGACCTTGCCGCTGCCAACCAGGTATTTGGCGGTTGGCCGATGACGCGGCACGCTAACAAACGCGACGGTCTCGGCGCCGGCCGATAATGCCAGCTCCTGAAACTCCTGCGGATCTTCGCGCGCCTCAGGGTCCTGACCATCCAAGTGAACGAGAATGGCCCGTTCACCACCACCGTGGCGCTCAAAGAACAAAGGAGACTCCTATCAGGCGTTACCTGGCTCAGCGTCACCCTGTTCGGATTCGGAAGCGCTAGGCAGGCGAATCGGGCGAACTGGAACCACTGTCGAGATAGCGTGCTTGTAAACCATTTGGCTGACGGTGTTCTTCAGCAGGATGACGAACTGGTCGAAAGACTCGATCGTACCTTGCAGCTTGATCCCGTTGACCAGATAGATGGAAACCCCAACCTTCTCTTTACGCAATGTATTCAAGTAAGGGTCTTGTAGCGAATGCCCTTTTGACATGTGCCGCACTCCTTTAAGGATCAATAATAAAAATCAGAAAACAGATGGCCAAAGCCGTCACACCCCCAAGGATAGACGGCAATTGCAAGGACTCAGCTCAATATGGAGATCGTCCCCAAGTATTTCAAGGCGCGTGGCAGATTGTCGCAATCCAGGCTGTCCAACCATTGCAGGTCAGCCCAACTACGTAACCAGGTGAACTGGCGTTTCGCCAATTGGCGCGTGGCAATGATGCCCCGCTCCTGCATTTCGGCTGACGTCAGCTTGCCATCCAGATGATCCCAGACTTGGCGGTAGCCCACTGCACGTATAGACGGCAACCCGGCATGCAGGTCACTTCTGGAACGCAGAGCTACGACCTCGTCAATGAATCCCTGTTCCAACATTTGTGTGAATCTTTGTGCAATACGCTGGTGCAGTACCTGGCGATTCGCCGGAGCGATGGCCAGATTGGCGACAGTATAGGGCAATTGACTGCGTCCCGATGCGCCTGCTTCAGTACTTTGCGCCAATTGACGCTGGCGATGGGCGGTCATTGTCAGGCCACTGACCCGATAGACCTCAAGCGCCCGGGTCAGACGCTGGGGGTCGTTGGGGTGGATCCGCGCCGCCGACTCGGGGTCCACCGCCGCCAGCTGGTCGTGCAGGGCCTGCCAGCCAAGGCGTGCAGCCTCCTCCTCCAGCTCGGCACGTACCTGCGGATCCGCCGCGGGCATGTCCGCCAGGCCTTCAAGCAGCGCCTTGTAATACAGCATGGTGCCGCCCACCAACAGCGGGATCTTGCCCCGGGCGGTGATATCGGCCATGGCCGCCAGCGCATCGGTACGGAAATCCGCCGCCGAATAGCTCTCGGCAGGGTCGAGAATATCGATCAGGCGGTGGGGAAACTCCGCCAGCAGCTCCCTGGAAGGCTTCGCGGTACCGATGTCCATGCCGCGGTAGACCAACGCCGAGTCGACACTGATCAGCTCGCAAGGCAGCACCTTGGTCAGCTCGATGGCCAGATCGGTCTTGCCCGCAGCGGTCGGGCCCATCAGGAAAATCGCTGGAGGAAGCTGGGTCATCAACGGCCGCGCAGAAAGAGTTTGTCCAGATCGTCCAGGCCCATTTGGGTCCAGGTCGGTCGACCGTGGTTGCATTGGCCACTGCGCTCGGTGTTTTCCATGTCCCGCAGCAAGGCGTTCATTTCCGGCAGGGCCAGGCGTCGATTGGCGCGGATCGCGCCGTGGCAGGCCATGGTGCCGAGCAGCTCATTGAGGTGAGCCTGGATCCGGTCACTGGTGCCGTACTCCATCAGGTCCGCCAGTACGTCGTGCACCAGGCGATTGGCTTCCGCCTGCTTCAACAATGCCGGGATCTGGCGGATCGCCAGGGATTCCGGGCCCAGGCGCTGCAGCTCGAAGCCCAGGCGCTGGAACCAGCCCATGTGTTCTTCAGCGCAATCGGCCTCACGCTGGCTGACGGCAATCGACTCCGGCACCAGCAACGGCTGGCCACTCAGGCCTTCGCTGGCCATGGCCACCTTCAAGCGCTCGTACATGATCCGCTCGTGAGCCGCGTGCATGTCCACCAGCACCAGACCCAGGGCGTTTTCCGCCAGGATGTAGATCCCCTTGAGCTGGGCCAGGGCATAGCCCAGGGGCGGAATGTCCTCCTGGCCGTCCGGCAAGGCCGCCCCCGGCAACGGGGCAAAGAACTCGCGGTACACGCCCTGGCTCTCGGCGGCCGGCAACACTGGCTGTGGCCGTGGCGTGTACTGATATTGATAGCCACTGCCGGCTCCCGCGCCCGGCGCATTGAAGCTCGGCTGGGATTGGGGCTGCTCCAGAGCCAGGTTCGCGGCCAGGCGCATCTCACCCTGAGGCCCGAACTCACCGGCCTCGATACCTGTCGGGCGCACGATGCCGGCGACCGCCGCCGGCGCCGCCAACTGATCCTCGGGCCGCACATCACCCAGGGCCCGGTGCAAGGTGCCATAAAGGAAGTCGTGCACCATGCGCCCGTCACGGAAACGCACTTCGTGCTTGGTCGGGTGCACGTTGACGTCGACCACCGACGGGTCGACTTCGAAAAACAGAACAAAGGTCGGGTGTCGACCGTTGAACAGAACATCGCGATAAGCCTGGCGTACCGCGTGAGCCACCAGCTTGTCCCGTACTGCGCGACCGTTGACGTAGAAGTACTGCAGGTCCGCCTGGCTGCGGGAGAAGGTCGGCAAGCCCACCCAGCCCCACAGATGCAAGCCGTTGCGCTCGACTTCAATGGGCAACGCCTGCTCCAGGAAGCCCGAACCGCACACCGCCGCCACACGACGGGCACGAGCGGCGTCGTCCTTGGCCTCGTGCAGGCTGAGGATGCTCTTGCCGTTGTGCCGCAAGTGGAAGGCCACGTCGAAACGCGCCAGGGCCAGGCGCTTGATCACTTCCTGCAGGTGATCGAACTCGGTCTTTTCCGCCTTGAGGAACTTGCGTCGTGCCGGCGTATTGAAGAACAGGTCGCGGACTTCCACCGAAGTGCCTACCGGGTGCGCCGCCGGCTGCACCCTTGGTGCCATGTCCCGGCCTTCGGTTTCCACCTGCCAGGCCTGCTCGGCATCCCGGGTACGGGACGTGAGGGTCAGGCGCGCCACGGAGCTGATGGAAGCCAGGGCCTCGCCGCGAAACCCCAGGCTCATCACCCGCTCCAGGTCCTCCAGGTCGCGGATCTTGCTGGTGGCGTGCCGGGCCAGGGCCAGCGGCAAGTCGTCGGAGGAAATGCCGCTACCGTCGTCACGTACCCGCAGCAGCTTGACCCCGGCCTGCTCCACATCCACATCGATGCGCTTGGCGCCGGAGTCCAGGCTGTTTTCCAACAGCTCCTTGATCACCGAAGCCGGGCGCTCGACCACCTCGCCCGCGGCAATCTGGTTGGCCAGGCGCGGGCTGAGCAGCTCGATGCGCGCGCTACTGATTACCGATTCACTCATTCCTTGGCCGCCAGTTCTGTACCGGGGATGGTCAACACCTGCCCCACTTTCAATTCATCGCTTTTCAGGTTGTTGGCACTGCGTAGCGTGGCTGCGGAGACCTGATAGCGCACGGCGATCATGGCCAGGGTTTCCCCCGGATTGACCCGGTGATCACGCGGCCCCTGGGCGATCTTCCCGGAATCGCGCAGCCAGGCAATATAGGTGCCCGGTGGCGGGTTCTGCTGGAAGAACTGCCGCACGCCGCTGCTGATGGAGCGCGCCAGGGCCTGCTGATGGCTGGCGGTGGCCAGCTTCGAGGCCTCGTTGGAGTTGGAGATAAAGCCGGTTTCCACCAGGATCGACGGAATATCCGGGGATTTGAGCACCATGAACCCGGCCTGTTCCACCCGCTGCTTGTGCAACGGAGTCACCCGGCCGATGTTGTTCAGGACTTTCTGCCCGACATTCAGACTGGAGGTCAGGGAAGCTGTCATCGACAGGTCCAGCAGCACCCCGGCCAGCATCCGGTCCTTGTCATCCAGGCTGACGTTGCCAGCCCCGCCGATCAGGTCGGAACGGTTCTCGCTGTCCGCCAGCCAGCGCGCGGTTTCCGACGTGGCACCACGTTCAGACAAGGCAAACACCGACGCGCCAAAGGCCGCGGCCGAAGGCGCAGCGTCGGCATGGATCGAGACGAACAGGTCGGCGCCCTTCTTGCGGGCGATCTCGGTACGACCGCGCAATGGAATGAAGTAGTCGCCAGTACGGGTCAGCTCGGCGCGGAAACCCTTGAGGCCATTGACCTGACGTTGCAATTCGCGAGCAATGGCCAGCACCACGTCTTTTTCATGCTGCCCGCGGGAGCCGGAGGCACCCGGGTCTTCGCCGCCGTGGCCGGCATCGATCACCACAATGATGTCGCGCTTGCCCGCCGGGGCTGGCGGCAGCTTGATCGCCGGCTCCGCCGGAGTGACGGGCACTGCTGGGACAGTGGCCACAGTAGGTGGCGGCGCAGCAGGTGGCGCGGCGTCAGCCGGGTTGTCGAACAGATCGACCACCAGGCGATTGCCGTACTGAGCGTTGGGCGCCAGGGTGAAACTCTTCGGCGTAACGGCCTTTTTCAGGTCGATGACCACCCGCAGGTCACTGGGCGTGCGCTGTGCCGAGCGCATGGCGGTAATCGGTGTATTGGCCGTGGCGACGTTCAGCGGACCGCCAAGGGTCGCGCCATTGATATCGATCACCAGACGATCCGGGGCCGTCAGGGTAAAGACGCTGTGCTGAACCGGGCCGGACAGGTCGAATACCAGTCGCGTGTTATCCGGTGCCCGCCACAGGCGGACGCTGCGAACCTGTGTAGCGGCCACAGCATCGACGGCCAATGCCGTAAGCAACAGTCCTACGACAGCAACCAACGCGCGAATGCGCATACCTAACCCCATCAATTATTTGAATTCCAACGCCAAAGCGGCACACCAGGACTCGCCACGCGAGCCTTGAGACAACAGATGCACAGAACGCCCATTGTTATGCGGGGTAATGGTAATGGTCAGGTCAGGCTTTGGCAAAAAGCCTGCACCACGCTGGGGCCACTCCAGCAGGCACAGAGCATCGCCCTCGAAGTAGTCGCGAATCCCCAGGAACTCCAGCTCCTCAGGATCCACCAGGCGGTACAGGTCGAAGTGGAAAGCCCGCACTGAGCCGATCTCGTACGGTTCGACCAGGGTAAAGGTCGGGCTCTTCACTGCCCCCGCGTGCCCCAGGCCACGGATGATCCCTCGCGACAAGGTGGTTTTGCCCGCTCCCAGGTCGCCCTCGAGGAAGATCACCCCCACGCCTTGGGTCACCTGGGCAATACGTGCACCAAATTCCACCATGGCCTGTTCGTCGGCCAGAAAAAGGGTTAACTCAGACACGGTGATTGTTCCTCCAACAACTGACGAATGGCTGGAATCAGATCACTGGCCGCCAGCCCTCGGCCCAATTTGCCTTGCAGCTCGCCCGCGCTGGCATGCAGCCAGACCGCCAGGCAGGCGGCATCGAATGCCGACAAGCCTTGCGCCAGCAAGGCGCCGATCAGGCCAGCCAGCACATCACCCAAGCCTGCCGTGGCCATCGCCGGATGCCCTACGTCACAGCGGGCCAGCCGCCCATCGGCAGTGGCGATCAGGCTACCGGCCCCCTTGAGTACCGCAACCGCTGCGTATTTTTTGCTCAACGCCAGGGCCGCTGCAGGGCGATCCGCCTGCACCTCGGCGCTGGAGATACCCAGCAGCCGCGCCGCCTCTCCCGGATGGGGAGTGATGACACTCGCGGCAGGCAGTTGCAGCCCGCCCTCGGCCAGCAGGTTCAAGGCATCGGCATCCCACACCTGGGGCAACGGCGCATTGGCCGCCGCCGACAGCAGACTGCGCCCCCAGGCGCCCTGCCCCAACCCCGGCCCGACCACCAGCACCGTGGCCCGAGCCAGCAACCCCATCAACTGGTTGGCCGAATGAGTGCCCTGGGTCATGACCTCAGGCAAGCGCGCCGCAGCGGCAGCCACATGCTCACTGCGGGTCGCCAGGGACACCAGCCCCGCGCCACTGCGCAAGGCACTTTCCGCACTCAGCAAGGCGGCGCCGGCAAAACCTCGATCGCCCCCAATCAGCAACAGGTGCCCGAACTGGCCCTTGTGGGCATCGCGAAGTCGTCCATTCAGATGTGGCAAATGGCCAGAAGTCAGCAACTGAACGTCAGGTAGAGGGTGTTTTGTCTGCGGCATGCGTCTTCGAGCTCCGATGTCTGGCAGAATTATACGCACCTCAGCCCCGGTTTCTCTCGCCTCATGCCCGCTATTACCCAGGATCTTCCCGCTCTCGCCCAATCGATCAAGGACTGGGGCCGCGAACTGGGCTTTCAACAAGTCGGCATCAGCGGCCTGGACCTGGCCGAGCATGAGCAGCACCTGGAACGCTGGCTCGCCGCCGGCTACCACGGCGAGATGGAATACATGGGCGCCCACGGCAGCAAACGCTCCCATCCCGACCAGTTGGTGCCTGGCACCCTGCGGGTGGTTTCGCTGCGCATGGACTACCTGCCCGGCGACACCCAGATGGCCCAGCGCCTGGCCCAGCCTTCCAAGGCCTACGTTTCGCGCTATGCCCTGGGGCGCGATTATCACAAGCTGATCCGCAAGCGCGTACAGCAACTGGCCGAGCGCATCCAGCAAGCCATCGGCCCCTTTGGCTACCGCGCCTTCGTCGATAGCGCTCCGGTGCTGGAAAAAGCCATCGCCGAACAGGCCGGGCTCGGCTGGATCGGCAAGAACACCCTGGTGCTGAATCGCAAAGCCGGCAGCTACTTCTTCCTCAGCGAACTGTTCGTCGACCTGCCCCTGCCGGTGGACGCGCCCCACGCCACGGAGCACTGCGGCCGCTGCACCGCCTGCCTGGACATCTGCCCGACCAACGCCTTCGTCGGCCCCTATGTGCTGGATGCCCGACGCTGCATTTCCTACCTGACCATCGAGCTCAAAAGCGCCATCCCCGAAGACCTGCGCCCGCTGATCGGCAACCGGGTATTCGGCTGCGATGACTGCCAGATCGTCTGCCCCTGGAATCGCTTCGCCCGCTCAACGGCCGAGGGCGACTTCAAGCCCCGGCACAACCTGGACAATGCCGAACTGGCAGAGCTGTTCATGTGGGACGAGGACAAATTCCTCAGCAATACCGAAGGTTCACCCTTGCGCCGCGCCGGCTACGAGCGCTGGCTACGCAACCTGGCGGTGGGCCTGGGCAACGCCCCCTCTAGCATTCCGGTGCTGGAAGCCCTCAAGGCCCGCCAGGACTACCCCTCGGAACTGGTTCGCGAACATGTGCAATGGGCCCTGGACCAGCACACCAACCGTCAGTGTTCGTCGTTGTAGACGAACTTGGGCATTTCCCAGTGAAAACGGATCGCCAGCAGGCGCAATAGAAAGCCGCCGAACAGGGTGACCAGGATCGACTGCTCGCTGGGCAGTTGCAGGTAGATGCACAGCATGTAGCACCAGGCCGCGGCGAAGGACACGCTGGCGTACAGCTCGCGGCGAAAGATCAGCGGGATATCGTTGCAGAAGATGTCCCTGAGGATGCCGCCAAAGACCCCGGTGATCACCCCGCTGACTGAAGCCACCAGCATGCCGTGGCCCATTTCCAGGGCAGTCATGCAGCCGATCAGGGTAAAGGCCACCAGGCCCACGGCGTCGAGCACCAGAAACAGCGAGCGCAGGTGACGCATCAAGGGCGCGATGAAGATCGTCACCAACGCCGCCACCGACGTCAGCACCAGGTATTCCGGGTGCTTGACCCAGGTCAGCGGATAGTGGCCCAGCAGCACATCACGCACCGAACCGCCGCCGAGTGCGGTGACGCAGGCAATCAGCACCACACCGAACCAGTCCATGCCGCGCCGGCCGGCAGACAGGGCGCCGGTCATGGCTTCGGCGGTAATGGCAATCAGATAAAGCATCAACAGCATGATGGCGGTCCTTGCAGGAAGGCGCGCAGTCTACTCAGTTGAAGCGGGCACCAAAAGGGGGCGGGTACGGGCGCCGAGTCGCAGCGGGCGCCCGTTCGCCGGCAAGCCGGCGCCTGCGGGTCAGAACTTGATGAAGTGCTTGCGGTAGTGCTGGAGCTCGGCAATGGACTCGCGAATATCGTCCAGGGCCAGGTGGGTGCTGCCTTTCTTGAAGCTGTCGCGCACGTCCGGCGCCCAGCGGGCGGCCAGTTCCTTGAGGGTCGAGACGTCCAGGTTGCGGTAGTGGAAGTAGCTTTCCAGAGCCTTCATGTGGCGGTACAGGAAGCGCCGGTCCTGGCAGATGCTGTTGCCGCAGATCGGCGATTTGCCCTTGGGTACCCACTGCTCCAGGAAGGCAATGGTCTGGGCTTCTGCTTCGGCCATGCTGATGCGGCTTTCGCGAACCCGCTGGGTCAGACCGGAACCGCCGTGCTGGCGGGTGTTCCATTCATCCATGCCGGCGAGGATCTCGTCGCTCTGGTGGATGGCAATGACCGGTCCTTCAGCCAAGGTGTTGAGGTTGCTGTCAGTGACAATGGTGGCCATCTCGATGATGACGTCGGTGTCAGGGTTCAGACCGGTCATTTCCAGGTCGATCCAAATCAGGTTCTGCGGGTTTTGCATGGGTGGGCTCCTCGGCGTAGTTGCGCAGTTTAGCCTAGAGGGCCTGCCCGGCGTGCTAAACTCGCCGCCGTTTTACCTATCCGCCGTAATTATCGACACGGAACACCAATGGCCAAACGCCAGCTCAATCGCCGCCAAAACTGGCGCATCGAAAAGATCCAGGGTGAGCGCGCCGCCCGCGCCGCCAAACGCGAGTCCTCTGCCGTCGAGGCGCTGGAAGGTGGCGACCTGGGCCCGGAACAGACCGGCCTGGTCATCGCCCACTTCGGCGTCCAGGTCGAAGTCGAGGCTCGCGAAGGCGAAACGGCCGGCCAGGTGTTCCGCTGCTACCTGCGGGCCAACCTGCCGGCCCTGGTGACCGGCGACCAGGTGGTCTGGCGCGCCGGCAACCAGGGCATCGGGGTGATCGTCGCGCAACTGCCGCGCAGCACCGAGCTGTGCCGCCCGGACAGCCGCGGCCAACTCAAGCCGGTGGCCGCCAACGTCGACATGATCGTGATCGTGTTTGCGCCCATGCCCGAGCCCCACGCCAACCTGATCGACCGCTACCTGGTAGCCGCCGAGCATGCTGGAATCCGGCCGTTGCTGCTGCTGAACAAGGCCGACCTGATCGATGAGCAGAACGCCCCTGCGCTCAACGCCCTGCTCGCGGTCTACCGCCAGCTGGGCTACCCGCTGCTGGAGGTCTCGGCTCATCACGGCGACGGCATGGAGCAGTTGCAAGCCCTGCTGGACGGGCGCATCAGTGTATTCGTCGGCCAGTCGGGGGTGGGCAAGTCGTCCCTGGTCAACAGCCTGCTGCCGGAAGTCGAAACCCGCGTCGGCCCGCTGTCGGAGTTCTCCGGCCAGGGCACTCACACCACCACGACCGCGCGCCTGTTCCACTTCCCCGGTGGCGGTGAGCTGATCGACTCCCCCGGTATCCGTGAGTTCGGCCTCGGCCATGTCAGCCGCGCCGATGTCGAGGCGGGGTTCATCGAGTTCAATGACTTGCTGGGCACCTGCCGCTTCCGCGATTGCAAGCACGATCGCGAGCCGGGCTGTGCCTTGCTCAAGGCCCTGGAAGACGGGCGCATCCAGCAGCAACGGATGAACAGCTACCGCTCGATCCTCGCCAGCCTGCCAGACAACAGTTACTGATTGACCTGACCCAGATACGACAAGGCCGCGATCTTCGCGGCCTTGTCGTTTGTCACTTCGCCGTGCCCGGCGTAGCGGGCGGCGTCACCGGAGCAGTGGGAGCTGGAGCCGGAGCCGGAGCCGGAGCCGGAGCCGGAGCCGGAGCGGAAGACTGGCCCGCCGCACCCTGCTCGTCCATCTTCAGCACACCGTCCTCGAAGATATTCATACGTTGACGCACCTCGTGCGCCGGCAGCGGTTCGCTACCGGGCGGCAAGGCATTCGGGTCGGCTGCCGCCCCCGGTACTTCACCGGGCGCACCGCTACCCTGGGTCGGTACCGGAGCATTGGGATCGGTCTGCTCACCCTCGATGGCACGCTGGGCCTTCTTGGTCAGCACGACGATATCGATGCGCCGGTTGACCGGGTTGAACGGGTCCTTGCGATCGAATAGAGCCGACGAAGCAAAGCCCACCACACGCGCGACTTGCGGATCAGGATAACCACCCGCCACCAGCGCCCGACGCGCAGCGTTGGCCCGGTTGGCCGACAGTTCCCAGTTGCCGAAGTCGCCAGTGCCCGAATAGGGCTTGGCGTCGGTGTGACCGCTGATGCTGATCTTGTTCGGCACGGTCTTGATGGTGTCGGCCATGGCCAGCAGGATGTCTTCGAAATACGGCTTCAGACGTGCACTGCCAGAGTCGAACATCGGCCGGTTCTCAGCGTCCATGATCTGGATCCGCAGGCCGTCCGGGGTGATCTCGAAGAGGATCTGGTCCTTGAACTTCTGCAGTTGCGGGCTCTCTTCAACCTTGTTCTGCAACTCTTGCAACAGCAACTCGAGACGCTCGCGCTCGACCTGCTCGGCCATGCCCTCCACCTGGTCGGCATCCACCGTGACCTTGTCCGGTTGTGGCTGGGACTTGATCTCGGGGTTGAGGGTGTTGTCCGGCGCCAGCTCAGGGGAGCCGCCCAGGTCGATGATGTAGGGCGTACCGCTTTCCGAGAAGCCGATCGGATCCTTGAAGTAACCGGCGATGGCGATCTTCTGTTCCGGGGTGGCCGTGGACAGCAGCCACAAAACCAGGAAGAACGCCATCATCGCCGTGGCGAAGTCGGCGAAGGCGATTTTCCAGGCGCCCCCGTGATGTCCGCCAGCGAAGCGCTTGACGCGCTTGATGATAATCGGCTGATTATTTTCCATGACTTAGCGACCGCGAACCGCTTGTTCCAGCTCGGCGAAGCTAGGACGGTGCGCCGGGTACAGAACCTTGCGCCCGAACTCCACGGCCAGGGACGGCGGCATGCCGGAAGCCGAGGCCACCAGCGATGCCTTGATGGCTTCGTAGACGTTCAGTTCTTCCTTGGCGTCGTGGGCCAGGGAGTGGGCCAGCGGGCCGAAGAAACCATAGGCCGCGAGAATACCGAAGAAAGTACCCACCAGTGCCGCACCTACGTGCAGGCCGATGGACTTCTGGTCGCCATCGCCCAGGGAAGCCATGGTCACCACGATCCCCAATACCGCCGCGACGATACCGAAACCGGGCATGCCGTCGGCAATCCCGTTGACCGCATGGGATGGATGCTCAAGGTCTTCCTTGAGGCTGAACAGCTCCATGTCGAACAGGCCTTCCAGCTCGTGGGGAGCCATGTTGCCGGAGGACATGATGCGCAGATAGTCACAGACGAAGGCGGTCATGCGTTCATCTTTGAGCACCGCCGGGTACTTGGCGAAAATCGGGCTGGCCGCGGCGTCCTCGATATCGCCTTCGATGGCCATCATGCCTTCGCGACGACTCTTGTTGAGGATCTCGTAGATCAGGCCCAGCACTTCCAGGTAGAAGGTGTGGGTGAAGCGCGAGCTGAACATGCCCAGGGATTTCTTGACGACGTGCATCGTCATGTAGCCCGGGTTGGCCTGGAGGAATGCGCCAAAGGCTGCGCCGCCGATGATCAGCACTTCGAAAGGCTGGATCAGTGCCGCGATTTTGCCGTGGGAAAGCACGTATCCGCCGAGCACGCTCGCGAATACGACGATGATGCCGATAATTTTAGCCATAGGTAGGGGAGTACTTATTGAGTCGGGTTCAAGGTCATATTCGGAAGTTCTTAAAACTCTTCTTCTACTTATCGGCAAAACTGCGCCAGACTATAGCCAGTTAAGGCGAAAAGCCAGTTTGGCCCGCTCTGGGCGTGTTCACAGCAGACGATGATTGCGCCCGACCATGTCTAATGAAACCAGCGTCCCACATTCTCCGCCCGCCTCTCTCGACGCCTGGGTAAAGCTCCTCAATGGCGTGCGCCTGCCGGTGCCCCAGGCCAGCCATGACCGGGTCTGCCGCGCCATCGCCAACAACCGCAGCTCGCTGCGGGAGATTGTCGATCTGATGCAAAACAGCCCGGCACTGGCCTTGAGCGTGATCCGCGAAGCCAACCGGCATTCCCACGGCAGCATGAGCGAACCGGCGGAAAACCTGGAGATCGCGGTCAACCGCCTGGGCCTCAAGCGTACCGAGGAGTTGCTCGAGCAACTGCCGACGCTGCCTGAAGAGCAGATCCCCCAGGCATTGCGCCAGTTCCAGCTGATCAGCCAGCACGCCAGCCAGCAAGCCAATGGCTTCTTTGCCGGACGCCTGGCGCGACTCTGGCAGGACATCCACTGGGGCAGCCTGCTGTTTCTCTCGCCGCTGTGGGCCATGGCCCTGGTCTATCCCAAGCTGCTGGAAGAGTGGGAACTGCGGGTCATCTACAAGCACGAATCCGCACACGACGTTGAACTGCAACTGTTCGGAGTGCGGCTGATGGAAATGTGCCAGGCCCTGGTCCTGGCCTGGCACCTGCCGATCTGGGTCCAGCAGGGCTATCGCCTGCTGACCCAGGAGCAGCACCTGCTGGCCAAGGTCATGCTGATTGCCCGCGACAGCGACAACCCGCTGCGCCAGCAACAACGCCTGGACGCTGAACCGGATCTGCGGCGCTGGCTGAACCAGCCGGCAAACACTGTGTTGCTGGCCAACGGCCTGGCGCTGGCGGCGCAACAGTCCTGGAACAGTCCCCATGGCCGGCGCTGGCAGAACCTTACCGCTCTTTATCTGCAGATCCCCCTGGACCAGGTCCAGCAACAGTTGCACCAACAGGCAGCACAAAGCGCCCGCAACGACACCCAGCCCGATCTCTGGCACCCGGCCCAGGCCCTGCTCTGGCCTTGGGATGCCCGACGCCTGCATCACGGCGAGCAACCAGCCCCGGCGCCCACCGCACTGGAACTGACCAAGTGGCGCAAGCTCTGCGGCGAACTGTTGCTGGACCCCAGCCCCTTTACCAACGCCGTGCACCTTACCGGCTTTGCCCGGGATGCCCTGGCGGCGTGCGGCATGCATCGGATCATGCTGCTGATGGTCGATCGCAGCCTGAGCCACCTGCGAGTGCAACAGCTTTACGGCCTGCCCAGGGAAGCGGCCAGCCTGACCCTGCAGGCCAAGCAGAGCCCGCTGTTGCAACGCCTGCTGGAAAAATCCGCGCAGATCCGCCTGACCCCGGCCAACCGGGCCCAGTTCGCCCCTCACCTGCCAAGCTCGCTGCGCCAGCTGTTTCGCGGCGAACACCTGCTGATCCGCTCACTGTCGTGCAATGGCCGGGTACTGATGCTGGCGATCGCCGACCAGGGCGGCGTGCCGTTCTCGGAAATTAGCGTCCAGGCCTTCGGCAAGACCGCCCAGTGCATCGAAAAAGCCTTGCACAGCTTTACCAACCGCAGCCAATGACGCTTGCGCTACAATCCTTCCCTTTGCGCCCTGGGGACCTGACATGTCTGACTTCTCTGGCTTGCCGCTGGTCATTGAACCGAGCGACCTGCTCGCCCGCCTGAACGCCCGCGAACTGATCCTGGTCGACCTGACCAGCGCTGCCCGCTATGCAACCGGGCATATTCCCGGGGCGCGCTTCGTCGACCCCAAGCGCACTCAGCTGGGCCAGGCGCCGGCTCCCGGGCTGCTGCCGCCGCAAGCGGCGCTTGAAACGCTGTTCGGCGAACTCGGGCACAACCCGGACGCGGTCTATGTGGTCTACGACGATGAAGGCGGTGGCTGGGCCGGGCGCTTCATCTGGCTGCTGGACGTGATCGGCCACCACCGCTACCACTACCTCGACGGCGGCCTGCCGGCCTGGCTGGCGGAAGGCCTGCCCGTGTCTACCGAAGTCCCGGCCGCGGTCGGCGGCCCCGTGGCACTGGCCCTGCATGACGAGCCCACCGCCACCCGCGAATACCTGCAAAGCCGTCTCGGCGCGGCGGACCTGGTGATCTGGGACGCCCGCGGACCGCTGGAGTACTCCGGCGAAAAAGTCCTGGCAGCCAAGGGCGGGCATATCCCCGGCGCGGTGAATTTCGAATGGACCGCCGGCATGGATCAGGCACGCCACCTGCGCATCCGCCGCGACATGCCACAGATCCTTGCGGACCTGGGCATCAGCAAAGACAAAGAAGTGATCACCCACTGCCAGACCCACCATCGCTCCGGCTTCACCTATCTGGTGGCCAAGGCGCTGGGCTACCCACGGGTCAAGGGCTACGCCGGCTCCTGGGGCGAATGGGGCAATCATCCCGATACGCCCGTAGAGATTTAAGGTTTTTAAGGACACCCAATGAAAAAGCGTTTGTTCATCATCAGCCAGTACCTGCTGCCTCATCACCTGCTGTCGCGCCTGGCCGGCTGCATTGCCGAGTGCCGCGTGCGCTGGTTCAAGAATGCCTTCACCCGCTGGTTCGCCAAGCAGTATCAAGTGGATATGTCCGAGGCCCAGGTCGAGGACGTGACCGCCTACGAGCATTTCAACGCCTTCTTCACCCGCGCCCTCAAAGACGGCGCGCGGCCGCTGGACCCGACCCCGGGCGCGGTGCTCAGCCCTGCCGACGGCGCGGTCAGCCAACTGGGCCCGATCGAACACGGCCGAGTGTTCCAGGCCAAGGGCCACAGCTACAGCGTGCTGGAACTGCTGGGCGGTGACCCGGCCCTGGCACAGCCGTTCATGGGCGGCGACTTTGCCACCATCTACCTCTCCCCCAAGGACTACCACCGGGTGCACATGCCCCTGGCCGGCACCCTGCGGGAAATGGTCTATGTGCCGGGCCGGATCTTCTCGGTCAACCAGACTACCGCTGAAAACGTACCCGAGCTGTTCGCACGCAACGAGCGCGTGGTGTGCATCTTCGATACCGAGCGCGGCCCGATGGCGCTGGTGCTGGTGGGCGCGATGATCGTCGCTTCAATCGAAACCGTCTGGGCTGGCCTGGTAACGCCGCCCAAGCGCGAACTCAAGACCGTGCGCTACGACGAAGCCGCCCGCGCTCCGATCCACCTGGAGAAAGGCGCCGAAATGGGCCGCTTCAAGCTGGGCTCCACGGCCATCGTGCTGTTTGGCCCGGACCAGGTGCAGTGGGCCCAAGAGCTGGCTGCCGGCTCGCCCGTGCGAATGGGCCAGGGCCTGGGCCTGCCCAAGGCTTGAGGCCTGAATGCCGGACATAAAAAACGCCGCTGATCAGCGGCGTTTTTTATGGGCGGGGATTTTCCGGCGGCTCAGAGCTGCCCGTCGCGGTCACGGAACCCCAGCAGGTACAGCACGCCATCCAGGCCCAGGGTCGAGATCGCCTGCTTGGCCGACTGCTTGACCAGCGGCTTGGCGCGGAATGCCACGCCCAGGCCGGCAATGCCGAGCATCGGCAAATCGTTGGCGCCATCGCCGACAGCGATGGTCTGCTCCAGGCGCAGGCCTTCCTTGTGCGCCAGCTCACGTAGCAGATCGGCCTTGCGCTGGGCGTCGACAATCGGCTCCACCGCCACGCCAGTGACCTTGCCGTCCACCACTTCCAGCTCGTTGGCGAACACGTAGTCGATACCCAGCTTGGCTTGCAGCTGCTTGGCAAAGTAGGTGAAGCCGCCGGAGAGGATCGCGGTCTTGTAGCCCAGGCGCTTGAGCTCGGCGAACAGGGTTTCGGCGCCCTCGGTCAGGCGCAGGGAGGCGCCGATGGCGTCCAGCACATTGACGTCCAGGCCCTTGAGTAGCGCCAGGCGCTCCTTGAAACTGGCGCGGAAGTCCAGCTCGCCGGCCATCGCCCGCTCGGTGATTTCCGCGACCCGATCGCCGACACCGGCCGCCTTGGCCAGCTCGTCGATGACTTCGGCCTCGATCAGCGTCGAATCCATGTCGAACACCGCCAGGCGCCGGTTACGGCGGAACAGCGAGTCTTCCTGGAACGCGATATCGACGTTCAGCTCCTGGGCCACGCTGAGGAACTCGGCCCGCAGGGCTTGCGGATCGGCGGCTTCGCCACGTACCGAGAACTCGATGCAGCCCTTGCCCTGGTCGGCTGGCATGTCCAGGGGCATGCGCCCGGACAGGCGATCGATATGGTCGATGTTCAGGCCGTACTTGGCGGTGATGGAGCTCACGCGCTGCAACTGTTCGGCGGTAACCTTGCGCGTCAGCAGGGTCACGATATGGCGCTTCTTGCCCTGCCCGGCGACCCACTGCTGGTAATCCTGCTCGGACACCGGCGTGAAGCGCACCTGCTGGTCGAGCTTGTAGGCGGTGAACAGGATGTCCTTGAGCACCGACGAGCTCTGCTCGTTGCTGGGAATTTCAACCAGGATGCCGAACGACAAGGTGTCGTGGATCACCGCCTGACCGATGTCGAGAATGTTCACACCACCCTGGGCCAGAACGCCGGTAATGGCCGCAGTCAGACCGGGACGATCTTCGCCGGTGATGTTTATCAGGACAATTTCGCGCAAGGCGCACCCCCGAGGTGGAAAAAAAGCGCATTCTACCCACTTTCGGTGACCATCGGGCACAGCCAGCGCTTTGCCGGTCTAGGGCCTGTCGCTATACTGCGCGTCAACTTCACGGACAAAAGAGCCGAGCTCAGTGAACCGGCCCACGCCAGTTAAAACCGATAACTTCTTCCTGCTGATCTTCCGTGCACTGCGCCACCGCCGTGTGCCGATTGCATTGCGCATTGCCAGCCATAACGTGATCCTGGTCGCCCTGGCCCTGGTGATCTATGCCGGCGTGATGGGCCTGCAGTTCAAGCAAGCCATGCACGAACAAGCCGACGCCCTGGGTCAGAGCCTGACCACCCAGACCGCCACCTCGGCCACCGAGCTGCTGGTGTCCAACGACATCCTCAGCCTCAATGTCCTGCTCAACAATCTGACCAAGAACCCGCTGGTGGCCCACGCGGCCATCTACAGCGTGGACAACCGCATCCTCGCCGAGGCCGGCCAGCGCCCCAAGAGCAGCCTGCTGGGTGAAACCGAGGGCGTGTACCAGACCAAGATCACCTTCCAGGACGTGACCGCGGGCAACCTGCGAATCAGCCTGGACATGGCGCAATTCCAGCAGCCGATGACCATCAGCCTGCAAAGCATGGGCATCCTCAGCGCCATCCTGCTGGCCCTGGCCCTGGCCTTGAGCCTGCGCCTGGGGCGGCACATCTCGACTCCGCTGCTGCAACTGCGAGTCTGGCTGCGTGACCTGGACGAACACACTCCCGCCACCCAGCGCCAGGACGAAATCGGCGATCTGGCGCGTCAGCTGCATGCCCGCCTGGTGCCGGAAAAACCCGAACCGGCACCGCAGCCCGAGGCTGAAGTGCAAGACGACGAGGACGATGAGCCGGCATTCGAAGTGCGCAACCTGCGGGACCCGAGCTTCGACGAAAGCGCTCCGGTAGCAGGCCTGAAGCCTGCACCCCGGCACCTGGTTCACGCCGAAGAAGATGAACTGGACGAGGAAGACCCCTTCGCCGACCTGCGGGACAGCTCATCGACGCCTGCTGCCAAGCCACAACCGCAACCACAGGTTCCGGCCCAGCCCCAGCACAGTGCGGTACTCGCGGTGCAACTCGGTGCCCAGGAGCAACTGCGACGCCTGCCCCGCGCCCGCCTGATGGAACTGCTGGAACGCTACCGCGATTGCCTCGACCAGGCCGCCTCGCTGTACCAGAGCGAACTGCATACCCTGAACGATGGCAGCACGCTGATGCTGTTCCACAGCGAAGACAGCGGTGACGACTACCTGACCAACGCCATCTGCTGCGGCGAGTTGCTGCGCGCCCTGGGCCATGCCCTGCAGATCGAAGTGGCGGACAGCGGCATCACCCTGCAACTGCAACTGGGCCTGACCCTGGGCGACGAACTGTTCGGCCTGAGCCAGATCGACCTGCTGCTCACCGAAACCGCTCAGGATGCCCTGGCCCTGTCCCAGCACAGCCGCAACCTGCTGCTGGTGGAGCGCAAGGTCAATGACGACCCGCTGCTGCGCCAGCGGGCACGTATTCGCCCGATCGCCAGCCCGGAAGGTGCCTGCTGCGTGGAACGCCTGATGGAGCCCTACCCGTCGATGCTGGAGCGGCAACTGGCACGCATGCATGAAACACGGGCCAAGCTGTAAGGCTGACCCGCACAAAAAGAAGCCCGCCCAGTGCGGGCTTTTTCATGAGCTTTGTGTAGCCGCTGGCGCAGCCTGCGACAAGCCCCGCAGGGGCTTCAACGCTGGTGATATCGCTGCGTGCCTGCGGCCTGCTCGCAGCCTTCGGCAGCGGCTACAGGAGATTGCGTTGGCCAGAGCCAGAAACGACAAGGCCCGCTGTTGGGCGGGCCTTGTCTCGCGGCGTGTCAACTCAGAACCTGAACACTTCCATATCCGTGCGGATCGGCGTGGCCATCGGGATCTTCGGTTGCTTTTCCTGCCCGGCAGGCTTGGGCGCAGGAGCCGGGGCCGCCTTGCGTGGCACCTCCGCCACCGCCGGCTGATTGGCCAGAGGCTTGAGGGCACCCGACAACTGTTCCGCCAGACGCTGCAACAGCACGCCCTGGGCCTGGACCTGGGACGCCGTGGTTCCCGCGTGCTGCTCCTGCAGATGAACGATGCGGTTGTCCCGCACCTGGCCACGACGGTCGATCAGGCGCCATTGCGCATCCAGCACCGCCGGCTGCGACTTGCCTGAATCCAGGCGAGTGATCGACAGCAGCACCTGGACATCCGGAGTGAAGCCGCTGGTGGCCGGAGCCAATACAACCCGCTGGCTGTCGAGATGACCGGCCACCTGGCGCAACAGCAACTGGTCGATGTCCGAAGACAGGCTGCCGGCCCAGCGACCATCAGTGGAGGCCTGCAGGCTGCCATCATCCTGACGCTGCAGGAGGGTTTCACGTTGCAGGTAGTCGGCGATCAGCACCGGCCCCAGCAATACCGACATGCCGGCACTGGCCGGCTGAGCTGGACTTCCGCTGTCCAGCTGATACAGCGACACCGGCTGGTGTACGCTGCAACCCGCCAGGCCAAGAACGCCGGCGAGCAAGAAAACAAGAGGAAGGCGCAGAGCAGTCATCATCCCATCCAGGTGGCGGCCACAAGGCTAGCCACAGTGTAAATACTCAAAAAAACCTGAATAACGCCCGGCCACGCCAGCGTTTGAAAGCGCATATCATCCGTGAATATGCGCCCTGACTCCAGTGTTGTAGCGTCGATCCTGCGCTTAAATCGCAGATCGAACGCTCTAGCCCGCCCTTAACTGAGAGGCTCTACCAACAACGCATCCACCCGCTGGAAGCCGCGAGGCAGTTTGTTGCCACGGCGCCCGCGCTCGCCTTTGTAGTGCTCCAGATCGTCAGCCTTGAGCGACAAGGTGCGCTTGCCAGCCTGCAGCACCAGGGTCGCGCCGTCCGGCAGCACCGCGATATCGGTGACGTACTCTTCGCGGCTGGCCACGCGCTCACCGGGAATGCCGATGATCTTGTTGCCCTTGCCCTTGCCCAGCTGCGGCAGGTCGCTGATCTTGAACACCAGCAGGCGCCCTTCGGTGGTCACCGAAGCCAGCCAGTTCTGTTCGCGATCGGCCACTGGCCGCGGCGCCAGCACCTTGGCATTGTTCGGCAGGCTCAACAGCGCCTTGCCCGCCTTGTTCTTGGCCTGCAGGTCCTCGCCCTTGACCACGAAGCCGTAGCCGGCGTCAGAAGCGATCACATACAAGGCATCGTCATCCGGCAGCAGCACGCATTCGAACGTCGCACCCGGCGGCGGTGTCAGACGGCCGGTCAGCGGCTCGCCCTGACCCCGGGCCGATGGCAGCGTATGGGCCGCCACCGAGTAACTGCGCCCGGTGGAGTCGATGAACACCGCGAACTGGTTGGAACGCCCGGGCGCGGCGGTCTTGTAGCCATCGCCGGCCTTGTAGGACAGACCAGTGGCGTCAATATCATGCCCCTTGGCGCAACGCACCCAGCCTTTTTCCGACAGAACGATAGTCACCGGCTCGGTAGGCATCAGCTCGTTTTCCGACAGCGCCTTGGCCTCGGCCCGGGCGACGATCGGCGAACGGCGGTCATCGCCGTAGGTTTCTGCGTCTTGCAGCAACTCGGTGCGCACCAGCTTCTTCAGTTTGGCTTCGCTGTTGAGCAAGGCTTGCAGCTTGGCCTGCTCCTTGAGCAACTCATCCTGTTCGGCCCGCAGCTTCATCTCTTCCAGACGCGCCAATTGGCGCAGGCGCGTGTCGAGGATGTAGTCGGCCTGGATTTCACTCAGGGCGAAACGCTCGATCAGCTTGGCCCGTGGATGCTCCTCGGTACGGATGATGTGGATCACTTCATCCAGGTTGAGGTAGGCAATCAGCAAACCGTCCAACAGATGCAGGCGACGCTCGACCTTGTCCAGGCGGAACTGCAGCCGGCGACGCACGGTGGTGACCCGGAACTCCAGCCACTCCACCAGCAGGGCCCGCAGGTTCTTCAACTGCGGCTTGCCGTCCAGGCCAATGATGTTGATGTTGACCCGGTAGGTGGATTCCAGCTCGGTGGTGGCGAACAGGTGCTGCATCAACTCATCGGCGTCGACCCGGTTGGAGCGCGGGATGATCACGATGCGGCACGGGTTCTCATGGTCCGACTCGTCACGCAGGTCGGCCACCATCGGCAGCTTCTTGGCCTGCATCTGGCCGGCGATCTGTTCCAGCACCTTGGCCCCGGAGACCTGGTGCGGCAGCGCGGTGACGATGATGTCGCCGTCCTCGACCCGGTACACGGCGCGCATGCGCACCGAGCCACGGCCGGTTTCGTAGATCTTCAGCAGGTCGGCACGCGGGGTGATGATCTCGGCTTCGGTGGGGTAGTCCGGCCCCTGGATATGCTCGCAGAGCTGCTCGACCGTGGCCTTGGGCTCATCCAGCAGGCGCACGCAGGCCGAAGCCACTTCCCGCAGGTTGTGCGGCGGCACGTCGGTGGCCATGCCCACGGCGATGCCGGTGGTGCCGTTGAGCAGGATGTTCGGCAGGCGTGCCGGCAGTACCAGCGGCTCCTGTAGCGTGCCGTCGAAGTTCGGCCCCCAGTCCGCAGTGCCCTGGCCCAGTTCGCTGAGCAGCACTTCGGAATAGCGCGACAGGCGCGCCTCGGTGTAACGCATGGCAGCGAAGGACTTGGGATCGTCCGGCGCACCCCAGTTGCCCTGGCCGTCCACCAGCGTGTAGCGGTAGCTGAACGGCTGGGCCATCAGCACCATGGCCTCATAACAGGCCGAATCGCCGTGCGGGTGGAACTTGCCGAGCACGTCACCCACGGTACGCGCGGATTTCTTGTGCTTGGAATCGGCATCCAGCCCCAGCTCACTCATGGCGTAGACGATACGCCGCTGTACCGGTTTCAGGCCGTCGCCGATATGCGGCAGAGCACGGTCCATGATCACGTACATGGAGTAGTTGAGGTAGGCATTTTCGGTGAAGTCAGCCAGTGACCGGCGTTCTACGCCATCCAGGCTGAGATCAAGGGAGTCGCTCATGCGGGCCTCATTGGTTCGTAGTCTGGCGCAGCAGCATGCTGCCGCCGCGCTGAGTAAATTCAAGTTTTTTCAAAGCGCTCATGCCCAGCAGAACCTGGTCGCCGTCGAGCCCCGGCGCCACCAGGGCGGCCACGTCCCGCAGCACGATATCCCCCAGCTGCAGGAGTTCGATACGGGTCCGATAACCTTCGCTGCGCCCATTGGCCGTGCTCAGGGTGACCGGCGCACCGCGCTCCAGGCCCAGACGTTCAGCGAGATCCGCAGGTACCGAGACATCGGTGGCCCCGGTGTCGAGCATGAATTGCACCAGCCGCCCGTTGATATGGCCGCTGGCGACGAAATGCCCCTGGCGATTGCCCGCCAGTTGCACTTCGATGTAACCCTCATGTTGTTGCGAACTGACGACAGTGTTGGGGTTCTCCTGGTGCGCTTCCCAGTCGGCAAAGAACCGCGTGGCCAGGAACAGCGCCGCCGCCCAGGCCATGATCAGCATCACCCGCCCGGCACTCTTGCCCGGTTGATGGCTCACGGCTTGGCACTCCAGCCGCCTTCGGGAGCTGCAAAACGCCAGACGATCGGTCGGGCCTCGCCGTCGGCGCGAGCACCGTTGTTGTTGTCCAGGCCAATCCAGGCGCCCTTGGCGTCCACCACCAGGGCTTCCGCCAACCCGTAGGGCTGTGGATAACGCCGATGCTCCACCAGTGCTTCGCCAGCATACGACCAGCACTGCTCGACCTTGGCGCTCAGCGCGTCCCGGCGACAGATCTGATAGGCGTTGCGCTCCAGGGTGAACAGCTTGCCGTCGAACAGCGACAGGTCGGCGAAGTCACGGGATACGGCCTTGGCGTTGGGCACCTGCTCAGGCTGCATTAGCGCCCCTGCTTCACTGAGCAGCACGCAACCGCCATCGCAGTCCCAGGTGGTCTGGCCACGCTTGATCAACAGCAGCCCGCGCCGCTCGCGTTCCGCCGCCAGCCAGATCCGATCCCCGGCAGGGTTGACCGCCAGCCCTTCGAACAGGGCATTGAAGTGCAGCAGCATGCCGCTGGCACGGGCTTCGCGCACCATGATCGGGGAAATCTTCAACCAGGCCGGCGCGCCTTGCGCCGGAACCTGCAGCACCGCGGCATGGGCTTCGCTGACCACATATTTGTTGCCGGCGGCATCACAGGTGATGCCCTCGAAGTCCAGGTCGCCGCCACGCACGAAGGACGCCGTCCAGGTCCGCACCTTCAAGCCCCAGGGCAAGCCGGAATCCGGCACCGCAGGCACCTCGATCCCGACGGTCTCGGCCTGCCAGACAGGGTTACGGGTATCGAGCCTGTAGATCTGCTCGTCGTCGCGATCGGAGACGGTCCAGAGCTCCTGACCACACAGCGCCAGCCCGGACAGATTGCCGCCGCGCATGCCTTCCACAGGATGCTCGGACAGCAGTTTCAGTTCGGGCGCCGGCGCGGCCACCACCGAGGTTGCCAATAGCGCCAGGGCCAGGGCAAAACCTCTGTGCATCAGGCCAGCACCTCGGCCAGGTTGCCCTTGGACTCCAGCCAGGACTTGCGATCACCGGCGCGCTTCTTGGCCAGCAGCATGTCCATGATTTCCGCGGTGGCCTCGACATCGTCCAGGGTCAACTGCACCAGACGCCGGGTGTTCGGGTCCATGGTGGTCTCGCGCAGTTGCGGCGGGTTCATTTCACCCAGCCCCTTGAATCGGGTGACCTGTGGCTTGCCGCGCTTCTTCTCGGCCACCAGGCGGTCGAGAATGCCGTCGCGCTCGGCTTCATCCAGGGCGTAGTAGATCTCCTTGCCCAGGTCGATGCGGTACAGCGGCGGCATGGCCACGTAGACGTGACCGGCATCCACCAGCGGACGGAAATGCTGGACGAACAAGGCACACAGCAAGGTAGCGATGTGCAAGCCGTCGGAGTCGGCGTCGGCGAGGATGCAGATCTTGCCGTAGCGCAGCTGGCTCATGTCCTCGGCGCCCGGATCGACCCCGATGGCCACGGCGATGTTGTGCACTTCCTGGCTGGCCAGGACTTCGCTGCCGTCCACTTCCCAGGTGTTGAGGATCTTGCCGCGCAGCGGCAGGATCGCCTGGAACTCCTTGTCCCGCGCCTGTTTGGCCGAACCACCGGCGGAGTCACCTTCCACCAGGAACAGTTCGGAACGCATCGGGTCCTGGCCGGCGCAGTCCGCCAGCTTGCCTGGCAGCGCCGGGCCCTGGGTAATGCGCTTGCGCTCGACCTTCTTGCTGGCCTTCAAGCGGCGCCCGGCGTTGCTGATGGCCAGCTCCGCCAGTTGCATGCCCAGCTCGGGATTGGCGTTGAGCCACAGGCTGAAGGCGTCCTTGACCACACCGGAAACGAACGCCGCCGCCTCGCGGGATGACAGGCGCTCCTTGGTCTGGCCGGAGAACTGCGCATCCTGCATTTTCATCGACAGGACAAAGGCAATGCGCTCCCAGACGTCTTCCGGGGCCAGCTTCAGGCCGCGGGGCAGCAGGTTGCGGAACTCGCAGAACTCGCGCATGGCATCCAGCAGGCCCTGGCGCAGGCCGTTGACATGGGTGCCGCCCTGGGCCGTGGGGATCAGGTTGACGTAGCTTTCCTGGACGCTGTCGCCGCCTTCGGGCAGCCACAACAGGGCCCAGTCCACCGCTTCCTTGTTCCCTGCCAGGCTGCCGCAGAACGGCTCGGCCGGCAGGCGTTCGAATTCACTGACCGCATCCACCAGGTAGGAGCGCAGGCCATCTTCGTAGTGCCACTCGACCTTCTCGCCGCTGGACTTGTCCTCGAAGCTCACCAGCAGCCCCGGGCAGAGTACGGCCTTGGCCTTGAGCACGTGCTTGAGACGGCTGACGGAGAATTTCGGCGAGTCGAAGTATTTTGGGTCCGGAGCGAAGTACACGCTGGTGCCGGTGTTGCGCTTGCCCACGGTGCCGACCACTTCCAGCTCGGTGGCCTTGTAGCCGTCGGCGAAAGTCATCTGGTATTCGTTGCCGTCGCGCTTGACCCGCACCCGCACCTGGTTCGACAAGGCGTTGACCACGGAGATGCCCACCCCGTGCAGACCGCCGGAGAACTGGTAGTTCTTGTTGGAGAACTTGCCGCCGGCGTGGAGCTTGGTGAGGATCAGCTCGATCCCGGACACGCCTTCTTCCGGGTGGATGTCCACGGGCATGCCGCGGCCGTCGTCGGACACTTCCAGGGAATGGTCGGCGTGCAGGATGACCTGTATCGACTTCGCATGGCCGGCCAGGGCTTCGTCGACGCTGTTGTCGATGACTTCCTGGGCCAAATGGTTGGGCCGCGTGGTGTCGGTGTACATGCCCGGGCGTTTGCGCACCGGGTCGAGTCCCGAGAGGACTTCGATGGCGTCTGCGTTATAAGAGCTAGCGCTGGGAGTGGCCATGGGTTCTCGTCGTTAGTCGTTCAATGAATATGGGGCGAAGGCTCACAGTGCAGTGAAGTCGATCGCCTGGTACTGATCGGCAGTGATGCCGGCAAAATTCAACATCGCCGGCAATTGTCCGGCAAAACCTTGGAAACTATGATCGCCGCCGGCCTGTATGCGCAAGGCACAGGCGCGGTAGTAGCGCTCGGCGCTGCGATAGTCCAGCGTCTCGTCCCCGGTCTGCAACCACACCTGATAACGCTCAGGGTCCTGGGGTGGCGCCACTTCCAGCGCTGCCAGGGCCGCGACATGGTCGTGGGTCAGCTCCCAGGTCTCGTCGGTGTACAGGTTCTTCTGCGTGCCCAGATAACCGTCGAACATCCGATGCGGGCTGACAGCAGGGTTGATCAGCAGGGCCTTCAGACCATAGCGCTCGGCAAGGTGAGTCGCATAGTAGCCGCCGAGCGAGCTGCCGACCAGCAATGGACGACCGAGTTCGGCAATCGCCTGTTCCAGCTGGCCAATGGCCTGGCGCGGATGGTGATGCAGGGCCGGCACCCGCAGTTGCCCGGCCAGGCCGAGCTGCTCCATGACCTGGCGCAACTGGGAGGCCTTGGTCGATGCCGGAGCACTGTTGAAGCCGTGGATATAGAGGATCGAACCGGACATGCGAGCTCCCTGTGCACCTGGGCAAAAGCCGCAGTTTACAGGGATGGGGCCAGGTTACGCAGCCGCTTCAGTAGCCTTCGCTACCGTAGTCGATGGTGAATTCATAGCCTTCGACCCGCTGCACGCCGGTTTCCAGCCGTCCATCGGGCAGCAGCCGCAACCAACGGTAGCCCGGCACCTGCTCCTCGACCTTGAAGTCGTCGCTCAAGGGCTCGAACTGGATGCAGGTGGAAGGTGAGGCCAATAGCCGCACGTCGCCCCGCAGGCGATCGATCTCCTGGTGAACATGCCCCCAGAGCACGGCGCGCACCTGGGGGAAAGCGTCGATCACGGCAAACAGCGCCTGGGCATTGCGCAGGCCGATGGGCTCCATCCAGGCGCAATCGATGGACACCGGATGGTGATGCAGGCAGACCAGGTGGTGCCGCTCTGGTGCTTCGCGCAGGGAGCGGGTCAGCAGTTGCAACTGCTCATCCTGCAGATAACCCGGTACCGAACCCGGCACCGCCGAGTCCAGCAGGGTGATGCGCCAGTTGCCGATGTCCACCACCGGGTCCAGCAAGTCACTGCCGCTGGCGGCCTGCTCCATGACCTGCGGTTCGTCGTGGTTGCCCGGCAGCCAGCGGCCTGGGGCGGCAATCTGTCGGGTCAGCTGACGAAAGCGCTGATAGGACTCCAGCGTGCCGTCCTGGGAGAGGTCGCCGGTGGCCAGCATCAGGTCGATCCTTGGCTGCTGCGCCAACACCAGGTCGATGACCCGTTGCAGGCTGTCGGCGGTGTTCATGCCCAAGAGCGTGCCGTCCGTCTCGGCAAACAGATGGCTATCGGACAGCTGCACCAGCAACACGGGGTCGGCGGCAGTCAGTGCGGATACGCTTGGCACGGCGTTCTCCCGGAGCAAGATCACAAAGCGTGAAGAAGGGGGCAATTATGCTGGGGGAAGTGAAAAAGAGGAAACATGGGAAGCGGACCCAGTTCACATCTAGCGCACGGCTTCGAACTCGTGGCCGCAGGCCAGGCAGTGGCTCAGCCACTCGCCGAGGAACACGTTCAGCTGGGCCTTTTCATCAGGCTGGTGCATGAAGGCATTGGGATAGGGATAGATGCTGCGAAAACGCCGGGCATGTTCGGCACTGATGACTTCCGCCATGCGCGCGTCGTGATAGACCTGCACTTCCAGCTGCGGCACAGGCAGCCAGGGCAGGCTGTGCTCCTGGCGCACCTGCAAGGTGGTGGTATACGGGCAGGCCAGTACCACCTCCAGGGCCAGTACGCCGAGCATCTGGTCGCCCTGGGTCACGGCGATGCGCCGGGCCACGGGCTGGTTGCGCATGTCGGGCAGCAGTCGCATCAGCCGGGCGTAGTTGGCCTCGCAGGAAGCTTGCAGCCCCGCGAGATCCACCCGATAGCGGTCGCGTACCTTGTTTACGACCATAACCCCCTCACTTCCGCGCGATTGAGCGCCAGCCACTGCAAGGCAATGATGCTGGCGGCATTGCAAATCCGCCCGTCGCGCATGGCCTGCAAGGCATCCTCATAGGCCATCACGCACACCCGAATGTCTTCCGCCTCTTCCTCCAGCCCATGCAGCCCACCGGCGGCGCTGCTGTCGCAACGCCCCAGGTACAGATGGACGAATTCGGTGCTGCCACCGGGCGACGGGAAGTACTGGGTCATCGGCCACAGCGCCGAGATGTCCAGGCCAGCTTCCTCCTGCGCCTCGCGGCGGGCAACCTGTTCCGGCTGCTCGTCCTTGTCGATCAGCCCGGCCACCAGTTCCACCAGCCAGGGCGAAGCCGTCTTGCCCATGGCACCGACGCGGAACTGTTCGATCAGCACCACCTCATCGCGCTGCGGGTCGTACGGCAGTACGCAGACCGCATCGTGACGGACAAAGACTTCACGATTGATTTCACGCCCCATGCCACCGGCGAACAGCTCATGACGCAGTTGCAGGCGATCGAGCCGGTAGAAACCCTGGAAACAGTTTTCGCGCCGGATAATCTCGACGGCACTCGGCGTGGAGTTGGCAAAGTCAGTCATAACAATCCTCGTGTACAGCGTGTTCAATCCGAGGATCCCCCTCGACTTCGCGCCATCCTAACGCGCTCGCAGCTGATCATGCAGCCCCTTTACCCTCAGCGGGATAGACGGCGAGGGGCTAAACCTACTCTAATTGCCTCTATTGAGCTTAGTGGCGAACCGACTGCCTCGCAGGCAGTCGAAGCCGGTAACTTTTGCCTCCCCCTGGTTTATGAAGGACGCCCATGTCGCTTGTCAAAATCGCCTCCGTGGCCTGTATCGCCCTGACCCTGGGTGCCTGCCAAAGCCTGTTTCAACCCAGCTACATGACCCCGCTGGAAACCACCCGGGACAAGTCCGAACAACTCAAGCCCGGCTGCAGCGGCGCCGACTGCCCGCTGGTCAACCTCGACACCGTGCACTTCCCCGCCGAACCGCAGCTGGATGCCATCATTGAAAAGCGCCTGCTGCAAATGACCCGCACCAGCCCCGATGCTGCGCTGCCGGCCAGCCTTGCGGCCTATCGCGAGCAGTTCCTGCGCAGCGCGCCGGACCGCCACGGCATGTACCTGCAATCCAAGCTACGCGAGCAGCATGACGGCCTGGTGATCATCGAACTGGCCAGTTACCTGGACACCGGCGCCGCCAACGGCACCCCGGGCCGTGGCTTCGTCAACTACTCACGCCAACAGCACAAGGCCCTGAACCTGGCGGACATGCTCCTGCCCGGCCAGGAAGAGATGTTCTGGAAGGCCGCGCGGGTCGCCCACAACAACTGGCTGATCAGCACTCACCTGGATCGCGAGGCCGAGTTCGTGAAGACCTGGCCCTTCCAGAAGACCCAGAACGTAGCGCTGACCCGCAACGCCGTGACCCTCAAGTACGACGTCACCACCATCGCGCCGCAGGTTTTGGGCCACATCGAACTGCAGATCCCCTACGACCGCCTCAAGGGCGTGCTCAAGCCCGAGCTGTTTCCTGGCGGTAACTGAAAGCCCGGCCCAACAGCCATTGCAGCAGCCCTGCCAGTACCAGTGACGGCAGGGTTGCGCCGATATCCGGGTACAGATTGGCCAACAGATGATAGGTGCTCACCCCACCCAGCCAGGCCAGGAGCGCCGGCCAGCGCAAGGCTGACGCCGGGTTCTGCCCCGAGCGCCGACGCAGGATGAAGTGATCCACCAGCACCACGCCAAACAGCGGCGCGAATACCGAACCGATCAGCAATAGGAAGTTCTGGTACTGGGCCAATGGCGCCAGGCAGGCGATCAGGGTGCAGAGCACGCCTATGGCCAGCGCCAGGTGCTCGACCTTGAGGCGCAGCAGGATGCCGCTGGAAACCGCCGCCGAATGGATATCGGCAAAGGCATTCTCCGATTCGTCCAGCAGAATCAGCAGCAACGGAATCCCCAGCCCGGCCCCGGCCAGCGCCAGCAACAAGGCATTCACTTCACCACTGGGAGCGAAGGCCAGGGTGTAGGCGACGCCCAGGCTCATCAACCAGAAATTGCCGATGAAAAAGCCCAGGGCCGTGCCGCCGAACACGCTCTTGGCGCGCTTGCCGAACCGCGAGTAGTCGGCGATCAGCGGCAACCAGGACAAGGGCATGGCGATGGCGATATCGAAACCCACGGCGAACGGCATCGAGCCGTCCCCGGCCTGGGCCCAGAGCGCCGCCAGGTCGGCTCGGGCGAAGAGGTTCCAGGTCAGCCACAGGCAGGCGGCCAACAACAACCAGATTCCCCATTTGCGCAGGATCTGCCGGACGAAGGTCAAGGGCCCGCTGACCGCCAGCAAGGTGGCCAGGGCACCGAAAAACAGGGTCCAGAGCAACGGGTTGGCCAGCAGGCTGCCTTCGCTGAAGGCCCGGCTGCCCAGGAGGCTCGCGGCATCGCGCATGACGATGATTTCAAACGAGCCCCAGCCCACCAGTTGTAAGAGGTTCAACAGTGCCGGCAGGCTGGCACCGCGCCGGCCCAGGCTGAGTTTGAGCGCAGCCATGGACGACAGGCCGGTGTCGCTGCCGATCACCCCCACCGCCGCCAGCAGCAGAACGCCGACCGCGGTGCCGAGCAGGATCGCCAGCAGCGAATGGGCCAGCCCCAGGCCTGGCGCCAGCAAGGCGCCGGTCTGCAGCACCATCAGGCCGATACCGAGGGAGAACCACAGGGAAAACAGATCGCGGGCGCCAAACACGCGCTTGTCGGCCGGTACCGCGAGATCGGGAGAGTAGGTACTGATTGGACTGCTCAAGGTTGATATCTCGAAGGAATAGGGTCTGCAGGAGCCGGATTGCCGGCGAAAGCGCCACCTTGTCGAGAGCGCGGCGCCCGGTTCGCGGGCAAGCCCGCTCCTACAGGAATGTTCACGGGGGCTATCTCGAACGCCCAGCCTCTGCAGGAGCCGGCTTGCCAGCGAAAGCGCCACCTTGACGAGAGCGCGGCGCCTGGTTCGCGGGCAAGCCCGCTCCTGCAGAGAGGGGTCAGACTTTCTTGTACAGCTGGCTGCCTTCCTGCTTGAAGCGCTCGGCCTGTTCCGCCAGGCCCTTGGCGACATCCACATCCACCGCTTCGATGCGCTGGTTGGCTGCGTACTCACGCACTTCCTGGGTGATCTTCATCGAGCAGAACTTCGGCCCGCACATGGAACAGAAATGCGCGACCTTGGCCGAATCCTTGGGCAGGGTCTCGTCGTGGTACGAGCGGGCGGTGTCCGGGTCCAGGCCGAGGTTGAACTGGTCTTCCCAGCGGAACTCGAAACGCGCCTTGGACAAGGCGTTGTCGCGGATCTGCGCGCCCGGATGACCTTTCGCCAGATCCGCAGCATGCGCGGCGATCTTGTAGGTGATGATCCCGGTCTTCACGTCATCCTTGTTCGGCAGGCCCAGGTGTTCCTTGGGCGTGACGTAGCAGAGCATGGCGCAGCCGAACCAGCCGATCATCGCCGCACCGATACCGGAGGTGATGTGGTCGTAGCCGGGGGCAATGTCGGTAGTCAGCGGGCCGAGGGTGTAGAACGGCGCCTCGTCGCAGCACTCCAGCTGTTTGTCCATGTTCTCCTTGATCAACTGCATCGGCACGTGGCCCGGGCCTTCGATCATGCACTGCACGTCATGCTTCCAGGCGATCTTGGTCAGCTCGCCGAGGGTTTCCAGTTCGCCGAACTGGGCTTCGTCGTTGGCGTCGGCAATCGACCCCGGGCGCAGGCCATCTCCCAGGGAGAAGCTGACGTCGTAGGCCTTCATGATTTCGCAGATTTCGTCGAAGTGGGTGTAGAGGAAGTTCTCCTTGTGGTGCGCCAGGCACCACTTGGCCATGATCGAGCCACCCCGGGACACGATGCCGGTGACCCGCTTGGCGGTCAGCGGCACGTAACGCAGCAAGACGCCTGCGTGGATGGTGAAGTAGTCCACGCCCTGCTCGGCCTGCTCGATCAGGGTGTCGCGGAACAGCTCCCAGGTCAGGTCCTCGGCCACGCCGTTGACCTTTTCCAGGGCCTGGTAGATCGGTACGGTACCGATCGGCACCGGCGAGTTGCGGATGATCCACTCGCGGGTTTCATGGATGTGCTTGCCGGTGGACAGGTCCATCACCGTGTCCGAACCCCAGCGGATGCCCCAGGTCAGTTTCGCCACTTCTTCCTCGATGGAGGAACCCAGGGCACTGTTGCCGATGTTGCCGTTGATCTTCACCAGGAAGTTGCGGCCGATGATCATCGGTTCCAGTTCGACGTGGTTGATGTTGGCCGGGATGATGGCGCGGCCACGGGCGATTTCCTCACGCACGAACTCGGCGGTGATTTCCTTGGGGATGCTGGCGCCGAAGCTGTGGCCGGCGTGTTGCTGCTTCAGCAGGCCGGCGGCACGGGCCTCTTGCAGCTTCATGTTTTCGCGGATGGCGACGTATTCCATCTCGGCGGTGATGATGCCTTTGCGCGCGTAGTGCATCTGGCTGACGTTGGCCCCGGCCTTGGCCCGGCGCGGGTTGTTGACGTGGGCGAAGCGCAGCTTGGTCAGCTCCGGGTCGGCCAGGCGCTGCTGGCCGAAGTTGGAGCTCAGGCCGGCCAGGCGCTCGGTGTCGCCACGGTCTTCGATCCAGGCCGAACGCACATCGCCCAGGCCCTTGCGCACATCGATCACCACGTTCGGATCGGTGTAGGGGCCGGAGGTGTCGTACACGGTCACCGGGGCGTTGATCTCGCCGCCGAAGTCGGTGGGGGTCACGTCCAGGGTGATTTCGCGCATGGGCACGCGGATGTCCGGGCGCGAACCCTGGACATAGACTTTTTGCGAGCGGGTAAAGGGCTGAACCGATTGTTGGTCGACTTGGGCCGACTCACTGAGGTTGCTAGCGTTTTTTAATTTTGTAGTCATCACGGGCTCTCCAGACAGCATCCAGGCAGTGGATTTTTGTCGGAGCGAACCTGTAACGGACGGACGCACCCTGGCTAGGCAACTAGTTGAGTGCAGTGCTTGGTACTCGAGGGGTGTTCGATTGTCGAACAACATCCCGGACGAAGCACAAGAGGACTCGCCGGGTGACGAGAAATCTTGTTCCCTACGCAGGCGCTAACCTGATCAGGTTCAACGGGATCCGGATTATCCGATCTCAGCCTCATAGCAAGGCACCCCGACAAGAACCGGGCCAGTCTAGACAAAGCCACAGCAGAACGCCAACCCCCGTACGATCAGCATGATGAATGGCGTAATTGCAGGATTGTTGCCACCCCCCAGCGCATCTACACTCGTTGCCCTGTGTCGAACCTTGACGCTCCGTGGGTCGCGCCTTAGCCTTGGCGCCTGAATTATTGCCGTAATATCAACTCTAGGGATCGCCGAATGCTGCGCAAACTCTCACTGGCTGTTGCCGTGTCTTGTGCGTCCAATGGAATGGCCTGGGCAGCAGAAGCGCCTTTGACCACCAAGACCGATCTGGTCAGCGTCTACCAGGAAGCGGTGGACAACAACGCCGATCTGGCCGCTGCGCGCGCCCAGTACGGTGCCCAGAAGGAAGTGGTGCCCCAGGCTCGTGCCGGGTTGCTGCCTAACCTTTCGGCCGGCGCGGACATGAACAACACCCGCACCAAGTTCGACGAACCGTCGATGACCTCTACCCGCAGCGGCAACGTCTACCAGGCGACCCTGGCCCAGCCACTGTTCCGGGCCGACCGCTGGTTCCAGCTGCAGGCGGCCAAGGACATCAACGAACAGGCTTCCCTGCAACTCTCGGCCACCGAGCAGAACCTGATCCTGCAGAGCGCAGAGAACTACTTCGCGGTGTTGCGCGCCCAGGACAACCTGGCCTCGACCAAGGCCGAGGAAGCGGCCTTCAAGCGTCAGCTGGACCAATCCAACGAACGCTTCGACGTGGGCCTGTCGGACAAGACCGACGTCCTGCAATCCCAGGCCAGCTACGATACCGCCCGGGCCAACCGGATCCTTGCCCAGCGCCAGGTGGATGATGCCTTCGAGGCCCTGATCACCCTGACCAACCGCGAGTACAACTCGATCCAGGGCATCGTCCATACCCTGCCAGTGCTGGCGCCGACCCCCAACGACGCCAAGGCCTGGGTGGACACCGCCGCCAAGCAGAACCTCAACCTGCTGGCCAGCAACTACGCAGTCAGCGCCGCCGAGGAAACCCTCAAGCAGCGCAAGGCCGGGCATGCGCCGACCCTGGACGCAGTGGCGCAGTACAAGAAAGGCGACAACGATGCTTTGGGCTTCAGCAACCCCAACCCGCTGACGCGCTATGGAAGCGACGTCGAACAGCGCTCCATCGGCCTGCAACTGAACATTCCGATCTACAGCGGCGGCCTGACCAGTTCCCAGGTGCGTGAATCCTACTCGCGCCTGAGCCAGACCGAGCAACAGCGTGAATCCCTGCGCCGCCAGGTGGTGGAAAACACCCGCAACCTGCACCGCGCGGTGAACACCGATGTCGAGCAGGTCCAGGCCCGGCGCCAGTCGATCATTTCCAACCAGAGCGCAGTGGAGGCCACGGAGATCGGCTACCAGGTGGGCACGCGCAATATCGTCGATGTGCTCGACGCCCAGCGCCAGCTGTACACCTCGGTGCGCAACTACAACAACAGCCGCTACGACTACATCCTCGACAACCTGCGCCTGAAACAGGCTGCCGGCACCCTCAACCCGGGGGACCTGCAGGACCTGTCGCGCTATCTCAAGGCCGACTACAACCCGGATCGCGACTTCCTGCCGCCAGACCTGGCCAAGGCCGCCCAGGAGCAGCTCAGGGCCCGCCCCTGAAGGTCGCAAGCATGAAAAAGGCCACCTTTGCGGGTGGCCTTTTTCATGGCGGTGTAACGGCCTTTTATGGCCACTGCGCAGCCTGCGGCAGCGGCTACAGAAGGCGACGATCAGTGCCTGCCCAGGAGGCGGCCAAGGCCATCGAGCAGCCGTTGCAAGGCGCCCTGGTTGGCCTTGAGCACCTTGAGCCCGGCATCGGCCATCTTGCGCGCATCCTGGGGTAGCTCGAACAGACGCTGCACCGCCACCGCGAGCCCCTCGGCATCGTCCACTTCCTGCAAGGCTCCGGCCTCACGCAGCATCGCGGCGATTTCCAGGAAATTGAACAGATGCGGCCCGCTGATCACCGGCTTGGCCAGGGCCGCCGGCTCCAGCAGGTTGTGCCCACCGTTGGGCACCAGGCTGCCGCCGACAAAGGCGCTGTCGGCCAGGGCATAGAGGAACAGCAATTCGCCCATGGTGTCCCCCAGCAGTACCGAGGTGGTGGCAAGCACCGGCTCGGCTGCAGAACGGCGTACCGTGGCAAAACCCTGCTGCCGGCACAGCTCATGCACCGAGTCGAAGCGCTCCGGGTGCCGCGGCACCAGGATCAGCAAGGCATTGGGGTAATTGCCCAGCAGTTGCCGGTGGGCATCGAGCACCACCGCGTCTTCGCCCTCGTGGGTACTCGCGGCGATCCACACCGGGCGCTCCATGGCCTGCCATTGCTGGCGCAGCTCAGTGGCCCGCTGCAGCAACTGCGGGTCGATGCTCAGGTCGAACTTGATCGATCCGGTCACTTGCACAGTCTCTGGCCGGGCCCCAAGCCGGAGGAAACGCTGGGCCTCGGCTTCGGTCTGCACCGCGAACAGGCTCATCTGCGCCAGCATCGGTGCGGTCAGCCGAGCAAAACGCCCATAGCCCTTGGCCGAACGCTCGGACAACCGGGCATTGGCCAGGGCTACCGGAATCCCGCGCCGGGCACACTGGTCGATATGGTTGGGCCACAGTTCGGTTTCCATGATCACCGCCAGCTTGGGCTGCACCCGATCGAGAAACCGCGCCGCGGCGCAAGGCAAGTCGTAGGGCAGGTAGCAGTGCTGGATCCGCGGCTCGTTGGCAAACAGCGCGTGGATGCGCTCGGAGCCGGTGGGAGTCATGCAGGTCACGGTAATCGGCAGCTGTGGATAACGCGCCAGCAGCGCCCGGATCATCGGCGCGGCAGCGATGCTCTCGCCCACCGACACCGCATGCACCCAGATGCCACCGGGTTGCATGCTCGGCAAGCCGAGAGAGAAACGCTCGCCAATGCGTTTGGCATAAGCCGGCGCCTTGCGCGAGCGCAGCCACAGGCGGATCGCTACCAATGGCAGCCCCAGGTAAAACAATGCGGTATAGAGAGTTCTATTCATGGCGGCGGAGTTTATCGGTTTTTTAGCCGATCGCCTTCAGGTGCACGGCAAAACGTTCTGCCAGCCAGTGCGCCGCGGGGCCCAGAGGTTCGTCACGGCGCCAGGCCAGTTCCACCACCAGTGCCGGGGGCGTCCATTGGCTGGCCAGCTCCACCATCTGGTTCTGATAGGCCGGGTACTGCACCACATGCCGTGGCAGCCAGGCCCAGCCCAGCCCGCGCATCAGCCATTCGGCCAGGACGTAGAAGCTGTCAGCCCGCCAGACCTGGGGGCTGACCTGCTCACCACCGGGGTAGCCACTGGCTTGCGGAGCGATGAGCAACTGCCGGTGTAGCGCCAGCAACTGGCGGTTGACCCTTTTTTCATGGGCCAGCGGATGCCCCACGGCGCAGACAGTGACCATCTCCACACTGCCCAGGGCCCGGCGCTCCAAAGTTTCCGGCATCTGCTCATGATGAAACAGCAACCCCAGGTCGGCCCGGCGCTCCACCAGTTTGCGCGCTACGTCGCCCTGGGCCCCGCTGGCCAGTTGCACCTCCAGGCTGGGAAAGTGTTCCGCCAAAGCCTCTAGGCTGTCGAGCACCGGCTGATAGGGCATCGCTTCGTCCTGGGCCAGGCGCAACCGCGCTTCCTGGCCGCGCATCAAGGCCAGCGCCCGGCCATTGAGGCGGTCGCACTGGCGCAGGATCTCCCGCGCTTCCTGCAACAGTGCGCTGCCCGCCTCCGTCAGCCTTGGCTGGCGGCCACTGCTGCGTTCGAACAGGCTGACTCCCAGGTCATCCTCCAGCTGGGCGATGGCACTGCTGATGGCCGATTGCGCCTTGCGCTGCTGGCGGGCCACGGCAGAAAACGAACGCAGTTCGGCGACCCCGACAAACAGGCGCAACTGCTCCAGGTTCCATTGCATGTTCATGGCACAACCTATCTATCATCCAGATAGGTAATGACTTTACCCCATCTGAACTTTCTCTAGAATGCCGACCTCACAAAGCAGTCCCAGCCCCGAGGAACCCTCCCATGAACGCTTACTACTACCTGGCTATCGCCATCTGCGCGGAAGTGATCGCCACTGTTTCAATGAAAGCGGTCAAGGGCCTGAGCACTCCGCTGCCCCTGGCATTGATCATCGTCGGCTACGGCGTGGCCTTCTGGATGCTGACCCTGGTGGTGCGTACGGTGCCGGTGGGCGTGGCCTACGCGGTATGGGCCGGCATGGGCATCGTCATGGTGAGCATCGCCGCGCTGTTTCTGTACGGCCAGAAGCTGGATATCCCGGCGATGCTGGGCATGGCGCTGATCGTCCTCGGCGTGGTGGTGATCCAGTTGTTCTCGAAAACCGCCGGGCACTAGAAAGCAGCCTCACGCCACACGCCTCAAACGGCCAGAGTGAGCGCCAAGCTTGCAGCTTGAGGCCTGAGGCTTGAAACTTGCGGCTTCGTTTTACTTACCGAGGTCGCTGCATGCCATCCGCTATTTCCACCGATGTGCTGATTGTCGGCGCAGGCGTCGCCGGTCTCTGGCTCAACGCTCGCCTGCAACGCCTGGGTTTTTCCACCGTGCTGGTGGAAAGCGCCAGCCTCGGCGGCGGACAGAGCGTGAAATCCCAGGGGATCATCCACGGCGGCGCCAAATACGCCCTGCACGGCGCCCTCACTGGCGCCTCCGAGGCCATTGCCGACATGCCACGGCGCTGGCGCGAAGCCCTGGCGGGCAATGGCGAGCTGGACCTGTCCGGCGTGCGCCTACTGTCCGAGGCCCACTACCTCTGGTCCCCCGGCACCCTGGCCGGCAACCTCACCAGCTTCTTCGCCAGCAAGGCGGTACGCGGGCGGGTCGATCAGGTCAAGGGCGAGCAACTGCCCCCGGCCCTGCAGGACAAGCGTTTCAAGGGCAAGGTTTACCGCCTCGCCGAACTGGTAGTGGATGTGCCGAGCCTGATCGAGCGCCTCGCGCACCTGGCGGGAGACAGCCTGCTGGCCGGGCAGAAGATCGAGCCCCTGCTGGAGAACGGCCAACTGCTGGGCCTGCGGGTCGACGGCCGGGAAATCCGCGCGCAACGCATTATTCTCAGCGCCGGAGCCGGCAACGCCGAGCTGCTGCAAGCGGCCGGCCTGAGCCAGCCCGCCATGCAAAGGCGACCATTGCACATGGTGCTGGTCAAGGGCCCGAGCCTGAAACCGCTGTACGCCCACTGCCTGGGCGGCGGGCCAAAACCACGGATCACCGTCACCACTCACCCGGCCGCCGACGGCCAGTGGGTCTGGTACCTGGGGGGCGATATCGCCGAAGCCGAGGGCGTGGCCCGGGAACCGGCAGCGCAGATTGCCGCAGCCCAGAAGGAACTGGGGCAACTGCTGCCCTGGATCGACCTGAGCCAGGCGCAATGGGCCACCCTGCGGGTCGACCGCGCCGAACCGGCACAGTCGGGCCTGGCCCGCCCGGACAACGCCTTCCTCGCCGAGCAGGATCGCCTGCTGGTGGGCTGGCCGACCAAGCTGGCCCTGGCACCGGACTTCGCCGACCGGGTCCTGGCTGCCCTGGAGCGCGACGGCATTCGCCCCGCCGCCGCCCAGGCCCTGCCCGAACTGCCCAAGCCGCCCCTGGCGCAACCAGCCTGGGAGCAACTGCTGCCATGAGCCAGCCAACCCTGCACGATCTGCATCGCCCCTTGGGCAGCACCGGCCTGCTGGTGTCGCCCCTGGGTCTGGGCACGGTGAAACTGGGCCGCGACCAGGGCGTGAAATACCCCAACGGCTTCCAGATCCCCGACGACCAGGAGGCCCGCATGCTGCTCAAGCTGACCCGCGACCTGGGCATCAACCTGATCGACACCGCTCCGGCCTACGGCCGCAGCGAAGAGCGCCTGGGCCCGCTACTGCGCGGCCAGCGCCAGGAATGGGTGATTGTCAGCAAGGTCGGCGAAGAGTTCGCCGATGGCCTGTCGCGGCACGATTTCAGCGCGGCCCATACCCGGATGTCCGTGGAGCGCAGCCTGCAACGCCTGGAAACCGACTTCATCGACCTGGTGCTGGTGCATTCCGACGGCAACGACCTGGCGATCCTCGAGCAGTGCGAGGTCTACCAGGCCCTGGCGCAGCTCAAGCAGGAGGGCAAGATCCGTGGCTTCGGCTTCTCCGGCAAGACCGTAGACGGCGGCCTGAAGGCCCTGGAGCAAGGCGATTGCGCCATGGTTACCTACAATCTGAACGAACAGGCCGAGCGGGCAGTCATTGACTACGCTACCGCTCACCACAAGGGCATCCTGGTGAAAAAGGCGCTTGCCAGCGGCCACGTCTGCCTGAGCCCGGGCATCGATCCCGTGCGGGCCAGCTTCGAGCTGCTGTTTGACCGGCCCGGTGTCGCCAGTGCTATTGTCGGGACCATCAATCCCTTGCACCTGGCCCATAACGTGTCGACTGTGGCGCAGGTCCTTGGCAAGAACTGATGCCGCCGACGCGGCCGACCCCGACGCAAGAAGGAGCCGAGATGTCGCGACCGCTCATTAGAAAGAACCCCAGCAACTTCAAGACCCTGCCCCTGTTCGTCGAAGCGACTCCCGAAGGCTTGAGCTACCAGAGCGTCGGAATGCCGCTGAACTTCGCCCAGACCCTGCAGCGCCGGCGCGCGGTGACGGTGGCCGACAATCAGCGCTTCGCCCTGGAGCTGGCCAACCTCGGGGTCTCGGTGCGCCTGACCCTGCACTGGCAGAACCGCGACTACTGGGTGCTGGTGCGCCAGCGCCGCCAGGATCGCGGCGATGTGGTGCTCAAGCTGATTTCCGGCTATGTCCCGGCTCACGAGCTCAACCTGCCACTGCATACCGCGATCCAGGAAATTGCCGAGGAATGCCTGCTGGAAACCCCCGAAGGCTGGCTCGGTGGGCGCTTCAACGACACCTGGCTGCCCGCGCCCTACGCCGGCGCCCTGCACTATCGCGAGGCCCTGCCCTTTCGCCTGACCCCGCTGTCCGGGGCGGCGCTGCCGGTGCGCTGTGGCAACCTGCAGTTGCTGGAGCGTCCCCGGGCCTATGTGCACCTGCCCACCGCCTCACTGCAGTTGATCTACGACCTGCGCCTGGACGTGCCGAGGGAAGCCAAGTCCCTGAGCCTGTTCCACGTCGACGAGCGCCTGGAGGGCGACCAACTGGTGGCACGGCTGGACCGCAAGCGCCCGGACCTGTACCTGATGCCCCTGGACAACGGCGAGCCCTGCGCCGAGCTCTACACCCTGAAGAAAGACCAGTTGCATCCGGCCAGCACCCGCGGCCTGTACCTGGCGGAAAGCTTCGCCCAGCAGGAAGGCTGGGTGGTGAGTGACGAGCGGATTCGCTGGAAGGACTGGCTCAGGCAGCGGGGCCTGGAGCCACCGCAAAAGGCGTCGAAGCTATCGCGGCTAACCGGCCGGGCCCGGCAGATCCTGCGCAAGATCGTCCCCGGCAAGGCCCGGCGCCAGGGCTGAGGCAAAAAAAAGGCGCCTGCAACAGGCGCCTTTTTTGCGGACCGCAAGGCCGTTACTCGGCCTTGTCGGTCTTGCGGATCTTCTCGACGATAGCCGTGGTCGAGCTGTTTTCCACCAGCCCCAGCACCTTAACGGTGCCGCCATAGGCACCGACTATATCGGCACCTACAACCTGGTCGATGGAATAGTCACCGCCCTTCACCAGCACGTCCGGCCGAACCTGGGACAGGAGGTTTTCCGGGGTGCCTTCGGGGAAACTGATCACCCAGTCCACCGCCCCCAGCCCCGCCAGCACCGCCATGCGCCGGTCGACGCTGTTGATCGGACGGCCTGGGCCCTTGAGGCGACTGACCGAAGCGTCATCGTTGATCGCCACGATCAACCGGTCGCCCTGGGCTCGCGCCTGTTCCAGGTAGGTCACGTGCCCGGCGTGCAGGATGTCAAAGCAGCCGTTGGTGAAGACGATCTTCTCGTTGTGGGCTCGGGCATCATCGATGGCCAGCAGCAACTGGTCGAGGCTCAGCACCCCGCGCTCGGAGCCTTCCTCGCGCTGGATCGCCCGGCGCAGTTCGGGAGCACTGATGGCGGCGGTACCCAGCTTGCCAACCACGATGCCGGCCGCCAGATTGGCCAGGCCCACTGCGTGGGGCAGCTCTTCGCCGGCGGCAATGGCGGCCGCCAGGGTGGAGATCACCGTATCCCCGGCACCGGTAACGTCGAACACTTCCCGGGCCCGGGCTGGCAAGTGCATGGCTGGGTGATCGGGGCGCAACAGGGTCATGCCATGTTCGCCACGGGTCACCAGCAACGCCCCCAGCTCCAGGTCATGCATCAACTGCGCGCCCTTGCTCACCAGTTCGTGCTCGTCGGCGCAGCCGCCGACGATGGTCTCGAACTCGCTGAGGTTCGGCGTGATCAGGCTGGCGCCGCGGTAGATGGAGAAATCCTTGCCCTTGGGGTCCGCCAGCACCGGAATGCCCCGGGCCCGCGCAGCGGCGATCAGCACTTGGTGATTGCGCAGTGCGCCCTTGCCGTAGTCGGACAACACCAGCACCTTGATCCCGTCGAGCAGGGCATCGACCTCGGCCGCCAGGGCCAGGGCGTCGGTGGCGAAGGGTTCTTCGAAATCGATACGCAACAACTGCTGGTGACGGCTCATGACCCGCAGCTTGACGATGGTCGGCTGGTGCTTGATGCGCTGGAACAGCGCACGCACGCCCGCGCCTTGCAGGCTGTTGGCCAGGCTGTCGGCGGCTTCATCGTCGCCGGTCACGCCCACCAGGGAGGCCGGCGCGCCGAGGGCAGCGATGTTCAGGGCAACGTTGGCGGCACCGCCGGGGCGATCCTCGATTTGCTCGACCTTGACCACCGGCACTGGCGCCTCAGGGGAAATCCGTGAGGTACCACCATGCCAGTAACGGTCGAGCATGACATCGCCGACCACCAAGACGGGGGCTTGATCGAATCGCGGCATGGACAACTTCATGGAGCATCCCACATACAAAATGAACAGGGGCGCGATATTAACACAGGGTTGGCGCCGCCTAGTTCTATGCCTTGAATGGGGCCGACGAAGAATTCTTGCCGCTTATTTACGGGGCAGGAGTTGCAGCAGGCGGCGGATCGCCTCCGGCAGTGCCACGGTCGCCGTGTCGATCTCGCAATCGGCCTGCAACGGCGCTTCATAGGGGCTGTCGAGCCCGGTGAAGTCCTTGATCCGCCCCTCCAGCGCAGCCTGGTACAACCCTTTGGGGTCACGCCGGGCACAGGTGTCAAAAGGTGTACTGACGTACACCTCGATGAATTCCCCCGGGCCGAACAGCGCGCGGGCGGCATCGCGCTCGGCGCGAAACGGCGAGATCGCCGACACTATGACCAGCAGGCCGGCGTCCACCATCAACCGCGCCACCTCGGCCATGCGGCGGATATTCTCCTTGCGCGCCTCGGCCCCCATTCCCAGGTCACTGCACAGGCCACTGCGAACGTTGTCGCCGTCGAGGACGAAGGTGTGCATACCCAACTCGTTGAGCCGCAACTCCAACAGATTGGCCAGGGTCGACTTGCCGGCCCCCGACAATCCGGTCAGCCAAAGACAGCAGGGTTGCTGCTGCTTGAGGGCGGCCCGGGCCTCGGTGGACAACGACAGGCTGTAGGGACGGATTTGCGGGCGCTCCAGCGGTACAAAGGCAAGCTTATTCATAACCGAGCATCTCGTAGTCGCGTTGATAGACCCGGCGCACCAGGCGCCGGGTGCGTACCGAACAGATATCCCTGACGGGGGTGCCATGGCGCTGCTGGGTGCTGTTGACATGGGGCAATCGGGTCTGGACCTGCAACTGCTCGCACAGCAGTTGGAAATCTCGCTGCAGGTGCTCCTGATAGCCGACGAAATCCAGGGCCAGGCGGCCCAGGGAGTCGGTGAGAAAATCGCTCTGGGCAGCAAAGTGCATCTGCTTGTGGATGGTTTCCGGGTGCAGCCAGCGGCCGATAAAGTCATCGAAGTCGCGGTAATGCCCTACCAGCGCCTGGGCTGCCTGGTCCCGTCGGCCGAGGCGATTGCCCCGCAGGAAAGCGTAGGCCGAGTAGGCGCGCTCCAGGGGGTCGCGCACGAAGGCAAACTTGAAGCTGCTGGAAAAGGCCTGGGGAAACTGCTGCTCGTACCAGTACAACGGCAGGTGCCCGGGCATCCAACCGTCGAACAATGCCGAACAGATGCTGCTGCCCGCGCACTTGGGGACATGAATGAACAGGCAGGAGTGCCGGGAGAAGGCATCAGGAAAGCGCACATTGGCCGACATGGACTTGTTCACCACTTGGCGATCCACCACCGACAGGCGCCCAAGCAGGAAATTGCGCTGGGTCTTGGGTAATAACTTCCACACAAAGCGTTGCAACATTCTGCTACCCACGCGAGAGGGATGGCCCCCTCGATCTGTTCAAAGATTCAGGCGGGAACCATAACAAGCGGGAAACGCAGAATTATTTAGGCTTGGTCAAGACTGTAAGGAAGCGGCTACAAATGATGCCGAGGTGCCTTGCACACCAAGGCCCCGAGGAGCGAGCCAGCTCGCTCCCCGGAACAGGTCAGGCGATTCCGCTGGGCGCGGGCTCTTCCAGGCCCATGGCATGCAGCCGCGAGTAGTAGCCGTTCTGTGCCAGCAGCTGGGTATGGCTGCCGCGCTCGACAATCCGCCCCTGGTCCATGACCAGGATCAGGTCGGCTTTCTCGATGGTCGACAGGCGGTGGGCAATCACCAGGGTGGTGCGGCCCTTCATGACCTTGTCCAGGGCGGCCTGGATGTGCCGCTCGGATTCGGTGTCCAGGGCCGAAGTGGCCTCGTCTAGAATCAGCAGCGGGGCGTTCTTCAGCAAGGCCCGGGCAATCGCCAGGCGCTGGCGCTGGCCACCTGAAAGCAGTACGCCGTTCTCCCCTACCTGGGTATCCAGGCCTTCGGGCAACTGGGCAATGAAGTCCATGGCATAGGCATCGGCGGCGGCCTTCTCGATGTCCTCACGCGGCGCACCGGCCAGGTCACCGTAGGCAATGTTGTTGGCCACGGTGTCACTGAACAGCGTGACGTGCTGGGTAACCTGAGCAATATGCCGACGCAGGTTCAGCAGGCGGAAGTCTTCGACCTCGGTGCCATCCAGAAGAATCTGGCCCTTGTCGTGGTGGTAGAACCGCGGAATCAGGTTGGCCAGGGTCGACTTGCCACTGCCGGAACGCCCCACCAGCGCCACCATTTTCCCGGGCTCGATACTGAAGCTGATGTCATCGAGCACCTGCCGTTCGGTTCCCGGGTAGGTGAAACTCAGGTTGCGCACCTCCAGGTGCCCATTGATGCTGGCGCGCTCGACGGTGCCGCGATCGACCTCGGGCTCGACGTCCAACTGCTCGAAGATGCTCTCCGCACCCGCCACGCCTTTCTGGATCGTTGAGCTGACTTCGGACAGTTGGCGGATCGGCTTGGGCAGCAGACCGGCCATGGTGATATAGGCCACCATTTCACCGGCAGAAGCATCACCGCGCAGATACAGCACCAGGAACATCAGCACCGCCATGGCGCTGTAGATCACCAGTTGCAACAGTGGGGTGTAGATGGCGCCGGTACGGGTCATGCGCAGTTGCTTGTCGGTGTTGCCCTGGCTGGCAGCAAGAAAACGCTGCTGCTCATAGGTCTCGCCGCCAAAGCTGCGAACCACGCGATAGCCCTGGATGGTTTCCGAGGCAACATGGGTCACATCACCCATGGCCACCTGGATCTTCTTGCTCTGCTTGCGGAATTTCTTGCTGGCGGTGCGGACCATGACCGCGATCAGCGGCAGGATGGCGATCATCACCAGGGTCAGGCGCCAGTTCATCCACAACAGCGAGGCGAACAGGAAGATCACGGTCATGCCTTCGCGGATCACCACCTTGATCGCGTCCGTCGCCGCCCCCGTGACCATGGTCACGTTGAAGGTGATACGCGAGATCAGGTGCCCGGAGTTGTGCTTGTCGAAGTAACGGTTGGGCAGGGTCAACAGGTTGTTGAACAGTTGCACCCGCAAATCGTGCACCAGCCCCAGGGATACCTTGGCCAGGAAGTAGTTGCCCAGGTAGGAGCCCAGGCCTTGCCAGGCAGCGATCAGCACGATCAGCAGCGGCACCGCTTGGAGCAACTGCATGTCGCGCAGATAAGGCACACCGGGAAACAGCACCGCCTGAGGGTTGGACAGGCCGTCGACGAAATACTTGAGGATGTAGCCGAGCATGGGCTGAGTCGAAGCGAAGATCAGGAACCCGACGATGCTGATGAGAAACAGACCAATATAGGGCCGCACATAGCCGAGCAGACGGAAGTAGATTTTCAAGCTCGAGGGGCTTGCGTCAGGACTGGAGTCGGTCATATCACGCGAATGTCGTCAAAAAGGAGGCTGACTTTAGCACAGCTTGTTCGCGGTACTGGCACTCCCATAGGCCCGAGATTGTTCAGCTGACCAACGACATCGCCAGCCATAAGTCGTTATGATTGCCAGCTTAACTTCCGGGATGAACGTTCAAGCATGCAACCCAATGCCCTTCACAACACGGCCAATCGAGTATTCGATTTCATTTGCCTGTGGATTCTGCCGATCGGTTATCTACTGCTTCTCTGTGCGATGTTCTTCCTGCCGGGGCGCAGTGGATTGCACAAGCTGTACTACGGACTGTTCAGCATCCCGACGCTTATTGCCCTGTGTACTCGCCCCAGTGAACTGAAAAGCCTTCTGCGCGAACCTGTCTTCATCGCCATGCTGCTGTTCTGCACCTGGGCCATTGTCAGCCTGGCCTGGAGCCCTCTGGTGGACAGCGTGCTGGGGGAAATCAAGACGCCTCTGCACACCCTGATGCTGTTCGCCGGCTGCATGCTACTGGTTCGCTACCGCGGCGAGGTGCTACAGCCGCTGGTCTTTTGTGCTGCGATCGTTGCTCTCATCGCCTCGATCTTCAACCTGTACGTCTTCGTTCGATACCACACCCCCGAACTGCGCATGATCGGTGCGGGCGCCTTTGACAACCCATTGCTGAGCTCCCATGTCTTTGGGTTCTTCTGTGTCTACTGGCTGTGCCTGAGCATGAACTGCCGTCGTTACCAGATACTCTGGCTGAGCGTTCCGGCGTTGGTCATCATGGTCGCCGCGCTGATCGCCACGGGCTCCAGAACGCCTCTGGTGGCATTGACCCTGGCGGCACTGTGGCTGAGCTTCATTAGTTGGAACCGTCGTTCGCTGATGCTGCTGGGCGGCATGCTGGCAGGCGGTATAGCCGTCGTTGCGCTGTTCTCGCAGATGCTTCTGGAACGGGGCAGCTCTTCGCGTTTCGATCTCTGGCGCCTGGCCCTGGAACAGATTGCCAACCACCCATGGATCGGCCACGGCTACAACGCCAGTCTGTCCCTGGACCCCGGCATCGGTTTCCTGCTGCAAGAGCCCCATAACTTCGCCCTGGGCGTGCTCTACTATGTGGGCATCATCGGCCTTCTGCCGTGGCTGTTCATGCAGGCCTGGGCCCTGTTCAAAAGCTGGCAACTGCGGGCCGAACCACTACTGATCCTGGCCTCGACCTGGCTGATGTTCGGCATTGGCGCAGGCCTGACCGAAGGCGGCGGGATTCTCTCTCGCCCCAAAGAGCACTGGTTCCTGCTGTGGATTCCCCTGGCCCTGATCGCTGCCCTGTGTATCAGCCAACGTGCGCGACGCTCACCCAGCCACAGGGTCGAGTCGCTCACCCAGGCCGACGCCGACAAGCTGATGGCCAATGCCCGGGTTATCGAAGCCGACGGCCTGGGCCCCAAGGTCCTGCGTCTTGACGACGGCAGCTTCCTCAAGCTGTTTCGCCCTCGCCGCTGGTACACCTCCGGAGGGTTCAACCCCTACTCCGCGCGGTTTGCCACCAATAGCGAGCAACTGCGCGAGCTGGGCATCACCACCCCGAAAATCCTCGGACTGTATCGTCTTGCCGACGGCAGCAACGCCGTCCGCTACCAACCGCTACCCGGCCAGACTCTGCGCCAGAGCCTGCAATTAGCCAGCTCTGGCGACGAGCGTTCCAAGTTGATCAAGCGCTTTGGCGCCTTCATGGCCAATCTGCATGAGCAAGGGGTGTATTTCCGCTCACTGCACCTGGCCAATGTGCTGGTACTGGAAAATGGCGAGTTCGGGCTGATCGATCTTGCAGACCTGCGGGTCTACCCCTCATCACTGAGAAAATCGCTGCGCCAACGCAATGTGCGCCATATGCAGCGCTATGCCGAGGATTGTGGCTGGCTGTTCCTGGAGCACCTGGACGCACTGCAGGCCGGTTACGCACTGGGCACCTCGATGCCCCTGGCCACCGGACTGTTGAAGCAGCTACCGGCGAATGACCTGCACCAGGTGGCTCGCTGATCCCTGCGCACGCACCTGTTCCATGACAGCTACACAGAGCTGCCTGGAACAGGTTCGGAAGGGATTAAACAGCGAGCGGTCAGGCTGAGCGCTGCCGGGCGTAGGCCAGGAAGCCGTCAATATCATCGCTGCAGAGCTTGTCGGCCAACCCGTGCAACTCAGCCTCCGGCCAGTCCCACCAGGCACTCTGCAAGAGTTGCTGGCGCTGCTCCTCGGGAAAGCGCCAGCGCAGGAAACGCGCCGGGTTGCCACCGACCACCGCATAAGGCTCGACGTCCTTGGTGACCAGCGCCCCCGCCGCGACAATCGCACCATGACCAATGGTCACACCGGATAACAGCGTGCTGTTGGAACACAGCCACACATCACTGCCCACCCGGACATCGCCATTGGTCCCGGCGTAGCCACTGATGTGCGCGGCCTGAGGCAGCATGGCCGGGAAGGGATAAGTGGTGACCCAATCCGCTCGGTGGTGGCCACCGAGGAATATCTGCACCCCTTCGGCAATCGAACAGTACGCCCCGATGCTCAGGGTCGAGCCCTCCTGCCAGTCATGCACCTCGGGCAAGCCATAGCTGCCACGCCCGATGCTGTAACCTGGATATCTCTGCTGGAAACGCACCACGCCGCGCTCGATTTTCGGCAACTTGCGGATCGCACGCTTGGCGCGCTTCTCCAGAAAACGTTGAATCCAGCCCATGCTCCGGCGTCTCTTCAGTCTTTTTCCAGTGGAGAAAAATAAAGGCGGCCCAATCCACGCCAGGTTTTCTTGTTCCAGGCCTTGAACGGAATCTGTGCCAGCAGCTCGCGTGCCAGTTTGCGATCCCGATTGGAGACTTTGAGGAACATCGAACTGAGGAACTTGTAGCGCACCTCGTCATACAGCGGGTGGTCGCTGAACAGGGCGTAGGAACGCAGGATGTTGTCGATCATGAACCTGTGGTTCTTGTAGGAGTTGGTGGCGTGCTTGCGATACCGCGCCATCAACACGTTCAAGCCATCGATGAAATAGCCGGCCCGGGTGATCTTCAGCTCGATCAGCAGGTCTTCAAGGCGGATATTCGGATCGAAACCGCCGACCTTTTCCAGGGCCTCACGACGAATCATCAGGGTCGGAGCCGGTGGATAGGGCTTGCGCTCAAGGAACATGTCGTCGAAGTCCAGGCGCCGGAACGGCACGTCACGGCGCTGGCGCTTCTCGGGAAACAGGTTGCCGTCGCTGTCGATCAGCTCGATATTGCCCGCGCAGATCCCCACCTCAGGCTTGCCATCCATGTAGGCCACCTGAGTCGCAATGCGCTCGGGCAGCATGATGTCGTCGGAGCCGAAAGGCACGATCAGGCTGCCCCTGGACCGTGCAATGGCACCATTGAGAGTGTTGGTCAGGCCCTGATTCTGCTGGACCCGGAAGTCGAAGCCATGCTGCTCCTGCAGGCGCCGGATACGCTCGACACTGTCATCGCTGGAACCGTCATCCACCACCAGCAGCTCGATGTTCGGATAGGTCTGGTTGAGCACACTGAGAATGCTTTGCTCAATGTAGGGCGCGTGGTTGTAGGAGGCGATAATCACCGTCACCACAGGTTGCTGGTCTGCCATTACTGCCTCTTGCCCGCTTGACTCAAGCCGGAGTCGATCAATTGCCGGTACTCCTCGCGGAACACCTCGATATCGTGTTCTTTCTGCAGATAGGCATAGGCCTGCTGGCCCTTGGCGGCCAGTTCCTCGTCGGACAGCCCGAGATAGGCATCCAGCGCGGTGACCAGCGCCGATACATTGGCCGGCTCCACGGCCAGGCCGCCAGCCCCCTCGATCAGGGGCAGCATGGCCGGCACGTTCGAGGCAATCACCGGCAACTGTCCGCTCATGCCTTCAAGCAAGGCCAGGCCCAGCCCCTCGGCCAGCGATGGCATGGTCCAGATATCGAAGGCCCGCACGTATTGCAGGGCGTTCTCCTTGAACCCCAGCAGGTGAGCCCGGCCCTGCAGCCCCAGGCGCTCGATTTCAGCACGCAGATTGGCTTCCTCGCGACCGGCACCAATGATTGCCAACTGAGTTTTCGGGTACTTGTCCTTGAGTTGAGCAAAGGCCTGCAGCAGATAGGTATGACCCTTGACCGGCACCAGGCGGCCCAAGGCACCAATCAGCCGCACATCGGGGGCCAGCCCCAGCAACTCTCGGGAGCGCTCGCGGGAATGCTGCAAGGCCTCTGCCTGTTCAATGTCGATGGCGTTGGTGATCGCCCAGGTGTTCTGGTCGGTGAAACCGCATTGGCAATCGAGCAGGTACTGCTTGACGGCCGGGGACACACCGACAAAGCGCCAATGCCGATCGATCAGACGCTGGGTCTGGCGGCGCCGGTAAAGCCGGTCGTACTCACCAAAACCGTGGGAAATTCCGATGCACAACGGCACCTTCAACCAGCGGTTGAGGGTCAGCATCATGTTCACCGGCTTGAAGCGATTGCAGATCACCACATCGAACTGTTCCTTGCGGCAGAACTGATACAGCCGCCACATGGCCCGCAGGCGCATGCCCTTGAGGGATTTGTCGGAAAACTCGAAATACACCGAATGCGCGGCGCGACTCACCGGATCGTTCGGCCCGGGGCGCCCCCGCAGGAACGCTGCGGTGACTTCGTAACGCTCAGCCGGCAAGGCCTTGACGATCTGCTCGGCGAGATCGGCGAAGTCGTGGGATTTGACGTTGTAGTCCGGCTGCAACTGCAGGACCTTGAAGCGCTGACTCATAACTATCCCCGGTGAAAACCTGTGGCATCGATGATCCAGGACGGCTCGCTGGCCAGGGCCCGAACCGACTGCGCATCAGGCTCTGGCAACTGCGACCACTCATTGCGCTTCCAGCACACAAAGTGGAAATACGGGAAACTGCGGTCGCCGTCGCGGTCATTGGTCAGATGCCCATCCTTCCAGTACCAGCGCGTCGGAAAATCACGGCTGCCGTCATGCCACTTGATGACTCCGCCCGGCGTGCTGAAGGCCTCGGTGAACTCACTGCGGCGGCGCCATGGATTGAACTTGCCCACCAGCTTGAACAGCGGCTCAGGAAAATTCTTGCGCCAGAGGAAAATCCGACTGAACGCCCCTTCATCCAGTGCGTGATGCTGCTGGTCGGTAAAGCGCGTCTGCCAATCCTTGATCTGCCTGAACAACTCAAGCTTGCGCGCAGTATTGCGTATCAGGCACAAGTGCCCGGCGACACGCCGTTCATGGGTGGAGAACAGGTCATACCCCGCCAGGCGATCCGCAGTGAAATAGGCCCGCAGGTCACCGTAGACCAGGTCGATATCGCCGAAGGCCCAGAAGTCGTAGCCCTCCAGACGATCAATATGGATGTACCCCATTGCCGGCCTGATATCACAGAGTTTGTAGGCAGCATTGGGCGCAAAGTCGATCTCCAGGCGCCGGGATACCAAAGCGCAGTACTCAGCAAAGCTCATGCTTTCTAGCTTGACGTTCGGCGGCAGATTGTCCGGGGTCCCGCAGTCGCTGAAAAAGAGCCAGTCGATATCCGGATTCCGGCGGCAGCTTTCGAGAAAAAACGGCATCCAGAATGGCCAACGCCCGAAGTAGGGCATGAGAAACAAGATTCGCGGGCGAGGATTGATCACAAAGGACTCACTGTCGGATTGGGGCTACAAAACGCCCCATGGTTATGTCGGTTTATCGCTGTTGCAATAGCCAGAACAGCTCGTGGCGTCTGACCGCCTTGCGAAAGAACTCATTCTCCCCAAGTGCTGAAGGCATCCTACTGGCCATAAGCCATTGTATCGACCTGCGCAGGCGTCGCTTGAACGGCATTTTCGGTTGCAGGTCATGCATCATGCCCAAGGCCATGGCCTTGTCATACTGCTCGCCCTGGGACAGTGACAAGCACCAGGGACGCAACACCGCCGTCGACTCGAACACCGGCGGCAACGCAATGCCTGCGCCCGAATCCCCCATGGGCCAGCGGTCGTTGTCATGCAGGTGATTGGCGTAGCCAAGGATAGTGGTCGGCTGCCAGGCCAGCCCTTCCAGGGCTTGCATGACCGCCTCGCGAGCACAGATGTGGTCGGGATGAGGGTCCAGCGTCGGGTGCGGCAGCACTATCACTTCAGGGCGCGCCTTGAGCAGCAGCTCACGCAGGTCGGCCAGGAGATTGTTCCAGGTCGGCAACCCGTCCTGGTCGGCGGGCAGCGGAAATGGATTGAACTGGCGGAACAAGCGGATATCGCTCAGTTGCGCCTCGCGAGAAGCCACCGGCTGTTCAGGGGAGGCCTGCATGGCAGGCAGCTGCAGGCAGAAATAGCCCAACTGCACGCAATGGGATTCAGGCACCCCGGCCCAGCGCGGCACAGTAATACTGTCCCAGGCCCGTAAGCGCCCCTTGATCCGCGCCGCCTCTGCCGGGTTCATGCCCATGGCCTGGTAATGCTCAGCCTCGATTTCGCCTGCGGTGAGGGTCACGATCCAGGCCTCGTCGGCCTGGCTGTACAGACCGAAGGCTGCCAACTCGGCATCGTCGGCATGGGGAGCGATCACCATCACCCTCTGGCGCCGGTAGTCGGGATCCCGCCAGGACATCAGTTGCGGCTGGATGCGGAGCCGACAGAAGCGCCCGCGCAACCTCAGCTCGCCACTGACCAGGGAACTGGCCAGGCCGCTGAGGTTGAGGTAGCGCAGGCCATTGACCCCGCGCTCGAACACCTGACGATCGGCAAGCGGACCGCCCGACACCTCAACAGCCGGGTCGAGAAAACGTCCCAGCCACGAGCTCTTGACGTGCACGCCCAGAACCAGGGTTTCATCCCCGGCCAGCGCCAGCGGCGCCTCCAGCAACAGGCGCCCCGCTTCAAGGCGCACAGCGGCCTGCTGGGCATCGCTGCCGAAGTCGTAGCAGTAATCATCCTTGGGCGAATAGAACAGATGATCGGCAAACCAGGCTTCATGGGCCAGCCAGGCCAATACCGCCAGCAATACCGGCACCCACCAGGCCACCAGGATGCCGACCACCAATAGCAGCACCAGCCCGATCAACAGAGCGATTCGTTTATTGCGCCGGTGACGCTTGAGCAGTTGTTGTTTGCGACTCATGGGCTGACTCACACCTGGAAAACCGGCACAGGATTGCACCAACGGTCCTTGTATTCACGGTCGGCACGACCGAAGGAGAAACGCAGTGGCTTGTTCAGGGCACGGGCCTGTTCCCAGGCACTCTGGGTGTTGAGAAAACTCAGCACGCTGCCAGGGCTGAACTCACGAGTCTCCGGGTCTACCCCACCGTTCACGTACTCGACGCTGATCCACTCCGGCGCTTCGACCCGGTAGATAAGTTGCACGGCAATCGGCGCGTCGTTGAGGAAGATCACCGAACCGATCAGCAGCTCGCGCAGGCGCTCCAGCACCTCGGCCATACGCTCGGCACCGGTGGCGGCAAAGCCCCAGCGGCGCTGGAACAAGTCGCAGTAGATTGCCGCCAGCTCGGGGCTGCTGAAATCACTGACCGGGCGTACAACCCCGCCCGCCTCTTCCAGCAGGCGCAGCTCACGACGCTGGTTGTAACGAAACTTCTTCGACAGCTCTTCCGGCGTCCTGGCCATGGCCAGCTGTTCGGCCTGGGGCTTGAGGCCGGTCAGGCGCCCCTCGTTCAATGCGGACAGGTAACGCCCACGATGACGCAACACCGCCTGAGCATCGGCAGCGGCGGGCAGGATCAGCTCGGCATTGCCGATATCGAACAGGCCCTTCTTGCCGGCCCGCTTGAGCACGTCCTTGGACAGCGCCAGGTCGCGCCCCCAGGTGGCAATGGCCGCCTGCAATTGGCCGTTGCGCTCCCAGGCCAGGTAGCGCACCGGGATCTGCGCCAGGTCCGCCAACTGCTCCACCACCAGGGGATGGGTTGCCACACTGCCACCGAACCGCTGCCAGGCATCGGCGTAGGTCGATGCGTCAATGACTGACCAGCCACGTTCGCGCCAGCCTTGAAATCGATTGAGCATCAGCCCCTCGCGGTCAGATCGGTGACTTGCGGCAAACGCCAGAATACGTCGCGTACAGCACGGTCGGAGAAGCGCTCACGCAGGCGATCGAGCATCAGCTCGGCACAGACCCGGCGCTGGTGATCGTCCATCGCGGCCAGATGCTGAAGCCCCTGGGCCATATGTTCAACGTCGCCCAGGGGGAAGAGGATGCCCACCCCCTCGACCACTTCCCGGGCACCGCCACAGGCGGTGGCCAGCAGCGGCACGCCGGCGGCCATGGCCTCCAGCAGGACCATGCCAAAAGGCTCGTGGTCGGAGCTCAAGGCAAACACATCGAAGGCGCGGAAATAGCGTCGGGCCTGAGGCACCTGCCCGAGGAACAGCACGCGATCGGCAATCCCCAGCTCGCGGGCCAGGGACTTCAGGTCTTTTTCCAGACGCCCGGTTCCGAGAATCGCCAGTTGGCTGTGCGGCGGCAATTGCGGCAAAGCCGCGGCAAAGCCACGCAGCAAGGTGGCCTGGTCCTTGTCCGGATGCAGGCGCCCGACGTTGCCGACAATCCAGGCATCGGCGGACAGGCCCAGCTCGCTGCGCGCCTGGGCAGCGCTCAGTTGCTCGGCCTGCAGTGCCTCAAGGTCGATACGGTTGTACAGGGTCTGAATGCGCTGCGCCGGCCATTTCGGTAGGCAGGCACGCATGTCGTCACGCACCGCATCGGACACCCCGAGCAGGCTCAGACGCTTACGGAACAGTTGGGCGAAGAGCTTGCGGCTGCCGCGCTTGTAATCGGAAAACGCATGATGGACACCGATCACCGGCAAGCCGGTACCGAGCAAGGCGATATAGATCGGCTTGAAGCGGTGAGCGATGCAGAAGCTGAAATTGCGTGACGCGGCGATCTTGCGCAGGTCGCGGATGGCGCCCAGCTTCAGGCCGCGGATGGCCTTGGAGCTGTATTCCATGAACAGCACTTCATCAGACGCGCAGCCCGCGGCGACATCGGCATCGGCGGCCCCGGTGAGAAACACCGTGGTCACTCGATAGCCGCTGCCCGCGAACAGGTTGGCGTATTGCCGGGCACAGTCCAGGAACGGCCCGTCATAGCCGTGGCAGAACTGCAGCACATGGCGTTCAGCCGAGCGTGTCATAAGGGTCCACGCCGTCTTTGACCACCAGAATGTCTTCCATGATCAGGTACTGCAGGTCGGACCCGTAGAACATGTTCAGGGCATCGGTAGGCGAACAGATCATCGGTTCGCCACGGCGGTTCAACGAGGTGTTCAGCGACACGCCGTTGCCGGTCAGTACTTCCAGGGCCTTCATCATGTCGTAGTAGCGCGGGTTGTATTCGCGCTTGAGCACCTGGGCCCGGGACGTGCCGTCCTCGTGGACCACTTCCGGCACCCGGGTCTTCCACTCTTCAGCCACTTCGAAGGTGAAGGTCATGAACGGCGCCGGGTGATCGACCTTGATCATCTGCGGGCCGACGGTGTCGAGCATCGACGGGCAGAAAGGCCTCCAGCGCTCGCGGAACTTGATCTGTTCGTTGATCCGGTCGGCCACGCCAGTGGCGCTCGGGCAACCGATGATCGAACGGCCGCCCAGGGCACGCGGACCGAACTCCATGCGGCCCTGGAACCAGGCCACCGGGTTGCCATCCACCATGATCTTGGCGATACGCTCCGGGGTGTTGTCGATCTGCCGCCAGGCTGGCTTGTTCGGGTGGCGGGCACAGGCCGCGATCACGTCTTCGTTGCTGTAGGACGGGCCGAGATAGACATGCTCCATCTTCTCTACCGGCACCCCACGGGCATGGGAAACGTAAGCCGCCGCACCAACGGCGGTACCGGCGTCGCCGGAAGCCGGCTGCACGAACAGCTCCTTGACCTCGGGACGGGCAATGATCTTCTGGTTCAGCTTGACGTTCAGCGCACAGCCGCCGGCGAAGGCCAGCTTGCCGGTTTCCTTGAGGATGTCGCCCAGGTAATGGTCGATCATCTGCAGGGCCAGCTTCTCGAACAGCGCCTGCATGCTCGCCGCGTAGTGGATGTACGGCTCGTCGGCGATGTCGCCTTCGCGCTTGGGACCCAGCCACTCGATGAGTTTTGGCGAGAAGTAGAAACCCTTGCCCTTCTCTTTGTAGCGACGCAGGCCGATGACGTTGGCGTAATCGGTGTTGATCACCAGCTCGCCGTTTTCAAAACTGGCCAGGCGCGAGAAATCGTATTTGCTGGCATCGCCGTACGGCGCCATGCCCATGACCTTGAACTCGCCGTCGAGCATCTCGAAGCCGAGGAACTCGGTGATCGCGCCATAGAGGCCGCCCAGGGAGTCCGGGTCGAAGAATTCCTTGATCTTGTGGATCTTGCCGTTTTCGCCGTAGCCGAAGAAGGTGGTGGCGTACTCACCCTTGCCGTCGATCCCGAGGATCGCGGTCTTCTCCTTGAAGCCCGAGCAGTGGTAGGCACTGGAGGCGTGGGCCAGGTGGTGCTCCACCGGCTCGATCTTGACCTTTTTCGGGTCGAAGCCCAGTTGCTCCAGGCACCAGACGATCTTATTGCGGTAGCGCTTGTAGCGACGGTTACCCATCAGGATCGCGTCCAGGGCGCGGTCCGGGGCGTACCAGTAGCGCTTGGCGTAGTGCCAGCGAGCCTTGCCGAAGAGGCTGATCGGGGCAAACGGAATCGCGACTACGTCAACGTCGGAAGGCTTGATCCCGGCCTGCTCCAGGCAGAATTTCGCCGACTCGTAGGGCATGCGGTTCTTTGCATGTTTGTCGCGCACGAAACGCTCTTCTTCAGCGGCGGCAATCAGCTTGCCGTCGATATACAGGGCCGCTGAAGGATCATGGCTAAGGGCGCCGGACAGGCCAAGAATCGTCAATGCCACAGGGGTCTAGCCTCGTTTAGTCTGCATGCGGGCGCGATGCGCCTTGAAAATGAAGTGTGCTCGCAAGGGGCGAGAAACAACGAAAGGGCGGGATTATAACGTAAAAGCAGGTGCAAGCCTCTAGCGGCGAGCGCCAAGCCTGGGTTGGCACCCGCCGCGCGCCGTGGCCGCGGCGCAGGCAGCGGCCATGGGTCGCAGGTCAGGCCTCGGTGCCCTGGGCCGTCTTGGGCAGGCGCTGGTCAATCACTTGATACAAATTGCTGTCTTGTGGCCAATTGCGCATGAATCGCGCGCGATCACGGGCATAAGCCGGGGCAAAGCTGCTCAGGCTGGAGTGCTGGCACATGGAGTCGAGGTCTATCAGCGCCCAGCGACCCTCTTGCCAGAACAGGTTGTGGCCCTTGAAGTCACCATGGCTGATGCGCTCCTTGATCAGCTCGGCAAACAGCTGGTCCAGCGCCAGCAATTCCGGCTCCGGGGCTTGCCCGCTGTCCACGAAGGGTGCAAAGCGCTCGATGATGTCCGGCCCTGGCAGATGCTCGGTCACCAGGTAGGCGCTGCGCCGCAGCCACAGGAAACGCCGCTCCAGCAAGGCCAGAGGCTTGGGCGTGGCAATGCCCAGGAACGCCAGGCGATTGCCTTCGCGCCAGGAATGCCAGGCCCGGCTCGGGCGCCAAAAGCGCTTGAGCCAGTGAGCAAAGCCCTTGATGTTGTAGCGCTTGATCACCAGCGGCCGGCCCGCAACCTCGACCCGCCCCACACTGGCCGCGCCACCGGTCTTGTACAGATGGCCCTGATCCAGCAGGGCGTCGGCCTGCTCCAGCACCGGCAGCATCGCCGCCTCTTCCTCACGGCGGATCGCGCGCAAGGCGAACGGGCCGCGCTGCACGCTGAACAGCGTGCACTCGCGGCCGACCTTGTTGAGAAAGTCCCGCAGGCGCCAGCCCCGGACCTTGTTCACCTGCTTCTGCAGGGCTTCCAGGGGCAAGGCATGCTCGGCGTTGCTCAACAGGTAGTGCACCAGCAACTCTTCGGTGAACGGCTCCAGGCTCTTGGGCAACTGGGCGAAGAATACCCCGAGGTTCTCCAGGACCTTCTGCCGGGACAGGGGCTTGCCCGCCTCTTCGACACAGATCCCCGCCCCATCGATCAAATACAGCCGGTTGTCGTGGCGCAGCAGATTGTCCAGGTGCAGGTCCGATTGCCACAGGCCCTTGGCGTGCAACTGGCCGATAGCCCCGAGGGCCTCGGCCAGTACCTCAGCCTGCTCGTCGGCCAGCACTGGCAGAGCTTCCACCTGCTTCCAGGCGTCGCCCAGGCTTTGTGCGCCCTGCAGTAACTCGAACAGCAGCCAGCCGCCCTCGCCTTCCTGCAAACCGTCCGCCAGCAGCAAGGGCGTCGTCAGCCCTTGTCCTGCCAGCAGGCGCACACCCTGCAATTCTCGCTGGAAATGCCGAGCGGCCTTGGAGCCCACCAGCAGCTTGGCCAGCACCGGACGCCCGCGCCAGACCCCGGCCCCCACGTAACGCTGCCCCGGCAGCACCCGCAGCAGGCTCAGCAACTGCAACTGTGCCGGGCCGGCGGCGTCCGCCAACTCAAGGCTCAAGGGCAGCGTCGGGCTGCGCCCGCTGTTCTTCAGTTCGGACAGACGCATCAGCGTGCCCCCTTGTGGCTGCGCCGAGCACTGAGCCGCGCCACCCAGGCATCCACCAGGGAGCTGTCCCGAGGCTGGCCCACATAGGCCGCCAGCAGGCTGCGCACCTCATCGCCGCTCCACACCGCAGCCCGGCGTAGCAAGGGCTCCAGATCCTTGACCCGATCACGCTGGCCAAACAGCAGGGGCCGGGTCTTTTCCAGGTCGATCAACTGCGCCTGATACCCATCGCCCTCGGCCCGCAGGAAAATATGCTTGGGATAGAAACAGCCATGCACCTGGCGCAAGCCGTGCAGCTGCCGGGCCAGTTGCCCGCAAGCCTGGAGCACCGCCTGCCGCTGATGCTCGCTGAGCCGGTCCCACTGCAACAGCAGCGCATCCAGGTCATCCCAGCCATCCAGGGCCCGGGTCAACAGGATCGCCCGGGACTCGCCATCGACCTTGCGCATACCGAAGAACACCGCTTGCAAGGCCGGAATGCCCAACTGCTGGTAGCGGCGGATATTGCGAAATTCACGGGCGAAACTCGGCTCGCCAAAGGGCCGGTGCAGGGTCCGGGTCAGGTAGTTGGTCTGGCGCTTGAGGTAGAACCCCTGCCCTTCCACATCCAGGCGAAACACACTGCTGCTGCCGCCACGACCGGTATTGGGTTCATCCACCGCTTCCAATTGGGTGGCCCACAGCTGGTCGAAAGTGCCGAGGCCATTGCGCTCCAGCAGCGCACGCTCCTCGGACGCCAGAAAATCAGTCATTCACGCCCCTCGAAAAATCTCACCACGTGGCGAATACGCTCCTTGTCGGCGGCACTCAAGTGATCACGCTGACGGTATTGCAGGTAGAAACGCAGGCGCTGGGTGGCCGACAGATGGTATTTGGCCACCTTATCCAGACAGGCCAGGTCCTTGGTGATCCGGTACTTGAGCCAGAAACCACGCCAGAAATCGCCGTTCGGGCAATCGATCAGGTACAACCGGTCCTGGTCGTCGACCAGCAGGTTGCGCCACTTCAAATCATTGTGGGTAAAGCGGTGGTCATGCATGACCCGGGTGTAAGCGGCCAACTGACGGCTGACGCCATCCACCCAACGACGGTCCTGCAGACGCGGGTCGTTGCGTTCGGCCAGCACCGAGAGATCCTCGGTACGCGGCAGCTCCCGAGTGATCATCGCCCCCCGGGAATAGGCCAGGCAGCGACGCTCCAGGCCCCAGGCCACCACATCGGCGGTGGGAATGCCCCATTTGGCGAAGCGCTTGAGGTTCTGCCACTCGAACTTGACCCGGGGCTTGCCCAGGTAGCGCCGCAGATTCTTGCCGGCGCCGGTATAGCGCTTGACGTAATAGTTGACGCCACCACGCTCGACGCGGATGACTTCGGACAACGGATCCCGGGTCAGGTGCTCGCCCTGCAGGGCAAACACCGCTTCCAGACTGCCGAAATCCTCCGCCAACGCCTGATAGGCCGGGTCCAGGTTCCAGCTCGCCATCAGAGTGCATCTCCGTACCGTTGCTTGCGGGCGTAGAGCTTTTCCGCCTTGCCTTCGAGCCAGGCCAGCAGCGCGCCCTCCTCGGCCAGAATCTGCCGCAACGGCTGCTGGAAGTAGCCCTTGAGAAAGCGCAGCTTGTCGCGGCGCGTCAGGCCGATATCCAGGGCCGAGAAATACAGCGCCGCCAGATCCTTGTTGCGCCAGCGCTGAGTGATCTTCGGCCGGGTCTGGGCCCGGTGCAGGTCGATCACCGAGAGCTTGAGCCCTTCGGGAGTGACAGGCCGATCGGTGTGCAGCAGGAAGTGGCAGATATAGCAGTCGCGGTGGTTGACCCCGGCGCGATGCATCATGCCGGTCATGCGCGCTACCTCGGCGATCAGCGCGCGCTTGAGCGCAGGCGCCGGCGGCTGCTTGACCCAGCCGATGCTGAAATCTTCGAGGCTGACGGTCGGCGCCAGCTCCTCGGTGACGATGAACGAATGCTGGTCTGCCGGATTGGCCCCACGCTCGCCGTAGGCCACGGCGGTCATGGTGGGCACGCCCACCTGATGCAGGCGCTCCAGGGCGCGCCATTCCTGGCCGGCGCCGAGCACCGGCAGTTTGGCGGTGACCAGGTTCTTGACGATCTCGCCCCAGCCGATCCCACGATGGATCTTCACGAAATAACCGCGGCCGTCGACTTCCGTACGCAAGGTACGGCGCGCTTCCAGCTCACGGTAGACCTGGCCCTTCAGGCCCTCGACAGCGTCGAACGCATCGCGTCCGGCCCAGAGGCTCTTGAAGGGTTCGGCAAGCATCAACTTCATCGGTGTTGCTCCGCCAGAATCACATCCGCAGCGTGCTGCGGCATGCTGTAAAGGTCGGCCGTCTCGGCGAACGCCAGGCCATTTCGGCTCCAGGTCGCGCGTGCAGCGTCGTCGGTCAACATGGTGGTGAGGTATTGATTGAGCTGCGCCTGTTCCAGCGGCTCATCCAGCACCAGGCCGCTCTGGGCCTCGGCAATGTAATGGGCATAACCGCAGACCGCGCTGACCAGCACCGGCAGGCCGGCCACCAGGGCCTCCAGCAATACGGTGCCGGTGTTTTCGTTGTAGGCCGGGTGAATCAGCAGGTCGGCGCCCAGCAGGAACCGCAGGATATCGCTGCGGCCCTTCATGAACTGCACCTGGTCGCTCAACCCCAGCGCAGCACTTTGCACCTGGAATACCTTGGGGTCGTCCTGGCCGATTACAAACAGCCGGGTGCGTTTTTTCAGCGCCGAGGGCAATGCCGCCAGGGCCTTGAGGCTGCGGTCCACACCCTTGGTCTTGAACCCGGAACCGATCTGCACCAGCAGCAGGTCGTCATCCTTGAGCTTGAATTCGCGACGAAAATCCGCCCGGATCTCGGTGGCGTTGGCCGGTGCCCGGCGGTCCTGGGCGATCCCCGGCGGCAGCAGATGGAAGCGCTCCAGCGGGGTGTCGTAGTGCTTGATGAACAGCGGCTGCTGGACCTCGGAGATCATCAGGATCTCGGTCTTGGCGTCCTTGGCAAACACCGCGCGCTCGTACTCGGCAAAGTGCCGGTAACGGCCCCAGCGCCGGTACAGGGAGTGCCGCAGGTTCTGTGCCTTGTCCTCGAAACAGCCATCGGCGGCGTAGTACACGTCCAGCCCCGGCATCTTGTTGAAACCCACCAGCCGGTCCACCGGGCGCTTGGCCAGGTCGGCCTCCATCCAGGCGCTGAGCTTTTCATTGCGACGATGGTTGAACAGCGCCTTGACCGGCGCCACCAGCACTTCGAAACCGGGAGGGACATCGCCTTCCCAGATCAGGGTGTAGACACGGATCTGATGCCCGCGCCGCTGGCACTCCAGGGCGATGCGCATGAAATCGCGCTGCAGGCCGCCGAAGGGGAAATACTTATAAAGGACAAAAGCCAATTGCATCAGCGCGGCTCCTCAGCCAGTAACAGGGTGCTCAGTCGGCTGGCGACACGCTCGGGATTCAGGCGAGTGAAGCACAGCGGCCACTCGCGTTTGAGGTCATAACGCTGCTGGTCCACAGCGGTGGGCTGATAGGTGCATTTCTTCTGCAGGCACGGTGCGCACGGGAAGTTGCTGCCCAGGTGGATCTGCACACGGCCATAGGCGCCGGTCAGCCCCGGGTTGGTCGGCCCGAACAGTGAGATGGTCGGTACATCCAGTGCCGCGGCGAGGTGGCCCAGCCCGGTGTCCACGGCCACGCAGGCCTGGGCATCGGCCAGCACCTTGGCAACCCCGGCCAGGTTCAGCTTCGGCAGCACCGTGGCGTTTTTCAGGCCGCTGGCGATGCGCTCGGCTCGAGCCTTTTCCGCGGGGTTGCCCCAGGGCAGCTTGACCTCGACGCCGAGCATGCCCATGCGTTCGGTCAGCTCGCGCCAGTAGGCCTCGGGCCAGTGCTTGGTGTCCCAGGTGGTGCCATGCAGGAACAGCACGAAAGGCTTCTTGCGCGGCAACTCCACGAGTTTTTCGACGTTCAGGCCATAGTCGCCCAGGCCCTGGGGCAGGTCGTAGCCCAAGGCCACGGCGAACAGTTGGCGCACGCGCTCCACCGCGTGCTGCCCACGGGCCACCGCCAGGCGCCGGGAATAGAAGCGTGAAGCCAGAGGCTCGCGGGCCGAGTTCTTGTCCAGCCCAGCCACCGGGGCACGCACGTAACGGGTCAGCCAGGCACTCTTGAGCAGGCCCTGGGCATCGATCACCAGGTCGTACTTGGTCGAGCGCACGCTCTGCTTGAAGCGCCGCCACTCGCCACTCTTGATGGTCTGCCAGATGTTCTTGCGCCAGCGACGGATCGCCACCGGTATCACCTTGCCCACCGCCGGATGCCAGGTGGGAATTTCGGCAAAGCCCTCTTCCACCACCCAGTCGAACTTGATCCCGGGGATCGCCCGCGCAGCATCGGTAAGGGCCGGCAATGCATGGATCACATCACCCAGGGAGGATGTCTTGATCAACAGTACCCGCAACTTATTGAACCTCGACCGGGGAGCCCTGCAAGCGCTGCAGGGCTTCATTCACCGGCTGCGGCAACAACTGGCGCAGGCAGTTGTAATGGCCGAAGCGGCAGGTGCGGTCAAAGCACGGGCTGCATTCGATCCCCAGCCGTACTACCTCGACCCGATCGGCCAGGGGCGGGGTGAAGCCCGGCGAAGTGGAGCCGTACACCGCCACCAGCGGGCGATTGAGCGCCGCAGCCACGTGCATCAACCCGGAATCGTTGGACACCACCGAATCGGCGCAGGACAGCAGATCGATGGCCTCGGCCAGGGACGTTTCGCCACTGAGGTTGCTCGATTCCTCGCGCAGGCCGGGAATCAGCCGCCCGCGAATCTCTTCACCCACGGCATGATCGTTCTTCGAACCGAACAGCCACACCTGCCAGCCCTCGCGGATCTTGGCCTCGGCGACCTGGGCGTAATGCTCGGACGGCCAGCGCTTGGCCTCGCCGAACTCCGCCCCTGGGCACAGCGCCAGCACCGGGCGGTCCAGGCTCAGGCCGAACTTGGCCAGGGCCGCGTCCCGGCTTTGCGGATCGATCTGCAGGCTCGGCCGCGGATAAGGCTTGGGCAGCTCGGCCCCCGGCTCATAGGCCAGGGCCATGAAGCGCTCGATCATCAGCGGGTAGCGCTCCTTGTCGAGCTTGCGCACGTCATTGAGCAGGCCGTAGCGGAACTCGCCGCGCCAGCCGGTGCGCTTGGGAATGCCGGCAAAAAACGGCACCAGCGCCGACTTCAGCGAGTTGGGCAGCAGGATCGCCTGATCGTACTGGCCAGCCAGGGACTTGCCGATCCGCCGGCGGGTCGCCAGTTCCAGGGCGCCATGGCCCAGGGGAAAGCTCAGGGCCCGACGCACCTGGGGCATGCGTTCGAGGATCGGCCGGCTCCACTCGGGGGCCAGCACGTCGATCTCGCATTGTGGATGACGCTGTTTCAGGCACTCGAAGAGTGTCTGCGCCATCACCATGTCACCGACCCAACTGGGCCCAACGATCAGAATATTCATGTGGTTTCCATAAACGAACCGGGGAGGCATACGCCTCCCCGCCTCGAGAATCCAGCACCGCGGCCTTCACCGCCGGTTCAGTTTGGGCGAGCCGGCAAGGCCCGCCGAATACATGGTTGGCCTTCTCAGGCCGCTTAGCTTAGCCCCAGCTCGCGCCAAATTCGTAACACTTCCCGTCGCTCGGTCACAAATTGATCGCCGGTAATGATTCCGGCCTCATTCTGCAACGCCTGCCGGTGAGCTGCGGAACGGTAGGCCTTGTAGACCTCGCGCAGCAGGCTGGCATCGCTCGCGGGCATCAGCCCGACTTGCTCCAGACCTTCCAGGATGCGGATGTTATCGGTATAGCGCAGCAGTGACGGGTGCTCTTCGGACCACGCCAGGGCCGCGTATTGCACCATAAATTCGATATCGACGATACCTCCGGCGTCCTGCTTGAGGTCGAACGGCGCCGTGGCTTCGAAGGCATTGGCTGCGGTTCCGGCGGCGGTCAGGCGGCTGCCCAGGTTGTCGCGCATCTTGGCCCGCATCTCGCTGACTTCCTGGCGCAGCTTGGGCAGGTCGCGTTTTTTCCCCAGCACCGCGGCCCTGACCTTTTCAAAGGCCTGGCCCACATCCTGGCTGCCCACCAGCACCCGCGCCCGCACCAGCGCCTGGTGCTCCCAGGTCCAGGCCTCGTTTTCCTGATAGCGGGCAAAGGCCCCCAGGGAGCTCACCAGCAACCCCGAAGCGCCGGAAGGCCGCAGGCGCATATCCACTTCATAGAGCTGGCCGGAGTTGGTCTGGGTGGTCAGCAGGTGAATGATGCGCTGCCCCAGCCGGGTGAAGAACTGCGCACCGTCTATGGGTTTGGGCCCGTCGGTTTCCGCCTGGGGGTCGCCATCATGGATGAACACCAGGTCCAGGTCGGAACCGTGGCCCAGCTCGATGCCGCCGACCTTGCCGTAACCGACAATGATGAAGCCCGGGTCGCACAAGGTGCCGTCGGTACGCAGCGGTGCACCGTGCTTGGACACCGTCTGGCGCCAGGCCAGGGCCAGCACCTGCTCCAGGATCGCTTCGGCGAGCCAGGTCAGGTAATCGCTGACTTTCATTAAAGGCAGGCTGCCGGCGATCTCCGAGGCGGCCACTCGCAGGCGGTGGGCCAGCTTGAAGTGGCGCAGGGCTTCCATCTGCTGCTCCAGGTCATCCTCGGGAATGCGCGTCAGGCGCTCGCGCAACTCGGCAGCCAGTTCCGGCGCCAGGGGCGGCTTGAACAGGCGCCCTTCGTTGAGCAGTTCATCCAGCAGCAGGGGGAAGCGGGTGATCTGCTCGGCGATCCACGGGCTGGCGGCGCACAAGGTCAGCAGACGACGTAGAGCCCCCGGGTTCTCGGTGAGCAGCACCAGATAGGCCGAACGCCGCGCCACGGCTTCCACCAGCGGCAGCACTCGCTCCAGCACCAGGTCCGGATTGGCGTGCTCCACCGCCTGGGCCAGCAACCGCGGAATAAAGGCATCCAGACGTTCGCGTCCCAGGCGCTGCATGGCACGTAGCTGCGGGCTGCCCCGCAGACCGGCCAGGGCACGCAGGGCCTTGGGCGCATCGACGAAGCCGCCCTCCTGCAACTGGCGGCAGGCGGCCTCCTCGTCCTGGGCTTCCTCCCACAACGGCAGCCATTCGCCACCCACCACCACTTCGCTTTCGGCGCCTTCATCCTCATCCGGGTCGGCGATGACCTGACGGAAGTGCCAATCTACCCGGCCGCGCCAGTGCATCAACTGTTCGTGGAAGGCGTTCCAGTCGGCAAAGCCCAGCATGAAGGCGATCCGCGCCTGATCCTGGGGATTGTCCGGAAGCATCTGCGTCTGGCGATCGGCGATGGCCTGGATCGCGTGCTCGGTATAGCGCAGGAACTCATAGCCTTCGCGCAGCTCGCTGATCACGGCAGGCGGCAGGTAGCCCTGCCCTTCCAGAGTGCCCAGCACCTTTAATAGAGGACGCTGCTGCAGGCTCAGGTCGCGTCCGCCATGGATCAGCTGGAAAGCCTGGGCGATGAACTCGACCTCGCGGATCCCCCCCGAGCCCAGCTTGATATTGTCGGCCATGCCCTTGCGCCGGACTTCCTGCTGGATCAGCTGCTTCATGGTGCGCAGCGCCTCGATGGCGGAAAAGTCCAGGTAACGGCGATAGACGAAAGGCCGCAGCATGTCCAGCAACTGCGCACCGGCGGCCTGATCCCCTGCCACCACCCGGGCCTTGATCATGGCGTAGCGTTCCCAGTCGCGCCCCTGATCCTGGTAGTACTGCTCCAGCGCATTGAAGCTCAGCACCAGGGCACCGGCAGAACCATAGGGCCGCAGGCGCATGTCGACGCGGAACACGAACCCGTCGACGGTCATCGGGTCCAGAGCCTTGATCAGGCGCTGCCCGAGGCGAATGAAGAACTCCTGATTATCCAGGGGCCGCTTGACGCCGACGGTCTCGCCGCCTTCGGGGTAGGCGAAGATCAGGTCGATGTCCGACGACAGGTTGAGTTCCACCGCCCCCAGCTTGCCCATGCCGAGGATCACCATCTGCTGCGGCTCGCCGCTACGCCCGCCGGTGGGCACGCCGAACTGCTGGGTGTGACGCAGATACAACCATTGATAGGCCTGGTCGATGCAGGCGTCGGCCAGATCGGAAAGGTCGCGGCAGGTCTGCACCAGATCCGCCTGGCGGGTCAGGTCGCGCCAGATGATCCGCACCTGCTGACGGGTGCGCTGGCGCCGCAGCACGCGCCCCAATTGATCCTCGCTCTCGGCCGCCTGCACCGCGGCGGCGATTTGCGCGCACAACTCCCCAGGCGCGAATGGGCGGTCCAGCTCGCCGCTGCGCACCAGCTCCAGCAACATCAAAGGGTCACGCAGGCTCTGTTCAATGACAAAGTCGCTGGCGGCGCCCACCCGGGCGAACTCCGCCCAGCGTTCGGCGCTCCAGTCGGCCAACCCGGGATCGCCTTCCAGGGCCGCGACGGCGCCACGCAACGACTGCTCTGCGCGGCTGACCAATGGCAAGAGAATCGCGGGGACGGGGGCAAGCGCGGGCAGGCTCATGGGCTATCCTTGATCGGCGTGGAAAATGCGGGCGGGGACGGATGTCGCGGGCAGGCCGCCTGATGGACTGTCGAACAAAAGTTAGAAATAGCTGAAAATAGGTTTTTTTTAGCAGCCGGCATTAATTTATTACCTATTCCCGTTAGTCATCGACCAACAGTAACGATTATTCTCACAACGCAGCAGGAGGCCACAAGCCGCTCTTCTGTAGTTTTACTACTCGTATATACATTCGAAAGGCTGAAATGGCCGACGATTTGTAGTAAAACTACACGCCGCTGGATCAACCTCCGGCAATCCAAGAATTTATAATCGTCTGCCCAAAAGGCCAGTCGCAAACTCAGGCAACCGATTCTGGAAGCCTTTCCGCCCTGGAGCAAGCCATGCAAGACCTCGATCCCGTCGAAACCCAGGAATGGCTGGACGCCCTGGAATCGGTTCTCGACAAAGAAGGCGAAGACCGTGCTCACTATCTGATGACCCGTATGGGCGAACTCGCGACCCGCAGCGGCTCGCAACTGCCCTACGCCATCACCACGCCGTACCGCAACACGATTCCCGTCACCCACGAAGCACGCATGCCTGGCGACCTGTTCATGGAACGCCGCATTCGCTCGCTGGTACGTTGGAACGCGTTGGCCATGGTCATGCGTACGAACCTGAAAGATTCTGACCTGGGCGGTCACATCTCCAGCTTCGCCTCCAGCGCCACCTTGTATGACATCGGCTTCAACTACTTCTTCCAGGCCCCGACCGACGAACACGGCGGCGACCTGATCTACTTCCAGGGTCACGCATCGCCTGGCGTCTACGCCCGTGCGTTCATGGAAGGCCGCATCACCGAAGACCAGATGAACAACTTCCGCCAGGAAGTCGATGGCAATGGCCTGTCGTCCTACCCGCACCCTTGGCTGATGCCTGATTTCTGGCAGTTCCCGACCGTTTCCATGGGTCTGGGCCCGATCCAGGCGATCTACCAGGCGCGCTTCATGAAGTACCTGGAAGCCCGTGGCTTCATCCCTGCCGGCAAACAGAAAGTCTGGTGCTTCATGGGCGACGGCGAGTGCGACGAGCCGGAATCCCTGGGCGCGATCTCCCTGGCCGGCCGCGAGAAGCTGGACAACCTGATCTTCGTCATCAACTGCAACCTGCAGCGCCTCGACGGCCCGGTTCGCGGCAACGGCAAGATCATCCAGGAACTCGAAGGCGTGTTCCGTGGCGCCCAGTGGAACGTCAACAAGGTGGTCTGGGGCCGTTTCTGGGACCCACTGCTGGCCAAGGACGTCGACGGCATCCTGCAGCGCCGCATGGACGAAGTCATCGACGGCGAGTACCAGAACTACAAGGCCAAGGACGGTGCGTTCGTCCGTGAGCACTTCTTCAATACCCCTGAACTCAAGGCGATGGTTGCCGATCTGTCCGACGACGAGATCTGGAAACTCAACCGTGGCGGCCACGACCCGTACAAGGTCTATGCGGCCTACCACGAGGCGGTCAACCACAAAGAGCAGCCGACCGTCATCCTGGCCAAGACCATCAAGGGTTATGGCACCGGCGCCGGCGAAGCGAAGAACACCGCGCACAACACCAAGAAAGTCGACGTCGACAGCCTGAAGCTGTTCCGCGACCGTTTCGACATTCCGGTGAAAGACGACGACATCGAGAACCTGCCGTTCTTCAAGCCAGAAGAAGGCAGCGCCGAAGCCCGCTACCTGAGCGAGCGTCGTGCCGCACTGGGCGGTTTCGTGCCGCAGCGTCGCGCCAAGAGCTTCAGCGTCCCGACTCCGCCACTGGATACCCTCAAGGCCATCCTCGACGGCTCGGGCGACCGTGAAATCTCCACCACCATGGCCTTCGTGCGGATCCTCGCGCAGCTGGTCAAGGACAAGGAAATCGGCCAGCGCATCGTGCCGATCATCCCGGACGAAGCCCGTACCTTCGGTATGGAAGGCATGTTCCGCCAGTTGGGCATCTACTCCTCCGTCGGCCAGCTCTACGAGCCAGTCGATAAAGACCAGGTGATGTTCTACCGCGAAGACAAGAAGGGCCAGATCCTCGAAGAAGGCATCAACGAAGCGGGCGCCATGAGCTCCTTCATCGCTGCCGGTACTTCGTACTCCAGCCACAACCAGCCAATGCTGCCGTTCTACATCTTCTATTCGATGTTCGGCTTCCAGCGTATCGGCGACCTGGCCTGGGCTGCCGGCGACAGCCGTACCCGCGGCTTCCTGATCGGCGGTACTGCCGGGCGCACCACCCTCAACGGGGAAGGCCTGCAGCACGAAGACGGTCACAGCCACATGCTGGCCGGGACCATCCCGAACTGCCGCACCTTTGATCCGACCTACGGCTACGAGCTGGCGGTGATCATCCAGGACGGCATGAAGAAGATGACCGAAGAGCAACAGGACGTCTTCTACTACATCACCGTGATGAACGAGTCCTACCAGCAGCCAGCCATGCCGGCCGGTGTCGAGGAAGGCATCATCAAGGGCATGTACCTGCTGGAAGAAGACACCCGCGAGGCCGCGCACCACGTGCAACTGATGGGCTCCGGCACCATCCTGCGCGAAGTTCGCGAAGCCGCGAAGATCCTGCGTGACGAGTTCAACGTCGCTGCCGACGTCTGGAGCGTGACCAGCTTCAACGAACTGCGCCGCGACGGCCTGGCCGTGGAACGCAGCAACCGCCTGCACCCTGGCCAGAAGCCGAAGCTGAGCTATGTCGAAGAGTGCCTGAACGGCCGCAAGGGTCCGGTCATCGCCTCCACCGACTACATGAAGCTGTTCGCCGAACAGATCCGCCAGTGGGTCCCATCCAAGGAGTTCAAAGTCCTGGGCACCGACGGTTTCGGCCGCAGCGACAGCCGCAAGAAACTGCGTCACTTCTTCGAAGTAGACCGTCATTTCGTGGTGTTGGCAGCCCTGGAAGCCTTGGCTGACCGTGGTGACATCGAACCTAAGGTCGTGGCTGAAGCCATCACCAAGTTCGGTATCAACCCGGAAAAACGCAACCCACTGGACTGCTGAGGAGACTTTCTGTGAGCGAACTCATTCGCGTACCTGACATCGGCAGCGGTGAAGGTGAAGTAATCGAACTGTTTGTGAAGGTCGGCGACCGTATCGAAGCCGACCAGAGCATCCTGACCCTGGAATCGGACAAGGCCAGCATGGAAGTGCCGGCCCCGAAAGCCGGCGTCATCAAGAGCCTCAAGGTGAAGCTGGGCGACCGTCTGAAAGAAGGCGACGAACTGCTCGAGCTGGAAGTCGAGGGCGCCGCTGCTGCGACCCCGGCGGCTGCTCCTGCGGCAAAAGCTGAAGCCAAACCGGCGGCTGCTCCTGCCGCAGCGCCAGCCCCAGCCGCAGCCCCTGCTGCCGCTTCGGTTCAGCAAGTGCACGTGCCGGACATCGGTTCGTCGGGCAAGGCCCAGATCATCGAGATCCAGGTCAAGGTCGGCGACAAGGTCGAGGCTGATCAATCGCTGATCACCCTGGAATCCGACAAGGCAAGCATGGAAATCCCGTCGCCTGCCGCTGGCGTGGTCAAGGCCATCAGCGTCAAGCTCAACGACGAAGTCGGCACCGGCGACCTGATCCTGGACCTGGAAGTGGCGGGTGCTGCGGCTCCTGCTGCCGCTCCGGCCCAGGCTGCTGCTCCGGCCACTGCCGCTGCGCCTGCTCCTGCAGCAGCCCCGGCTGCTCCAGTGGCTGACAGTGTTCAGGACATCCACGTTCCGGACATCGGTTCGGCCGGCAAGGCCAAGATCATCGAAGTGCTGGTCAAGGCTGGCGACAGCGTTGAAGCCGACCAGTCGCTGATTACCCTGGAATCCGACAAGGCGAGCATGGAAATTCCATCGCCTGCCGCTGGCGTGGTGGAAAGCGTTTCCATCAAACTGGACGACGAAGTCGGCACCGGCGATCTGATCCTCAAGCTGAAAGTCAAAGGCGCAGCGCCTGCTGCTGCCCCGGCTCCGGCTGCGGCGCCAAGCGCTCCGGCTCCAGCCGCCGCTGCTGCCCCGGCTGCCGCTGCACCTGCTGCCGCCCCGGCCGCCGCACCTGCCAAGCCAGGCGCGAAAGTTCATGCTGGCCCGGCTGTGCGTCAACTGGCCCGTGAATTCGGCGTCGAGCTGAGCGCTGTCGGCGCCAGCGGCCCGCACGGTCGCATCCTGAAAGAAGACGTGCAGGTCTACGTCAAGGCCATGATGCAGAAGGCCAAGGAAGCGCCAGCTGCTGGCGGCGCAACCGGTGGCGCGGGCATCCCGCCGATTCCGGTCGTGGACTTCAGCCGCTTCGGTGAAATCGAAGAAGTGCCGATGACCCGCCTGATGCAGGCCGGCGCCGCCAACCTGCACCGCAGCTGGCTGAACGTGCCACACGTGACTCAATTCGACTCGGCCGACATCACCGAGCTGGAAGCTTTCCGCGTTGCACAGAAGGCCGTGGCCGAGAAGGCCGGCGTCAAGCTGACCATCCTGCCGCTGCTGCTCAAGTCCTGTGCCCACCTGCTCAAGGAACTGCCGGACTTCAACAGCTCCCTGGCGCCAAGCGGCAAGGCGATCATCCGCAAGAAGTACGTGAACATCGGCTTCGCCGTGGACACTCCGGATGGCCTGCTGGTACCGGTGATCAAGAACGTCGACCAGAAGAGCCTGCTGCAACTGGCGGCCGAGGCAGCTTCCCTGGCAGAAAAAGCCCGCACCAAGAAGCTCTCCGCGGACGAGATGCAAGGCGCCTGCTTCACCATCTCCAGCCTCGGGCACATTGGCGGCACCGGTTTCACGCCGATCGTCAACGCGCCGGAAGTGGCGATCCTCGGTGTTTCCAAGGCCACCATCCAGCCAGTCTGGGACGGCAAGGCCTTCCAGCCGAAACTGATGCTGCCACTGTCCCTGTCCTACGATCACCGTGTGATCAACGGCGCGGCCGCCGCACGCTTCACCAAGCGCCTGAGCGACCTGCTGGCGGACATCCGCACCATTCTGCTGTAACCCGCGTACCGGCCCTCCTGTCATGGGCGGGCCGGTAACGCACGCTTTCCGAGCGCCACGCTCGTACCTCAACCCCGTCAATTTGGCGGGGCTTTTTTTGCCAGAAAAACGTCGCCAATTGCCCGTCAGTGCACGACGTTAAACAGCGAAAAAGTTACTTTGCAGAAATCCTTCTGCCTGCCGATACAGGTTTATAGCACTTAGCCTTCATCTTACTTGTCAGTCGATGCGCCATGATGCAACCTTGCCGCAGGCAACAGTAAAGAGGGCGTGAGCCCGGCGCGATCAGCAATTTCGAAGCGAGTTTCCCCATGAAAAGCCAACCCGATGCCGCCAGCCGTATGGCGGCCGAGGTAGTGACGCAGTTGCCTGTGCCCTCGCGGCTCGGCATGTTGCGTTTCGAACGGCTGAATGAAGCGAGCTGGGCGCTGCTGTTTCTCGATCCCAATTGCGAACGCCAGTTCGGCCTCCCCGCCGTCGAACTCTGCGCCCTGGTCGGCTCGCCCTATGCCAGCCTGATGGAGCCCGAAGCCCGCTATCAGTTGCACGACACCATCCAGCAGCAACTGAGCAACAGCTCCCATTACCTGATCCGCTATACCCTGCACACCGCCCAGGGGCCCTTGAGCATCCTCGAGCTGGGCGAAGCCTACAAACAGCACAACCGGCACCTGCTGCGCGGCTACCTGTTGGTGGTCGAAGGGCTGTTCAGCGATGCTTCGGCGCTGCCGGCACTGGATCTGGAAACCCAGAACACCCGCCTGCAGATCGCCCTGGAACTCAACCAGCGGGCCCAGCAGGAGCAATTGCAGCACCTGGAACGGGTGCGTGCGCAGCAGGATTTGATCCTGCTCCTGACCCGCCAGCGCTACAGCACCGGCAATTCGTTGAAGGAAGCTGCCGAACTGATTACCCGCAGCGCCTGCGACATCTACCAGATCGACTGCGCCAGCATCTGGAACCTGGAAGACCAGCAACTGGTGCCGATTGCCGCCTATCACCGCGGCCCCCAGGAATACCGCATGCCGGAGTCCATCGACGCCAGCAGCTTTCCCGACTACCTGGAAGCCCTGCACAGCTGCCGCGCCATCGACGCGCAGAACGCCATGCGCGACCCGCGAACCCGGGAGATGGCCGAAAGCCTGCGCCCGCGGGACGTCAACGCCATGCTCGACGCCAGCATCCGCATCGACGGCCAGGTGGTCGGGGTGCTGTGCCTGGAACAGACCGGCATGACCCGGGCCTGGCAGTCCGACGAGATCGCCTTCGCCGGCGAACTGGCAGACCAGTTCGCCCAGGTCATCAACAATCACAACCGGCGGGCCGCCACCAGCGCCCTGCACTTGTTCCAGCGCGCCGTGGAACAGAGCGCCAACGCCTTCCTGCTGGTCAATTGCGACGGCGTGGTGGAGTACGTCAACCCCAGCTTCACGGCGATCACCCAATACAGCACCGAAGAGGTCCATGGCCACCGCCTGTCCGAACTGCCGGCCCTGGAAAACCTCAGCGAGCTGCTGTTCGACGCTCCGTCCAGCCTGGCCAAGAGCAACAGCTGGCAGGGCGAGTTCAAGAGCCGGCGCAAGAACCTGGAGCCTTATTGGGGCCAGCTGTCGATCTCCAAGGTGTATGGCGACAACCGCGAGCTGACCCACTACATCGGCATCTATGAAGACATCACCCAGACCAAGCTCGCCCAGCAGCGCATCGAGCGCCTGGCCTACACCGACAACCTGACCAACCTGGGCAACCGCCCCGCCTTCATCCGCAACCTCGATGAACGCTTTGCCCGAGACAGCGATACCCCGATCAGCCTGCTGCTGGTGGACATCGACAATTTCAAGCGGATCAACGACAGCCTCGGCCACCAGACGGGCGACAAACTGCTGATCAGCCTGGCCCGGCGCCTGCGCAACAGCCTGAGCCCCAGCGGTAGCCTGGCGCGCTTCGCCAGCAACGAATTCGCCGTGCTGCTGGACAACACCGACCTGGAAACCGGGCAACAGATCGCCAGCCAGTTGCTGATGACCCTGGACAAGCCGATGTTCGTCGACAACCAGTTGATCAGCGTCACCGGCTCCGTGGGCCTGGCCAGTGCGCCGCTGCACGGCCGTGACCCGCAGACCCTGATGCGCAACGCCGGCCTGGCGCTGCACAAGGCCAAGGCCAACGGCAAGCACCAGGTGCAGGTCTTCACCGAAGCCCTCAACGCCGAAGCCAGCTACAAGCTGTTCGTCGAGAACAACCTGCGCCGGGCCCTGACCCAGAACGAACTGGACGTGTTCTACCAGCCCAAGCTGTGCCTGCGCAGCGGTCGCCTGCTGGGCATGGAAGCGCTGCTGCGCTGGAACCACCCGGAAAAGGGCATGATCCGCCCGGACCAGTTCATCAGCGTGGCGGAAGAAACCGGCCTGATCATCCCCATCGGCAAGTGGATAGCCCGCCAGGCCTGCCGCATGAGCAAGCAACTGACCGCCGCCGGCATGGGCAACCTGCACGTGGCCATCAACCTGTCGCCCAAGCAGTTTTCCGATCCGGACCTGGTGGCCTCCATCGCCAGCATCCTCAAGGAAGAACAGCTGCCCTCCTCGCTGCTGGAGCTTGAGCTAACAGAGGGCCTGCTGCTGGAAGCCACCGACGACACCCACCAGCAGCTGGAACAACTGAAAAAACTCGGCCTGACCCTGGCCATGGACGACTTCGGCACCGGCTATTCGTCCCTGAGTTACCTGAAGAAATTCCCCATCGATATCATCAAGATCGATCGCAGCTTCATCCACGAGATCCCCGACAACCAGGACGACATGGAAATCACCTCCGCGGTGATCGCCATGGCCCACAACCTGAAGATCAAGGTGGTCGCCGAAGGCATCGAGACCGCCGAGCAACTGGCCTTCCTGCGCCGCCACCGCTGCGACGTGGGCCAGGGCTACCTGTTCGACCGGCCGATTCCCGGCTCCGAGCTAATTGCCAAGCTCAAGCGTTATCCTCGTGGCCCGATTGCCTGACAGCGCTGTAACACTCGGGCAAACTGCGTGTCTGATTAATTACTCGATCCCACCCTGACTGAGAGGACTGATCATGGTTCTGCGCTCGGAAATTCTGGTGAACAAAAACGTGCTACCGACCAAAGAACAAGCTCTGCCTGGCCGCGAAACCCCGATGACTCTGCCTGAAAAGCACTTTGTCTTCGAAGACACCCCGCTGCTTGGCCCGTTCTTCCAGGACGTCGACTTCGCGATCTTCGGCCTGGGCTGTTTCTGGGGCGCCGAACGCCGCTTCTGGCAGCGCGAGGGCGTGGTCAGCACCGTGGTCGGTTACGCCGGCGGCTTCACCCCGAACCCGACCTATGAAGAGGTCTGCTCGGGCTTAACCGGCCACACCGAAGTGGTGCTCGTGGTGTATGACAAGGCCAAGGTCAGCTACAAAGAACTGCTGGCAATGTTCTGGGAGCTGCACAACCCGACCCAGGGCATGCGCCAGGGCAATGATATCGGCACCCAGTACCGCTCGGTGATCTACGCCACCAATCCGACCCAGCTGGAGCAGGCGCTGCACAGCAGGGACGTGTTCCAGGCGGAGCTGACCAAGGCCGGCCTGGGCACCATCACCACGGAAATCGAAGAAGCGCCGACCGTGTACTTCGCCGAGGCTTACCACCAGCAGTACCTGGCGAAGAACCCTGAAGGCTATTGCGGGATCGGCGGCACCGGCGTGACCTGCCCGATCTGAGTCCATGCGCCGGCCTGCCGGCTCCTGCAACCTTCCGCAGGAGCAGGCTGGCCAGCGACCCCTTACTCCGCGATCAACCAGTCCATCTGCCAGCCGCCCTGGGTCTGGCCCAGCTTCTTCGACAGCCAGGGCAGCAGCTCGCGCAACTCCTCTTCCAGGCCCCAAGGCGGGTTGGCGATCGCCAGGCCCGAACCGTTGAGGCTGTTGGGCGTATCCAGCGGATGCACCAGCAACTCCACCCGCAGCAGCTTCGGCGCACCGGTACCGGCCAGGTCCTGGTAGAAACGTCGCAGGGCGCGCTGGTCCTTGACCGGGTACCAGATGGCCGCCACGGTCTGGCGCATGCGGCCAATGGCTTCCTTCAGCGAGGCCGCACAGCGCTGCATCTCGTCCAGTTGCTCGAAAGGCGGGTCGATGAGCATCACCGCGCGTTTTTCCGCCACCGGCAGCAGGGCCCGGGCCACGTGCCAGCCCTCGCCCAGGTGCACCGCTACCCGCCGGTCACCCTTCATGTTGTCCTTGAGCAGCAGGCCGTCTTCCGGGTGTTTCTCGTTGAGCAGCACCCGATCCTGGGAACGGGTCAGGCGCCGAGCCAGTTCCGGCGAGCCCGGGTAGTAACGCAACTCGCCATCGGGGTTCATCTTGTGCAGCACCTGCATGTAATCGGCGGTCAGCGCCGGCAGGTCCTCGTCGCCCCACAGGCGGGCGATGCCTTCCAGGTACTCGCCGGTGCGCGTGGCCTGGTCGCCCTTGAGGTCATACAGGCCGATACCGGCGTGGCTGTCGAGGTAGGCGAACGGCTGCTCCTTGCGCGACATCAGGGCGATGAGGCGGGTCAGGGTCAGGTGTTTGAAGACGTCGGCGTGATTGCCGGCGTGGAAGGCGTGACGATAGTTCATGGTTGCTCCTGCGCAGGGGGGCAAGTTTACCCTGTGCGCAGGCTGTCGTCAGTTCAGAGCGGGGCCGTACCCGGCGCAGGCGACGACGGGCACGGCCAGGGTTTCAGACAAACTCGTGGCTGACTTGCGACCACAGGCTGACCCGCCGTCCGGACGTTTCGAACACCTCGATCTCGCGCTTGATCCCGCCGCTGTCCTTCCAGCCCGGCAGGTCGAGCACGATCAGCTCCTCCATCATCGCCATGTACAGCGCATCCACCGGCGCCCAGAGCTTGCCGATGGCGGCATTGTCCTTGCCCGCCAGGCACAGGTTGATCGGGTGGGACATGCTCACCTGGCTGAACACCGCATGGCCGGCTTCCAGTATCTGCGCCGCGACCTGGTTGCATTGGAGAAAACGCTCGTTGATGACGGCCGGCTCGGAATGGCTGTAGGGGCAGGCCAGGAAAATCTTGCGCATCGTTACCTCGATTTCAGGGATAGGTGATGCGGGCCGTCAGGCCCGCGCAGGTTGCAGGGCAAAGGCGGCCGCCTGTTCCTGCTCTTGCAGCTCATAGCGCTGGGCAGCCGGCACCGAGATGCGGATGGCGATCGCCACCGCCAGCAGGCCGCCAAACAGTTTGCCGAGCAGAATCGGCAGGATCAGGCTTGGCTGGAAGTTCGCAGTGAAGGCCAGGTGGTCGCCGATCAGTGCCTGGGCGCAGACCCCCAGGGCCACGCACAGCACCTTGTCGCGGGCGGTCATGTGCTTGAACAGGTGGAAGGTGGCGATGATGTTGGCAAACACCATGATGAACCCCGCGGCACCGGTGCTGGACAGGTTCAGATGGCGTCCCAGCAGCTCCATGGGCTTCTTGCAGTAGCGCTGGAACAGGTAGCAGATGGGGAAGGTACCGGCGAGCATGATGCCGATGTAGCCGGCGATCTCGATCGCCCGGAACAGCTCCTTTTCGTCGGCGAACATCGGGTCGAAGCCCCAGCCGCCGAAGTTGATGCTGAAGAACTTGGTGAAGTGCTCGACGATGCTCAGGGCCAGGATCAGCTTGATCGCCGCGTCCATGATCTTGCCGAACACCAGGAAGCCCCTGACCATCATCTGCGGCCGGTAGCGCAGCCCCGCCGCCAGCAGGAAGCAGAACACGAACAGCGGCGCCAGCAGCTTGAGCATGTCGACGAAGCCCAGGGACAGGTAGTACAACGCCTCGGAGTTGGTGGAAACGATGTCCCGCACCGGCAGGTGGGTAGCGGTGATGATCAGCAGCGACATCAGCACCGCGAACGGAATGCTGATCAGCCCGGCCATGGCACCCAGGGCCAGGTACTTGTGGTCCTTGCGCTCGAGCATGGTCAGGCCCACCGGGATCAGGTAGACGATGGTCGCCCCGGAGGTGTAGCCCACCAGCATTGCGGTAATCCACAGGTCACGGTTGGCGGTCAGGGCGTTGGCCAGCTGGTAGCCGCCCATGTCCACGGCAATGATCGACAGCGCCGCGATGGAGACATCCGAACCCAGGGCGTTGAAGAACGGCCCCAGGGCGTGGGAAATGCCCTGGGACAGGTAGGGAATCGCCACCATGATCCCGGCCTGGGCCAGGAACACCGGGCCGATGGAGTGGATACCGTTGACGAACTCCTTACCCAGCCCGCTCTCGGGCTTGATGATGGATGACAGGGCGCCGATCACGGCGCCGAGCATGATCAGGTAAATGACGTAGTTTCCAAATTCAGCCATGTGGGTTCATCTCTCTGAGCGTCATTTATAGGTTTCCCCCGCCGGGGAAGTTCTTGTCGAGGCCAGCTCTGGTCACTCATCGCCAAGGAGAACGATGAACCAGGTGATGAAACACAGGGCACATCCCGTGCCACAATGTGTATTAGTTGTGGTTTTTACTTTAAAACAACCATATTTCGGTCAATACACTTTCGCAACATTGGCTCGACCTGCCGTGGGTCATGAGCCAACCCCATGACTGCAGGCCATTGTGAAACGTGCAAGTAAATGCTTAACTTTTCCATCGAATTTGACCGAATAAGCACATTCCTGAACCAGGAGTGTGCGTAAGTAACAAAAAATGCCCATTTGTGTGGCGAAGTACCACTAAACGGAAAACACCATGCGCCCCAACGAACGACGACAGCACATTCTCGAACTCCTGCGGCAACGGGAGCGGATTTCTGTGGAAGAGCTGGCGCGCATCACTGCCACGTCCCAGGAAACCATCCGCCGCGACCTCAGCGACCTGGCGGAAAGCGGCCTGGTCACCAAGTTCCACGGTGGCGCGGCCCTGCCCCCTACCGGCGAGCACGAAAACACCTTCCAGACCCGCATGAACGAACACGCCCAGGAGAAGCGCGCCATCGGCCGCTACGCCGCCGGCCTGTTCTGCGCGGGCGACAGCATCTTCATCGATACCGGCACCACCACCCTGTTCTTCGCTCGGGAACTGGCGCAGCACACCCGCCTGACGGTGATCACCAACTCCCTGCCGATTGCCGGCTGCATTGGCGAGTCGGGCAATCGGGTGTTCATGATCGGTGGTGAATATCGCCCCGACTCGACACAGAACGTCGGCACCCTGGCCCTAGAACAGATCACCCGTTTCAACGCCGAGCACGCGGTGATCACCATTGGCGCGCTGAATGAAGACGGCGCCATGGACTTCTCCATCGAAGAAGCCGAAGTGGCCCGCGCGATGATTGCCCAGGCCCGCCAGCTGACGGTGATCGCCGATTCCTCGAAGCTGGAACGCCGCGGCCTGTTCAAGGTGTTCCCGCTGGAGCGCATAGACCGCCTGGTGATCGACCGCCAGCCCGGCCCGGAGCTGCTGGCGGCCCTGGAGAAAGCGGGCGTGGAGGTGCATCTGGTGCCACAGCCCTGAACCAGGGCCGTTGCCACAGGTGATGGCCACCACCAAAAACCACAACCAAATGACCGATATATGACCGAATAGAAAATAAAAACAACAATCATGGCCCGCATTATGCTTTGATTCCTGCACAGATCCTTGGGTGTTACCGCAGGAAACAGGCATTTATATGACCGAACTTTATCCGAACAATGTGACTTTCGATGTGGCCATCGTCGGTGGCGGGGTCGTCGGTTGCGCCATGGCCCGGCGCTTCGCCCTCGAAGGCGCACGGGTGGTGCTGCTGGAAAAGGGCAGCGACATTCTCTCCGGCGCCAGCAAGGCCAACAGCGCCATCCTGCACACCGGCTTCGACGCCCCCAGTGGCAGCCTGGAACTGCAGTGCATGCAGGCCGGCTACCAGGAATACCTGGAAATCCACTCGGCCATGAACCTGCCACTGCTCAAGAGTGGCGCGCTGGTAGTGGCCTGGAACGCCGAGGACCAGGCCAGGCTGCCGGGGATCCTCGCCCAGGCCCAGGCCAATGGGGTAGACAACGTACGCCTGCTGGAACGCAGCGAGATCCTCGCCCTGGAGCCGCACCTGGCCAATCACGCTGTGGGCGCGGTACTGGTCCCCGACGAGCACCTGATCGACCCCTGGTCCGCCCCCCTGGGTTACCTGCAGCAGGCCATGGCCCATGGCGCCCGCGTACAGTTGCAATGCGAGGTGCAGCAAGGCCAGTTCGATGGCGACGCCTGGACCCTGCACACCAACCGGGGCACCCTGCGCAGCGCCCAGGTGATCAACTGCGCCGGGCTATTCGGCGACACCCTGGAACACAACCTGCTGGGCCACAGCGAATTTCGCATCATGCCGCGCAAGGGCCAGTTCGTGGTCTTCGACAAGGCCGCGGCCACACTGCTGGAGCGCATCGTCCTGCCGGTACCCAACGAGCGCACCAAGGGCATAGTCCTGACCCGCACGGTGTACGGCAACCTGCTGGTGGGCCCCACCGCCGAAGAACAGGAGGACCGCGTGCATGCGGGGCTCGACGGCCCGACCCTGCAAAGCCTGATCGATGCCGCCGTGGAGCGGATTCCCGCCCTCGCCGGGATGCCGGTCACCGCCACCTACGCCGGGCTGCGCCCCGCCAGCGAAAAGAAGGAGTACCGGATCCAGGCCGACCACGCCCGGCACTGGATCACCGTCGGCGGCATCCGCTCCACCGGGCTCACCGCCGCCCTGGGTATTGCCCGGCATGTCTACGGCCTGTACAGCCAGCGCCGCCAGCACCAGCCGGTGCGCGAACCGGTCTGGCCACAGATGCCCAATCTGGCGGAGCACTTGCCCCGCGACTGGCAGCGCCCCGGCTATGGCGAAATCGTCTGCCATTGCGAACTGGTGACCCGGCGCGAAATAGAAAGCGCCCTGCACAGCCCCCTGCCACCTGGCGACCTGGGCGGGCTCAAGCGCCGCACCCGCGCCTGCATGGGCCGCTGCCAGGGTTTCTATTGCTCGGCCCAGGTCGCCGAACTCAGCGCCAGCCAACTGGCCGTCCCTCTTGCCACAGGTCGTTGCCATGAACAGCACTGAACTTCTTCAGGCCGAAGCGGCCATTATCGGCAGCGGCCCGGCGGGCCTGGCCGCGGCCATCGAACTGCGGCGCCAGGGTATCGGCCCGGTGATTGTCATCGAACGTGAAAGCGAAGCCGGCGGCATTCCCCGGCACTGTGCCCACCCGCCCTTCGGCATGCGCGAGTACCAGCGCCTTCTCAGCGGCCCGGCCTATTCCCGGCGCAATGTCGAAGCCGCGCTGAAAGCCGGCGTGATCCTGCTGCTGCGACACACGGTGGTCAGCCTGGAACCCGGCGGCCTGTTGCGCCTGGCCACTCCAGACGGGCCACGGCAGATCCAGGCACAGAAGGTGCTGATCGCCACCGGCGCCCGGGAAACCCCGCGCTCGGCACGCCTGCTGTCCGGCGACCGCCCGGTGGGGGTGATCAACACCGGGGCCTTGCAGAACTTCCTCTATGTGCAGCACCTCAAGCCTTTCGAGCGGCCCCTGATCATCGGCACCGAACTGGTCAGCCTGTCTGCCGTACTCAGTTGCCGACGCGCCGGTATCCGTCCGGTGGCGGTGCTGGAAGCCAATAAACGAGCCACCACCCGCTGGCCGCTGTCGGTGTTCCCAAGGTTGCTGGGCATCCCCATGCACTTTGGCGCCGAGCTGCTGGCGATCAATGGGTGTGGCCGGGTGGAGTCGGCCCGGGTGCGCCTGGCCGATGGCCAGGTTCGCGACATTTCCTGCGACGGCGTGCTGCTCACCGGCCAGTTCACCCCGGAGTCGAGCCTGGTGCGCCTGAGCCACCTGCAACTGGACAATGGCAGCGGGGGGCCGAAGATCGACCAGTACGGCCGCTGTTCGGACCCGGCCTACTTTGCCGCCGGCAACCTGCTGCGGCCGATCGAGACGGCCGGCTGGTCCTACCGCGAAGGGCGGCGCATCGGCAGCCTGATGGCCCTGGCCCTGAGCGGCCAGCTACCCGATGCCAATGACGCCCTGACCCTGAAGTACGCCGCCCCGATCAAGCTCGGCGTGCCGGGCCGCCTGGTGCGCGGCGAACTGGCGGGCCTGGCGCACATCCAGTTGCGGGTCAGCCAGGCGGTCAGTGGCACCCTGCGGGTCCGCGCCCAGGGCCTGGAGCTCTGGAGCCGACCGGTCTCGGTACTGCCGGAACGGCGCCTGCTGATCCCCATCAAGGACCTGCACCTGCCGGAACATTTCGACCAACTGGACATCTGCATCGACCAGGCCGTCCCACAACAAGAGAAATGACCATGCGAATAGCCGCACTTGACCAGGGCACCACCAGCACCCGCGTACTGGTCGTGGACATGCAAGGCCGTGCCGATATCCAACTGGCGCTGCGCCACCAGCAGCATCACCCGCGCCCGGGCTGGGTCGAACACGACCCGCTGGAGCTGCTGGCCAACCTGCAACGCTGCCTGGAAGCCACCGGCCGGGTCGACGCCATCGGCCTGGCCAACCAGGGTGAAAGTTGCCTGGCCTGGGACGCCGTCAGTGGCGCGCCGCTGTCGCCGGTGATCGTCTGGCAGGACAACCGCAGCGCCGCGCGCATCGAAGAACTGCGCGCCAGCGGCGCCGAAGCCCTGACCCTGGAGCGGGCCGGGCTGCCCCTGGATGCCTACTTCTCCGCCAGCAAGCTGGCCTGGATCGTCGACAACCTGCCGGCGGCACAGGCCGCCCTGAGTGCCGGCCGCCTGCGCCTAGGCACCACCGATGCCTACTTTCTCGATCGCCTGACCGGGGTCTACGCCACAGACATCACCACCGCCTCGCGCACCTCGCTGATGAATCTCGCCACCGGCCAGTGGGACCCGCAGTTGTGCCAGCTGTTCGGCGTGCCCATGCAGGCCCTGCCGGAAATCCGCGCCACGGTCGGCGACTTCGGACGCATCGGCCAGACCCCCATCAGCGCCTCGGTGGTCGACCAGCAAGCCTCGCTGTACGGTCACGGCTGCCGGGAGCCGGGGGACGCCAAGATCACCTTCGGCACCGGCGCCTTCGCCCTGACAGTCACAGGCGAACAGATCATTCGCGCCCCGGAGAAAGGCCTGCTGGCCACCGTCGCCTGGCAGGCCGACGGCAAACCGGTGTATGCCATGGACGGTGGCGTGTACGACGCCAGCGCCGCAGTGGAATGGGCCGGGCGCCTGGGCCTGTTCAGCGATTTCTCGGAACTGGCAGCCTTCGATCAGCCACCGGCGATTTCCCGCGAGCTGGCGTTTGTCCCGGCCTTGTCCGGGCTTGCCTGCCCGCACTGGGACCGCAGTGCCGGGGCGGTATGGATCGGCATGAACGCCGCCACCACTCGCCAGGACCTGTGCCAGGCGGTACTGGAAGGCGTGGCCCTGCGCAGCGCCGAAGTGATCACGGCGATGGACGATCACCTCAACGTCACCGACCAGTTGTCGATTGACGGCGGCCTGGCCCGCAGCCCGTATTTCGCCCAGTTCCTGGCCGATATCCTGCAACGCACCATCGTCACCCAGCGCTTCGACGAACTCACCGCCCTGGGCTGCGCCGCCCTTGCCGCCCGCGGCCTGGGGCTGGAGTTGCCAGAGCTGGACAACACCCGCACCGACTACCGGCCGCGTATCGACCGGGCCACGGCAGACGCCTGGCGTGGCACCTTCAGCGCCGCGGTCAAGCGCTCCCAGGGCTGGTCCCAGCCGCACTGAAACAGCCCGCCGGCCATGGATGGCCGGCCCTTTCCTGCCGCACCTCGGGACCCTTGCCCATCCGCCGCGCCTATTGGACACTGACGCGCCTGCCCGCGGCCAAGCGGCGGGCACATCAAGCGGTTGCTGGCGACTCAGACACACGGGACCACTGACTGCTGCGCGGGCACACGACCTGCCTGGCTGTGCTCATTAATGGATTAGCCAGGGTCTGTTACCGCTTGGTGACAAGCCCTTAGTCGAGGATTTATGAAAGACGCAACGATTGCGCTACACCATGGATTCAAGTCGGACCCGACCACCAAGGCCGTGGCCGTGCCCATCTACCAGAACGTCGCCTTCGAATTCGACAACGCCCAGCACGGCGCTGACCTGTTCAACCTCGATGTGCCCGGCAACATCTACACCCGCATCATGAACCCCACCAACGATGTGCTGGAACAGCGTATGGCCGCCCTGGAAGGCGGGATCGCCGGGCTGGCGGTGGCCGCCGGCAGTGCCGCCATCCACTACGCGATCCAGACCCTGACCCAGGCCGGCGACAACGTCGTGTCCACCCCGCAGCTCTATGGCGGCACCTACACCCTGTTCGCCCACCTGCTGCCAAGCTTCGGGGTTGAAGTACGCTTCGCCCGGGACGACTCCCCCGAGGCCATTGCCGAACTGATCGACGACAAGACCAAGCTGGTGTACTGCGAGAGCATCGGCAACCCCGCGGGCAACATCGTCGATATCGAGGGCCTGGCCCAGGCCGCCCACGCCCGTAACGTGCCACTGATGGTGGACAACACCGTGGCCACGCCGATCCTGTGCAAGCCGATCCAGTTCGGCGCCGACATCGTGGTGCACTCGGTGACCAAGTACGTCGGTGGCCATGGCAACTCCCTGGGCGGGGTGATCGTCGACAGCGGCAACTTCCCCTGGGCCGACCACCCGCAGAAGTTCGCCAGCCTCAACACCCCGGAGCCGGCCTACCACGGCGTGGTCTACACCGAGAAGTTCGGCCCCGCCGCCTTTATCGCCCGGGCCCGCACCGTGCCGCTGCGCAACACCGGCGCGGCATTGGCGCCGATGAACGCCTTCCTGTTGCTGCAAGGCCTGGAAACCCTGGCCCTGCGCATGGAACGCCACACCGACAACGCCCTCAAGGTGGCGCAGTTCCTCCAGAACCATCCCCTGGTGGCCTGGGTCAGCTACGCCGGCCTGCCCGACCACCCGCACCATGAACTGGCGCGCAAATACATGCAGGGCAAGCCATCGGCGATCCTCTCCTTCGGCCTCAAGGGCGGCTATGCCGCGGGCGTGCGCTTCTACGATGCGCTGCAGATCTTCAAGCGCCTGGTGAACATCGGCGACGCCAAGTCCCTGGCTTGCCATCCGGCGTCCACCACCCACCGGCAGATGAACGAAGAAGAGCAGGCCAAGGCCGGGGTCAAGCCGGAGATGATCCGTCTCTCGGTGGGCATCGAGGCCATCGAAGACCTGCTCGAAGACCTGGACCAGGCACTGCAACAAGCCTGATCCCCGGCCCTGGCGTTCTGCGCCAGGGCCATTGCCTAGCGCGTTGGCACCCACGCCTCTCCCCTCTCCAGCCCCCAGGACCCTTGATCACCCGCAAAGGAACCCGACATGATTGTGCGTTACGTCAAGATCACCATGACCCTGGCAGTGGCGGCTTTCGCCCTGCTGGTGGCCTACAACAACATCAGCGACTACGGTTCCAACTTCGCCTTTGTCCAGCACGTGCTGAGCATGGACAGCGTCTTCCCCGGCAACAGCGCCACCGACCGCGCCCTGACCTTGCCGCTGCTGTGGAATGCCGGTTACTGGCTGATCATCGCCGGCGAAGCCCTGACCGGCGCGCTGCTGGTGTTTGGCGCCCTGCACCTGTGGCTGGCCCGGCACGGTGTCGCCAGCGACTTCAACCGCGCCAAGCGCTGGGCCATTGCCGGCTTCTGCCTGGGCTTCTGCGTCTGGTTCTTCGGTTTCATGGTGGTCGGCGGCGAGTGGTTCATGATGTGGCAGTCCAAGGCCTGGAACGGCCAGGACGCGGCGTTCAAGTTCTACATGGCGATCCTGGGCGTACTGATATTCCTCAACCAGCCCGACACCGAGCTGCACTGACCCTGTAGCCGCAGCCGAGCCATGGCGAGGCTGCGCAAAGGCCCGCAGGGCCTTGCGGTCCCTCCTAGCGCCCCTCGTTAGCAGCCTGCGGCAGCGGCTACGGGACGCAAAAAAAAACGGCCCGCTGCGGTGACGCAGCGGGCCGTTCTTCAGCGCCCCGGGGAATCAGGGCAGGATTTACGCACTCAGTGGTTGAGCTTGAAATCCTTCTCGGCCGCTTCGAAGCGCTGGACCATGCCGGCGCTCGGCGTGCCCATCTTGCTCACCAGCAGGATTGCCAGGCTGGCGAAGATGAAGCCCGGGATGATTTCGTACAGGCCCAGCAGAGCGAAATGCTTCCACAGGATCACGGTGACGGCACCGACGATGATGCCGGCCAGCGCGCCGTCACGGGTCATGCCTTTCCAGATCACCGAAATCAGTACCACGGGGCCGAAGGCCGCGCCGAACCCGGCCCAGGCATAGCTCACCAGGCCCAGCACGCGGTTTTCCGGGTTGGCGGCCATGGCAATGGCGATCAGCGCCACCACCAGCACCATGGCGCGGCCGACCCACACCAGTTCCAGCTGGGAAGCGTGCTTGCGCAGGAAGGCTTTGTAGAAGTCTTCGGTCAGGGCACTGGAGCACACCAGCAGCTGGCAGCTCAGGGTACTCATGACTGCCGCCAGGATGGCCGACAGCAGCACACCCGCGATCCACGGGTTGAACAGCAGCTTGGCCAGTTCGATGAACACCCGCTCAGGGTTTTCGGTCACAGGGCCGGCCACCTCAGGGTGCGCCGAGAAATAGGCGATACCGAAGAAGCCCACCGCCACGGTGCCGCCCAGGCACAGGATCATCCAGGTCATGGAGATGCGACGGGCCTTGGCAATCGACTTCACCGAATCGGCGGCCATGAAGCGCGCCAGGATATGCGGCTGGCCGAAGTAGCCCAGGCCCCAGCCCATCAGCGAGATGACGCCGATGAAGGTGGTGTTCTTGAGCATGTCGAAATTGGTCGGGTCCTTGGCTTCGATGGCCAGGAAGGTGGTGTCCACGCCACCGGTCGCCAACAGCACGATGATCGGCGTCAGGATCAGAGCGAAGATCATCAGCGTGGCCTGGACGGTATCGGTCCAGCTCACTGCCAGGAAACCACCCACGAAGGTGTAGGCAATGGTTGCCGCCGCACCGGCCCACAGCGCTGTCTCGTAGGGCATGCCGAAAGTGCTTTCGAACAGGCGGGCACCGGCGACGATGCCGGAGGCGCAGTAGATGGTGAAGAACACCAGGATCACCACCGCAGAGATGATCCGCAGCAGGCCGCTCTTGTCTTCAAAGCGGCTGGAGAAGTAGTCCGGCAGGGTCAGCGCGTCACCGTTGTGTTCGGTCTGCACCCGCAGGCGGCCGGCCACGAACAGCCAGTTGAGGTAGGCACCGACGATCAGGCCGATGGCGATCCAGCTTTCCGAAAGACCGGACATGTAGATGGCGCCCGGCAGGCCCATCAGCAGCCAGCCACTCATGTCGGAAGCACCGGCGGAAAGCGCGGTGACCACGCTGCCGAGGCTGCGGCCGCCAAGAATGTAGTCGGAAAGGTTGTTGGTGGAGCGATAGGCCATGAAGCCGATCAGCACCATTGCCGCGATGTAGATCACGAAGGTGATCAAGGTTGGATTGCTTGCACTCATTGAGTTACGCCCTGGCTTTGTTTTTATGGTGCGGCGGCCACTGCCACCCGCCGCCAAACGATGACGCTTGGGAGACGATCAGGCGGGCCGCGCATTTATGACTGATGTTTCCCCAGGAAAGCCATCAGCCGATGAACCAGTCCTGCAGGACGGTTGCACCTTGGCCGCGAATCCTATGCAACAAGACGAACAAGGTGCAACCAATTTGCGCCGAATCAGTTGCACCTTGTCAAAAAACTGGTCGTTGACGACGCTTTTGCTCCTTTTTGGAGCAAAAAATGGCGTTTTCAGAAGTAAAGGCACCAGTAGGAGGCAAGCCACTCCATGCAGGAATTTTATTCCTGACAAGCTGCTTCTTTTTCCAGCTAAAAATGGGTTGCACCCGGTTGCACCTATTGCGGTGCGCGGATAATCTTGCCGCCAGCTGATGCCACACGTGCGTGGCAAACATGAGGATAAAAATATGGCTACCACCACCCTCGGGGTCAAACTCGACGACCCTACCCGCGAGCGCCTCAAGGCCGCCGCGGCCTCGATCGATCGTACGCCGCACTGGCTGATCAAGCAGGCGATTTTCAATTACCTGGAAAAACTCGAGGGTGGTGCAACCCTGACCGAGCTGAGCAGTGCCACCGCCAAAGACGGCGAGGATGCCGGCGAGGTACAGACCGATCACGCTCACCAATGCTTCCTGGAGTTCGCCGAAAGCATTCTCCCGCAGTCGGTGCTGCGCGCCTCGATCACCGCCGCCTACCGCCGCCCGGAACCGGAAGTGGTGCCGATGCTGCTGGAGCAGGCGCGCTTGCCGGCCGCCACCGCCGAAGCCGCGAACAAGCTGGCCGCCTCGATCGCCGAGAAGCTGCGCAACCAGAAGAGCGCCGGCGGCCGTGCCGGTATCGTCCAGGGCCTGCTGCAGGAGTTCTCCCTGTCGTCCCAGGAAGGCGTGGCGCTGATGTGCCTGGCCGAAGCCCTGCTGCGCATCCCCGACAAGGGCACCCGTGACGCGCTGATCCGCGACAAGATCAGCACCGGCAACTGGCAGCCGCACCTGGGCAACAGCCCATCGCTGTTCGTCAACGCCGCCACCTGGGGCCTGCTGCTTACCGGCAAGCTGGTGTCGACCCACAACGAGGCCGGCCTGACCTCCTCCCTGAGCCGCATCATCGGCAAGAGCGGCGAGCCGATGATCCGCAAGGGCGTGGACATGGCCATGCGCTTGATGGGCGAACAGTTCGTCACCGGCGAAACCATCGCCGAAGCCCTGGCCAACGCCAGCAAGTTCGAAGCCAAGGGCTTCCGCTATTCCTACGACATGCTCGGCGAAGCCGCACTGACCGAGCACGACGCACAGAAGTACCTCGCGTCCTACGAGCAGGCCATCCACTCCATCGGCAAGGCCTCCCACGGTCGCGGCATCTATGAAGGCCCGGGCATCTCCATCAAGCTCTCGGCCCTGCACCCGCGCTACAGCCGCGCCCAGTACGAGCGCGTGATGGAAGAGCTGTACCCGCGCCTGCTGTCCCTGACCCTGCTGGCCAAGCAGTACGACATCGGCCTGAACATCGACGCCGAGGAAGCCGACCGCCTGGAGCTGTCCCTGGACCTGCTGGAGCGCCTGTGCTTCGAGCCGCAACTGACCGGCTGGAACGGTATCGGCTTCGTGATCCAGGCCTACCAGAAGCGCTGCCCGTACGTGATCGACTATGTCATCGATCTGGCCCGTCGCAGCCGTCACCGCCTGATGATCCGCCTGGTGAAAGGCGCCTACTGGGACAGCGAGATCAAGCGCGCCCAGGTCGAAGGCCTGGAAGGCTATCCGGTCTACACCCGTAAGGTGTACACCGACGTTTCCTACATCGCCTGCGCACGCAAGCTGCTGTCGGTGCCGGAAGTCATCTACCCGCAGTTCGCCACCCACAACGCCCACACCCTGTCGGCGATCTACCACATTGCCGGTCAGAACTATTACCCCGGCCAGTACGAGTTCCAGTGCCTGCACGGCATGGGCGAACCGCTGTACGAGCAAGTGGTGGGCAAGGTTGCCGAGGGCAAGCTGAACCGTCCATGCCGCGTCTATGCACCGGTGGGCACCCACGAAACCCTGCTGGCCTACCTGGTACGCCGGCTGCTGGAAAACGGCGCCAACACCTCGTTCGTCAACCGTATCGCCGACCAGTCGATCTCGATCCAGGAACTGGTGGCCGATCCGGTGACCCAGATCGAACAGATGGCCACCCTGGAAGGCGGCTTCGGCCTGCCGCACCCGCGCATTCCATTGCCGCGTGACCTGTATGGCGCCGAGCGGGCCAACTCCGCCGGCATCGACATGGCCAACGAACACCGCCTGGCGTCGCTGTCCTGCGCCCTGCTGGCCACCGCCCACAACAACTGGAAAGCCGCACCGATGCTCGGTTGCGCCGCCAGCAGCGAAACCCCGGCGCCGGTACTCAACCCGTCGGATCATCGCGACGTGGTGGGCCATGTCCAGGAAGCCACGGTGGAAGACGTCGACAACGCCATCCAGTGCGCCCTCAACGCCGCACCGATCTGGCAGGCCACGCCGCCGGCCGAACGCGCGGCGATCCTGGAACGCGCCGCCGACCTGATGGAAGGCGAGATCCAGCCACTGATGGGCCTGCTGGCCCGGGAAGCCGGCAAGACCTTCGCCAACGCCATCGCCGAAGTGCGTGAAGCCGTGGACTTCCTGCGCTACTACGCGGTGCAGGCCCGCAACGACTTCAGTAACGACGCCCACCGCCCACTGGGCCCGGTGGTTTGCATCAGCCCGTGGAACTTCCCGCTGGCGATCTTCAGTGGCCAGGTCGCCGCGGCCCTCGCCGCCGGTAACCCGGTACTGGCCAAGCCGGCCGAACAGACCCCGCTGGTGGCGGCCCAGGCCGTGCGCCTGCTGCTCGAAGCCGGGATTCCCGAAGGCGTGCTGCAACTGCTGCCGGGCCAGGGCGAAAGCGTCGGTGCCCGCCTGGTGGGTGACGAGCGCGTCAAGGGCGTGATGTTCACCGGCTCCACTGAAGTTGCGCGCCTGCTGCAACGCAACATCGCCGGGCGCCTGGACAACCAGGGCCGGCCGATCCCGCTGATCGCCGAAACCGGTGGCCAGAACGCCATGATCGTCGATTCCTCGGCCCTGACCGAACAGGTGGTCATCGACGTGGTGTCCTCGGCCTTCGACAGTGCCGGCCAGCGTTGCTCGGCCCTGCGCGTGCTGTGCCTGCAGGAAGATTCCGCCGACCGCGTGATCGAAATGCTCAAGGGCGCCATGGCCGAAAACCGCCTGGGCAACCCTGAGCGCCTGTCGGTGGACATCGGCCCGGTGATCGACGCCGAAGCCAAGGCCGGCATCGAGAAGCACATCCAGGCCATGCGCGACAAAGGTCGCAACGTGTACCAGATGGCCATCGCCGACGGCGAAGAATGCAAGCGCGGCACCTTTGTCATGCCGACCCTGATCGAGCTGGAAAGCTTCGACGAGCTGCAGCGCGAGATCTTCGGTCCGGTGCTGCACGTGGTGCGCTACAAGCGCAAGGAAATCGACCAGCTGATCGCCCAGATCAACGCTTCCGGCTACGGCCTGACCCTGGGCGTGCACACCCGGATCGACGAGACCATCGCCAAGGTGGTGGACAACGTCCACGCCGGTAACGTCTACGTCAACCGCAACATCGTCGGTGCCGTGGTCGGCGTGCAGCCGTTCGGCGGCGAAGGCCTGTCGGGCACCGGCCCGAAAGCCGGCGGCCCCCTGTACCTGTACCGCCTGCTGTCGACCCGCCCGGTGGATGCCATCGAGCAGTCCTTTGCCCGTGGCGACGCCGAGAACGCCCCGGACCTGCGCCTGCGCGAAGTCCTCAGCAAGCCGTTGAACGCCCTGCAAGCCTGGGCCGAGAGCAGCAAGCTGGCGGAACTGGCGATCCTGTGCAAACAGTTCGCCGGCCAGTCCCAGAGCGGCATCACCCGGCAGTTGACCGGCCCTACCGGCGAGCGCAACAGCTACGCCATCCTGCCCCGCGAGCACGTCCTGTGCCTGGCGGAGGTCGAGGGTGACCTGCTGACCCAACTGGCAGCCGTGCTGGCCGTCGGTGGCTCGGCGGTGTGGCCGGAAAGCGAGATCAGCAAGGCGCTGTTCGCCCGCTTGCCGAAGGAAGTCCAGGCACGCATCCAGCGCGTGGCCGACTGGAGCAAGGACGAAGTGGTATTCGACGCCGTCCTGCACCACGGTGATTCCGACCAGCTGCGCAGCGTATGCCAGCAGGTGGCCCAGCGTACCGGTGCCATCGTCGGCGTCCAGGGTCTGTCCCAGGGCGAGACCGCGATTGCCCTGGAGCGCCTGGTGATCGAGCGCGCCCTGAGCGTCAACACCGCAGCGGCCGGCGGCAACGCCAGCCTGATGACCATCGGCTGAAGCCGATAGTCGGCACCATGGAAAAGAGCGCCCTCAGCGGCGCTCTTTTTTTTGCCCGACGCCATTTCCTGTAGCCGCTGCCGCAGGCTGCGATCGGCCGGAACGGCCGTAGCGATTTCATTGCCGCCGAAGTTCCTGCGGGACTAATCCCAGCCTTCGGCAGCGGCGACAGGGGCTGTGCCTGTTTGGCATCTTTATCACCCACATCAATCTTGCTATCCAGCCTTCATTCACGCGCCTAGACTCGGCCCATTCCCTATCCCACAGGTATGCCGCCATGTCCGAGACGCTGCTCAGTTCCCGCAATCTGGCCTTCGAACTGTATGAGGTACTCGACGCCGAGGGCCTGACCCAGCGCGAGCGGTTTGCCGAGCACAACCGGGAAACCTTCGACGCCGCCCTGGGCACCGCCCGCAGCATCGCCGAGAAGTTCTTCGCCCCGCACAACCGCAAGGGCGATGAGCACGAGCCACGCTACGAAGACGGCCAGGCGGTGCTGATCCCCGAAGTGAAACCGGCGGTGGATGCGTTCCTCGAAGCCGGCTTCCTGAATGCCGCCCGCAGTTTCGAGGCCGGCGGCATGCAACTGCCAACCCTGCTGTCCCAGGCCTGCTTCGCCCACTTCCAGGCGGCCAACGCGGCCTCGACCTCCTACCCGTTCCTGACCATGGGCGCCGCCAACCTGATCGAGAGCTTCGGCACCGAAGAACAGAAACAACGCTTCCTGCAGCCGATGATCGACGGTCGCTTCTTCGGCACCATGGCCCTGACCGAGCCCCATGCCGGCTCGTCGCTATCGGATATCCGCACCCGTGCCGAACCGGCCGCCGACGGCAGCTACCGGCTCAAGGGCAACAAGATCTTCATTTCCGGCGGCGACCACCCGCTGTCGGAAAACATCGTGCACATGGTCCTGGCCAAGCTGCCGGACGCGCCGCCCGGGGTGAAGGGCATTTCGCTGTTTATCGTGCCCAAGTTCCTGGTCAACGACGACGGCAGCCTGGGGCCGCGCAACGATGTGCTGCTGGCCGGGCTGTTCCACAAGATGGGCTGGCGCGGCACCACCTCCACCGCACTGAACTTCGGCGATAACGGCCAGTGCGTGGGGTATCTGGTGGGCAAGCCCCATCACGGCCTGAGCTACATGTTCCAGATGATGAACGAGGCACGGATCGGCGTCGGCATGGGGGCGGTGATGCTCGGCTACGCCGGCTACCTGTACTCCCTGGAATACGCCCGCGAACGCCCGCAAGGTCGCCTGCCGGACAGCAAGGACCCGAGCACCGCGCCGGTGGCGATCATCCAGCACGCCGATGTGCGGCGCATGTTGCTGACCCAGAAGGCCTACGTCGAAGGCGCCTTCGACCTGGGGCTATACTCGGCGCGGCTGTTCGACGACACCACCACCCTGGCCGATGCGGCCGAGCGCCAGCAGGCCCACGAACTGCTGGACTTGCTGACCCCGATCGTCAAGTCCTGGCCTTCAGAGTTCTGCCTGAAGGCCAACGAACTGGCGATCCAGATTCTCGGCGGCCACGGCTATACCCGGGAGTACCCGGTGGAGCAGTACTACCGCGACAACCGCCTGAACCCGATTCACGAAGGCACCCACGGCATCCAGTCCCTGGACCTGCTGGGACGCAAGCTGGCGCAGAACGGCGGCGCCGGGCTCAAGCGCCTGGTACGGCTGATTGCCGAGACCGGCGAGCGGGCCCGCGCCCATCAATCACTGGACGCCCTGCGCCTGCCCCTGGAACAACTGGTAACGCGCCTGCAAAGCGTGACGCTGGGGTTGCTGGGTGACCTGGCCAGCGGCAAGGTCACCGGCACCCTGGCCAACTCGGCGCTGTATCTGAAAGCCTTCGGCCATGCGGTGATCGGCTGGCGCTGGCTGGAACAGGCCATCCGGGCCGAGGAAGGACTGGCGCGAGCAGTGGCGGCGGATCGGGATTTCTACCTGGGCAAGTTGCAGGCCGCGCGCTACTTCCTGACCTGGGAAGTGCCAGGCTGCCAGCACGAGCTGGCACTGCTGGAAGCGCGGGACGATACCTGCCTGAGCATGCAGGACGCCTGGTTCTGAGGCCACCCAGGAGCGGGCTGCCGACGAAAGCGCCCGGCCTGACGCACCGCGGCGCATGGCTCGCTGGCAAGCCAGCTCCTACACCAGGCGCCATTGCTCCCCGTAGGAGCCGGCTTGCCGGCGAAGGCGCCCGGCCTGACGCACCGCGGCGGGTGGTCAGTGCAGCTTGAAGCCGCCCACCTGTCGGGCCAGGTCCTCGGAGAGGCGCTGCAGGGTCCGGCAGTCTTCACGACAGGCCTGGACTTCGGCCGCGGTGGCCCGGGCCAGATCGGAGATGCCCTGGACATTGCGGTTGATCTCTTCGGTCACCGCCGACTGCTCCTCGGTGGCGGTGGCCACTTGCTGGTTCATGTCGCTGATGTGCTCAACCTGCCCGGTAATCGCTGTCAGCGAAGCCCCGGTCTGCTGGCTGGACTGCACCCCGGTACCCGTGGCCGACTGCCCGGCATGCATGGAGGCCACGGCATTCTCCGCGCCCTGCTTGAGGCTCTGGATCATCTGCTGGATCTCGTCGGTGGAAGCCTGGGTGCGCTGGGCCAGGGTCCGCACTTCGTCCGCCACCACGGCAAAGCCTCGGCCCATTTCCCCGGCACGGGCTGCCTCGATAGCCGCATTGAGGGCCAGCAGGTTGGTCTGCTCGGAGACCCCGCGGATCACCGCCAATACCTGATCGATGGAGGCCACCTGATGCGCCAGTTCACTGACAGCGCTGGCGGCCAGGGCAATTTCCCCGGACATGCTTTCGATGTGCCGGATCGAGCCGTCCACCACCCCCTGGGCCAGCTGGGCCTCATCCCGGGCCGCCTGGGACGCATCGGCCGCCTGCCCGGCATTGCGCGCGATGTCCTGGACGGTCAGCCCCATCTGGTGCACGGCCGTGGCCACCATGTCGGTCATTTCCTGCTGCCGCCCCGAGCGCTCGGCAGTGTTCTCCACCACCGCCGCCACCTGCCCCACGGATGAGCGCAGACGCTCGGTGGTGGCCAGCACTTCGCCGATCATGCCGTGCTGGCTGTCGAGAAAACGATTGAAGCCCCGGGCCAGGTCCCCCAGCTCGTCGGCCCGGCTGGCATCCAGGCGCAGGGTCAGGTCGCCACCACCGCTGCCGATGGCTACCAGCCCGGCGGTCACCTGACGCACCGGCCGCACCAGGCCGCGAGCCAGCCAGATCACCAGCAACAGGCAGACCAGGGCGATAGCCAGGCCGATGCCGGTGGTCAGCCACAAGGTTTGCCGGGCATCGGCGTAGATCTGCGCTTCGGGCACCTCGGCCACCAGCGACCACCCCATGCCCCGCAGTGGCAGGCTCAGGGCCACAAAGTCTTCGCCGTCGCGCACGAACCGGCTGCTGGCCAGCCCCTCGTGCCCCATGACCGCCTGGGCGGCCGACTCGCCGATCTGCTCGGACAGGTGCCGCTTGCCGCTGAACTGCGCCTCGGGGTGAACCTGGATCAATCCGTCGGCGCGCACCAGATAGACCTTGCCGCGCTCGCCGAAGCTGAAGTCATGGATCAATTGCGACAGCGCCTGCATCTTCAGCCCGAGCCCGGCCACCCCCACCAGCTTGCCGTCCTTCTTTACCCGCATGTCGATGAACATCGCCAACTCGCCGGTGGCCACATCGGTGTCGATGTTGAGCAGCCGCGGCTTGTCGCTGTCGATGAAGCTGTAGAACCAGGCGTCCTTGGGATTGGAACGGCTGAGGGTGCGATCCAGCCCCTTCTCGTTGTAGTAGTGGTTGGTCGCGGTGCCCACCATCAAGGTGGTGAAGGCCTGATTTTCGGCGCGGATGCCTTCCAGGTAGTCGACGAACACCTGGGCCTGGGCCGGATCCTCGCCGCCTGCCAGCCAATCGCGCAGCATGCCGTTGCTGGCAATGTCCCGGGCGACCGTCAGCGGCTGGGCGAGGATGCGCTCGATATCGTTGCGCATGGCTTCGATGCTCGAAGGCAGCGCCTTGTCCACCAGGTAGTTCTGGGTCAGGTGGTTGATCACCACGGTGTAGACCGCCACCACCACCAGCAGGCTGACCAGCAGGGCCGAGCCCATGCTGAGGACCAGTTGCCATTGAATACTGCGTCGCCAGAATTGCATGGAACACCTCTTTCTTATTGGTATAAGAGGCTGAAATGTCGCGCCAGCCGCGGAAGGTTGTATACAAACATTAGTTATGTTTGTCCAACATATAACCCTGCGGCTGTGTGCAGTTCCGTCAGTTCTGTTGAATGGTCTTGGCGATGACCTCGACAGTGGCGCTCACTTGCTCTTGATAGCGCTCCAGTTCCTGGGCATGGCGCTTCTGCATCTCGATCTGCTGCGAGCACAGGTTCATCGCCGCCAGCACCAGCAGGCGCTCGCCGATCAGCGTCGGGTACTTCTTCTTGGTGTCGGCCAGGGCCGCCTTGAGCATCAGCGCAGCGTCCATCAGGGTCTGTTCTTCCCCGGCCGGCGCCTTGATCGAGTAATCCTCCCCCAGGATCGAAACGACCTTCACTCCATCGATGTGATGTCTCATGGATTGGCCGGGCTCGCGCTGACACGCTCAACCAGCGCCTGGATGCGGGCAGCGGTGGCGCCTTGCTTTTCTTCCTGCTCCATCAGGCTCAGTTGCAGGCTTTCGTTTTCATCCTTGGCCTGGTCCAGTTGTTCCTTGAGGGCTGCGTTCGTACCGAGCAGTTCCTGGTTCTGTACCACCAGGTCGCTGACCAGCTGTTCCAATTGGCTGAGGGATGCTTCCAACATTTTGATCTTCCGGGCTTTTTGCAAAGGGCGCGTACGATAAAGAAAAGTCACCCTGGATGCCAGGGTTATCCAGGCGCAAAGCCTTGATTTTACTGGCGATGACCCTTCCGCGAGAGCTGTTAGAGACTGTCATTCTGCGCTCCGGTTCCTGACGCCTCGTCGGAGTCTCGGACTTTTATGAACTTTCCCAGTTACGCATAAGAAATTTCTGAAACTGCATCCGCCGGTTCAAGAAGCCATTGTTCAACGCGATAGACAGGTACGTCCCTGATCCTGCCAGCGCAATAAAGCGCTCACCCGAGGTAATGTCCATGTCCCTGCGCTCCCTGAATATTGCCCCGAGGGCCTTCCTCGGATTTGCCCTGATCGGCTGCCTGATGCTGTTTCTCGGGGTGTTCGCCCTGAATCAGATGGGCAAGATCCGCTCAGCCACCGAGCGCATGAGCCAGGACACCATCCCGAGCATCAAGAGCGTCGATGAATTCACCCAGCTCAGCCTGCGCCAACGGGTCCAGGCCTACCGGCTGCTGCTCAACCGCGAACCCCAGGCCCAGCAGCAGACCCTGGATGCCATCGACCAGCGCAACCAGAAGATCGAAGAAGCCCGGGCCCAGTACCTGAAGCTCATCAGCAGCCCCGAGGAGCGCCTTGCCTACGAGCAATACAGCACGCTGCTGAGCCACCACCGGCAGTTGGAGAGCCAACTGATCGAGCTGTCGCACAACAACCAGCTTGAGGCCATGCAACAACTGCTCAATACCGACCTGATGGACAGCGCCGAAAAGATCAACGCGGTCCTCAACCAACTGGTGGAGATCAACAGCCATTACGCCACCGTCGCCGACGATGATGCTGCCGCTCAGTACCGCAGAGCCTTCAATCTGGTGGTGGGGCTGCTGGTGCTGGCCAGCGCCCTGACCCTGCTGTTCGCCTGGCGCCTGATCCGCAGCATCACCCAGCCCATCGCCAATGCCCTGAGGGCCGCCGAAGAGATCGCCGAAGGCAACCTGACCCGCCCCATCACGGTCGATGGCAGCGACGAAGCCGGGCGCCTGCTGCAAGCCATGGTCACGATGCAGGAAAAGCTGCGCGACACCCTGCAGAGTATTTCCGGCTCCGCCCATCAGTTGGCGTCGGCGGCCGAAGAGCTCAACAGCGTCACCGAGGAAGGCGCCCGCGGCCTGACCCAGCAGAACAACGAGATCGAACAGGCCGCCACCGCGGTCAATGAAATGACCAGCGCCGTGGAGGAAGTGGCGCGCAATGCGGTGAGCACCTCCGAAGCCTCGAAGAGCGCCACCACTTCCGCCGGCGACGGCCGCGACCTGGTGCGCGAAACCGTGTCGGCCATCGAGCGCATGAGCTCCGACGTGCAAGGCACCGCCAGCCTGATCGGCGACCTGGCCAACGAGTCCCGGGACATCGGCAAGGTACTGGACGTGATTCGCGGCCTGGCCGACCAGACCAACCTGCTGGCACTCAATGCCGCCATCGAGGCTGCCCGGGCCGGTGAGGCCGGTCGCGGTTTTGCCGTGGTCGCCGACGAAGTCCGCGCCCTGGCACACCGCACCCAGCAGTCCACCAGCGAAATCGAACGCATGATCGGCAGCATCCAGAGCGGCACCGAGCACGCCGTGGACTCCATGCGCAACAGCACCGAACGCGCCGAATCGACCCTGAGCATCGCCCGGGGTGCCGGCCTGTCCCTGGACACCATCAACAGCGCCATCAGCGAAATCAACGAACGCAACCTGGTGATCGCCAGCGCCGCCGAAGAACAGGCCCAGGTGGCCCGGGAAGTGGACCGCAACCTGGTGAACATCCGCGACCTGTCGGTACAGTCCACCACCGGCGCCAACCAGACCCAGGCCGCCAGCAACGAGCTGTCACGCCTGGCGGTCGACCTGAGCAACCTGGTCACCCGATTCAAGCTCTGAAGCCCTTGCGCCCTGCTCCAGCTCCCGCCGTTGAGCGGTGGGGCTGGTAAGGTGGCGCTCAAGGAACTCCAGCAGGCAGGTACCGGACAGGCTTAATCCACGGCAAGACTCAAGACTTTAGTCGTACGACCGATAAGTCACGGTAGAGTCAGTCTCAAGCCCCGCACGGATGCGCCCTTTTTGGTACCTACCATGTCCCTTCGTAATATGAATATCGCTCCGCGGGCCTTCCTCGGCTTCGCCATGATCGGCGGCTTGATGCTGATCCTCGGGGTGTTCGCCCTGAACCAGATGAGCAAGATCCGCGGTGCCGCCGAAGACATCACCCTGAGCAGCGTGCCGAGCATCAAGAGCCTCGACGAATTCACCCAACTGACCCTGCGCCTGCGGGTGCTGTCCTACCGTTTGCTGGTCAACCGCGAACCGGACGTACAACAAAAGACCGTGGAACTGCTGGAGATGCGCAACCAGCAGATCCGCACAGCCCAGGCGACCTATGAAAAGCTGATCAGCAGCCCGGCGGAAAAAGCCGCCTACGACCAGTACGTGCAGTTGCTGGGCCAGTACCGGCAGATCGAAGAGCGGATGAAGAGCCTGTCGCGCAACAATCAGGTGGATGAGCTGCGCAACTTGCTCAACACCGAACTGCTGAACAACTCCGAAGCCATGAACACCGTGCTCAACCGGCTGCTGGAGATCAACACCCAGCAGACCGTGGACACCAACCAGAAAGCCGCCGAGCAGTACTCCTCGGCCTTCAACCTGGTGGTGGCGCTGCTGGTACTGGCTACTGGCCTGACCTTCCTCTTCGCCTGGCTGCTGACCCGCAGCATCACCCTGCCCATCGCCAACGCCCTGGGCGCCGCCGAGGAAATCGCCGAGGGCAACCTGACCCGGCCGATCAAGGTCGATGGCAGTGACGAGGCCGGGCGCCTGTTGCAGGCCATGGCCAAGATGCAGGAAAAACTGCGCGACACCCTGCAGCGCATCTCCGGTTCCGCCACCCAGTTGGCTTCGGCGGCTGAAGAGCTCAACAGCGTCACCGAGGAAAGCGCCCGCGGCCTGACCCAGCAGAACAACGAGATCGAGCAGGCCGCCACCGCGGTCAATGAAATGACCAGCGCCGTGGAAGAAGTGGCGCGCAATGCGGTGAGCACCTCCGAAGCCTCGAAGAATGCCACCGCCTCCGCCGGCGACGGCCGCGACCTGGTGCAGGAAACCGTGTCGGCCATCGAGCGCATGAGTTCCGACGTGCAGGGCACCGCCAGCCTGATCGGCGATCTGGCCAACGAGTCCCGGGACATCGGCAAGGTACTGGACGTGATTCGCGGCCTGGCCGACCAGACCAACCTGCTGGCCCTCAATGCCGCCATCGAGGCCGCCCGTGCCGGTGAGGCCGGTCGCGGTTTTGCCGTGGTCGCCGACGAAGTCCGCGCCCTGGCCCACCGCACCCAGCAGTCCACCAGCGAAATCGAACGCATGATCGGCAGCATCCAGAGCGGCACCGAGCACGCCGTGGATTCCATGCGCAACAGCACCGAACGCGCCGAATCGACCCTGAATATCGCCCGGGGTGCCGGCCTGTCCCTGGACACCATCAACAGCGCCATCATCGAGATCAACGAACGCAACCTGGTGATCGCCAGCGCCGCTGAAGAACAGGCCCAGGTGGCCCGGGAAGTGGACCGCAACCTGGTGAACATCCGCGACTTGTCGGTGCAGTCCTCCACCGGTGCCAACCAGACCAGTGCAGCCAGCAACGAGCTGTCGCGCCTGGCCGTGGACCTCAACGGCATGGTTGCCCGCTTCCGCCTCTGAAACACCCCGCCAGCCCTGGATGGCGCCGGTAAAACGGCGCCGGAATTCGCACCTGGGGAATCCGCCACTGTCGCCAAAAGCTTTTTGACAGTGGCGTATTTCAACAGGTTAGAATCGCTGGCACGCAGACTGCATGGTCAGCCTGCGCCCGCCTTTTTCGCCCTGGAGTACTGCCTTTGAATGCGACGACCATCAACAGCCTGTTCTTGATCGGCGCGTTGCTGGTAGGTGCGAGCATTCTGGTGAGTTCACTTTCATCGCGCCTGGGCATCCCGATCCTGGTGATCATCCTGGCCGTGGGCATGACCGCCGGGGTGGACGGTGGCGGCATCATCTTCGACAACTACCCGACCGCCTACCTGGTGGGCAACCTGGCCCTGGCCGTGATCCTGCTGGACGGCGGCCTGCGTACCCGGGTCGCGAGCTTCCGCGTGGCCCTGTGGCCGGCGCTGTCCCTGGCCACGGTGGGGGTGCTGATCACCACTGGCCTGACCGGCATGGCAGCCGCCTGGCTGTTCGACCTCAACCTGATCCAGGGCCTGCTGATCGGCGCCATCGTCGGCTCCACCGACGCCGCCGCGGTGTTCTCGCTGCTGGGGGGCAAGGGCCTCAACGAGCGGGTCACCGCCAGCCTGGAGATCGAATCCGGCAGCAACGACCCGATGGCGGTGTTCCTCACCGTGACCCTGATCGACATGCTCGCCAGCGGCCACACCGGCCTGCACTGGAGCCTGCTGACGGACCTGATCCGCGAGTTCGGCATCGGGGCGGTGATCGGCCTGGGCGGTGGCTGGCTGATGTTGCAACTGGTCAACCGCATCCACCTGGCCACCGGCCTGTACCCGATCCTGGTGGTGGCCGGCGGCCTGGTGGTGTTCGCCCTGACCAACGCCCTGCACGGCAGCGGCTTCCTCGCCGTGTACCTGTGCGGCCTGGTGATCGGCAACCGCCCGGTACGCAGCCGCCACGGCATCCTGCACATGCTCGACGGCATGGCCTGGCTGGCACAGATCGGCATGTTCCTGGTGCTGGGGCTGCTGGTCACCCCCCACGACTTGCTGCCCATCGCCCTGCCGGCCCTGGGCCTGGCGCTGTGGATGATCCTGTTCGCCCGACCGCTGTCGGTGCTGGTGGGCCTGGCGCCGTTCAAGGCCTTCCATGGCCGGGAAAAGGCCTTCATTTCCTGGGTCGGGCTGCGCGGTGCGGTACCGATCATTCTCGCGGTGTTCCCGCTGATGGCCGGGCTGCCCAATGCCCAGCTGTACTTCAACCTGGCGTTCTTCATCGTCCTGATCTCGCTGCTGGTGCAGGGCACCAGCCTGCCGTGGGTGGCCAAGTGGCTGAAGGTGACGGTTCCACCGGAGCCGGCACCGATCTCCCGGGCGGCCCTGGAGGTCCACGTCACCAGCGAGTGGGAGCTGTTCGTCTACCGCCTGGGGGCGGAGAAATGGTGCATCGGCGCCGCCCTGCGGGAGCTGAAAATGCCCGAGGGCACGCGCATCGCCGCACTGTTTCGTGGCCAGCAACTGCTCCATCCGTCGGGTAGTACGGTGCTCGAAGCCGACGATCTGCTGTGCGTGATCGGCCATGAACACAACCTCCCGGCCCTGGGCAAACTCTTCAGCCAGGCTCCGGAACGCGGCCTGGACCTGCGCTTCTTCGGTGACTTCGTGCTCGAGGGCGATGCCCAGCTGGGCGCGGTCTCGGCGCTCTACGGGCTCAAGCTCGACGGCCAGGACGCAGACATGCCGCTGGGCGCCTTCATCGCCCAGAAGGTCGGTGGTGCACCGGTGGTCGGCGACCAGGTGGAATGGAACAACACCATCTGGACCGTGGCCGTGATGGACGGGAACAAGATCGGCAAGGTCGGCGTCAGATTCCCCGAAGGAAGTCGCCCCGGCCCCGGACTCTTCCTCTAAACTGCGGAACGCGTCAGCCCCCGGCATGGCGCCCCCTATTCCTACTTGCTTGACCGACCTCTATGCCTATCCTGCGTAAATTTTTCGCTGTTGCCCTGCTGGGCCTGAGCCTCTCTGTCGGCGCGGTACAGGGCGGTGACCCGCCCAGCGTCGAGGCGGTCCAGCAGAGCCTGGACAAGATCGCCGAGCGCAAACTGCCGGAGGCCGACCAGAAGGCCCTGCAGACCCTGCTGCAGAACACCCTGAACCAGCTGGCCAACAAGCAGAACTATGAGCAGCGCCTGAGCGATCTCAAGCAGCAATTGAGCAATGCCCCGCGCCAGACATCGGAAAACCAGCGCGAACTGGCCCGCCTGAAAGCCAGCAAAGTGGTCCCGGTGATCCAGCGCTACGGCTCATTGCCGGTATCGCAGCTCGAACAGCTGCTGACCGAGCGCACCAGCCTGCAGGGCGACCTGCAAAAGGCCCTGGCCGACGCCAATACCCTGGACATCACCGCCCAGACCCGCCCCGAGCGCGCCCAGGCGGAGATCAGCAGCAGCCAGACGCGCATCCTGCAGATCAACGCCGCACTCAAATCCGGCAAGGACGGCGGCAAGCTGCTCAGCGCCGACCAGCGCAACCTGCTCAACGCCGAGCTGGCAGCGATCAACGCGCTGATCCCCCTGCGCCGCCAGGAACTGGCCGGCAACAGCCAATTGCAGGATCTGGGCAGTAGCCAGCATGACCTGCTGATGGAAAAGACCGCGCGCCTGGAGCAGGAAATCCAGGACCTGCAGACCCTGATCAACCAGAAGCGCCTGGCCCAGTCCCAGGAAACCGTGACCCAGCAGTCCATCGAGGCGCAGAAGGCCGGGAGCAGCAGCCTGCTGGCCACCGAGAGCGCCAGCAACCTCAGGCTCTCCGACTACCTGCTCAAAAGCACCGACCGCCTCAACGAACTGACCCAGCAGAACCTGCTGACCAAGCAGCAGCTGGACAGCGTGACCCAGAGCGATGCGGCCCTGGACGAGCAGATCAACGTGCTCAAGGGCAGCCTGCTGCTGTCGAAGATCCTCTATAAACAGAAGCAGGCCCTGCCGCGCCTGAAACTGGACCGCGACCTGGCGGACGAAATCGCCGATATCCGCCTCTATCAGTTCGAAGTCAATCAACAGCGCGAGCTGCTGGGCAGCCCCAGCACCTACGTCGACAACCTGCTCAAGAACCAACCCCCGGAACAGGTCACGCCACAACTGCGCCGGACCCTGATCGATCTCGCCATCACCCGCGCCGACCTGCTGGAACGCCTGAACCGCGAGCTGAGCGCGCTGCTCAATGAATCCATCACCCTGCAGTTGAACCAGAAGCAGCTGCTCAGCACCTCCCAGAGCCTGCGAGCGACCCTCGACGAGCAGATGTTCTGGATCCCCAGCAACAAGCCGCTGGACGCCGAGTGGCTGCAAAGCGTCCCCGTGCGCCTGGAGCGCCAGGTCACTACCCTGCCCTGGGCCTCCAGCCTCAGCGAACTGACCGACGGCCTGGCCCAGCGGCCACTGCTGTTCCTGCCCCTGGCGCTGCTGTTCGGCGCCCTGCTGTGGCGGCGCAAGGCCCTGTATGCGCGCCTGAACAAGGTGCACAGGGACATCGGCCATTTCAAACGCGACAGCCAGTGGCACACACCGCTGGCGATCCTGGTGAACATCCTCCTGGCGATGCCGGTGACCCTGGTCCTGGCCCTGTGCGGCTACGCCCTGCAGATCGACGCCCGTGGGCAGAACGCCAACCTCGGCGCCGCGCTGCTGCAGATCGCCCAGGCCTGGCTGGTGTTCTATACCGCCTATCGGATCCTCGCCCCCGGCGGCGTGGCGGAACTGCATTTCCGCTGGGAAAAACCCCAGGTGGAATTCCTCCAGGGCTGGGTCCGCCGCCTGGGGCTGGTGGTCCTGGCACTGGTGGCCGTGGTGGCGGTGGCCGAGCACCAACCCGCGGCCCTGGCCGAGGACGTGCTGGGCATCGCCGTGGTGCTGACCTGCTATGCACTGATGGCCTGGCTGCTGAGCCGCCTGCTGCTGAGCAGCCCGACCCACCAGAACACCTCGCTGTTCCGCAAGGCCGTGGGCGTGCTCTTCACCCTGCTGCCGATCGCCCTGTTCATCGCCGTGTGCTTCGGCTACTACTACACCGCCCTGAAACTCAGCGACCGGCTGATCAACACCCTGTACCTGCTGATGTTCTGGCTGGTGATCGAGGCCACCTTCGTCCGCGGCCTGAGCGTGGCGGCCCGGCGCCTGGCCTACCAGCGCGCGCTGAGCAAGCGCCAGGCCGCCAAGGAAGCCGGGGAAAGCGGCGAGGCGGTGGTGGAAGAGCCGACCCTGGATATCGAGAAGGTCAACGAGCAATCCCTGCGCCTGATCCGCCTGGCCCTGCTGGGCGGCTTCATGGCGGCGCTGTACTGGGTATGGGCAGACCTGATCACGGTGTTCTCCTACCTGGACAACGTCACCCTCTACGAATACACCAGCGGCACCGGCGCCAACATGAGCATGGTGCCCATCAGCATCGGCGACGTCATCGGCGCGCTGATCATCGTCGGCATCACCTTCGCCCTGGCGCGCAACCTGCCTGGCCTGCTGGAGGTACTGGTGCTGTCCAAGCTGGACCTGGCCCAGGGCAGCGCCTATGCCACCACCACCCTGCTGTCCTACGCCATCGCCGGGATAGGTTTCGTCGCCACCCTGTCGACCCTGGGGGTCAGCTGGGACAAGCTGCAATGGCTGGTGGCCGCCTTGTCCGTGGGCCTGGGCTTCGGCATGCAGGCGATCTTCGCCAACTTCATCTCCGGCATCATCATCCTGTTCGAGCGCCCGGTACGGATCGGCGACACCATCACCATCGGCAACCTGTCGGGCACCGTGAGCAAGATCCGCATCCGCGCCACCACCATCACCGACTTCGACCGCAAGGACATCATCGTCCCCAACCAGACCTTCATCACCGGGCAGTTGATCAACTGGTCGCTGACCGACACCATCACCCGGGTGACCCTCAAGCTCGGTGTCGACTACGGTTCGGACCTGGACCTGGTCAAGGAACTGCTGCTCAAGGCCGCCCGGGAGAACCCGCGGGTCCTCAAGGAGCCGGAACCCCATGTGTACTTCCTGAACTTCGGTGAAAGCACCCTGGACCATGAGCTGCGCATGCACGTGCGCGAGCTGGGGGACCGCAACCCGGTGGTCGACGAAGTCAACCGCTTCATCAACCGCGAGTTCAAGAAACAGCACATCAACATCTCGTTCCGGCAGATGGAGGTCTACCTGAAGAACCTCCACGGCCAGGAATACAAGATGGTGCCCATCGAACCCGAGGCCAAGACCATAGTCCCGGTGGCCGAGGGCAAGCCGCTGCAGGAACCGCCGGCCAGCAAACTCGACTAAGGCCTCTTTCCCCAGCAGAATACTCGGACATTCTGCTGGGAGATGGCCGTTGAAAGCCCTCGACGAACTGACCTTCGACAACCGCTTCGCCCGCCTGGGCGACGCCTTCTCGACCCACGTACTGCCCGAACCCCTCGACCACCCGCGGCTGGTGGCCGCCAGCCCTGGCGCCATGGCGCTGCTGGACCTGGACCCGGCCGTGGCCGAAACCCCGGTGTTCGCCGAACTGTTCGGCGGGCACAAGCTGTGGGCCGAGGCCGAGCCCCGGGCGATGGTCTATTCCGGGCATCAGTTCGGCTCCTACAACCCGCAATTGGGGGACGGCCGCGGGCTGCTGCTGGGCGAGGTCTACAACCAGGCGGGAGAACACTGGGACCTGCACCTGAAGGGCGCCGGCCAGACGCCCTATTCGCGCATGGGCGATGGCCGCGCGGTGCTGCGCTCGTCGATCCGCGAATTCCTTGCCTCCGAGGCCCTGCATGCCCTGGGCATTCCCAGCAGCCGCGCACTGTGCGTGATCGGCTCGGACACTCCGGTATGGCGCGAGAAGCAGGAGCGCGGGGCCATGGTCCTGCGCCTGGCACCGAGCCATATCCGCTTCGGCCATTTCGAGTATTTCTACTACACCAAGAAACCCGAGCAGCAGAAGCAGTTGGGGGAGCATGTACTGGCCCTGCATTTCCCCGAGTGCCAAGAGCTGCCTGAACCCTATCTGGCGATGTTTCGCGAGATCGTCGAGCGCAATGCCGAGCTGATTGCCAAATGGCAGGCCTATGGCTTCTGCCACGGGGTGATGAACACCGACAACATGTCGATCCTGGGCATCACCTTCGACTTCGGCCCCTTCGCCTTCCTCGACGATTTCGACGCCCACTTCATCTGCAACCACTCGGACGATCAGGGGCGCTACTCCTTCAGCAACCAGGTACCCATCGGCCAGTGGAACCTCAGCGCCCTGGCCCAGGCCCTGACCCCGTTCATCAGTGTCGAGGCGCTGCGCGAAAGCCTGGGCCTGTTCCTGCCGCTGTACCAGGCCCACTACCTGGACCTGATGCGCCGGCGCCTGGGCTTCACCCAGGCCGAGGACGACGACCAGAAGCTCGTGGAACGCCTGCTGCAACTGATGCAGAACAGCGGCGTCGACTACAGCCTGTTCTTCCGCCGGCTGGGGGAGCACGCCCCGGAGCAGGCGCTGGCACGGCTGCGGGACGACTTCGTCGATCGCAACGGCTTCGACGCCTGGGCCGGGCTGTACCGGGAACGGGTCGCCCGCGATCCGATCCAGGGCCAGGACCTGCGCCGCGCGCGCATGCACGCGGTCAACCCGCTGTACATCCTGCGCAACTATTTAGCGCAGAAGGCCATCGACGCCGCAGAAGCCGGGGACTACAGCGAAGTGCGCCGCCTGCATCAGGTGCTGAGCCGGCCTTTCGAGGAACAGCCCGGCATGAACAGCTACGCCGAACGCCCGCCGGAGTGGGGCAAGCACCTGGAAATCAGCTGTTCGTCCTGAGTCGGGCGAAGCTGTCCATCGATACCTTCAAGCCCTAGGCCAACCTGCGGACCTGCCGCAGGTTGAGCCGGCACTTGCCGTCCAGCGCTGGCTCAACCTGGGATTGCGCATGGACCCGCCACTGACGGGCAGGGATAATGCGCGCCCTGATTTCCAGTACCTGCAAGGATGCACATGAACCTGTTCTTCACCCTGGCCACCCTCGCCCTGGCCGTCTTCAGCCTGGTGTCGATCGTCATCTACCTGAGCCGCCGCGCCAAGTACCGCATGAACCTGCAGGACCTGCACCTGCACGGTAAGGCGCACCGCAGCATTACCCAGGCCGAACTGGACGAGCTGGCCAAACAGACCGCCAGCCTGCAACGCATCCAGGGCAGCGGCGGTATGTCCTACAAGCCGATCAGCGACAGCGTCTATCTGATTAGCGGCGGCACCGCGAGCGACGGGCTGGAACTGCAGGTCCAGTCGGTGAAACACATGTCGATCGCCGGTATTCCCGTGGAATTTCCCTTCCCGATGGAAAGCTTCCTGGCCGACAACAACCAGGCCGAAGTGGTGATCGCCAAGAAGTTCGCCGTGGTCATCGGCCTCAACGGACATCGCCTGGCCCAATGACGCACTGGCGGCCTGGCTGCCACCTTCACCGCTCGCCCATGCCCCGAGCCCTGCCACCATCGCTGCCCTGCAAGAGTCCGCCATGAAACGTCGCTACCTGCTGCTGTTGCCCCTGCTGCTGTCGCTGGCCGGGTGCAAGGAAGACTTCGCCACCCTGCACTTCCAGGAGTCGGTGCGCTCCGACCCCAAGGCCGGCCCGCAATACTCCGACCAGTTGGTGCACGAGGCGTACAAACACAGCATTTACACCGCGCTCGGCGCCCAGGGCCTGGACCCGGACGCCATCGCCCTGGAGCGGGACCAGGAGGACGACAAGGTCATTCACCTGCGCCTGGTGGACTACTCCCTGAGCCCGGAACAACGGGGCAGCCTCAAGGCCATCCTCGAACAGGTCGTCAGCGCGCGAAATGCCAGCTCGATGAACCTGCGCCTGGAGCTGGACAACGCCCATGCCAAGGTCACCCCTTCCGGCACCAGCGACCTGCCGGACAACATCGACGCCACCCTGGCGTTCGAGCCGGAGTTCGGCATGCTGCTGGACCGCAGCTACGAAGACAGCATGCAGGCCATCGTCAACGCGAGCGAAATCGAAGGCCCGGTCAGTTGCAAGATCACCGCGCGCCTGGCCATGCCCAGGCCCTTGAAACTGATCGCCTACGAAGCCCTTGAACAGGACAACAGCGAGCGCGGCCTGATCTCCTTGCTGACCCGCGGCGGCAGCATTGCCAAGGTGCCACTCAAGGTGCATTTCGATGACCCGGACCTGAACCGGCTCCTGCAGCACAAAACCGTCCAGGCCTGGCCATCCAGCTCGAAGATCACCCGGCCCGCCCCGGTGCCCCTTGACGAATTCGCCATCGTCATCGGCTCCATCGGCGTCCAGACCCTGACCTCGGCCCTGGCCTTCGACACCCGCAAGGACGAGCTGCAAGCGCTGTGCGAGCAGAAGATGCAGACCCTGGGCCGGCCGTTCACCTTTCACATGGGCCGGACCCTGGATCGCCTGACCAGCGTCGACTACCGCTAACAGCCACTATGCGACCAGGATTTCCATTGAACCGACGTCTCTCCACTGCCGCCCTGTTGCTGATGCTGCTGACCGGCTGCAAGCAGACCTACCTCACCCTGCATTTCCAGGAAGAAGTGGGTAACCCCCAGCAGGCCCGGATAGTGCCGTACTTCGCAGAGGCCATCACTCAGATGGCCGCCGGGATCGGCATCGAACCCGACGCCATCGGCCTGGAAATGGACCGCAAGGACGACAAGACCCTGCATATCAGCCTGGACAGCAGCGTGCCCGAACCCCAGCGCCAGCGCCTGCAAGCGCTGTTCAGCGAAATTGTCGAGGCACGCGCAGCCGGCACCTTCGAAGCCGTTCTGGAGATCGCCCCGCAAACCGGGAGATACACCACCCCCGAGTACCGCAAAAGGGCCATGGCCTTGCCGCGACGCTTCTCCCTGGCGCTGGAGCCGGTGAAATACGCCGACGTGCTGTTTCATTACTCGATGGAGGAGTTGATCAGCGGCAAGCTCGCGGCCACCGGCACGCCCAACGAGGCGTTCTGCCAATACCAGGCCACCCTCCAGGCGCCGGGCATGCCGTTCAGCCAGATGGGCAGCAAGGCCGGTAGCGGCACAGGGGATTACAACGTGTATCTGGAGTGGAAAGACGGCAAGCGCGAACCGGCGCAATACTTGTTCGGCAACATCACTTTCGCCAACCCCACGCTCAACCAGATGCTGTTCGACAACCGCATCCAGCTGTCCGCGATCAAGACCTCCTGGGACACGCGAGCGGACCGCCGGGCCGACCGCGTCGGTTTCAGCGTCGGCTCCCTGGGCCTGCAGTACCACGAGGACGGGGAGATTTCCCCGTTGCAACACATCGGCTTCATGGGCAGGTGCGAGGGCATGGCCATGGCGCTGGGGCGGCCCTTTACCTTCTACATCGGCCGCTCCATGGACCGCCTGGTCAGCGTCGAACTGGCCCCGCCCAGCGCATGAGCCCTGGAGCCGCAACGGCTCCAGGCCGACCGCTGCGACTTGATATTGCCCCCGGGCGCCGCCATCTAAGGCGCTCTACCCTGTTTGCGGAGCCCGACCATGTCCGACCCACTGCTGATCCCCTGCCCGCACTGCAACGGCCTCAACCGCATTCCCGCCGAGCGCCTGGGGGACCACCCCAAGTGCGGGCGCTGCAAGGCCGAGGTCTTGCTGAGCAAACCCTTTGACTTGAAACAGGGCGACTACGCCAGCCAGATCAAGGGCGACCTGCCGTTGCTGGTGGATGTATGGGCAGACTGGTGCGGGCCGTGCAAATCCTTTGCGCCGGTCTTCCAGCAAGCCGCCGTGCAGCTCAGCGGCAAGTGCCGCCTGGCCAAGCTGGACAGTGAAGCCAACCCGCAGCTGGCGGGGCAATTGGGGATTCGCTCGATCCCCAGCCTGATTCTGTTCAAGAACGGTCGGGAAGTAGCCCGGCAAAGCGGCGCCTTGCCACTGCCGCAATTGTTGAGCTGGCTGCGCAGCCAGGGGATTTGACGCAGCGCCAAGAGCCGCAGGCCAAACCCTGCGCTCATGGCCTCTTGAGGGTCAGGCGTTTTCCAGCAGGTTGTGCAGGTCGACGAATTGCTGGGTCAGCTTGTGTCGTGGGTCCAGGTGGATCAGCGGCATGCTGGCCTGGTGGGATTCACGCATGCGCACCGAGCTGCCCAGGTACACCGGCAGCACTGGCAGGCCCTCGCTGATCAGTTCGTCGAGCATCTGCTGCGGCAGGCTGGCCCGGGCCTGGAACTGATTGACCACGATGCCCTCGACCTCCAGCCCCTCGTTGTGGTCTTCCTTCAGCTCTTCGATCTCCGCCAGCAGGCCGTACAGGGCCTGACGGGAAAAACTGTCGCAATCGAAGGGTATCAGCACACGATCAGCGGCGATCAGCGCCGATACCGCGTAGAAATTCAGGGCCGGCGGGGTATCGAGGTAGATCCGGTCGTAATCCTCGGCCAGTTCGTCCAGCAATTTGCGCAGCTTGTTGATCTTGTGCTTGGCCTCAAGCTTGGGCTGCAGGTCCGCCAGCTCGGCGGTGGCCGTGATCACGTGCAGGTTGTCGAAGGGGGTCTCGTAGATATCCACCTGGTTTTTCTTGGCGAACGGTCCGGACGACAGGGTTTGCTTGAAAAAATCGGCAATGCCCATGGGAATGTCCTCGCCGGTCAGGCCGGTGAGGTACTGGGTCGAGTTGGCCTGGGCATCCAGGTCCACCAGCAAGGTGCGATAGCCCTCGCTGGCGCTGACCGCCGCCAGATTGCAGGCAATACTGGATTTGCCCACGCCACCTTTCTGATTGAACACCACACGCCGCATGTCTAGACCTCCCTGTATCAAAGATCACCGAGTGTAGTAGGCCACACGGCCCCTTAGCTACCTTGCTGTCACACAGATTTTCCTTGCCCGCAGCCCTGGCACAAACACCGGGCAATGTCGGCCCCGAGGCCGACCTGGGACTGAAAGACTTCAGATAGTGGCAAAAAGACACCTCGCATCGCGTCGGATTTTTCGCTTTTGCGACCAACAGGCCAAGGAGCATTTGCTACAAGCCAGTCGCACCGGGATAATGCGCGCCACTGACGCCTTCGCGTCACTCAGGCCAATCGCCGATCGAAGCGATATGCCGCGTCAAGGAAGCCCGCAGGGGCGGGATGAAATCAAGTGATCAAGTTCAACATCGCTCAATGGCGTGCGTGGGCCCCTGGGCTCGAAAGCGTGGACGCCTGGCAGGCCTGGAGCCGTCAACCGGCCCTGCCTGAAAACAGCGATGCCGCCCCCGATGTGTCCTTTCTCCCCGCCATGCAGCGGCGCCGTCTCAGCCGCCTGGCGCGCATGGCGTTCAGCGTCGGCTGGCCCCTGGCCGAGGGCCTGGAACAACTGCCGCTGGTGTTCATCTCCCGGCATGGCGAAACCCCGCGCACCTTCGAGATTCTCAGCGACCTGGCCGCCGAGCAACCGTTGTCGCCCACCCAGTTCAGCCTCTCGGTACACAACGCAGTGATCGGCCTGTGGTCGATCATGCGCGGCGAAACCAGCGAAATGACGGCCCTGGCCGCTGCCGGCGATGGCCTTGAGCATGGCCTGCTGGAGGCGGCCACGCTGCTGGCCGACGGCGCCCCCCATGTACTGCTGGTGATCACCGAGGAACAACCGCCCGAGGCCTATGCCAGCTGGATCGACGACGTGCCGTTTCCCTATGCCCTGGGCCTGCTGCTGACCCCCGGCGACGACTGGCAGTTGTCCCTGGGCAGCCATGACGGTCAAACGCCCAGGGCCCAATGGCCCCACGCCCTGAATCTGCTGCGTACCCTGCTGGGCGCGCAGACCTTTTGCCAACATGCCTGGATGAATCGCGTATGGACCTGGCAACGCAACCACTGAGCGCCAAGGGCCGCAATGCCTACTACTGGCGCCTGACGGCCACGGCGCTGAGCTTTGCACTGTTCGGAATAGGTGGTTTGTGCCTGCGCCTGGTGATTTTCCCCCTGCTCGCCTGCCTGCCCGGCGACGCCCAGCGCCAGCGCCAGCGGGCGCGCAAGACCGTCAGCCGGCTGTTCTGGCTGTTTATCCGCTTCATGGCCAGGAGCGGCGTGCTCACCTATGAGGTCCAGGGCGCCGAGCGGCTCGGGCGACCGGGGCAGATGATCATCGCCAACCACCCCTCGCTGATCGACGTGGTGTTCCTCATCGGCCTGGTCCGCGACGCCAACTGCGTGGTGAAGCAGAGCCTGTGGAACAACCCCTTCACCCGCGGCCCGGTGCGCGCCACCCAGTACATCAGCAACGACGGCAGCATGGACATGCTCGACAGTGCCTGCGGGGCGCTGCAAGCAGGCCAGACCCTGATCGTCTTTCCCGAGGGCACCCGCACCCAGCCGGGTGCCGCTCCGGCCTTTCATCGGGGAGCGGCGGCCATTGCCCTGCGCGGTGCGAAGATCATCACCCCGGTGGTGATCCGGGTCAGCCCCAGCACCCTGACCAAGGCCGAACCCTGGTACCGCATCCCGCAACGCCGTGTGCACTTCAGTTTTCACGTCGGTGCCGATATAGACCCACAGACCTTTGCAGCCCAGGGCCCGGCGCCCCAGGCTTCGCGCAAGCTCAATGAGCACTTGCACCATTTTTTCATTAAGGAGCTCGCCAGAGATGAGCGATACACACCCGGACCTGATGCTTGAAATCAAACTGCTGATCATCGACGCCCTGGGCCTCGAAGACATCAGTGCCCAGGACATCGGCAACGACCAGACGCTGTTCGGCGAAGGCCTCGGCCTGGACTCGGTGGATGCCCTGGAGCTGGGCCTGGCGATCCAGAAGAAGTACGGCATCAAGATCGACGCCGACGCCAAGGACACCCGCAACCACTTCAGCAACGTGGCGAGCCTTGCGGCGTTCGTCACTGCAAAACAGGCAGCTTGAGAACCGACCATGCAAACCCGTGACGATATCTTCAACACCCTGCGCGATGCCCTGGTCGAGCTCTTCGAACTGGAGCCCGAGCGCGTCAGCCTCGAGTCCAACCTGTACGAAGACCTGGAAATCGACAGCATCGATGCGGTCGACCTGATCGACCACATCAAGCGCCAGACCGGCAAGAAAATCGCCGCCGAGGAATTCAAGTCGGTGCGCACCGTCAACGACGTGGTCGAGGCGGTCTACCGTCTGGTCCAGCCGGCCGCATGAGCCGGCTGATCGGCCTGGGCTTGTTGCTGGCCGGCCTGCTCTACCCCTTCGCGGTGTACTTCGGCATGGAGCATTTCGCTCCGTGGCAGTTCGGCCTGCTGCTGGGCGGCCTGTGGCTGGCCCGGGCGCTGACCGGCGAACGCCGCCCCGGCAGCCTGTGGATGGCCATTGCGGCGATCGCGTTCTGCCTGCTGCTGGCCTGGTTCGACAACCCGGCGCTGCTGCGCTGGTACCCGGTGCTGATCAGCGCCTTCATGCTCGGCCTGTTCGGCCTGAGCCTGAAATACGGCCCCCCGGTGGCAGAGCGCCTGGCCCGCATCAGCGAGCCGCAATTGCCGGAAAAGGCCATACGTTATACGCGCCAGGTGACCGTCGCCTGGAGCGTGTTTTTCCTCTGTAACGGAATGCTCGCCGCGGCCCTGACCCTGTGGGCGCCGCTGAGCTGGTGGACGTTGTACAACGGCCTGATCGCCTACGGGCTGATGGGCCTGCTGTTTGCCATTGAATGGCTGTTACGACAACGGGTAAGAGGCCGTAGATGAACTGGATTCCCCTTGAGCAGCTGTTGCTCAAGCTACATACGCCGCGAGCGGTCAGCGCCGCGCCGGCCATCGACCTGGGGGCCGTGCAGGAACAGGCCCTGAGCCTGGCCGCTGCCCTGCAAGCCCGTGGCGTACGGCGCCTGGCGGTGCACCTGGAAGACGCCGTGGAACTGGCGGTGGCCCTGCTCGGCGCCTGGCGTGCCGGGGCCAGCGTGCTGTTGCCCGCCGACCTGCAAGCCCAGACCCGCCAGCGCTGGTCGAGCGAAGTCGACCTGTGGCTGACCGACCAGGACACGCCCCTGCACCAGTTGCAGGCCAGCCCCCTGGCCCCGGCCGAGCTGGACCCGGACACCTGCCAGTTGAGCCTGTGCACCTCCGGCTCCAGCGGCGAACCCAAGCGCATCGAGAAGAACCTGCGGCAACTGGCCAACGAGGTCGTCGCCCTGGAACACCTGTGGGGCGCCGACCTGGGCCAGGCCTGGATCATCGGCAGCGTCGCCACCCAGCACATCTACGGCCTGCTGTTCCGCGTGCTCTGGCCACTGTGCGCCGGGCGGCCTTTTGTACGCCGCCAGTTGCCATTTCCCGAAGACCTGCAACGGGCCAGCCGCGAGTGCCCGGCGTTTGCCTGGGTGGCGAGCCCGGCCCTGCTCAAGCGCATGGGCGACAACCTCGACTGGCCGGCCCTGAGCCAGGTACGGCGGGTATTCTCCTCCGGCGGAGCCTTGCCCGCCGAAGCGGCCAGCGGCCTGCACCAGCGCCTGCAGCAATGGCCGACGGAAATCCTCGGCAGCTCGGAAACCGGCGGCATCGCCTGGCGCCAGGGGCCAGGCCTGTGGCAGCCCTTCGCCGATGTACGGCTGAGCCAGGATGCCGACGGCGCGCTGTTGATCGCCTCGCCCTACCTGCCGGCCGGGCATGTGGAACACACGGCCGACGCCGCGCGGATCGCCGCCGACGGGCGCTTCGAACTGCTGGGGCGCCTGGATCGCATCGTCAAGCTGGAAGAAAAACGCATTTCCCTGCCCATGCTTGAGCAGGCCCTGGCCAGCCACGAATGGGTGGCGGAAGCGCGGCTCGGGGTGATCGAAGACAACCGCGCCTACCTCGGCGCCCTGCTGGTGCTCAGCGAGCCCGGCCTGCATGCCCTGCGCAACCAGGGCCGGCGCCACCTGACCCAGGCCCTGCGCCAGCACCTGGCCGGGCATTGCGAAGCCCTGGCCCTGCCCCGGCGCTGGCGCCTGGTGCGGCAACTGCCGCTGAACAGCCAGGGCAAGCTGCCCCAGGCGCAAGTCCAGGCCCTGCTGCTGGCTCCACGCCCGCAAGCCCCGGAAGTGCTGGAGCAACGGCAGCACGAGGAGGAGTGGCAGCTGCAACTGGCCATTCCGCCGGACCTGGCGTACTTCAGCGGGCACTTCCCCCAGACCCCGGTGCTGCCGGGGGTGGTGCAGGTGGACTGGGCCCTGGCCCTGGGCCAGCAACTGCTGGAGCTGCCGGGCCGCTTCGCCGGCATGGAAGTGCTGAAGTTCCAGCAACTGGTACGCCCCGGCGACCGCATCCAGCTGAACCTGCGTTTCGATGCCCAGCGCCAGAAACTGTATTTCGCCTACCTCAATGACGGGGCTCCCTGCTCCAGCGGGCGGATCGTCCTGGAGGCCAGCTGTGGATAAGTTGTACGGCGTCGCGCCCAGGACTCGCTGGCAAGCCAGCGCTTACGCTGAAGGGGCCCGCTGCCATGCATAAGCCTTGCGCGGTGATCCCGGTCTACAACCATGAAACCGCCGTGCCGGCGGTGGTCGAGGCGCTCCTGGCCCGCGGCCTGCCCTGTGTCCTGGTGGACGACGCCAGCAGCCCCCAATGCGCGGCGGTGCTGGAGCAACTGGCCGGCCGAGACCAGGTGTTCCTGATCCGCCTGGCGATCAACCAGGGCAAGGGCGGCGCGGTCATGGCCGGCCTGCGCGAAGCCGCGCAGCTGGGCTTCAGCCATGCCCTGCAAGTCGATGCCGATGGCCAGCACGACCTCACGGATGTGGATAACTTCATCCAGCACTCCCAGGCACACCCCGAGGCGCTGGTCTGCGGTTATCCACAGTACGACGCCAGCGTGCCCAAGGGGCGCCTGTATGCCCGCTACCTGACCCACGTGTGGGTCTGGATCAACAGCCTGTCACTGCAGATTCCCGATTCCATGTGCGGCTTCCGGGTCTACCCCTTGCCACCGACCCTGGCCCTGCTGGACTCGGTGCAACTGGGCCGGCGCATGGACTTCGATCCGGAGATCCTGGTGCGCCTGGCCTGGCGCAACCAGCCCATGCGCTGGCTGCCGACCCGGGTCCACTATCCCCAGGACGGCCTCTCGCACTTTCGCCTGTTCCATGACAACGCGCTGATCTCGAAGATGCACGCCAAGCTGTTCTTCGGCATGTTGGCGCGCCTGCCGCTGATCCTCTGGCGCCGGTGGCGTCCATGAGCCAGGAGCAACCCAAGGAGCCCGGCAACGAACACTGGGCCGACCATCAGGAGCGCGGCAGCTTCTGGCTGATGAAGCTCACCGCCCTGGGCGTGCGGGTGCTGGGGCGCCGGCTGCTGAGCCCGGTGCTGTACGCCGTCGTGTTCTACTTCTTCCTGTTCGGCCGCCGGGCCCGGCGCAGCATCTGGCAGTACCAGCAGCATCTGGCCCAATGGAGCGGGCGCGACGAGTTGCGCCCCAGCCACTGGCGGGTGTTCGGCCAGTTCATGGCCTTTGCCGATGCCCTGCTGGACAAGCTCGACGTGTGGAACGGCAAACTGCGCATCGAACAGATCGAGATCGTCGACCCGGCGCAACTGCGCCACCAGTTGCGCGGCGAACGCGGGCAGATGCTGGTGGGCGCGCACCTGGGCAACCTGGAAGTGTGCCGGGCCCTGGCCGAGCTGGGGGAGCAGGTGACCATGAACGTGCTGGTGCACACCAAGCACGCCGAACGCTTCAACCGCCTGCTGGGCGAAGCCGGGGCCAGTAACCTGCGGCTGATCCAGGTCAGCGAGCTGGACCCGGCGATCATGCTGCAACTGAGCCAGCGCCTGGATCGCGGCGAATGGCTGGCGATTGCCGGGGACCGCGTGCCGCTGCACGGCGGGCGCAACGTGCGGGTGGATTTCCTCGGCCACCCGGCCGCCTTCCCCCAGGGCCCCTGGCTGCTGGCCGGGCTGCTCAAGTGCCCGGTCAACCTGCTGCTGTGCCTGAAACAGCAAGGCCGCTACCAGGTGATCCTCGAGCCCTTCGCCGACGCCGTGCAGTGGAAACGCAATGACCGCCAGCAGGTGATCGCCCAGTGGACCGCCCGCTACGCCGAGCGCCTGGGCCAGTACTGCCTGCAAGCCCCGCAACAATGGTTCAACTTTTACCCATTCTGGAAGACCGATGACGACCTCGACCCATGAGCCGGTAACCTTCGGCGAACACCCCCTGCGCATCGAAGACGTGCTGGCCCTGGCCAACCGCCAGGTGCCGACGCGCCTGCAAGGCGACGCCGCCTGGCGCCAGCGGATCGCCAAGGGCGCGCAGTTCCTCGACTCCCTGCTGGACAAGGAAGGGGTGATCTACGGCGTGACCACCGGCTACGGCGACTCTTGCGTGGTGGCGGTGCCGCTGCAGCACGTCGAGGCGCTGCCGCGCCATCTGTACACCTTCCACGGTTGCGGCCTGGGCAAGCTGCTGGACGCCCAGGCTACCCGCGCGGTGCTGGCGGCGCGCTTGCAGTCGCTGTGCCACGGGGTTTCCGGGGTGCGCGTGGAACTGCTGGAGCGCCTGCAGGCCTTCCTCGACCAGGACATCCTGCCGCTGATCCCGGAAGAGGGCTCGGTGGGCGCCAGCGGCGACCTGACGCCGCTGTCCTATGTGGCGGCCACCCTGTCCGGGGAACGCGAGGTGATGTTCCGCGGCGAGCGGCGTGAGTCCGCCGACGTGCACCGCGAGCTGGGCTGGGAACCCCTGGTGCTGCGGCCCAAGGAAGCCCTGGCGCTGATGAACGGCACCGCGGTAATGACCGGGCTGGCCTGCCTGGCCTTTGCCCGGGCCGACTACCTGCTGCGCCTGGCGACCCGCATCACCGCCCTCAACGTGGTGGCCCTGCAGGGCAATCCGGAACACTTCGACGAACGCCTGTTCGCCGCCAAGCCGCACCCGGGGCAGATGCAAGTGGCCGCCTGGCTGCGCCAGGACCTGGCGATCGACGCGCCGACCGCGCCCCTGCATCGCCTGCAGGACCGCTACTCGCTGCGCTGCGCCCCCCATGTGCTGGGGGTGCTGGCCGACAGCCTGAACTGGCTGCGCGGTTTCATCGAGACCGAGCTCAACAGCGCCAACGACAACCCCATCATCGACGCCGAGGCCGAGCGCGTGCTGCACGGCGGGCACTTCTATGGCGGGCACATCGCCTTCGCCATGGACAGCCTGAAGAACCTGGTGGCCAACGTCGCCGACCTGCTGGACCGGCAACTGGCCCTGCTGGTGGACGTGCGCTACAACCACGGCCTGCCGAGCAACCTTTCCGGCGCCAGCGCCGAGCGCGCCATGCTCAACCACGGCTTCAAGGCGGTGCAGATCGGCGCCAGCGCCTGGACCGCCGAGGCCCTGAAAAACACCATGCCGGCCAGCGTGTTCTCGCGCTCCACCGAGTGCCACAACCAGGACAAGGTGAGCATGGGCACCATCGCCGCCCGGGACGCGATCCGCGTGCTGGAGCTCACCGAACAAGTGGCCGCCGCCACCTTGCTGGCGGCCAACCAGGGGGTCTGGCTGCGCAGCCAGGAAGCCGATGCCCGGCCTCTGCCACCAGCCCTGGATGCCATGCACCGGCAACTGGCCGCAGACTTCCCACCGGTGATCGAAGACCGCGCCCTGGAGCACGAGCTGCGCCTGTGCCTGCAACGCATCGCCGAACAACACTGGAGGCTGCATGCGTAGCAAGGGAGTGATCCACGCCGACACCCAGATCCAGGTGCCCTTCTTCGACGTCGACACCATGCACGTCGTCTGGCACGGGCATTACGTCAAATACCTGGAGGTCGCCCGCTGCGCCCTGCTGGACAAGCTCGGCCACAACTACCAGCAGATGCTCGAATCCGGCTACGCCTGGCCGGTGATCGACCTGCAACTGCGCTACGTGCGCGGCGCGGTGTTCGGCCAGACCCTGAACGTGCGCGCCAGCCTGGTGGAGTGGGAAAGCCGGCTGAAGATCAATTACCTGATCACCGACCAGGCCACGGGCGAGCGCATGACCCGCGCCAGCTCGGTGCAGGTGGCCGTGGAGATCGCCAGCCGGGAAATGCAACTGGCCTCGCCCAAGGTCTTCACCGATGCCGTCGCGAGGGCCTTGCCATGAAGGTAGGAGCAAGCTTGCTCGCCAAGAGGGTCGGTCTGCCTGCCAGCTGCATGAGGCTGCGTACCGTGGTGCGGCGGTTCGCGAGCAAGCTCGCGCCCACGCTCTTGGTGCTCTGGTGTGTGCCGGGGCTGGCCCAGGCCTTCGACCTGCAACAGTTGAGCGATCAACTGTCGCGGCCGGAAGTGATCCACGGTCGTTTCATCCAGGAAAAACACCTGCGGGCCCTGCCCCAGCCATTGACCAGCAAGGGTCACTTCGTGCTGGCGAAAAACCATGGCCTGCTGTGGCTGCTGCAGACCCCGTTGCAACAGGACTACCGCATCACTGCCCAGGGCATCGCCCGGCGCGATGGCGGCGGCTGGCAGATGCTTCCCGGCAAGAGCGCCGGGGCCGAGCAGAACCGCCTGTTCCTCGCTGTGCTGCAAGGCGACAGCAGCGGCCTGCAGCGGGACTTCGAACTCAAGCTGCAAGGCAGCGCGCAGAACTGGCAGTTGCAACTGATCCCCCGCTCCCTGCTGCTGAAACAGATCTTCAACCAGATCAACATCGACGGCGGCGAGCTGGTGCAGCGCATCGAACTGCTGGAAGCCCAGGGCGACCGCACCTTGCTGATCATGCAGGACAGCAGCAGCGCCCAGCCGCTCAGTGAAACGGAGCAACATGACTTTGCCGAGTGAACGCTGGCTGCCGCGTTTTTTCCTGATTCTGCTGACCCTGGTCCTGGCCCTCGGTGCCTGGCAATGGCGCCATGGCGCGCCGCTGTCGGCCAACCTCATGGAACTGGTACCCGGCACCGCCCCGGATGCCCTGGAGCAACAGGCCGAGCAACGCATGCAGGAACCGCTGAACCGGGAAATCCTGGTGCTGGTGGGGCATGCCGAACGTCAGCAGGCAGTGGCCATGGCCCGGCAACTGGCCGAGCAATGGCAGGCCAGCGGGTTGTTCGAGAAGGTCCAGTGGAACCTCCAGGCCGACCTGCCGGCGCTGCGCCAGCAACTGTTGCAGGGCCGCCTGGCGATGCTCGGGGCCAAGGATCGCGAGCAACTGGCCCAGCAGCCCCAGGCGTTTATCCAGCAACGGGTGCAGAGCCTGTTCGACCCGTTCGGCGGCTTTACCCTGGTGCCCAGCCAGGATGACTGGCTGGGCCTGACCGGACGCATCCAGAACAGCCAGCCGCAACACGGCGCGGTGCAGCTGGACATCGGCAGCGGCGCCCTGGTGGCCGAGGTCGACGGCCAGCACTGGGTATTGCTGCGGGCCCGCACCGGCGGCAACGCCTTCGACATGCAACTGCCTCTGCAAGTGGCTGACCTGCTGCGCCACAGCCGTGAGCAGGCCAGCCAGCAACAGGTACAACTGTTGGCCGCCAGCGGCTTGCTGTACGCCGCCAACGGCCAGCAACAGGCCACCCGGGAAATCACCTGGGTCGGCGGCGGCGCCACCCTGGGCATCCTTTTGCTGTTGCTGCTGGCCTTCCGCCGCTGGCGTGCCCTGCTGGCCTTCGTCCCGGTGCTGGTGGGCATGCTGTTCGGCGCCGTGGCCTGCGTGGCGCTGTTCGGCCGCATGCACGTAATGACCCTGGTGCTGGGGTCGAGCCTGATCGGCGTGGCCGTCGACTACCCCCTGCACTACCTGTCCAAGAGCTGGAGCCTGAAACCCTGGCGCAGCTGGCCGGCCCTGCGCCTGACCCTGCCGGGGCTGAGCCTGAGCCTGGCCACCAGTTGCATCGGCTACCTGGCCCTGGCCTGGACCCCGTTCCCGGCCCTGACCCAGATCGCCGTCTTCTCCGCCGCCGGCCTGGTGGGCGCCTACCTGGCGGCGGTGTGCCTGCTGCCGGCACTGCTCAAGGGGGTGCAACTGCGCCCGGCGCAATGGCCGCTGCAAGTGGCCCAAGCCCTGCTGCAGGCCCGCGCGGCCTTGCTCAAGCGGGTGCCCAGCCCGGTGCTGCTGGTATTGCTGGCGCTGTTCTGCGCCGCCGGCCTGTGGCAGCTCGAGAGCAAGAACGACATCCGCCAATGGGTCGGTGCACCGCCGCAGTTGCTGCAGGAAGCCCAGGCCATTGCGCGGATCACCGGCTATCAGCCCACCAGCCAGTTCTTCCTGGTGCGCGCCACCGATCAGCAGCAACTGCTGGAGCGCCTGGAGGCCCTGGACCTGCGCCTGCAACAGTTGGTGAACCTGGGCAAGCTCAAGGGCTACCTGTCGCTGAACCAGTTGCTCAGCCAACCGACCGAACAACAGCAGGTGCGCGAAGCCCTCAAGCAGCTGCCGCGTTTCTGGCAGCCGCTGCTGGACCTGGGGGTACCCCTGGCCGCCCTGCAAGCGGAGCTGGAACAGCTGCAGCAATTGCCGGTGGAAGACCTCGACGCCGCGCTTTCCGGGCCGCTGGCCGAGCCCTATCGCCCGCTGTGGCTGGGAGCCAACGCCAACGGCGTGGCCGCCATGGTCAGCCTGCAGGGGCTGAACGACGCCGCCCTGCTGCGAATCCAGGCCGATGATCTGCCAGGGGTGCAACTGGTGGACCGCCTGGGTGAGCTGAACCGGGTATTCGCCGCCACCCAGGTCAGCGCCGCCGAACTCAAGCTGGCCTCCTGCGTGCTGATCGTGCTGCTGTTGATCCTGCCCTTCGGCCTCGGCGGCGCCTTGCGCCTGGTGGCCCTGCCCCTGCTGGCAGCCCTGTGCAGCCTGGCCAGCCTCGGCTGGCTGGGCCAGCCCCTGACCCTGTTCAGCCTGTTCGGCCTGCTGCTGGTGACGGCCATCAGCGTCGACTACGCGATCCTCATGCGCGAGCAGATCGGCGGCGCCGCGGCGAGCCTGCTGGGCACGCTGCTGGCGGCACTGACCACCTGGCTGTCGTTCGGCCTGCTGGCCATTTCCAGCACCCCGGCGGTGAGCAACTTCGGTCTGGCGGTCAGCCTGGGGCTGGCCTTCAGCTTCATCCTCGCGCCCTGGGCCGGCCACAGGCCGCACCCGGCGCCCGACGCAGAGCGTGCAGCATGCTGACCCTGCTGTTCTGGCTACTGGCCCTGGCGCTGTTTGCCCTGGCCACCCACATCGGCCGGCGCCTGGGCCTGATCCCGATTGTCAGCCAGCTGCTGCTGGCGACCTTCGGCCTGCCGCTGCTGATGCTGCTGTGGATCGAACCGCACTGGCAGCTAAGTGGTGCGCAGCTGGTTTCGCCGCACTGGCTCAAGCATCTGTACAGCCTGAGCTTTGCCTTGCTGCTGGGGCATATCCTCAGTGACGTGATCGACTTGCGCCTGGACCGCCAGAGCCTGAAGATCGCCGTGCCGAGCTTCGGCATTCCCTTCGCCTGCGGCCTGGCCACCGCCTTCTGGCTGCTGCCGGCGCAACCCTGGATCAGCTCCCTGGCGGTCGGCCTGCTGTTCGCCATCACCGCGATCCCGGTGCTCTACCTGTACCTGCGGCACATCCAGTACCCGCCCGCCGCCACCCGGCGCCTGGTGCAGACCGCGATCCTCATCGACCTGGCCTGCTGGAGCCTGTTCGCCCTGGCCCAGGGCAGCCTGCACCTGAGCAGCCTGCTGCTGCCCCTGGCCGGCGCCTGCCTGCCCCTGGTGCTGCGCGGCCTGGGCCTGCGCCAGCCGCTGCTCTACAGCCTGGGCTTTTTCGGCCTGCTGGTGGTGGCCGAGCATTACCGGCTCAATGCGCTGATCTTCGGCATCGGCTACCTGCTGTGCATGGCCGCCCTCAAGCTGGCGCTGGTGCTGCCGTTACAGGCTGCCTGGATGAACCGCTTGCAGACCTACATCGCCATCCCGCTGATCCTGACCTTCGGCATCGTGCAGATCGATGTGCACAGCGCCATGGGCAGCCTCGGCTGGGTGCAACTGGCGGCCCTGCTGCTGTTGCCGATTGCCAGCAAGCTGCTGGGCAACTGGCTGGGCCTGGGCTGGGCCGGCGCTTCCTTTACCGGCGCCAGCCGCTGGCGGGAAAGCCTGCTGCTGAACATTCGCGGCTTGAGCGAGATCGTCTTTCTCAACCTGCTGCTGCAACAACAGTTGATCAGCCCGGCGCTGTACTTCGCGCTGATGCTCATGGGCCTGATCGCCACCCTGCTGCCGGCCCTGGCCGGAATGCACCGAACTCCCCAGGCGGCGCCCCACGCTGCCCCCTTGAACCTGAACATCGCCAAACCGGCAAGGAGCCCCAGTGCCAACAGTTGAAATGGAACGTCGCCAAGTCGTGGTGATCGGTGCCGGCCCCTCGGGGGCCATCGCGGCCGCGCTACTCAAGCGCCAGGGCCACGACGTGCTGATCGTCGAGCGGCAACATTTCCCGCGTTTCTCCATCGGTGAAAGCCTGCTCTCCCACTGCCTGGATTTCGTCGAGGAAGCCGGGATGCTGGAGGCCGTGCAAGCCGCCGGCTTCCAGCTCAAGAACGGCGCGGCCTTCGCCTGGGGCGAGCACTACAGCACCTTCGATTTCGGCGACACCTTCAGCAATGGCAAGCCCACCACCTTCCAGGTGCAGCGCGCCGACTTCGACAAGCTGCTGGCCGACCAGGCCGCCCTGCAAGGGGTGGAGATCCGCTACGGCGAAGAGATTGTCGCGGTGGAAGTGGAGCGGCCCTTGCCGCAACTCGACTGCCGCCGTGAAGACGGCAGCCAGTACCGCATCGAAGCCGACTTCATCCTCGACGCCAGCGGCTACGGCCGGGTCCTGCCGCGCCTGCTGGAACTGGAAGCGCCGTCGAACTTTCCGGTACGCCGAGCGGTGTTCACTCATGTCGAAGACCGCATCGACTGCGAGCACTTCGACCGCAACAAGATCCTCATCACCACCCACCCCGAGCACCGCGACATCTGGTTCTGGAGCATCCCCTTCAGCAACGGCCGCTGCTCGGTAGGGGTGGTGGCCGCCCAAGAGCATTTCGCCGGGCGCGATGGCGACCTGGACGCCTGCCTGCGGGGCTTCATCAGCGAAACCCCGAGCCTGGCCAAGGTGCTGCAATACGCCGAGTGGGACACCCCGGCGCGGACCATCGGCGGCTACTCGGCCAACGTCAGCACCCTGCATGGCCCGGGCTTCGCCCTGCTGGGCAACGCCGCGGAATTCCTCGACCCGGTGTTCTCTTCCGGGGTGACCATCGCCATGCGTTCCGCGAGCATGGCCGCCGCCGTGTTGCACCGGCAGTTGCAGGGCCAGGGCGTCGACTGGGCGACGGAGTTCGCCAAACCGCTGAAACGCGGCGTGGACACCTTCCGCTGCTACGTCGAGGGCTGGTACGCCGGCACTTTCCAGGACGTGATCTACCATCCGGGCAGCTCCCCGGAAATCCGCCGCATGATCAGCTCGATCCTCGCCGGTTATGCCTGGGATGAACGCAACCCTTTCGTCAGCGAGCCCAAGCGCCGGCTCAAGGCCCTCTCGGAAGTCTGTGCGAGGGACCGCGCATGAGTGAGCAAACCAGCCAGTACCTGAGTGACAGCTACGTCGAGGAAACCCGCTTCGGCTTCTGGTTCCTGCGCAGCCACACCTGGCAGCACCATGTGCTGCGGGTGGCGATCAATGACCTGCGCTCGCTGTTCGATGGCGAGCTGCCCCGGCATCCGGTGTTGCTGGACGCCGGTTGCGGCCAGGGCAAGTCGTTCCAGTACCTGCGCCAGGTGTTCGCCCCGCAGCGCCTGATCGGCCTGGACGCCGACCCCCACAGCCTCAAGCTCAGCGCCGAGGAAGCCCGGCGCCAGCAGATGCAGGTGGAGTTGATCGGCAGCGACTGCGCGACCCTGGAACTGGCCGACGCCAGCGTCGACCTGCTGTTCTGCCACCAGACCTTCCACCACCTGGTGGAACAGGAAAAAGCCCTGGCCGAGTTCTACCGGGTGCTCAAGCCCGGGGGTTACCTGCTGTTTGCCGAATCCACCGAGGCCTATATCGATACCTGGGTGATCCGCTGGCTGTTCCGCCATCCGATGCATGTGCAGAAAAGCGCCGCCCAGTACCTGCAGATGATTCGTCAGCAGGGCTTTGAATTCGGCCCGCAGAACGTGTCTTATCCCTACCTGTGGTGGAGTCGCGCCAAAGACTTCGGCCTGCTGGAGCGCTTCGGCCTGCGCCAGCCGCCGCCGGTGGGCCAGCGCGAGGAAACCCTGGTCAATGTGGTGGCCCGCAAGCCGCTCGCTCCCCCTGTTGCCGAGGAAGGTCCGTCCGAATGATCCGTGCCCTGCTGCTCGGTTGTGTCCTGTTGCTGAGCGCTTGCGTCAGTCAGGCTCCGCTGCCCGAGCGCACGCCCTCGCTGGTGCTGCCGTTGCAGCTCCACGTACAGCGCCAGCTTCAGGACCAGCGCCAGGACTGGCTGCTGGTGATCCAGGCCGAAGGCCCGGACCTGCGCTGGTCGCTGATGGACCCGCTGGGCATTCCCCAGGCCCGTCAGCGCCTGGTGGGCGGACACTGGCAGGCCGACGGCCTGCTGCCACCCAACCCGGAGGCCCGAGAGCTGTTCGCGGCCCTGCTGTTCGCCCTGACGCCTGTGGCCGAACTGCAGGCCAATTATCCGCACGCCCGGCAACAGGGCGCCCAACGTACCCTCGGCCCGCGCTGGCGAGTCGACTATCAACACGCTCTGGATTTCACCTTGAACCTGCCCCAAGGCCCGCACTACCACATCACGGCTCTGAGCACCGAGGCCACGCCATGACGGCTTACCTCAACGCCCTCGGGGTGATCTGCGCCCTGGGCCGCAATCGCCAGGAAGTCGCCCGCAGCCTGTTTGCCGGCGACTGTTCGGGCATGCGCGACGAAAGCCACTGGGTGCCCGAGCGCACCTTGCCGGTGGCGGCAGTGCGCAGCCCGCTGGCGGGCATGCCGGCGGGCCTCGAAGCCCAGAACAGCCGCAACAATCAGCTGCTGCTGGAGGCCACCCGGCAGATCGAAGACGACATCCAGCAGGCCATCCAGCGCTACGGCCATGGCCGCATCGGCATCGTCCTGGGCACCAGCACGTCGGGCATCGACGAGGCCAGCCGGGGCATCGCCCGTTACCTGCAGGACCGGCAATTCCCGGCGGGCTACGACTACCGTCAGCAGGAGCTCAGCGCCCCGGCGAACTTCCTCGCCCAATGGCTGCAACTCTGCGGCCCGGCCTATGTGATTTCCACCGCCTGTACCTCCAGCGCCCGGGCCCTGATCAGTGCCCGGCGCCTGCTCGATCTGGGCCTGTGCGACGCCGTGCTGTGCGGCGGGGTCGACAGCCTGTGCAAGCTGACCCTCAATGGTTTCACAGCCCTGGAGGCGGTCTCCGGGCAACGCTGCAACCCGTTTTCCCGCAACCGCGACGGGATCAACATCGGTGAAGCGGCGGTGCTGTTCCTCATGAGCCGGGAGCCTGCCGGCGACGCCCCTGTTGCCCTGCTGGGCGGTGGCGCCAGCTCCGACGCCTACCATATTTCCGCCCCGGCCCCCGATGGCCGCGGCGCCCTGCAGGCCATGAGCCTGGCCTTGCGCGGCGCCGGCCTGCAGCCGCAGCAGATTGGCTACCTGAACCTGCACGGCACCGCCACCCAGCACAACGACGCGATGGAAAGCCTGGCCGTGGCCCAGCTGTTCCCCGAAGGCGTGCCCTGCTCTTCGACCAAACCCATGAGCGGCCATACCCTGGGGGCCGCCGGGGCCCTGGAGGCGGCGTTCTGCTGGCTGGCCCTGAGTACCGACAACCCCGGCCTGGCGCTGCCGCCCCATGTCTGGGATGCCCAGGCCGACCCGGCTTTGCCGCCACTGCGCTGGGTCACCCCGGACGATCGCCTGGCCCCCCACGCACCGCGCCGCCTGATGAGCAATTCCTTCGCCTTCGGCGGCAACAACGTCAGCCTGATTATCGGAGACGCCCCATGATTGACTGGCCGCTCGCCGAGTTGCTGCCCCACGCCGGGGACATGATCCTCATCGATCAGGTCCTGGCCTTTGATGAAGAACAGATCCGCACCCGCCTCGAAGTTCGCCCCGGTGGCCTGTTCAACCGCCCCGACGGCAGCCTGCCGGCCTGGGTCGGCGTCGAGCTGATGGCCCAGAGCGTGGCCGCCTACGCCGGTTGCCGCGCCCGCCAGCAAGGCTTGCCGGTGGAGCTGGGCTTTCTTCTGGGCACCCGCAAATTCGAATGCAATGTCGAGCACTTCCCCCTCGGCAGCACCCTGGAAATCCATGCCCTGCGCTCTCTGGAAGACGACAACGGCATGGGCGTGTTCGAGTGCCACCTCAGTGGCCCCGGCATCACCGCCAGCGCGCGCCTGAACGTGTTCCGTCCGCCCCAGGCCGCCGACTACCTGCATGAAACACCTGCCTCTTCTACAGGAACACCGTCATGACTGACTCCGTACTGGTCACCGGCTCCAGCCGTGGCATCGGCCGTGCCATCGCCCTGCGTCTGGCCCGGGCCGGGTATGACCTGGTGCTGCACTGCCGCAGCGGCCGCACCGAAGCCGAAGCCGTCAGGGGCGAAGTCCAGGCCCTGGGCCGCAGCGCCCGCGTCCTGCAATTCGATGTATCGGACCGGGAGGCCTGCCGGGCTGCCCTGGAGGCCGATGTCGAAGCCCATGGCGCCTATTACGGCGTGGTGCTCAACGCCGGCCTGACCCGCGACGGCGCCTTCCCGGCCCTCAGCGAAGAGGACTGGGACCAGGTGCTGCGCACCAACCTCGACGGTTTCTACAATGTCCTGCACCCGGTGATGATGCCCATGATCCGCCGCCGCGCAGCCGGGCGCATCGTCTGCATCACCTCGGTCTCGGGGCTGATCGGCAACCGTGGCCAGGTCAACTACAGCGCCTCCAAGGCCGGCGTGATCGGCGCCGCCAAGGCCCTGGCCATCGAGCTGGGCAAGCGCAAGATCACCGTCAACTGCGTGGCCCCGGGGCTGATCGACACCGCCATGCTGGATGAAAACGTGCCGGTGGAAGAACTGCTGAAAATGATTCCCGCGCAGCGCATGGGCACCCCGGAAGAGGTGGCTGGCGCGGTGAATTTCCTGATGTCCGCCGAAGCGTCCTACATCACTCGCCAGGTGCTGTCGGTGAACGGGGGCCTGTGCTGATGAAACGTGTGGTCGTCACCGGCATGGCCGGCATCACCTCCCTGGGCAGCGACTGGGCCAGCATCGCCGAGCGCTTTGCCGCCAACCGCAGCGGCATCCGGCGCATGGACGAGTGGGACAGGTTCAGCGAACTCAACACCCGCCTGGCCGGCCCCATCGATGACTTCCAGGTGCCCGGGCACTGGACCCGCAAGCAGCTGCGCAGCATGGGCCGGGTTTCGCGCCTGGCCGTGGGCGCCGCCGAGCAGGCCCTGGCCGACGCCGGGCTGCTGGGCGACCCGTCGATCAAGGACGGGCGCATGGGCGTGGCCTGTGGTTCTTCCACCGGCAGCACCGACGAGATCAAGGCCTTCGGCAACATGCTGCTCAACTCGGTGGCCGAGGGGCTCAACGCCAACTCCTACGTGCGCATGATGCCCCACACCACCGCCGCCAATATCAGCATCTTCTTCGGCCTGACCGGGCGCCTGATCCCTACCTCCAGCGCCTGCACCAGCGGTAGCCAGGGCATCGGCTACGCCTATGAGGCGATCAAGTTCGGCCGCCTGCCGCTGATGCTCGCCGGCGGCGCCGAGGAACTGTGCCCCACCGAAGCCATGGTGTTCGACGCGCTGTATGCCACCAGCCTGAAGAACGATGCGCCGCACACCAGCCCGCGCCCCTACGACAGCGGCCGTGACGGCCTGGTGATCGGCGAAGGTGGCGGCATGCTGGTGCTCGAGGAGCTGGAGCACGCCCTGGCCCGTGGCGCGCGCATCCACGCGGAAATCGTCGGCTTCGGCAGCAACGCCGACGGCCAGCACACCACCCGCCCCGAACAGAGCACCATGCGCCGGGCCATGGAGCTGGCGCTGGAGGATGGGGCCCTGGCCCCGGAGGCCATCGGCTACGTCAACGGCCATGGCACCGCCACCGAGCAGGGCGACATCGCCGAGACCCTGGCCACCAGCAGCCTGTTCGGCAGCCGCATGCCCATCAGTTCGCAGAAGAGTTTCCTCGGCCACACCCTGGGCGCCTGCGGCGCACTGGAATCCTGGTTCAGCATCGAGATGCTCAACCGCGACCTCTATGTGCACACCTGCAACCTGGATCAGGTCGATCCCCGCTGCGGCGAGCTGGACTACCTGCAGGGAGGCTTTCGCGCCATGAGCCACGAATACGTGATGAACAACAACTTTGCCTTTGGCGGCGTCAACACCTCGTTGGTCTTCCGCCGCTGGTCCTGATGCCTCACCTCACTGGAGAAATGGAATGTCTTCCCTGTTTCGCGCCACCCTCATCGTCCTTGCCCTGCTGAGCGTCACCGCCTGTACCAGCAAGCGCATGTACACCCCCAACCGGGTGCTCCCGGCCACCATCCAGGCCGACCAGGAGCAGGTCAAGCAGGCGATCCTGAAGAACCTCGTAGCCCGCAAGTGGACCGTGCAGCGCATCAGCCCGGAGCTGATCCAGGCCGAGATCACCGTGCGTCAACAGTTCCACGCGGAGATCGATATCCAGTACTCCGCCAGCTACTACAAGATCGTCTACCGCGACAGCCGCGACATGGACTACAAGGACGGCAAGATCCACAAGAACTACATCCGCTGGGTGCGCCTGCTGGACAAGGGAATCCTGCGCGAACTGCGGGACAACCAGAACGAGCGGGCCGCGCAACAGCTGTCGGATGCCGCGGCCAAGAGCTTCCCGGCCGCACAATGAGCCCTTCCCTGTGACCCCGGTCACAGGGCTGCTTCACCCCCTTTGATGTCATGGAGAATGCGATGCGTTTGAAGACACTGGCGGCCACCGCCACCCTGCTGCTGTGCACCCTGCCCGGCGTCAGCCAGGCCCGCGATACCACCCTGTACCTGCCCTTCGACAAGGTGGTGGCCGAGGCCATCAGCACCGGCAAGATCGACGGCAGCGTGAAGTTCTACCTGGCGGGCAACAAGCCGGCCGGCAAGGTCAGCGTGCTGAGCCCCGGCGCCGTGACCAACAAGAAGACCAATGCCTTCGGCAAGGCCGACCAGGTGGCCTGCGAGTGGGCCTTGCAGTCGGCACTGATCACCCTGCATGAAGCGGCGAAGAAAGTCGGCGCCAACGCCGTGACCGACATTGCCAGCTTCTACAAGAGCCACGAGCGCAAGGACGCCACCACCTATGAGTGCCATGCCGGCGCCATCATGGCTGGCGTCGCGCTGCGCGGGGATCTGTCCAAGGTCCAGTGACCTGCGACTGACAACGCAAAGGGCGCCTGGGTCGCCCTTTGCGTTTCCGGTTTTTTTCCGGAAGCGCGCCAATCGCCGTCTACACTCGCAACAGCAGGCCGGGTCACCGCCGCCTGCGGGAGCCAAGTGGCGCGATCGGGCATCGGCCGGCGTGACAGTGGCGCCCCTTTCACGTCCGTCAAGGAGCCGACCATGCAAGTGAAAGCACTGATTGCCCTGGCCCTGCTAACGGCCCTGAGCCCCGCCAGCCAGGCCACCAACCTGATGTACATGCCCTTCGAGAAAGTCGTGGCCGACGCCGAGCGCGCCGGGCGCCTGGATGGCAGCGTGAGCTTCCATCTGGCCGGCAACCCGCTTGCGCCGGTGCTCCAGGTGCGGCTCACCGAAGTCACCACCAACAAGAAGACCAACGCTTTCAACAAGAGCGATATCGCCGCCTGCGAATGGGCCCTGCAGTCGGCCCTGATCACCCTGCAAGCCGCGGCCAAGCGGGTCGGCGCCAACGCGGTGACCAATATCGTCAGCTACTACAAGCACCACGTGCGCAAGGACCTCAACACCTACGAATGCCATGCCGGGGTACTGATGGCCGGAGTGGCCCTGCGCGGCGACCTAGTGAACCTGCAGGCCCCGGTGCGGCCCAACAGCCCCTCAGGGCGTAGCCCCGGTCTTGCGCGTCAGTAGCTCGACAAAGGCCTTGGCCATGGGCGAAGCCTGATCCTTGCGCTGCACCAGCCACACCGCCGACATCGCCGCCGGGTCCAGCAGGCGGCGATAGACCACGCCGTCGATGCGCATGCGCTGGTAGGACGCCGGCAGCACCGACACCCCCAACCCCGCCGCCACCAGGCCAATGATGGTCATGGCTTCCGCCGCCTCCTGAGCGAAATGCGGGGTAAAGCCGGCATCCCGGGACAGGCTCAGCAACTGCGCATACAGGCCGCTGCCATAGCTGCGGGGGAAAAACACAAAGGGCTCATGGGCCAGCTCCGCCAGGTGCAGCCCCTCTTCGCTGCCACTGGCCAGCGGGTGCTTGGAACTGAGCACCGCCACCAGCGGCTCGCGCAGCAGCTCCACCACCGACAGCGAATCCGGCAGGGGCAAGGGCCGCATGATGCCGACCTGGATCGCCTGGTCCACCAGGGCCTCGGCCACCTGGGTGCTGCTCATTTCCTTGAGCTTGAGGTGTACCGCGGGAAAGCGCTGGCGAAAGGCGAAGATCGCCTGGGGAATGGTCGAATTGAAGGGCGCCGACGAGGTGAAGCCGATCTTCAGTTCCCCCAGCTCGCCCAGCTGCGCACGCCGCGCCACGTCCGCCGCCTTGTCCACCTGGGCCAATACCAGCCGCGCCTCTTCCAGGAACAGGCGCCCGGCCTCGCTGAGCTCGACCCGACGATTGGTGCGTTCGAACAGGCGCGCCCCCACCTCCTGCTCCAGCGCCTGGATCTGCTGGCTCAGGGGCGGTTGGGAGATGCCCAGCACCTGGGCTGCACGGCCAAAATGCAGTTCTTCGGCGACAGCGATGAAGTAGCGCAGGTGACGCAGTTCCATGAGGGCCTCATTAAGTCTTAAAACCTATCAAACAGGTCGAACAATATATTGGAAAGAATCATTAGCCAGCTATATGCTTTTTCCATTGCCTGACCGGCTGCGTTCCCCCGAGGTCCCCCGTGAAATCCGCTGTTGCCGCTGTTGCCCCCTCCGCCCACGAACCCCCTGCCACGCCCCTGGACGAGGTGGTCGCCCAGCTCAACGAGGTCTATATCGAAAAAGGCACGCCGATGTTCATGCGCACCGTGCTGGCGCTGTTCTCCGGCGGTTTTGCCACCTTCGCCCTGCTGTATTGCGTACAGCCGATGATGCCGCTGCTGTCCCGGGACTTTTCCATCAATGCCGCCCAGAGCAGCCTGATCCTCTCGGTCGCCACCGGCATGCTGGCCATCGGGTTGTTGATCACCGGGCCGGTTTCCGACCGCATCGGTCGCAAGCCGGTGATGGTTGCCGCCTTGCTGGCCGCCGCCCTGTGCACCATCGCCAGTGCGCTGATGCCGAGCTGGCACGGGGTGCTGCTGATGCGCGCGCTGGTGGGCCTGTCCCTGAGCGGGCTGGCAGCGGTGGCCATGACTTACCTGAGCGAGGAGATCCACCCCCAGCACATCGGCCTGGCCATGGGCCTGTACATCGGTGGCAACGCCATCGGCGGCATGAGCGGGCGACTGATCACCGGGGTGCTGATCGACTTCGTCAGCTGGCACACGGCGATGCTGGTGATCGGCGGCCTGGCACTGATCGCTGCCGCGGTGTTCTGGCGCATCCTTCCCGAATCACGCAATTTCCGCCCCCGTTCGCTGCACCCGCGCAGCCTGCTGGACGGCTTTGCCATGCACTTTCGCGATGCCGGCCTGCCCTGGCTGTTCCTCGAAGGTTTCCTGCTGATGGGGGCATTCGTCACCCTGTTCAACTACATCGGCTACCGCCTGCTGGCCGAGCCCTATCAACTGAGCCAGGCCTGGGTCGGGATGCTGTCGGTGGTGTACCTCTCGGGCATCTACAGCTCGGCGAAGATCGGCGCCCTGGCCGACCAGCTGGGCCGGCGCCGGGTGCTCTGGGGCACCATCGTGCTGATGCTGGCGGGGATCGCCCTGACCCTGCTGACCCCGCTGTCCCTGGTGCTGATCGGCATGCTGCTGTTCACCTTCGGCTTCTTCGGTGCCCACTCGGTGGCCAGCAGCTGGATCGGCCGTCGCGCCACCAAGGCCAAGGGCCAGGCGTCGTCGCTGTACCTGTTCAGCTACTACGCCGGCTCGAGCATTGCCGGCACCGCCGGCGGGGTGTTCTGGCACCTGGCGGGTTGGAACGGCATCGGCCTGTTTATCGGCGCCTTGCTGATCGGAGCCCTGTTGATCGCCATGAAACTCGCCAAACTCCCCCCTTTGTAGGAACAGGCTTGCCGGCGAAGTGCTCCGCCAGGCAGGCGCAGGTCTTGGGGGCCCTTTCGCCAGCAAGCTGGCTCCTACACCGAGCGAACCTGGCTGGCCGCCCCCTGTAGGAGCTGGCTTGCCAGCGAAGGCGTGCGCCAGGCAGGCGCAGGTCTTGAGGGCCCTTTCGCCAGCAAGCTGGCTCCTACACCGAGCGAACCTGGCTGGCCGCCCCCTGTAGGAGCTGGCTTGCCAGCGAAGGCGTGCGCCAGGCAGGCGCAGGCCTTGAGGGCCCTTTCGTCAGCAAGCTGGCTCCTACACCGAGCGAACCTGGCTGGCCGCCCCCTGTAGGAGCTGGCTTGCCAGCGAAGGCGTGCGCCAGGCAGGCGCAGGTCTTGAGGGCCCTTTCGCCAGCAAGCTGGCTCCTACACCGAGCGTATCTGGCTGGCCGCCCCCTGTAGGAGCTGGCTTGCCAGCGAAGGCGTGCGCCAGGCAGGCGCAAGTCTTGAGGGCCCTTTCGCCAGCAAGCTGGCTCCTGCAAAAAGTGTCCGCCAATGAAAACGCCCGGCAGGTGCCGGGCGTTTTTTAGGGGGGCGCTTATTCGTGGTATTGCGCCGACAACTCGTGCACCGCTTCCAGGAAGGCTCCGGCGTGCTCCGGTTTCACTTCCGGAGTGATGCCGTGGCCCAGGTTGAACACGTGGCCGCTGCCCTTGCCGTAGCTGGCGAGGATGCGCGCAACTTCGCTGTGGATCGCCTGCGGGTTGGCGTAGAGCACGGTAGGGTCCATGTTGCCTTGCAGCGATACCTTGCTGCCGACCCGGCGGCGGGCTTCGCCGATGTCACAGGTCCAGTCCAGGCCCAGGCTGTCCGCGCCGGCATCGGCAATGCTTTCCAGCCACAGGCCGCCGCCCTTGGTGAAGAGGATCACCGGAACCTTGCGCCCGTCGTGTTCGCGGATCAGGCCACTGACGATCTTGCGCATGTAGGCCAGGGAGAACTCCTGGTAGGCCGCCGCCGAGAGGCTGCCGCCCCAGCTGTCGAAGATCTGCACCGCCTGCGCGCCGGCACGGATCTGCCCGTTCAGGTACGCGGTGACCGACTGGGCCAGCTTGTCCAGCAGCAGGTGCATGGCTTGCGGGTTGTCGTAGAGCATGGCCTTGGACTTGCGGAAGTCCTTGGAGGAGCCGCCTTCGACCATGTAGGTGGCCAGGGTCCAGGGGCTGCCGGCAAAACCGATCAGCGGCACCCGGCCATTGAGTTCGCGACGAATGGTGCTGACCGCATCCATCACATAGCCCAGGTCCTTGTGCGGATCGGGGATCGGCAGGGCTTCGATGTCGGCCAGGGTGCTGACCACTTTCTTGAAGCGCGGGCCTTCGCCGGTTTCAAAGTACAGGCCTTGGCCCATGGCATCGGGGACGGTCAGGATGTCGGAGAAGAGGATCGCCGCATCCAGCTGTGGATAGCGGTCCAGAGGCTGCAGCGTGACTTCGCAAGCGAACGCCGGGTTCATGCACAGGCTCATGAAGTCACCGGCGTTGGCACGGCTGGCGCGGTATTCAGGCAAGTAGCGCCCAGCCTGACGCATCATCCACACCGGGGTGACGTCTACGGGTTGCTTGAGCAGGGCACGAAGGAAACGGTCGTTCTTCAGGGCAGTCATGTCGGCATCCGGAAAAAAAGTGGGGGCATTTTCTCAGAGCGCGACACAAAAGGCACGGCAAGAGCCGTTTCTTTATGTCTATGGGGGCAATTTGTCACGGGACGGGCACAGATCCCGTAGGAGCCAGCTTGCTGGCGAAGCGATCGACGCGGTGCATCAACAGCACCGCGTTATCGTTGTTCGCCGGCCAGCCGGCTCCTGCAAGGTGGGTCAGACGCCCAGGTAGTCGAGGATGCCTTCGGCGGCGTTGCGCCCTTCGAAGATCGCCGTCACCACAAGATCAGAACCGCGCACCATGTCACCACCGGCAAAGATCTTCGGGTTGCTGGTCTGGTGCTTGAACTGGCCCTGTTCCGGGGCCACGACACGGCCCTGGCTGTCGGTCTGGATGCTGAACTGCTCGAACCATGGCGCCGGGCTTGGACGGAAACCGAAGGCGATGACCACGGCGTCGGCCGGGATGATCTCTTCAGAACCCGGGATCGGCTCGGGGCTGCGGCGGCCACGGGCGTCCGGCTCGCCGAGACGGGTCTCGACCACCTTCACGCCTTCGACGCGGTCTTCACCGACGATGGCGATCGGCTGGCGGTTGTAGAGGAATTTCACGCCTTCTTCCTTGGCGTTCTTCACCTCTTTGCGCGAGCCGGGCATGTTGGCTTCGTCACGACGATAGGCGCAGGTCACCGACTTGGCGCCCTGGCGGATCGAGGTGCGGTTGCAGTCCATCGCGGTGTCGCCACCGCCCAGCACCACCACCTTCTTGCCTTTCATGTCGACGAAGTCTTCCGGCGACTTTTCAAAGCCCAGGTTTCGGTTGACGTTGGCGATCAGGAAATCCAGCGCGTCATAGACGCCCGGCAGGTCCTCACCGGCAAAGCCGCCCTTCATGTAGGTGTAGGTGCCCATGCCCATGAACACCGCATCGTATTCGGCGAGCAGTTGCTCCATGGTCACGTCCTTGCCCACCTCGGTGTTCAGGCGGAACTCGATGCCCATGCCGCTGAAGACTTCGCGACGATTGCTCAGCACGGTCTTTTCCAGCTTGAACTCGGGGATACCGAAGGTCAGCAGACCGCCGATTTCCGGGTTCTTGTCGAACACCACCGGGGTCACGCCGCCACGCACCAGCACGTCGGCACAGCCCAGGCCTGCCGGGCCCGCGCCAATGATCGCCACGCGTTTGCCGGTGGGCTTGACCTTGGACATGTCCGGGCGCCAGCCCATGGCGAAGGCGGTGTCGGTGATGTACTTCTCCACCGAACCGATGGTCACCGCGCCAAACCCGTCGTTGAGGGTGCAGGCACCCTCGCACAGGCGATCCTGCGGGCACACCCGGCCACAGACTTCCGGCAGGGTGTTGGTCTGGTGCGACAGCTCGGCGGCGGCGAGGATGTTGCCCTCGGCCACCAGCTTGAGCCAGTTGGGAATGAAGTTGTGCACCGGGCACTTCCATTCGCAGTACGGGTTGCCACAACCCAGGCAACGGTGGGCCTGGTCGGCCGACTGCTGGGGTTTGAAGGGTTCGTAGATTTCCACGAACTCTTTCTTGCGTTGACGCAACAGTTTCTTCTTCGGATCCTTGCGCCCGACATCGATGAACTGGAAGTCGTTATTCAGACGTTCAGCCATTATCAAAACCTCATCACACTCTTCAGGCGCATATCACTGCGGGTTGGCACGGGTGCTGGAAAGCAACGACTTCAAGCTGGCAGCCTTGGGCTTGACCAGCCAGAAACGGCGCAGGTAGTCGTCGAGGTTCTCGGCGAGGTTACGGCCCCATTCGCTGTCGGTTTCCTCGACGTACTCGTTCAGCACGCGCTGCAGGTGGCTGCGATAGGCTTCCATCGCTTCGCCGCTGATCCGTTGGATTTCCACCAGTTCGTGGTTGACCCGGTCAACGAAGGTGTTGTCCTGGTCCAGCACATAGGCGAAACCGCCGGTCATGCCTGAGCCGAAGTTGTAACCGGTCTTGCCCAGGACGCAGACGAAACCACCGGTCATGTACTCGCAGCAGTGATCGCCAGTGCCTTCCACCACGGTGTGGGCACCGGAGTTGCGCACGGCGAAACGCTCACCCGCGGTGCCAGCGGCGAACAGCTTGCCGCCGGTGGCGCCGTACAGGCAGGTGTTGCCGATAATGGCGCTGTCCTGGGTCTTGTAGACGCTGCCCTTGGGCGGAACGATCACCAGCTTGCCGCCGGTCATGCCCTTGCCCACGTAGTCGTTGGCGTCGCCTTCCAGGTAGAGGTTCAGGCCGCCGGCGTTCCACACGCCGAAGCTCTGCCCCGCAGTGCCCTTGAAGCGGAACGTGATAGGCGCCTGGGCCATGCCCTGGTTGCCGTGGAGCCTGGCGATCTCGCCGGAGATCCGTGCGCCGATGGAGCGGTCGCAGTTGCAGATATCCAGGGCGAAATCGGCGCCGCTCTTGTCATTGATCGCCGAGCGGGCCATCTCGACCATTTTCTCGGCCAGCAGGCCCTTGTCGAACGGCGGGTTGCGGTCCACCTGGCAGAACTGCGGCTTGTCCGCCGGAATGTGGTCACTGCCCAGCAACGGGGTCAGGTCCAGGTGATGCTGCTTGGCGGTCTGGCCTTCCAGCACCTCCAGCAGGTCGGTCCGGCCGATCAGTTGCTCCAGGGAACGCACGCCAAGCTTGGCCAGCCACTCACGGGTTTCCTCGGCGACGTAGGTGAAGAAGTTCACCACCATGTCGACGGTGCCGATGTAGTGATCCTTGCGCAGCTTCTCGTTCTGGGTCGCCACGCCGGTGGCGCAGTTGTTCAGGTGGCAGATGCGCAGGTACTTGCAGCCCAGGGCGATCATCGGCGCGGTGCCGAAGCCGAAGCTCTCGGCGCCGAGGATGGCTGCCTTGATCACGTCGAGGCCGGTTTTCAGGCCGCCGTCGGTCTGCACCCGGACCTTGCCGCGCAGGTCGTTGCCGCGCAGGGTCTGGTGGGTTTCCGCCAGGCCCAGTTCCCACGGTGCACCGGCGTACTTGATCGAGGTCAGCGGCGAAGCGCCAGTGCCGCCGTCGTAGCCGGAGATGGTGATCAGGTCGGCATAGGCTTTGGCCACACCGGCAGCGATGGTGCCAACGCCGGCCTCCGCCACCAGTTTCACCGAGACCAGGGCCTGAGGGTTGACCTGCTTGAGGTCGAAGATCAGCTGCGACAAGTCTTCAATCGAATAGATGTCGTGGTGCGGCGGTGGCGAGATCAGGGTCACGCCGGGGACTGCGTAGCGCAGCTTGGCGATCAGGCCGTTGACCTTGCCACCGGGCAGCTGGCCGCCCTCACCGGGCTTGGCACCCTGAGCGACTTTGATCTGCAGTACTTCGGCGTTGACCAGGTACTCCGGGGTCACGCCGAAACGGCCAGTGGCCACTTGCTTGATCTTCGAGCTCTTGATGGTGCCGTAGCGCGCCGGGTCTTCGCCGCCTTCACCGGAGTTGGAACGCGCGCCAAGGCGGTTCATGGCTTCGGCCAGGGCTTCGTGAGCTTCCGGCGACAGGGCGCCGAGAGAGATACCGGCAGAGTCGAAGCGCTTGAGGATCGATTCCAGGGGCTCGACTTCGCTGATGTCCATCGGCGTGTCCAGGGTCTTCACCTGGAACAGGTCGCGGATCATCGACACCGGACGGTTGTCCACCAGCGCGGTGTATTCCTTGAACTTGGCGTAGTCGCCCTGCTGCACAGCGGCTTGCAGGGTGTTGACCACGTCCGGGTTGTAGGCGTGGTATTCGCCGCCGTGGACGAACTTCAGCAGGCCGCCTTGCTGGATCGGCTTGCGCGGGCTCCAGGCCTCGGTCGCCAGGGCTTTCTGCTCGGCTTCGATGTCGACGAAACGTGCGCCCTTGATCCGGCTCGGCACGCCACGGAAGCTCAGGTTGCAGACCTCCTCGGACAGGCCGATGGCTTCGAACAGCTGCGCGCCACGGTAAGAGGCGATGGTGGAGATGCCCATCTTCGACAGGATCTTCAACAGGCCCTTGGTGATGCCCTTGCGGTAGTTCTTGAACACCTCGTAGAGGTCGCCCAGCACTTCACCGGTACGGATCAGGTCGCCCAGCACTTCGTAGGCCAGGAACGGATAGACCGCCGAAGCGCCGAACCCGATCAGCACCGCGAAGTGGTGCGGATCGCGGGCGGTGGCGGTTTCCACGAGAATGTTGGAGTCGCAGCGCAGGCCCTTTTCAGTCAGGCGGTGGTGCACCGCGCCGGTGGCCAGGGAGGCGTGGATCGGCAACTTGCCCGGAGCGATATGGCGGTCGCTGAGGACGATCTGGGTGCGGCCGGCGCGAGCGGCTTCTTCAGCCTGGTCGGCGACATTGCGGATCGCGGCTTCCAGGCCGACGCTCTCGTCGTAGTTGAGGTCGATGACCTGGCGCTCGAAGCCCGGGCGGTCGAGGTTCATCAACGAACGCCACTTGGCCGGGGAGATCACTGGCGAGCTGAGGATCACTCGCGAAGCGTGCTCGGGCGACTCCTGGAAGATGTTGCGCTCGGCACCGAGGCAGATCTCCAGGGACATGACGATGGCTTCGCGCAGCGGGTCGATCGGCGGGTTGGTGACCTGGGCGAACTGCTGGCGGAAATAGTCGTAGGGGGTACGCACGCGCTGGGACAGCACCGCCATCGGCGTGTCGTCGCCCATCGAGCCCACTGCTTCGTAGCCCTGCTCGCCCAGCGGGCGCAGGACCTGGTCACGCTCTTCGAAGGTGACCTGGTACATCTTCATGTACTGCTTGAGCTGGTCGACGTCGTAGAAGGCCGAACCGTGGTCGTTGTCTTCCATGGTGGCCTGGATGCGCAGGGCATTCTTGCGCAGCCATTGCTTGTACGGATGACGGGACTTCAGACGGTTGTCGATGGCGTCGGTGTCGAGGATCTGCCCGGTCTCGGTGTCCACGGCAAAGATCTGGCCCGGGCCGACCCGGCCCTTGGCGATCACGTCCTCGGGCTGGTAGTTCCACACGCCGATTTCCGAAGCCAGGGTGATGAAGCCGTTCTGGGTGGTGACCCAGCGCGCCGGGCGCAGGCCGTTGCGGTCCAGCAGGCAGACGGCGTAGCGGCCGTCGGTCATGACCACGCCGGCCGGGCCGTCCCACGGTTCCATGTGCATCGAGTTGTATTCGTAGAACGCGCGCAGGTCGGCGTCCATGGTCTCGACGTTCTGCCACGCTGGCGGAATGATCATGCGCACGCCGCGGAACAGGTCGATGCCGCCGGTGACCATCAACTCCAGCATGTTGTCCATGCTCGAGGAGTCGGAACCCACACGGTTGACCAGCGGGCCGAGCTCTTCCAGGTCCGGGATCAGGTCGTTGGCGAACTTGGTGCGCCGGGCCACGGCCCAGTTGCGGTTGCCGGTGATGGTGTTGATCTCGCCGTTGTGGGCGAGGAAGCGGAATGGCTGGGCCAGCGGCCATTTCGGCAGGGTGTTGGTGGAGAAGCGCTGGTGAAACACGCAGATCGCGGTTTGCAGGCGCTCGTCACCCAGGTCCGGATAGAAGGCGGCGAGGTCCGCCGGCATCATCAGGCCCTTATAGATGATGGTCTTGTGGGAAAAGCTGCAGATGTAGTGGTCGGTGTCGGCGGCGTTGGCCACCGAGGAGCGGCGACGGGAACTGAACAGCTTGATGGCGAAATCCTGGTCGCTCAGGCCCTGGCCGCCGATGAACACTTGTTCGATCTGTGGCAGGCGCTCCAGGGCCAGACGCCCGAGCACACTGGTATCGATCGGTACTTTGCGCCAGCCCACCAGTTGCAGGCCGGCGGCGAGGATCTCGCGGTTCATGTTTTCGCGAGCGGCTTCGGCTTTCACCGGATCCTGGTTGAAGAACACCATGCCCACCGCATATTGCTTGGGCAGCTCGATGCCGAAGTGCTCCGTGGCGACTGCGCGCAGGAACAGGTCGGGCTTTTGCATCAGCAGACCGCAACCGTCGCCGGTCTTGCCGTCCGCGTTGATCCCACCGCGGTGGGTCATGCAGGTCAGGGCCTCAATGGCCGTTTTCAACAGGGTATGACTGGGTTCGCCCTGCATGTGGGCTATCAGGCCGAAACCACAGTTATCCTTAAATTCATCTGGTTGGTACAGACCTGCTTTCATAGACACTTTCTCACCAGGCTGCCTCTTTTAGAGGCAAATTTCTTTTCAATTCAACCACTTGCATTCCGCGCCGAACGTACGCCAGCTTTGCGGGGGCAAAAGGGAGGTCATTGTACACACCGACACAAAGCCCCACAAATTTAGCGACGATCTGTCGTAAATTCATGTCGCATTTATGAACGTTTTAAAGCGATATGCTGTGCTAGTCAAAAAGTTTTGCTTTTGACTGCCGCGACTCAAAAACTACTGTGACGCAGACACCACAAGGCACGCGGCCTGTAAGGCAGCATGCCGATGCGGAAATTTGAGGTTGCCGGGAGAGGCGGCCTGGGTAAGGCCGCCGAATCTTCAGCGAGTTGTTGCCAGTTCTTGTTGAACGCTAGCGACAGTGCGAGGCCAAGGTTTACCAGCCTGAACCTTCGCTGGCAAGGATTTGATGGCGCTGACCGCTGCATCGCGGCTTGCGAAGTTGCCGTAGGTGATCACATACAGCGGCTTGCCGTTGAGGACTTTCTTGAAGTAGCGGTATTCGCCGCCCTGTTCCTTGACGAAGTTCTGCGCGGTGGCTTCCGAGCTGGTGCCGAGGATCTGCACCACGTAGTTGCCTGGCGCCTGGCCAGCGTACCAGCTGCCACCGGCGGCCTTGGCCACGGTGACCGGCTTCTCGGCCGGCTTGGCCGGAGCAGGCTTGGCTGCCACTGGTTTCTCTGCCGGCTTGGCGGCAGGCGCAGGCTTGGCCGTGGCCACCTGGGTCGGTGCCGGGGTTGGACGCGCTGCCGGAGTCGGCGCCGGGCCAGCCGTAGCCCCAGCAGGCGGCGCGGTGGTGGTTACGGTCGGTGGAACGGCGCTGGAGCCTTCAACCGGTACCCCGTCGTCACCCTCACTGATACCCCCTGCGGCTTCGGCCAGAGGACCGCGCATCACGGGCTGCGACTGGCCGACCAACGGCAGCGGCATTGGCTGTGACGAACCGGCGAACTCTACTGATGGGCTGCCATTGGCATTGGGTGTCGGTGTTTGCCCCAAAGGCAGTTGCGCTTGCTCATTGGCCGGAGCGCCGGTGGTTGGAGCCTTGCTGCGGCCCGGCATCAACCAGGCCGCGGCCACGGCCACCACCACGACAGCGGAGATGGCCAATACGTGTTTCTTCGGCATGTTGAACCCCATACTTGGACGCTTGACCGCAGAGCGGCTGGCGATCATTGCTTCGATCATTGCATCCCTGGCGACCTGGTTGATGTTGCCCGGCCAGCCATCGGAGCCTTCGTGAATATCACTGATCTGATCTGCGGAGAAAAGTTCGATGCCCTGCCCCGCACCTTCAAGCCGCTGGGCCAGATATTCGCGGGTTTCCTCTTCGGTATAAGGCTGCAACTCGATGACGTGGAAGCGCTCTTCCTCGGTATTGAGCTGGTCCAGTGCGGCGATCAGCGACGACTCGCCGAACAGGAACACATGGGGGCGCCCTTCCGGAGCGCCGGCCGCCAGGGCCAGCAGGGCCTCGAGGGCGGACTCGTCGAGCTGCTCGGCATCATCCACCAGCAGATAGACTTCCTGACCGGTCAGGGCCAGCTGCACTATCTGGGCGAGGATCGCGCCGATTTCAGCCTCGGCCACGTTCAGCGCCTGGGCCACCTGGCGCAGCACGCCGGCAGCGTCGCCGGCGCCGCGGGCCGACACCACCACGCTCTGCACCGATTGCTTGTTGGTACTGGCTACCAGCGCCTGGCGCAGCAGGGTCTTGCCGCTGCCCTGAGGCCCGGTGACCACCAGCAGCAACTGGCTGTAGCGGGCCAGGTGATGCAGTTGCCCCAGCACGGGCTTGCGCTGGGCAGGAAAGAACTTGAAGCCAGGGACCCGGGGAGCGAAAGGATCGTGGCTCAACTGGTAATGGCCGAGGAAAGCCTCGTCGGCGTGCAAACTAGTCATCGGGATCTTATTAACCTTTAAGCTGAGCCAGGGCGCGGTAGTCCGCTCCCAGCGTGGCCTGTAAAACCTCTTTCGGATAATCGTCGGTCACTACGGCTTCGCCCATGCGGCGCAACAGCACCAGACGCAAACGACCGTCGATCACTTTCTTGTCAATTGCCATGTGTTCGAGAAAATCCGCTTCGCTCATTTCCTCTGGCGGGATGACCGGCAAGCCCGCGCGCTGGAACAGGCGAATACCGCGGTCACGCTCCTGGCTGGTGATCCAGCCCAGGCGCGCGGACATTTCCAGGGCCATTACGGTGCCAGCAGCCACCGCCTCCCCATGCAGCCACACACCGTACCCCATGTGGGTTTCGATGGCGTGGCCGAAGGTATGCCCCAGGTTGAGGGTGGCCCGCACTCCCGATTCACGTTCGTCGGCACCCACTACCGCGGCCTTGGCCGCACAGGAGCGCTCGATGGCGTAAGTCAGGGCCTGCTGGTCCAGGGCCCGCAGGCGGTCGACGTTCTCTTCCAGCCAGGTGAGGAAGGGCTCGTCGCAGATCAGGCCGTACTTGATCACTTCCGCCAGACCGGCCGACAGCTCGCGGCTGGGCAGGGTGTTAAGGCTGGTGGTATCGATCAGCACCACGTTGGGCTGGTAGAAGGCGCCGACCATGTTCTTGCCCAGCGGGTGGTTGATACCGGTCTTGCCACCGACCGAAGAGTCCACCTGGGACAGGAGGGTGGTAGGAATCTGGATGAAATCCACGCCCCGCTGGTAGCAGGCCGCGGCAAAGCCGGCCATATCACCGATCACGCCGCCACCGAGGGCGATGATGGTAGTGCGTCGATCGTGGCGCGCAGTGAGCAGGCCATCGAAGATCAACTGCAGGGTTTCCCAGTTCTTGTAGGCCTCGCCATCGGGCAGGACCACCGAGATCACCGAGAACTGCCCCAGGCTGCGGGTCAGACGCTCAAGGTAAAGCGGCGCGACGGTCTCATTGGAAATGATCGCCACTTGCCGCCCGGCGATATGCGGCACCAGCAGCTCGGGCTGGTCCAACAGACCTTCACCAATGTGAATCGGGTAGCTGCGCTCGCCTAGATCGACCTTAAGTGTCTGCATGTGTCCCCACAGTGAAGATGGAAGCAGGCATTGTGCCCTGCATTGACGATGGGCCTCGTCTGGTCTTCTGACGCGGCCCGATAGCTCTGCGCCACACCTTGGCGGTCTGGCGCGACGCCGAGAATAGCGCATTTCGCTCGACGCATTAACGGGGTGGCAGCTGCTGCAGGCGCTCCAGTATGTCCAGCACCACCATTCGTGGCGGCCGCTCATCGGTTTCCACCACCAGATCGGCGATTTCCCGATAAAGCGGGTCGCGGATTTCCAGCAGGTCGCGCAGGGTCTTGGCCGGATCGGCGGTGCGCAGCAGGGGACGATTGCGGTCCCGGGCGGTGCGCCCCACCTGTTGCTCGACCGAGGCGTGCAGATAGACCACTCGTCCGCCAGCGTGCAGCGCCCGACGATTGGCCTCGCGCATCACTGCACCACCGCCAGTGGCCAGGACCACGCCGTCAGTGCCACAGAGCTCGGCGATCATCGCCTGTTCGCGATCACGAAAGCCCGGTTCGCCTTCCTTATCGAAGATCCACGGGATATTCGCGCCTGTACGCAGTTCAATTTCCTTATCGGAATCTTTGAATGGCAGGCGCAGCTCTTTGGCCAGTAAGCGACCGATGGTGCTTTTTCCAGCCCCCATCGGCCCAACAAGAATCAAATTTCGCACAGAATCAACGACTCACAGCAATCGCCTGGTTGTTCATGATACGCGGAGTGAGAAATACCAGCAGCTCGGATTTTTTCTCCGACACCACGTCACGCCGGAAAAGGCGGCCAAGATACGGCACATCGCCAAGAAATGGCACTTTATCTACAACCTTGCTCTGGGTATTCGAGAAAACCCCGCCGATGACGATGGTCGCCCCGTCGTTGACCAGTACCTTGGCATTGACCTCGTTCTTCTTGATCGGCGGTACATCCTGGACCTTGTTCAGGTAGTCAGGCTCATCCTTGGTGACCTTGACCTCCATGATGATGCGGTTGTCCGGGGTGATCTGCGGCGTCACTTCAAGCGACAGCGACGCCTCCTTGAAGGACACCGAGGTAGCGCCGCTGGAACTGGCTTCCTGGTAGGGGATCTCGGTGCCCTTGAGGATCTTTGCGGTTTCCTTGTCGGAGGTGACCACCTTGGGCTGGGAAACGATCTCGCCGTTGCCGGTCTTCTCCATGGCGGTCAACTCCAGGTCCAGCAGCACGTTGTCGGTGATGTAGGCGATACCGATGCCCGAGGTATGGGCGCTAGCCCCCAGATCGACAAAGGGCGAGTTGCTGCCGCCGCTGCCCGGAGCGCCGATGCTGCTGGAACTGCTGGCAGCGTTCTGCACCCCGCTGGCGCTCCAGTTGCCCTGGTTCTGCACCGAGCCGCCCCAGCGCACGCCCAGGCTCTTGTCGTAGTCAACGTTGGCCTCGACGATGCGTGCTTCGATCATCACCTGGCGCACCGGAACATCCAGTTGGGCGACGATGCGCCGAAGTTCGTCGAGGCGCTCCTGGCTCTGGTAGGCAATGATGCTGTTGGTGCGCTCATCCACGGTGATCGAGCCACGCTCATCGGCTTTTTCCTCGGCACGGGTCACCGACTGGAACAGCTTGGCGATGTCCGCCGCCTTGGCGTAGTTGACCTGCAACAGCTCCCGACGCAACGGCGCCAGGTCCTCCAACTGCTTCTGTGACTCCAGCTCCTGACGCTCCCGGGCGGCAATCTCATCCGCCGGAGCCACCAGCAGCACATTGCCGATCTTGCGTGAATCAAGGCCCTTGGTCCGTAGCACCAGATCCAGGGCCTGATCCCAGGGCACGTTCTGCAAGCGCAGGGTGATGCCGCCCTGCACCGTGTCGCTGGCCACCAGGTTGAGGCCCGTGAAATCGGCGATCAGTTGCAGCACCGAGCGCACCTCGATGTCCTGAAAGTTCAGCGAGAGCTTTTCCCCCTTGTAGGCAGGTCGGGCCGCAGCCGCCCTGCTGCTGGTCTCGGCCAGGGGGCGGACACTGACCGTCAGGCGGTTGTCGGTCTGGAAGGTGGAATAGTCGAAGGCGCCCTTGGGCTCCAGGGTGACGGTGGTACGCCCGGCAGCCGTATCCGCAGTGATGTACTGCACCGAGGTGGCGAAATCCTTGACGTCCAGGCGAACCCGCAGCGCCTCGGGCAATTGGGTACGGGCAAAATCGAGGACGATCCGGCCCTCGCGCCGCTGGACATCGACAGCGATGCGCGGGTCGGACAGGTCGATCAGCACATTGCCTTCGCCCTCCTCGCCGCGCTGAAAATCCACGCCGCGTATCGACCCGGCCACTGCCTGCGGCTTTGCAGGCGCCCGAGCTGCCGTCCCCGGAGCAGCGGGCTTGGGCTCGGCGGCGCCGACCAGCGGTGCCTGCAGCGCTATCCATAGCGCTACACCGAGGGCTGAAACAGTCCTGTTCATTTTCCAGATTCCACTTAAGAGTGTTTTTTCAGCGCCAGTGTTCGCGGCCGCTCCAGCCAGGCTCCCGCTCCATCGGGAACAATTTCCACCACCTCGATCTGCGATTCGCTGATGGTCACAACCCGGCCTTCGTTGCGCCCCAGGTAGTCGCCCACCTGCAAGCGGTGGATGCCACCTGCGCCGCGCAACAGGGCAAAGCTCCCGGAGGCGTTGGACAGGGTCCCGACCATTTGCAACTGCTCGATATCGAACCCCTCCAGGTATTGCCGGGCTCGCTGCGGGTCGGGCCGGACCGCACTGGCCCCTTGCCGACGGGCCGCCAGGTCAAGCCTTTGCGGCGGCTGGAACGGACTACGCAATGCACTGGCGTCATAGGTGAACGAGGGGTAAGACCGGATTACCGGCATTGGTTCAATCGGCCCGGGCGCTTGCAGGCGCATCTGGTTCATGTAGGCGTCCAGGTCGGCAAAGTCGTCATCGGCGCCACCACACCCCCACAGCCCGGCACAAAGGCAGCCAAGCACCGCCCAGCGCAGGCGCCTCATGAGTGCGGCTCCGGAGCGTCGTACCTGTAGGTGCGCGCCTCGATGCTCATGCGCAACAGCGCCGGATTGCCCACCGCCACAGGCTGAATGCGAAAATCATGCAAGGTGACGATGCGCGGCAGGCCGGCGACGCCACTGACGAAGCTCGCCAGGTCGTGATAGGCCCCGGTGACAGTAATCTGGATCGGCAACTCGACGTAGAACTGCCTGGCCACCTCCGGTTGCAGCCTGATTTCCTCGAAGGCCAGGCCACTGCCCAGCCCCACGCGACTGATGTCCTCCAACAGGCCGGGGACCTCGGTGTCGCTGGGCAACTGACGCAACAGCAGGTCGAAGCTGTTGCGTATGACGACCAACTGCTCCTGGTAGCGCGGCAAATTGGCTCCCTGGCGCGCCTTGCCGGCAAACTCCTGCCGGAGACGAGTTTCCTCCTGGCGCTGGCGCTCCAGTTGCTCCAGGTGCGGGCTCAGGTAAAAGCCGTAGCCCACTAGCAGAACCAGCAGCAGAAGCAGGGCCGCCACCAGACTCCTGGCCGGCCCGGGCCAGGAGCCCAGGTTGGCCAGCTCCAACTCCCGCAGATCGATACGCCGCAACTCTGCCAGCCATTGTCGGGGGGTCATTGCCGAAGCTCCCCGGTTGGTCCGGGCGTCTGCCCGACATTCAGCCGGAACAGGTTGTTCAGCCCTTGCTGGGCGTCCACCGCGTTCTTCACCTCGGTCAGGCTGGGGGCAGCAAAACCCTCGGCAGCCTGCAGATTGCGCATCAGGTCGGACACCCTGTTGTTTGACTCGGCTGCACCGCTGATTCCAAGGTTCTGCCCCTGCAGATCCACCTCGGTGAAGTACACGCCATCAGGCAGGCTGCGGGCCAACTGCTGAAAAATCCGCACACTGTTGGAGCGGTTGCCCTGCAGCTCTTCGATGATGCCCATGCGTTCGAGCAACTGCTGTCGTTGCGCCTTGAGCCCCTGGATGCTGGCGATCTGCTCATCCAGGCGTGCCGTCGCCTGGCCCAGATACTGGTTGCGCAAATGCTGGCGCTCGATCACCCGGCTTATATAGGCGTCGGCCAACAGAATGACCCCGGCCCCGAGCACGACCATCATCGCCAGCATCTGCAGGAAACGTCGACGCCTCAGTTCGCGCGAGGCCTCGCGCCAGGGCAACAGGTTGATCCGCGCCATCAGTCGAACCCTCGCAGGGCCAGGCCACAGGCCAGGAGCAGGTTCGGCGCCTGTTCATTCAATACCTGGGGGTCGACTCGAGACCCCATCGGCATGGCCCGGAAAGGATTGGCCAGCGACGTATCGATGCCTGTCTCGCCCTCCACCCGCCGCTCCAGGCCGGCCAGGCCGCTACCGTCTCCGGCCAGCAGCAGTTGCACCAGGGGCTGTTGCTGAGGCGAGGTGGCGAACTGCTGCAGGGAACGGCTGACCTGTTGCAGCACCTCCTGCTCGAAGGGTTGCAGCAACTCTTCGGCGCAACCCTGTGGCAAACGGCCCTGGCTCTGCGCCAGCAATGCCTGCTCCAGTGTCAGCCCGTATCGACGCTGGAGCGCTTCCATCAGCAGCCCGCTACCGAAAAGCTGCTCACGGCTATAGATCACTCGCTGGCCGTGCAGGACGCTGAAACGGCTGAGGGCCGGGCCTATATCCAGCAACGCCACGGCGCCAGGAGTCGCCAGCGGCAGGTGCGCCGCCAGCAGCAACAGGCAGCGCTCCAGAGCCAGGGGCTGGGTATCCACCACCCGGGCTGTCAGGCCGGCCAGGCCCAATACCGTTTCCAGAGCTTCTACCCGCTCGTTGCGACAGGCTACCAGCAGCACCTGAACCCGCTGCGGATTACCGGGCACCGGCCCCTGCACTTCAAAATCCAGGGCCACGTCTTCCAGGGGATAGGGAATGTACTGGCCGGCTTCCAGCCGGACCTGCTGCTCCAGTTCGTCGGTGTGCAGGCCCGCCGGCATCTCGATCAGTTTGCTGATCACCGCCTCGCCGGCCACCGCTACCGCCGCCCCCTTGAGCCGGCTGCCCGTCTTGAGCCAGGCGCGGGACAGGGCCGCGGCCAGGGCCTCGGGGTCGGCAATGTGTTGGTCAAGCACAGTATTGGGCGCCAGGGGCTCCCTGGCGTAGGCCTCGACCCGGTACCCCTGCCCCTGGCGCCCCAGGGCCAGAAGCGTGATCGATGTCGCATTGATATCGATCCCCATAAGGGAACTCGGCTTTTTGCTGAAGAGTCCAAGCACGACCAATTCCCTATGACTATCCGTGACTTACGGACTGCTTAAGCTGCATTGCGTTCAATGGTCACGTCTTGACAGACGGGCAAATGACGCTCTCGGCGGAAAATGCTTATAATGCCCAGCGTTTTTTTCCGCTTTTACCTGCTGCGTGGGCCGGCCCCTGATGTCCGTGAATGCCCTGACGCCTAATTCATTCCTTTCTCTGGAAATCCAAAAGCCTTGATTCGTCTGCTGAAGTTTTTCGGGTGGTCCATCGTCGCGGTGTTCTGCGGGCTCCTCCTCGCCCTCTCCGGTGCGTTTCTCTATCTTAGTCCCGGCTTGCCGTCGGTTGAGGCCCTGAGAAGCATCCAGTTGCAGATTCCCCTGCGGGTGTACAGCAGCGACGGCAAACTGATCGCTGAATTCGGTGAAATGCGCCGTACCCCCATACGTTTCGCCGACATTCCGCCCAACTTCATCAATGCGTTACTAAGTGCTGAAGACGACAACTTCGCTAACCATTACGGGGTTGACCCCAGCAGCCTGATGCGTGCCGCAACCCAGCTGGTCAAGAGCGGACACATCCAGTCCGGCGGCAGCACCATCACCATGCAAGTGGCGAAGAACTTCTTCCTGACCAGCGAGCGCAGCTTCTCGCGCAAGACCACCGAGATCCTCCTGGCTCTGCAGATCGAACGGCAGCTGACCAAGGACGAGATCCTCGAGCTGTACGTCAACAAGATCTACCTGGGCAACCGTGCCTACGGAATCGAGGCAGCGGCCCAGGTGTATTACGGCAAGTCCATCCGTGACGTGAGCCTGGCGCAGATGGCGATGATCGCCGGCCTGCCCAAGGCGCCTTCGCGCTTCAACCCCCTGGCCAACCCGGCACGCAGCAAGGAACGTCGCGACTGGATCCTGGGGCGCATGTACAAGCTCGGCAAGATCACCGAAGCGGCCTATACCGAGGCAATCAACGAACCGTTGAACGCCAGCTATCACGTACCGACTCCGGAAGTGAACGCCCCGTACATCGCCGAGATGGCCCGGGCCGAAATGGTCGGCCGCTATGGCAGCGATGCCTACACCGAAGGTTTCCGGGTCACCACCACGGTGCCCAGCGATCTGCAGGAAATGGCCAACACCGCGGTCCATGAAGGCCTGATGACCTACGACCAGCGCCACGGCTATCGCGGCCCGGAATCGCGCCTGCCAGGCAAGACCCAGGCGGCCTGGGCCAGCGAACTGACCAAGCAGCGGACCATCAGCGGCCTGGAACCGGCGATCGTCACCCTGGTAGAGAAGAATGGCCTCCAGGTGCTGACCCGCAACGGCGAAGAACATGTGGCCTGGGACAGCATGAAATGGGCCCGGCCGTTCCTCAATACCAACAGCATGGGCCCGGTCCCGCGCCAACCGGCGGACGTGGCCCAGGTCGGCGACCTGATCCGCGTGCAGCGCCAGGCGGACAACTCGTTGAAGTTCAGCCAGATCCCGGTCGCCCAGGGCGCCCTGGTGACGCTGGACCCGCAGAACGGTGCGATCCGCGCCCTGGTGGGCGGCTTCGCCTTCGAGCAGAGCAACTACAACCGTGCGATGCAGGCCAAGCGCCAGCCCGGCTCCAGCTTCAAGCCGTTCATCTATAGCGCCGCCCTGGATAACGGCTACACCCCGGCCAGCCTGGTGAACGACGCACCTATCGTGTTCGTCGACGAATACCTGGACAAGGTCTGGCGCCCGAAGAACGACACCAACACCTTCCTCGGCCCGATCCGCATGCGCGAGGCGCTGTACAAGTCGCGCAACCTGGTGTCGATCCGCCTGCTGCAGAGCATGGGCGTGGACCGCACCATCGACTACATCAGCAAGTTCGGCTTCAACAAGCAGGACCTGCCGCGCAACCTGTCCCTGGCCCTGGGTACCGCAACCCTGACGCCGATGGAAATCGCCACCGGCTGGAGCACCTTTGCCAACGGCGGCTACAAGATCACCCCGTACATCATCGACAAGATCGAAAGCCGCAACGGCGAGCTGCTGTTCAGCGCCAACCCGCCAAGCGCCCCCACCGGCAATACGGCCACCAGCGGCATCGCCGCCCCTGAGCACAACTTCACGATCAACAACGTGGCCGGTGAAACCTCAGCTCCGGCAGCGACGCAAGCCCCGGCGGTTGCCGAGCGGATCATCGATGGCCGTACCACCTACATCCTCAACAGCATGCTCCAGGACGTGATCAAGCTGGGTACCGGACGCCGCGCACTGGCCTTGGGCCGTACCGACCTGGCGGGCAAGACCGGTACCACCAACGAGTCCAAGGATGCCTGGTTCTCCGGCTACAACGCCGACTACGTGACCACCGTATGGACCGGTTTCGACCAGCCGGAAAGCCTCGGGCGCCGCGAATACGGCGGCACCGTGGCACTGCCGATCTGGATGAGCTTCATGGGCGCCGCCCTCAAGGACAAGCCGCCACACACCCAGCCAGAGCCAGAAGGCATTCTCAGCCTGCGGGTAGACCCGGTCAGCGGCCGCGCCGCCACACCCGGCACGCCCAATGCCTACTTCGAACTGTTCAAGAGCGAAGACACTCCGCCCTCGGTCAATGAACTGGGCAATGGCGCCGTACCAGGCAGCCCGCTGCCGGCGGACGAAGCGGCGCCGATCGATCTGTTCTAGCGCCAGGGGAGCCGCGAACGCGGCAACCTTCGCCGGCTTGCCCGCTCCTACAGCGGGCAAGCGCCCACAAAAAAGCCCCGGCTCTCGCGAGCCGGGGCTTTTTGCATGACGCTACGAACGCTTAACCGTTGAACACATCATCCACGCTCTTGAGCGGGTAGTTCTTCGGGTACGGCAGGGTAGCCACGCCGGTCTCGATGGCGGCCTTGGCCACGGCATCGGAGATCACGGTGATCAGGCGGGCATCCATTGGCTTGGGAATGATGTACTCACGGCCGAATTCCAGCTTGATGCCACCGTAGGCGTCGCACACTTCCTGAGGAACCGGCAGCTTGGCCAGGTCACGCAGGGCGTTGGCCGCGGCGATCTTCATTTCTTCGTTGATGCGCTTGGCGCGTACGTCCAGGGCACCACGGAAGATGAACGGGAAGCCCAGGACGTTGTTCACCTGGTTCGGGTAGTCCGAACGGCCGGTAGCCATGATCACGTCGTCGCGGGTGGCGTGCGCCAGTTCCGGGGCGATTTCCGGATCAGGGTTGGAGCAGGCGAACACGATCGGGTTCGGCGCCATGGATTTCAGGCCTTCAGCACTCAGCAGGTTCGGGCCGGACAGACCGACGAACACGTCGGCGCCTTGCAGGGCGTCGGCCAGGGTGCGCTTGTCAGTGGCGTGGGCGAACACCGCCTTGTACTGGTTCAGGTCATCGCGGCCGGAGTGGATCACGCCGGTACGGTCGACCATGAAGATGTTTTCGATCTGTGCACCCATGCTCACCAGCAACTTCATGCAGGAGATGGCGGCAGCACCGGCACCCAGGCAGACGATCTTGGCGTCGGCCAGGGTTTTGCCAGCGATTTCCAGGGCGTTGATCATGCCGGCGGCGGTAACGATCGCGGTGCCGTGCTGGTCATCGTGGAACACCGGAATGTCGCACTGCTCGATCAGAGCGCGCTCGATCTCAAAGCACTCGGGTGCCTTGATGTCTTCCAGGTTGATGCCACCGAAGGTGATGGAAATGCGCTTGACGGTGTCGATGAAAGCCTGCGGGCTTTCGGAGTCGACTTCGATGTCGAATACATCGATGCCGGCGAAACGCTTGAACAGCACGCCCTTGCCTTCCATCACTGGCTTGGAGGCCAGTGGGCCGAGGTTACCCAGGCCGAGAATCGCGGTGCCATCGGAAATGACGGCAACCAGGTTGCCTTTGCCGGTGTACTTGTAGGCCAGTTCCGGATCGCGAGCGATTTCGCGTACCGGCTCGGCTACGCCGGGGCTGTAGGCCAACGCCAGATCACGAGCGGTAGCAGTGGCCTTGGTGAGCTCGACACTCAGCTTTCCTGGACGAGGATTGGCATGGTATTCGAGAGCGGCAGTTTTCAAATCAGACATGTGGGCATTCCGCTTTTTGCTGTTGGACAGACGGACCGCCGAGGATACTCGTGTCGCATAGTCCCCACAAGACTGCCCAGTCACCCCTGTCAAGGCCCCTAGCGTACGACTTTGGGCCAAGAGCCGCGGGGTACAAGGCTTTCAACTGTTCACAATCCATTAAAAAAATGTCTACAATTTTTCTTTATCAGATAAGTCCGAGCATGGAAGGGTCAGTCACGGACAACATCCAGCGTGGATGTGCAGATTGCCGGCCAGGCTGACGCGAGCGATCGACAACCCAGCCGCGAGCCTCGATCCGGCGCCCCGAAAGGCGACTGAGCAGCCGACGATCGAAGCGCCGCAGGACATTGGGTGCAATGCGCAATACAACCTGCCCCTGCAATGTGATCCAAAGACCACCGCGATTGCGCTGCACCCTGCTCACTCGCCCTTCGAACAGGGCAAAGCCCGCGCGATGGATCTGCTGCGCCTTGAGTACAGGTGAACGTCGCCAAAGCCCCAGCCCGGCTCGGCGCGCATGGTTCTCGGCAGCCTTCTGGCAGCTCGCCAGGGCGACGTTTGGCAGCACGGCAATCCGATAGGCCAAGCCTTCCGCGATCAACCGGGCTTCGAAGTTGATACCAGTGACGCCATAGACATGGGCCAGGACACGACCGTAGCGATCCTGCCTTTCACGCCCCGGCAGCAGGCCGACCCGCCCACCACTCTGTGCCACCAGTTGTCGCAGGCGCTGCCGCGCCGCCTCGGCGAAGGGCTCGGCAGGGCGCCCCTTGCCCGCCAGCTCCGGGGCATTGAGGCCGATCATGCGCAACCTGCGGCCATCCTTGAGGTGCAGGGTGTCGCCGTCCACCACCCGGAGCACCGTTGCCGGCAACAGCCCCTTGGGCGCCGGGCAAAACGCCTCGGCCGCTGTCAGCCAAATCGCGCCCACAAAAAAGGCGCCCACTAGGGACGCCTTTTTCATCAGCGAGGAAAGTCGGTATCGGCTTTCCAGAACGATCAGCCTCAGGCCTTCTTCGTTGCGCCGAAAGCACCGAAGCGCGACTTGAACTTGTCGACACGACCGCCAACGTCCAGAGTCTTTTGCTTGCCGGTGTAGAACGGGTGGCACTCGTTGCACACGTCCAGGCTCAGAGGCTTGGCCAGGGTGGAGCGAGTTTCGATGACGTTACCGCAGCTGCAGGTAGCGGTAATGGCTTCGTATACTGGATGGATATCGGCTTTCATGGTGTATTCCTCAGGCTAGCGTGCCGCCACCCAACACTATTGTTGAATACCGCACGAATTAGGGCGCGAATTCTACCAGACCGCGTCAAACGCGCAAGCGATCCTGAGTGCAGCCCATCAGAAAAAGCCGGTGCAACCTTGACAGCCCAGGCTTTGCCACCCCCTGAACTGAAAAACCGGCTCCATGCCCGGGCAGACCCCGCAGGTACAGGGGCCACGCACGCTTATACAGGACACTCCACCGCTGCTCTGTTAGGCTCCGGGGCCTATTTACCCTCTGCTCAACGAGATTGTCCCGCGTGCCCGACGCCATCCTGCGCCTCGCCCTGCCCTCGCCTCTGCGCCGCCTGTTCGACTACCGTGCTCCGGCCGGGGTGCTGCGTGCCCAGTTGCACCCCGGCATGCGCCTGCGGGTGCCATTCGGCCGCCGGGAAATGATCGGCATCCTGGTGGAGGTGGCGGATCACAGCGAGGTCCCGGCGGAAAAACTCAAGCCGGCCCTGGCCCTGCTGGATCCCACGCCTCCGCTACCGCCGGCCCTGTTCAAGCTGTGCCTGTGGACCGCCCAGTACTACCAGCACAGCCTGGGAGACACCCTGAGCTGGGCATTGCCAGTGCTGTTGCGCCAGGGCGAGCTGGCCGAGGCCCGCCAGGAGCGTTTCTGGTCGATAGCCCCCGGGGCCCGGCTCGACGACCCGCGCATCGCTCGCGCCCCACGCCAGCGCGAAGCCCTGGCAACCCTGGCCCAGCACCCACACGGCGTGCCACATACCCTGCTGAGCAAGTTGATGCTGAGCAAGGACAGCCTCGACCTGCTGCGGGCCAAGGACCTGGTGCAGGTGGAGGTGCGCAAGCACGCGCCGGGCGTGCGCCACGAACACTGGCTGGCCCAGCCCGAACTGCCGCTCAACAGCGAGCAGCGCGCCGCCTATGAAGCCATCCGCGCCGGGTTCGACAGCTATCACGCGTTTCTCCTGGCCGGGGTCACCGGGAGCGGCAAGACCGAGGTCTACCTGCAACTGATCCGCGAAACCCTGGAAGCCGGCAAGCAGGCCCTGGTGCTGATTCCGGAGATCAACCTCGGCCCGCAGACCCTGGCGCGCTTCGAGCAACGCTTCAACGCCCGCATCGCCCTGCTGCACTCGGCGGTCAATGACCGCGAACGCCTGGACGCCTGGCTGGCTGCCCGGGACGGCGAGGCCGACATCATCATCGGCACCCGCTCGGCCCTGTTCACGCCGATGAAGAACCCTGGCCTGATCATCATCGACGAGGAGCACGACGGGTCCTATAAACAGCAGGAAGGCCTGCGTTACCACGCCCGCGACCTGGCTCTGGTGCGTGCGCGCCAGGAAAACATTCCCATCGTCCTGGGCTCGGCCACGCCGTCCCTGGAAAGCCTGCACAACGCCTACACCGGCCGATACGGCCTGCTGCGCCTGAACGAGCGGGCCGGCGGCGCCAAGCAGCCGCGTTTCCTGCGCCTGGACGTGAAGAGCCGCCCGCTGGACAGCGGCATTTCCGGCCCCATGCAGCAAGCCATCGGCCAGACCCTGGCCGCCGGCCAGCAGGTCCTGGTGTTCCTCAACCGCCGCGGCTTCGCCCCGACCCTGCTCTGCCACGACTGCGGCTGGATGTCCGAATGCCAGCGCTGCGATGCACGCATGACCGTGCACCAGCGTTCCGGCGAGCTGCGCTGCCACCACTGCGGCCATGTGGAGCGGGTTCCGCGCCATTGCCCGCAATGCGGCAAGGTCGACCTGCGCCCCGTGGGCGCCGGCACCGAGCGGGCGGAAGAGCGCCTGGGCATCTTGTTTCCCGACTACCCGGTGCTGCGGGTGGACCGCGACAGCACCTCGCGCAAGGATGCGATGAACCAGCTGTTCGCCACTATCCAGAAAGGCCAGCCGTGCATCCTCGTGGGCACCCAGATGCTGGCCAAGGGTCATCACTTTCCCCGGGTGACCCTGGTGTCGATCCTCGATGCCGATGGCGGCCTGTTCTCCGGCGACTTCCGCGCCAGCGAGCGCATGGCGCAACTGATTGTCCAGGTCGCCGGGCGGGCCGGCCGGGCCGAAGAGCCGGGCAAGGTGATCATCCAGACCCACCTCGCCGACCACCCGTTGCTGGTGCAGTTGACCGAGCAGGGCTACTTCGCCTTCGCCGAACAGGCCCTGAGCGAGCGCCGCGCCGCCGGCCTGCCACCTTTCGCCCACCTGGCGCTGCTGCGGGCCGAAGCCCACAAACCGGGCCAGGCCGAGGGGTTCCTCGATGAAGCCTGCAGCGAGGCCGAGCGCCTGCTGGCGGAACAGAACCTGGGGGGCATCGAACTATTGGGCCCGGTGCCGGCTCCGATGGAGCGGCGCGCCGGACGTTATCGCGCGCAATTGCTGCTGCAGGCCAATGCCAGAGCGCCCTTGCATCGTTTGCTCAGCAGTTGGCTGCTGGTGCTGGAACAGATGCCCAGCGGGCGGCAGGTCCGCTGGTCGCTGGATGTGGATCCCGTGGATCTGTATTGATCGAGGTCGTGCTTTCGCGGGCAAGCCCGCTCCTACAATGGGCAGCATCAAACCTGCAAGAGCCGGCTTGCCGGCGAAGGCAATCGAATGCCGCCATCGATCCCCAAGCAGTCCTCTATAGTTGGCAAGCCCGTTCCAGCAACGGATAATGCCCAGTTTTTCCACCTGCGCACCGAAGCGCCGCCGCACCAGCGGTCGAAAGAGAAGACCATGAAAGACACCATTCGCCAGCTCATCCAGCAAGCCATCACCCAACTCGTCACCGAAGGTGTGTTGCCAGAAGGCCTGACGCCGGCGATCCAGGTCGAAAACACCCGCGACAAGACCCACGGCGACTTCGCCAGCAACATCGCCATGATGCTGGCCAAGCCGGCCGGCATGAAGCCGCGCGACCTGGCGGAGAAAATCATCGCCGCCCTGCCGGCCCATGAAGACCTGAGCAAGGCGGAAATCGCCGGCCCCGGCTTCATCAACTTCTTCCAGAACACCCAGGCCCTGGCCGCGCGCCTGGACGCCGCTCTTGGCGACGCCCACCTGGGCGTACGCAAGGCCGGCCCGGCGCAGCGCACCGTGATCGACATGTCGGCGCCCAACCTGGCCAAGGAAATGCACGTTGGCCACCTGCGCTCCACCATCATTGGCGACGGCGTGGCCCGGGTCCTGGAGTTCCTCGGCGACACCGTGATCCGCCAGAACCACGTGGGCGACTGGGGCACCCAGTTCGGCATGCTGATGGCCTACTTGGAAGAAAACCCCATCACCAGTGACGAGCTGTCGGACCTGGAGAACTTCTACCGCGCCGCCAAGCAGCGCTTCGACGAGTCCGAAGCCTTCGCCGACCGCGCCCGCGGCCTGGTGGTCAAGCTGCAGGCCGGCGACCCGGACTGCCTGGAGCTGTGGACCAAGTTCAAGGACATCTCCCTGTCCCACTGCCAGAAGATCTACGAGCTGCTCAACGTCAAGCTGACCATGGCCGACGTGATGGGCGAGAGCGCCTACAACGACGACCTGATCAACGTGGTCAACGACCTCAAGGCCCAGGGCCTGCTGGTGGAGAGCAACGGCGCCCAGTGCGTGTTCCTCGACGAGTTCAAGAACGCCGAAGGCGAGCCGCTGCCGGTGATCATCGTCAAGGCTGACGGCGGCTACCTGTACGCCACCACCGACCTGGCGGCCGTGCGCTACCGCAGCGGCAAGCTCAAGGCCGATCGCGCCCTGTACTTCGTCGACCAGCGCCAGGCCCTGCACTTCCAGCAAGTGTTCGCCGTGGCCCGCAAGGCCGGTTTCGTGACCCATCCGATGGAAATGGAGCACATGGGCTTCGGCACCATGAACGGCGCCGACGGCCGTCCGTTCAAGACCCGCGACGGCGGCACCGTGAAGCTCATCGACCTGCTGACCGAAGCCGAAGAACGTGCCTACGCCCTGGTGAAGGAAAAGAACCCGCAACTGCCGGAAGCCGACCTGCGCAGCATCGCCAAGGTGGTGGGCATCGACTCGGTGAAGTACGCCGACCTGTCCAAGCACCGCACCAGCGACTACAGCTTCAACTTCGACCTGATGCTCAACTTCGAAGGCAACACCGCGCCGTACCTGCTGTACGCCTACACCCGCGCCGCCGGTGTGTTCCGCAAGCTGGGCAAGGACTTCAGCGAAGTCGGCGGGCAGATCGAACTGCACGCGGCCCAGGAACTGGAGCTGGCGGCCAAGCTGGCGCAGTTCGGCGAGATTCTCAACAACGTCGCCGAGAAGGGCACGCCACACATCCTCTGCACCTACCTGTACGACGTGGCCGGGCTGTTCTCCAGCTTCTATGAAAACTGCCCGATCCTGGCAGCCGAGACGCCGACCCAGATGCACAGCCGTCTGCGCCTCACCGAGCTGACCCGGCGCACCCTCAAGCAAGGTCTGGAACTGCTGGGCCTCAAAGTCCTGGAGCAAATGTAAGTTGGCTGCCAAGAAAAAACCTGCACCCAAGCGTGGCGCCAGCCGTTACCAGGCCCCGGCCAAGAAGCCGATTCCGGGCTGGTTGTGGCTGGCCATCGGCCTGACCATCGGTGCCTTCATCGTGTTCCTGATGAAGCTCGAGCCCGGCAAGGGCGGTGACAGCGTCAAGCGCGAGAAGATCGAACAGCAGAAAGCCACCAAGATCGCCGAGGCCAACAAGACCCCGCCGAGCCCCCAGCAACCGGTGAAGCCGAAATACGACTTCTACACCCTGCTGCCGGAATCGGAGGTCATCGTGCCGCCGGAAGCGGTGCCGGAAAAAACCCTGCCGACGCCACAGGTGCCGCCGGTGCCGACCACCCCGGTAACCCCGGCGGAAGCGGCCAAGATCGACACCGCCCGTGCCCAGGCAGCCCTGGCCGGGATCACCCCGCCACCAGCGCCACCCGTGGCCAAGGCGGCGCCGGTGACCAAGTTCTTCCTCCAGGCCGGTTCGTTCCGCAAGGAAGCCGATGCCGACAAGGTCCGGGCGCAGATCATCCTGCTGGGCCAGTCGGTCTCGGTGGAATCCGGCACGGTGAAGGATGAAACCTGGTACCGGGTATTGGTAGGCCCGTTCAGCAACCGCGAACAGCTGACCGTGGCGCAGAAACAACTGGCCGGCGCCGGCTTCAGCAACCTGCTGTTACAACAGCGCCAGAGCCGCTAAGCCGACCGCTACGCGATTGATCGCGGGCAAGCCCACTCCTACATGGCCCCCCGTAGGAGCGGGCCTGCCCGCGAAGCGCTTGCAGCATGCAACAATGACCGCCGGTCCCTCGCTGCAGCCTCCGGTTGAAAAACGCCCGACCACCCCCATATGAGTTTCCATCAGGGCACTTTCGCCCCGCTGTGTGGAGACTCCCCCCTTGACCACCATCGTTTCAGTCCGCCGCCACGGCAAAGTCGTCATGGGCGGCGACGGCCAGGTTTCTCTCGGCAACACCGTGATGAAAGGCAACGCGAAAAAAGTCCGCCGCCTCTATCACGGCCAGGTCATCGCCGGCTTTGCCGGGGCCACCGCCGACGCCTTCACCCTGTTCGAGCGCTTTGAAGGCCAACTGGAGAAACACCAGGGCCATCTGGTCCGTGCCGCCGTAGAGCTGGCCAAGGAATGGCGCACCGATCGCTCCCTGAGCCGCCTGGAAGCCATGCTGGCCGTGGCCAACAAGGATGCGTCCTTGATCATCACCGGCAATGGCGACGTGGTTGAACCCGAGGACGGGCTGATCGCCATGGGTTCCGGTGGCGCCTACGCCCAGGCCGCTGCCAGCGCCCTGCTGAAAAAGACCGACCTGTCGGCCCGTGAAATCGTCGAGACCGCACTCGGCATCGCCGGCGACATCTGTGTATTCACCAACCACACTCAAACCATCGAGGAGCAGGATCTCGCGGAATAAGCCTGTTGCGGCGCTTGCGCCACGGCATTCATTCTTGCTTGAGGACCGCCAACTACTATGTCCATGACACCCCGCGAAATCGTCCACGAACTCAATCGCCATATCATCGGCCAGGACGATGCCAAGCGCGCCGTCGCTATCGCCCTGCGCAACCGCTGGCGCCGCATGCAACTGCCGGCCGAGCTGCGCGTTGAAGTGACCCCCAAGAACATCCTGATGATCGGCCCGACCGGCGTCGGCAAGACCGAGATCGCCCGCCGCCTGGCCAAGCTGGCCAATGCGCCCTTCATCAAGGTCGAGGCCACCAAGTTCACCGAAGTCGGCTATGTGGGCCGCGACGTTGAATCCATCATCCGCGACCTGGCCGACGCGGCGATCAAGATGTTCCGCGAACAGGAAATGATCCGAGTTCGCCATCGCGCCGAAGACGCCGCCGAAGAACGCATCCTCGATGCCCTGCTGCCCCAGGCACGCACCGGTTTCAACAGCGACGACGCGGCTCCGGCCCAGGACTCCAATACCCGCCAGCTGTTCCGCAAGCGCCTGCGCGAAGGCCAGCTGGATGACAAGGAAATCGAGATCGAAGTGGCGGAAGCTGCAGGCGTCGACATTTCCGCGCCACCGGGCATGGAAGAAATGACCAACCAGCTGCAGAGCCTGTTCGCCAACATGGGCAAGGGCAAGCGCAAGAACCGCAAGCTCAAGGTCAAGGAAGCGCTGAAACTGGTACGCGACGAAGAAGCCAGCCGCCTGGTCAACGACGAAGAACTCAAGGCCAAGGCCCTGGAAGCCGTCGAGCAGCACGGCATCGTGTTCATCGACGAGATCGACAAGGTGGCCAAGCGCGGCAACGCCGGCGGTGTGGACGTCTCCCGCGAGGGCGTGCAGCGTGACCTGCTGCCGCTGATCGAAGGCTGCACCGTCAACACCAAGCTGGGCATGGTCAAGACCGACCACATCCTGTTCATTGCCTCCGGTGCCTTCCACCTGAGCAAGCCCAGCGACCTGGTACCGGAGCTGCAAGGCCGTCTGCCGATCCGCGTGGAACTCAAGGCGCTGTCGCCGGAAGACTTCGAGCGCATCCTCAGCGAGCCGCACGCTTCGCTGACCGAGCAATATCGCGAGCTGCTGAAGACTGAAGGCCTGAACATCGAGTTCCTGCCCGAAGGCATCAAGCGCCTGGCGGAAATCGCCTGGCAGGTCAACGAGAAGACCGAGAACATCGGTGCCCGTCGCCTGCACACCCTGCTCGAGCGCCTGCTGGAAGAGGTGTCGTTCAGTGCCGGTGACCTGGCCAGCGCCCACAGCGAAGAGCCGATCCGCATCGACGCCGCCTACGTCAACAGCCACCTGGGCGAATTGGCGCAGAACGAAGACCTTTCCCGTTATATCCTGTAAACCTTCGCCACCCATGCAGGGACTGGCTTGCCAGCGATAGGGCCTCCCCCGATCGCCGGCAAGCCGGCTCCTGCCGGAAGGACTACAGGTCATGAGCAAACTTCCCACCGGTATCAACCTGCACAAAGCCTCGAAAACCCTGACCCTGACTTACGGGCCGGACGAGGTCTATCACCTGCCTGCAGAACTCCTGCGGGTGCATTCCCCCTCCGCCGAGGTCCAGGGCCACGGCAAACCCATCCTGCAATTCGGCAAGCTCGGCGTCGGCCTGACCAAGGTTGAACCGGCGGGCCAGTACGCACTGAAATTGACCTTCGACGACGGTCATGACAGCGGATTGTTCACCTGGGACTACCTCTACCAACTGGCGCTGCGCCAGGACGAGCTGTGGAACGACTATCTGGCGGAGCTCAAGGCTGCCGGAAAATCCCGCGATCCGAACGAGTCCATCGTCAAGCTGATGCTCTAGCTCAAGGCTCCGATGGTTTAGAGGGCATTTTCTAATTTCATCTGTTTGAATGCTTGGCTGTATGGCCAATGAATGGCCTGCTTGCGGAAAAAATTAAACTCGGGTAACCAATGGAGCTGGCAAGTTCCCTGCAGAGCTTTAGGAACAAAAAAGCAGCGGTGCGCAATCAACGGTCACCCGAGCAGTAGTACCTGGCATCGTGCTGTGTGACTGCACAGCAGGTCCGGTACTCGTCTCAGGACAATGGAGCGTCGTAGATGAGTAACAAGAATAACGATGACCTGAAACGCCAAGCCTCGGAAAACACCCTGGGGCTCAATCCGGTCATTGGCTTGCGTAGAAAGGACCTGCTTACTTCCGCTCGAATGGTGCTTGCCCAGGCCATCAAACAACCCATCCACAGCGTCAAGCACGTCGCCCATTTCGGCATCGAACTTAAGAACGTGATGTTCGGCAAATCCACCCTGCAGCCGGAGAGCGACGACCGTCGCTTCAACGACCCCGCGTGGAGCCAGAACCCGTTGTACAGACGCTACCTGCAAACCTACCTGGCGTGGCGCAAGGAACTCCACGACTGGATCGACGACAGCAGCCTGTCCGAGCAGGACATCAGCCGCGGCCACTTCGTGATCAACCTGATGACCGAAGCCATGGCCCCGACCAACAGCGCGGCCAACCCCGCAGCGGTAAAGCGCTTCTTCGAAACCGGCGGCAAGAGCCTGCTGGACGGTCTGTCCCATCTGGCCAAGGACCTGGTGCACAACGGCGGCATGCCCAGCCAGGTCAACATGGACGCCTTCGAAGTGGGCAAGAACCTGGGCACCAGTGAAGGCGCGGTGGTGTTTCGCAATGACGTGCTGGAGCTGATCCAGTACCGGCCGATCACCGAGCAGGTGCATGAGCGCCCGCTGCTGGTGGTGCCACCGCAGATCAACAAGTTCTATGTCTTCGACCTCAGCCCGGACAAGAGCCTGGCGCGCTTCTGCCTGCGCAACAACGTGCAGACCTTTATCGTCAGCTGGCGCAACCCCACCAAGGCCCAGCGCGAATGGGGCCTGTCCACCTACATCGAAGCCCTGAAAGAAGCGGTCGATGTAGTGACCGCGATCACCGGCAGCAAGGACGTGAACATGCTCGGTGCCTGCTCCGGCGGCATCACCTGCACCGCGCTGCTGGGCCACTACGCGGCGCTGGGGCAGAAGAAGGTCAACGCCCTGACCCTGCTGGTCAGCGTACTCGACACCACCCTGGACACCCAGGTAGCGCTGTTCGTCGACGAGCAGACCCTGGAAGCGGCCAAGCGCCACTCCTATCAGGCCGGAGTCCTGGAAGGCCGCGACATGGCCAAGGTGTTCGCCTGGATGCGCCCCAACGACCTGATCTGGAACTACTGGGTCAACAACTACCTGCTGGGCAACGAGCCGCCGGTGTTCGACATCCTGTTCTGGAACAACGACACCACCCGCCTGCCCGCCGCCTTCCACGGCGACCTGATCGAAATGTTCAAGAACAACCCGCTGGTGCGCGCCAATGCACTGGAAGTGTGCGGCACGCCGATCGACCTCAAGCAGGTGACCGCCGATATCTTCTCCCTGGCCGGCACCAACGACCACATCACCCCGTGGAAGTCCTGCTACAAGTCGGCGCAGCTGTTTGGCGGCAACGTCGAGTTCGTGCTCTCCAGCAGCGGCCATATCCAGAGCATCCTCAACCCGCCTGGCAACCCCAAGGCGCGCTACATGACCAGCACCGACATTCCGGCCTGCCCCGACCAGTGGCAGGAAAACTCGATCAAGCACACCGATTCCTGGTGGCTGCATTGGCAGGCCTGGCAGGCGGAACGCTCAGGTGACCTGAAGCCGGCGCCCACCAGCCTGGGTAACAAGAAGTACGCAGCCGCCGAGGCGGCGCCCGGGACCTACGTCCACGAGCGCTGAGCCCCGGCCATCGACACGGCGGCGCCAGGAGGCTCCGTCAAGCCCTATTCTTGACAAGAGGCTCGGCCTCAGGAAATCCGCAGGACGCCCGGGATGGCGGCTGCGACGGTTTAATTCACAGGGCTACGGCATGCCACACTCATTCATATTCCGCACCGTCGACCTGGATGGCCAGACCATCCGCACCGCGGTACGCCCAGGCAAGCCGCACTTGACGCCGCTGCTGATCTTCAACGGCATCGGCGCCAACCTGGAGCTGGTGTTTCCCTTTGTCCAGGCCCTGGATCCGGACCTCGAGGTGATCGCCTTCGATGTCCCCGGTGTCGGCGGCTCCTCCACGCCGAGCCGGCCCTACCGCTTTCCCGGGCTGGCCAAGCTGACCGCGCGGATGCTCGACTACCTGGACTACGGCCAGGTCAATGCAGTGGGTGTGTCCTGGGGCGGCGCGCTGGCCCAGCAGTTCGCCTACGACTACCCCGAGCGCTGCAAGAAGCTGGTGCTGGCCGCCACCGCGGCCGGGGCGTTCATGGTCCCGGGCAAACCCAAGGTGCTGTGGATGATGGCCAGCCCACGGCGCTACGTGCAGCCCTCCCATGTGATGCGCATCGCGCCGCTGATCTATGGCGGCTCCTTCCGCCGCGACCCGAGCCTGGCAGCGGAACACGCAGCCAAGGTGCGCTCGGCCGGCAAGCTCGGCTACTACTGGCAGCTGTTCGCGGGCCTGGGCTGGACCAGCATTCACTGGCTGCACAAGATCCATCAGCCGACCCTGGTGCTGGCCGGCGATGACGACCCGCTGATTCCCCTGATCAACATGCGCATGCTGGCCTGGCGCATACCCAATGCCCAGTTGCACATCATCGATGATGGCCACCTGTTCCTGATCACCCGGGCCGAGGCCGTCGCCCCGATCATCATGAAGTTCCTCCAGGAAGAACGCCAAAGGGCGGTGATGCACCCGCATCCCGAACCTGTGCGCCCTACCAAGTAAAAGATACCTGTCGACAGGATCGTCGCGCGCAAGAAGGGCCAGGACCGACTATGTTGTCTGTCTTGGATTGGTCTGCTTGTTAGTGGTTTGACGAAGGAGTGTTGACTCATGCAAGACAAACCTGCGACGGGCTCATTGCCGTCACCCGCCGCGTATATCAATGCGCAGAGCGCGATCACCGGCCTGCGCGGCCGGGACCTGTTCTCCACCTTGCGCAGCCTGGCGGCCCACAGCCTGCGCAATCCGTTGCACAGTGCCCGGCATACCCTGGCCCTGGGCGGCCAGCTGGGGCGTGTGCTGCTGGGGGAAACCCTGCACAAGACCAACCCCAAGGACAACCGCTTCGCCGACCCGGCCTGGAGCCTCAACCCCTTCTACCGGCGCGGCCTGCAGGCCTACCTGAGCTGGCAGAAGCAGGTGCGCCACTGGATCGACGACAGTGGCATGAGCGAGGACGACCGGGCGCGGGCACACTTTGCCTTTTCCCTGCTCAATGATGCCGTTGCGCCTTCCAATACCCTGCTCAACCCCCTGGCCCTCAAGGAGATCTTCAACACCGGGGGCAACAGCGTGGTGCGGGGCATCGGCAACCTGCTGGATGACCTGCTGCACAACAACGGGTTGCCCAGCCAGGTGACCAAGCACGCCTTCGAGGTGGGCAAGAACCTGGCGGTCACCCCGGGCTCAGTGGTGTTTCGCAATGAATTGCTGGAGCTGATCCAGTACAGCCCCATGAGCGAAAAACAGTACGCCAAGCCGCTGCTGATCGTGCCGCCACAAATCAACAAGTACTACATTTTCGACCTGAGCCCGACCAACAGCTTCGTCCAGTACGCGCTGAAAAACGGCCTGCAGGTGTTCATGGTCAGCTGGCGCAACCCGGATGTGCGGCACCGCGAGTGGGGCCTGTCGACCTACGTCGAGGCGGCCGAAGAAGCGCTGAACGTCACCCGGGCGATTACCGGCAGTCGCGAAGTCAACCTGGTGGGAGCCTGTGCCGGAGGGCTGACCATCGCCGCCCTGCAAGGCCATCTGCAGGCCAAGCGCCAGCTGCGCCGGGTATCCAGCGCGACCTACATGGTGAGCCTGCTGGACAGCCAGATGGACAGCCCGGCAACGCTGTTCGCCGACGAGAAGACCCTCGAAGCGGCCAAGCGTCGCTCCTATCAGCAAGGGGTACTGGACGGTCGCGACATGGCCAAGGTGTTCGCCTGGATGCGCCCCAACGACCTGATCTGGAACTACTGGGTCAACAACTACCTGCTGGGCAAGGAGCCGCCGGTCTTCGACATTCTCTACTGGAACAACGACAGCACCCGGTTGCCGGCCGCGCTGCACGGCGATCTGCTGGACTTCTTCAAGCACAACCCCCTGAGCCATGTCGGCGGGCTGGAAGTCTGCGGCACGCCGATCGACTTGCAGAAGGTCACGGTGGACAGCTTCAGCGTGGCCGGGATCAACGACCACATCACGCCCTGGGACGCGGTCTACCGCTCGACCCTGCTGCTGGGCGGCGAACGGCGCTTCGTGCTGTCCAACAGCGGCCACGTGCAGAGCATCCTCAACCCGCCGAGCAATCCCAAGGCCAATTACGTGGAGAACCGCAAGCTCAGCAGCGACCCGCGGGCCTGGTACTACGATGCCGAGCATGTGGACGGCAGCTGGTGGAGCCAGTGGCTGACCTGGGTCCAGGAGCGTTCGGGGGCGCAGCGGGAAACCCTCACCACCCTGGGCAACCAGAACTATCCGCCGATGGAGGCTGCGCCCGGCACCTACGTGCGCGTGCGCTGAAGACACTTTGCACCACGGTTCCACGCCGGAGCCGTGCCCCTTCAATGGACCGACAAGAAGTCAGGATGAAGACCCGCGACCGGATACTCGAATGTGCCCTGCAACTGTTCAATCAAAAGGGCGAGCCCAATGTCTCCACCATGGAGGTGGCCAATGAAATGGGGATCAGCCCCGGCAACCTCTACTACCACTTCCATGGCAAGGAGCCGCTGGTGCTCGGCCTGTTCGAGCGCTTTCAGAACGAACTGACGCCATTGCTGGACCCACCGTCCGACGTCCAGCTGGCGGCGGAAGACTACTGGCTGTTCCTGCACCTGATCGTCGAGCGCCTGGCCCACTACCGCTTTCTATTTCAGGACCTGTCCAACCTGGCCGGGCGCCTGCCAAAACTGGCCAAGGGCATTCGCAACCTGCTCAATGCCTTGAAACGCACCCTGGCCTCGTTGCTGGCCCGGCTCAAGGCTCAGGGGCAACTGGTCAGCGGCACCCAGGCCCTGGGGCAGCTGGTGGAACAGATCACCATGACCCTGCTGTTCTCTCTGGATTACCAGCGGATTCTCGATCGCGAAGGCGAAGTTCGGCTGGTGGTCTACCAGATCATGATGCTGGTGGCGCCACACCTGCTGCCGCCGGCAAAGATGGCCACCGAACAGATGGCGCTGTGCTACCTGGATGAGCAGGGCTAGAACGCCTCAATAAAAAACGCCCGGCCTTCCCAGGCCGGGCGTTTTTTATTCCTGATGCGATCAGGACTGGCTGCTTGGCGTCGCTGGAGCTGGCGCGGCAGTCGGGGTTGCAGCCGGGCTCGGGGCTGCGGCGGAGTTCGCCGAGCTGGCCGGAGCCGGGGCTGCAGGCTTGGCCGCAACAGCGGGCTTGGCTGCTGGTTTGGCCGCTGGCTTGGCAGCCACAGGCTTCTTGGCCACAGGCTTTTTCGCCACTGCAGGCTTGGCGGCCGGTTTGGCCGCTGGCTTGGCCGCTGCGGTTTTCGCCGCGGGCTTGGCTGCTGGCTTGGCAGCGGGCTTGGCCGCTACAGGCTTGGCAGCCGGTTTGGCCGCTGGTTTGGCGGCTGCGGTTTTCGCGGCCGGCTTGGCTGCGGGTTTAGCGGCGGCCTTGGCGACAGGCTTAGCGGCAGGCTTGGCCAGAGGCTTGGCTGCGGGTTTTGCAGCAGGCTTGGCAGCTGCAGTTTTGGCTGCAACCGGCGCAACCTTGGCACCTGTGAGTTTTTCAATCTGCTTGGTCAGGGTATCGACCTTGTCGTGCAGGGCCTTGACTTCGTTGCGGCTAGGCACGCCCAGACGCGAGATGGCGCTGTTCAAGCGCTTGTCGAAAGCGCCTTCCAGTTCATCCCACTTACCCAGGGCGCGATCCTTGACGTCGCTGATACGCGACTTGGCCGAAGTTGCGGAATCTTTGGCCGCATCAACTTTCTTGCCGACTACGCTCTTAGTCAGTTTCTCGGCTTTCTCACCATCTTTGACCAATGTCTCGAAAAGCTTGCTGCCGTCAGAGTCGATTTTCGAGTACACGCCTAAACCAGCAAGCCAAATTTTACGGGAGTACTCTTCGACTTTCCCGATCCACGAGCTGCCTTCTTTTTCAGTATTCTTTTTACCAGCCATCCCGTTCTCCTTAATGTTTACGCGCGACACGTTCGAGCAACGCCGTCAGCTCATCGAGCTTAGCAGAGAGTGTCTCAACGTCATGTTTAGACGGAATGCCGATACGATTCAAGGCACTGGCGACGCGCGTGTCAAAAGCCTTCTCGACCTTGTCCAGTTGCACTTCGACTTTGCCTTTAAGAGTGCTGACATCCCCTTTAACGCCATCTATCTGACTGTTGGCTGCTTCAAGTTGTTCAGTGACAACTTTTTTGCCTTTCTTTTCAACGGATTGACCAGCCTTGATCAACTCCTGGAAGTACTCGCTGCCTTCCTGACCGACTTTGGCGTAGGCCCCCAGGCCTGCCAGCCAGATCTTGCGGGCATAGGATTTGACTTCACTCAGAGCAGTCGATTGGGCATCAACTTTTTTCTTCAGAATTACTTTGGCCATGGTGCACCTCACGCGCAGAAGGTTTGAGGAACTGCCCTCGGAAAGAGGACCTGAGGCACAACCTAGAGAGAAAAATTAGAATCGGCACCCTAACGACTGTCATGAATTCATGTAGGAGCCGGTTCAGACCAGAGCCTTGTCCAGAGCCTTTTCGATTTCCGACTTGATGGTGCCGCTCATGGCCGACATCAACATCCCCAGTTCCACGTCGATGCGGATCGACTCTTCACCCACATGCACCGCGCCTTTGACGCCCGAGCGCTTGAGGTTCAGGGTATCGCCTGCCCACTGCGGCTCCAGGCCATATTGATCGGCGAGTTTCTGCGCCAGTTTGTCGGCCTTTTCACGGGCTGCCTGCTTGCCCAGGCCATGGGCACGTTCAACACTAATACGGGCCATTGAAGGTCTCCTGCTGTTTCGGGACTTGCCTGAAGCATCTTGACCCTGCGTGCGTCAAAACGTCCCGGCGGATCGCTATCTTACATTCAGCCTTGCCAAGACAAAGACCGCCACCGGCATTAGAATGTCCCGCATTCTCTTTTGGTGACAGCGATATGACTGATCAGCGCAAAGGCAGCGATGCCGAACCCACCACTCACTTCGGCTTCAAGAATGTTCCTGAAAGCCAGAAAGCGGAAAAAGTCGCTGAGGTGTTCCACTCGGTAGCGGCCAAGTACGACTTGATGAACGACGTGCTGTCCGGTGGCATGCACCGCCTGTGGAAACGCTTCACGATCGAGCTGTCCGGCGTGCGCGCCGGCAATCGCGTACTGGACATCGCCGGCGGCACGGGTGACTTGACCAAGCGTTTCTCCCACCTGGTGGGCCCGACCGGCCAAGTGGTACTGGCCGACATCAACGAATCCATGCTCAAGGTCGGTCGTGACCGCCTGCTGGACCTGGGTGTGGCCGGCAACGTCGAGTTCGTCCAGGCCGATGCGGAAAAACTGCCGTTCCCGGACAACCATTTCGACTGCGTGACCATTGCCTTCGGCCTGCGCAACGTGACCCACAAGGAAGACGCCCTGCGCTCCATGCTGCGGGTGCTCAAGCCCGGTGGTCGCCTGCTGGTGCTGGAGTTCTCCAAGCCCACCAACGCGCTGATGTCCAAGGTCTACGACGCCTACTCGTTCGCCTTCATGCCCCTGGCCGGTAAGCTGATCACCAACGACTCGGAAAGCTACCGCTACCTGGCCGAATCGATCCGCATGCACCCCAACCAGGAAACCCTGAAGTCGATGATGGTCGAGGCCGGTTTCGACCGCGTGACCTATCACAACATGACCGCAGGCATCGTCGCCCTGCACCGCGGCATCAAGCCCTGATGTTGCTCAGCGGCCTGCTCGCCAGCGTCGAGACCGGCATCAATCGGGTGCTGCGTCTGGACAGCACGGCGCTGCCGCGCCTGCAGCACCTCAATGGCAAGGTGATCGCCGTGGAATGCCGCAACCCGGCGCTGCAGCTGTTCATCCTGCCCAGCGATGAAGGCCTGATGCTCGCCAGCCAGTGGGCCGCGGACCCGGACTGCACCCTGCGCGCACCGGCCTCGAGCCTGCTGCGCCTGGCCCTGAGCAAGGACAAGACCGCGGTCCTGCACGGCCCCGAAGTGGAGCTGGAAGGCGATAGCGGCGTGCTGCTGGACCTGGCAGCAACCCTTCAGGACCTGGAGCTGGACTGGGAGTACGAGCTCTCGCGCTGGCTGGGCCCCGTGGCCACCCAGCTGTTCAGTGGCCATGTGCGCAGCCGCGCCCGCTGGTATCAGCAAGGATTTGCCAGCCTCAACCAGAACCTCGCCGAATTCCTCGCCGAAGAATCGCGGACCCTGGTGGGTCAGCGCGAAGCCGAAGCGCGCTTTCGCGAGCTGGATCAGGCCAAACTCGACCTGGAACGTCTCGAGGCGCGCTTGGAGCGCCTTTCCCGATCCCTTGACCCAAGCGATAACGCATGAAGCTGCTTGCCGTCCGCCGTCTGTTGCGCATCCAGCGCGTCGTGATCCGCTACCGCCTCGATGACCTGCTGTTCGACCTGCCCCTGCCCTGGTTCCTCCTGGCCCTGCGCTTCGCCCTGCCCTGGCGCTGGTTCCCGCGCAAGCCGCTGGACCTGAGCCGCGGTGCACGCCTGCGCCTGGCGTTGCAGGACCTGGGGCCGATCTTCATCAAGTTCGGGCAGATCCTCTCGACCCGCCGCGACCTGCTGCCGGAAGACATTGCCGACGAGCTGATGCTGCTGCAGGACCGGGTGCCGCCGTTCGACTCGCAAAAGTCCGTGGCCCTGATCGAAGCGCAGCTGGGCAAGAAGATCAGCGACGTGTTCAGCCGCTTCGACATCGAGCCCCTGGCGTCGGCGTCGGTGGCCCAGGTGCACGCCGCCAAGCTCAAGACCGGCGAAGAAGTGGTGGTCAAGGTGATCCGCCCCGGGCTCAAGCCGATCATCGCCCAGGACCTGGCGTGGCTGTTCATCCTCGCCCGTGCCGCGGAAAAGCTCTCCGCCGACGCGCGCCTGCTGCACCCGGTGGACGTGGTCAGCGACTACGAAAAAACCATCTACGACGAGCTCGACCTGCTGCGCGAGGCGGCCAACGCCAGCCAGCTCAAGCGCAACTTCGAAGGCTCGCCGCTGCTCTATGTACCCCAGGTCTACTGGGACTGGTGCCGGCCCAAAGTGCTGGTGATGGAGCGCATCTACGGCATTCAGGTCACCGACCTGGCCACCCTGGCCGACCAGCGTACCGACATGAAGATGCTCGCCGAGCGTGGCGTGGAGATCTTCTTCACCCAGGTGTTCCGCGACAGCTTCTTCCACGCCGACATGCACCCGGGCAACATCTTCGTCAGCACCGTGCAGCCCTGGAGCCCGCAGTACATCGCCATCGACTGCGGCATCGTCGGCAGTCTGACCCCGGAAGACCAGGACTACCTGGCCCGCAACCTGTTTGCCTTCTTCAAGCGCGACTACCGCCGCGTGGCCCAGTTGCACATTGATTCCGGCTGGGTCCCGGCGGAAACCAAGCTCAACGAATTCGAGGCGGCGATCCGCACCGTGTGCGAGCCGATCTTCGAAAAACCGCTGAAGGACATTTCCTTCGGCCAGGTGCTGATGCGCCTGTTCCAGACCGCTCGGCGCTTCAACATGGAAGTGCAGCCGCAACTGGTGCTGCTGCAGAAGACCCTGCTCAACATCGAGGGCCTGGGCCGCCAGCTGTACCCGGACCTGGACCTGTGGAACACCGCGCAACCCTTCCTCGAACGCTGGATGCGCGAACGGGTCAGCCCCAAGGCCGTGCTCGGCAACATCCACAGCCAGATCGAACAGTTGCCGCACCTGGCCAACATGACCCGCGACCTGCTGGAGCGCATGTCCCAGCCCCATGCCGCCGATCCGCCGGCGCCCTGGCACAAGCGCAAGGACGACTGGTTTCTGCGCCTGCTGGGCACTGCCCACCTGGGCGGTGGCGCGGTCCTGGCCGCCGGCGGTCCATTGCATGAGCTGGGGCACTGGCCTGCTGGCATCATGATTGCGGTCGGTTTGTATCTGATCGTTCGCCGATAGCCAGTGGCGCGACCTGCTGGCAAACTGTCGAAATCGCCGAGGCGTCACCAGCGGGTAGAGCCCGGTTGTCGGAGTCGAAAATGAAAGATTGGCTGGACCAGATCAAATGGGATGCGGACGGCCTGGTGCCGGCCATCGCCCAGGATCACAAGACCGGGCGCGTACTGATGATGGCCTGGATGAACCGCGAGGCCCTGAGCCTGACCGCTGCCGAGAATCGCGCCATCTACTGGTCACGTTCCCGTGGCAAGCTGTGGCGCAAGGGCGAAGAATCCGGGCACGTGCAGAAGCTTCATGAAATGCGCCTGGACTGCGACGCCGATGTGATCATCCTGATGGTTGAGCAGATCGGCGACATCGCCTGCCATACCGGCCGCCACAGCTGTTTCTACCGCGTCTATGAAGATGGCGAGTGGAAAACCGTCGAACCGGTCCTCAAGGACCCGCACGCGATCTATTCTGCAGGACACTGACATGAGCGATACCCTCACCCGTCTGGCCCAGGTGCTGGAAGAGCGTAAAGACGCCGCAGCCGACAGCTCCTACGTCGCCAGCCTGTACCACAAGGGCCTGAACAAGATTCTGGAAAAAGTCGGCGAAGAATCGGTGGAAACCATCATCGCCGCCAAGGACGCCGCCATCAGCGGCGACTGCAGCGATGTGATCTACGAAACCGCGGACCTGTGGTTCCACACCCTGGTCATGCTGGCGCAGCTGGGGCAGCATCCCCAGGCCGTGCTCGATGAGCTGGACCGCCGCTTCGGTTTGTCCGGACACGCCGAGAAAGCCTCGCGTCCGTCCGCCTGAACAACTTTCTAAGAGGAAACGCAGCATGGGCATTTTTGACTGGAAACACTGGATCGTCATCCTGGTGGTCGTGGTACTGGTATTCGGCACCAAGAAGCTCAAGAACCTGGGCACCGACGTCGGCGAATCGATCAAGGGCTTTCGCAAGGCCATGAATGACGACGAAAAGCCTGCCGAACCCGTGGTCCCGCCAGCAGCGCAGCCTGTGCCACCGGTTCAGCCGCAGCAGAGCGCGCCGTTGAGCCAGCCGCACACCATCGATGTGCAGGCGCAGAAAGTCGAAGAGCCGACCCGCAAAGACTCGTGAGCACTGACTAATGTTTGGTATCAGCTTCTCTGAACTGCTGCTGGTGGGCCTGGTGGCCCTGCTGGTGCTCGGCCCCGAGCGCCTGCCCGGCGCTGCGCGCACCGCTGGCCTGTGGGTCGGGCGCCTCAAGCGCAGCTTCAACGCGATAAAACAGGAAGTTGAACGTGAAATCGGTGCCGACGAAATCCGCCGGCAACTGCACAACGAGCACATTCTGTCCCTGGAGCAGGAAGCGCGGAAAATCCTCGCCCCGATCCAGCAGCAACCGACTCCGGTAGAGCCTGTGGCCGAGCAGACGATTCACGCGCCAGGCGCCGCTACGGTCGCCGAAGCGCCGCCAGCCAGCGAAGTGCCCGCGCCTCTGCCATCGACACCAGCACCGGCACCGACCGCAGCGCCCGCAGCCCCAGTGGCAACACCCGCCACCACGGCCCCCCACGACTCCACCTTGCCGCCGCGAGCACCATGAGCGATATCCCAGAGAACGACCAACACATGCCGCTGGTGTCGCACCTCACCGAGCTGCGCACCCGCCTGCTGCGCTGCGTAGCGGCGATCTTCATCATCTTCGCCGGGCTGTTCGCCTTCACCCAGCAGATCTACACCATCGTCTCCACACCGCTGCGCCAGTACCTGCCGGTCGGCGCGACGATGATCGCCACCGACGTCGCCTCGCCGTTCCTCACGCCGCTGAAGCTGACCATGATGGTCTCGCTGTTCCTGGCGATCCCGGTGATCCTGCACCAGATCTGGGGCTTTATCGCCCCCGGCCTGTACAAGCATGAAAAGCGCATTGCCGTGCCCTTGCTGGTGTCGAGCATCCTGCTGTTCTACATCGGCATGGCGTTCGCCTACTTCCTGGTGTTCCCGCTGATCTTCAAGTTCTTCGCCGCCGCCACCCCGGCCGGCGTGGAGATGATGACCGATATCACCAGCTACCTCGATTTCGTCATGACCCTGTTCTTCGCCTTCGGCGTGGCCTTCGAGATCCCGGTGGCCGTGGTCCTGCTGGTGTGGATAGGCGTGGTCAACGTGGCGTACCTGCGCAAGATCCGCCCTTACGTGATCATCGGCTGCTTCGTGGTGGGCATGATCCTCACCCCGCCGGACATTTTCTCCCAGACCCTGCTGGCCGTGCCCATGTGGCTGCTGTTCGAGATCGGCGTGCTGTTCGGCGGGCTGATCAGCAAACGTGGCGAGCACCCGGACGATGAACCGGCCGACGACCACAACGACCAGCCGCCAGCGACCCAAGCGTGAACCTGCTGCTTCTGGAAGAGGCCGATTTCATTGCGGCCGACCGCGTAGTGCTGCGCGACCGACGCCTGACCCACATGCAGGACGTGCATCGGGTGGCGGTCGGCGACAGCCTGCGGGTCGGGCGCATTGGCGGCTTGATGGGCAGTGCCCAGGTACTGCGCCTGGAGCCTGCTGAAGCCGAACTGCAAGTGACCCTCGATCAGCCGCCACCGGCCAAGCTGCCGTTGACCCTGGTGCTGGCCCTGCCGCGCCCGAAAATGCTTCGCCGGGTGTTCCAGACCATAGCAACCATGGGCGTGCCGCGGCTGGTGCTGGTGAACAGCTACCGGGTAGAAAAGAGCTTCTGGCAGACCCCGTTCCTGGAACCCGAAACGATTCGCGAACACCTGGTGCTCGGCCTGGAACAGGCCCGTGACACCGTGCTGCCCGACGTCCTGATCGAAAAACGCTTCAAGCCCTTCGTCGAAGACCGCCTGCCGGCCCTCAGTGCTGGCACCCTGGGGCTGGTGGGCCACCCTGGCCCATATCCGCCCTGCCCTCGCGGGCTGGACCAGGCCGTCACCCTGGCCATTGGCCCGGAAGGCGGCTGGATTCCCTACGAGATCGATCTTCTGGGCAAGGCCGGCCTGCAACCGGTGCAACTGGGCGAACGCATCCTGCGGGTCGAAACCGCGGTCACCGCCCTGCTTTCGCGCCTGTTCTGAGCCCCCACGTGCGTGCTGGCCAAGTGGCCAGCCGGACCTCACGGTCGTAATGGCAACTAGCCAGTCAAGCTACAGAATCCCCCACTCCCGCCGATAGCCTATGGTTAAGCGCACATTGCTAAAAGGGAGTTCGCAGAATGTACCGTTGGCTAGCCAGAAACCTGGGAAACGTAAGCGTCAGCCTCAAGCTGGGTATCGGCTTCGGCCTGGTACTGCTCCTGACCCTGCTGATCACCGCCACCGGCTGGACCGGCCTGAGCCGGGTGATCGACCGGGGCGACAAACTGGGCAATATTTCCGTTATCTACGCCCTGACCAAGGACCTGCGCATCGCCCGCCTCAACTACGAGATGAGCCGCGGTGAACACGGCCCGGCAGCGGTCAACGACTTCCTCAAGCAACTCGACGACGGCCTGCAGGACGCTCGCGCGCAACTGCAGCAACCGGAAAGCATCACCATGGTCGACCGGCAACTGGACGCCGTGGCCGAATACCAGAAGGCCTTTGCCGACATGACTCGCGCCACCGCCAACCGCGAGGCCGCGAGGTCCCAGCTTGGCGCCACCGCGGACAATGCCGTGGCCCGGGTCGCGGAGGTTGAAAACTCACTGCTGCAAGGCGACAGCGTGGCGCAGTTCAATAGCGTGATCGACCTGTCCAAGCTGATCCAGCAGGCACGCTTCCAGGTACGCGGCTACACCTACAGCGCCAAGCCTGAGGCCAAGCAGCCGGCGCTGGACGCCATCGACAACGCCCTGAACAACCTCACCAGCCTGCCTTCGCGCCTGCCCGAGCAGCACGTTGCCAACCTGCAACAGGCCAGCGACTCGCTGAAGGCCTACCGGATGGCCGTCAGCGCCTACAGCGACGCCGAAGAAGCCAGCGCGGCTGCGCTCAAGCGCATGGCCGCCCAGGGCGACCGGCTGATGGACCTGAGCAAGCAGCTGACCGTGGCCCAAACCACCAAGCGTGACAGCGACGCCGCGCAGGCCAAGAGCACCCTGCTGATCGCCACCTTGCTGGCCATGCTGTTCGGCCTGATCGCCGCCTGGGCCATCACCCGGCAGATCACCCAGCCGCTGCAGCAGACCCTCAAGGCCGCCGAGCGCGTGGCTTCCGGGGACCTGAGCCAGAACCTCGCCGTGGAGCGCCGCGACGAACTGGGCCAACTGCAGAAAGCCATGCAGCGCATGACGGTGAGCCTGCGGGAACTGATCGGCGGCATCAGCGACGGGGTGACCCAGATCGCCAGCGCCGCCGAGCAACTGTCCGCGGTGACCGAGCAGACCAGCGCCGGGGTCAACAGCCAGAAAGTCGAGACCGACCAGGTGGCCACGGCCATGAACGAAATGGCCGCCACCGTGCAGGAAGTGGCGCGCAACGCCGAGGAGGCCTCCGAGGCCGCTGTGGCGGCCGACCAGCAGGCCCGCGAGGGTGACCGGGTGGTGAACGAAGCCATCGCCCAGATCGAGCGCCTGGCCAGCGAGGTGGGCCATTCCACCGAGGCCATGGGCCATCTCAAGCAGGAAAGCGACAAGATCGGCAGCGTCCTGGATGTGATCAAGTCGGTGGCCCAGCAGACCAACCTGCTGGCCCTGAACGCCGCCATCGAGGCCGCCCGGGCCGGTGAAGCCGGGCGGGGTTTTGCCGTGGTGGCGGATGAAGTCCGCAGCCTGGCGCAACGTACCCAGCAATCCACCGAAGAAATCGCTGAACTCATCGTTGGCCTGCAAAGCGGCACCCAGCAGGTGGCCAGCACCCTGGATACCAGCCGCAGCCTGACCGACAGCAGTGTCGAGCTGACACGCCGGGCTGGTGGTTCCCTGGAAAACATCACCCGTACCGTGTCGGCGATCCAGGCGATGAACCAGCAGATCGCCGCGGCAGCAGAGCAGCAGAGCGCGGTGGCGGAAGAGATCAACCGCAGCGTGTTGAATGTGCGGGATGTGTCTGAACAGACGTCATCGGCCAGCGAGGAAACCGCCGCGTCCAGCGCCGAGCTGGCGCGGCTGGGGATTCACCTGCAAAGCCTGGTGGGGCGTTTCCGGGTCTGAGCCGCTTCGCCGGCAAGCCGGCTCCTACCGGGAAATGCAGGAGCCGGCCTTACAGCACCTGGCGCAGGAAAGCCTGGGCCCGCGGGTCTTGCGGCGCGTCGAAGAACACCTGCGGCGCCGCGTCTTCCAGTAGTTTGCCGTGATCGAAGAACAGCACCCGATCCGCCACTTCCCGGGCAAAGCCCATTTCGTGGGTCACGCAGACCATGGTCATGCCTTCCAGGGCCAGGGTCTTCATCACATCCAGCACCTCGCCGACCATTTCCGGGTCCAGGGCCGAGGTCGGCTCGTCGAACAGCATCACCTTGGGTTCCATGGCCAGGGCCCGGGCGATGGCCACACGCTGCTGCTGGCCACCGGAAAGCCGCGAAGGAAACTCGTGGGCCTTCTGGGCGATCCCGACCTTTTCCAGCAACGCCAGGGCCTTGGCCTCGCGCTCCTGCTTGCCGCGCTTGCGTACCACCTTCTGCGCCAGGCAGAGGTTTTCCAGCACGGTCATGTGCGGGAACAGGTTGAAGTGCTGGAACACCATGCCGACTTCCCGGCGGTAGGCGTTCACATCGGTCCTCGGGTCGGCCAGTTGCAGGCCGTCGATGCTCACCGAGCCGGAATCGAACTCTTCAAGGCCATTGAGGCAACGCAGGAAGGTCGACTTGCCGGAGCCGGACGGGCCGATCACCACCAGCACCTCGCCCTTGGCCACCTGGGTGGTGACGTTATCCACCGCGCGCACCACCTGGCCGCGGGTGTCGAAGACTTTTACCAGATCGCGGACTTCAATCACTTTGCGCGAGCCTCCGCTCAAGCCGGCTGGCCATCTTCGACAGCGGCAGGTTGATCAACAAATACAGGCCTGCCACGCAGAACAGGATCTCGAATGGCGAGAACGACGTGGTGATGACTTCCCGGCCGCTCTTGAGCAGTTCGGTAATGGCGATCACCGACACCAGGGAGGTGTCCTTGACCAGGCTGATGAACTGCCCGGCCAGCGGCGGCAGCACCCGCTTGAAGGCCTGGGGCAGCACCACATGGCGCATCGACTGGCCGGCGCTGAGCCCCAGGGAGCGAGCGGCTTCGTTCTGCCCGCGGGCGATGGACTGCACCCCGGCGCGAACGATTTCCGCCACATAGGCCCCGGTAAACAGCGACAGCGCGGCGATCCCGGCGAACTCCCGGGACAGATTGAGCACCGTGCCAATAAAGAAATAGAAGATGAAGATCTGCACCAGCAGCGGCGTGCCCCGCACCAGTTCGACATAGATCGTCGACAGGTCGCGCAGGGTCGGGTTGCTGGACAACCGGCACAGGCCGGTACCCAGGCCGATCAGCAGCCCCAGCACGCCGGACACCACCGACAGCCACAAGGTGGTCCACAGGCCCCACAACAGCGGGCCCGCGGCCCAGTGCCGGGTCACGCCGATGACATCGCCTTCGGCAACGTCATCGCCGCTAGCCACCTGCAAGCTGCTTTCATCGACGCTCAGATGCTGCTCGGCACCCGAGTCACCGCGCAGCGTGACTTGTGCCTTGCCGCCCTGGCGCACCACCTCGGCGACGGTGGAGATTTCCGCCGCCCGCTGGGACTCTTCGGCCTGATAGGCGAAGTACTGGGGGACACGGTTCCAGCGCCACTCGTAGGACATCAACGAGGTGGCGTAGTACAGCGCGCCAGCCAGACCGATCAGCACCAGCACGGTCAGCACGTGCCAGGGCCATTGGGCTTTCTTGTGTTTGTTCACTTTGCAGGTTCCAGCGGTTTGCAGCGGGGAGGTTCGGCAGAGCCCGGGTGGGCATCGTCGCGAGCAGGCTCGCTCCTACAAAAACGCTATGCGCCCTGTAGGAGCGAGCTTGCTCGCGATCAACCACAAGTCAGTTGCCTGACACCTATTCCATGTCCTTGAGCCACTCGGTGCTCTTGAACCACTTGTCATGGATGCGATCGTAGGTGCCGTCTTCGTGGATCTGGTGCAGGAAGTTGTTGATGAAGTTGATGCTGTCGTAATCGCCCTTCTTCAAACCGAAGGCCAGGGGCTCGTAGGTGAACGGCTTGTCGAGGAATACCAGCTTGCCATTGCCCACTTTGTTGACGGCCACCACGTTGTACGGAGCGTCGTAGATGAAGGCGTCGGCCTTGCCGTTGACCACGTCCAGCACCGCTTCCTGCTCGTTGTCGTAGCCGTGGTACTTGGCCTTGGCGATCAGCTTCTTGGCGACCATCTCACCGGTGGTGCCCAGCTTGGAGGTGATGCGGTAGTCGGCGCTGTTCAGGTCCTTGTAGGACTTGATGGTGCCTTCCAGGTCCTTGCGGATCAGCAGGGTCTGGCCGACCACGATGAAGGGTTCGCTGAAGTTCAGGCGCAGGTTGCGTTCCTGGGTCAGGGTCATGCCGCTGCCGATCATGTCGAACTTGTCGGTCAGCAGGGCCGGGATGATGCCGTCGTAGCCAGTGGAAACCATCTCCAGCTTGACCCCCATGGACTTGGCCATGGCCTTGAGCAGGTCGACTTCGAAACCGATGATTTCGCCACGCTTGTTGGTCATCTCGAACGGCATGTAGGTCGGGTCCATGCCGACTTTCAGCGTGCCGCGCTTGACCGCGTCGTCGATTGCGCCGGCCTGGGCCGTGTTGACCGCCAGCAGGGCTGCGGCACCCGCCAGCAGCAGCGAAAGATACTTCTTCATCTCAAGTCCCCTGAAGCCATTTTATTGTGGTGTCTGCGCACGGCGGTCATCTGCTTGAGTGCTTCGAATGGCAGGCCGTTGTCGATTGCGCGCAGAAATTTGCGGGTGCGATGCTAACGCACTCGGCCATTTGCACAAGGATTTTTGTTGTTTCAGGGGGAGCGACCGGTAGCCGCTGCCACAGCCTCCCGCAAGGCGTAGGCGGCCATTGGCGCCATAAAGCAAAACGCCCTTGAGCAAGAGCTCAAGGGCGTTGGCTTCAGGCCGGTTGCGGCGCCGCGTTCAACGGCTGCAACGGCAGCAGCGGTGCATGGGGATCGGCATCCACCGACTGGCGCCAGGCGCTCAGCCATTCGCTGTGCCCCTCGCTCCAGACCTGCTCGTGCAGGCGCCCCAGGGCTACCGGGTCGCTCAACAGCGCCAGCCGCTCGCTGTTGTTCAGGGCCGCCGGGCCGACTTTCAGGGCATGCCGTACACGCTCCTGGCGCAGCCACTCGATGGGCTCGGCCTGGGTGTGGCGCGAGGTCGCCAGGGCACAGGCCAGGGCGTTCTGCTGCGGATCCACCACGGCCCGGACAAAGCCGTCGTTGAGCGCATGCCAGCGGTTTTCATGGGTGTACTGGTCGGTTGCCAGCAGCGCCTGTGGCGGAGCGTATTCCTCGGGGATCAGGAACAGGCTTTCGTCACGGGACTTCAGGCCCAGGCCCACGCGGCTGGAGATCACCGACACCGGGATCGACAGCATCAACGAACCGACGATCGGTACCAGCCACCAGAGGAAGCTCGGGTTCAACCAGATCACCAGCAGCGCCCAGCAGAAGCCCAGCAGGGTCTGCGGACCGTGGCGCTTGACCGCTTCACTCCACGGCGTGGAGTCGTCGTCACGCTGTGGCGAGTTCCAGGTCGCGGCCCAGCCCAGGAATGCGGCCAGTACGAAACGGGTGTGGAAAATCATCCGCACCGGCGCCAGCAGCATGGAGAACAGCATCTCCAGGAGCATCGACAGGGTCACCTTGAACTTGCCACCGAACTCTTTCGCCCCCTTGGCCCAGATCAGGATGATGCTCAAGAGCTTGGGCAGGAACAGCAGCACGATGGTGGTGGAGAACAGCGCGATGGCCTTGTCCGGATGCCACTGCGGCCACAGCGGATACAGCTGCCGCGGCTCGAGGAAGTACTGCGGCTCCATCAGGGTGTTGACCGCCAGCAGGGCCGTGGACAGCACCAGGAAGAAGAACCACAGCGGCGCCGACAGGTAGGACATCACCCCGGTGAGGAACACCGCGCGGTGCACCGGGTGCATGCCCTTGACCAGGAACAGGCGGAAGTTCATCAGGTTGCCGTGGCACCAGCGCCGGTCACGCTTGAGTTCGTCCAGCAGGTTCGGCGGCAGCTCTTCGTAGCTGCCCGGCAGGTCGTAGGCAATCCACACGCCCCAGCCGGCACGGCGCATCAGCGCTGCTTCGACGAAGTCGTGGGAGAGGATCGCACCGGCGAAGGCACCCTTGCCCGGCAACGGCGCCAGGGCACAGTGCTCGATGAACGGCTGCATGCGGATGATCGCGTTGTGCCCCCAGTAGTGGGATTCCCCCAACTGCCAGAAGTGCAGGCCGGCGGTGAACAGCGGGCCGTAGACCCGGGTGGCGAACTGCTGCATGCGCGCATACAGGGTGTCCATGCCCGAGGCCCGTGGCGCGGTCTGGATGATCCCCGCGTCCGGCGTGGCTTCCATCAGGCGTACCAGGCTGGTCAGGCATTCGCCGCTCATCACGCTGTCAGCGTCGAGCACGACCATGTACTTGTAGTCACCGCCCCAGCGACGGCAGAAGTCGTCGAGGTTGCCGCTCTTGCGTTTCACTCGGCGGCGACGGCGGCGATAGAAGATCTTGCCGAAGCCTTTGGCTTCGCGGCAGACATCCAGCCAGGCCTGCTGCTCGGCCACGCAGATATCGCTGTCGTTGCTGTCGCTGAGGACGAAGAAGTCGAAACGGTCCAGGTCACCGGTGGCCGCCACCGACTCGAAGGTTGCGCGCAGGCCGGCAAACACCCGGGGCACGTCTTCGTTGCAGATCGGCATCACCAGTGCGGTGCGCGCATCCTTGGGAATCGGCTCGTTGCCGGCGCTGGCCCCGGAGATGCGGTACTTGTCGTGGCCGGTCAGCAGTTCCAGGAAGCCCATCAGGGCGGTCCAGAAACCTGCCGAGACCCAGCAGAACAGGATCCCGAACAGAATCAGGATGCTGGTCTGCAGGGCATAGGGCAGCACTTGCTGGGCGGTCTGCATCAGCGGCTGGTGCATGACCTCTTCCAGGTCGACGAAGGACCAGCCCTGGTACGGCATGATGCCTTTCATGTACCAGCCGGCGACGATGGTCTGGCCGAGCATCAGCACCAGCAGGATGTAGCGGCGGATAGAACCGACGGTACGCCAGCGAGCGGCCGGCAGTACCCGTTCGTCCTTCTTCGGCGCTGGCGGGTTGGTACGCCCGGTCAGGCGCCGCCAGCCGCGCACCAGGATATTGGTGCGCCACGGCTCAGGGACCACCTTGGTGCGGCGGATCGGTGGCGTGGCCTTGAGGCAGACCCGGCCCTCGGCGTCCACCGCGAGCATTTCCGCTTCTTCCAGCTCAGCGGCGGTGCTCAGGGTCAGGCGCTGGCCCACCGAGGCCTGGGCGGCATCGGTGGGGCCATCGAAGGTGCTGGACGACAGGCGTTGGTGCAATTCGCTGAAGGACTGGCAGCCCGCGAGTTCCGCGCGCTGCTGGTCCGACATCGGCAAATGCGCCAGGTACTCGGCAAGAGACTCTGGCTGTAGTTGAGAGTTACTCATCGGCAGGCAACTGATAGCTCCAGGTCTCGGTCAGGACTTGCTCCGTTTTAACCGGTTCCGGTGTGGCTGGGGCCGCGTCCGCAGCAGCAGGCTGCTTGGCGTCTTTGTGGTCCTTGTCCTTGGCGTTCTTGGCGTCTTTAGCCTCTTTGCCCGGCTGGGCTTGCGCCTGCTTGGCGGCTGCCGCTGCGGCTTCCTTCTCTTTCTTCTCCTGCTGCTTGGCGGCGATCTTGTCGGCCTTGGCGATGGAGGAGTTGGAGTTCGGCGTCGAGGCCTTGGCCGGCTCGGGCTGCGCAATGTCGCGGACCAGAGCGGCACGCATCTCGGTGGACTTGCTCGCGTCCTTGATCTTCATCCGCAGGGTCAGGCGCCAGCCCTTGGTTTCCGGGTTGTAGCGAACGCTGTTTTCCACCAGCTCGGCGTTGTCACCCACGCTGACCTGGCTGCGAACGTCGGCGTTTTCCGGCAATGCCGCCAGGGACGGGCCTTCGAAGTCCACCAGGTAGGCCACGCTGCCGTCGGGCTGACGGATCAGGTTGGACTGCTTGACGTCACCAGTGGAGCGCAGGGTTTGCTGTACCCAGGCGCTGTCAGGGGAATGCAGGGCGGCTTCGTCGATGGTCCAGTGCAGGCGATAGGCGAAATCCAGCGGCTGGCCTGGCTCAGGCTGCTTTTCCGGGTTCCAGAACGCCACGATGTTGTCGTTGGTTTCGTCCGCGGTCGGGATCTCTACCAGGTCGACGGTGCCCTTGCCCCAGTCGCCCTTGGGCTCGATCCAGGCGCTTGGGCGCTTGTCGTAGCGGTCGTCGAGGTCTTCATAGTGGCTGAAGTCGCGGCCACGCTGGAGCAGGCCGAAACCACGCGGGTTCTCCACCGAGAAGTTGCTCACGGCCAGATGTTTCGGGTTGTTCAGCGGGCGCCAGATCCACTCGCCATTGCCGGCGTGGATCGACAGGCCGCTGGAGTCATGCAGTTCGCGACGGTAGTTGAGGACCTTCGACGGCTGGTTGGCGCCGAACAGGTACATGCTGGTCAGCGGGGCCAGGCCCAGCTTGCCGACCTTGTCACGCAGGAACACCCGGGCCTTGACGTCGACAATGGTGTCGGCGCCCGGCCGCAGGGTCAGGCGATAGGCGCCGGTGGCCCGTGGCGAATCCAGCAGGGCGTAGATCACCAGGTGCTTGTCGGTAGCCTTGGGCTGCTGGATCCAGAACTCGCTGAAACGCGGGAATTCCTCGCCGGATGGCAGGGCGGTGTCGATTGCCAGGCCCCGGGCGGACAGGCCATAGGTATGGCCCTTGCCAACGACGCGGAAATAGCTCGCGCCGAGCATGGTCATGATCTCGTCTTGCTTGTCAGCCTTGTTGATCGGGTACAGCACGCGGAAACCGGCGTAGCCGAGCTTCTCGGTGGCATTGGGATCGAACTTCACGTCGCCGAAATCGAAACGGTTCGGGTCGTACTTGATCTCGGTAACGGTGTTGGCGCTGATCTCGTTGATCTTCACCGGCGTGTCGAAGTGCATGCCCTGGTGGTAGAACGACAGCTTGAACGGGGTCTTCTGGTCGGCCCATTCGGCTTTTTCGGTGAGGAAGCGGATTTTTTGGTAATCCGCGAACTTCATCTCACGGAACTCGTTCGGCAGGTTACTGCGCGGGGCCTCGTACTTCTGCCCGGCCAGGTCCTTGGCCTTGACCGATACATCATCCAGATTGAATGCCATGAGTTGACCGGCGCCGAGCAGGCAGACCAGCGCAGAGCCCGTCACCAGTGCGTTTCGTAACCGTTTGGCAAACAAGTTTGGTGCATTACAGGGACTAACAATCACGAGCAACCCTCGCCGAAAACAGATCAAAAAACCAACGGCCAGCTATCTATATGCCAGGTTGGCGAGCATTGTTCCGACTCCGATGGGGCTAAATGATTCCCCAAACGGCCGTGGACAAGTCTCTACTTAAGTCAAAATGGACCAACGAACGCTGATCCCCGTAGCGCGCGATTATCTAGTAGCCCGCGTTACAACGCATCAGGGGTAACAAAGTATTTATCGCGAAAAACAGCAGTTTCCGGCCCAAATCGGTGGAAAAAGCTGTTTCAGGCGTTTTCAGGTCTGTAACAGGAAGGTTACCGGGCCATCATTGACCAGGTGCACCTGCATGTCCGCGCCAAAACGCCCTGATGCCACTTTGCCATGCAACTGTTGCGCCTTCACTACCAGGTAGTCAAAAAGCTCTTCGCCAAGGGCCGGCGGCGCGGCTGTGGAAAAGCTCGGGCGCAGCCCGCTCTTGGTGTCTGCCGCCAGGGTGAATTGCGACACCAGCAGCAAGCCGCCCTGCACATCCGCCAGGGACAGGTTCATCTTGCCCTCGGCATCACTGAACACCCGATAGTTAAGCAGCTTATGCAGGAGTTTGTCGGCACTGGCCCGGGTGTCCTCGGGCTCCACCGCCACCAGTACCAGCAATCCCTGGTCCACCGCGCCGACTATTTCCCCGGCGACTTCCACCCGCGCGCCACGCACGCGCTGCAACAGGCCCTTCATGCTTCTTCGGGCGGCAGGTCGAGCAGACGGCGCGCCATCTGGTCGGTGGCGCGTACCAGAGCATCGGTGATGCCCGGCTCGGAGGCGGCGTGGCCAGCGTCGCGGATCACCTGCAGCTCGCTGTTGGGCCAGGCCTGATGCAGCTCCCAGGCGTTGTCCAGCGGGCAGATCACATCGTAGCGGCCATGGACGATGACCCCGGGCAGATGGGCGATCTTGCCCATGTCGCGGATCAGCTGGTCAGGTTCGAGGAAGGCGTTGTTGGTGAAGTAATGGCATTCGATCCGGGCAATCGACAGCGCCCGCTGCGGCTCGGAGAAACGGTCCACCACCAACGGGTTGGGGCGCAGGGTCGCGGTGCGCCCTTCCCAGCCCGACCAGGCCTTGGCCGCATGCATCTGGGCGATCTGGTCGGTGCCGGTCAGGCGCTTGTGGAAGGCGCTGACCAGGTCATGCCGCTCTTCCAGGGGAATCGGCGCCACATAGTCCTGCCAGTAGTCGGGGAACAGGCGGCTGGCGCCACACTGGTAGTACCACTGGATCTCCTGGGGCCGGGCAAGGAAGATGCCCCGCACGATCAGGCCGAGCACGCGCTCCGGGTGGGTCTGGGCATAGGCCAGGGCCAGGGTCGAACCCCAGGAGCCGCCAAACAGCACCCACTTGTCGATGCCCAGGTGCTGGCGAATGCGCTCAAGGTCCGCCACCAGGTCCCAGGTGGTGTTGTTTTCCAGGCTGGCGTGGGGGGTGGAACGCCCGCAACCGCGCTGGTCGAACGTGACGATGCGGTACAGATTCGGGTCGAAGTAGCAGCGGCTGGCCCCATCGCAGCCCGCCCCCGGCCCGCCATGAATGAACACCACCGGCAAACCTTCCGGTGAACCACTTTCGTCGACATACAGCACGTGCGGCTCGTCGACGGCCAGATCGTGCCGGGCATAGGGTTTGATCTGCGGGTACAAAGTCTGCATTACGCGCTCCGTGGAGGTCGGGTTCATCCCTGGCGGGGACTACATTTATTCTGCCGTCCGGCATCATAAACCCGAATTACGCAATGAGCATGTCCTTGGAGAAAACAGGGTTGTTTGCAGGTTTTGCGCGGGGGTCGAAGGCGCTTCGCGAGCAAGCGCGCTCCTACACAAAGGCGTGTACCCGCTGTAGGAGCGCTTGCGGTCAGGCGTAACGTTCCTGCCCCCAGGCCAGCAGCCCCTGGAGCAATTCCTTGAGCACCACCTGGGTCGGTGCTGCCAGGTCCTCGCGATAGCGGAACGGTTCGAACTCTTCCATGTAGGCGCTCTGTGCCAGTTCCAGTTGCACGGCATGGATATGCTCGGCCGGGTTGCCGTAGTGGCGGGTGATATGCCCACCCTTGAAGCGCCCGTTGAGCACATGGGTGTAGCCGCCGTGGCCGGCGCAGATCGCCTCCAGCCGGCTGGCCAGTTGCGGATCGCAGCTGGCGCCATTGAAAGTGCCGAGGTTGAAGTCCGGCAGCTTGCCTTCGAACAGGTGCGGGATCAGCGAGCGGATGGAGTGGGCATCGAACAGCAGGGCATAGCCGAATTCGGCCTTGAGCCGCGCCAGCTCTTCCTGGAGGGTGCGGTGGTAAGGCCCCCACACCTCGTGCAGGTACTGCTCGCGCTCCTCACTGGACGGCGCCTGACCTTCGACGAACAAGGGCTCGCCGTCGAACAGGGTGGCCGGGTACAGGCCAGTGGTGGCCCCCACGTACAGGGGCTTGTCATCGGACGGGCGGTTCAGGTCGATGACAAAACGCGAATATTCGGCCGCCAGGGTACTGGCCCCCAGCTCCTGGGCGAACTGGTACAGCCGTGGAATGTGCCAGTCGGTGTCCGGCAGGCTCTGCGCCTGGGGCACCAGCCCGGCCGCCACCGCCGGGGTCAGGCGCGTACCGGCGTGGGGCATGCTGATCAGCAGCGGCACCCGGCCTTGTTTGAAATTCAGAACCTTATCCACAACCCTTCTCCTACACAGTCACTTCAACGCCGTGTCGCACGACGCGCTTTTCCAGATCGCCGCCCAGCCAGTAGGCCAGGTCGGCAGGACGATCGATCTGCCAGGCGACGAAGTCCGCCACCTTGCCCACCTCCAGCGAACCATGGGTCTTTTCCATGCCCAGGGCCTGGGCCGCATGCAGGGTAACCCCGGCCAGGGCCTCCTCGGGGGTCATACGGAAACAGGTACAGGCCATGTTCAGCATCAGCCGCAGCGACAACGCCGGTGACGTACCGGGATTGAGGTCGCTGGCCACGGCGATCTTCACCCCGTGCTTGCGCAGGGCTTCCATTGGCGGCAGCTGGGTTTCCCGGAGGAAATAGAAGGCCCCCGGCAGCAACACCGCCACGGTCCCGGACGCCGCCATGGCTATTGCATCCTCCTCGGTCATGAACTCCAGGTGATCGGCGGACAGCGCATGGTAGCGGGCCGCCAGGCTCGAACCATGCAGCGACGACAGTTGCTCGGCGTGCAGCTTGACCGGCAGGCCGAGCTGTTGCGCGGCAATGAACACCCGCTCCACCTGCTCCGGGGAGAACGCCAGGTATTCACAGAAGGCATCCACCGCGTCCACCAGCCCCTCGGCCGCCAGGGCCGGGAGCATCTCGCTGCAGATATGCTCGATGTAGGCATCGCTGCGCTCGGCGTATTCCGGCGGCAGGGCGTGGGCCGCCAGGCAGGTGCTGCGCACGCTGACCGGCAACTCTTCGCCCAGGCGACGGATCACCCGCAGGATCTTGCGCTCGCTGGCCAGGTCCAGGCCGTAGCCGGACTTGATCTCGACGCTGGTCACGCCATCGCGCAACAGGCTCAGCAGACGCTTGCGGGCGCTGCTGAACAGTTCCTCCTCGGTGGCGGCCCGAGTAGCCCGTACGGTACTGGCGATACCACCGCCGGCAGCGGCGATCTCGGCATAGCTCACCCCTTGCAGGCGCTGCTCGAACTCACCACTGCGGTTGCCGCCAAATACCGTGTGGGTGTGGCAATCGATAAAGCCCGGGGTTACCCAGGCTCCAGCCAGGTCATTGACCTGGGCGTAGTCGCCGGCCGGCGCCTCCGAGCGCCGGCCGATCCACTCGATGTGCGCCCCTGACGTCACCATGGCCGCATCCTCGATGATCGAGTAAACACCCGAGGCCATGCTGGCGACGTTGCAGTGTTGCCAAAGAGTTTTCATCCAACCTCCATTAATGGTCAGTAGGTAAAGGAGCGTCGCTCATGATCGCCTGGGCCTGCCCCGCCATGGGCTTGACCCACAGCATATAGGCCACGATCAGTAGAGCGATCCACACTACGCCGACGATCAGCGCTCCCTGGGTTTTCGGGAAATAGCCCAGCACGCCGAAGATGAACAGCATGAAGGCAATGGCCGCCGCCGGGGCCCAAGGCCAGAATGGCACCTTGAACTGCAACTGGGCCACCTGCTCGGCGGTCATCGAACGGCGCATGGCCACGTGAGTCAGGAGAATCATCAGCCACACCCAGACCGTGGCGAACGTGGCCAGGGACGCGATCAGCAGGAAGATGTTTTCCGGGATCAGGTAGTTCAGCACCACCCCGATCAACAGAGTCACGGCCATCACCACCACGGTCATCCACGGCACCCCGTGCTTGGACACCTGGGCAAAGCCCTTGGGCGCCTGCCCTTGCCGGGCCAGGCCATACATCATCCGGCCGGCGCCGAAGATGTCGCTGTTGATGGCCGATACCGCCGCCGAAATCACCACGATATTGAGGATAGTGGCGGCCGAGCTGATGCCCAGGCTGTCAAAGATCTGCACGAACGGGCTGCCCTGGGTACCGATCTGCGGCCAGGGGAAAATCGACATCAGCACGAACAGGGTCAGCACGTAGAACAGCAGGATACGCAGTGGCACGGCATTGATCGCCTTGGGAATGACCCGCTTCGGGTCCTGGGCCTCGCCCGCAGTGACCCCGATGATCTCGATGCCGCCAAAGGCAAACATCACCACTGCAAACGAGGCGATCACCCCACTGATGCCATTGGGCATGAAGCCGCCGTGGGCCCAGAGGTTGGCGGCGCCAGTGGCCTGGTCCTGCGCGGCGCTGCTGATACCGAAGAGCATGATGCCCAAGCCCCCCAGGATCATCGCGACGATCGCCCCGACCTTGAGCAGCGACAGCCAGAACTCCATCTCGCCGAACACCTTGACGTTGCACAGGTTCAGGCCGCCGATGAACAGCACGATGCCCAGCACCCAGATCCAGCGCGCCACTTCGGGAAACCAGAAGCCCATGTAGATGCCAAAGGCAGTCACGTCCGCCAGGCACACGATCAACATCTCGAAGGCGTAGGTCCACCCCAGGATGAAGCCCGGCAACGGCCCCAGGTACTGGCTGGCGTAATGCCCGAACGAACCGGACACCGGGTTGTGCACGGCCATCTCCCCGAGGGCGCGCATCACCATGAAAACCGCCGCGCCACCGATCAGGTAGGCCAGCAACACAGCGGGCCCGGCCATCTGGATGGCCGAGGCCGAACCGTAGAACAATCCTGTACCGATGGCCGACCCCAAGGCCATGAAGCGTATATGGCGGGCTGTCAGCCCTCGGCGTAGTCCACTGTCTTGCGATTGCATGTCATCGTCCCTTTTATTGTTATCGGACAAGTCCGCCCCGCGCAGGGGTGCGGGGCGGAGGAAGCAGACGCTCCGCGCCTGTCTTGCAGGTAAAGCCAACCAGCACGGGCCGCAGCTCCACGCCGAGCGCGAAGCTGCCTGGCGGCCCGGCGTGCATTACAGGCTCGGCAACAACCGGGCTGGCAGCAGCCCGTTCAGGCAACGCGAAGCCAGCAACTCACTGGCGGCGTTGATGTCCGGTGCAAAGAAGCGGTCCTTCTCGTAGTACGCCACTTTCTCGCGCAAGGTGGCACGGGCCTTTTCCAGGGTCGGCGAGGTTTTCAGGCCTTCGCGCAGGTCCAGCCCCTGGCAGGCCGCCAGCCATTCCACAGCCAGGACACCACGGGTGTTCTCGGCCATTTCCCACAAGCGCTTGCCGGCGGCCGGGGCCATGGAGACGTGGTCTTCCTGGTTGGCAGAGGTAGGGATGCTGTCCACCGAGTGCGGGTGGGCCAGGGCTTTGTTCTCGCTGGCCAGGGCCGCGGCGGTGACCTGGGCGATCATGAAGCCGGAGTTGACCCCGCCATTGGCCACCAGGAACGGCGGCAGCTGGGACATGTGCTTGTCCATCATCAGCGAGATCCGCCGTTCGCTCAGGGAGGCGATCTCGGCGATGGCCAGGGCCATGTTGTCGGCGGCCATGGCCACCGGCTCGGCGTGGAAGTTGCCACCGGAAATCACGTCACCTTCGGCGGCGAACACCAGCGGGTTGTCCGACACAGCGTTGGCTTCCACCACCAGCACTTCGGCAGCCTGGCGCAACTGGGTCAGGCAGGCGCCCATCACTTGTGGCTGGCAACGCAGGGAATACGGGTCCTGGACCTTGTCGCAGTTCTTGTGCGACGCGGATACCTCGGTGCTGTCCCCCAGCAACGCGCGATAGGCCGCGGCGGTATCGATCTGCCCGCGCTGACCACGAGCGGCGTGAATCCGCGGGTCGAATGGCGAGCGCGAACCCAGCACCGCTTCCACGGTCAGGCCGCCGCACACCAGGGCGCCGGCGAACAGGTCTTCGCCCTCGAACAGACCGCGCAAGGCGTATGCGGTGGAAACCTGGGTGCCGTTGAGCAGCGCCAGGCCTTCCTTGGCGGCCAGGGTCAACGGCTTGAGGCCGGCCACTTCCAGGGCCGCTGTCGCTTCCAGCCACTGCCCCTTGTAGCGCGCCTTGCCCTCGCCCAGCAGCACCAGGGACATGTGGGCCAAAGGCGCCAGGTCGCCGGAAGCACCCACCGAGCCCTTGAGCGGGATGTGCGGGTAGACCTCGGCGTTGATCAGGGCGATCAAGGCGTCGATCACCTGGCGGCGGATCCCGGAGAAGCCACGGCTCAGGCTGTTGACCTTGAGCACCATGATCAGGCGTACCAGGTCATCGCTGATAGGCTCGCCAACACCGGCGGCGTGGGACAGCACCAGCGAGCGCTGGAGGTTTTCCAGGTCGGCGCTGGCAATGCGGGTCGAGGCCAGCAGGCCAAAACCGGTGTTGATGCCATAGGCAGTACGATTCTCGGCGAGGATCTGCTCGACACAGGCGACGCTGGCGTCGATCTGCGCCGAGGCGCTGCCATCCAGGGTCAGGGTCAGCGGCTGCTGATAGATGGCCCGCAGTTGGGCCAGGGTCAGTTGGCCGGGAATCAGGTTTAGCGCAGTCACATTCATGCTCCTTTTGAGAGTTTTGTAATAACTAGCCAGTCGCTCCGGAAGCTTCCGTTGTCCGTCGCCACCCGCAGCTTGAGCAGGTGGCGCCTTGGCACGCTGGCGATGGGGAAATCCGTTTTATTGCACCTTGGAAAAGCGTTTGTTGAGCAATCGCGGGTCCTTGAGCAAGGCCGCCACGCTGGCGATATCCGGGGCCAGCCAGCGGTCCTGGTCGTAGGCCGGAACCCGCTCGCGCAGCAGGCACCAGGCAATGCCGGTGCCGGTGCCGAAGCGCTGCTCCTTGAGAAATTCGAATGCCTGGGCCGCCAGCAGGTACTCGATGGCGAGGATCTGGGTGCAGTTTTCCAGCACCTGCAGCAGCTTCAGGGCGGCGTTGGTGCCCAGGCTCAGGTGGTCTTCCTGCAGGCCCGAGGTGACGAAGTTGTCGAGCACCGCCGGCTGTGCCAGCTGGCGGTTCTGCGCGCACAGCGAGGCCGCCACGTACTGCACGATCATCATCCCGGAGTTGACCCCGGGCTCGGCCACCAGGAACGCCGGCAGGCCACTGACATGGGGGTTGATCAGGCGGTCCAGGCGGCGCTCGGCGATGGAGCCTATCTCGGCCATGGCAATCGCCAGCACGTCCGCCGCCAGGGCCACCGATTGGCCGTGGGGGTTGGCCTGGGACACCACCCGATAGTTGTCCGGGGTGCCCAGCAGCAACGGATTGTCGGTGGCGGCATTGAGCTCGGTTTCCACCTGCCTGGCCGCGTGGGCCAGTTGATCCCGGGCAGCACCGTGCACCTGGGGAATCGAGCGAATGCTCAGGGCGTCCTGGGTACGGATGCCCTTGCTGGAAGCGATCACCTCGCTGCGGTCGAGCAAGGCCCGCAGGTTGCTGCCCACCACCTGCATGCCGGGGTGCGCCTTGAGGGCGATGATCTCGGCATCAAAGGCGGCGATCTGGCCGCGCAGGGCCTCGAAGCTCATGGCGCCGATCACGTCGGCCCACTGCAACAGGCGGCTGGCATCGGCCAGGGCCAGGCAACCGAGGCCGGTCATGCACGGCGTGCCGTTGACCAGGCACAGACCATCCTTGGCCCCCAGTTGCACCGCTTGCAGCCCTTCCTCGGCCAGGGCCTGCTCGGCGCTGACGATGTGCCCGCGATAGCTGACCTGACCGACGCCGAGCAGCGCCACGCCGATATGGGCCATGTGGGTCAGGTAGCCCACCGAACCCTGCGACGGCACCTGCGGGGTGATCCCGCGATTGAGCAGCGCCAGCAGCGCCTGGACCACCTGCCGGTGGATCCCGGACTTGCCGTGGCTGTAGTTGATGATGGCCGCACAGATGATCGCCCGGGTCTGTTCGTCGGCCAGCACCGGGCCAACTCCGCAGGCATGGCTGAGCAGGGTATTGCGCGACAGCTGGCTGAGCTGCTCGCCGGCCAGCAACACATTGCACAAGGCCCCAAGGCCGGTGCTGATGCCATAGGCGCGCTCGCCGCTGTCCACCACTTTGCGCACGATGGCCTGGGCGTTGTCGATCCGCGCCCAGGCCTGCTCCGAGAGTTCGAGCTCAGCACCGTGGCGGGCGACGGCGACAACATCCTGCCAACCCAGGGGGGCGTCGGCGATTACGATCTTTTCAGCCTGGAACATCGTTAACCTCGTGGTGAAATCCGGGGGCCTCTTCGCTGGCAAGCCAGCTCCTACGGGCCCGGGGCTTGTGGGCTGTTGAACTACACCGTCGCGGCACGACGCTGGACGAAACGGTCGACGTACTCATCCGCCGGTGAATGCAGGATCTCCCTGGGCGTGCCCACCTGGATCAGGCGGCCGTCCTTGAGGATCGCGATGCGGTTGCCGATGCGCACGGCCTCGTCCAGGTCATGGGTGATGAAGACGATGGTCTTGTGCAGCGTCTTCTGCAGCTCCAGCAACTGGTCCTGCATTTCTGCGCGGATCAGCGGGTCGAGGGCGCTGAAGGCCTCGTCCATGAGAATGATGTCGGTGTCCGCCGCCAGGGCCCGGGCCAGGCCGACCCGCTGGCGCATGCCGCCGGACAGCTGGTGCGGGTACTTGTTCTCGTAGCCCTTGAGGCCCACGGTGTTGATCCAGTGCAAGGCACGCTCGGCACACAGTGCCTTGCTCTCGCCGCGCACCTTGAGGCCGTAGGCAACATTGTCCTGCACGTTGCGGTGGGGCAGCAGGCCGAAGCTCTGGAACACCATGCTGATCTTGTGCCGGCGAAACTGGCGCAGGGCCTCCATGTCGTATTGCAGGATGTCCTCGCCGTCCACCAGGATCGCGCCGCTGGTGGGGTCGATCAGGCGGTTGAAGTGGCGCACCAGGGTCGACTTGCCAGAGCCGGACAGGCCCATGATGACGAAGATCTCGCCGGTGCCGATGCTCAGGGACAGGTCGTTGACCCCGACCACACAGCCGGTCTCGGCCAGCACCTGGTCCTTGCCCTTGCCTTGGCGGATCATCGCCAGGGCATCGGCAGGGCGACTGCCGAAAATCTTGAAGACGTTCCTCACTTCGATCTTGCTGATGGCAGCGCTGCTCATTTGCTCACCTCATGGCGCGGACGACCGTAGGCCTGGGTAATGCGGTCGATCACCACCGCCAGAATCACGATCGCCAGCCCCGCTTCCAGGCCGCGCCCGACGTTGAGGGTCTGGATCCCCACCAGCACATCCTCGCCCAGGCCACGGGCACCGATCATCGAGGCGATCACCACCATCGACAGGGCCATCATCGTGGTCTGGTTGATCCCGGCCATGATGCTCGGCAGGGCCAGGGGCAGTTGCACACCGAACAGCTGCTGCCAGCGGTTGGCGCCGAAGGCGTTGATCGCCTCCATCACCTCGCCGTCCACCTGGCGGATCCCCAGGTCGGTGAGGCGGATCAAGGGCGGCGCGGCGTAGATCACCGTAGCGAAGATCGCCGGCACCTTGCCCAGGCCGAACAGCATCAGCACCGGGATCAGGTACACGAAGCTGGGCATGGTCTGCATGATGTCCAAGAGCGGCATCAGCACTGAGCGCAGGCGGTTGCTGCGGGCCGAGAGGATCCCCAGGGGGATGCCGATCAGCACCGAGATCAGGGTGGCCACCAGCATCAGCGCCAGGGTCTGCATCAGCTTGTCCCACAGCCCCACCGCGCCCACCAGGAACAGCAGGCCGACGATCACCGCGGTGGTCAGCAGCTTGCGGGTGGCGTGCCAGGCGATACCGCCGACAATCGCCAGCATCAGCCACCAGGGCGCCATGCGCAGCAGGCCTTCGAGGTTGACGATGGCCCACAGCAGGGTGTCGGAAATGTGCCGGAACACATCGCCATAATGGGTCACCAGGGCGTCGACCCAGCCGTTGACCCAATCGGCGATGGAAAACGTGAAGCTTTCTGGAAACATAGGAAACTCTCGCTCAAAGGAGGTTGCTGTCCGGTTGCCGACGGCCCTTGGAGCCGCCGGAAAAGCCCGGGCTACAGGGCCGCGTCGATTTTCCCGGCGGCCTCTTCACTGACCCATGGGTGCCAGACTTCAGGATGTTCCTTGAGAAAGAGTTTCGCCAGTTTCGGCGACTCGATGCGCTCGCGGCTCATGCGCGCCAGATTCTGGTTGAGCAGGTCGATCGGCAGGTTGACCTTTTCCAGTACCGCCACCAGCTCCGGGGCCTCGTCGTGGAAGACTCTGGACAAGCCGACCTTGATGCTCACGCTCTTGTCGACGCCAGGTTTCTCATCGAGCTTGACCAGGTCCACCTGGCCCATCAGCGGGGTCGGCGACCAGTAGTAGAAGAGGATCGGCTCGCCGCGCTTGTAGCTCGACAGTACCGCCGCATCCAGGGCCGGGCCGGTGCCCGGGCGGAAGTTGGTGTAGCTGCTTTCCAGGCCGTAGCTCTTGAGCATCTCGCTGTTGTCCAGCTCGCAGGTCCAGCCCGCCGGGCAGTTGTAGAAACGCCCCTTGCTCGGTTCTTCCGGGTCCTTGAACACGCTGGCGTACTTGCCCAGGTCGGCAATGTTCTTCAGGTCCGGGGCCTTGGCTTCGAGCTTGCGCTTGGCGTCGCCTTCGATCACGTAGCGCGGGACGTACCAGCCTTCGACAGCACCCACCACCGGCGCGCCGACGCCCACCACCTTGCCGGCCTTCTCGGCCTTGTTCCACACCTCGCTGCGGCCCACCCACTCTTCGGCGAAGATCTGGATGTCATTGCTGCCCAGAGCGTTTTCCATGGTGATGGAGTTGCCCGGCAGGCTGTCGGTCTTGCAGCCGTAGCCCTTCTCCAGGACCAGCTGCAGCACGTCGGTCAGCAACATGCCGCTTTCCCAGTTCAGGCCGGCGAACTTCACCGCCTTGCCCGACTCGCACCAGCCCGCGGCCTGGGCGCCGGAAGCGGCCAGCAGGCCCATGGACAGCAACGTGGTCAGCAGGGTCTTATGCATTTTCATTGTGTGACGCTCCTAATCATGAGTTGGCTTACGGCAGTTAAGAGGCATCCAGCCCTGTCCACGTCCAATCAAGACTCATACCGCTGCAGCGCGGGTGGTCCCACTCGTTTTTTGTTCGGTGGGCGCGCCCTGCTCTATTGGCAGGATCAGGTGCTCGGGCACCGCGCCATGCCACTTCTTCGCACAGGCGTAGTACAACGCCGCGGGCACCACCAGGCCGATGATCCAGGAGATGTCGGTATCTCCGAGGCTCGCCACCAGGGGGCCGGTGTAGAAGTGGGTGGAAATGAACGGCATCTGAATCAGCACGCCGAACACATAGATACTGATGCCCATGACATTCCAGCGGCCGTAGCGACCGTCCGGATTGGACAGCGCGGGGATGTCATAGCGCTCCTTGGTAATGCAGTAGAAATCCACCAGGTTGATCGCACTCCAGGGCGTGAAGAACGCCAGCAGGAACAGGATGAAGGCGGAGAAATCCTTGAGGAACGAATCCTTGCCCAACAGTGCCAGGGTGGCGGCAAGCGAGACCATGATGAAGATGTAGAACAGGCGCACACCGCTGCCGATATGCCGGCTGCCGCGAAAGCCGCTGATGATGGTGGCGATCGACATGAAGCTGCCGTAGGCATTCAACGTGGTCACCGTGACCTTGCCGAAGGCCACGGCGAAATACAGCAGGCCGGCGACGATACCGGTACCGCCGAGGCTGACGATGAACGACACCTCGTGGTGGGCGAACTGGGACCCGGCCAGGGCCGCCGCGAAGACCCCGAAGACCATCGCGGCCTGGGCCCCGATCACCGAACCCAGGCCTACGGCCCAGAAGGTTTTCGCCGCCGAGGTGCTGCGCGGCAGGTAACGCGAGTAGTCCGCCACATAAGGGCCGAAGGCGATCTGCCAGGAAGCCGACAGCGATACCGCCAGCAGGAAGCTGGCCAGGGAAAAATGCTTGTTGCCGAGCAGGGCCGCGATGTCGTTGCCTGCCAGCAGCTTGTAGAACAGGTAGATGAAGGCCACCACGCCAAGCACGCTGGCGATCCGCCCGATGCCGTGGATGACCCGGTAGCCGAAAATGGTGAAGACCATGATCGAGCCGGCGAACAGCAAGATGCCGGCCCAGTCTTCGACGTGCAGCAGTTGCGCCACAGCCTGCCCCGCCAGCAGCGAACCGCTGGCGGAAAAGCCGACGTACATCAGGCACACCAGCACCAGGGGAATCACCGCACCGTACACGCCGAACTGCACGCGGCTGGAGATCATCTGCGGCAGCCCCAGTTGCGGGCCCTGGGCGGCATGCAGGGCCATGACCCCGCCCCCCAGCAACTGACCGACCAGCAAGCCGATCAGCGACCAGAACACATCACCGCCCAGGACCACTGCCAGGGCGCCGGTGACAATGGCGGTGATCTGCAGGTTGGCGCCCAACCACAGGGTGAATTGACTCAAGAGACGACCGTGTCTTTCCGCTTCCGGGATGTAGTCGATCGAACGCCTTTCGATCAACGGTTTGTTGCTTGCACGATCATTCGCTAAAGCCATGGACGTCGAACCTCTAGTGGGCACTGCAGACGATTTCCCCTGTAGGAGCGAGCGGGCTTGCGAGGCGGTGTGCCTGATGCACCGCGGTGCATGCTTGGCCAGCAAGCTGGCTCCTACAGAGAGCGGTGGTTACTTGCCGGTGATCATCGGCAGATTCAGGCCCTGTTCCTTGGCGCAATCGATGGCGATCTGGTAGCCGGCATCGGCGTGACGCATCACCCCGGTGGCCGGGTCGTTGTGCAGCACCCGGGCAATACGCTCGGCCGCTTCATCGGTGCCGTCGCAGACGATCACCATCCCCGAATGCTGGGAGAAGCCCATGCCGACGCCGCCGCCGTGGTGCAGGGAAACCCAGGTCGCGCCACTGGCGGTGTTCAACAGGGCATTGAGCAGCGGCCAGTCGGATACGGCATCGGAACCGTCCTGCATGGATTCGGTTTCACGGTTCGGGCTGGCCACGGAACCGGAGTCCAGGTGGTCGCGACCGATGACGATCGGTGCCGACAGCTCGCCGCTGCGGACCATTTCGTTGAAGGCCAGGCCGAGCTTGGCGCGCAGGCCCAGGCCAACCCAGCAGATCCGTGCCGGCAAGCCCTGGAAGCTGATGCGCTCGCGCGCCATGTCCAGCCAGTTGTGCAGGTGGGCGTCGTCGGGGATCAGTTCCTTGACCTTGGCGTCGGTCTTGTAGATGTCCTGCGGGTCGCCGGACAGCGCCGCCCAGCGGAACGGGCCGATGCCACGGCAGAACAGCGGACGGATATAGGCCGGGACGAAGCCGGGGAAGTCGAAAGCGTTTTCCACGCCCTCTTCCTGGGCCATCTGGCGGATGTTGTTGCCGTAGTCGAAGGTCGGAACCCCCATTTTCTGGAAGTCCAGCATGGCTTGGACGTGCACGGCCATGGACTGCTTGGCCGCCTTGATCACCGCCGCCGGCTCGGTCTGGGCGCGGTCACGGTACTGCTCCCAGGTCCAGCCCTTGGGCAGGTAGCCGTTCAGCGGGTCGTGGGCGCTGGTCTGGTCGGTGACCATGTCCGGGCGCACGCCGCGGCGTACCAGTTCCGGCAGGATCTCGGCAGCGTTGCCGCACAGGGCAATGGAGATGGCACGGCCTTCGGCGGTGTATTTCTTGATCCGCGCCAGGGCGTCGTCCAGGTCGGTGGCCTGCTCGTCGACGTAGCGGGTCTTGAGGCGGAAGTCGATGCTGGTCTGCTGGCACTCGATGTTCAGCGAGCAGGCTCCGGCCAGGGTCGCGGCCAGTGGCTGGGCACCGCCCATGCCACCCAGACCGGCAGTCAGCACCCAACGGCCCTTGAGGTTGGAATCGTAATGCTGGCGGCCGGCTTCGACGAAGGTTTCATAGGTGCCCTGGACGATGCCCTGGCTGCCGATGTAGATCCAGCTGCCGGCGGTCATCTGGCCGTACATGGCCAGGCCCTTGGCATCCAGTTCGTTGAAGTGTTCCCAGCTGGCCCAGTGCGGCACCAGGTTGGAGTTGGCGATCAGTACCCGCGGGGCGTTGCTGTGGGTCTTGAACACGCCCACCGGCTTGCCGGACTGCACCAGCAGGGTTTCGTCGTCATTCAGATGGGTCAGGGCCTCGACGATCTTGTCGTAGCACTCCCAGTTGCGCGCCGCGCGGCCGATGCCGCCGTACACCACCAGCTCCTTGGGGTTCTCGGCAACTTCCGGGTCGAGGTTGTTCATCAACATGCGCAGCGGCGCTTCGGTCAGCCAGCTCTTGGCGGTCAGCTTGTTGCCGCGTGCAGCACGGATTTCGACGTTACGGTATTTAGTTGGCTTGCTGTCGGTCACGGAAAAACTCCTCGGCGATGAGTCCAAGGTGCGAAGAGGATTCCATCGACTCTTACGCACACATATTTACTTGTACATACAAGCATATGCAATCAAGCGGCCAACTCCCTTGAGATCATTCTCATAAACCTGACGAACACATCGCAGGCCTTGTAGAACGGGGCTTTCAACCAAAGATAAATTTTCAGCGAAGGTTTTTTGCCACGCACGCGGCTGTTACCAGGATGGGCTTTTGCGCCGAGCTGGGGCGTTCGGTAACAAATGAGTGCGCGCAAGAAACAGCAGGCGCGCCGGCGCAGGCACGCAGGACCCCGCACGAAGCCGAGGGCAACCAAGCACGAATAAAGAAAGGAGGTTTGCAGCATCCGCAGGCCGTATCCCGGCCTGCGGCAAGATGTGATGAATCAGCGGGCGGTGAGTTCGATCACGCAGCACAGCCCGTCCAGGGCGACTTCCAGCAGCCCGCGATTGCCTTCCAGGCGCAGGCAGTCATAACGCCCCAGTGCTTGCACCGGTGCGCTACCGGTATCCACCCAGGCTTGCTCGGCAGCACTGAACAGCAACAAGGTGTGCGCCTGGGTGAAAAACCGCTGCTGGCCATCGAGCCACTGCAAACGGGCGACGTAGCGCTGTGGGCAATAGATCAGGTTGAAGTCGCGAATCGCCCCCTCCAGCAGTGTGCAATCGACCTGGCTGGCGCCGCTGAAGGCAAAGGCGTCCAGAGGCAACAGCGGCCGCACATCCTCGCCATCGATGGTCAGTTGCATGCCCGCCCCCTGGAGCACGGTGATGACCCGCTGGTAACCGGCAAAACTGGAAAACCCGCCGGACTCGGCGATATCGGCAATCGACAGGCGCCAGCCGAAACCGTCCAGGCCGTCACCGGTATCCCGGGCAATCTCTTCGGTGCTGCCTCCACCGTTTTTCCAGGGCATGCGTGGGTAGTCGGCGGCACGCAGATGGGTGAGCTGGATCATTTGTGAAAGCGCCCTTCCAGACGATGACGGGAACCGGGGTGGATCAGCCGCGCGGCGGTCACCGGCTGGCGCCCGGACCAGGTGCGACGGCGAATCAGCAGGCAAGGCTCGCCCCGCTCGATCTGCAGCAGCCGGCATTCTTCGGCTTCGGCGAGAATCGCCTCCACCACATGCTCGCCCTCGGTCAGGGGCGCGACCTGGGACAGATAGGCGTAGGGAGTCTGCAGGGTGAAGTCCTGCTTGAGGTACTCCGGCGCCACCAGGGCGTTGACGAAACGGTCCTCGATCTGCACCGGGATGTCGTTCTCGAAATGCACGATCAGCGAGTGGAAGACCTTCTGCCCTTCACGCATGTCCAGGGCCAGGGCACGCTCGGAACCGGCGGCCTCCTCGCCCAGGGTGATCACCTGGCAGGTGTGGCGATGACCACGGGACGCGATCTCGTCGGCAATGTTGTGCACTTCGAACAGGGCGGACTGGCTCTTGGGTTCGGCGACGAACGTGCCCACGCCCTGCATCCGCACCAGCATGCCTTCGGCCGTCATCTCGCGCAGCGCGCGGTTGATGGTCATGCGGCTGAAACCCAGCTGATTGACCAGCTCGCTTTCCGAGGGAACACGGTAGTGCGGCGGCCAGTTTCCGCTCTCGATCTGCTGGGTGATCATCTGTTTGACGCGGGCGTACAAGGGCGCCGGACTATCGCCCAAGTGGGCAGCCAGCGGCGATTTGGCAGGCGGAGTCGGCACAGGAAATCCTTGTTGATCGATAAAGGTGGCTAGCTTGCCGGAGTTTACCGGGCAGGCAAACGTCTGTATATGTATATACAAATAACAAACGATAGGGTGCTTGAACCATGTCCGCCTTTTTCGCCGAACGTGCACTGCTGCCTGATGGCTGGGCCAACCATGTACGCCTTGAAGTCAGCGCTAACGGCCAACTGACACAGATCCAGGCCAACGCCAGCGCAGACGGCGCGGAACGGCTCAAGGGCCCGCTGCTGCCGGGCATGCCCAACCTGCACTCCCATGCATTCCAGCGGGCCATGGCCGGGCTGGCGGAAGTGGCCGGCAACCCCAATGACAGCTTCTGGACCTGGCGCGACCTGATGTACCGCCTGGTGGGCAAGATCAATCCCGAGCAGTTGGAAGTCATCGCCCGGCAGCTGTATATCGAAATGCTCAAGGCCGGCTACACCTCGGTAGCTGAATTCCACTACGTGCATCACGACAGCGACGGCAAGCCCTACGCCGACCCCGCCGAACTGTCCCGCCGCATCAGCCAGGCCGCCGCCGGCAGCGGTATCGGCCTGACCCTGCTGCCAGTGCTCTACAGCCACGCAGGCTTTGGTGGCCAGGCACCGAATGACGGCCAGCGCCGCTTCATCAACAGCACCGAAAACTACCTCAAGCTGCAACAGCACTTGCAGCCGCTGCTGGCGCAGCAGGCCAACCAGCAACTGGGCCTGTGCTTTCACTCGTTGCGAGCGGTCACGCCACAGCAGATCAGCGAAGTGCTGGCTGCCAGTGATCGCCATTGCCCGGTGCATATCCACATCGCCGAGCAGCAGAAGGAAGTCGACGACTGCCTGAGCTGGAGCGGCCGGCGTCCATTGCAGTGGCTGTATGAAAACGTCGCGGTGGATCAGCGCTGGTGCCTGGTCCACGCCACCCACGCCAACCCCGAGGAAGTCAGCCTCATGGCCAGAAGCCGGGCCATCGCCGGCCTGTGCCTGACCACCGAGGCCAACCTGGGCGACGGTATTTTCCCGGCGGTGGACTTCCTGGCCCAGGGCGGGCGCCTGGGCATCGGCTCCGACAGCCATGTGTCCTTGAGCGTGGTGGAAGAACTGCGCTGGCTGGAGTACGGCCAGCGCCTGCGGGACCAGCGCCGCAACCGCCTGTACCGCGCCGACCAGCCCATGGTCGGCCGGACCCTGTACGACGCCGCGCTGGATGGCGGGGCCCAGGCCCTGGGACAAGGCATTGGCGCCCTGGCCGTGGGTACCCGCGCCGACTGGCTGGTGCTGGATGGCAACGACCCCTACCTGGCCACCGCCGACGGCGACGGGATTCTCAACCGCTGGCTGTTCGCCGGCGGCGACCGTCAGGTGCGCGATGTGATGGTGGGTGGGCAGTGGGTCGTGCGCGACGGGCGTCACGCCGCCGAAGAAGACAGCAGCCGGGCCTTCACCCAGGTCCTGCGTGACCTGCTCAACTAACCCCGACCTGTAGGAGCCGGCTGGCCGGCGAAAGCATTCTCACGAGCGCCTTCGCCGGCCAGCCGGCTCCTGCGGATGAGCTTATTTCGAGGTCTTGGCCATGGCCGAGTCCGACACCCGCCAGATCAGCCGCGTGGTGTCATACCCCTGCTGGCGAGCCTTGCTCAGCAGCTCCTCGCGCACCGTTTCGTTGACCTCCTTGGTCCGCGACAGCAGCCACAGGTAACGGCGGTTCGGGTTGCCGACAATCGCGGTCTTGTAGTCATCGCTGACGTACAACACCCAGTAGTCGCCCTTGGTAGCGCCCGGCAGCAGCCGCGAGAACCAGTTATCGAACTCCACCCACAGCTTGTCGGTCTTGCCCGGCACTTGAGGCGTGGCCGTACCACGGGCCTCTTCCCATTTCCATTCCGGCGTCAGGCAGCGATTGAGCACCGCCACGTTGCCCTCCGGCAGCAGGGTATAGCGAGCCTCGGATTGCGCACAGTTGCGCTGGAAGTACATGGGCAACCGCGCCAGCTCGTACCAGGTGCCCTGATAACGCTTGAGATCGACGTGGTTGACGGTCTTGGGCGCCAGCGAATCGTCCCGGGACGTGGCGCAGCCGGCCAAGAGCAGGCCGACCAGAAGAGTGACAGCAAAACGCATCATTATTTTTCTCCCGTGGGCCCGAAGCCCCGGTTTTTTTACTTCAGGCCTTGCCCGGAAAACATCAGAACCTTGTCACCGGCGTACTGCACGCTGATAAAGCTGTTCTTGTCACCCCAGGTGCAGCTGGACATGCCCAGCGCGCCCGAACAGTCAGTCGGCTTGCCCAGGAGTTGTTCGACCTCGGCCTTGGGCATACCCGCCGACAGCTTGGAATAGTTTTCCTGATTGACCTTGCTGCACGCGGCCAGCAGCACGCAGAACGACAACAGAGCGAGAGAACGCAGGGACATGGTGAACTCCTGAACAAAAGGGGGAAGGCCTGTCAGCCAACCAGAAGCTTAGAAGAGAAAACCCCCTTCTGGTTCCCCGGGGAGACGGGTATTTCTTGCCTGGCAAACCGGGCAATTGCCTCGTAAATCAAGGACCTTTTTGCCGCACCTGACAGTTCGTCGGCTTTGTGTATCTGCCCCTCATTTTCAGTGGTGGCCAGTCGACATAAGATGCAGCGCAAAGCCCTCCACTGTGGCAAATTGACGCCCCTCGTTGACCAGCCCCTCGCGGTAGTTCATTTAATGACCAGAAATATGAAGTTCAGCCACAAGATCCTGCTCGCCGCCGCCCTTGTGGTTGCCGTTGCGTTCGCCTGTTTTATTCTGTTCAACGACTATCGACAGCGAGAGGCCCTGCGCAGCAGCACCGAAGCCTCGATGCAGGAACTGGGCAGCCTGACCACCAGCAACATCCAGACCTGGCTGGAGAGCCGCATCCAGCTCCTGCAAACCCTGGCCCAGCAGATCGCCGTGGACGGCAGCGGCGCCGATAGCCTGAAACGCAGCGTCGGCCTGCCCGCCTACACCGGCAACTTCCAGCTCAGCTACTTCGGGGGCCAGGACGGCGTGATGTTCTCGGTACCGGCCGGCAACCGCGCCGCCGATTACGACCCCCGTGCCCGCGGCTGGTACAAGGCAGCCACCGGCGCCCAGCGGACCATCGTCACCGAACCCTACATCGCCGCCTCGTCGGGCAAGCTGGTGATCACCGTCGCCACCCCGGTACAGCACCAGAACCAGATGATCGGTGTGGCCGGTGCCGACATCGACCTGTCGAGCGTCAGCGCCATCATCAACTCACTGAACTTCGGCGGTCACGGCCATGCCTTCATCGTCAGTGCCGAGGGCAAGATCCTCATCCACCCTGACAGCAAGCTGGTGCTCAAGAACCTGAGCGAGGCCTACCCCAACGCAGCGCCGAACGTCAGCCCGGGCCTGAAAGAAGTACAGCAGGGCGGCAAGACCCAGTTCATTTCCTTCACCCACGTCAATGGCGTGCCCTCGGCCGATTGGTACGTGGCCCTGGTCCTGGACCAGGACACCGCCTTCGCCATGCTCAGCGAGTTCCGCACCTCGGCCATCATCGCCATGGCCATTGCCGTGGTGATCATCATCAGCCTGCTGGGCATGCTGATCCGCATGCTGATGCAGCCCCTGCACCTGATGGGCCGGGCCATGCACGATATCGCCGAAGGTGAAGGCGACCTGACCAAACGCCTGGTGATCCACGGCCACGACGAATTCGGCACCCTGGGAGTGTCGTTCAACCGTTTCGTCGAACGCATCCACAGCTCGATCCGCGAAGTGTCCTCGGCCACCGGCCAGGTCAACGAAGTGGCCCTGCGGGTCGTGGCTGCCTCCAATTCGTCGATGTTCAACTCCGACCAGCAGGCCTCGCGCACCAGCAGCGTGGCCGCAGCCATCAACCAGCTGGGCGCCGCCGCCCAGGAAATCGCCCAGAACGCAGCCCTGGCCTCGCAGCACTCCAGCGACGCCCGCAGCCTGGCGGAAGACGGCCAGCAGGTAGTGGACAAGACCATCGCCGCGATGCACCAGCTGTCGGCCAAGATCAGCAGTTCCTGCGACAACATCGAAACCCTCAACAGCAGCACGGTGAACATCGGGCAGATTCTGGAAGTGATCACCAGCATCTCCCAGCAGACCAACCTGCTGGCCCTCAACGCCGCCATCGAAGCCGCCCGCGCCGGTGAAGCCGGCCGCGGCTTCGCAGTGGTAGCGGACGAAGTGCGCAACCTCGCCCACCGCACCCAGGATTCGGCGCAGCAAGTGCAGAAGATGATCGAGGAACTGCAGGTAGGCGCCCGTGAAGCGGTGGGCACCATGACCGAAAGCCAGCGCGAGAGCGAGAACAGCGTGGGCATTGCCAACCAGGCCGGCGAGCGCCTGGGCAGCGTGACCCAGCGCATCGGCGAGATCGACGGCATGAACCAGTCGGTGGCCACCGCCACCGAGGAGCAGACCGCCGTGGTGGAGTCGATCAACGTCGACATCACCGAGATCAACACCCTCAACCAGGAAGGCGTGGAAAACCTCCAGGCCACCTTGCGCGCCTGCGCCGACCTGGAGCAGCAGGCCAAGCGCCTGCAGCATCTGGTGGGCAGTTTCCGAATCTGAGTAACAGCTTCGCCGGCTTGCCGACGAAAGTGCCCTTAAAAACGCGAACCGGGCTCGCGCAGGAAAGCCAGTTCCTCGGCCGTGGATTCGCGGCCCAGGATGGCATTGCGATGGGGGAAGCGCCCAAAGCGGGCAATGACTTTCTGGTGCCGTTCGGCGTAGTCCAGGTTGTCGGCAAACACTGCACGCTCGTCCGCTGGCTGTTCATCGTGCAGGGCGGTAAAGCGTGAAACGCTCTCGTTCTGCACCGCCAGGTTTTCGCAGTGCTCAAACACCAGGTAGATGAAGCAGCGCTGCATGGCCGGCAGGCGCCGGTCAAAATCCGCGGCGATACCCTGGGCCACCAGTGCCTGGGCACGCAGGTCGCCGGCAAATGCCTTGGGAGTGTCGCGATAGATCATCCGTGGCAGTTGGTCGAGCAACAGCACCATGGCCAGCCAACCTTGGGGGCTTTGCGCCCATTCGGTCAAACCGCCAGCCAGGGCCTGCTCCACCAGGCCGGCGAAACGCTGACGCGCTTCGAGGTCCTGGCTGTCGCGCTTGCCGAACCACAACCGGCCCTTGGCAGCGACAATCTCCGCCGGCTTTTCGGCTGAACCGAACCACCAATCAAGCAGAGGCTGCCAGGGCGCGCTCATGGTTTATTCCTTGTGGTAGCCGGTCACGCGGGCCACTTCTTCCTTCGAGCCGAGGAACACCGCCACACGCTGGTGCAGGCCTTCAGGCTGAATGTCGAGAATGCGCTTGTGACCATCGGTGGACGCGCCGCCGGCCTGTTCCACCAGGAACGACATCGGGTTGGCTTCGTACATCAGGCGCAGCTTGCCCGGTTTTTCCGGCTCGCGGCTGTCCCGTGGGTACATGAACAGGCCGCCCCGGGTCAGGATACGGTGCACGTCAGCCACCATCGCCGCGACCCAGCGCATGTTGTAGTTCTTTTTCAGCGGGCCGGTGTCGCCCGCCAGCAGTTCTTCCACGTAGCGCTTGACCGGGGCTTCCCAGTGACGCTCGTTGGACATGTTGATGGCGAATTCCTGGGTGGATTCCGGAATCTTGATGTCTTCGTGGGTCAGGACGAAGCTGCCCATTTCGCGGTCCAGGGTGAAGCCTTTGACGCCGTCGCCCAGGGTCAGCACCAGCATGGTCTGCGGGCCGTAGATGGCGTAACCGGCGGCGACCTGCTGGGTGCCCGGCTGCAGGAAGGCCTTTTCATTCAGGGCTTCGTTCTGGCTCAGGTACTCGTTCGGGCAGCGCAGTACCGAGAAAATGGTGCCGACCGGTGCGTTGATATCGATGTTCGAGGAGCCGTCCAGCGGGTCGAATACCAGCAGGTAGGCGCCTTTGGGGTACTTGCCCGGGATCTGGTAGGCATTGTCCATTTCCTCGGACGCCATGCCGGCCAGGTGGCCGCCCCATTCGTTGGCTTCGAGCAGGATCTCGTTGGAGATCACGTCGAGCTTCTTCTGCACTTCGCCCTGCACGTTTTCCGTGCCCATGCTGCCCAGGACACCGCCCAGGGCGCCCTTGGAAACGGCGTGGCTGATCTCCTTGCAAGCACGCGCCACCACTTCGATCAGGAAGCGCAGATCGGCAGGAGTGTTGTTGCTGCGGGTCTGCTCAATCAAATAGCGACTCAGGGTAACGCGGGACATGGAAGGCTCCGGAGGAATGGGGGGCTAAAAACCCGCGCAGTTTAACGCGAGTCGAGGCGCATTTCCTCCTCTCAGACAGGGAACCGCCAGTTAGAGTTCAGGCGCCGGTTCCAGCGTAGTCAAAAACCCCGGGCACGATGGACCTTGGTGGCGAGGGAGCTTGGTCCCTCGCCACACCTGCCCGCCTCAGGCCGCGGGTTTGCGCAACATGCTGAAGGCCATGCCGGCCAGGGCCAGCACCCCGAGAAGCAATACGGCCCACAGGCCGATCTTCTTCCAGTCCGGCCCGCCTGCCGCCACGGCAGCGGCAGGAGCGACAGTGGCCGAGGCCAGTTGCGCCGCACCCTCGACCTTGGCCTGGCCCAACTGCTTGAGGCGTTGCGCACTGTAGTCGGGGATCAGGGTCGCCAGCGGCAGGTTGGCCGCGCTCGCGGTGGGGTTGCCCAGGGCCAGGGTGTAAGGGCCGGCTCCCCGAGCCAGGAACACCAGTTGGGTGCCACGCACGGCGAACTCCAGGCTCGGGGCCTCGGCGCCCAGGCCGCCACCACGTTCATCCACCACCAGCCTGAGTTGCTGCACGGTCTGCCCCGGCAGTTGCAGTTCGTTCTGCTGTACGTCCTGGCCATTCTGGGTCAGGCGGTACAGCAGGCCATTGCCCAGTGGCTGCCACGGCAGGCTGCTTTCTCGGCGCCCATAAAGCGTGGCCGGAGCCAGGCTGTTGGCCTGGGTCAGGGCAATGCGCACCCGTTCCAGGTTCAAACCCATAGGCAGCTGCCAGGTGTACTCGCCGGCCTTGGCACTGCTGCCCTTCAGGGGCTGCGACCACACCAGCGGCGATGGCAGGCTGCTGGTGGTACTGCTTTGCAATTGCGCCGAAGTCAGCACCGGCGCCGTTTGCGGGGTGTTCCATAACAGGCGCAGGTAGCGCGCCGTCTGCCCGGGCAAGGCCACTTCATGCTGTTCGACCCGTTCGTCGGCGAACGACAGGCGCGCCACCTGGCCTTCGCCCCAGGGCTGCCAGTGCTGCAGGTCGTCGCTGGCTTCGATGCTGAACCGCTGGAAGCCGTCGCGTTCGCTGGTCCAGTCCAGCACCAGTTGCTGCAACGGTGCCTTGATTGCGCTGGCATCCAGCAACCAGCCACGCAGGACCTCCTCGCCGGCCTCCAGTTGAGTGGAGGGCTGAACCTCCACCAGCGTGCCATTGGTGGTGGATTGCACCCGCACGCTGGGGGTGCTGTCGGCGGCATCTGCCGAGCTGTACAACGGGAACCACTTCACATCGCTGAGCGTGTGCTGCTCGGTGGTCTGCGCCTGCTGGCGCGCCAGGGCATAGGCCTGGGGCTCACCGGCAGCGTTGAACACACGGATATCCCGCAGGTCGGTCTGGCTGGCGTGCAGTTGCACCGCCAACGGCAGTTCCAGGCGATACCAGGGCCCCTCGCCGCTCAGGCTCAGGGGTGCCAGGGACTTGAAGTCCCCCGGTTTGTCCTGGGCCACGGCGGACAACGCCACACACAGGCCCACAGCCCCCAACCAGCCCAGGCTCAGCTTCACACTCACGATGACACTCCTTCATTCAACGGTTTGCCAGGCTCGGCTTGCGCCTCGGCGCGCTTGGGCGGCAATGGGGCGAAATAGCCCACCACCAGCAGCAATACTCCCACCCCGATGAACGAGACGATCCGCGCCAGCCCGCCACGGTTGCTCAACTCCACCAGGAACAGCTTGGCCACCACCACGGCAATCAGCACTGCGCCGATCAGCCAGACTTCACGGCGATGACGCAGGTGGCCGCCGATCATCAGGCTCAGGGCAATCAGGGTCCAGACGATGGACAGCCCGGCCTGGACCATCATCGATTCCAGCAACGCATCCGCCTGGAACGGCACGCCGCTCCAATGGTGGGCCGCCCGCATCACCAGCACGGTGAAGAAGGCGAACAGCGACAGCCCCGCCACCAGTTGCGTGGCACGCTCGGCGTAGTCGGCACGGATCGCCAGTTCCCGCACCGCGCTGCGCGACCAGACATAGACGCCGAACAGCGCGAACAGCAGCCCCAGTTCCAGCGGGTTGAGCAGCGGCAGGTAAGGCAGTGGTTCGGCCCGGCCATCGCTGAAGATATTCGCCAGCCAGAACCAGCCGAGCATCAGCACCGCCAGGGGCAGCGCGGCATACAGGCGGTACTCGCGGGAATGGGCAGAAACCGGCCACGGCCAGGCGCGCGGCGCGGCCATCGCCACCAGGTACAGGCTCGGCAGGATCGCCCAGCCCAGCCAGCGCCAGGCGTTGTACTGCTCCGACAACAGCAGCAGGCCATAACGCAGCTCCAGCGCCAGCACGCCGATCAGCAACCAGCAGCCCAGCACATGGGCGATGCTCGCCACCCGTGCCGGCAGCTGCGACACCAGGCGCCGCTGACTGAAGAAGTGCACGGCGAACAACAGGGCCCAGGCCAGCCAGCCGAAATCCGCCGCCGGGTGATAGCGCGGAGCCCAGGAAGCCAGGAGCACCAGGCCCGCGGCCGGTATCAACAGGCTGCACAACAGGCCCAGGGACGACCATTTCAAACGTACCGCCAGCAGCGCCCAGAGCAACACGCTAGCCGCGCTGATCAGCAACAGCAGGTTGGCCTGCCAATGGGCCGGGGCGAAGCGCAGCACTTCCTTGAGCCAGGTAAAGGCCCACCAGCAGGCGCCCCAGGCCAGCAACAGATCGGACAGATGGCCCAGGCTCAAGGTATCGAAGGCCGAACCATGGTTGCCCCGCTGCAGGCGCCAGGCGCCCACCAGGGCCGCCAGGGCCAGGACCATCGGCGTCCAGAAATCGCCATTGGCCAGAGGCCGCGCAGCGTCCGCCGCGACGAAATACCAACCCGAACCGGCCAGCAGGAAAGTGCTGCCGCCAATCACCTGGAGCACCAGGCCGAAGACAAAGCTGGCCCGCTGCTGCAGATACAGGCTGAGCCAGATGATCAGCAGGCCACTGGCGGCCCAGACGCCACTGGCCGTGCTCCAGGGTAGGACGAACAGCACCGCCAGGTTGATCATCATCAGGCCGGCCAGCAGTACCAGGGACAAGCCCCGCAGCAGCCGCGGATCGCTGCGCACCATGTCATTGCGGGCTGCCAGGAGCATGCCGCCGATCAGCGCCAGGCCAATCAGCGAAGCGCTCATCAGCCCGCTCCAGCCGGCGTTGAACACCGCACCGGCATCGCCGTCCGCACCTTGCAGGCGCATCAGGAACAGCGCACCGCCCAACAGCTGCACGGCGAAGGCGGTGAACAGGAACGTCCGCGATTGCAGGCGCAGGCCGACAAACAGCGTCGCCAACCCGGCCACCGCCCAGCTGATGGCGGTGCCCTGGGTGAACAGGTACAACGGCGCCAGCAGGTACAGGAAAGCCAGCCCGGCCACCGCCAGGATCGGCGCAATGCCCTGCTCCCAGCTCGCTACCTGGGTCTTCTGCGCCCGCCGCAACTGGTCGAAGCTGAACAGCAGAGCGACGCCCAGCAGCAACGCCCCCAGCGGCGCGCCATCCAGCAGGCTGGTAGCGCCAGGCTGCAGCTTACTGAGGAAGGCCAGGGCCGACCCCAGTTGCAGCAGCAGGGCGAACGCCCGGGCCAGCGGCCGTTGCTGGCGCAGGCCGAGCCAGAAGATTCCTGCCCCTTCCACGGCCCAGGCAGCGCAGGTCCAGCGCGCATCCAGGCCTAGAGGGATCGCCAGGCTGGCGAAGATCACGCCCAGGGCCAGGCAGGTTTCACCCAGCAACAGGGCGCGGCCGCCCATCAGTAGCCGGGCCAGGACCATGTAGGTCAGGCCCAGGGCCAGGGCACTGAAGGAAGCGGCGAACTCCAGGTGCTGGACCAGCGCCAGTTGCAGGCCGAAGCCCACCAGGGGCGGGCCGAAGAGCATGCTGCCGTCGACGTAGTCACCCTTGCGCGCAGACCAGTGCAGCAGCGCCTGGCGGCTGTCATCCGCCGGTGCGTCGGGCATTTCCAGCAGCTTGCGCCGGGTGAACAGCAGGCCGATGGCCAGGTACATGACAAAGAACAGGATCAGGAAGGGCTCGGTGCTCCACAGCAGCTCCGGCGTGTAGGAGCGCAGGCCCCAGGCAAAGCCGATACCGAAGGTGCCGACAAAGCCGATCAGGTTCAGCAGGCGCCAGGCCTTGAACCAGGCAATGGCCAGGATGCCGGCATTGAGCAGGGCGAAGTAACTGAACAGTGCCACATGGCTGCCGGCGCCGGTGGACGTCAGGATCGGTGCGGCAAAGCCGCCCAGGGCTGCAGCGGCCGCCAGACTGAGGGCGTCCTGGGTAATGGCCAGGATCGCCGAAAACACCGTGACCGCCACCAACAGGCCAAGGGCCGCGGAAGGGTCGAGCAACGGATGCAGGCGCATCGCCGCGAACACCGTCAGGTACAGCACGGCGATACCGGTGCCCTGGAGCATCAGGGCGTAGTTGCTGTTGCGCCGCCGCAACCACCAGCCCAGGCCCAGGAGGCCCAGGGAGCAGGCCGCAACCCCGGCGTAGCGCAGCTCCAGCGGCACCACCATGCCTTCGGTGGCGTAGCGCAGAAGGAAAGCCAGGCCAAGGAACAACAGCACCACGCCGACCCGCAGCACAGTGTTGCCGCCAAACAGCCAGTTGCGCGCGCCGCTCAGGGCGCGCTCGATCAGGTTGGGTTCCCGAGGCGCAGCTACGGACTCACGGGCCGGCGCCTGGGGCTGGGGTTGCCACACCGACTCCGGCACCGGCTGGCTGGCCTCCACGGAGGCGGCAGGGCTCGCTGCCGCGGGCAACTCCCAGACCAGCTCGGGGGCAGCCGGCGCCGGCTCCACGGGCTGGACTTCCTCAAGAATGAATTCGGGAAGGTCTGCAAGTTCCGGCGCGGCGCTCATGCCGCTGCCTGCCTCGGCCAGCGGGGCGCTGGCCTGGGGTTCTGAGGCGGGCTCGGCAGCGGGGCCGCCGGTGCTTTCCAGCAGGGCAAGGCGCTGGCCCAGGGTAGCGAGGGCCTTCTTTGCCTTCTCCAGCTCACGATGCTGGTCGACAACTTGTCGATGCAAGGCGTCGGAACGAATCGCCAGGCCGATGGCCAAGCCCGAGACCGCGCCAATCAGGGCGTCGCTGAAGGACTCGTCAAGGAGCCAGCCCAGTCCCCCTCCCAGCAGCATGAATATCCATTGCATGTGTCGATATCCCTAAGCAGTCCATTGACGGACGGGTGCAACCGTATGGGTGCCCGCGCCGGCAAACCGGTAAAGGCCCCTCCCCGCTTGGAAGCCGGACACCAGCCAAAAGACACCGCCGGGGAGGCAAAACGCTGCCCAGTATATCGGCAAGGCCCAACAAACGCTGGGCCTTGTACACACTTCTAGAATTTTCTCAGGGGCCTCATTCCAGGGCCTTCCAGATCTCCGTAGCGTATTCACGGATGGTCCGGTCCGAAGAGAACCAGCCCATGCGCGCAGTGTTGAGCACCGCCGAACGCCACCATTCCTTGGAGTCGTGCCAGCGCTCCTCGACCCGAGCCTGGGCGTTCCAGTAAGCGTCGAAATCGGCGCAGACCAGGAACCGGTCGTAATCGATCAGCGAATCGATCAGCGCGGTATAGCGCGACGGATCGTCCGGGGAGAACACCCCGCCGCGAATCGCCTGCAGCACATCGTTCAGCCGATGGGAGGCGGCGATGTCCGGCACCGCGCTGAACTCGCCATTGCGTTTGCGCGCCTCCACCTGCTGGGCACTGAGGCCGAAGATGAACATGTGCTCCGCGCCGACCTGCTCGCACATCTCCACGTTGGCGCCGTCCAGGGTGCCGATGGTCAACGCGCCATTGAGGCCGAACTTCATGTTGCTGGTGCCCGAGGCCTCGAACCCGGCGGTGGAGATCTGCTCCGACAGGTCGGCGGCAGGAATGATGCTTTCCGCCAGGCTGACGTTGTAGTTGGGCAAGAACACCACCTTGAGCAAACCGCGCACCGTGGGGTCATTGTTCACCGTACGGGCGATGTCGTTGGTCAGCTTGATGATCAGCTTGGCCTGGTGATAGCTGGCGGCAGCCTTGCCGGCGAAGATCTTCACCCGCGGCACCCAGTCGGTTTCCGGCTCGGCGCGGATCGCCTGGTACAACGCCACGGTGTGCAACAGGTTGAGCAACTGGCGCTTGTATTCGTGGATGCGCTTGACCTGCACATCGAACATTGCCGCCGGATTGATCGCGATTCCCAGGCGCTCATGGATGATCGCCGCGAGGGCGCGCTTGCTGTGCAGGCGCTGCTCGGCGAACTGTTTGCGAAAGGCCGGTTTCTCGGCAAAGGGTTCGAGCCCCCTGAGCAGTTCCTCGGGGCTGTCCAGCAGCTCGGGGCCCAGGGCCTCCACCAGCATTTCAGTGAGTTGCGGGTTGGCCTGGTACAGCCAGCGGCGGAAGGTGATGCCGTTGGTCTTGTTGTTGATGCGCTCGGGGTACAGCTTGTGCAGCTCGGAGAACACCGTGCTGCGCATCAACTGGGTGTGCAGCCCGGACACGCCGTTGACGCTGTGGGAGCCGAGAAACGCCAGGTTGCCCATGCGCACCCGGCGGCCGTTGTCTTCCTCGATCAGCGACACCGCCCGCAGCACGTCGAAATCGTGCAGGCCCTTGGCCCGCAGCGAGTCGATGTGCTGGGCGTTGATCAGGTAGATGATCTGCATGTGCCGCGGCAGCATGCGCTCCATCAGGCCCACCGGCCAGGTTTCCAGGGCTTCGGGCAGCAAGGTGTGGTTGGTGTAGGAGAGGGTTTCCACGGTGATCTGCCACGCCGCGTCCCAGGCGATGCCGTGCAGGTCGACCAGTTGGCGCATCAGCTCGGCCACGGCGATCGACGGGTGGGTGTCATTGAGCTGGATCGCCGCGTGCTCGCCGAGGCTGAGCACCGAGTCGTGCATGTTCTTGTGGCGGCGCAGCAGGTCCTGCAGCGACGCCGAGACGAAGAAATATTCCTGGCGCAGGCGCAGCTCCTGGCCGGCCTCGGTGCTGTCGGCCGGGTACAGCACCCGGGAAATGCTCTCGGCCCGGGCCACTTCGGCTACCGCGCCCAGGTGGTCACCGGCATTGAAGCGCTCCAGGTGCAGGTCTTCCATGGCCCGTGCCCGCCACAGGCGCAAGGTGTTGACGCTGGCCCCGCGCCAGCCCACCACCGGGGTGTCGTAGGCCACCGCGCGCACCGTTTCCGCCGGCCACCAGACCTGCCGGGTGTTGCCCGCCTCGTCGGTCACGGTGTCGACACTGCCGCCAAAGCCGATGGAGTAGATCACCTCGGGGCGCTCGAACTCCCAGGGGTTGCCGAAATCCAGCCAGTGCTCGGTCTGCTCCTGCTGCCAGCCATCGACGATGGCCTGGCGGAACAGGCCGTGTTCGTAGCGGATGCCGTAGCCGTGGCCGGCGATGCCCAGGGTCGACATGCTTTCCATGAAGCACGCCGCCAGGCGCCCCAGGCCACCGTTGCCCAAAGCCGCATCGGGCTCCAGCAGGCGGATGCGCTCCAGGTCCACCCCCAGGTCGGTGAGGGCCTCGCGGGCCACCTCCAGCAGCCCGAGGTTGCTCAGGCTGTCGAACAGCAGGCGGCCGATAAGGAACTCCAGGGACAGGTAGTACACCCGCTTCTGGCCCTTGCGGTAGATCTGCCGCGTGTGATCCATCCAGTGGTCGACCATGTGGTCCCGCGCGGCCAGGGCAATGGCTTCGAACCAGTCGTGGTCGAAGGCGTGATCCGGGTCTTTGCCTACCGCGTAGGTGAGTTTGGTCAAGACGGCTTCGCGAAAAGCGGCCACCTCAGCGTCGCGAACAAGGGGTTCCTGAGTCATCGATACGACCTCTGACGAGATACACAGTGAGCATGGAATTGTCTGAGCCTAGTCGGTCTGACACGAGGCGAAGGCTCTGGTTCGGCGCTATTTCAAATGGCTCGGCTAAACAGGGAGTCTTCTGCGCCAGCGGGAGAAAAGGATGCAGTTGCCGTGCCGCCAGGTATTGTTCGGCGCCACATGAAGAAAAATCCGACCTAAAGTCGTTCAAAAATCCACCAGTCCCGGTATGATCGCGCGCCCTGGAACACCTGCCGGAAATGACCTTGATGAAGTCCAACCTGATCGCCGCCGCGGAAATCGATCGTCTCGATACCTGGGCCAAGTACACCGCCCCCATGTGCGGCTCCTGCATGTCCAGCTGCTGCACACTGCCGGTGGAAGTGAAGATCAAGGACCTGATCCGCATCGGCATCGTCGATGAATTCGAACGCGGCGAGCCGGCGAAGAACATCGCCAAGCGCCTGCAGAAGGAAGGCATCGTCGAGCGCTACAACCAGAAGTCGGAAATCTTCACCCTGCAGCGCATGAGCAACAACGACTGCCTGTATCTGGATCGTAAAAGCCGCCTGTGCACCATTTATGACAAGCGCCCGGACACCTGCCGCAACCATCCGAAGATCGGCCCGCGCCCGGGTTATTGCGCCTACAAGCCCAAGCCTCAGGTGCGCCCGACCAATACCAGCAGCCGGACCCTGGAACGCTTCTGAGCCCCGGCCTGCGCCTGCAACCCCGTTCCCCATGTAACCCTGCCGCCCTGTAGCCGCTGCCGAGCCTTGGCGAGGCTGCGAACGGCTGCAAAGCCGCCGCAGTACGGGCCACTGCAGAGTTTCAGATACACCGTTTTACGACCGCTACGCGGTCGAGCGCAGCCTCGCAGGCTCGGCAGCGGCGACAGGACCCGAGCTTTTTCACAGATCAAAAAAAACGCCCCCGGCCGCAAGGCCGGGGGCGTTTTCATTCAGCCGGAACTAAAGACTCAGTTCTTGGCTTTCTTGGCAGCGCGAGTACGCTCGCCTTCGTCCAGGATCTTCTTGCGAAGACGGATGGACTTAGGAGTCACTTCACACAGCTCGTCGTCCTGGATGAATTCCAGAGCCTGTTCCAGGGTGAAACGGACCGGTGGAACCAGGGCGATGGTTTCGTCCTTGCCCGAAGCACGCATGTTGTCGAGCTTCTTGCCTTTGGTTGGGTTCACACCCAGGTCGTTGTCACGGCTGTTCAGACCAACGATCTGACCGTTGTAGATTTCCTGGCCGTGCTCGACGAACAGCTTGCCGCGCGCCTGCAGGGTTTCCAGGGAGTAGGTCAGGGCCTTGCCGGTTTCTACCGATACCAGTACGCCGTTCTGACGGCCGGACATGTGGCCGGACTTCATCGGAGCGTAGCGATCGAAGATCGAGGTCAGGATGCCTGCACCGTTGGTCAGGGTCAGGAACTGGTTACGGAAACCGATCAGACCACGGGCTGGAATGTTGTATTCCAGGCGTACACGGCCCTTGCCATCCGGAACCATGTTGCTCAGGTCGCCCTTACGCAGGCCCATTTCTTCCATGACCTTGCCCTGGGAATCTTCAGGGATGTCGATGGTGACGTTTTCGAACGGTTCCTGCTTCACGCCGTCAACTTCACGGATGATCACTTCAGGACGGCCAACGCCCATTTCGAAACCTTCGCGACGCATGGTTTCGATCAGTACCGACAGGTGCAGCTCACCACGGCCGGAAACCTTGAACTTGTCGGCCGAGTCGCCTTCTTCGACACGCAGAGCAACGTTGTACAGCAGCTCCTTGTCCAGACGCTCCTTGATGTTACGGGAGGTCACGAACTTGCCTTCTTTACCGCAGAATGGCGAGTCGTTGACCTGGAAGGTCATGGAAACGGTTGGCTCGTCGACGGTCAGCGGCTTCATCGCTTCAACAGCGGTCGGGTCGCACAGGGTGTCGGAGATGAACAGCTCGTCGAAACCGCTGATGCAGACGATGTCGCCGGCAGCGGCTTCTTCAACGTCTACGCGGTGCAGACCGTGGTGGCCCATCAGCTTGAGGATACGACCGTTGCGGCGCTTGCCGTCGACGTCGATGGCCACCACCGGGGTGTTGGGCTTGACGCGACCGCGAGCGATACGGCCAACGCCGATCACACCCAGGAAGCTGTTGTAGTCCAGAGCGGAGATCTGCATCTGGAACGGACCGTCACGGTCAACGCTTGGCGCTGGCACGTTGTCGACGATCGACTGGTACAGCGGGGTCATGTCTTCGGCCATTTCGGTGTGGTCCAGACCGGCGATGCCGTTCAGGGCCGAGGCGTAGACGACTTTGAAGTCCAGCTGTTCTTCGGTGGCGCCCAGGTTGTCGAACAGGTCGAAGATCTGGTCCAGAACCCAGTCAGGACGCGCGCCCGGACGGTCGACCTTGTTGATCACCACGATTGGACGCAGGCCGGCTTCGAAAGCCTTCTTGGTCACGAAACGGGTTTGCGGCATAGGGCCGTCTTGAGCGTCGACCAGCAGCAGCACGGAGTCGACCATGGACATTACGCGCTCAACTTCGCCGCCGAAGTCGGCGTGGCCCGGGGTGTCCACGATGTTGATGTGGTAGCCGTTCCAGTTGATGGCGGTGTTTTTCGCCAGGATGGTAATGCCGCGCTCTTTTTCCTGGTCGTTGGAGTCCATCACGCGCTCGTCGTTGAGCTCGTTGCGCTCCAGGGTGCCGGATTGACGCAGGAGTTTGTCTACCAGGGTGGTCTTACCATGGTCAACGTGGGCAATGATGGCGATGTTGCGTAGATTTTCGATCACTTGTGTATCTCGATCAGAGGATTCGGTGTGCTGACAAATGCTGGCAGCGATTAACAATAGATTCAGGCCTGGCCGTTACAGCTGGACGGCGGCGTCGGGGGGCCGGTGACGCAAGCCACAGGCGAACATCCCCGGGCACTTAGCTCGGTCTATAAACGCGCACATTGGCATGTCCCTCACTGAGCAGATGGTGAGCATGCAGGCGACTCATGACGCCTTTGTCGCAATACAGCAGGTACTGGCGCGTAGGGTCCAGTTCCTTGAAGCGGGCGTTCAATGCATAGAACGGCAGCGCTTTTACTTCGATGCCTGCGAGCTCCAGCGGCTGGTCTTCCTCGGCATCCGGATGACGGATGTCGATGACGATCTGACCGGCCAGCGCCTCACTGACTTCTTCAATCTGTACATCCTGGCCCAACTCGTCGATCACCCGATCGATCGGCACCAGTTTGGCCCGCTCGATCGCACGCTCGAGCACCGCCATATCGAATTCTTTCTCTTCATGCTCGACGCGATGGCGCTTGGCATGGGTCTTGGGGTTCACCGAAATGACCCCGCAGTACTCCGGCATGTGCTTGGCGAAGTCGGCCGTGCCGATCTCCACGGCCAGGTCGATGATGTCCTGCTTGTGGCTGGCGATCAGGGGGCGCAGTACCAGTTTCTCGGTCACGCAGTCGATCACCGACAGGTTCGGCAGGGTCTGGCTGGACACCTGGGAAATCGCCTCGCCGGTCACCAGCGCATCGATGTGCAGGCGGTCGGCGATGCTCGACGCGGCACGCAACATCATACGCTTCAAAATGACGCCCATATGACTGTTGTCGACTTTGCCGAGGATTTCCCCGAGCACTTCCTCGAACGGCACGCTGACGAACAGCACGCGCTGGGAGCTGCCGTACTTCTTCCATATATAGTGCGCGACTTCCATCACGCCCAGTTCATGGGCACGCCCGCCCAGGTTGAAGAAGCAGAAATGCCCCATCAGGCCGCGGCGCATGATCTGGTAGGCCGCCACCGTGGAATCGAAACCGCCGGACATCAGGACCAGGGTCTGTTCCAGGGCGCCCAGCGGGTAGCCGCCGATGCCGTTGTGCTGGCTGTGGATCACGAACAACCGTTGGTCGCGAATTTCCATCCGCACTTCGATTTCAGGCTCTTTCAGGGAAATTCCGGCGGCGCCGCACTGCCGACGCAGTTGGCTGCCGACGTATTTTTCCACGTCCATGGAGCTGAATTCATGCTTGCCGGCACGCTTGCAGCGCACGGCAAAAACCTTCCCCGGGAGGGCTTCGCCAAAGTGCTGCTTGCACTTGGCGACGATGTCGTCGAAGTCGCCCAGAGGGTACTCGTCGACCTGCAGGAAATGCGCGATGCCGGGCATGCAGCTCAGGCGCTCGGTCATGTCCTTCAGGGCCTTGGGCTCGCTGACGGCGGTTTCCAGCTCGAGGTTGTCCCACACACCATTGACCACCACGGCCGGGTCCAGGTCGCGGAGCACGGCACGGATGTTCTTCGCCAACTGACGGATGAAACGCGTCCGAACCGGGCGGCTCTTGATGGTGATTTCCGGGAAAACTTTAACGATTAGTTTCATGAAAACAGCGCGCGCTGGGCCAGCCGAAAAAGGGGGGCGCGGATTATAGCGGAAATTGCTCAAGGTTTAACCAGTTTATGTGCAGAAGGTTTTCGATGCACCAAAACGGGTCATTTATTAGCAAAGACGCTACATTGCAGTGCGCCGAATGCCGGCATTCAACCCAATACGTCGCAGAAAGCGTGATTTTGGGGCAGAAAACCCATCTCGGGGCACTGGCATGCAATTTGCTCCCTTGTGAGGCAGGTTGCCATGGCAGAGTATTCGCGCCGGCATCACCCACATTCTAAGGGCACTCCAACACCAAGCCCGAAGCCACCCGGAGGACACTATGTCGAAGTCGGTTCAACTCATCAAAGATCATGACGTCAAATGGATTGATCTGCGCTTCACTGACACCAAGGGCACTCAACATCACGTGACCATGCCGGCTCGTGATGCGCTGGATGAAGACTTCTTCGAAGCTGGCAAGATGTTCGACGGCTCCTCCATCGCTGGCTGGAAAGGCATCGAAGCCTCCGACATGATCCTGATGCCGGACGACGAAACCGCCGTACTGGACCCGTTCACCGAAGAACCGACCCTGATCCTGGTGTGCGACATCATCGAACCTTCGAGCATGCAGGGTTACGATCGTGACCCACGTGCCATCGCCAAGCGCGCCGAAGAGCACCTGAAAGCCACCGGTATCGGCGACACCGTATTCGCCGGCCCAGAGCCAGAGTTCTTCATCTTCGACCAAGTGAAATTCAAGTCCGACATCTCCGGTTCGATGTTCAAGATCTACTCCGAACAAGGTTCCTGGATGTCCGACCAGGACATCGAAGGCGGTAACAAGGGCCACCGTCCAGGCGTCAAGGGCGGCTACTTCCCGGTTCCACCGTTCGACCACGACCACGAAATCCGTACCTCCATGTGCAACGCACTGGAAGAAATGGGCCTGACCGTCGAAGTTCACCACCACGAAGTGGCGACTGCCGGCCAGAACGAAATCGGCGTCAAGTTCAACACCCTGGTGAAGAAGGCCGACGAAACCCAGACCCTGAAGTACGTGGTGCACAACGTGGCTGACGCCTACGGCCGCACTGCCACCTTCATGCCCAAGCCTCTGTACGGCGACAACGGCTCGGGCATGCACGTCCACATGTCGATCTGGAAAGACGGCAAGAACACCTTCGCAGGTGAAGGCTATGCCGGCCTGTCCGATACCGCCCTGTACTTCATCGGCGGCATCATCAAGCACGGTAAGGCCCTGAACGGCTTCACCAACCCGGCGACCAACTCCTACAAGCGTCTGGTGCCAGGCTTCGAAGCCCCGGTCATGCTGGCCTACTCGGCGCGCAACCGCTCCGCTTCGATCCGTATTCCTTACGTGTCGAGCCCTAAGGCCCGCCGTATCGAAGCCCGTTTCCCGGACCCGGCTGCCAACCCGTACCTGGCCTTCGCTGCCCTGCTGATGGCCGGCCTGGACGGCATCCAGAACAAGATCCACCCTGGCGACGCTGCTGACAAAAACCTGTACGACCTGCCGCCTGAAGAGGCCAAAGAGATCCCACAAGTTTGCGGCAGCCTGAAGGAAGCCCTGGAAGAGCTGGACAAAGGTCGTGCGTTCCTGACCAAAGGCGGCGTTTTCAGCGACGACTTCATCGACGCCTACATCGCCCTGAAAAGCGAAGAAGAAATCAAGGTACGTACCTTCGTACACCCACTGGAATACGAGCTGTACTACAGCTGCTGATCCGGTAACGCCGGCGCAAGCCGCGTGATCAAGGGGCCTCCTTCGGGAGGCCTTTTTTTATGCCCGCGCATTTGCCCTGCCCGGGGTGGTTGCGTGCATCATGGGCGCCGTCTCCCCATCAGCAGCCGAGCCCGCCCATGACTTCGCGCCTCAACCTGTGCCTCGCCCTGACTTGCAGCCTGTTCGCCACCGCCGCCTGCGCCAGTGACGCCCCGCCCGCCCTCGCCCCGCTGCTGCAGAGCATCGGCGAACGCCTGGCGATTGCCGATCAGGTGGCCCTGAGCAAATGGGACAGCCACAAGGCCGTGGAAGACCGCCCGCGGGAACAACAGGTGATCGCCGGGGCAACCGCCCAGGCCGCAACCTATCACTTGAGCGAAGAAACGGTTGGGCAGTTCTTCGCCGCCCAGATCGAAGCCAACAAGCTGGTGCAATACGCCCGACTCTCGACCTGGCACTTGCAAGGCCGGGCACCGGACACTCCGCGCCAGGACCTGGCCGGGCAGATCCGCCCCCAACTTGATCAGTTACAAAAACGCCTGCTGCAGCAACTGGCCGACTTCAGCCCGCAGCGCACCGACCGCCAATGCCCGCAATGGCTGGCCCGGGCCAATCAGGCCAGCAGCAGCGACCCACTGCGACGACTGGCGATGGTTCGTGCCACGGCAGAGTTATGTGTGTTCAAAGGTTAACCACGCCTGTGCCACGCGCAGCAGCACCCTATGCTGGAGCCTTTCAGGCACCCGCCAGGATCAGCGAGATGCACCTCGTCATTGCTTGCCTGCTGTGGATCAGCGCATTGCCAGCCGGCGCGCAGATCTACCAGTACACCGACTCGGCCGGTAATCGCGCCTATAGCGACCAGCCGCCGGGAACCTCGTACCGGCAGATTGAAACGCCCGCGCCGAATCGCCTCCCCAGCCCGGCCACACCGGCGCCACATACGCCGGCAGCACAACCTGCCAGCACCCTTCTGGCCTACGAACGGCTGCAACTGAGCGGCGTACCGGAGCACGGTGCCTTGCGCGCCAACAACGGCAGTTTCAGCGTGCAGGTGGAGTTGCAGCCCAGCCTGCGGCCCGGCCACCGTCTGCGCCTGCTGCTGGATGGCCAGCCCTATGGCCAGGCCGGCCAGGGGCCCGAGCTGCAACTGGTGAATATCGACCGTGGCCAGCACCGGTTGGCGGTGCAGGTGCTGGCTGGCGACAAGGTCCTGCAACAGAGCCCGGCCATCAGCTTCACTCTGCTGCGGGCCCGCCGCCCCTGAGCCTCAACCGTGCACCACGCCGCTGGCCAGCAGTGCGGCGATGGTCGGTTCATCCAGGCCCAGCCCCTGCAATACCGCCCGGGTGTCCTGCCCCAGGCTCGGCGGCGCCGTACGGTAGCTGGCCGGCGTGCGCGACAACTTCACCGGCGAACCTATGCCCCGGTAGCCATCGAGTTCCACCAGCAACCCGCGATGCCGGGTGTGGGGATGAGCCACCACCTGGTCGACGGTGGCGATCGAACCACAAGGCACCCCCAGGCCGATCAGCCGCGGGGCCAGCAACGCGCCGTCGTGTGCCGACAGGTAATGCTCCAGTTGCTGCTTCAAGGCCTCGCGGTTGACCGAGCGCTGGCCGTTGTCGGTAAAGCGCGGGTCCTCCAGCAACGCGCCGGCCCCCAGTTCCTGGCACAGCCGGGTGAACTGGCGGTCGTTGCCCACCGCCAGGAAAATCGGCTCGCCAGCAGTGCGGTAGCTGTCGTAGGGAGCAATGTTGGGATGGGCGTTGCCCGTGCGTTTGGGCGTCTTGCCGGCGGCGAAGTAGTTCGGCAGGTGCGGGTGCAGCAGGGACACGCCGCAGTCGTACAGGGAGATGTCCAGTGACTGCCCGAGGCCGCTGCGCTGGCGCTCGTTGAGGGCCAGGAGAATCCCCGCCAGGGCATTAAGGCCGGTGACCATATCGACAATCGGCAGGCCGATGCGCAACGGCCCGCCGTCGCCTTCGCCGTTGACGCTCATCAGCCCGGCCATGGCCTGGATCACCGCGTCGTAACCCGGTAGCCCGCCCAGCGGGCCATCGGCGCCAAAGCCGGAAATCCCGCAGTGGATCAACGCCGGAAAACGCTGACTCAGCACCTCCTGGTAACCGATGCCCCAACGCTGCAGGGTGCCCGGCTTGAAGTTCTCGATCAGCACGTCGGCGCCTTCCAGCAACTGCATCAGCAGGGCCAGGCCTTCGGGGCGCGACAGGTCGACGGCGATCCCCTGCTTGTTACGGTTGATGCCGCGAAAATACGCCGCGTCGTCACCTTCGAAAGGCGGCCCCCAGCCCCGGGTCTCATCACCACTCAAAGGTTCCAGCTTGATCACCTCGGCGCCGTGGTCGGCCAGGGCCTGGGAGCAGTAGGGGCCGCCCAGCACACGGCTGAGATCGATGATTTTCACGCCCGCCAGGGCGCCTTGGGCAAACGTCATGGATGTACTCCGGCAGATCGGACAAGGACGGCCATTCAGGCCGGCAGCAATTGCATGGCTTGGGCCTGGGACAGCGGGCTTTCATTGGCCAGGCGCACCAGCAGCTCGGCATCGATCACCGGCTCCAGGCCCAACGGATCGCGCGGCAACACCTTGTGCACCAGCACCAGGTGAGCCAGGGCCAGGCGCCGACGGTCCGCACCCTGGCGCGCGGCCTCCCAGGCCATGAAGATGGCGCTGGCCAGGTGATAGAGAACGCTGCCCACCTGCCGTACGTGCTCGTCCCGGCGCTGCTGCGCCACAGCATGGAAGCCGGTCACAGTGCGCAACAGGGCCGAATCGAACAGCCGGCGGCTCGCCGGTGGCAAATCGGCCTCGGCCAGCAGCCCGGCCAGATAGCCCTGCAATGGCTCCAGCGCCTGCTCCCGAGTCACCGCCCGGGCAATGTCCAGGGCGACGATGTTGCTGGTGCCCTCCCAGATCGACCCCAGGTGCGCATCGCGCACCAGCCGGGCATCGCTCCACTCCTCGATATAGCCAACCCCACCGCGCACTTCCATGGCATCGCCGGTCACCCGGCGGGCATCACGGCAGGCGCGGAACTTGATCAGCGGCGTGAGGATCCGCACGCACTTGCGCGCCGTCTCATCGCCGCCATCGGCCCGGGGCAGCAAGCTGGCGATCTGCATGAACATCGAGCGCGCCTGTTCGGTGGGCAGCATCATCTTCAGCAACTGGCGCTGCATCAGCGGCATTTCGATCAAGTGCTTGCCGAAGGCCCGGCGCTGGCGGGCGATGTACAACGCCTCGCTCAGCCCCCGGCGCATCAGCCCCGCCGCGCGCACGCCATTGGACAGGCGCGACATGTTGATCATGTCGGCCATCTGCTGAAAACCGCGGCCGACCTCACCGATCAGGTAGGCCGTGGCGCCTTCCAGGGTGATCTCGCCACTGGCCATCGAGCGGCTGCCCAGCTTGTCCTTCAGGCGCTGGATCCGGTAGTGGTTGCGCGAGCCGTCGGGCAGCACCTTGGGCAACAGGAACAGGGTCACCCCGGCCATGCCCGGTGGTGCGTCTTCCGGGCGCGCCAGGACCATGGCCAGGTCGGCATCCGGGTTGGAGCAGAACCACTTCTCACCGAACAGGCGCCATTGGCCATCTTCCAGCCGGGCCCGGGTTTCGGTGCGCGAAACGTCGGAACCGGCGGCCTGTTCGGTCATGAACATCGCCCCCTGGGACAGCGTCTCGAAATCCTGGGACTGCAACTGCGGCAGGTAGCGCGCCACCAGTTCCGGCGTACCGAACTTGCACAGGGTGCGGGTCAGGGAGTCGGTCATGCTCACCGGGCAGCACAGGCCGAACTCGGCCTGGACGAACAGGTAGGTCAGGGCGTACTTGATCAGCGGCGGCGGGCCTCCGGGCTGGTGGCTCATGGCAGCCAGCCCCAGTTCGGCAAAGGCCACCCGTTCCAGGGTGACGTAGTCCGGATGCTTGGCGATGCTTTGCAGGTTCTCGCCGCGGCGGGTACGCGGTTGCAGCACCGGGGGATTCTTGTCGGCGCTCAGGGCCAGCACATCCAGCTCGCCACCGGCCCGGGCGCCCAGGTGCTGCAAGGTGGGCAACCACTGCTGGTAGACCGCCGAGGGCAGGTAGACCTGGAGCAGCGCGGCCAGGCCGGCGTCGCACTCGAACAGGTTGATGCCGCGGCTGTCGGGGATGTTGAGGCTGTCTTCAATGGGGCGGGGCTCGGCGGTCATGGCGCGTCTCCTGTTTTTTGTAGGCCGAGACTAGAGCCGCCATCGATAAGTATCTAATACAAAATTAATCAACTACGATAAGAAATCCATATCGTAGAACCGGAGTCGCCATGGACCTCAAACAGTTGCGCTACTTCGTCGCGGTAGCCGAAGAACTGCATTTCGGGCGGGCCGCGAACCGTCTGTGCATTTCCCAGCCGGCCCTGAGTTTCGACATCAAGAAGCTTGAGGGGCAACTGGAAGTCCAACTGCTCAATCGCAACAACAAATCCGTGAGCCTGACCAACGCCGGCCAGGTTCTGCTGGACGAGGCCCGCTACCTGCTGCTGCGTGCCGACCAGGCGCGGCACCTGACCCAGCGCTCGGCAGAAGGCTTTGCCGGGCGCCTGAGCCTGGGTTTCGTCAATTCGATCCTGCACCGCGGGCTGCCCGAGGCGGTCAAGGCCTTCGAACAGCAATACCCGGAAACCGAAGTGGTGCTGATGGAAATGAACAGTGCCGACCAGACCCAGGCCCTGCAACGCGGCCAGATCGACATCGGTTTCGTCCATGGCAGCACCTTCGCCGCCGGCATCCACAGCGAACCGCTGCTGGCCGAGCCGTTCCTCTGCTGCCTGCCCCAGAGCCACTCGCTGGCCACCCAGGCGCGGATCGACCTGGCGCAACTGGCCAATGACGATTTCATCCTGTTTCCGCGGGCGGTCTCGCCGCACTACCACGACCTGATCATTTCCCGCTGCGTGGCGGCCGGGTTCAGCCCGCGCATTCGCCACGAGACGCGGCTATGGCAAACGGTGGTGGCAATGGTGGCCCACGAGATGGGCGTGGCGCTGGTGCCACAGACCCTGGCCATGCTCGGCCAGCCGGGCGTGCATTACGGCGAGCTCGAAGGCTCCGGCGCGCCTTCGCAGATCCAGGCGATCCGCCTGGAGGACAAGCCTTCGGCGGCGGCCGAAAGCTTTCTCGGGCTGCTCAAGTCCCTGATCAAACCGGCCGCCGGAGGGCGCTGAGCGTTGGGGCGCGATACGCAATCACGTATCAAACCATAAGATTTAATCATTATATTTTTCGATTCCTGCCTGTATAGGCTCCCAGCGGTCGGACCTTGCCAGAGGTCCATGCGCCCGATCAGGGGCGCATATAACAATAAAAACGCAGGAATTGAACATGAACGCTGCCCAGGATGCCGCTGCCCACAAGAAAGCCCGCAAGGCGGGTATCGCCTCATTCATCGGCACCACCATCGAGTGGTATGACTTCTACGCCTACGGCATCGCCGCCGCCCTGGTGTTCGGCAAGGTGTTCTTTCCCGCCGACCTGCCCCCCGGCACGGCCACCCTGCTGTCCTTCCTGACCCTGTGGGCCGGGTTCATCGCCCGCCCCGTCGGCGGCATCATCTTCGGCCACATGGGCGACAAGATCGGCCGCAAGACCACCCTGGTGATCACCCTGATCATGATGGGCCTGGCCACCACCTGCATCGGCCTGCTGCCCAGCTACCTGCAGATCGGCGTCTGGGCCCCCATCGCCCTGGTGACCCTGCGCATCATCCAGGGCATCGCGGTGGGCGGCGAATGGGGCGGGGCGATCCTCATCGCCAGCGAAAGCGCGCCCAAGGGCAAGGGCATTCTCTATGCCGCCTTCGCCCAGCAGGGTTCGCCGGCCGGCAACCTGCTGGCAACCCTGGTGTTCTTCGGCCTCAGCGCCCTGCCGACTCCGGACTTTCTGCTCTGGGGCTGGCGCATTCCGTTCCTGCTGTCGGCGGTGCTGGTGATCATCGGCATGGTCATCCGCCTCAAGCTGGAAGAATCCGATGACATGAAGCGCCTGATGGAGCAGAAAAAGACCGTCAAGCTGCCGATTCTCGAAGTCCTGCGCGACCACTGGCGCCTGGTACTGCTGGGGGCCGGGGTGCTGCCGATCATCCACGTCACCTATTTCAAGAGCACCTTCGCCCTGTCCTGGGCCACCAAGGAGCTGGGCTACAGCCAGGGCAGCTTCCTCAGCGTGATCGTCATCGCCCTGGTGGTGCAGTTCATCACCCAGCCCCTGGGTGCGGTGCTGGTTTCACGCATGGACATGCGCAAGGCCATGGTGCTGATGGTGGTGCCCGAGCTGCTGCTGATGCCGGCGATGTTCTTCGCCGTGGAGACCGGTCACTACTGGATCGCGGTGCTGGGCATGTGCCTGGCCACGGTGCCGCACTCGATGTTCTATGGCGCGGTGGGCGGCATCCTGGCGCGGGCGTTTCCGACCCGGGTGCGCTACAGCGGACTGTCGATCTCCTATCAGCTGTGTTCACTGCTGGTGGGCGGCGCCACGCCGGTGCTGGCCCAGAGCATCCTCAATGGCACCGGCAGCATCATCGGCGTGGCCATCGCCTCGGCCTGCTACGCCCTGGTCTCGCTGGCATGCATGCTGGCCCTGCTCAAGCGCATCGGCCATAACGCCGCCGAACTGTCCACGGCGGAACAGGCGGATGCCGACGAACTGGCGCGCCAGACTGGCGCCCAGCCACCTGTGGATAAGGTTTCCCGGCCCGACCCGGTGCCCGGCAGCGAGCTACAGCCCGCTCGCTGATGCACCCTGCAAGTGGTGCAGGCGCCGCTCATGTTCCAGCAGCCAGCGCTTGCGCCACAGACCACCGCCATAGCCGGTCAGGGAGCCATCGGCGCCAATCACCCGGTGGCAGGCAATGACAATGGAAATCTGGTTGGCGGCATTGGCCCGGGCCACCGCGCGCACCGCTGAGGGCGAGCCAACCTGCCGCGCCACCTCGGCGTAGCTGCAGGTGGTACCCAGGGGAATGGCCCGCAACGCCTGCCAGACGGTACGGGTAAAGGGCGAGGCGCTCATCGCCAGCGGTGTGGCGAAGTGCACCGCCTCGCCGGCGAAGTAACGCTGCAGTTCGGCCTCGATCTGGTCGATGGGGGCAAAACGCCCGAAACCTATGCTCGAACCGCTGCTCTTCTGCAGGTTCTGCAACTCATTGGCCAGTGCCGGGCGGTCGAAGAATTCCAGCAGATGCAGGACCTGGGCGTCGGCCACCGCCAGCATCACGCCGATCGGGGTCTGCAACCAATCGACCTTGAGCAGTTCCCGCCCCCGCAAGTTGGACGGCGGCTGGCCCGCCAGGCGGCTGAAGGCGTGGCGAAAGCCGCTGTCGGAGTCGAAGCCGGCGCTGATCTGCGCCTCGATCACCGGCTCTCCCGAGGCCAGTTGCTGCATGCCCTGGCCCATGCGACGCAGGCGCGCCATTTCCAGGAAGGTGACGCCGAAATAGCGCTTGAACGCACGGCGCACGGTGGATGGGTCCAGCCCCTGGACGACCAGGTCGTCCTCGTACCAACGGCGTTCCGGGTCGCGGCCCAACTGCTCGAGCAAGGTCTGCACCCAGGGCTCCTGGACCCCGGCCCGCTCCAGCGGACGACAGCGCAGGCAGGCGCGGAACCCTGCTTCGACACAACCCTTGATGGAGCCGAAGAACACCGTGTTCTCGCGCTTGGGCTTGCGTGCAGCGCAGGTCAGGCGGCAGAACACGCCGGTGCTCTTCACCCCGACAAAGGCAAAGCCTTCATAGGCCGGGTCCCGGGCCAGCAGCGCCTGGTACAGGGTGTCGTCATCGGGAAGCTGGAACAGCAGAGGGGCATTTTCCATGGCCGCATCCTAAACCTTGAAGCATCGGGTTCGAGCACTCTAAACCCGCCCTTTGCCCCGCGCCGCTGAAAAACGGGCGTTGATTCTTCTATCAAGGCACGCCCATCGAGCGCCGCTCAGATTCATGCACTATATTGGTGCAATGCCTTGCACTCAGGTGCCAATACCAGCCCATTTTGGTTCGAAAATACCCGCCAGAGCTGGCAAAACGCCACAGAACCAGGCTTCAAACGCCTGTTTCAGGGCATGCGCGCTTCTTTTCGGAGCCTTGGTTTGGTTTTTGCATTTTCTCCACCACAGCGCCTTAGCCGCGCGCGCACTTCGGGACCGGCCCCGGATTGTCTTGCTTCAAAAGAGGTCACCATCTACCCATGACCATCAGCGACCCACTGCACCGCCTGCTTCTGGACAACCTGACCACCGCCACCATCCTGCTCAATGCCGACCTGCGCCTTGAGTACATGAACCCGGCGGCGGAAATGCTCCTGGCCATCAGCGGCCAGCGCAGCCATGGGCAATTCATCAGCGAGCTGTTCACCGAATCCGCCGAGGCCCTGAGCTCCCTGCGCCAGGCGGTGGAGCAGGCGCACCCCTTCACCAAGCGCGAAGCCATGCTCACCGCACTGACCGGCCAGACCCTGACCGTCGACTACGCGGTGACGCCGATCCTCAGCAACGGCGACACCTTGCTGCTGCTGGAAGTCCACCCCCGGGACCGGCTGCTGCGGATCACCAAGGAAGAGGCCCAGTTGTCCAAGCAGGAAACCAGCAAGATGCTGGTGCGCGGCCTGGCCCATGAAATCAAGAACCCCTTGGGGGGCATTCGCGGCGCCGCACAGTTGCTGGCCCGGGAGCTGCCCGAGGAAAGCCTCAAGGACTACACCAACGTCATCATCGAAGAAGCCGACCGCCTGAGGAACCTGGTGGACCGCATGCTCGGCTCGAACAAGCTGCCATCCCTGGCCCTGACCAACATCCATGAAGTGCTGGAGCGGGTCAGCAGCCTGGTGGAAGCCGAAAGCCAGGGCTGTATCACCCTGGTGCGCGATTACGACCCGAGCATTCCCGACGTGCTGATCGACCGCGAACAGATGATCCAGGCGGTGCTCAACATCGTGCGCAACGCCATGCAGGCCATCAGCAGCCAGAATGAAATGCGCCTGGGGCGCATCACCCTGCGCAGCCGCACCATGCGCCAGTTCACCATCGGCCACGTGCGCCATCGCCTGGTGAGCAAGATCGAGATCATCGACAACGGCCCGGGCATCCCCGCGGAACTGCAGGACACCCTCTTCTTCCCCATGGTCAGCGGCCGCCCGGACGGTACCGGGCTGGGCCTGGCCATCACCCAGAACATCATCAGCCAGCACCAGGGTCTGATCGAATGTGACAGCCATCCCGGCCACACCACGTTCTCGATCTTTCTGCCACTGGAACAAGGAGCCCCATCGACATGAGCCGTAGTGAAACCGTGTGGATCGTCGATGACGACCGTTCTATCCGTTGGGTCCTGGAAAAAGCCTTGCAGCAGGAAGGGATGACCACCCAGAGCTTCGACAGCGCCGACGGGGTGATGAGCCGCCTGGCCCGCCAGGCCCCGGACGTGATCATTTCCGACATTCGCATGCCCGGCGCCAGTGGCCTGGACCTGCTGGCACGGATTCGCGAGCAGCACCCGCGCCTGCCAGTGATCATCATGACCGCGCATTCGGACCTGGATAGCGCTGTCGCCTCCTACCAGGGCGGTGCCTTCGAATACCTGCCCAAGCCGTTCGATGTCGATGAAGCGGTGTCGCTGGTCAAGCGCGCCAATCAGCACGCCCAGGAACAGCAAGGCCTGGAAGTGGCCCCGACCCTGGCTCGCACCCCGGAGATCATCGGCGAAGCGCCGGCGATGCAGGAGGTGTTCCGCGCCATCGGGCGCCTGAGCCACTCCAACATCACAGTGCTGATCAACGGCGAGTCCGGCACCGGCAAGGAGCTGGTAGCCCATGCCCTGCATCGCCACAGCCCGCGGGCGGCTTCGCCGTTCATCGCCCTGAACATGGCGGCGATCCCCAAGGACCTGATGGAATCCGAGCTGTTCGGCCATGAAAAGGGCGCGTTCACCGGCGCGGCCAACCTGCGGCGCGGGCGCTTCGAGCAGGCCGACGGCGGCACTCTGTTCCTCGACGAGATCGGCGACATGCCAGCCGACACCCAGACCCGCCTGCTGCGGGTCCTGGCCGATGGCGAGTTCTATCGGGTCGGTGGCCATACCCCGGTCAAGGTCGATGTACGCATCATCGCCGCGACCCACCAGAACCTGGAAACCCTGGTGCACGCCGGCAAGTTCCGTGAGGACCTGTTCCACCGCCTCAACGTGATCCGCATCCATATCCCGCGCCTGTCGGACCGTCGCGAAGACATCCCGACCCTGGCCAGGCACTTCCTCAGCCGCGCCGCCCAGGAGCTGGCGGTGGAACCCAAGTTGCTGAAAAACGAAACCGAGGAATACCTGAAGAACCTGCCGTGGCCGGGCAACGTGCGCCAGCTGGAGAACACCTGCCGCTGGATCACCGTCATGGCCTCGGGTCGCGAGGTGCATATCAGCGACCTGCCACCGGAGTTGCTGAGCCTGCCCCAGGATTCAGCGCCGGTCACCAACTGGGAACAGGCCCTGCGCCAATGGGCCGACCAGGCCCTGGCCCGCGGGCAATCGAACCTGCTGGACAGCGCGGTACCGAGTTTCGAGCGGATCATGATCGAGACCGCCCTCAAGCACACCGCCGGCCGCCGCCGCGATGCCGCGGTCCTGTTGGGCTGGGGGCGCAATACCCTGACCCGCAAGATCAAGGAGCTGGGGATGAAGGTCGACGGTGGCGACGAGGATGAAGGCGAGGAAGGCTGAAGCCCCGGCCGCGGCATGTAGGAGCTGGCTTGCCAGCGAAGAGGCCCTTGAGCCTTGCAGTGCGCCCACAGGCGCTTTCGCCGGCAAGCCGGCTCCTACGATGAGGATGTGCGTGCACCAGGATGGGGTGCATGCACTGCCCGAAGGCGCGCTGCAGTGCCATCCAGCCCGGGTACAACCCGGGCCTCAGCTCTGAAAAGCCCTCCGTCGAAAACGCAAAAGCCCCGGATTACGGGGCTTTCGGCTTTTTATCCCAGCAATCAACGCCTCTGCAGCCAAAACTGGCACGCCACCTGCAATAACCCAGTCACTACCCAGTTTCGGGGACCTTGGTACAGGCAGGCCGGGGATTCCCCTCTTTAACACCAGGCTCGGCACGCACATCGCGACGGCCAATGGTTTCGGGAACCCCAGTACAGGCAGGCTGGGACTTCCCTCTTTAACACCAGGCCCACCCCGCTCACAGCGACGGGCCAGGCTTTCGGGAACCCCGGTACAGGCAGGCCGGGACTTCCCTCTTTAATACCCGGCCCATCCCGCGCATCGCGACGGGCCACGCTTTTGGGGACCCTGGTACAGGCAGGCCGGGAATCCCCTTCTTTACACCGGGACTCATCGCCCTCGTGGCGCTCAGCCCCTCCCGCTTTTGGGGGCCTTGGTACAGGCAGGCCGGGGTTTCCCTCTTTTATTCCTCCCGCAAGTGGATCGCCAGGCGCCAGCGCCCCTCCACCTCGCTCCCGTCCCACTGGCCCCGCAGCGGCCGCGCGGCCACCAGGTTCAGCAGCAGACCCTGGTCCGCCCGGCGCACCCGCCAGTTCACATTGCGCTGATTGACCTGCAACTGGCCCTTCTGTGCCTGCCCCTGGGCATCGAACAGCAGCGCCACGGTGCCATCGATGTGCTCCCCATGGAGCTTGGGCTCATGGTTGAACCACAGCACCAGCCCATCGGGCGCCACCTCGACCTGCTGCAACGCCACCGGATCAGGCTGGGTCAGGCGGCCGATCATCAGCCCTACCATCACCCCGACAATCGCCAGGGAGCCGAACACCCGCAGCATTAGCTTCGGTCGCGAGTACGCTTCAGGCGTAGAATGCAGTCTGTCTTTCTCTTCGGAGCCGTGCATGTTTCACGTCATCCTCTTTCAACCAGAAATTCCGCCGAATACCGGCAACGTTATCAGGCTGTGCGCCAACAGCGGCTGCCACCTGCATTTGATCGAGCCGCTGGGTTTCGAAATGGACGACAAGCGCCTGCGCCGCGCCGGCCTCGACTATCACGAATACGCCACCCTGCAACGCCATGCCGACCTTGCCAGTTGCCTGGAAAGCCTCGGCCACCCGCGCCTGTTCGCCTTCACCACCAAGGGCTCGCGCCCCTTCCATGACGCCAGCTTCCAGGAGGGCGACGCCTTCCTGTTCGGCCCCGAGAGCCGGGGCCTGCCGGCGGACGTGCTGGACGCCCTGCCCGGCGAACAGCGCCTGCGCCTGCCCATGCGCGAAGGCTGCCGCAGCCTGAACCTGTCCAACACCGTGGCCGTGGCGGTCTATGAAGGCTGGAGACAGTTGGGGTTCAAGTAGGGCCAGGGGTTCGCGGGCAAGCCCGCTCCTACAGGTTTTGCCCGAGCATGAAAAAAGCGCCGTTACAGGCGCTTTTTTCGTACCGCAACCAGCACTTACTGAACGGTGTTTTCGCCAGCGGACTGCAGGCGTTGCAGCTCTTGGGCATACAGCGCATCGAAGTTCACCGGGGCCAGCATCAGCGCCGGGAACGAACCGCGGGTCACCAGGCTGTCCAGCGCTTCACGAGCGTAAGGGAACAGGATGTTCGGGCAGAAAGCACCCAGGGTGTGGCTCATGGAAGCCTCATCCAGGTTCTTGATCAGGAAGATACCGGCCTGCTGGACTTCAGCGATGAAGGCCACTTCGTCGCCGTTCTTCACGGTCACGGACAGGGTCAGCACCACTTCGTGGAAGTCGGCTTCCAACGCTGTCTGGCGGGTATTGAGGTCCAGGCCGACGCTAGGTTCCCATTGCTGACGGAAGATCGCCGGGCTTTTCGGCGCTTCGAAGGACAGGTCACGCACGTAGATACGCTGCAGGGAGAATTGCGGTGCGCTTTCGTCGTCGGCAACGGTGTTCTGTTGGTCAGTCATCTCATGATCCTTCTTGATCTTGGGTCTATAGGGTTAGGTTCTGTACGCAAACTGCCTGCGCTTCGACCATGCTGCGTTAAAAACAGGCTCGGCGAGTTTCCATACGAACCTAGGAATTTCAGGCCGCTAGCAGCGCGTCGAGCTTGCCGGCACGCTCCAGGGCGAACAAATCATCACAGCCACCTACGTGGGTGGCGCCGATCCAGATCTGCGGCACGGACGTACGCCCGGCCTTCTGGGCCATCTCGGCGCGTACCTGGGGCTTGCCATCGACCTTGATCTCTTCGAAGGCTACGCCTTTGCTCGCCAGCAGATGCTTGGCGCGCGAGCAGTAAGGGCAGTAATCACTGGAGTAGACGATGACCTTGGACATTACTTCACCAATGGCAGGTTATCGGCCTTCCAGCTGGCCACGCCGCCGGACAGCTTGGCCGCGGTGAAACCGGACTTGAGCAGCTCGCGGGCGTGAGTGCCGGCGTGCTGGCCCTGGGCGTCCACCAGGATGATGGTCTTGGCCTTGTGCTTCTCCAGCTCGCCGACACGGGCGGCCAGCTTGTCCTGGGGAATGTTCAGTGCACCGACGATATGGCCGGCGGCATAGTCCTTGGATGGACGGATATCGATCACGACGCCCTGCTCGCTGTTGACCAGCGCGGTCAGTTCACGGGTGCTGAGGCTGCGGCCACCGCGGCTCAATTCATGAGCGATCAACAGAGCCAGCAGGATGGCGAAGGCGCCGACGAGCAAGTAGTGTTCAGTGGCGAATTGAATCAGGTGAGCAACCATCTAAGGAGGTTCCAGGGCGTTAAAATGTCGGCCAGTATACACAGCCCTCCGGGTCGACCAAACCCCGCCCGGCGGTGACTCCACCGGAACTTCGCTTTAAACTGCCACTCCCTTTTTCAACACCTCCCTTTCATCTCTTTCCTATCCAGCCACGAGTGGACGCCATGACTACCACGCCTAAACCTTTGGTCCTGATGATTCTGGATGGCTTCGGTCACAGCGAAAGCCACGAATCCAACGCCGTCTATGCGGCCAAGAAGCCGGTCCTGGACCGCTTGTGCGCCAGCATGCCCAACGGCCTGATCTCGGGTTCGGGCATGGATGTCGGCCTGCCGGACGGGCAGATGGGCAACTCCGAAGTCGGCCACATGAACCTCGGCGCCGGTCGCGTGGTGTATCAGGACTTCACCCGGGTGACCAAGGCCATCCGTGACGGTGAGTTCTTCGAGAACCCGACCATTTGCGCGGCCGTGGACAAGGCCGTGGCCGCCGACAAGGCCGTACACATCCTCGGCCTGCTGTCCGACGGCGGCGTACACAGCCACCAGGACCACCTGATCGCCATGGCCGAACTGGCCTTCAAGCGCGGCGCCGAGAAGATCTACCTGCACGCCTTCCTCGACGGTCGCGATACGCCGCCCAAAAGCGCCCAATCGTCCATCGAACTGCTGGACGAAACCTTCAAGACCCTGGGCAAGGGCCGCATCGCCAGCCTGATCGGCCGTTACTTCGCCATGGACCGCGACAATCGCTGGGACCGTGTGGCCCAGGCCTACAACCTGATCGTCGACGGCCAGGGCCAGTTCAACGCCGCCACCGCCCAGGAAGGCCTGCAAGCCGCCTACGCCCGCGAAGAGAGCGATGAATTCGTCAAGGCCACCACCATCGGCGAACCGGTCAAGGTCGAAGACGGCGATGCCGTGGTGTTCATGAACTTCCGCGCCGACCGGGCCCGCGAGCTGACCCGGGTCTTCGTCGAGGACGACTTCAAGGACTTCGAACGTGCGCGCCAGCCAAAGCTGGCCGGCTTTGTCATGCTCACCCAGTACGCCGCCAGCATCCCCGCGCCGTCGGCCTTCGCTCCGGGCAGCCTGGAAAACGTGCTGGGCGACTATTTGGCGAAAAACGGCAAGACCCAACTGCGCATCGCCGAGACCGAGAAGTATGCCCACGTCACCTTCTTCTTCTCCGGTGGCCGCGAAGAGCCGTTCCCGGGCGAGGAGCGCATCCTGATCCCGTCGCCGAAAGTCGCCACCTACGACCTGCAGCCGGAAATGAGTGCCCCGGAAGTCACCGACAAGATCGTCGACGCCATCGAGCACCAGCGTTATGACGTGATCATCGTCAACTACGCCAACGGCGACATGGTCGGTCACAGCGGCGTGTTCGAGGCGGCGGTCAAAGCCGTGGAATGCCTGGACCTGTGCGTCGGACGTATCGTCGACGCCCTGGAAAAGGTCGGCGGCGAAGCCCTGATCACCGCCGACCACGGCAACGTCGAGCAGATGTCCGACGAATCCACCGGCCAGGCCCACACCGCCCACACCACCGAGCCGGTGCCATTCATCTATGTCGGCAAACGCGCCTTGAAAGTCCGTGAAGGCGGGGTTCTGGCGGACGTGGCGCCCACCATGCTCAAGCTGCTGGGCCTGCCCAAGCCCGCGGAAATGACCGGCACGTCGATCCTGGTGGACCCAGCGCACTGATCCCTCCAGCTCGCCATTGCAGGCAAAAACGCCCGATGCAACCGTCGGGCGTTTTTCATGGTGGCCTTGCACAGGGCGAATCAGGGCCATGGAAGTAAAAGCAGACAAGCGCCGGGCACTTATTGAATAATGATTATCGTTATCAATAACAGCAGGGAGAATCTCCATGAACAAGACGGCTACGCTGCTTCTGGCCTCCCTCCTGTCAGGCTGTGCAAGCCAGATTCCTGCTCAACAGCCGGTGGATGCCAGTGCCCTCGCACAGCAACACAGCCCGGTGGAAATGGATGCTCAGACCGCCGATAAATTGAAAGCACTGCTGAAGATCCAGCCTCCTCGGGGCTCTACCGACATAGGCCAGATGAACGACCTGATTTCCCGGGAGTTCCTGCACACGCCTTACGCGGCGAACCGGCTGCACGGCTCCGCAACCCTGGCCGAGAAGCTGGTGGTCGACTTCAGGGGCCTGGACTGCTTCACCTACCTGGATTACGTCGAGGCCTTGCGCCAGTCCAGCGACGAGGCCGGCTTCATTAACAACCTGGTGCAGATTCGCTACGTGAACGGCGATATCAACTTCCTCAACCGCCGCCACTTCTTCACCGATTGGGCCCATGCCGGGCAACCCATGGCCGAGGATGTGACCGCCCAGCTGAGTGCGAACGCGGTGACCGTGGCCAAGCGCCTCAATCAAAAGGCCGATGGCGGCCGCTACCTGCCCGGCCTGCCCGTGGCCGAACGCGACATCACCTACATTCCCAGCGCATTGATTGACCAGCATCTGCTCAGCCACCTGCGAACCGGCGACTACATCGGCATCTATACCCACCTCTCGGGCCTGGACGTCACCCATACCGGGCTGTTCATTCAGACGGCCCAGGGCCCGGTCCTGCGCAACGCCTCCTCGAAAAAGGACCAGGGCGCGGTCATCGACTCACCCTTCATGGAGTACGTTCACAACGTCCCGGGAATCGTGGTCCTGCGGGCCCGGCAAGACAGCCAGGCCGGCCAGGATGCCTCGGCCGCGAAGGCCGGCACCCAGGCGCTGCAGCATCAGGCTCGTTCGCCCGCACAAGGTTGATCGGCGCCGCCGCCCCAGGCCACGGCGGCGGCACGCTGATAGCAAATGGCCCAATAACGGCCCGGAAACGGCTTTTTATGACGAACGCCTCAAAGCAGTTGGCTTTGAGGCGTTTTTTTTGCAGCGATGGGCGGGCATACTAGGCCGTCCCTTTCCCTGGTGTCGCCCGCCTCTATGCTTCGCGCCCTGATTACCCTTGCTCTGATCTGCCTGCTCCAACCGGCTTTCGCCGACGAGCGCGCGCAAACCCAACAACAGTTGGACGCCACGCGTCAGGACATTGCCGAGCTGAAAAAGCTGCTGGGCAAGCTGCAGGAAGAGAAGTCCGGCGTGCAGAAAGACCTGCGCGGCACCGAGACCGAGATGGGCAAGCTGGAGAAGCAGGTCGAAGCCCTGCAGAAAGAGCTGAAAAAAAGCGAATCCGAGCTGCAGCGACTCGATGAGGAGAAAAAAAAACTCCAGAGCGCGCGCACTGAACAGCAGCGACTGATCGCCATCCAGGCCCGCGCGGCCTACCAGAACGGGCGCCAGGAGTACCTCAAGCTGCTGCTCAACCAGCAGAATCCGGAAAAATTCGCCCGCACCCTGACCTATTACGACTACCTGAGCCAGGCCCGCCTGGAGCAGTTGAAGAATTTCAACGAAACCCTGCGTCAGCTGGCCAATGTGGAAAAGGACATCTCCCTGCAACAGGCCCAGTTGCTGGTGCAGAAGAGCAGCCTCGACACCCAGCGTGAAGAACTCGACAAGGTCCGCAAAGAGCGGCAGTTGGCCCTGGCCAAGCTGAACAACGACGTGAAGGCCCGGGACGACAAGCTCAAGGCCCGTGAACAGGACCAGGCCGACCTGGCCAAGGTCCTGAAAACCATTGAAGAAACCCTGGCCCGCCAGGCCCGCGAGGCAGAAGAAGCGCGCCAGAAAGCGCTGATCGCCCAGCAGGAAGCCGAAAAAAAGCGCTTGCGTGAGGCTCAGGCCGACGCCAGCGATGAGCCGCGCAAACCCGCAAGATCAAGCCCTGGAGCCCTGGTTTCCAGCGCCGGCCCTTCCTATGGCGGGGCATTTGCTTCAGCCCGGGGAAAACTTCCATGGCCCGTTGATGGTCGACTACTGGCACGCTTTGGTGAAACCCGTGGCGACGACTCCCGCTCCAAGTGGGACGGCGTGATGATCAGCGCCGCCGCCGGCAGCCAGGTGCACGCCGTGCACGGTGGCCGGGTAGTGTTCGCCGACTGGCTGCGCGGCGCCGGCCTGCTGGTGATCCTCGATCACGGCAACGGTTACCTGAGCCTCTACGGACACAACCAGACGCTGCTCAAGGAAGCCGGCGACGTGGTCAAGGCCGGAGAGTCCATCTCCACCGTCGGTAATAGTGGCGGACAGGACACTCCTGCGCTGTACTTTGCAATTCGTCAGCAGGGCCGCCCCAGCGACCCGGCACAGTGGTGCCACGCGCAAGGATAAGCGCTGCATCTAAATTAGGAGTTCGTTCGACATGCTGCATTTGTCCCGCCTTACCTCGCTGGCCCTGACGATCGCCCTGGTGATCGGAGCGCCTCAGGCGTTTGCCGCCGAAACCGCTCAAGCAGCAACCGCCGCGACCACCAAGGCGCCCTTGCCGCTGGAAGAGCTGCGCACCTTCGCCGAGGTCATGGACCGCATCAAGGCAGCGTATGTCGAACCCGTAGACGACAAGACCCTGCTGGAGAATGCCATCAAGGGCATGCTCAGCAACCTCGACCCGCACTCTGCCTATCTGGGCCCGGAAGACTTCGCCGAACTGCAGGAAAGCACCAGCGGCGAATTCGGCGGCCTGGGCATCGAAGTCGGCGCCGAGGACGGCTTCATCAAGGTGGTCTCGCCCATCGACGACACCCCGGCATCCAAGGCCGGGATCCAGGCCGGCGACCTGATCGTCAAGATCAACGGCCAGCCGACCCGTGGCCAGACCATGACCGAAGCCGTGGACAAGATGCGCGGCAAGATCGGCCAGAAGATCACCCTGACCCTGGTGCGCGACGGCGGCACGCCGTTCGACGTGACCCTGGCCCGCGCCACCATCCAGGTGAAAAGCGTGAAGAGCCAGCTGCTGGAGTCGGGCTACGGCTACATCCGCATCACCCAGTTCCAGGTCAAGACCGGCGAGGAAGTCTCCAAGGCCCTGGCCAAGCTGCGCAAGGACAACGGCAAGAAGCTCAACGGCATCATCCTCGACCTGCGCAACAACCCGGGCGGCGTGCTGCAAGCCGCGGTGGAGGTGGTCGACCACTTCATCACCAAGGGCCTGATCGTCTACACCAAGGGCCGCATCGCCAACTCCGAGCTGCGCTTCTCCGCCACCGGCAAGGACGAAAGCGAAGCCGTGCCGATGGTGGTGCTGATCAACGGCGGCAGCGCCTCGGCTTCGGAGATCGTCGCCGGTGCCCTGCAGGATCAGAAGCGCGCAGTACTGATGGGCACTACCAGCTTCGGCAAGGGCTCGGTGCAGACCGTGCTGCCGCTGAACAACGACCGGGCGCTGAAGATCACCACCGCGCTGTACTTCACCCCCAACGGCCGCTCGATTCAGGCCCAGGGCATCGTTCCGGACATCGAAGTGCGCCGCGCCAAGATCACCAGCGAATCCCAGGACGGCGAGTACTTCAAGGAAGCCGACCTGCAGGGTCACCTGGGCAATGGCAACGGCGGCGCCGACAAGCCCAGTGGTGCAGCGAGCAAGGCCAAGCCAATGCCGCAGGACGACGACTACCAGTTGGCCCAGGCCCTGAGCCTGCTCAAGGGGCTGAGCATCACCCGCGGCAAATGATTGAACCCTTCGCCGGCAAGCCGGCTCCTACAGGAGCCGGCTTGCGTAGGAGCTGGCTCGCCAGCCAAGCGCCCGCCAGGGTGCCCATTCCCCTAAAGGCCTGATCCCGATCCCCATGATTTCCCGCTGCTCACTGCTGTTGCGCTCGCTCCAGGCCCCGCTGCTCACCCTGCTGTGCCTCTTGCCCCTCGCGACCCAAGCCGCCGAACCCACAGCCGTTGCGCCCAAGGCCTACCTGAGCCTGATCATCGACGACCTCGGCCAGAACCTGCCCCGGGACCGCCGCGTACTGGCCCTGCCCGGCCCGGTCACCACGGCGATCATGCCCGACACGCCCCACGCTGCCGAATTCGCTCGCGAGGCCCATCGCGCCGGCAAGATCGTCATCCTGCACATGCCCATGGACCCGGCCACCGGGCCGTTTGCCTGGCACCCCGAGTTGCCCATCGAAGAGCTGCAAAAACGCCTGGAAGCCGCCTTCCAGGCCGTGCCCTACACCAGCGGCATCAACAATCACATGGGCAGCCGCATGACCGCCCAGCCCCAGGCCATGGCCTGGCTGATGGGCGACTTGCAGCGGCGACACAAATTCTTCGTCGACAGCCGCACCAGCGCCCAGACGGTGGCCGCCGCCGAAGCGCAGAAGATCGGCCTGGCCAGTGTTTCCCGGGATGTGTTCCTGGATGACGAACGTACCGAAGCGGCGATCAGCCAACAGTTGCAGACCGCGATCAAACTGGCGCGCAAACAGGGTTCGGCGGTGATGATCGGCCACCCTTATCCACAGACCCTGGCAGTGCTCGAACGTGAGCTGCCCAGGCTCAAGGCCCAGGGCATCGAGTGGATCGATATCAAGTCGATGATCAGCCTGCGCAGTAACAAGGCCATGGCCGGGCATGGCAAGAACGGGGTTTATCGCTAGAGGCCTTCGCCACAGGAGCTGGCTTGCCAGCGAAGCGCCTACAGGTAACGCCCCATGATCTCCTCCACCAGCCCCTCTTGGCGCATCTGGTCCAGGGCCGCCTGGAGCTTGGCCACCACCTCATCGGAGACGTCCTTGTTCAGGGCCAGGTATAGCTCGGCGCTGTTGAAGCGCAGCACGGTCTTGAGGCCGCTGATGCCCTCCTGCTTGGCCAGGTAGCGCCCGGCCGGGTCGCCGGTGGCCCAGAGGTCGATCTGCCCCGCCACCAGCTTCCTGGCGTTGTCCTGGTCACGCAGTACCACTTGGGGCGCCAGGCCTTGCTTGGTCAGGGTCTCGGCAATGGCATCGCCCTTGTAGGCGCCGATCTTGTACTTGCGCGCCTGCTCCAGGGATTCGAGGCTGATGGTGCTGCCGGCCTTGGCCAGCATGATCCAGTCATCCGGGCCGATGGGGCCGACCCACTTGAAGAGCGGCTCGCGGTCCGGCAGGCGCGCCATGACGAACACACCATAGCCCGGCTGCTCCAGCGCCATCTTGTAGATACGCTCCCAGGGGAAACGCAGGGTCAGGCTGTAATTGATTCCGGCGCGCTTGAACATTTCACGGACGATATCCACGGCGATGCCGTCGATATTCTCGCCCTGGGCGAAGTTCTTGCCGTTCTTGGCCATGTTGTAGGGAGGGAAGTTTTCCGTCAGCAACACCAGGGAGGTGTCGGCGGGTTCATCAGCGCGGGCGAGGCCGCAAAGAACAAGCGAAGCGCTGGCGACAACCACTAGAAGACGTTTGAACATGACGGGCTACCGGAATCCATGGCGTGCTCAAGAGTGCCGTGAGCACGCCATGCTGTCCAGTGGCTACCGCACAACAATCCCGCGCTGAGCCATATAGGCCTTGGCCTCGGGAACCGTGTATTCGCCGAAGTGGAAAATGCTCGCCGCCAGCACTGCGCTGGCATGGCCTTCGATGATGCCGTCGGCCAGGTGCTGGAGGTTGCCGACGCCACCGGACGCGATCACCGGAATCCCCAGCGCATCGCTGATGGCCCGGGTCACGCCCAGGTCGAAGCCGTTTTTCATGCCGTCCTGATCCATGCTGGTGAGCAGGATCTCGCCGGCACCCAGGCCTTCCATCTTCTTCGCCCACTCCACCGCGTCCAGCCCGGTGGGCTTGCGCCCGCCATGGGTGAAGATCTCCCAGCGCGGGGTTTCACCCGGGCCGGAGACTTTCTTCGCGTCAATGGCGACCACGATGCACTGGGAGCCGAAGTGCTGCGCCGCTTCGCCGACGAACTCGGGATTGAACACTGCTGCGGTGTTGATCGAAACCTTGTCCGCACCGGCATTGAGCAGGTTGCGGATGTCCTGCACGGTGCGCACGCCACCGCCCACGGTCAGCGGGATGAACACCTGGCTGGCCATGCGCTCGACGGTATGGAGGGTGGTATCACGCCCATCGACGCTGGCGGTGATGTCGAGGAAGGTGATCTCGTCGGCGCCCTGCTCGTCGTAGCGACGGGCGATTTCCACCGGGTCACCGGCGTCGCGGATGTTCTCGAACTTGACGCCCTTGACCACCCGGCCGTTGTCCACGTCCAGGCAAGGGATGATGCGTTTGGCCAGTGCCATGGCGAATCCTCAGCCTTGGTACGAATCGCAGAAAGCCTGGGCTTCTGCAACATCGAGGGTGCCTTCATAGATCGCGCGGCCAGTGATGGCGCCGATGATTCCTGGCGCCTTGGCGTCCAGCAGGGCCTTGATGTCGCCCAGGTTGTGGATACCGCCGGAAGCGATCACCGGGATCCGGGTAGCGGCCGCCAAGGCTGCGGTGAACGGCACGTTGCAGCCCTGCATCATGCCGTCTTTGGCGATGTCGGTATAAACGATGGCGGACACGCCGTCGGCTTCGAAGCGCTTGGCCAGGTCGATGACCTGCACGCTGCTGACTTCAGCCCAGCCGTCGGTGGCGACGAAACCGTCCTTGGCGTCCAGGCCGACAATCACCTTGCCGGGGAACGCGCGACAGGCCTCGGCGACGAACTCCGGCTCCTTGACCGCCTTGGTGCCGATGATCACGTAGCTCACGCCAGCCTTGACGTAGTGCTCGATGGTTTCCAGGGAACGGATGCCGCCGCCGATCTGGATCGGCAGGTTCGGGTAGCGCTTGGCGATTGCGGTGACCACCTCGCCGTTGACCGGCTGGCCTTCGAAGGCACCGTTCAGGTCCACCAGATGCAAGCGCCGGCAACCCCCTTCAACCCATTTGGCGGCCATGCTCACCGGGTCATCGGAGAACACCGTGGAGTCTTCCATGCGGCCTTGGCGCAGACGCACACAGGCGCCGTCCTTGAGATCGATAGCGGGAATAATCAGCATCTGGCAAACCTTCAAGTTCGATTGTTCAGCTTCACTCGGAAATCAGTTTTTCTCGAGCGCCCACAGGTCGCTTTCGATGCTTTCGAACCTCTCCTTGAGGTGCGCCTGCACATCGAAAATCGCCCGGTTGTAATAGTGCGGAGCAATTTCGCGGGTAAACAGTTCAAGAACCTCCGCCGCTTCGAACGAGCCCAGCTCGAGCTCGAACCGATCCTCCAGGAAACGCTTGATCTTGTGCGTCGCCTCGCTCTCCTGTTCGGCAGTGAGGCTCAGGATCGGCGGCTTGGGTTTCTTGATCGCCATTTACCAGCGACCGTCCCAGGCGGCGAAATTCTGCAACAGCTGCAGGCCGTGGGTATGGCTTTTCTCCGGGTGGAACTGCACGGCGAAACGCGAGCCGTCGGCCAGCGCCGCGGCGAAATCCACGCCATAGTGACCGCTGCCCACCACCTGCCGCGCGTTACCGGCATTGATGTAGTAGCTGTGCACGAAGTAGAAGCGCGCCAGGTCCGCAATGTTGTGCCATAGCGGGTGGTCCACCGCCTGCTTCACTTCGTTCCAGCCCATGTGCGGCACCTTCAGGTGCTCGCCATCCTCGATCAGGCCCTTGCCGAAGAACTTCACCTGGCCGGGAAACAGGCCGATGCAGTCCACGCCTTCGTTCTCTTCACTGTGGTCGAGCAGCGCCTGCATGCCCACGCAGATACCGAGGAACGGACGGTCCTGGCTGACCTCGCGCACCAGGGCATCGAAGCCCAGGCGGCGGATCTCGGCCATGCAGTCACGGATCGCGCCCACTCCGGGGAACACCACCCGGTCGGCTTCGCGAATCACGCTGGCATCGCTGGTGATCAGCACCTTGCCGGCGCCCACGTGCTCCAGGGCCTTGGCCACCGAGTGCAGGTTGCCCATGCCGTAGTCGATGACGGCGACGGTCTGCATTACAGCACGCCCTTGGTCGACGGCATCTGGCCGGCCATGCGCTCGTCCAGCTCCACCGCCATGCGCAGCGCGCGGCCGAAGGCCTTGAACACGGTCTCGATCTGGTGGTGCGTGTTGGTGCCGCGCAGGGTGTCGATGTGCAGGGTCACGTTGGCGTGGTTGACGAAGCCCTGGAAGAACTCCTGGAACAGGTCGACATCGAAACCACCGACGGTGGCGCGGGTGAACGGTACATGCATCTGCAGGCCAGGGCGGCCGGAGAAGTCGATCACCACGCGGGACAGGGCTTCATCCAGCGGCACATAGGCATGGCCGTAGCGACGGATGCCTTTCTTGTCGCCGATGGCCTTGCTGAATGCCTGGCCGAGGGTGATACCGACATCCTCCACGGTGTGGTGGTCGTCGATATGCAGGTCGCCCTTGCTTTCGATGTCCAGGTCGATCAGCCCGTGCCGGGCGATCTGGTCCAGCATGTGCTCAAGGAAGGGCACGCCGATATCGAATCGGGCCTTTCCGGTGCCATCCAGGTTGATCGAGGCTTTGATCTGGGTTTCCAGAGTGTCGCGCTCGACAGATGCCTTACGTTCGGCCATCACCAGCTCCGCAAAATCATTGGGCGAAAAAGGCGAATAGTATAGGCCCCACGGCGGCTAAACAGAAACACGATGGACAATATCCTGACGGGCGCCAGCCAATGGCTGCGGGGCTGTACCTGTCATGACAACTGTAGAAACTGACTTGCTGGTGAAGGTGCCAGGCCTACAAGACCGAGGCACCTTGTGCACCGGCAAGCCGGCTCCTGAGCAGGAGCGGGCTTGCCGGCGAAGCCATCAATGGAACAGCACCGCCGTCTTCTGCAAGGTCACCCACACACCCCAGGCCAGGGGAATGCCCACCACCAGCCAGGCAGCGATCACCACCGGCAGACTGGCGGACGAAGCTTTCCACTCCAGCACGACACTGCTGTCAGCGCCCTTGTCATGACCCAGGGCCTGCTCGGCCGCCAGTTGCTCATCGGTCATGAAGTACTTGTCGGCCACCGGGCGCACCAGCAGGTTGCACAAAAAGCCCAGCACCAGCAGGCCGGCGAGGATGTACAGGGTGATGTCGTAAGCCGCAGCGCGCTCGACGCCGATGCTCAGCTGGTACTCGCGCAGGTAGTTCACCAGCACCGGGCCCAGCACGCCCGCCGCGGCCCAGGCGGTCAGCAGGCGACCGTGGATAGCGCCCACCATCTGGGTGCCGAACAGGTCCGCCAGGTAGGCCGGCACCGTGGCGAAACCGCCGCCGTACATCGACAGGATGATGCAGAACGCCGCCACGAACAGGGCGATATTGCCCAGGTGGCCGAGGTTCGGGATCAGCGCATAAAGGGCAAAGCCCAGGGCAAAGAACACGAAATAGGTGTTCTTGCGGCCCAGGTAGTCGGAGAACGACGCCCAGAAGAACCGCCCGCCGATGTTGAACAGGCTCAGCAAACCGGTGAAGCCGGCGGCAATCGCGGCAATCTGCGCCAGTTGCCCGGCGTCCAGCTGGCTGAAGGTCAGGCCATTGCCCAGCAGCTTGCCGGCAAACACTTCCTGCAGCAGGGGCGAGGCCATGCCGAGGATGCCGATACCGGCCGAAACGTTGAGGCACAGCACCAGCCACACCAGGCGGAACTGCGGGGTCTTCCAGGCCACGTTCACGTGCACGTGGCGGTGGGTGATCATCGCATTGGCGGCTTTCTTCGCCGGTGCGGTCCAGCCCTCAGGCTTCCAGCCGGTAGGCGGAACCCGGTAGGCCAGGGCGCCACCGATCATGAACACGAAGTAGATGGCCGCCATCACCAGGAAGCTCTGCCACACGCCAACGCTGGTCGGCGTTGCAAAGTGGCCCATCAGGGCCGCCGCCAGGGGCGCACCGACCATGGCGCCGCCGCCAAAGCCCATGATCGCCATGCCGGTGGCCATGCCGCGCTTGTCCGGGAACCACTTGATCAGGGTCGACACCGGGGAGATATAGCCCAGGCCCAGGCCGATACCGCCGATGACCCCGGAGCCTATCCACATCAGCCAGATCTGGTGGGTGTAGATCCCCAGCGCCGAGATCAGCAGGCCGCCGCACCAGCACAGTGCCGAAACCACACCGGCCTTGCGCGGGCCGGCATGTTCCAGCCAGCCGCCCCAGATCGCCGCCGAGCACCCCAGGAAGATGAAGAACAGGGTGTAGATCCAGCCGAGCATGGAGATCGGCCAGTCACATTGGGACGAAAAGATCTGCGCGATGAAGCCCATGCCGGGCTCGCAAGCCACGGGCGCACTGACGCCCAGGGCCTTGGACAGCGGCAGCCAGAACACCGAAAAGCCATAGGCCATGCCGATGCACAGGTGGATGGCCAGAGCGGCCGGTGGAACCAGCCAGCGGTTGAAACCGGGCTTGGCGATGATGCGTTCTTTGGACAAGAACGCTGGCTGAGCGGACGGACTGGCCGCCGCGTTGCTAGTGCTCATGGATGTTTCCCCCAATTATTAGAATTGTTCATCGGCCACTCTTCTGCGACGACCTTGGCACACCGGCGCGGTCGTTTTATTGAGTAAAGCTCCATTTGGGCAGACGCGACATTAAGTCGCACAAGGGCGGACGAACCGCGAGAGGTTACCATTTGCGACAAACTAAAAAACCAAACTGACATCACCTTTTTTCCCGCAGCTGCTTTGCCCACAGGCCAGGCCGCTGGCCAAAAAAAACCGCTACAACGAAAAAACCTCTAACTGCAATGGGTGACCAGTCGTCAGGTTCAGAGCGCTATACTCCCCCGCTAAATTTTGAATTCGACATACAAGGACTCGCCCATGAAAGCGTTCGGCAAAATCCTGGGTCTGGTAATTCTCGGGCTGTTGCTGATCATCGTGGCTCTGGGCTTCGCCCTGACCCACCTGTTTGATCCCAACGACTACAAAGACGAGATTCGCCAGATTGCCCGCGACAAGGCCCACATCGAGCTGACGCTCAATGGCGACATCGGCTGGAGCCTGTTCCCCTGGCTGGGCCTGGAACTGCACGATGCCGGCGTCGCCACCCTGGCCAACCCGACCCAACCTTTCGCCGACCTGCAGATGCTCGGCCTGTCGGTCCGGGTGTTGCCGCTGCTGCGCCGCGAAGTGCAGATGAGCGATGTGCGTGTCGAAGGCCTGAACCTGCGCCTGACCCGCAACAAGGACGGCCACGGCAACTGGCAGGACATTGGCAAGGCCGCACCGACCGACAAGCAGGCCGAGACTCCCGCCGCCAGCACCGGCGAAGCCAGCCAACCACCAGCCGGCGCGGACAAACCCGCGCAGCCGATCCGCCTGGACATCGACAGCCTGACCGTGAACAACGCCCGGGTTGAGTACAACGATGAACAGACCGACAAGCAGTTCACCGCCGAAAGCATCCAGCTGAGTACCGGGCCGATTCACGAAGCCACCAACACCCCGGTCAAGCTCACGGCCTTCCTCGCCAGCAGCCAACCCGCAGTGCGCGTGCGCACCGAACTCAATGGCGAACTGCGCTTCGACCGCGCCCTGAAGCGCTACCAGTTCGAAGACATGCGCCTGTCCGGCGAAGCCGCCGGCGACCCGTTGCAAGGCAAGACCCTGACCTTCGCAGCCCAGGGCCAGCTGCTGCTGGACCAGGCCGCCAACGTTGCCCAGTGGACCGGCCTGAAGGTCTCCCTCAATCAGTTGCGCGCCCTGGGTGAGCTCAAGGTCAACGACCTGGACAAGACCCCGCAGATCAGCGGCGGCATCTCCATTGCCCAGTTCGACCTGGCGAGATTCGTCGACAGCATCGGCCAGACCCTGCCCGCCATGGGTGAAGGCAGCCTGAGCAAGGTCGAGCTGGTCAGCCGCCTGCAAGGCACGCCCACCAGCCTGGCCCTGGAAGACCTGAACCTGAAGCTCGACGACAGCACCTTCAGCGGCCGCCTGGCCATCGAGGACTTCGACAAGCAATCCCTGCGCGCCCAGCTCAAGGCCGACACCTTCAATGTCGACCGCTACCTGCCGCCCAAGTCCGCCGAAGCCAACAGCGCGGCATCGGCCCGCAAGGCCGAAGTGCAGAGCAGCGAAGCCGATGCCATGGCCGGAGCCGGCAGCACCCCGCTGCCCAACGCACCGACCAAGGGCGCCTGGAGCACTGACCGCCTGCTGCCGGTGGAGCGCCTGAGCAAACTCGACGTCGATGCCGACCTGAACTTCGGCCAACTGACCCTGGACAAGCTGCCGATCCAGAATGCCGCACTCAAGGCCTCCGGCCAGGGTGGCCTGCTCAAGCTTTCCAGCCTGCGCGGCGAGCTGTACAACGGCAGCTTCGATGCCAGCGGCAACCTCGATGTGCGCCAGAGCACACCGCAGTTGAGCTTGCAGACCAAGATCAACCGGGTGCCGGTGGAACGCATCCTCGAAAGCCAGGGCCAGAATCCTCCGGTCAAGGGCCTGGTGACTCTGAACAGCAACCTCAGCGGCAGCGGCAACAGCCAGAAGGCATTGATCGACAGCCTCAACGGCACCGCCAGCTTCGTCATCAACAACGGCGTGCTGCTCAACGCCAATATCGAACAGCAGCTGTGCCAGGGCATCGCCGTGCTCAACCGCAAGAACCTCAGCAGCACGCCACGGGGCAAGGACACGCCCTTCCAGGAGCTCAAGGGCAACCTGACGCTGCGCAATGGCGTGGCCAGCAACCCGGACCTGAAAGTGCGCATCCCCGGCATGACGGTGAACGGCAACGGCGACATCGACCTGCGAGTGCTGGGCATGGACTACCGGGTCGGCATCATTGTCGAAGGCGACCTGCGGGATAACCCGGACCCGGCCTGCCAGGTGGGCGAGCGCTTTACCGGCATCGAGCTGCCGCTGCGCTGCCGCGGCCCGCTGGAGCTGGGGGCCAAGGCCTGCCGCCTGGACAAGGACGGCCTGGGCCAGGTAGCGGCCAAGCTGGCCGGTGACCGCCTGCAGCAAAAGATCGACGAGAAACTGGGGGACAAGGTCAGCCCGGAACTGAAGAACGCGCTCAAGGGGCTGTTCAAGCGATGAGAGCCGAGGCGTTTTCAACGGCGGTGCTGGACTGGTACGACCGCCACGGCCGCCATGACCTGCCCTGGCAGCAGGACATCAACCCGTATCGGGTGTGGGTCTCGGAGATCATGCTGCAACAGACCCAGGTCAGCACCGTGCTCAACTACTTCGACCGCTTCATGGCCTCGCTGCCCACGGTGCAGGCCCTGGCCGAAGCCCCGGAAGACGAAGTGCTGCACCTGTGGACCGGCCTGGGCTACTACACCCGGGCGCGCAACCTGCAGAAGACCGCGAAGATCGTCATGGCCGAGTACGGCGGCGAGTTCCCCCGGGACGTGGAAAAGCTCACCGAACTGCCGGGCATCGGCCTGTCCACCGCCGGCGCCATCGCCAGCATCAGCATGGGCCTGCGGGCGCCGATCCTCGACGGCAACGTCAAGCGGGTGCTGGCACGCTTCACGGCCCAGGAGGGCTACCCCGGGGAGCCCAAGGTGGCCAGGCAGTTGTGGGCCGCCGCCGAGCGCTTCACCCCCCACAGCCGGGTCAACCACTACACCCAGGCGATGATGGACCTGGGGGCGACGCTCTGTACCCGGAGCAAGCCCAGCTGCCTGTTGTGCCCCCTGGAGCGCGGCTGCGAAGCCCACATGCTCGGCCTGGAAACCCGCTACCCGATCCCCAAGCCACGCAAGGAAGTGCCTCAGAAGCGCACCCTGATGCCGATGCTGGCCAACCGCGAAGGCGCCATCCTGCTTTACCGGCGGCCCTCCAGCGGCCTCTGGGGCGGGTTGTGGAGCCTGCCGGAGCTGGATGGCCTGGACGACATCCAGCACCTGGCCCTGCAGCACTCCCTGGAACTGGGCCAGCAACAGCAGATGCCCGGGCTGGTGCACACCTTCAGCCACTTCCAGCTGGCCATCGAACCCTGGCTGATCCGGGTCGAAGAGTCGGCCCTGCACGTCGCCGAGGCCGACTGGCTCTGGTATAACCTCGCCACCCCGCCGCGCCTGGGCCTTGCCGCCCCGGTGAAAACACTGCTCAAACGCGCGGCCGAAGTCTTGAATGCAGGAGAGTCGTCATGACCCGCACCGTAATGTGCCGCAAGTACCAGGAAGAACTGCCGGGCCTGGAACGCCCCCCGTACCCGGGCGCCAAAGGCCAGGATATTTTCGAACACGTCTCGGCCAAGGCCTGGGCTGACTGGCAGAAACACCAGACCCTGCTGATCAACGAAAAGCGCCTGAACATGATGAATGCCGAAGACCGCAAATATCTGCAGGGCGAGATGGACAAATTTTTCTCCGGCGAGGAATACGCCAAGGCCGACGGCTACGTGCCACCGGCTGAGTAAAGCTGTTGAAAATCGGGGGTGGAACGTAAGCGACGGTAATAATTAAACATTTTTTTCAAAACTTGCTTGACGCCCCCCTGAAAAACCCGTTTAATGCGCCCCGTTGCCCAGATAGCTCAGTCGGTAGAGCAGGGGATTGAAAATCCCCGTGTCGGCGGTTCGATTCCGTCTCTGGGCACCACCTTCAGCTTTCAGGTGGTGTTTACATCACGTGAAAGCAATCAGAAAACCCGCCTAGTGCGGGTTTTTTGTTGCCTGCAATTCAGCCCTTCCCTTCCCCCTGCTCGACACCCCGGCCTTCTTTCCTGCACAACCAAGCCGCTGCGCGACCATCACGCCACCCACACAGCGCATCACGCCTCGCTTTTTCTCAAGCGTTCACTTAAGTGAAGTACCATTTTGAGATAATCATCTTTTGATATTCGAGCAGAACCCCTATAGAACAGGGCCTATGGCAAAAAAATCATAGATAATTTTTTCGGCTTTCGAGATGTTTGCACAATGCCTGCATTCTTCCATCACGAACTTGAGCTGCTAAACCCATCCTTCGACTCCCCTCTGGTGGACGTGCTGAGCGAGCTTGAGCACCTTCGGCGCTTGCGATTGGAAGGCGATACGCCGCCTGCGGTCTTCTATCAGCTGAAAACGATCTTCCACATCCTGGAAAGCCTGGGTTCGGCGCGCATCGAGGGCAACCACACAACGCTTGCCGACTACATCGAGAGCAAGGTGGAAGGCACAGCCCAGGACACCGACCCGTTACGCGAAGTGGCGAACATCGAAAAATCCATGGATTACATCGAGCAAACCATTGGCCCGGGAACACCAATCACCGAGCTCACCATCAGAGAGCTGCACGCGATGACCGTCCAGGACCTGGAGCGAGAGGGCGATAAGACGCCTGGAGCGTATCGCCAGGGCGAAGTACAGATCGCTCAGGCCGCCCACCTACCTCCTGATGCCCTGATGGTGCCCAGCTACATGCAAGAGCTGGTGGAGTTCGTCAATCGAGAGGACCTACCCAAATACGACCTGATGAAAGTGGCCTTGACCCATCACCGGTTTGGTTGGATTCACCCATTTGGCAACGGCAATGGCCGCGTGGTGCGCCTCCTGACTTATGCACAGCTGATGAAATATGGCTTCAACGTCGATACGGGTGGCCGTGTACTCAACCCTACCGCTGTTTTTTTCAATGATCGGGAACGTTACTACGCCATGCTCGCCACCGCGGACCAAGGAACCAAGGCCGGGCTGGAGGCCTGGTGCACTTACGTTCTAGAGGGCATTAGGGACGACCTGGAAAAGGTCAATCGCCTCACCGACTATCGCTACCTGACCCGGCACATCCTGGCTCCTGCCATTACCTTTGCTCGGGATCGACAATGGATCACTGCAGCGGAAGAAACAGTACTGACCACAGCGATCAAGTCAGGCGTTGTTAAGTCGAGCGACATCGCCCAGGCACTGCCCAAGCTGACTGCCGGACAAAGGACCTATCAAATAAAGAAACTGGTGGACCAGGGCATGCTATTGCCCATCAGCGCCAACGCCCGGCAATACACCATCGGTTTCTCCAACAGCTACCTCATCAGAGGAATGATCAAGGCGCTTCGAGAGCAAGGGTTCATACCGGCACCGCTTGAGGCGCCATGACACTCTCTCGGGCTCTCCAAGGGCGCCCAGAATCAAACTGATCCTGGGCGCGCTGGCGCAGCGCCTGCGCCAATCAGAAGGCCTTATCCGCCCGCTCCATCTCCCGCCCCTGAGCCACATCGAGCAGGGCCACGCCATCACCGAGCAGCAGCGCGGCGATGTCGGCGATCTGGAACAGGTCGCTGGCGTCGGCCGTTTGCGCGGTCATGCAGGACAGGCTGTTCATCAGTTTGTGAAGGGCGCGTATGCGCTGATCGGCGCAGGCCAGGAGATCGACCAGCGGCGCATGGGGATTGATCAGCAGGACGGGGTTGTCCGCTGGCGTGTGGTGAAGAGGGATATATCCGTTCATTGGTGAAACTCCTTGTGTGTGAGGAGCTACCACCCAACTTCCTACCGGCCAGGTGGCAGCTGCACGCGGGGGTAGGAACCGGTCACAAGATCCGGCCACGCCGAAGCGTGCCCGCGTACAGCTGCCATAACGCATAGACAGCAAACAACACCCAAAGCGCTGGGTGCTGGTACGCATCTTATGATCGGGTTCCTACGCCCGGCCGCTGATTTGGCAGCGACCGGCGCAGAGCAAAGAGCAGGTCCGAGCAGCGCAAGCCCTCACCTGGTGACTGAAAGTAACCGGCCCGCTCAGTGCTTGTGCCGATGATGAATATCGGGGAAGTGCGCGTGGCTATGCCGGATCGGCGCGTGCTCATGGGGATGACTGTGGGGCTCTGAGCCGTCCCACTCAAAGCCGTGTTCATGCTGGTGGTGCTCGTCATGCCGGTGGCGATGGTTGTGCGCGAGAGGCTCATGCTGATGCTCGTGGGCATGATTCTCCATGAGGTGAATCCACACGCCGATGGCCATCAGTGCCGCCGCCACCAGGAACCACAGAGAAACCGGCTCGCCCAGGATCAGAATCGAGATCACTGCTCCCAGGAATGGCGCCGTGGAGAAGTACGCCCCGGTTCGCGCACTGCCCAGCCCACGCAGGGCCAGGACGAACAACACCAGGCTGACGCCGTACCCCAGAAACCCCACCAGCAGTATCGGGCTCAGCGTGGTCACAGCAGGCAGTTGCGCGCCGATGGCCAACGCCAGGCTGGTGTTGACCACCCCCGCCGCCAAGCCTTTGCTGCCCGCAATGAACAGCGCATCCGAGGCGGAGACTTTCCGGGTCAGGTTGTTATCAATGGCCCAGCAAAGGCAGGCGAAAGCCACCGCCAGCGGTCCCGTCCAGTCATGCGCAGTGGCGCTCTGGTGCGGCCATGACAGAACGATCCCGCCTAATACGATGGCAATCATGCCGATCACGATCCGTCGATCGGCGTTCTCCCTGAACACCACCCACGCCAGCAACGCCGTGAGTACCGACTCCAGGTTGAGCATCAATGAGGCGGTGGCACCCGCCGTCCGTGTCAGGCCGAACATCAGGGCGACCGGGGCAAGCACGCCGCCAAAGAGGATGGCTCCCATCAGCCACGGCCACTCGCGCACCGTCAGCCCCGTACGTTGCCAACCTCGATCCCGAGCGAAACGAACAATGGCCAGGCCGACACCACTGCCCAGATACAACAACCCGGCCAGGAGCATCGGCGCAACATCCACCCCCAACAGCTTGGCCAGCGGCGTACTGGCGCCGAACAAGGCGGCGGCAGCCAATGCATAGAGAACACTCAGATTCATATTCGGATCGCCTGTCAGGCTCGTTGCGTGCGGTGACGCATGATGGCTTGGCCTGTGTGGAAATGATGTGATCGCCCCGCACCAGACAAGCGCGCCCTCTCCCAGCCAATAGCAAAAACCCTGAACCTTTCGATTCAGGGTTTTCAGACCTGGAATTGGGCATCACCCATGCTCAACGCCGGCCACCCCACCACCCCTCTCTCAGTAACCGTTATTCCAGTGGATGTTGAGATCGCGCATAGCCGCCACTTTCATGTCGACCATGCTGCGCTGTTCCAGCCCTTTGCGGGTGGTGATGACCTGGTATCTGCCGGCCGGCAACTGCACAAAGACGATCGGGCCCACTCCGCTCAGGCTCAACAGCTGATGCCCTTGCGGGTTCTGGATCAGCACATCGACATCCGAGGTGTATTCATTCCCTGAGCCGACGGAAAAGGTCATGTGCAGGTTGTAACCCTTGGCCTGCTGAATGGCCCGCGACTCGTCCAGGCCGATGCCGCCGCTGACATAGGAAATGCCGTTCTGTTGCAGCGGCTCTAATTGCACGCCAGCCGGGTCGATCGGCTCATTGCTGGTGGAGGCGGAGCGCACGCTCACTGGTGCGGCCAATAGCAGCACCGCGATAACACCTGACAGGACACTCATAGAAAAGGACTTCATGATGACCACTCCCGGGTTCGTCTCGAACCACTGAATGGGACGCCACCGTCAGGCCTCTGGCCCCGGGACGGCAGCGCCCGGGTCTCCCCTGCTTCATCTTGAATGGCCAGGCCATGTCTCAGGCCAGAAGCCGAATGAAAACCCTCGCTCGCCCTGTGCAACCAGGCTCGCCCATAGCTCCTGCTATTGAGTGTAAAACCTGACACAGGGCGGTTTAGATCGATTCGGCGTGAGGCCTTTAACCAAAGGTACCTAGGCTAGGGGACCAGCCCCTCGGCTCGGAGCCTGCGCCGCCTGCCAATGCTTCATCTCCTCGGCGATGAAGTGCTGCACCAGATCGCTGTACATCTTCTCGATGGCATCCGGGTTCAGGCCTTCGGCCGCCGCCCAATCGCGACGAGTGGCCAACATGGCTTTGAAACGCTCCTCGGCGCGCACGGTGGCCGCCGAGGTCTTGAATTTCGATGCCGCCAGTACGTACTGGAAGCGCGCGCCGAGCAAAGCGATGACCGCTCGATCCAGGACATCGATTTCCCGGCGGATATCGTCCATGCCCTGGCATTGTTCCGGGCTCATCTGGTTCTTCACTTCCATGCTCAAGGCTCCATCGACGAATAGGGATACCCGGGCTCGACCGGGCCCGGATTATTCCCATGGGCCCGCCTGGGAGTAAAGTTGCAGGCATCCGCCCATCCGGGCGCAAAGGAACTGCTCTCGTGAACCAGAAGCGAACCCGAGTCCGCCTGCCCCACCCCCAGCCCGGCAAGACCCGCAGCGGGGCCTGGTTTTTTTTGCTGATCGGCAGCGTGCTGCTGGCACTGACTGCGCTGCTGGGCTGGACCCTGGTAAGCGCGCTGCTGGACGGACAGATCGTCACCAGCAACCGTGCCGGGCCGAAGCTCGCCTACAGCCAGGCGTTGCAGCCCACCCAGTTCTATATCGAGCTGCTCTGGCAGGGCACCAGCACCCTGTTGCTGGGTGCCCTGGCAGTTGCCGCGCTGTGGATCGCCCGGGTATTAATGGGCGCACAAAAAAATCGTCGCTGAACGCCAGGGGTCGCTCCGGCCCGTTACAGCCGCCAAGGAACAACCGCCCATGTCCCTGCTGTCCTCGCCCGACCTGCCTGCCGCCCGCCCCGCCACTGCCGAGCCGGCGCCCGGCCCCAGTGAACGCTTCAGTGAAGTGGCGGCGGACGGTTTCCGTCTTGGCGGCTTCAGCTGGTGCCACGCGCAAGCCGATCCGGCGCGCGCAGTGGTGATCATCAACGCCGCGACCTCGGTGCGCTGCCGCTATTACTTTCGCTTCGCCGACTACCTGTTCGCCAACGGCTTCGACGTGATGACCTACGACTACCGCGGCATCGGCGAGTCGCGCCCGGCCTCGCTCAAGGGGCTCAAGGCATCCTGGTCGGATTGGGGCGCGCTGGATTTCGAAGCCATGCTGCAACGCGCCCGGCGCGAGTTTCCCGGGCAACCGATCGACGTGGTGGGCCACAGCTTCGGCGGCTGCGCCCTGGGCATGGCGGCCTCCGCCGGGGTGATCCGCCGCGCGGCCACCATGGGGGCGCAGTTCGCCTACTGGCGCGACTACGTGCCCGCCCAGCGCTGGCGCATGCTGGGCAAGTGGCATGTGCTGATGCCCCTGCTGACCCGCCTGTACGGCTACTTCCCCGGCAAGCGCCTGGGCTGGATGGAAGACACCCCCGCCGGGGTGGTCCGCGACTGGGCCACCCCGCACCCACGCTACGAAGGCCGCCCCAGCGGCCGCAGGCTGGCCGCAGAGCGCAGTGGGCAGCCCTTCGCCCAGGTCAGCGCCCCGATCCTCGCCATCAGCGTCAGCGACGACCCCTTCGGCACCGTGGCAGCCATCGAGCGGCTACTGGGCTACTTCGACAACAGCACGCGCACCCACTGGCGCATTCGCCCCGAGGACATCGGTGAGGTCGAGATCGGCCACTTCGCCTTCTTCCACAGCCGCTTCGAAAGCCGGCTCTGGCCACTGCTGCTGCACTGGCTGCAGCACGCAAGCCCGGCCCCGAACAGCCCGGGGCAACAGCTGACGCTGGGGCGCTGATCAGGCAAAGGCGTTGATGAACCAGGTGATCAGCGGGATCGCCACGATGTCGATCAATACCGCACCGCACAGCGGCACGATGATGAAGGCCTTGTAGGAAAAAACCTTGTAGTGATCACAGATCGCGCCCATGTTGGCCACCGCATTGGGCGTGGCCCCCAGGCCGTGGCCCATAAAGCCGGCACACAACACCGCCGCGTCATAGTTGCCGCCAAACAGGCGGAACAGCAGGAACACGCACAGCAGCACCATCACCAGCACCTGCACCACCAGGATCACCAGCAGCGGCAGGCCGAGCTGTTCCAGTTCCCAGAACTTCAGGCTCATCATGGCCATGGTCAGGAACACCCCCAGGCATACGTCGCCCAGGGTGCTCACGGCGCTGTCGGGGATGTCGATGATCCGCGCCCGGTCATTGAGATTGCGCAGGATGATCGCCACGAACATGGCCCCCACGTAGCTTGGCAGGACGATGCCCAGGTGCTCGTTCAGCGCGCTGCCGATCCAGAAACCCAGCACCATGATCAGCAGAATGCAGGTCAGCAGGCGCAGCAGGGTCGGCGCATCCAAAGGCGCCACCGAACCCTGGGCAGCGCTTTCCAGGTGCTGCAGGGTACTGACCTGATCGGCCTGGATCTGCAGGCGGTTGCGCTCGATCAGCCAGCGCGCCAGCGGGCTGCCCAGCAAGCCGCCGGCAACCATGCCGAAGGTGGCCGAGGCCAGGGCCGCCGTGGTGGCCCCCACCGCCCCGAGGTTTTCCGCGATCGGGCCAAAGGCCGCCGCCGCGCCAAAGCCACCCTCCAGGGACACCGCACCGGCCATGATGCCCAGCAGCGGATCGATGCCCAGCGCCTTGGCGGCACCGACCCCCACCAGGTTCTGCAGCAGCGCCAGGGACCAGCAGGCCCCCAGGTAGACGAACAGGATCTTGCCGCCACGACGCAGCAGGCCGAGGCTGCCCCCCAGGCCCACGGTGGTGAAGAACGCCACCATCAAGGGCGTCTGGATCGCGGTGTCGAGCTTGATCGCCAGCAGTTGCTGATCGCGCAGCAGCCAGACGATCAGGGCAAAGCCGAAACCGCCGATCACCGGCGCCGGGACACAGAGCTGGGTCAGCCAGCGGCTGCGTTTCTTCAGCTGGGCTCCCACCCCCAGCAGGATCAGGGCCAGCGCCAGGGTGGTCAGCGCGTCCAATTCAAAAGTCGGCATGGCAAACATCTCTTCTTGTCATTGTGGTGTTGCGCGGCGAGGGGTATGCCCCTCAGTGAATCAGGCTGGCCAGCAGACGCGCGGCCACGCGGGCGGTGCGCTGGTCCTGGTCGAGCCCGGGATTGAGTTCGGCAATGTCGGCCACGCGCAATTTGCCGCTGGCCCGAGCACGGCGTACCAGGTGCTCGACCACCTGCACATCCACCCCATAGGCCGAGGGCGCGCTGACGCCGGGAGCCTGGCTGGCCGGCAGCACATCCAGGCACAGGGTCATGTAGAGCACGTCGATACCGTCGAGAAAAGTGTCCAGGCAGGCCTCGACTGCCGGCAGGTTCCAGCCCTGCATCTGCCGGTCCAGCAAGTAGCGCACATCGAGCTCCCGGGCTTGCTCGAACAGCGCCTGGGTGTTGCTCAACTCGCTGACCCCCAGGCAGCAATACTCGAAAGGCATGCCGGCCTGCCGGCAGTATTCGGCGATCTGCCGGAACGGCGTGCCCGAACTGCTTTGCGGCGCATGGCGCAGATCGAAGTGGGCATCGAAATTGAGAATGCCGATGCGCGGGCAGGGCTGTTGGCGGCGCAGGTGATCGGCCAGGCCACTGAAGCTAGCAAAGGCGATTTCATGACCACCGCCCAGCCCCAGGGCCAGGTGCCCCTGTTCGAGCAACAGGCCGAGGCGCTCGGCGTAGCGCTGCTGGGCGCTTTCCAGGTGGTGGTCGGTGCAGGTCACGTCCCCTGCGTCGTACAGCGGGCCGGTGCCGTGCCAGGCCAGGTTGGCCAGGGCCGCGCGCAAGGCTGCCGGGCCCTGGCTGGCACCGGTGCGCCCCTGGTTGCGCTTGACCCCTTCGTCACAGGCCAGCCCGAGCAAGGCGATACCCGCCGGCTGCTGTTCGGCCCAGGGCTGCACCCACTGGTGCCAGCGCCGGGCGGCAAGGCCTTCGGCCAGGTCGATACGACCCTGCCATAGGTGCATGGGGGCGGTGCTGATCATGGTCTTGCTCCAGTCAATTCAATCCAGTCGGGCGCTCAGGCGCTGGGCCGCTTCGCGGGTCCAGCGGATCAGCCGCTCACTGCGCTGTTCGGCGCGGAACGCCGGGGCCATGAGGCTGATGGCGCCTTGCAAGCGGTCACGGCTGTCCAGCAAGGGCGCGCTGACACCCCAGATGCCCAGATCGATCTCGCTCAGGCTCACCGCATGCCCGGCGGCGCGAATGGCCCCGTAGCTGTCCAGGTGCGCGGCGAAATCCGCCTCCTCGACGCCCTGCTGGCGCAGGATCGACAAGCACAGCTCAGGCTCCATGTAGGCCAGCAACACCTTGGCCGAGGCGCCCAGCAGCAGCGGCTGCGCCAGGCCTTTCTGGTAGCAGCAGCGCAAGGGCTGCGGGCTGTCCACCAGCTCGATGCAGATCGCCTGCCCGTTGCTTGGCACCATCAGCGCGACGCTTTCCTGGCTGAGTTCGGCCAGACGGTTGAGCTCCGGCTTGGCCAGGGTCACCAGCAGGCCTTCGCGGTCGAACTTCTTCGCCAGTTGCAGGCAAGCAGGCCCTGGCAGGTAACGGCCCTGGCCATTGTCCTGGGCCAGCCCCCAGCGCAGCAGGGTCTTGAGGTGGCGATAGGTGCTGCTCAGGGGCTGCTGCAGGTTCAGCGACAGCTCCTTGGCAGACATGGCCTCCGGGGATTGCCCCAGGGCCACGAGTATTTGCAGCAGACGGTCAGTGGGCGTGTGGTAGTGCATAGCGGCCTCTTGCAGCCATGGTGCATGGAGTTTCCCGGCAAATGAAATCAGATTCCCAGGCAGTGGGAAAAGGCTGCAAAAAACCTTTGGCACAGGTGCTGCGCCGCAATGGACCTCGGCCCATGCAGGATCGTCGGTACCCGCCTTGAGGCCTTGGCGGGTGCCAGCGCAGCGATTTGCTGGCATCCTTTCCCGCCTGACCGGCCGTTCGCCCCGAATCCGCGAGCGCCGCCCCTTTGCGCAACAAGGTAAGACGCCCATGGCATCGATCGACAAACAACACAAACGTGCCGCCCGGGCAAAGGCCAAGGCCAAGCAGAACCGCGCCAAGCGCACTGCACCGACCTCGGAGCTGGAACTGGACCCCAACGACAGCCGCATCGACTTCGAATCGGTGGACCTGACCGAGCTGTTCGTGAAGATGCGCGACGCCGAGAAAACCAGCCAGCAGGCGCTGTGCACGGCCTTCCTCTCGGACCCGCTGCTGGAACTGGTCTATGAGCAGGAGGGCGAACAGGGCGCCACGGACTTCATCCTTGCGGCGCTGATCGAATACCGTAACTGGTCCACCGAGGCCGACGAGGCCACGGCCCTGGCCTGGATCGAGTCCGAGGCCTTCCAGGCCGACTACATGGCCGCATCCCAGGCACTGTTCAGCGCCGAAGGCTGAGTTTCTTCCGGGCATGAAAAAAGGGCGCATTCAGCAATGAATGCGCCCTTTTCCGTTTCAGCTAAATAGCCTGGCGTGATGCTCAGGCAGCTTCCAGCCGAGGGATTTCCATGCCGATGCGCGAGCTGGCGAAGTTCAGGTCGCCGCTGGCGATGGACTGGGCCTTGAAGCCTGCGCCGATCAGGTCGCGTACATACAGCTTGTTGTAGATGAACATGAACACCAGGTTGCTCAGGCCGAAGGTGAACATGGCCAGCAGGAACATGATGGCAGCCCATTTCCAGTCGGCGCGGAACAGTGCCGGGATGAAGCCGAAGAAGAACACGGTCCAGGAGAAACCGACTGGCGCTTCCTTGATGGCTCCGGTGTTCGGGTTTTTGAAGATGATTTTAGTGAACGCCATGCGCGTCTCCTTGCCGCCCTTTCTTTAAGGGACCAATGGCCGGGCGATCACCATTGAACCCTGAATGCTCGTTCTTCGAGCCGGGACTGTCAGGCAGGCGCTGACACTCAGGAACCATGGCGGCTACGCAGGGAACAAGGGACAGAGGCAGAAGGCGGATTCAGGGCCCCGACAAGCATTCAATCCCTTGCAATACAGCGCTATTCCATAGCTCCTCTCACGCTGGCACGCAAGAGCTCTTATCGAAGAGCGCGCAGGCTACTATTTCGCCAGCGGGCTGTCCATGAAACGCCATGTAACAAGTCACAAATCCAGCAAAAAGGCCACCGTCAATGCTGACGGCAGCCTTTTTTGCCTTTCAGAACGCCAAACTCTCAGAACCGGCGTCCCCTGCCGGGGCCTTCTTCAGTGCCTGGTGGTACTGCTCGGCGCTGATTTCGCTGAGTGTCGCGTAGCCGTCGTACTGGTAGAAACGCTGTTTGTCGCGAGCATGGCGGTCCGCGACAAACTCCAGGCTGGCCAGGTCGATGCGCTTGGCACTCACCGGCCGCCGGCCACAGAACAGCTTGCGCGTGCCCAATTGCAGAAAGTCCGGATGAGGAACCATCACTTCCTCCGGGCTGAATTCAACCTCCAGCGGTTTGCCGGCAGCAAACATCAGTGTCGCGGTGAAGGCGTAGCTGCCCATGACGCGAGTGTGCGCCGGGTCGAGGGGCTTCTTTCTTGCGCCGTAGTAGTACACCGCCCCCTTGTCCCGGGCCCAGCCATGCCCGCATGACTCGAAGCTGGCCAGATCCGCTTTGGCCATAGGCTCGGGCACCTGATAAAAGACACTGTGGCAAAAAACCCTCTGGCCATCGGTCAGGTACGGGCCGCCCAGGGCACGGTAATGATCGGCGCAGGCCGAAGAGAATCGCTCCGGCACCCGGGTCTCGGCGCGATGAAAGGGGATCAGATACAAGCCATTGGCGTCGCCACACAGGTGTGTGTCCAGCAGCTTGAAACTACCGGCATCCAGACCATTGATGGGGCGGCCATGGAAGTGCACCTGGCTCCCCAGCTCGAACCCGGAGCCGATGGAACGCAAGGCCTGGGCTGTTGACGCCGATGGTGCCTGCAAGCGATGCCACCAATAATCTTGCAACTGCGGATGCGCCTCGAAGTACGCCGACCACTCTTGCAGCATGATGTCATCGATCACCCCATCCGAACCGAGCGGGCCGTGCCTGTCACCCACCAGCAACGGCGAATAGTTGCCTTCGCCACGCTCCAGCTGGGCCACCACAAAACTCTCTACATCCACGTCCAGCGGCTTGCTGCGCCGGTAGACGCGATGCCGGTCAGCGTAGTAATCGAATCCCAGGTGACGGAAACTCGGGCCATCGGCACCACGCAGGCGGGTGCCATTGCAGTAGACGAACTGATCGTCCACGGCAAAGTACGGGTCCGCCGCTTCACTCTGGCTCAAGATCCGGCCACCGGCATCGAACACCGACTGAACACGGTTCAGCAGGCGGAAGTCACCGACATAGCGCAGGGTTTTTCCGGTCAGGTAATAAGCACGCCGTGCGTCCTTGGCGTAGCGCTCGTTGAGCACGCTGAAAGTCGCCAGATCGACGTTGTCGATGCGGTAGAAATACTCATAGGCGATGCTCGAGCCCTGCTGCGCCTGGACGATCACCGAATGCCCATCCGTACCCCAGCGCCAGGCCAGCATCTGGAAGCCATCCGGATTGGCAATCGGCAACGGCGAACCGTCCTTCTGATGCAGCACAACGCCGCCCCGGCAGACTTGGCCGCTGATCACTTGATAAGCCGGATGGTTGGTACCGCGTACCTGCTGCTCCGCGCTGGCGATCGCTCGGGCGCCGAGGAAGACCTTGTCCCCGTCACTGAACAGCACCGACCCCGCAGGCCAGTTTTCTGGCACCGGGTGCACAAGCGCCAGGCGCTCAGGCTGCGCGCCGTCGATCACCTCCTGCCCGTAGTCATGACAGAAGTAGGCACGGCACTGATCACGCCAATGGTCATGGCCCAGGGTCTGCAAGCCCCGACACACACGCACCGGCAAGGCTTGCAACGGGTGGTAGCCATAACGCGCGAAGTAACGGGGCAACGCTTAATAATCGGCCCGCGCATCACGCAGCAGGTGCCGATGAACACGATGTCGCCAGAGCGGCTCGCCCTCTACCAGGGGGGAAGCCGGGAATTGCTCGGTCGCGGCCTGGCAAGCCTGCTCAGCCGGGGTCCGCCCTTCACGCTGCAGCATGAGGTACACGTCCCGGGCTCGCTCCTCCACCAACAGCGCCCCTTCCACGAAGGCGAACCCTTGATGCCATTCGAGGTCGAGCAGTTCCCACTCGGCATCATCCATATCCAGGTCTTTCATCGCTGCATCCCAAGCTAACCGAGTGGCGGATTATCAGCAGGCGCCCCGGGTGGGTAAAGCGCCCCGTCGCCAGGCCGCGAGCGAGCCTCTGCCCGCCACCAGCAGCCCCCCCAAGTTGCATCCGGACATGAAAAAGGCCGCGGTCATTTCTGAGCGCGGCCTTTTCATAAAGAGCGGAGCAAACCGTCAGTTCAGTGCCAGGGCACCATTGCGCTCGGCCTTGCGCCGACGGGCCACCATCAGGCCGGCAGCGATGACGATGACACTGAGCAGGCCAGTGGCGAGGATCTCTACCCGGTGCTCTTCCTGGAACAGCATGATGCCCAGCACCGCGACGATGAACACGATCACAGCGTAAGTCAGGCCCGGGAACAGCCACATGCGGAAGGCGATCTTCTCGCCGGCAGCCATGCGCTTGTGGCGCATGCGCAGTTGCGAGACGGCAATCACCAGGTACACCAGCAAGGCGATGGCGCCGGAGCTGGCCAGGAGGAATTCGAACACCGCCGCCGGAGCGACATAGTTGGCGAACACCGCGAGGAAGGCCGCAGCGGTGGACAGGATCACCGCCCAATAAGGCGTGCCGCTGGCGTTGGTGCGCTTGGCGGCGGCCGGGGCATCGCCACGCTTGCCCAGGGAGAACAGCATGCGCGAGGCAGTGTAGAGCGCCGAGTTCAGGCAACTGGTCACGGCCACCAGCACCACCAGGTCAACGATCAGCTTGGCATTGGGGATGCCCATGCGGTCGAGCACGGTCTGGTAGGAGCCGACCTGGGCCAGGCTCGGGTCGTTCCACGGCACCAGGGCCACAACGATAAAGATCGATACCAGGTAGAACAGGCCGATCCGCCAGATCACCGAATTGGTGGCCTTGGAGATCTGCTTGCCCGGGTTGTGGGATTCCGCCGCGGCGATGGTGACGATCTCGGTGCCCATGAAGGAGAACATGGTGGTCAGCATGGCGGCCAGTACCGCGCCCATGCCGTTGGGCATGAAGCCCTGGGTGTCCACCAGATGCGATACGCCGCTGACCTGGCTGTTGGGGAGCAGGCCGCAGATGGCGGCGAGGCCGAGGATCACGAAGCCGATGATGGCTACCACCTTGATCAGGGCGAACCAGAACTCGAACTCACCGTAGTTCTTCACGCTGAACAGGTTGGTGGCGGTCAGCAGCAGGGTGATCACCAGAGTGAAGACCCAGATCGCCACGTTGGGGAACCAGGCATGCAGGATGGTCGCGGCAGCGTTGGCTTCCAGGGGAATCACCAGCACCCAGAACCACCAGTACAGCCAACCGATGGTGAAACCGGCCCAGTGGCCGATGGCGCGGTCCGCGTAGGTGGAGAACGATCCGGTGTCCGGCGAAGCCACGGCCATTTCCGCCAGCATGCGCATCACCAGCACCACCAGGGTGCCGGCGGCAGCATAGGCCAGCAGCACGGCGGGGCCGGCTTCGGCAATGGCGTGGCCGGAGCCGACGAAGAGGCCTGCGCCGATCACACCGGCAATCGACAGCATGGTCACATGCCGCGGTTTGAGCCCCTGTTCAAGGTCATTGGAGAGTTGCGTACCGCTCATGAAAAGCACCTTTGCAACGAAAAAAGAGTAACTCCACCCGGTCTGCATTCGTTCTCGTAAAAAGAATCCAACAGGGCGTTCTTTATATCGCACGCAAGAATTGCGCCAAAATGTTACAGAACCCCGGGCAACAAGGGTTGGCGAGCCGACCGATGGAAATCCCAAGTCATTGAGAACAATGGCATTTCGCCATTTCGTTACCGGCCGACTCACTTGCAGGACGAAATGGCGCACCAAAAACACACCCGAAAAGCAGCCGATGAGCGATTAGAGTGCAGATCCATGACCTTTGGCCCGTTAACCCTTCCAACACCCGGCCAAAGCTGGCACCATCGCGCCTTTTTTTACGCGACACCTACCGGATTTCAGGCGGATCCAGGGTTCAAACAGGCGTTCGGTTGTTGATGGGGCGACAGTCTTCTGTGCTGATGCGACAACCTGCCACACACCGTCTGTTTACCTCCGGTAGCGCTGTTGGCTGCGCTTGGAACCCTATGCTAGCTTGGCGCCTCGCCAGGAAGGCCGCCCAACAGCAGGAGCACAATGAACTCAATGAGGACCGCACATGGCTGAGGCCACGCCCGCGCTTGAAATCCGCAACTTGCACAAACGCTACGGCACTCAGGAGGTACTCAAGGGTATCTCGCTGACCGCACGCGACGGTGACGTGATATCGATCCTGGGTTCCTCCGGCTCCGGCAAGTCCACTTTCCTGCGTTGCATCAACCTGCTGGAAAACCCGCACCAGGGCCAGATCCTGGTGGCCGGCGAAGAGCTCAAGCTCAAGGCCGCGAAAAACGGCGAGCTGGTAGCCGCCGACGGCAAGCAGATCAACCGCCTGCGCAGCGAAATCGGGTTCGTCTTCCAGAATTTCAATCTCTGGCCGCACATGAGCGTGCTCGACAACATCATCGAGGCGCCACGCCGGGTGCTGGGCCAGAGCAAGGCCGAGGCCATCGAAGTGGCCGAGGCGCTGCTGGCCAAGGTCGGCATCGCCGACAAGCGCCACGCCTACCCGGCACAGCTGTCCGGCGGCCAGCAGCAGCGCGCCGCCATCGCCCGGACCCTGGCGATGCAACCCAAAGTCATCCTGTTCGACGAGCCGACCTCGGCCCTGGACCCGGAAATGGTCCAGGAAGTCCTCAACGTGATCCGCGCCCTGGCCGAAGAAGGCCGCACCATGCTGCTGGTCACCCACGAAATGAGCTTTGCCCGTCAGGTCTCCAGCGAAGTGGTGTTTCTGCACCAGGGTCTGGTAGAAGAGCAAGGATCGCCACAGCAGGTCTTCGAGAACCCGCTTTCGGCACGCTGCAAACAATTCATGTCCAGCAACCGCTAACGGAGCTACACGCATGCAGAGCTATAAGAAAATCCTCCTGGCCGCTGCCGTCACCCTGGCCTTCAGCGCCAGCGCTGCCGCCGAGACCCTGAAGATGGGCATCGAAGCAGCCTACCCACCGTTCAACAACAAGGACGCCAGCGGCCAGGTCGTGGGCTTCGACAAGGACATCGGCGACGCCCTGTGCGCCAAGATGAAAGTCGAGTGCACCGTGGTCACCTCCGACTGGGACGGCATCATCCCGGCCCTGAACGCGAAGAAGTTCGACTTCCTGATCTCCTCGCTGTCGATCACCGATGAGCGCAAGCAGGCGGTGGACTTCACCGACCCGTACTACTCCAACAAGCTGCAGTTCATCGCGCCCAAGGCCAAGACCGACTTCAAGACCGACAAGGCCTCGCTCAAGGGCAAGATCATCGGCGCGCAACGGGCGACCCTGGCCGGCACCTGGCTGGAAGACAACCTGGGCGACGACATCACCATCAAGCTCTACGACACCCAGGAAAACGCCTACCTGGACCTGACGTCCGGCCGCCTGGACGCGATCCTGGCCGACAAGTACGTCAACTACGAATGGCTCAAGAGCGACGCGGGCAAGCCTTATGAGTTCAAGGGCGAGCCTATGGTGGAAAGCGACAAGATCGGCATTGCCGTGCGCAAGAAAGATCCACTGCGCGAGAAGCTGAACGCCGCCCTGAAAGAAATCGTGGCCGACGGCACTTACAAGAAGATCAACGACAAGTACTTCCCGTTCAGCATCTATTGATACTGACTTGCCTGACCGGCGCTCGCCCCCTGGGCGCCGGTCCTTAGCAAAGCCATCCAGACCCCATGAATATCGATCTCTACGGATTCGGCCCGGCGCTCGCCGCCGGCGCGCTGATGACCGTCAAGCTGGCCCTCTCGGCGTTATGCCTGGGACTGGTGCTCGGCCTGCTCGGCGCCTTGGCCAAGACTTCCCCGTACAAGCCACTGCGCTGGCTTGGCGAAACCTATTCGACCATCGTGCGCGGCGTCCCGGAACTGCTGTGGGTGCTGCTGATCTACTACGGCACGGTGAACATGATGAGCGCGCTGGGCGAGCATTTCGGCAACCCCGATCTGGCCCTCAGTCCGTTTCTCGCCGGGGTGATCGCCCTCGGGCTGTGCTTTGGCGCCTATGCCACTGAAGTGTTTCGTGGCGCGATCCTGGCCATCCCCAAGGGCCACCGCGAGGCCGGCACCGCGCTGGGCCTTTCCAAGTTTCGGATATTCAGCCGCCTGATCCTGCCGCAGATGTGGCGCATCGCCCTGCCGGGCCTGGGCAACCTGTTCATGATCCTGATGAAGGACACCGCGCTGGTGTCAGTGATCGGCCTTGAAGAAATCATGCGCCACGCGCAGAACGCCGTGACCTTCGCCAAGCATCCCTTCACCTTCTTCATGGTCGCGGCCTTCATGTACCTGGGCCTGACCGTGCTGGCCATGACCGGCATGCACTTCCTGGAAAAACGCGCCGCCCGCGGCTTTGTGAGGACGACGTAATGGAATGGGAAGTCATCTACAAATGGCTGCCGAAGTTCATCCAGGGCGCGACGCTGACCCTGGAGTTGGTGGGCATCGCCGTGATTCTCGGTTTGCTGCTGGCCATCCCCTTGGGCATCGCCCGTTCGTCCAAGCTCTGGTACGTGCGCGCCCTGCCCTACGCCTACATCTTCTTCTTTCGCGGCACGCCGCTGCTGGTGCAGCTGTTCCTGGTGTATTACGGCCTGGCGCAGTTCGATGCGGTGCGCGACAGCTTCATGTGGCCCTACCTGCGCGACCCGTTCTGGTGCGCCACCGCCACCATGACCCTGCACACCGCGGCCTACATCGCCGAGATCCTGCGCGGCGCCATCCAGGCCATTCCCCCCGGTGAGATCGAAGCCGCGCGGGCCCTGGGCATGTCCCGGCCCAAGGCGCTGTTCTATATCATCCTGCCGCGGGCGGCGCGCATCGGCCTGCCGGCCTACAGCAACGAAGTGATCCTGATGCTCAAGGCCAGCTCCCTGGCCAGTACCGTGACCCTGCTGGAACTGACCGGCATGGCGCGCACCATCATCGCCCGCAACTACCTGACGGTGGACATGTTCTTCACCGCCGGGGTGTTCTACCTGTTGATGTCGTTCATCCTGGTCCAGGCCTTCCGCCAACTGGAACGCTGGCTGCGGGTCGACGCCTGCCAGGGACGCTGATCTTCTCCCGCTCCCGCCAGGGAGCGGGCCTGCCCCGGACGCCATGACCATGCCTGCGATTCTCCAAGGCCCTGCGCTGCTCAGCCGTTTCCAGGCCCTGGACCGTTTTTTGCTGGAACACCAGGCCCTCTGGCGCCCGCGTCCGTTCAACCACCTGCAACTGCCGTGGGAAACCGCTCATCCCGAACTCGCCCAGTGGTTGCGCCAGCGCTCCCTGGAAGACGCCGAAGCGGCCCACAACCACCCGGAGCAACTCCAGGCACCGGCCCCCTTTACCCCACTGGCGGAGCAGGCCCGAGCACTCGGTGCGGTGGGCGAACTCCCCATAAAGGCACTGCCCGCGCCTCACCCACGCCTCAATGTCGACGTGCCCGGGCGCAAGTGGCAGCAGATCGAAGCCTTCGCCGCCTGCCTGCAATTCGACCGCACACCGACTCACTGGCTCGACTGGTGCTCCGGCAAGGGCCACCTCGGCAGGCGCCTGCTGCAACCCGAGCAGCAACTGACCTGCCTGGAATACGACCCGGCGCTGATCGAGAGTGGCGAGCAACTGAGCCGGCACCACGGTTTGCCCGCCCGCCATCTGCAACAGGACGTGCTGGCCGATGACACAGCCCTGCGCCTGCACGCCGAGCACAGCCCGGTGGCCCTGCACGCGTGCGGCGATCTGCATGTGCGCTTGATCCAGCTGGCCAGCCAGCAGGGTTGTCCACAGCTGGCCATCGCCCCCTGCTGCTACAACCGCACCCGCGCCAGCCACTACCAGGGCTTATCCACAGCCGCCCAGGCATCCCCCCTGGACCTGTCCCTGGAAGACCTGGCCTTGCCCATGAGCGAAACCGTCACTGCCGGTGCCCGAGTTCGGCGTCAGCGCGACACCTCCATGGCCCGCCGCCTGGCATTCGACCTGCTGCAACGGCAAGTGCGTGGCCTCGACGAATACCTGCCGACGCCATCCCTGCCCAGCCACTGGCTGGACAAACCCTTCGCCGACTACTGCCGCGACCTCGCCGCCCTCAAGGACTTATCCACAGTCGATTGCCAGGATTGGGCCGCGCTCGAAGCGGCCGGCTGGCAGCGCCTGGCCCAGGTGCGCAACCTGGAACTGCTGCGGGGCCTGTTCCGCCGCCCCATGGAGTTGTGGCTGGCGTTGGACCGCGGGCTGTTCCTGCAAGAGCAGGGCTATGCCGTGCGCCTCGGAACCTTCTGCGAGGCCCCCTTGACCCCGCGCAATCTGCTGCTGCTGGCAGAGCGCCCGTAACCGCCTGGTACGACAGGTCCGACCCAAGCTGTTTATGCATAACCACTGCGGCCAGTGACCTCACTAACGGACGTCGGACACCCCATGGGTAACCCACAACCCATTGAAAGTCGCCGATCAAGCCGGGGGATTCCCCTCAACTTCACGAAAGAAAAAAACCAAGCTCATTACGCCTACTAGTCTCTAAGGCGAGCTGGACACCAGCAGCACTCAAGCCACAGCTCTGGCGCAACTAAAGCGGTCATTTTTCGACAGGAAGTCGCCAAGTCCCAACACACATACAGGGAGTTACTCATGAACGTCATAGACCCTCAGTCACACACCTACGAAACCCTGCAAAAGGGGTTCAACTTGCGCTGGCCGCCCAGTATCGAACAGGGCGCAAAGCGGATTTATGTGTGTACGACACCCGATGAAGTTCTGGCCGCAGCCAATACGGCACTGCGTGACGGCTATCGCATCACGGTGCGCAGTGGCGGCCACTGCTACGAGGGTTTTGTTTCCAACAAGTTAAGCGGCGAGACAGAAAGCCTGGCAATTATCGACATCGGTGAAATGAAAGGCCTGAAGTACGAAGAGAGCCAATCCATCACATCTCCCTGGGACAGCCAGAACAAGAAGTATCGATTCATGGCATTAACCGGCAATCAGAACTGGGACGGTTACCTGTCGCTGTACAAGCAGGCCGGGCGCACCATTCCTGGTGGCTCATGCTATTCGGTCGGTTTGGGCGGGCACATCAGCGGCGGCGGTTACGGTTTGTTATCGCGCCTTCAGGGCTTGACCGTGGACTGGGTAACCGGCGTCGACATTCTTGTGCCTGTGGAAAACTCGCGGCAACTTAAGTTCCGGCATGTTCGCGCAGACAGTCCATCGAACGAAGACAAGGCATTGTTTACCGCCTGTTGCGGGGCCGGCGGTGGCAACTTCGGCATCATCATCGGCTACTACTTCGACCAACTGCCCCAAGCCCCGCAACAAGCCTACTGGATTCCCCTGGCCTACCCGTGGAAAGAGCTGATTCCCAACTTCTCGAACTTCCTGCGGGCCTATTGGCAATGGTTCTCGGATAACGACGCCGCCGCGACCAGCCCAGTGGAAGGGGTTGGCAATGGTGGATTGTTCACCCTGCTGAAACTGAACCATGTGGATACCTCCGACCATGTGGTGCTGGCGATCCAATACACCGGTCCCAATGGCCTGGTCGGCGGCGCAAACGATGTACCGCTCAACGACTTCATCAGCAAGATGAATGCCGCGGCGGGCATCACGCCGACTCTCCATGACGGTTTCATCGCACCCAACATTGCACCGCTCAGGCACCCGCTTGCCGGCAGGAAGTTCAAAGGGGCGGTGGCTGAACACACGGCGATGGATTGGCTGTACGTCACTCAAATGATCAACGGCTCGGGCAACAATCAGCGGGGCAAATACAAGTCTGACTATCAGGTCGAACAGTTCTCCGAGCAGGCCTGCAACGCGTTGCTGACGCACTTGACCGAAGCCACGCCAGACAAACGCTTCAGCCAGTCGCTGGTACAGATCGACTCCTACGGCGGGGCGATCAATAAAAAGGGCATGGGAACAACTGCCGTCCCTCAAAGAAGCTCACTGCTTAAAGCCCAATACCAGACGTACTGGACCAACGCTGCCGATGACGCGGTGCAACTAGCCTGGATTCGCAACATCTTCAATGCCGTACACGGCGGCAAGCCGAAAAGACCCGCCTACGATGGCTGCTACATCAACTACCCCGATGTCGATATGAAGTACACCGCTACAGGCGCTGTAGACCCCGACTGGTTGAACTTGTACTACGGCTGGAACACACCACTCATCAACATACTTTCCAACCTGAAGGCCTCAATTGACCCCAACAACCTGTTCCGTCATGAAATGTCGATCCCGGCCACAAAGGCGGAATAGGTTCCGACCCGGGCACAGCACAACGGCATAACCACAGCGTGCTCGATTGAGCCTCCAGGCGTCCGTGCGCCATTGGCTCGATGAGCATGCTGTGCGCTTGTGCGACAGGCTGTCGCGACCTGTGGATAAGTCTGTTGATGGAATTCTGGCAAAGCCTTGGATTGCTTGGCTTTGGATGACCTTCACGGACTGGTCATTTTTTGTTCACAAAATAAAAGCCCGAAAAAACAGCCAGTTGCATAAAGATGAGAACGGCTCCACAAATTCGACAGTTCCCGGCCCTGGCAACCCATCCGTTGTGCATAAACACCTGAGCGAACAGGCATAACGCCATTCGCCCAGGTGCCATGGGACGATCTCAGGCAAGGGCCTGATAGCGGCGGCTACTCATCGGCCCGCGCCGGAATCCACCACTCTTCGCCTCGGGCCGTACTGATGTACTCCGGCCAACGGAAATCGTGGGGCACCTTGAAGTCCTCGGGCAGCAGTGGCGCCTGCCAGCGACTGCCGCCGATACCGCCACCGGTGCGCTCGACGAACTCGGCCTTGGCCGCGCTGAGCAACGCCTCGTCGGTCAGCAGGTCCACCAGGGTTGCGGCAATGGTCTTGGCGGCGACCTCGATCATCGGGTCGATGGTCTGGCGAATGCCCCCCAGGGCGTTGGACACCCAATCCGGATAGACCGTCCCCGGCGGCGCGCTGAGCATCGGTCGGGCCACCAGCAGGCGCACGGTGGGGCAGTGCCAGGTGTATTCCGGGTAGTCATCGGAGGTCAGGTAGTTCTGCCAGGCGGGCATTTGCAGGCGCATCTGGCGCTCGCATTCCTGGGGTTCGATCAAGGCTTCGGTGGCCGGCAGAAATGGCCGTTCCATGGCTTCGAGGCCAAGGTTGCGCTGGATTTCCCGAGCGATCTCCCGGGCTTCCTCGTCCCACTGTGGAGCACCCACCGCCGCCAGGTTGTCGTAGGTGGCCTGGGCCATGACGTGGTTGGGCAGGCCGCCCCGGGACTTGCACACCCAGGTCTTTTTCCAGCGGCAGCCAGTGGCCATGGCGGCCGCTGCGGCGTTGTTGTCCATGACCTGGGAGATGGTCTCGGCCTGCTCGATGGAATCGCAGCGCAGCAGGTACTGGATCTGCGACAGGTGCGGCGGCAGGTTGTCCGCGGTGGCCTGGCCGGCGGTGAGAATCGCCTCGTTGTAGCTCCACAGGCCGGTGAACGGCAGGGTCGAACGGCGCAGGCTTTCGTTCAGGGTGTAGAAATGTACCAGGGCGTCGTTGGCCCCCGGCGCCCGGGCCGCCAGATGGTTCTGCGGGATCGGGCTGTAGCGATCGGCGGCGATCCAGTTCTGCGGATCCTCGCAGGTGAAGCTGTAGATGTAGGCGTAGGCGATGCCGCAGTGGGTGTCCCAGGTGGTGGTGTTGTTCAGCGGCAACATGTAGGTGGGGTGGAAACTGATGGCGGCATCCAGGTCATCGTAGTAGCCCTTGGCGGCGTGGACCGGCTTGGAGGCGCGGAGCTTTTCCGCCGGCTCGCCAAAGAACCTGATGCTGCCCTGCAGGCCGAATTCCACCATGGTCGCCTTGGCCGCCAGGGCCCCGCCGAGGGCGCTGATGCCCAGGGCCGAGTGCGGGTCGGTGTGCCCCGGAGCGAAGCGCGACAGGCCATCGCGCGGCTGCTTGCGGGTAGTGGCCGCCTGGCAGTTGCCAGGCACCGCATCGTATTCGCCGTAGGTGGCCAGCAGCGGTCCCTGGCCCTGGGTGAAGGTGGCGCAGAAGGCCGTGGGCATGCCGCCGCTGGCGCGCTCGACGGTGAAGCCCTCGGCTTCCAGCAGTTGCACGTACCAGGCGCTGGACTTGTATTCACGAAAGGCCGGCTCGGCGTAATGCCAGATGATCTGGTGCCAGTCCGACAGTTGCTGGCGGTGGCGTTCAACCCAATCCATGGCGAATTCTTTGTAACGGGACATCCGCGGCACTCCTGGTTATCCAGGTTCCGGCCGGCCGGCGCCAGGGCGCCACAGCGCCCCCACTCGGCCTGCGGGACCTCTTGTTGTTATTAGGCTTGTCCGGTCGGCTAAAGGCCGGATCGAGGCTCAGTATTGGTGAAGCACCGATTACATCAATCGAATTTTTTAGGCGGCAATGTCAAAGTAAATTGACCAGTTTGCCGAGAGGGCGGCCCATACTGCGCCGCACTATGTGCGGAATACGAACGCCGTCGAACACAGGTTCCCTTGACCCGGAGGTTGTATGCGCTACCCCTCGATCACCGCCCTGCGCGCCCTCGACGCGGTCGCCCGGCTGGGCAGCGTCACTGCTGCCGCCCAGCAACTGAGCCTGACCCGCAGCGCCATCAGCCACCAGATCATCAGCCTGGAACAGAGCCTGGGTTTTGCCCTCACCGAACGGGTTGGGCGCGGCATCGGCCTGACCTACCAGGGCCAGTGCTATGCCCGGGAGGTGCGGCGCATCCTGGCCGACATCCAGGACGCCGGGCGGCGTTTCGACGGCCTGTCGGTGTCCGGAAAACTGCGCATCAGCTGCAACCCGGGGTTCGCCAGTTTCTGGCTGTGCAATCACATCAACGGTTTCCTGCGCCAGTACCCCCAGGTGCAGTTGCAGGTGGTCAGCCCGCGCTCCCAGGACGACACCAGCGACGCCGAAGCCGACCTGTTCATCGCCTATGGCATCGGCGACTGGCCGGGGCTGCTGGTGGAGCAGATCGTTACCCTGCGCTTCTCGCCGGTGTGCAGCCCGCGCCTGATCAACGCCATCGGCGGCCTGAAGACCCCACTGGACCTCAAGGACTTCCCGCTGATCCACATGAGCGACACCAGCGACTGGCGGGTCTGGCTGGCAGCGGCGGGCGCCAGCCAGGTCAACGCCGACAGCGGCATCACCTTCTCTGATGCGCACTGTGCCCAGTCGGCCTGCATCGCCGCCCAGGGCGTGGCGATTGGCGACAACCTGCTCAGTGGCGACGCCCTGGCCCGGGGCCTGCTGGTGCGCCCGTTCGACATCAGCATCAGCGCCTTGCGCGGCTACTTCCTGGTGATCGACCCGGCCAAGGCCGAGCGCTCGGTGGTCCAGGCCTTCAGCGCATGGTTGAAGAACCAGTTGCAGACCAGCGCCCAGCACATCTCGGACGCCCCCTCCGGCGAACCCTGAGGCGCTCGCGACTGGGAAATTTCACTCACCAATGAGACAAAAATTATTCCATTGATGTGGCGTTGCTTTTCACAATAATGAGCCGACCGCCTGCTGTTCCGACAATAAAAATTCCATAGCGCAGGCCGGCTTTGCGGGAGATCTCCGTAGTGTCCAGCAGTCCCTCGACTCAACTCAGCGCCCAAGGAATCAGCCAGTTCTACGGCAACTTCACTGCCCTGGACGGCATCGACCTCGACGTTCGCCAAGGCGAATTCCTCACCCTGCTCGGCCCCTCGGGCTCAGGCAAGACCACCCTGTTGATGATCCTCGCGGGCTTCCTCACCCCCAGCGCCGGCAAGCTGCTGGAGCGCGGTGTGGACATCAGCCGGCGGCCGGCGGAAAAACGCAACTACGGCATGGTGTTCCAGGGCTACGCGCTGTTTCCCCACATGAGCGTGGCCGACAACGTCGCCTACCCGTTGCGCATCCGAGGCGTGAAAGCCGAGGAGCGCCAGCGCCGGGTCAAGCACATCCTCGAAGTGGTGGGCCTGGGCGCCCACCTGAACAAGAAGCCGTCCGAACTTTCCGGTGGCCAGCAACAGCGCGTCGCCATCGCCCGGGCCCTGGTGTTCGAGCCGGACATGCTGCTGCTGGACGAGCCGCTCTCGGCCCTGGACAAGAACCTGCGCGAGCAACTGCAGACCGAGCTGCAACGCATTCATCGCCAGGTCGGCACCAGCTTCGTCTTCGTCACCCATGACCAGGGTGAAGCCCTGGCGCTGTCGACCCGCATCGCCATCTTCAACCAGGGGCGGCTGGCACAGATCGACACCCCGGAAACCATCTACGACCGCCCGCGCAACCGCTTCGTCGCCGAGTTCCTGGGCAAGATGAACCTGTTCCCGCTGCAAGGCATTTCCCGCAACGGCAGCCAGGCCAGCGGACGCTTTGGCGACAGCCCGTTGCAGGCCACCACAAACGGGGAAATCAGCAACCAGCCGCAGTTGCTGGCGGTACGCCCGGAACACATGACCCTGCACACCGAGCGCCCGCAAGCCGGCGAACACAATGTGCTGCCCGCCTGCCTCGGCGAGCGGGTGTACCAGGGCTCCAGCACCCACCTGGCGCTGAACATCAGCCCGGAACTGGCACCGGTAAACCTCTCGGTGCCCGGCGATCACCCCGGCGCCCGATTGCCCAGCGGCACCCCGGTGTGGCTGAGCTGGCCGGTACGCCACAGCTTCCTGCTGGAAGCCTGAGCCGGCCGCTCCCCCATCGCGCACAGCTCTCCCATAACAATAATCGGCCGGCGCGCCCTGCACCGGCCTCGCGAGGACTTGCCCCATGAGCCAGCACCATCAACGCGACTGCATTGAAATCCTCATCGAAAAAGCCCGCGGCGGGCAGGTCAGCCGCCGCACCTTCCTCCAGGCCATGGGCCTGCTGGCGGCGGTGCCCCTGGCATTGCGCAGCGGTATCAGCTGGGCCGCCGACAAGCCCCTGGTGGTGGTCAACTGGGGCGGCGACGCACTCAATGCCTTTCGCAGCGCCTGGACCGACAGCTTCACCAAGAGCACCGGCATCCCGGTGCGCATCGACGGCGCCGGCCCCACCGAAGGGGCCATCCGTTCGCAGCTGGCCAGCGGCCGGCCGAGCTGGGACGTGGTCGACGTGGACAGCTACAGCGCCATGACCCTGGGCCGCGACAAGGTCCTGCAACCCCTGGACTACAGCGTGGTGCAGCGGGACCTGGTGGCGCCGTCGCTGTCCCACGAGCACGGCATCGCCGGCTACCTGTTCAGCTACGTGATCGCCTGGGACAGCCAGAAGTTCGGCGACAACGGCCCCAAGGACTGGGCGGACTTCTGGAACGTGGAGAAATTCCCCGGCAAGCGCACCCTCTACAAGTGGATGAACGGCATGCTCGAAGCCGCGCTGCTGGCCGATGGCGTGGCCGCCGAGCAGTTGTACCCGCTGGACGTGCCCCGGGCCTTGTGCAAGATCGATGAGCTCAAGCCCCATGTCCTGTCGTTCTGGGGCTCGGGTGCGGAAAGCCAGCAGTTGATGATCGAAGGCGAAGCCTCCATGGGCGCCATCTGGCACACCCGCGCCACCCTGCTCCACGAAGACAGCGGCGGCCGCATCAAGTGGGGCTTCGACCATGCCTTCCTCAACGCCAGCAGCTGGGGCGTGCTCAAGGACAACCCCGCGGGCACCGCACCGGCCATGCAGTTCATCCAGCACGCCTTGCAGCCGGCCGGGCAACTGAAGCTGTTCGAGGCCCTGGGCAACGGCCCGTCCAACGCCGCCACCCAGCAATTGATGAGCGCCGAACAGCGGGAGATCAACTGCGCCTCCGAAGCCAACATGAAGAAGCAGATCTTCCTCGACACCCAGTGGTACGCCGACCACTACTCCAGCACCCTGGAGCAGTACCTGACCCACCTGTCCAAATGAGCCGCCGACCATGAGTGCAACCCGAACCGCACGCCTGGAACGCAGCCTGCTGCTGTTCCCGCTGCCGCTGCTGCTGGTGGTGTTCTATCTGTTGCCGTTCTTCGGCGTGGTGAGCTGGAGCTTCACCCTGCCGGAGACAGGCTTCGGGCAGTACCAGCGCATCGCAACCGACCCGGCGATCCACGACATGCTCCTGCGCACCCTGCGCCTGTGCCTGATCGTGAGCCTCTTGGCCCTGGTGATCGGCTACCTGCTGGCCTACTGCTGGGTGTTCAGCCCGCCGTTCTGGCAGCGCATGGTGGAGATCTGCGTGTTCATCCCGTTCTGGATCTCGGTGCTGGTGCGGGCCTTCGGCTGGCTGATCGCCCTGCGCAGCAACGGCGTGGTCAACGACAGCCTGCTGTCCCTGGGCTGGATCGATCACCCCTTGCAACTGACCCGCAACGAACTGGGGGTGGTGATCGGTATGCTGCACTTCATGATCCCCTATGCCCTGTTCCCGCTGCTGTCGAGCATGCGCCAGCTGGATCAACGGGTGCTGCTGGCCTCACGCGGCCTGGGGGCCGGCGCCCTGCGCACCTTCTGGCAGGTGCTGCTGCCGCAGACCCTGCCGGGGCTGCTGGGGGCCTTCATCATGGTCTTCGTGTTCTGCCTGGGCTTCTTCATCACCCCGGTGCTGCTGGGCGGCGGGCAGACGGTGATGATTGCCGAATACGTGTTCCTGCAGATGTTCCAGACCAGCAACTGGGGCCTGGGCGCGGCCCTGAGCCTGGTGCTGCTGACCCTGGTCAGCGCGCTGATCTGGCTGCTGATGCGCATCACCCGTGTCAATCGACTGGTGGGTTGAGGTCACTATGAATACACATCGCACTGCCCTGAGTACCCGGCTGATCGCCGTGGTCGCCATGGCCTTCATGCTGTTCCCGCTGCTGACGGTGATCCCGGTTTCCTTCACCGCCAAACGCTACCTGTCGATGCCCGACGGCCACTGGTCGCTGCGCCACTACGAGGCGCTGCTGAGCAACCCCGACTGGCTGTCGAGCATCGGCCAGAGCCTGGCCATCGCCAGCGCCACCAGCCTGATCGCCACCCTGCTGGCGGTGAGTTTCAGCCTCGGCATCTGGTACCTGCGTTCGCGCCTGGCAACCCTGCTGATCGGCCTGGTGCTGCTGCCCATGGCCATTCCGCCGGTGATCTCGGCGCTGGTGCTGTACTTCATGGAAACCAACCTCGGGCGCATCGCCCCGGGCTGGGGCTACGACACCCTGCCCGGGGTGGTGATCGCCCATGTGGTGATGGTGGTGCCCTACGGCGTGGTGACCATGCTGGTGGCGCTGAGCCAGGTGGACCGGCGCATCGAACTGGCCTCGCGCAACCTGGGGGCGAGCCTGATGCAGACCACCTTCCTGGTGATGTTGCCGAACCTCAAACTGGGGATCTTCTCCACCGCGCTGCTGAGCTTTGCCCTGTCCTGGGAGGAAGTGGCGGTGACCCTGTTCATCACCAGTGTCGACGTCAACACCCTGCCGCGGCGGATCTGGAGCGGCCTGCGCGATAACGTCGACCCCAGCGTGGCGGCGATCTCGGTGCTGCTGATCGGCCTGACCCTGCTGGTACTCATGGGCCGCCTGGCCTTGCAGTACGCCGCCCAGCGCCGCGCCCGCTCCTAGCGCCCTGTGGCGAGGGAGCTTGCTCCCTCGCCACGGGGCCCACCCTACTCCCTGGCTATTCGCTTCCGAGCTGACCGAAGTCATCCCTCACTCCCCGCGTTTTATCCGATAGTGCCCCACTCGCCCACCCGGTTGCCCAGGCTCTTCTAGACTCAATGGGTGGTCGTAGATGGAACCGAACAAGTCGCTTTCGTGCAGATGAACCAGAAGCAGCGTGTCAAGCTGCCCTTTATGCCCTGAACAGGTGCGGCAACGACCGCGCCGGGTACAACAAGATGCCCATTCAGGGTGCATGGCCAACGGCCTGAAACGCCGCGCTACCGTGACGCGGCAACCAGCGCCGCAGCCGACACTTTCGGACAGCCGACAACCACCAGGTGTGTCCGTGACCGTGAGGAATGCTGTATGCCTGATGAAACACTGCACCTGCCTCTGATCCACCGCCTGCTGGAGCGCCACAAAGACTCCCCGGGCGCGCTGCTGCCGATCCTCCACCAGATCCAGGAAGAGCTCGGCTACATCCCCGATCCCGCCATCCCGGAAATAGCCCACAGCCTCAACCTGAGCCAGGCCGAAGTTCGCGGGGTAATCAGCTTCTACCATGACTTTCGTACCTCGCCGCCGGCGCGGCATATCCTGCGCCTGTGCCGCGCCGAATCCTGCCAGAGCCGCGGCGCCGAGCAACTGGCGGCGCAACTGCGCGAGCGCCTGCAACTGGACGACCACGGCAGCAGCGCCGACGGCAACATCAGCCTGCGGCCGGTATATTGCCTGGGGGCCTGCGCCTGCTCGCCAGCCCTGGAGCTGGATGGCCAGCTGCATGCACGCCTGAGCGCAGAGCGCCTGGACGCGCTGCTCGACAGCTGCCGGGAGGACGCGTGATGCCCAGCCTCTACCTGCCCTGTGATTCCCTGGCCCGCGCCGTGGGCGCCGATGAAGTGGCCAAGGCCATCGCCACCCAGGCCGAACAGCGCCAGCTGCCGCTGCAACTGCAACGCACCAGCTCCCGTGGCCTGTACTGGCTGGAGCCGCTGCTGGAAGTCGACACCCCGGACGGGCGCCTGGGCTTCGGCCCGGTGGGCGCCGCCGACGTACCGGCGCTGCTGGACGTCCTGCAAGGCGATGCCGCCAGCCATCCCCTGGCCCTGGGCCGGGTCGAAGACCTGCCCTACCTGAAGAACCAGCAACGCCTGCTGTTCGCCCGCGCCGGCATTACCCGGCCGCTGTCCCTGGCCGATTACCGGGCCCACGGCGGCTTCGAGGGCCTGACCCGCTCCATCGCCCTGGGCGGCGAGCAGACCGTGGCCGCGGTGCTCGACTCCGGCCTGCGTGGCCGCGGCGGCGCGGCCTTCCCCGCCGGGATCAAATGGCGCACCGTGCGCGACACGCCGCCGCAGCAGAAGTACGTGGTGTGCAACGCCGACGAAGGCGACTCCGGCACCTTCGCCGACCGCATGCTGATGGAGGGCGACCCGTTCCTGCTGATCGAAGGCATGGCCATTGCCGGCCTCGCGGTCGGTGCCAGCTACGGCTACATCTATGTGCGCTCGGAATACCCCCAGGCCGTGGCGACCCTGCGCGAGGCCCTGGACATCGCCCGGGATGCCGGTTACCTCGGGGCCAACGCCGGCGGCAGTGGCCAGGCCTTCGACCTGGAAGTGCGGGTCGGTGCCGGGGCCTATATCTGCGGCGAGGAGACCGCCCTGCTGGATTCCCTGGAAGGCAAGCGCGGCATCGTTCGCGCCAAGCCGCCGATCCCGGCGCTGCAAGGCCTGTTCGGCCAGCCAACCCTGGTGCACAACGTGCTGACCCTGGCCTCGGTGCCGCTGATCCTGGCCAAGGGCGCGCCGTTCTATCGTGACTACGGCATGGGCCGGTCCCTGGGCACCATGCCCTTCCAACTGGCGGGCAACGTGCGCCACGGCGGTCTGGTGGAGCGGGCCTTCGGCCTGACCCTGCGCGAGCTGGTGGAAGGCTATGGCGGCGGCACGGCCAGCGGCCGGCCACTGAAGGCGGCGCAAGTGGGGGGCCCCCTGGGCGCCTGGGTACCGCCTTCGCAGTTCGATACGCCGCTGGATTACGAAGCCTTCGCCGCCATGGGCGCGATGCTCGGCCACGGTGGCGTAGTGGTGGCCGACGACAGCCTGGACCTGGCCCGCATGGCGCGCTTCGCCCTGCAGTTCTGCGCCGAGGAATCCTGCGGCAAATGCACCCCGTGCCGCATCGGCTCGACCCGCGGCATGGAGGTCATCGATCGCCTGCTGGCCGCCCCCGATCAAGGCCGCCGCGATGAGCAGGCGCTGATCCTCAAGGACCTGTGCGACACCCTGCAATACGGCTCGCTGTGCGCCCTGGGCGGGATGACCTCCTACCCGGTGGCCAGCGCCCTGAAGCACTTCCCCGCCGACTTCGGTCTGGCGCCCTCGGAGGCCGAACAATGATCACTCTTTTCGACCCAGCCACAGATATCGATCTCAATGCCGTGGACTTCGGCACCCCGGCCCGCGACAGCCAGGTGCAGGTCAGCCTGAACATCGACGGGCGCAGCATCAGCGTGCCCCAGGGCACCTCGGTGATGCGCGCCGCGGCCCTGATGGGCACCACCATTCCCAAACTCTGCGCCACCGACAGCCTGGAAGCCTTCGGCTCGTGCCGCATGTGCCTGGTGGAGATCGACGGCATGCGCGGCTACCCGGCCTCCTGCACCACCCCGGTCAGCGAAGGCATGGTGGTGCATACGCAAACGCCGAAACTGGCGACCCTGCGCCGCAACGTGATGGAGCTGTACATCTCCGACCACCCGCTGGATTGCCTGACCTGCTCGGCCAACGGCAACTGCGAACTGCAGACCGTGGCCGGCCAGGTGGGCCTGCGGGAAGTGCGCTACGGCTATGACGGCGCCAACCACCTGCAGGATCAGAAAGACACCTCCAACCCCTACTTCGACTACGACCCGAGCAAGTGCATCGTCTGCAACCGCTGCGTGCGCGCCTGCGAGGAAACCCAGGGCACCTTCGCCCTGACCATCAGCGGCCGCGGCTTCGAATCCCGGGTTGCGGCGGCCGGTGGCGACAACTTCCTGGACTCCGAATGCGTGTCCTGCGGCGCCTGCGTGCAGGCCTGCCCCACCGCCACCCTGATGGAAAAGAGCGTGGTGCAGATGGGCCAGCCGGAGCGGGCGGTGATCACCACCTGCGCCTACTGCGGGGTGGGTTGCTCGTTCCGCGCCGAGATGAAGGGCGACCAGCTGGTGCGCATGGTTCCGGACAAGAACGGCCAGGCCAACCACGGCCACTCCTGCGTCAAGGGCCGCTTCGCCTGGGGCTACGCCACCCACCCGGACCGCATCACCAAGCCGATGATCCGCAAGCACATCAGCGACCCTTGGCAGGAAGTCAGCTGGGACGAAGCAGTGACCTACGCCGCCAGCGAACTGCGGCGCATCCAGTTCAAATATGGCCGCGATTCCATCGGCGGCATCACCTCCAGCCGCTGCACCAACGAGGAAACCTACCTGGTGCAGAAGCTGGTGCGGGCGGCCTTCGGCAACAACAACGTCGATACCTGCGCCCGGGTCTGCCACTCGCCTACCGGCTACGGCCTCAAGCAGACCCTGGGGGAATCCGCCGGGACCCAGAGCTTCGACTCGGTGATGCAGGCCGACGTGATCCTGGTGATGGGCGCCAACCCCAGCGACGCGCACCCGGTGTTCGGTTCCCAGCTCAAACGGCGCCTGCGTGAAGGGGCCAAGCTGATCGTCATCGACCCGCGGCGCATCGACCTGGTGGACTCGGTGCACGCCCGCGCCGAGCTGCACCTGGCCCTGCGCCCCGGCACCAACGTGGCCATGCTCAATGCCCTGGCTCATGTGATCGTCACTGAAGGGCTGGTCGACCAGGAGTTCGTCAGCGCCCGCTGCGAGCCCGAGGCCTTCGCCCTGTGGAGCGCTTTCGTCAGCCGCGCGGACAACTCGCCGGAAGTGCTCGGCGCCATCTGCGGCGTGCCCGCCGCCGACATCCGTGCCGCTGCCCGCCTCTACGCCACCGGCGGCAACGCGGCGATCTACTACGGCCTGGGGGTCACTGAGCACAGCCAGGGCAGCACCTCGGTCATGGGCATCGCCAACCTGGCCATGGCCACCGGCAACATCGGCCGCGAAGGGGTGGGCGTGAACCCGCTGCGAGGGCAGAACAACGTCCAGGGTTCCTGCGACATGGGCTCCTTCCCCCACGAGCTGCCGGGCTATCGGCACATCTCCAACCAGGCGGTGCGCCAGCAGTTCGAGCAGGCCTGGAACGTCACCCTGCAGGCCGATCCCGGGCTGCGCATTCCAAACATGTTCGAAGCAGCCCTGGGCGGCAGCTTCAAGGGCCTGTACTGCCAGGGCGAGGACATCGCCCAGAGCGACCCCAACACCCAGCACGTGACCGCGGCCCTGTCGGCCATGGAATGCGTGGTGGTGCAGGACATCTTCCTCAACGAAACCGCCAAGTTCGCCCACGTGTTCCTGCCGGGCAGCTCGTTCCTGGAAAAGGACGGCACTTTCACCAACGCCGAACGGCGCATCTCCCGGGTGCGCAAGGTCATGGAACCGCTGGGCGGCAAGGCCGACTGGGAAGGCACCCTGGCCCTGGCCGCGGCGCTGGGCTACCCGATGCACTACAGCCATCCCTCGGAAATCATGGATGAGATCGCCCGCCTGACCCCGACCTTCACCGGCGTCAGCTACGCCAGCCTGGACCGTCACGGCAGCCTGCAATGGCCGTGCAACGACGCCGCGCCGGACGGCACACCGACCATGCACATCGACGAGTTCGTGCGCGGCAAGGGGCGCTTCATGCTCACCGGCTACGTGCCCACCGACGAGAAGGTCAATGGCCGCTACCCGCTGCTGCTGACCACCGGGCGCATCCTCAGCCAGTACAACGTCGGCGCCCAGACCCGGCGTACCGACAACGTCGCCTGGCACGCCGAGGACCGTCTGGAAATCCACCCCACCGACGCCGAGAGCCGGGGCATCAACGAAGGCGATTGGGTGGGTATCGGCAGCCGCGCCGGGCAGACCGTGCTGCGCGCCCGGGTTACCGAGCGGGTGGCGCCGGGGGTGGTCTACACCACCTTCCACTTCCCCGAATCGGGGGCCAACGTGATCACCACCGACAACTCCGACTGGGCCACCAACTGTCCGGAATACAAGGTCACCGCGGTGGAAGTCAGCCGCGTCTACCACCCTTCCGAATGGCAGAAGCGCTACCAGGCATTCAGCGAAGAGCAGCATCGCCTGCTGGACAAGCGTGGCCGCTCCCGGGGCGGCAAGGCGGAGGTGCGTCGATGAGCACCGCCAACCTGATCAAGATGGCCAACCAGATCGCCTCGTACTTCGCCAATGAGCCGGACCAGGTACAGGCCGTGCTCAGCGTGCGCAACCACATGCAGATGTTCTGGACCCCAGGCATGCGCAAGGAACTGCTGGCCTGGCAGACCGAGCAGCAAGGGGCCGAACTGCATCCACTCGTGCAGCAGGCGGTGCGCGACGCGGGCTGGGAGGCCTAGACCAGCCCTCACCCCCGGCCTGCTACCCCAGGCCGGGGCTACCCTCCAGCGGCTCAGCTACCCGGGCACTTGCTGTCCACCGGCGGCTTGGCCTGGACCGCCATCGGCATGACCGCTCCCGGCTTGCCCAGGGGCAACAACTGGTACACCGCAAAGGCACACATGGCTGCGGTTTCGCCGTTCGCCTGGGGGATGTAGTTCAGGCCGACATAGGCCTCGTAACTCTTGCCCGGCTCGAACAGCACCACCTTCCTCACCTCGGGGCAGGTGCTGTAGGTGCTGCCATAGCCACCCGCCGCCACGCCCCCGCCTTCCAGCAGGAAAGGCCGGCCCGCCGGTACCCGGTACTCGGTGGCGATCTCGTTGTAGGCGCCCTCGCCCCTGCGGATCGCCCCTGCGTAGGCCGGCAGTTTCGGCGCGAACCTGGGCAGCATGTCGATCTGCCGGGGCTGCACCGGGAACTGCGGGTAGTTGATGTTGGCCTGTTGATCGCTGCCGAAACGCCCGGCCTTGGCCAGGCGCTTGCTGTCCCCCAGGCACCCGGCATAGGCGTCCCCGCGCACCTCGCCGTTGGTGATCACCCGCAACTGCGCGGTCGGCACGCTCAGGGGCGGTTCCGAATAGGGCTGTACCGGTTTGACACTGCAAGCGCCGAGCAACGCCAACGCGGCCAGCAGGGTGGGAGTTGCGAGATTCATCACTGAAGTTTCCTTTGACTGAGGCGGCCACCGGGCCCGCACAGGCTATCGGCCGAGTGCCCGCAGCCTTCACTGCCACCCAGGCACTTTCCACAAAACACAAGCCAGCTTGTGCCCGCCGGGATGTACCCGGCAACCCCTGCCACCTACGCTGCGCCGACCTGCCTTCAACAACAAAAACAAAAGGAAGCGACGGTTATGGCACTCGATTATCTGGTAATGGCGATCTACGTCCTGCTGATGGCCGGCCTCGGCTGGTGGGGCATGCGCAAAGTGAAAAGCCAGGATGACTTTCTGGTGGCCGGGCGCCGCCTGGGCCCGGCCCTGTACCTGGGCACGCTGTCGGCGGTGATGCTCGGCGGCGCTTCCACCATAGGCTCGGTGCGCCTGGGCTACAGCTACGGCATTTCCGGGCTGTGGCTGGTGTTCATGCTGGGTCTGGGGATCATCGTGCTGAGCCTGGTGTTCTCCCGGCAGATCGCCCAGTTGCGGGTCTTTACCGTGACCCAGATCCTGGAGCAGCGCTATCAGGCGTCCTCGCGGCTGATCGGTGGCTGCGTGATGGTGGCCTACGACCTGATGGTGGCGGTGACCGCCACCATCGCCATCGGCTCGATCACCGAAGTGGTGTTCGAGATCCCGCGGATCACAGCGATCCTCTGCGGCGGCGGCCTGGTGATCTTCTACTCGGTGATCGGCGGCATGTGGTCGCTGACCCTCACCGACATCATCCAGTTCGTGATCATGACCCTGGGGATCTTCGGCGTCCTGCTGCCCATGAGCCTGGGCCAGGCCGGCGGCCTGGAAGCCTTGCAGGCCAACCTGCCGGCGGGCTTCTTCGAGCTGGGCAATATCGGCCTGGACACCATCCTCACCTACTTCCTGCTGTACTTCTTCGGCGCCCTGATCGGCCAGGACATCTGGCAGCGTCTGTTCACCGCCCGCAGTGAAAGCGTGGTGCGCTACGCCGGGCTCGGCGCCGGGATCTACTGCATGTTCTATGGCGCCGCCTGCGCCCTGGTGGGGGCCGCCGCCAAGCTGCTGTTGCCGGACCTGGCGGTGGCGGAAAACGCCTTCGCCGAAGTCACCCGCAGCGTGTTGCCCGCCGGCCTGCGCGGCTTGGTGGTGGCCGCTGCCCTGGCCGCCATCATGTCCACCGCCAGCGCCTGCCTGCTGGCTTCGGCCACGGTGCTCAAGGAAGACATCTACAGCCGCTTCCTTACCCGGGGCGGGGAAAACCACCTGGCCAGCAGCCGCTGGATCACCCTCGGGCTGGGGGCGGCGATGCTGTTGATGGCGTGCCTGGTGAACGACGTGATCGCCGGGCTGAGCATCGCCTACAACCTGCTGGTGGGCGGCCTGCTGGTGCCGATCATGGGCGCGCTGCTGTGGCGTCGCGCCTCGGCCAGGGGCGCCATCGCCTGCATGCTCACCGGCAGCCTGACGGTGATCGCATTCATGGTCCGCGACGGCATTCTCGCCAACACCCCGATCTACTACGGGCTCGGGGTCAGCCTGCTGACCTTTGTCGGCGTCAGCCTGACAAGCCGGGCGGCACCGGCACTGCGCAGCGCCACCGAATAAATCCTTCACAGCGAACAAGGAACCCCGCCATGTCCAAGCCCTTTCCCCAACCCGTGGATGCCGCCCTGGTCCCACGCTTCGCCGGCATTCCAAGCTTCATGCGCCTGCCGCTGTTCAACGACCCGGCCCAGGTGCAGATCGCCCTGGTGGGCGTGCCCTGGGACGGCGGCACCACCAACCGTGCCGGTGCCCGCCACGGCCCGCGGGAGGTGCGCAACCAGTCGAGCCTGATGCGCAAGGTGCACCATGTCAGCCGCATCGCCCCCTATGACCTGGTCCGGGTCGGTGACCTGGGTGATGCACCGGTGAACCCCATCGACCTGCTGGATTCGCTGAAACAGATCGAAGGTTTCTTCAGCCAATTGCACCAGGCCGGCGCCGTGCCCCTGGCGGTGGGTGGCGACCACCTGGTGACCCTGCCGATCTTCCGCGCCCTGGCCCGCCACCGCCCCATCGGCATGGTGCACTTCGATGCCCACTCCGACACCAACGACCGCTACTTCGGCGACAACCTCTACACCCACGGCACGCCCTTTCGCCGCGCCATCGAAGAAGGCCTGCTGGACCCCAAGCGCACGGTGCAGATCGGCATTCGCGGTTCGATCTACAGCGCCGACGACGAGGCTTTCGCCCGGGACTGCGGGATTCGCGTGATCCACATGGAAGAGTTCGCCGACATCGGCGTCGAAGCCACCCTGGCCGAAGCCCGGCGCGTGGTGGGCGACGGCCCGACCTACATCAGCTTCGACGTCGACGTGCTCGACCCGGCCTTCGCCCCCGGCACCGGCACCCCGGAGATCGGCGGCATGACCACCCTCCAGGCCCAGCAGATGATCCGCGGCCTGCGCGGCCTGAACCTGGTCGGCGCCGACGTGGTGGAAGTCTCGCCGCCCTTCGACGTCGGCGGCGCCACCGCCCTGGTGGGCGCGACCCTGATGTTCGAGCTGCTGTGCATCCTCGCCGAATCGATAGCGCAAGGCTCCTGAGGAGGGCCAGCCGATCGTTTGCCAGCGGACACGGCCCTGAGCGCTTCGCAAAAATAGTCAGATTTCAGGGGTTTACAGAAGCCCGCCAATCGCTATAATCGTCGCCCTGACACGCCGGTATAGCTCAGTTGGTAGAGCAACTGACTTGTAATCAGTAGGTCCCGGGTTCGACTCCTGGTGCCGGCACCATACAAAACAAAGCCCTCGCAGCGATGCGAGGGCTTTGTTGTTTCCAGGGTCAAACAATCCTCTCCCGATGCCTTCAGCACCTTGCTGGACCCGGTATCGCCGCGCTTCAGCCCCCTTACCCTTCTTCGCAAGTCCCACAAGCACAATGTCCTTCGTGTTTAATGCACATCGCTAGCACGACTCCGGCAAGTGTTTTGCGCTAGTGTTTCCTGCGGACTCGGACGTTCCTCACGTGCACGGCCTTTGAACCAGGTGCAAACGCTCATGACCCATGCAACGCCCTCCATCAAACTCAGCACGCTTCAGCAAATAGCGCCCTACCTGAGCATGCGCGGGGTGTCGCCGCTGGAGTTCTTCCGGCGTTACGGGATTTCCCCGCAGGTTTTTCAATACCCGGATGCCTGGGTGCCGCGAGCGACCTGTTTTCACATCGCCAATGAAATGGCCGCGGTCGCACAGGACCCCTTCGCGGGTGCAACGGTGGGGCACCTGATCGAAGTACGCTCACTCGGCGCCTGGGGCGGGTTGATCCTGGGTTCGACCAACCTTGCCCAGGCGTGCGCAGTGGCAGCGATCCATACGGACTTACTGCATCAAGGAAGTGACGTAAGAATCGTTACCGAAGGCCGTACGACGAAGCTGATCCAGCAATTCACCGGGCAGCACGGGGCTGATCCGAAGCAGGTCATTCTCGGCACTCTGGCGCTGCTGAGGAAAGTGCCGCTCATGTCCGGCGAGCCTTGCGCCATACGGGTGCATCTGCAAAACCCGCGGGAGCGAGGAGATGAGGCGCTGGAGGAGTACCTGGGGCCGAATCTGCACATGAACGCGAAGCACAACATGATCGAATTCGACCGTGAGCTGCTCGACACCCCTCTGCAACCTGCCCGGGATGACGCCTGGAAAGTCACCGAGGCCTTGAAGTCGACCGCGCAAGCCGCCGGTGTGCTGATCGAACGGATCGCGGATCAGGATCGATCCAAACTTACCGCTATTTCAAGAAACATCGGCTTGTCTTCCCGAACGCTACAGCGTCGCCTCAAGTACTGCGGCATCGACTTCGAAGACCTGCGTGACGAGACCCGTCGCAGCGAAGCACTGCAATTGATTGCCAGCGGCAAATACACCGCGACCGAGATTGCCTACATGGTGGGCTACAGTGATCAGGCGCACTTTACCCGAGCCTTCAAGCGCTGGACCGGAAGTTCGCCGTCGCGCTACCGCTCGCTCTTGAAAGATGATCGTTAACCTCTTCGCCTGACCCTCCCGCCCCACTATCGGGCGCCTTCAAATAACCCACTTCGCGGTACTTGCCTGTTGTGCTTTTGGCACCAAATGGCAAGTTTTCAGCAGGGTGTTCTTATAAAGTCTGAAAAGGTAATGCCCACTTAAAAGAGCTAGAGGTTTTCATGCCCGATTCATCCACGGCCTGCATCGTCGCCCTGACGCTGGCCACTTTTGCCAGTGCACACGCTCAGTCATCCGCTGATGCGCCGGTGCGGGTAAATGTCGATAACTTTGCTCGCGCCGAGTCCGACCTCTACATGGGCAAGAGTGTGAAGAGTGGAGGCTTGGGGCGGTTTGTTCACAGCCGCGAAGCGGTTGCCATCGACGCTCAGGATGTCATCCGCATGAACAGGGACACGCTTTACTCGTCAGCGGTGTTCGATCTCGATGCCGGCCCGGTGACTGTCACCTTGCCTGAAGCCGGTGAGAGGTTCATGTCGATGCAAGTGGTCAACGAAGATCACTACGTGCCAGCAGTCATTTATGGGCCCGGTCCCCATACGCTGGCGAAAGAGGACATCGGCACACGCTATGTATTTGTCGCTATCCGCCTGTTCTTCGACCCCATGGATCGCAAAGACCTCGAGCAGGTGCATGCGCTGCAGGACGCCATCCAGGTCAGCCAGGCCAGGCACGGGGAGTTCGTGGTTCCGAAGTGGGATCAGGCGAGCCAGAAAAAAGTGCGTGATGCCCTGGCTGTTCTGGGTTCGACCCTTCCCGACTACAACCAGTCCTTTGGCCCGAAAGGCAGGGTCGATCCGGTGCGCCACCTGATCGGAACCGCAACGGGCTGGGGCGGCAACCCGAGCAGGGACGCCATCTACCTCGGAGCAGTATTGCCGCACAACGATGGAAAAACCGTCTACCGGCTCAAGGTCGAACAGGTACCGGTCAAGAGTTTCTGGTCTGTGAGTGTTTACAACGCCGACGGGTACTTTCAGAAAAACCCCTATGACGCCTATTCGCTGAACAACCTCACTGCCAAGAAAAGTGCCGATGGTTCAATTGTCATCCAGTTCGGGGGTTGCGAGGCCAAGGTCGTCAATTGCCTGGTTACGACACCCGGCTGGAACTACACCGTCAGGCTCTATCGACCGAGTAACGAAATACTCAGTGGCCAATGGCGTTTTCCAACGCCCGAGCCCGTCGATTTGTAAATTCGAGTATTCGAGCAAGTGCAAGTTTGTCGAAACGACGGACTCCTGCCATCGGTACTTGTAAACGCACTGGGGCGATCAATGAGGCCAGCGCTTGCGCCGGGGGTTTACCGGCCTGCACTCGCCTCGGATACCAGCACCTGCAAGTTGAATATTGGTGATCAACTCAGCAATGGCTCTGCACTACAGAGTTCACACCCAAGGAAATGAACAATGACACTCAAGGATCATTCACATTCTTTCAGGTCTCCCGTGGTGTTCTCCCTAAGTGCAGCCCTTGCATTGATGCTGGTGCCGCCTGCCCAGGCTGCCCCGGCCGATTCAGGCGGCACGCCATCGGTAACGGTAGGCGGCGGCTTGGCTGTTGGCCCGTTGTACCAGGGCTCTTCCCACTACGCCGCCTTCCCGTCACTGAAGCTCAAGGCGGTCATGCCGACCCAGGACTGGGGCACCTTTACCGCGGCCTTTCCGGAAGGGCTGCGGTGGGATCTGCCGGGGCTGGCGCCTTTCGGCGTGGCCCTGCTGGTGGGTTATGACCCGGGGCGCAAGGAACGCATTCACACCCTGGACGGCCGTGATGACTACCTGCGGGGCATGGGCAACCTGGACAGCACCGCCCTGGTGGGGGCGGAAGCGTACTGGATCCTGCCCGCCGGCCGCTTGTTCGTACGCGGCCTGCAATCGAGCCAGAGGCGCAATTACGGTGGCGAAAGCCTGGGCCGTACGACGTACCTGGAAGCCGGGGTCGCCACCACCTACCCGCTGTCTTCGACCTTGACCCTGGACTCGACGCTGTACGGCACCTGGAGCAACGAGAACGACATGATGGCCCGCTTCGGCGTCACCGCCCAGCAAGCCGCACGCACCCGGTTCGATGAATACCACCCCGGTGGCGGGATGCGCGACGTGACCTTGAAACTGGGCCTGACCTGGCAATGGCAGCCACAGCTGGCGCTGGAAGGTGGCATCAAGACCTACGCCCTGGTCTCCGACGCCCGTGACAGCCCGCTGACGGGGGAAAAGGTCGGTGCCGGAGCCTATCTAGACGCCTTGTACCGGTTCTGATCAGCCGTGGTCATGGATAGAAAAGAGAACGCACGATGAAAAAAATACCTGAACCCTTCGCGGTGACACTGTCCCTGGCCGGCCTGCTCTGGTCGGCATGGGCGCTGGCCGAGGACGCCGCCACGAAGGTCACCGACCCGCACTTCAAGCTGGCGCCAGGCTACCTTGAACCGGCTGACTTGCCTGTACGCCTGGCCTTGCTCGGGACCCCGCCAAAACCGGGCTCCGCGGCCCTCGCGCGGGATGAAGAAGCACGGCGTGCGGCGCTGGCGCTGCGTGGCTCGAGCCGGGAGAAACTCGCGGCAACCGATGCAGAACTGTCATTCCCCGGCCCGGCGAAAACCTTCTCTTGCGCGCTGGGCACGCAGATCAGCGAAAAGAGCACACCCCATCTCTATACCTTGATGCAGCGCACCCTGACGGATGCGGGGGGCTCCACCTACGCCGGAAAGAATGCCTACAACCGTACTCGCCCCTTCGTGGTGCACGACGAAGGCACGTGCCGCAAGGACATGGAGCCACTGCTGCGCACGGATGGCTCCTGGCCCTCCGGCCACTCCGCCGCGGGCTGGGCCTGGGGCCTGGTCCTTGCCGAGATCAGCCCGGCCCGCGCCACCGAACTGATGACCCGTGGCCTGGCATACGGCCAGAGCCGGGTCATCTGCGACGCCCACTGGCAGAGCGACGTGGACGCTGGCCGCATCATGGGGGCCGCGACGGTGGCCAGCCTGCATGGCAATCCGGCATTCCTCGCCGATCTGGCGGCCGCGAAGGAGGAGGTCAAGGCGGCGCAGCAGGCCGGCCTGAAGCCTACCGAGGACTGCGCAGCCGAAGGCGTGGCTCTTGGGCTGACCCAGCACTGATCGGAGAAACAGCATGATCCACCGTGACCATCCGCACTCACCGTTGCTGCACCGGCGTACCCGCCTGGCGCTGCTGCTGGGCGCCTTGACGACCGCCGGAACCAGCCTGCCGCCCGTGGCCATGGCGGCAGACGACGATGGCTGGCGGTTCAACGGCGGCCCGTACGTGTGGGGCGCCGGGATCCGCGGGCACGTAGGCCACCGCAGCACAGGGACCCAGTTCATCAAGTCCGACTTCTCGGACATCGCGCGCAGTGTCGACATGTCGGTGATGCTGATGGGCGAAGCGCGGCGCGGCCCCTACAGCGTGCTCGCCGACCTGATGTACATCGACACCAACACCCGCAACCGGCTGCCAGCCGGAGCGCTGGCGTCCAAGCTTGAGGTGCAGAGCAAGACCGCCTCGGGTTTCCTGGGGGGCGGCTACCAGGTGCTGGGGGATGACGATCATCGCCTGGACATCGCCGGCGGCGTGCGCGTCTGGTACAGCAGCACCAGCCTCACCCTGCACGGTGGTCCGGCCGGGGGCCTGTCGGGCTCGGACAAGGCCACCTGGGCCGACGCGATGGCGGGGTTGCGCGGGCACTACGCCGTGAACGAGCGGTTCTGGCTCTCCGCCTGGGGCATGGCGGGCGCCGGGCAGTCCCGGGAAGACTGGGACCTGGCCGCACTGGCGGGCTGGGAGTTCCTGCCGGGCTTTTCGGCGGTGGCCGGCTACCGGGCCATGGGGGTCGATTATCGCCATGACGGGTTTGTCTACGACATCGTCCAGAAGGGCCCGCTGCTGGGTATCAGTGGGCGCTTCTGAGCCTTGTATCGCAAGGCTCCCCCCAGGCATGCGCTTCATGCTCCAATAGCCGCCGATTCCAGTTGCACGCAGGCCGCCCATGAAGCCCATCGCCGTATCGATCCTGACCCTGTTGCTCCACTCCCTGCTATTCAGCGCCCCGGCCCTGGCCAGTGATGCCGAAGCCGGCGCCAAGCTGTTCAAGCGCCTGTGCAGCGGCTGCCATAACATCGGGCCTTCGGTACGCAGTTCCTTCGGGCCGCAGCTCAATGGCATCATCGACCGCCCTGCCGGCAGCGCCGCGGACTACCAGTACTCGACGGCCATGAAGTCCTCGGGCATTGTCTGGAGCCGGGACAAGCTCATCCAGTACCTGGAAGACCCCAAGGCCGTGGTGCCCGGTACCCGGATGATTTTCTGGGGGCTGAGCGATGAGGAAAAAATCGATAATCTGCTGGCCTATCTGCAGACGTTCCAGACCCCCTGACCCGTTTTCGACAAGGATGTGTTGATGAAGCTCCCTTTGCTCTCGCTGGCGGCCATGAGCCTCGCCCTGGGCGCGCTGGCGCCCGATCTGCAGGCCGCCGGCTTCGACTGCGCCAAGGCCTCGACCCAAGTGGAAAAGACTGTCTGCGCCACGCCGACGCTGTCCGCCAAGGACGAGGAGATGACCCGCCGCTACCAGGCGCTGAAGCACTTGCAGGTGTTCCGCCTGCTGCAAGGCCACTGGTTGAAGAACACCCGCAATACCTGCCCCGACACCGATTGCCTGGAGTCGGTCTACCGGGCCCAGGTGAAAATGCTCACGTCGCTGCCGATTCCTCCCGAGCCCGCCCCGGACGCACTGCGCCCACTGGCTCCCGGCGAGGCGTACCTGGTCTATGACCCGGACGACTGGCAGAACTTCACCCTGGCCACCTTCAACAGCACCCTGCCCCAGGGCGACCAGCAGATCGTCGATGCCCAGGTGATAGCCGGGGTGCTGCATGTGGTGCTGTTTGTCGGGCGCTATCAGCAGGGCAAGCCGGTGTATGTCGGCACCCTGTATGAGTACGCCGATGACCAGCCGGGGCTGCATCCCATCGCCCAGGACATCGCCTTCGCCGGCTGGGCCAATCCCGGGGCCAACGACCAGGGGCCGCGCTACGCCGGGATAGTCGATGGCCAGTTCTACTACCGCGAGCAGCTGGCGGGCCAGTTGCAGCAAAGCATGGTCTACCGCCTGGGTTCGCGCAGCGCGCCCGCCAGCACCCAGCAGGTGTTCCAGGTTGGCTCCAACACCTTCATGCACGCCCGGGCGCGGGTGGAGCAGGACCTCAATCGCGACAGCAGCCAGCTGTCCCTGAACTATGACCGCGCCAACGCGGGCAGCCATTCGGAGAACATCACCGAGCAGAAACAGCCCGATGCCGGATGGGCCATCGTCAACCCGACCTGGAGCACCACGCGCCCGGTGCTGTACTTCGATAACCAAGGGCCCCGGGCCTGTATCTGGCGGGTCGATATGCGGGGCAAGGAGTTGTCGAAGATAGTCACCGATCACGACGCGATGTCGGCCCGGCCGGTGGATATCCATGGCCGTGAAGCGGTGGTCTACCTGCAGGGTAACCAGCTGAAGTTCGCCATCAATCCGGACGACTGACGAACAGCGCTCGCGGATAAAAAAAGGCTCGCGATCAGGCGAGCCTTTTTTATTGCATCAACCACGCTGCATTCAAGGCAGCTTGATCTTGTACTCGGCCAGCTTGGCCTGGTGCTGCGGCTCGACGTACTTCTGGTTCACCAGCTTGGCGAACTGGGCAAAGTCGGCGCGAGCGTCGTCGGTCTGGCCCAGTTTGTCGTAGGCCAGGCCGCGGTGGTAGAAGGCCCAGGCATAGTCGGGCTGCTTCAACAGGCCGGTGCTGTAGGCTTCCGCGGCCTCGCGATAGCGACCCAGGTCGTACAGCGTCTGGCCTAGGTGGTAGTAAGTCGGCATGTTGAAACCGCTGCCCTTGCCCGCCTCGCCCAGGTTGTTGTCAAGGTTGGACTGCACCAGCTCCAGGGCCTTTTGCGGGTTGCCCGCTTCGCGATACAGACGGCTCAGGTCCAGCACCGCCCGAGCATCGGGCTTGGGGCCCAGCTCGATGGATTTTTCCTTGGCGGCGATGGCTTCCGGGTAACGCTTGAAGCTGGCGTAGGCATCGGATTTGAGCCAGTACACCAGGCTCTGCATGGGCTGGCTCAGCTGGTTCTTCTCAAGGCACAGGTCGGCCTCTTGCAGCACCACGTCGAATTTTTCGGCCTTGGAAGCCTGGCCCACCATGCGGCAATGGGCGTAGTTGATCTGGTCCTGGCTCTGCAGGCTGGCGCAGCCAGTCACAGCAAGGGCACACACAAGCAGGAGCGACCCGCGTACAGACAATGAAGGCATGTTTTTCAATCCAGCAGATGGGCGTTGAGGTCAGGGCGATACACCTGCAGCAACGGCGCGGTGACCGTACCCTGCAAGCTGCAGAAGATCGTGGTGCGGCCGGCAATCGGTGCGTGGGTGGTACCGATGTCGATGCTCAGGATGCGTTCGACATAACCGAACGGCGTAGCCACGCCACCGCCCGCCAGGCCTTCGGTGCGCCACTGGTCGATGGGGTCGCCGACCCGGCGGATCTCCATCCGGCTCATGGCGCTGCGGTCTTGCTTCAGGCGGCTGTTGTCCACCAGCAGCGGCTTGAGCGCCGCTGCCACATCCTTGGGCTGGCCCTCGGCGACAAAGCCCCAGAACAGCAGGTTGCCCACCGACTTCAGCGACTGGGCTTCGTTGTAGTAGCCCACCAGGCGCACGCCATTGACCAGCAGCGGCTGTTCGAAGGCCTGGTAGCGCCCGCCTTCCTGCAAAGGGTTCATGACCTTGGGCGCGCTTACCGCACCGTACCGGGCCAGGCTCAAGGTGCCGGTCGGCAGTCGGGCGGTATTCAGGTTCTGGAAGAACTGCGCATCGCAGCGGGAGAAGTCGCTCAGCAACTGCTCGGGCGCAGTCGCTTGCTGGCCGTGGGCGATGCTGGCGACGCTCAGCAGGCACAGGCCGGATAGCAGGGTACGGAACATCGAAATCATCCGTGAGGAGACAGGGGGGGTGGACTGTAACAAGATTGATATGCGCCAACCACTGGCTGAAAAAAGCACCCGGGCGAGAACAGTCACCCGCCATCCCGGGCATTTCTGCATCCCGGATGCCCAGGCACAAAAAAGCCCCGAACCAGTCGGGGCTTTTTCCATTGCGCCACCTGAAGTCAGGCGGTGATCAGGCGTTCATCAGAACACGTTGATCGGGTAGTCGACGAACACACGCAGTTCGTTGCCACCCACGTTGTACTCGGAAGACTTCTGCGAAACCCGCAGTACCGAGCTACGTACTTTCACACTCAGGTCCTTGGCTGGACCGCTCTGTACCACGTACTTGAACTGGTTGAAGATTTCACGCTCGCTGCCGCCAGTGGTAGTGGAGGTGGTGATATTGTCGCCACGCACGTAGGCCACGTTATAGGTCAGGCCCGGTACGCCGAAGGCGCCGAAGTCCAGACCGTAGCCCAGCTGCCAGCTGCGCTCGTCTTCGGCGTTGAAGTCGGACCAGTAGGAGTTGGCCAGGTAGATGGTGTTGCCGCCATCGCCCACGCGGTTCTGACCGCGCTGGTAGCCGCCGTAGGCATAGCCCAGGTGGCTGTCGCCGGTGCTGCGCTGGTGCGCCAGGGTGAAGGAGTGCGGGCCCATGGCGTAGGTGGCTGCCAGGCTCCAGATCTTGTTGTCTTCGCCGCCGGCTTTAGCCTTCTCGGCGTAGGACTTGTCCAGCTCGGTACGGTAGCCGTTGAAGTCCAGGGTCAGGGACTGGTCAGTGGCCAGCGGGAACACGTAGTTCAGGTTGATGTACTGCTTCTTCAGCACGTCTTCGACGTCGGAAGCGTACAGCGCGCCCTTGAACTGCTCGGTGAACTGGTAGCTACCGCCCAATACGTTGATCGACTTCAGGCCACCACTGTCACGGCCTTCGGCGCTCTTGCGCGATTCGGCGGTGAAGTGACCTGCGTTCAGCTCCAGGCCCTTGATCTCCTTGGAGGTGATCAGGGTACCGGTGTAGCTTTCCGGCAGCAGGCGCGAGTTGTCGTAGTTCAGCACCGGCAGGGCCGGCATCTGGTCACCGTAGGTCAGCACAGTGTTGGAGAAACGGAACTTGACTGCAGCACCGGCCTTGGCCAGGTCGTCTGCAGCGCTACCGCTGTCACCCTGCTTGAAGAAGTCGATGCCGCCGGCACCGCTGCGACCCTTGCCGCCGTCCAGGCGCAGTGCGTACAGGCCGAAGGCGTCAACGCCCACGCCCACGGTGCCTTGGGTGAAGCCCGAGGAGAAGGTGCCGATGAAACCCTGGCCCCATTCAGCCTTGTCCGGGTTGCCATCTTTGTAGTCACGGTTGATGTAGGCGTTGCGCAACAGCACTTTCAGGCTGCTGTCTTCAACAAAACCCTTGGCGTCGGCCTGGCCGTCGGCCATGGCCTGTGTAGCGCTCAAAATCCCCAGTGCAATCAAGCAGATCCGCTGTTTAAACATTTTATTTTCCTTATTACGGTTTGGTGACGCGCTGTGAGCTCCGCGGCTATGGCGATTGAACGCTCTTCTACCGTTGAAACAAAAAAGCCCGACCGCGGGTGAGCACGGTGGGCCTTTTATTATTCTGAAATATGGCTCCTGGCCACAGGCGTTGGGGCGAATCCTATCTGCGCCTTTAACAACGTGTCAATTTCGTGAATCGTCTTTGAATAGCTGAAAATATTCTAAGAACTGCGGGCTAGAGCATTGCCAGCTGCACACTGTGACTGTCCACGAATTGTTCGAAGTGGGTGACCTTGCCATCTTTAAGTGTCCACAAGTGAGCCACCCGTACATCGATCGGTTTGCCCGAGGCCTTGTAGACGCCCTGGTAATTGCCATAGGCGAACACCTTGTCGCCCTGGGCCACATAGTTCTCGACCTTGAAGGTGAAGTCCTGCCATTCCGAGCCCAGGCGCTTGAAGACGTGCTCCAGCACCGCCTCGAACCCTATATAGGTGCCGGCATAGGGAAAGCCCGCCGCCTCGGTCCAGCGGGCATCGGGGGCCAGGGCCGCTGCGGTGTTGCGCGCATTTTCCTGGGAGTTGGCACCTTCGTAGGTGCTCTTGATCAACGCTAGGTTATCCATGGGTGACTCCACGCAGGTCAGGTGAGTTCAGGGTGTGCAACCGTCCAGGCCACAGGCCTGGACCACGCCATCGTGAGGGCCGCTATCGGCGCCCAGGGAGGTCTTCAGCCAGTCGGCGAAGGCCTCGGGTTTGCCCAGCCAGGGGCTGATGTCGAGCAGCTGGTAACGACCATCGCGCTCCAGCACCAGGGTCGGGAAGCCTTGCCCGCCGACCTTGGCCAACAGGGCCCGGCTGGCCTTTATATGGTTGTCCAGTTCATGGGCCACCGCCTGGTCGAAGGCCGCCTCGAAGGCGGCCGGGGCAAACCCCTGGGCCTGCGCCAGCTCCAGCAGCACCTGCCGGTCGGCGATCCTGCGTCCTTCCAGATAATGCGCCGTCTGCAACCGGCCCAGAAATTCCAGGCCCCGCCCTTCCATAGCCTGGGCCGCCAGTACGGCGGCAATCGGCGGCGCCGAGTCGAAGGTGGCCGTCTCATCCCGCAGCAGGCCCTCGAAATAGGCCTGGCCAAAAGGCTGCCCGGTGTACTCGGCGATCCGCCGGTCATGGGGCATGACGTAATCGCGCAGTTGCGGCGAGACCGGCTGGCGGTTGCGCCCGGTCATCATGCCGCCGGCATGGGCCACCACCGGCACCACCGCCTGGGCGGCCTGCACCAGCGGCTTGGCACCGTAGCACCAGCCGCACAGGGGGTCATAAATATAGTGAAGGGTGGCCAAGGACATATCTGGGCTCCAGCAAGGTCTTGAAAATTCGATGTCACGCAGACTAGGCCGCGCGCGCCAAGGGAAAAACCTCGAATTGGCTTTTAGTCTGTTGCTGTAACCGGTCGAATCCGTCTGTTTAGCCTCAGTATGCGAACCGATACCCGAAAGATACATTCAGAAACAAATAGCCCGGGGAACTTATTAGGGAATATTTAACATCTGTTAATGACAAGCATTACCATTAGCACCCTCGAATTCCCCCTTCTCGGATGCGTTTCAGATGCCTGCCCATTTCCGCCTCATGCCCCTGTCCCTGGGTCTTTGCACCCTGCTGGCCAGCGGTTTTGCCTGCGCTGCCAGCACTACCCTGCCGATGACCTCCATCAGTGCCGAGGCCGAAGCCGACCCCGATGACCCACGGGTCAAGGAAGTCAGCACTGCAACCCGTACCTCGACCCCGGCGCGCTACGTGCCCCAGGCCATCGACACAATCAAGACCGCCAACGTGCTGGACTACGGCGTCAACGACCTGGGCAGCGCCCTGAGTGGCATTCCCAACGTCAGCAGCGGCTCGGACACGCGCTTCGACAGCCTGCGGATCCGCGGCTTCGATGCCAGTAACGACTTCTACCTGGACGGCATCCGCGACGACAGCCAATACGTGCGCGACCTGCACAACATCGAGCGCATCGAAGTGCTCAAGGGCCCGGCGGCAGTGCTCTACGGCCGTGGCAGCCAGGGCGGGATCATCAACCGGGTGAGCAAGCTGCCGGAATTCGGCCGCCGCTCCAGCGTCGAAGTCCAGGGCGGCAGCCAGGACCTGCGCAGCCTGTATGCCGACCTCAGCGCCGACCCGACAGAGAACATCAGCCTGCGCCTGAACCTGGGCAACGAGGACCGGAACAGTTTCCGCAAAGGCGTCAGCGGCAACCGCCAACTGTTCGCCCCGTCCATGAGCTGGCAACTGACCCCGGACCTGAACTGGCTGGTGCAGTACGAATACAGCCGCTACAACCGCACCCCGGACCGCGGCATCCCCGGGGTCAACGGACGCCCGGCGGACGTCAGCCGCGACACCACCTACGGCGATCACCGCGACTACATCGACGACAAGTCCCAGTCCCTGCGCTCCAAGCTGAGCTACGAGCTCAGCGAGAACTGGCAACTGCGCCACACCCTGGGGGTATTCAAGCTCGACAGCGACTTCGACAACACCTACCAGACCGGCTACAACGCCACGACGGGCAAGGTCCAACGCCAACGCTGGCAGCAGGACCTGAAGACCCGCAACGTCTACAACAACACCGAACTGGAGGGCCGTTTCGACACCTTCGGCCTGGAACATCGCCTGCTCACCGGCCTGGAGCTCGGCAGCCAGCGCCGCGACCCGATCCTCTACAACGCCGCCACTTCCGGGCCGGGCAGCCAGGCGGTGCCCGCCGTCGACCTGTACAACCCCAACCCGTACCAGAGCCACACCGGCCGCATGCAGGTCTCCAGCAACAACCACACCGAGGTCGAAAGCCGGGCCCTCTATGTGCAGGATCAACTGCGCCTGAACGATCAATGGCAATTGCTCGCCGGCCTGCGCTACGACAACTTCGATGTGCAGACCAGCAACCGCAAGAACGGGCTCTCCGAAAGCCGCGAGAGCCACAGCGTCAGCCCGCGCCTGGGGGTGGTCTGGACGCCGCTGGAGCACCACTCGTTCTATGCCTCATGGAGCAAGTCGTTCTCACCGGTGGGCGGCGGCCTGATCGGCATCACCCCGAACGCCGCCGGTAACGGCAACGACCTGAGCCCTGAGCTCACCCGGCAGAAGGAAGTCGGAGTCAAGAGCGACTGGCTGGGCGAACGCCTGAGCACCACCCTGGCGGTGTATGAGCTGGAGCTCTACAACCGTCGCACCTCCGATCCGCAGGACCGCAGCATCACCCTGCTCACCGGGCTGCAACGCTCCCGCGGCATCGAGCTGACGGGCACCGGCAAGATCGTCGGCAACTGGTACCTGCGCGGCGGCATCGGCCTGCAGGACGCCGTGGTGGTCAAGGACAACAACGGCTTCGAAGACAAGCGCGTGAACAACGTCGCCAAGCGCAATGGCAGCCTGTTCATCACCTGGAAACCGGAACTGGGCTGGTACGCCGAGACCGGCCTGACCCTGGTCGGCGACCGCTTCGCCGATAGCAGCAACACCGTGGCGCTGCCCGGTTATGGCCGCTGGGACGCCCTGGCCGGTTACCGGCACAAGGACTGGGACGTACGCGCTGCGCTGAACAATATCGCCGACCGCGAGTACTACAGTTCCGCCACCAGCGCCTTCCAGATCCAGCCGGGCGACCCTCGCAGCCTGGTGGTCACCGGCAACTACCGCTTCTGACACCCGGACGCCCGGCATCTGAATGCCAGGCAAAAAAAAGCGCTGCCATCCCGGCAGCGCTTCGCACAATCCCTTGTTTGTCTATCCTTTCACCACATCCCACAACGCCTGCAGTTCCGCCTCGCTGAGCAATCCAGCGGGGTAACGCTCAATGATGATCCGGCGCGGATCAGGTTCCCTGATCTGACGCGTTCCATTGGACTTCAACCACTGGGCCAGCACCTGCAGCGACTCGTTATTCATTGCCAAGGGATGGGACGCCCGCTCGCTGACCATGTTCATTCCAGCGCTCTCCTGGTATCTGAGCGGCCTAACTTATCCAAGCTTTATGACAGAACAACACCGTTCTCCATGTCTCAGAATCACGCCAGGAGAGATACAAGAGCTATGCCAATGTGCCACCCGTGCCGATATACGGCCATGAAAAAGCCCGCGGCCTGTCTAGGCTGCGGGCTGGCTGGTGAAGCTCAGGCCACGGGCCGGGCCGGCACCGGCAAACAACCGGCATCGGCTGTTACAACGGCACTCAAATCCGCTGTGGCGCGGGCTGTTGCTGGGTAAGGCAGTGGATATTGCCGCCCCCCAGTAACAGTTCACGGCCCGGCACCATCACCACTTCGTGCTCGGGAAACAGCTGCTGCAGGATGGCCTTGGCCTGGGCGTCCATCGGGTCGTCAAAGCTGGGCGCGATGATCCCGCCATTGACGATCAGGAAGTTCACGTAGGAACCCGCCAGCCGCACCGAAGGGTTGCGCTCCTGGCTGCCCTCTACCGCGTCGACCCCGGCGCATTCCTCTTCGGTGGCGTACAAGGGGCCGGGAATCGGCATCTTGTGCACCTTGAAGGTGCGGCCCTTGGCGTCACGGGTGTTTTCCAGCACCTGCAGGGCGGCCTGGCAACGCGGGTAGTTCGGATCCTGGGGATCGTCGGTCCAGGCCAGCAGCACTTCGCCCGGGCGCACATAGCAGCAGAAGTTATCCACATGGCCGTCGGTTTCGTCGTTGTACAGGCCGTCCGGCAGCCAGACGATCTGCTCCACCGCTAGATGCTCGCGCAGTACCGCCTCGATCTCTTCGCGGGACAGGTGCGGGTTGCGGTTGTGGTTGAGCAGGCATTCCTCGGTGGTGATCAGGGTGCCTTCGCCATCGACGTGGATCGAGCCACCTTCGAGCACGAAGCCCTCGGTGCGGTACTCCTGGCAACGTTCGATTTCCAGCACCTTGCTGGCGACCTGCTCGTCGCGGTTCCACGGCGAATACAGGCCGCCTTCGAAGCCGCCCCAGGCGTTGAATCCCCAGTGCACGCCGCGCACTTCGCCGCTGGCGTTGATGACGAAAGTCGGGCCGGTGTCGCGGACCCAGGCGTCGTCGCTGGACATTTCCACCACACGGATATGGGGCACGTCCAGGCGTGCCCGGGCGTTTTCATACTGGGCCGCGGACACGGCCACTGTCACCGGTTCAAAGCGCGCGATGGCCTTGGCCACCGCGGCATGGGCGGCCTGCGCCGGCTTGCCGCCCAGGCGCCAGTTGTCCGGGCGCTCGGGCCAGATCATCCAGGCCTGGGTCTGGGTCGCCCATTCGGCGGGCATGTAGAAACCGTCGGCGCGCGGCGTGCTGTGCAAAGTGCTCATAGTGTTCAGGACTCCAGGGAACCGTCGAGGGTTTTCAGCGCGCCATAGAGGTTCGGACGACGGTCACGGAAACTGCCCCAGGCGCTGCGGATGTGCTCGAGCTCGTCGAGGTCGAAGCTGTGCACAAGGATACCTTCTTCAGTTTGGTTGAGCTCCTGAACCTTCTCGCCGAACTGATTGGCGATGAAGGACGAGCCGTAGAAGGTGATGTCGTAGCCGTCCTGCTCTTCGTTGCCGATGCGGTTGCTGGCGATCAGCGGCATCAGGTTGGCCCCGGCATGGCCCTGCTGCACCCGCTGCCAGTGGTCGCGGGAGGAAATTGTCTGGTCGTGGGGCTCGCTGCCGATGGCGGTGGGGTAGAAGAGAATCTCCGCGCCTTGCAAGGCCATGCTGCGGGCGCACTCGGGGAACCACTGGTCCCAGCAGATGCCCACGCCGATCTTCGCGTAGCGGGTGTTCCATACCTTGAAGCCGGTATCGCCCGGGTTGAAGTAGTACTTTTCGTGGTAGCCGGGGCCATCCGGGATGTGGCTTTTCCGATAAATTCCGAGGTTGCTGCCATCGGCATCGATGATCGCGATGCTGTTGAAACGCGCCCGCCCGGCCAGCTCGTAGAAGCTGATGGGCAGCACCACTTGCAGCTCCCTGGCGACTTTCTGGAAGTGCGCGATGGCGGGGTTGCTGTCCACCGTGGTGGCCAGTTGCAGGTAATCCGGATTGGGCTTCTGGCAGAAGTAAGGCGCCTCGAACAGTTCCTGGATCAGGATGATCTGCGCCCCCTTGGCCGCGGCTTCGCGTACCAGTTTCTCAGCGGTTTCGAGGTTGGCCTCAAGGTCCCAGGAACAGGCCATCTGGGTAGCGGCGACGGTAACGGTACGGCTCATGGATCAACTCCTGGGCAAGGCGAAGCGGTCGATGACAACGGACACAAGGCACCGGGCACGGCGAGGCCGGGCCTGGATATGGCCACTTTATATCCGATAAATATCGACCTTAAAAGCTGAAAAACCATTAACCACGATAAATTAACGACAAAAAGCCGATAACAATCGAATTATAAAGAAACGCATTCGCCGGCAAGCCGGCTCCTACCAAGCGTTGCAGGAGCCGGCCGGCGAATGGAGGTCAACGCAAAGCAGAGCCCTGCGCCTACAGCTCTTCGCTCAACACCTTGGCCAGCATGTCGACGAAGAAATCCACGCTCTGGCGAGTCGTGACCATCGGCGGCTTGATCTTGAGGATGTTCAGGTGATCGCCGGTAGGTTGCATGAAAATCCCCAGCTCGCGCAGGCGTTCGCACAGCAGGGTGGTTTCCTCGGTGGCCGGTTCCAGGGTGGCGTGATCGCGGATCAGTTCCAGCCCAAGGTAGAAACCGGAACCATGCACCGCTCCCACCAGCGGGTGGTTTTCCTTGAGCGCCTCCAGGCGCTGCCGGAAGTGTTCACCGACCACCTGGGCGTTTTCCCAGAGTTTCTCTTCCTGCATCACGTCCAGCACCGCAATGCCGATGCGGCAACTGACCGGGCTGCCGCCGGACGAGGAGAAGAAATAGCCTTCGGCCTCCAGCGCTTCGGCGATTTCCCGCCGGGTGATCACCGCACCCAGGGGCTGGCCGTTGCCCATGCCCTTGGCCATGGTGATGATGTCCGGGGTCACGCCCTGCTCCTCGAAGCCCCAGAAGAACTGGCCCATGCGCCCGTAGCCGACCTGGATCTCGTCGGCGATGCACACCCCGCCCCGAGCCCGCACCCGCTCGTAGACCTGCTGCAGGTAGCCCGGTGGCAGCGAAATCCCTCCGGCGTTGCCATACACGGGTTCGCAGATGAAACCGGCCAGCTGGCGTTGCTGCTCATCCAGCTTGTGCAGTTGCTGGTCGACGCTGCGCAGGTAGTGCGGGGTGCTGTCCTGGCCGCGGAACTCGCCGCGATAGGTGTTGGGCGCGGTCACCGGGTGCACCCACTCCGGACGGCTGGTGAGGGCCTGGGGGTTGTCGGCGATGGAGGTGGACACTGCGTCAGCCGCCACCGACCAGCCGTGGTAGGCCTCCAGCACACTGAGCATGTCGCGCCCGCCGCTGTAGGCCCAGGCCAGGCGGATCGCCAGGTCATTGGCCTCGGTGCCGCTGTTGACCAGGAACACCCGGTCCATGGAATCCGGTGCCAGGGCCAGCAGGCGCTCGGAGAACTCGGCGATCGCCGCATAGTGGAAACGCGAGTTGGTGTTGAGCAGCGACCATTGCCGCGCCGCTTCAGCGGCCATGCGCGGGTGACCGTGGCCCAGCACCGCGACGTTGTTGAGCATGTCCAGGTAGGAACGCCCCTGCATGTCGATCAAGTGGTTGCGCCAGCCGCGCTCGATCCGCGGCGGGTCGAGGTAATAGTGCTTCTGCGAGCGGGCAAAACTGGCGTCACGACGCTCCAGCAGGGTTTGCGGATCCAGTTCCGGCTCGGCATCGCAGGCCAGCCCCAGCAGCGCCGCCGGCGAGGGGCAAAGGGCTTGCCAGGCCGGGGCTCGGGACGGTGTACAGAACAGCGGCGGATCCAGTTCGGCAGCGCGACACAGCTGCACCTTGAGCCGACCATCCGCCGCCACGGCGCCCAGCACCTGGCCCTTGACCAGCGCCGCTCCCGGCTGCAACGAAGGCTCGACGCCCCACAGGTGCACACTCAGGGTCGGGCCATCGAGGCGCAACAGGCCTTGCTCGCCACGGTGCAGGACCCCGGCGAACGGCGCTTCCACAGCGGTGCCTGGCGGCACTTGCAGTTGTACATGCAAGGGGCAGGTCGAGGGTTCCTCGGCGCTATCGGGACGGGTCTGCGACAGGCGGTACTGTCCATAGCGGCTGGCGGCCAGGCCATGGGCGGCGCCAGCTTCGGCCAACAGGCGATCGTCGATCCCCGGCTGCTCCCAATTGCCCGCCTCGAAGTGCGGGCTGAGCACGCCCAGGTCGATCAGGGCGAATTCGCGCCCCACCAGGCTCGGCAACAGCGGGGCGAACCCTTCAGCGCCGATGGCAGGCAGTGCGTGCCCGACAGCGGTGAGAATCGCCGCCTCCATGAACTCGAACGACACCGAGTTGGCGACCTGGAAAATCTCCCACTCGTGGCTCAGGTTGGCACGGCTGTAGGCATTGCCCGGGTCGATGCAGACCTGCTGCTCGCCACTGAGCACCAGCACCGCCGCCCGGGCCACGATCAGAGGCCAGAGCGCCAGCAGCTCCGCCCGTTGCAACGGGTTGACCTGATGGTAGGCCTGGATCGCCGGGAGGATGCGCAGCGGGTCGCCCTCGGCGTGATGCAGCAGCGCCGCGCAGGTCACCGACAGGTCGGTGATGCGCCAGGTGCGGATCAGGTCGCCGAAATCGATCACCCCCTGCACCTGCCAATGCCGTGCTTCATCCCGCTGCCAGACCACGTTGTCATCGGTGATGTCCATATGGATGGCCTGCACCGGCAGTTGCTCCAGCAGCGGATGCAGGCGGCGCTCGGCGCGTTGCGCGGCGCTGGCGATCACCGCTCGTTGCTGCGGGTCGGCAATGACCGGCAGCAGATGCCCGATCAATGCCTGGGCATGCCGGGCGTCCCATTGCAGGGTGCGCTCCAGGCCCGGATGCTCGAAATCCGCCAGGGCCAGGTCCATCTGCCCGCACAGCCGGCCCAGGCCCGCCACCAGCTCGCCGCCCAGGTGCGGCAGCTGGGTCAGGGAGCGGCCTTCTATATAGTCCAGCAGGCGCACGTGCAGCGCTTGCCCGGCGATCTCCAGGGACAGCAGGTCCGCGCCGTTTGTCGCCGGGATGACCCTGGGCACTCGCAGCTCCGGGTGCTGTTGCAGATGCTTGAGGCCGGCGTGCTGCGCCTGCAACTCCAGGACCGAGTAGTCGCCGCGGCAGATCTTCAGGACAAACCGCCCCTGGGGGCTGTCGACGCGATAGTTGAGGTCTTGCTGGCTGCCCAGCGAGTGCAGGGTGCCGTGCAGGCCGTAGTGGCTTTCCAGCAACTCCAGCGCTTGCTGCGCTAAGACTTGCGGGCTGGGCAGACTGGCACGGTGGATCAAGGTGGCGAGCAACATACAACGACCCCTGGAATTGTTATAGGGCGCTTATATCGCCACTGCGCAAGTTAATGCGCAACCCCAAAGCGCACAGGCAAGACCAGAGCCTTGCCTGCTGTAAACTTCGGCCGGCGAAATTTCCGACGGTTCGCAGAGCAATCAAGCGGTTGTTGCTATTGCACCCTAGGCGTCCTATCGACAAGCTATGCTGCATTCGTCGCAGCAAATGACCGTTTTCAAGGATACAGGCCCCAAATATGCGCATTCTCGTTACCGGCGGAGCCGGTTTTATCGGCTCGGCCCTGGTCCGCCATCTGCTTCAGCACACGGAACACGAAGTGCTGAACCTGGACAAACTGACCTACGCAGGCAACCTGGAATCGCTGCACAGCATCGCCAGCAACAGCCGCTATGAGTTCGTCAAGGCCGATATCGTCGACCAGGCCACCGTCAGCGCCGTGCTGGCGCGCTTCCAGCCCCACGCGATCATGCACCTGGCTGCCGAGTCCCATGTCGACCGCTCCATCGACGGGCCGTCCGACTTCATCCAGACCAATATCGTCGGCACCTACAGCCTGCTGGAAGCGACCCGCGCCTACTGGCACACATTGCCCGAGGCGGAAAAAGCCGCTTTCCGTTTCCACCATATTTCCACCGATGAGGTCTATGGCGACCTGCATGGCGTCGATGACCTGTTCACCGAAACCACGCCCTACGCCCCCAGCTCGCCCTACTCCGCCAGCAAGGCCGCATCCGACCACCTGGTCCGCGCCTGGCAGCGTACCTATGGGCTGCCGGTGCTGATCACCAACTGCTCCAACAACTACGGCCCGTTCCACTTCCCCGAAAAGCTGATTCCGCTGGTGATCCTCAACGCCCTGGCAGGCAAACCGCTGCCGGTGTACGGCAACGGCCTGCAGGTGCGCGACTGGCTGTATGTCGAGGATCACGCCCGGGCCCTGTTCAAGGTGATGACCGAAGGCACGGTCGGCGAGACCTACAACATCGGCGGCCACAACGAGCAGAAGAACATCGACGTGGTACGCGGCATCTGCAGCCTGCTGGAAGAGCTGGCCCCGCAGAAACCCCAGGGCGTGGCTCACTACGCCGACCTCATCACCTTCGTCCAGGACCGCCCCGGCCACGATCTGCGCTACGCCATCGACGCCGGCAAGATCGAGCGCGAGCTGGGCTGGGTTCCGGAAGAAACCTTCACCAGTGGCCTGCGCAAGACCGTGCAGTGGTACCTGGAAAACCTCGAGTGGTGCCGCCGGGTACAAGACGGCAGCTACCAGGGCCAACGCCTGGGTTCCACCGACATCAAGGATCTGATTGCATGATCAAAGGCATTGTTCTGGCGGGCGGCTCCGGCACCCGTCTGCACCCCATCACCCTCGGTGTGTCCAAGCAGCTGCTGCCAATCTACGACAAGCCGATGATCTACTACCCGATCTCGGTACTGATGCTGGCCGGCATCCAGGACATCCTGATCATCTCCACCCCCCAGGACCTGCCGCAATACCGCAACCTGCTGGGTGACGGCAGCCAGTTCGGCGTGCGTTTTTGCTACGCCGAACAGCCTTCGCCGGATGGCCTGGCCCAGGCCTTCCTGATTGGCGAGGAGTTCATCGGCAATGACCCGGTGTGCCTGATCCTGGGCGACAACATCTTCCACGGCCAGTACTTCGGCGAACAGCTGCGCGATGCCGCCAAGCGCACCCGAGGTGCCACGGTGTTCGGCTACTGGGTCAAGGACCCGGAGCGTTTCGGGGTCATCGACTTCGACAGCGAGGGCCGTGCCCTGTCCATCGAAGAGAAACCCAAGAAGCCGAAGTCCAGCTACGCGGTCACCGGCCTGTATTTCTACGACAATGACGTGGTGCAGATTGCCAGGGACGTCAAGCCTTCGCCCCGGGGCGAACTGGAGATCACCGACGTCAACAACGCCTACCTTAAGCGTGGCGACCTGCACGTGGAGCGTTTTGGCCGGGGCTTTGCCTGGCTCGACACCGGCACCCACGACAGCCTGCTGGAGGCCTCGCAATACGTGCAGACCATCGAGCATCGCCAGGGCCTGAAAGTCGCCTGTCTGGAAGAGATCGCCTATGAGAACCGCTGGATCAGCCGCGAGCACCTGCTGGAGCGCGCCGCTTACTTCGGCAAGACCGGCTATGGCCAGTACCTGTTCACTCTGGCGGGGGAGACCCAATGAACATCATTCAGACAGAGCTCACCGGTGTACTGATTATCGAGCCCAAGGTCTTTGGCGACGAGCGTGGCTTCTTCTACGAGAGCTTCAATGCCAAGGCCTTTGAAGAGGCCACCGGCTTGCAGAAGAGCTTTGTACAGGACAATCACTCGCGATCCGTCAAGAACGTCCTGCGTGGTCTGCACTACCAGATTGAGCACCCGCAGGGAAAACTGGTCCGGGTGATTGCCGGCGAGGTTCTGGACGTAGCCGTCGATATCCGGCGCAGCTCCCCGAACTTTGGCCGTTGGGCAAGTGTTCGCCTGTCTGCACATAACAATCGCCAACTATGGATTCCCGAAGGGTTCGCCCATGGCTTCGTAGTACTCAGCGACGCTGCCGAGTTTCTCTACAAGACCACCGATTACTACACGCCTTCTGCTGAGCGTTGCATCAGCTGGGACGATCCGACCCTGGCGATCAACTGGCAGTTGCAGGATATGCCAACGCTCTCGGCCAAGGACCAGAAAGGTAATAGCCTAGAAGAGGCCGATCTGTTCCCATGAACGCTCCTCTGAAAATCCTTATCAGCGGCCAGCACGGCCAGGTCTCCCGGGAGCTGCAGCAGCGCCTCGGCGACCTCGGTGAGCTGGTGGTCCTGGGTCGTGAGCAACTGGACCTGAGCCACCCGGAACAGATCCGCCAGCAAGTGCGCGCCATTCGCCCGGACCTGATCATCAATGCCGCCGCCCACACCGCCGTCGACCAGGCCCAGAGCGAGCCGGAGCTGGCTTTTGCGATCAACGCCACGGCCCCCGGGATCTTCGCCCAGGAAGCCTTCGAGCTGGGTGTGCCGCTGATTCACTACTCCACCGACTACGTGTTCGATGGCAGCAAGGAAACGCCCTATGTTGAGGACGACGAGCCCAACCCGCTGAGTGTCTACGGCGAGAGCAAGCTGGCTGGCGAACGGGCGATCCGGCTGGTCCAGGGCCAGCATTTGATCCTGCGCACCAGCTGGGTCTACTCCAGCCATGGCAAGAACTTCCTGCTGACCATGCAGCGCCTGCTGCAGGAAAAACCCGAGCTGCGGGTGGTGGCCGACCAGATCGGCGCGCCCACCTGGGCCGGCACCATCGCCACCAGCACCCGGGCGCTGATCGAGCGTTGGCGAGCCGGGCAGCCCGGCGCCTGGGGCACCTACCACCTCACCGCCCACGGCGAGACTTCCTGGTTCGGCTTTGCCCAGGCCATCGGCGAGCAGTTGCTGGCCATGGACAAACCCTGCGCCGTCCTTGAAGCCATCCCTTCCAGCGCTTACCCGACACCGGCGCCGCGGCCGTTGAACTCGCGCCTGGACTGCAGCCGCCTGGCACGGGAGTGGGGCGTGGTCCAGCCGGACTGGCACACCGCATTGCGCGAGTGTCTTGCCGAGCAGGGCTAGGCATAATGCGCCTGTATCCACAGGCGCCTTTTCCATGACCCCACCCCTTCCCCGTCGCCCTCGCTGGCGCAGCTTGGCCTTGCTGGCACTGTGCCTGGCGCCGTTGCTGTGGCCACTGGAGCATCTGGCGGAGCGCTACTACCGCAACGAGCTGACCAGCCAGAACCGCCAGACCCTCGACCTGTACGTGGCCAACCTGCTGGGCACCCTGCACCGCTACGAAGTGCTGCCGCAGATCCTCGGCGACCTGCCGGCACTGCGCGCGGTACTCGGCGCCCCGGACGATGGCGTGACCCAGGGCAACGCCAACCGCCTGCTGAAGAACATCAGTGCCCAGACCGGCGCCGAGGTGATGTACCTGATGGACACCAGCGGCAAGACCCTGGCAGCCTCCAACTGGGACAAGCACGACAGCTTCGTCGGTCGCAATTTCGCCTTCCGCCCCTATTTCAGCGAGGCTATGGCCGGGCGCCTGGGGCGCTTCTTCGGCCTGGGCACCACCTCGGCCAAGCGCGGTTACTTCTTTGCTGCCGCGGTGCGCGATGGCGAGCGGATCCTTGGCGTGCTGGTGGTCAAGGTCGACCTGGACCACACCGAAAGCCTCTGGGGACGGACCCCCGAGCAATTGCTGCTGACCGACCACAATGGCGTGGTGATCCTCACCTCGCGCCCGGAATGGCGCTTTCGCGCGACCCGGCCGCTGAGCGACGAGGAACGCCAGGCGATCGTCGCCATCCAGCCCTATCCGACTCGCGACCCAAGGCCGCTGAACCTCAACCCCAATGCCTGGCTGACCCAAACCCAGCAGATCGACGAAACCCGCTGGGCCGTGAGCATCCTCGCGCCGCGCACCCTGATCGACCGGCCGGTGCGCACGGTAGTGGCCGTGGGCGCCGCCGCGCTGCTGGTGCTGATGCTGTTGCTCGGCCTGATGATGCAGCGCCGCCGCCACTATCTGGAGCGGATCGCCTTCGAAGCCAAGGCGCGGCGCGAGCTGGAGATGCGTGTGGCCGAGCGCACCAGCGACCTGGAAAGCCTCAACCGGCGCCTGAAGCAGGAAGTGCTGGAGCGCGAGAACGCCCAGCAGGAACTGGTGCGGGCCCAGGACAACCTGGTCCAGGCCGGCAAGCTCTCGGCTCTGGGCACCATGTCGGCCAGCATCAGCCACGAGCTCAACCAGCCCCTGGCGGCGATCCGCAGCTATGCCGAGAACGCCGAAGTGCTGCTGGACCACCAGCGCACCGACGACGCCCGAGGCAACCTCAAACTGATCAGCGAACTGACCGGGCGCATGGCCTCGATCATTGCCCACCTGCGGGCCTTCGCCCGGCGCGATCACCACGCCCCGGAAAGCGTGGCCCTGCAACCGGCCCTGGACGACGCCCTGGCGCTGCTGGCCAAGCGCCGCCGGGCCATGGAAGTGGAACTGATCCGCGACCTGCCGGCTGCCACCCTGTGGGTCGAAGCCGGGGAAACCCGCCTGCGCCAGGTACTGGGCAACCTGCTGGCCAATGCCCTGGATGCCCTGACGGAAAAAGGCCCACCGCGCAAACTCTGGCTGAGTGCCGAATCCACCGCCACCGGCGTCAACCTGTACATTCGCGACAACGGTCCGGGCTTCTGCATGGAAGCGCTGGGTCGCGCCGGAGAGCCGTTCTACACCACCAAGACCCGTACTCAGGGCCTGGGCCTGGGGCTGGCCATCTGCGACACCCTGATGCGTGCCTTCGGTGGTGAACTGTCATTCGCCAACCACCGCGAAGGCGGGGCCCTGATCACCCTGCGCCTGCGGGCCGGGGCCCCCGGAGTCAGCCTGCAGCCCTCCGAGGACCGCGGGGTATGAAGCAGAGCGGCACCCGATATCAACCCTGTCCGGCCCGGCGCTCCCGGCCCCGACACGATCTGGAAAGTGAGCGATGAGCCATCCCGAGAGCCTCGATCCTCAGTTGCAAGTGGTGCTGATCGACGACGATCCCCACCTGCGCCAGGCCCTGAGCCAGACCCTGGACCTGGCGGGGCTCAAGGTGCTGTCCCTGGCCGAAGCCCAGGGCCTGGCGCCGCGCCTGGAGCGGGATTGGCCGGGGGTGGTGGTCAGCGACATCCGCATGCCCGGCATGGACGGCCTGGAGCTGCTCAACCAGCTGCATGCCCAGGACCCGGAACTGCCGGTGCTGCTGATCACCGGCCACGGCGACGTGCCCCTGGCCGTGCAGGCCATGCGTGCCGGCGCCTATGACTTTCTGGAAAAGCCCTTCGCCAGCGATGCCCTGCTGGACAGTGTGCGCCGCGCCCTGGACTGGCGGCGCCTGGTGCTGGACAACCGCAGCCTGCGCCTGGCCCTCAGCGACCGTCAGGAACTCAGTGCACGGCTGGTAGGCCAGTCGCCGCCGATGCTGCGCCTGCGCCAGCAGATCGGCGCCCTGGCGGCGACCCGGGCCGATGTGCTGATCCTCGGCGAGACCGGCGCCGGCAAGGAAGTGGTGGCCCGTGCCCTGCACGATCTCTCCGGACGGCGCAACGGGCCGTTCGTGGCGATCAACGCCGGTGCCCTGGCGGAGTCGGTGGTGGAAAGCGAGCTGTTCGGCCACGAGCCGGGGGCCTTCACCGGCGCGCAGAAACGCCGCATCGGCAAGTTCGAATTTGCCAACGGCGGCACCCTGTTCCTCGATGAGATCGAAAGCATGAGCCTGGATGTCCAGGTCAAGCTGCTGCGCCTGCTGCAGGAGCGGGTGGTGGAACGCCTGGGGGGCAATCAATTGATCCCGCTGGATATCCGCATCATCGCCGCCACCAAGGAAGACCTGCGCCAGGCCGCGGACCAGGGACGCTTTCGCGCCGACCTCTACTACCGCCTGAACGTCGCGCCGCTGCGCATTCCGCCGCTACGCGAGCGTGGCGAAGACGTGCTGATGCTGTTCCAGCACTTCGCCGACGAAGCCAGCACCCGCCACGGCCTGCCCCCCCAGGAACTGCAACCCGGACACCGTGCCTTGCTGCTGCGCCACAGCTGGCCGGGCAACGTGCGCGAGCTGCAGAACGCCGCCGAACGCTTCGCCCTGGGCCTGGAACTGGCCCTGGACAACAACGAGCCGGGTACTCCCGCGGCTGCGGCCCCGAGCCTGATCGAAGGAGGCTTGAGCGAGCAGGTGGAGCACTTCGAAAAGACCCTGATCGCCGCTGAAATGGCCCAGCCCCACAGCTCCATGCGCAGCCTCGCCGAAGCCCTGGGGATTCCACGCAAGACCCTGCACGACAAGCTGCGCAAGCACGGTTTGAACTTCGCCGACGGCGGCGCCAACCAGCCCGGCGACGAATCAGAATGAAGCGTTCCGCTATTCCCTTTACCCCTGAGGCCCCGGCATGAATCGCGACAGTCGATACCTGGAATCCATCCTCCACCACGACATCCCCCTGACACGGGACATGGGTCTGCAGGTGCTCGACTGGCAGGGGCAAGAGTTGCGCCTGCACTTGCCCCTGGAGGCCAACGTCAACCACAAGAGCACCATGTTCGGCGGCAGCCTGTACTGCGGTGCGGTGCTCGCCGGCTGGGGCTGGCTGCACCTGCGGCTCAAGGAACAGGGCATCGATGACGGGCATATCGTCATCCAGGAAGGCCAGATCAGTTACCCGCTGCCGGTGACCGGCGACGCCGTGGCGATCTGCGCCGCACCGGATGACAAGGTCTGGAACAAATTCCTCGCCATGTATCAGCGCTACGGCCGTGCCCGGCTGACCTTGCACACCCGGGTCGTCAATGCCGGCAGCGCAGAAGACGCCGTGCGTTTTACCGGCCAGTACGTCCTGCACCGCTAACCCGTTTGCGACCCGGCTCAAATCTGTAGGAGCTGGCTTGCCAGCGAAGAGGCCGGAAATGCTTGCACAGGGCCCAAGGGCCCCGTCGCCGGCAAGCCGGCTCCTGCACCAGGGTGGCAGCGGCAAGTCGCCGCGAGGTGATCAGGAGCGGGCCAGTTCCAGCAACTTGGCGCGCCAGGGCGCCTTGGCCGGCAGGGCCAGGAAGAAGCCGTTGAGCAACGACTCCCGAGGTGGATAGCAGAACGGCGCACCGCTGAGATCCAGCACCTCGCCGCCCGCGCCTTCGAGCACGCCCTGGGCCGCCGCGGTGTCCCACTGCGAGGTGGGCGCCAGGCGCGGATAGCAGTCCGCCGCGCCTTCGGCCAGCAGGCAGAACTTCAGCGAACTGCCGATATTGGCCAGTTGCAATTCACCCAAGGCGGCGCTCAAACCACTGAGCAGACGTTCCTGCTCCGGGCTCGAATGCCGGCGGCTGGCCACCACGGTAAACGCCTCGCCGGCCCCCGGTTGCTCACGCACCTGGATCGCCTGCGGTGCCTGCCCGCGATCCACGCGCCAGGCCCCAAGGCCGGCACCGCCCAGGTAGCAGCGGCCACTGGTGGGCATCGACACCACGCCGAACACCACCCGCCCCTGCTCGATCAGGGCGATATTGACGGTGAATTCTTCACTACCGGAAATGAATTCCTTGGTGCCGTCCAGCGGGTCCACCAGCCACCAGCGCTGCCAGCTGGCGCGGGTGGCCTGGGGAATGTCCGCATCCTCTTCGGACAGCACCGGGATGCTCGGGTCCAGGGCCGTGAGGCCGGCCACGATCAGGTGATGGGCGGCCAGGTCGGCGGCGGTCACCGGCGACTCGTCGGCCTTGTGATTGACCGCCACATCGGCGCGCCAGAACGGCAGGATCGCTTCACCGGCACGCAGGGCCAGCTCGGCAACCGGCGCCAGCAAGGGGTGGGGAAAATTCATTGACGTCTCGCTCATGCTTGAAAGACCCCGCGCTGGCTCAGCAGGTCGCGGGTCAGGTACAGCGCAGCCAGGGCCCGGCCTTCGCTGAACTGAGGGTTCTGCGCCAGGCTCGCCAGTTCGCGCAGGTTGACCTTGTCGACCCGCATCGGCTCCGGCTCGTCGCCTTCCAGGCGCTCTTCATACAGATCGGTGGCCAGCACTACCTGGATCTTCTGGCTCATGTAGCCCGGGGACAGCGACAGCTCGGTCAGGTGCTCCAGTTGCCGCGCGCCAAACCCGGCCTCTTCCTTGAGCTCGCGCTCGGCCGCTGCCAGCACATCCTCCCCCGGCTCGATCAGGCCCTTGGGCAACGACAGCTCGTAGGCGTCGGTGCCTCCGCAGTATTCCTCCACCAACACTGCATGCTCGGCGTCGAGCATTGCCACGATCATCACCGCGCCATAGCCGGCGCCCTTGCCCACCAGGCGCTCATAGGTACGTTCGACGCCATTGGAAAACCGCAACTGCACCTCTTCGACACAGAACAGACGACTGGTGGCGACGATCTCGCGGGCGAGTACGGTGGGTTTCTGGCGCATAGCGGGCTCCTTGGCGATAGCGGGTTACTATACAGCCTGTTTTAAAGTGACTGGGTTGCAGATTGCCGGTGCACAGCACCACGGCGGAACCTATTGTTTACTGCGTGTGACCGCCCTCTTCGAGGCGGCTCCTTTCTATCCGTTCTAGTGACCGGGCCTCCATGCCCCACTGGCCTTGTCGACCCCGCCGGTCGGCTGTTTTCTTACCACTGGAGAAGTGTTCGATGGCCCTACTGCCCTGGCACCAGATCGATACCGTCCTGCTGGACATGGACGGCACCTTGCTGGACCTGCACTACGACAACCATTTCTGGATGGAACACCTGCCCCAGCGCTACGCCGAGCTGCACGGGGTCAGCCGGGCCATGGCCGAGCTGGAGCTGCAGCCCCTGTTCGAACGCAACGCCGGCCAGTTGCAGTGGTATTGCCTGGACTTCTGGAGCGCCGAACTGCAACTGCCGGTGCGCGAGTTGAAGCTGGAAACCGCGCACCTGATCGCCCTGCGTCCGGACGCAGACACCTTTCTTGCAGCCATCAAGCAAGCCGGAAAGCGGGTGATCCTGATCACCAACGCCCATCGCGACTCCCTGTCATTGAAGCTGGAACGGATCGAACTGGCGCCATACTTCGAACGCCTGATCAGTTCCCACGACTACGGTTTCCCCAAGGAAAGCCCCCAGTTCTGGGACGCCTTGCAGGCCGATATCCGGTTCGACCCGGCCCGCAGCCTGTTCATCGACGACACCCTGCCCATCCTGCGCAGTGCGCGGGACTTTGGTGTGGCGCAGTTGCTGGCGGTGAGCCAGCCGGACAGCCGCAGAGGGCCGAAAGACACCGCGGAGTTCGCGGCGGTGGGGGATTACCGGGCGTTGATCGAAGGCTTGTGAAGCCCTTCGCGGGCAAGCTCGCTCCTACAGAACCCCGTGGGAGCGGGCTTGCCCGCGAAGAGAACCGATCATTCGGGAATACGCAGCACCTGGCCCGGGTAGATCTTGTCCGGGTGGGACAGCAGCGGCTTGTTGGCCTCGAAGATCTTGTTGTACTTGTTGGCATCGCCGTACTGCACCTTGGCGATGGCGCTCAGGGTGTCGCCTTTCTTCACGGTGACGAATACCGCAGAAACCACCGCCGGACCGGTCACGGTGATCTGGTCCTCGACACTGCCGACGCCGGAAATGTTGCCCAGGGCCAGCAGGATCTTCTCCTTCTCTTCCTGGCTCGCCACTTCACCGCTGACAATCACCTTGTCACCTTCCACCGTGGCATGAACATTGGGATTGCCCAGGCCAACCTTTTCGATGTGCTCCTTGAGTTGCTCACTGGCATTGGCGTTACCCGGGGTCAACAGGTCGATCAGTTTCTCACCGGCTTCCTTCACAAAGCTGAAAATGCTCATGTCGCACACTCCTTGGTTGATAGATCCAGACGCGAAAGACTAGACCAGCCTGGCCGGATGAGGTTCCCGGGCGACCAGTGACCCAAGGTCACAGGCCCGCGGTAGAATCCCGGCCTTTTGCCGCTCCGGAGCGAAGATGGACCTCAAGCAGCTGAAATTCCTCATCGCCCTCGACGAAACCCGGCATTTCGGCCAAGCCGCCGCGCGCTGCCACATCACCCAGCCGACCCTCTCCATGCGCCTGCGCAGCCTGGAAGAAGAGCTCGACTTGCCGCTGGTCAAGCGCGGCCAGCGTTTCGAAGGCTTCACCGCACCCGGCGAGCGGGTGCTGGCGTGGGCCCGCACCGTGCTCACCGCCCATGACGGGCTATTGGCCGAGGCCGCCGCCTGCCGCGGCAACCTGGTGGGCACCCTGCGCGTAGGGGTAGTGCCGCTGTCGAGTTTCAATCCCCAGCCATTGCTGCAGCGCCTGCATGCCGAGCACCCGAACCTGCGCTTCGAACTCTCGTCCCTGAGCTCGGAACAGATCCTCGAACAGTTGGCCAGCAATCGCCTGGACCTCGGGGTTTCCTACCTGGAGCGCCTGGACAGCGAGAATTTCGACTCCCTGCCCCTGGAACCGACCCACATGGGCCTGCTCTACGACCACCGGCACTTCAGCTTCGGCGAGCAGCCCCTGAGCTGGGAGGCGCTGATCGAACTGCCCCTGGGCCTGCTCACCAGCGGCATGCACTTTCGCCAGTCCATCGACCACAACTTCCACATCCGCGGCCTGCAACCGCAGCCGGTGCTGCAGACCGACGCCGTCCATCAGCTGGTGCAGATGGTCCATGGCGGCCTGTGCTGCGCCGTAATGCCTCTGGACAGCGGCCTGGAAACCCTCACCGAGCACCTGCGCCTGCAACCCATCGCCGATGCCCAGACCCTGGCCCGCCTGGGCCTGATCATGCGCCGCAGCGCGCCGCGCTCGGCCCTGGCGCAAGCCTGCTTCGCCCTCTACCAGCAATCCTTCGGCGATTCTTGATCGACGCCATCTATCAATAGATCAGTACTAGCAATTAGACGCGACAGATTGCCGCGCTTAGTCTTGGGAGCCGTTACGCCGCTGGTCACCCCGGCGCGGCGCCAGCCCCGGCGAAACGGGCACCCGCACTCGCTGCCAGCCAGCCCCACAGCATCCCTCGAACGCTAGTACGCGAAGGCATTTGCCCGGCCATACGCTGGCCGCGCGAGCAGCGTCTCAACCTTGTCCACCTGCCGCCGAGCGTGCGCTGCGGGTCAGCAGCCTGCGATGGAGAGTCGCCCGTGAGTACACATAACCAAGCCGATCAGAAACCCGTAGCCCGCTACAAGCCCTACAAGGGACCCGCCGGTGGCTGGGGTGCCCTGATCAGCGTGGCCCAGGCCTGGCTGACCAGCGACAACGCGCTGAAGAACATCCGCATGATGCTCAAGACCAACCAGAACGGCGGCTTCGACTGCCCGGGCTGCGCCTGGGGCGACTCGCCGGAAAGCGGCATGGTCAAGTTCTGCGAGAACGGCGCCAAGGCGGTCAACTGGGAAGCCACCAAGCGCCGGGTGGACGCGGCGTTCTTCGCCAAGCACAGCGTCACTTCGCTGCTGGAGCAGAGCGACTACTGGCTGGAGTACCAGGGCCGGCTGACCGAGCCGATGAGCTACAACGCCGAGACCGACCGCTACCAGCCCATCAGTTGGGAAAATGCCTTCAGCCTGATCGCCAGGCACCTGCACAACCTGCCCAGCCCGGACATGGCCGAGTTCTACACCTCGGGCCGGGCCAGCAACGAAGCGGCCTACCTGTACCAGCTGTTCGTGCGCGCCTATGGCACCAACAACTTCCCCGACTGCTCGAACATGTGCCACGAGGCCAGCGGCGTGGCCCTGGCGCAGAGCGTCGGGGTCGGCAAAGGCACGGTGACCTTCGACGACTTCGAACACGCGGACGCCATCTTCGTCTGGGGCCAGAACCCCGGCACCAACCACCCACGCATGCTCGAACCGCTGCGTGAAGCAGTGAAGCGCGGCGCCCAGGTGGTGTGCATCAACCCGCTCAAGGAGCGCGGCCTGGAACGCTTCCAGCACCCGCAAAGCCCGATCGAGATGCTCACCAACGGCAACCGCCCGACCAATACCGCCTACTTCCGCCCGGCCCTGGGCGGCGACATGGCGCTGCTGCGGGGCATGGCCAAGTTCCTCCTGCAGTGGGAGCGCGATGCGCAGAAAGCCGGCGCGGCGTCGGTGTTCGACCACGACTTCCTCAACGCCCACACCGCCAACGTGCTCGACTACCTGGGCACCATCGACGACACCCCGTGGGAGCAGATCGTCGAGCAGTCCGGCCTGGCCCTGGTGGAGATCGAGCAAGCGGCGCGCATGTATGCCAAGGGCAAGAACGTCATCATGTGCTGGGCCATGGGCATCACCCAGCACCGCCACTCGGTGCCGACCATCCAGGAAATCGCCAACCTGATGCTGCTGCGCGGCAACATCGGCAAGCCCGGCGCCGGGCTGTGCCCGGTGCGTGGCCACAGCAACGTGCAGGGCGACCGCACCATGGGCATCAACGAACGCCCGCCAGTGGCCTTCCTCGACTCCCTGGAGCGGCGCTTCCAGTTCAAGGTCCCCCGGGACAACGGCCACAACGTGGTCGAGGCGATCCACGCCATGCTCGAAGGCCGCTCCAAGGTATTCATCGGCCTGGGGGGCAACTTCGCCCAGGCTACCCCGGACAGCCCGCGCACCTTCCAGGCCCTGAGCAACTGCGACCTCACCGTGCAGATCAGCACCAAGCTCAACCGCAGCCACCTGGCCCACGGCAAGGACGCACTGATCCTGCCGTGCCTGGGACGTACCGATATCGACCAGCAGGCGGGCGGCCCGCAAGCGGTGACCGTGGAAGACTCCTTCAGCATGGTCCACGCCTCCAACGGCCAGTTGCAGCCGCTGTCGTCGCAGATGCGCTCCGAGCCGTGGATCCTCGCCGGTATCGCCGCTGCAACCCTGGGCAGCCGGCCGGTGGACTGGAACTGGCTGGCGGCCGACTACGGACGCATCCGCGACCTGATCGCCGACACCATTCCCGGCTTCAAGGACTTCAACGAACGGCTCAAGCATCCTGGCGGTTTCTACCTGGGCAACAGTGCCGGCGCCCGCCAGTGGAACACCCCGTCGGGGCGCGCCAACTTCCGCGCCAACTCGTTGCCCAAGGACCTGATCCACGAGCGCACCCGGGCCACCGGCCAACTGCCGGACCTGATCCTGCAATCGATGCGTTCCCACGACCAGTACAACACCACCATCTATGGGCTGGACGACCGCTACCGCGGGGTCAAGGGCCAGCGCGACGTGTTGTTCGCCAACGAGGCGGACATCATCCGCCTGGGCTTCAAGCCGGGGCAAAAGGCCGATATCGTCTCGCTCTGGGACGACGGCCGCGAGCGCCGGGTCAAGGGCTTCACCCTGCTGGCCTTCGACATTCCGGCCGGCCAGGCCGCGGCCTACTACCCGGAAGTGAACCCCCTGGTACCGCTGGAAAGCACCGGCGACGGTAGCCACACCCCGACTTCCAAGTTCATCGCCATTCGCCTGGAAGCGGCCAGCGACAGCGGCCTGATCATGGCTCGCTCGGCCTGATTCCTGGCTTGAGGGCCTCTTCGCTGGCAAGCCAGCTTCTACGGTTAGCGCGTGAATCGTAGGAGCCGGCGACAGCCGCTGCGCAGCCTTGAACCGCAGGCACAAAAAAGGCCGCTTTTGTATCAAAGCGGCCGTTCCGAGGTAGCTAAAGACCCGCAAAAATCGCTTAAGTTCCGCATTAAAAACAATAAGTTACGAGATTGTGTACAATTCGTGCTATTCGTCGGATTTCGTTTGTAAGCCCCTCGATACAGCCTCAGGATCGCGCCGTCATCCCTTTGAGGCTCCTCTATGAAGTTCTCCTCGATTCTCTTGTTGTCCCTTGGCCTGGTCAGCGGCGTCGCCTCTGCCGGAGGCACCACTGAAGCAGGTGTGGGCGGCGCATTGGGCGGGGTTCTAGGCTCGGTGGTCGGTCAGCAGATCGGCGGCAATACCGGTTCCGCCATCGGTGCGGCCCTGGGCGGCGCCGGCGGTAGCGCAGTGGGCGCGGACAAACGCAGCCGTGGCCAGGCAGCCATTGGCGGCGCCCTGGGCGCAGCCGGCGGCAACGTGGTGGGCCGCAGCATGGGCGGCAACACCGGCAGCCTGATCGGCGCAGCGGCAGGCGGTGGCGCCGGCGGCGCGCTGGGCAACTACATGGGCAATGAAAGTGCCCGGGAAGATCGCGACTACCGCGGCCGCGACGATCGCCGCTACTACCGCGACGGCCACCGTGGCCGTGGCCATGCCTACGGGCATCGCAAGCACCGCCACTACCGCGACTGATCCCCTGTAGCCGCTGGCGCAGGCTGCGAACGAGGCCGCAGGACTCGCCAGAGCAGGCGCTGCGGTGTGTCAGGCGGCTCATGGAGACAGGTTAGCGTCTCCTGCGGAGCCGATCGCAGCCTACGGCAGCGGCTACAGATTCCAGATTCCAGATTCCAGATCGATTATCGACGTTCACGCCACCAGCAGCTGTTCCAGCGCCGCCCGCAATGCGGGCGGAATCGGCACCGGCTGGTTCGATGCCCGATCCACGAACACATGGACAAAACGCCCCGCCGCACAGGCATCCGCCTCTCCCGCCTTGAACACCGCCAGTTCGTACTGCACTGAACTGTTGCCCAGCTTGCCGACCCGCAAACCGATCTCGATGCGTTCGGGAAAGGCGATGGACGCAAAGTAATCGCAAGCCGAGCTGACCACGAATCCCACCACCTCGCCTTCATGGATATCCAGCCCGCCCCGTTCGATCAGGTAGGTGTTCACCGCCGTGTCGAAGAAGCTGTAGTAGGTGACATTGTTCACGTGGCCGTAGACATCGTTGTCATGCCAGCGGGTGATGATCGGCTGGAAATGGCGATAGTCGCCGCGTTGCGGCATAGGCTCGGACATCAGGGCTCTCTCCCATCGATTGAAGGCCGGGCGATCGGTTGATCGCCCGGCATTTCACCCCAGGCAGCTAAGCCTGGGCAAACCCTTTTCCGGCCGCGGCCAGTTCCTCGATCAACTGCGCCGGGCGCCAATGCGCCCCGTGTTCGGCTTGCAGGTGCTGCAAACGCTGGCGGACCTGCTCCAGCCCCTGGGCATCAGCCCAGCTCATCGGCCCACCCTGCTCCTTGGGAAAACCGTAGCCATTGAGATAGACCCGGTCGATGTCGGCGGCCGACTGGGCGATGCCCTCTTGGAGAATCTTCGCACCTTCGTTGACCAGCGCCAGCAGGCAGCGCTCGAGGATCTCCTCGGGGCCGATGTCCCGGCGCCGGTAACCCAGCTCCTCGCTGACCTGCAGCACCAGCGCATCCACCTGCAGGTCATGCTCGGCCTGGCGGCTGCCGGGTTCGTAGTGGTAGTAGCCGTCGCCACTCTTCTGGCCGAAACGACCCGACTCGCACAACCGGTTGTCGATCTGCACCTCGGGCGCATCCTGGCCCACACCGTCCAGTTGCCGGGCGCGCCAGCCCAGGTCGATGCCCACCACGTCATACATGCGGAACGGGCCCATGGCGAAACCGAACCCCTGCAAGGCGCCATCCACCTGATAGGGAAACGCCCCTTCCAGCAGCATCTTGCGCGCCTCGAGCACATAGGTGTTGAGCATGCGATTGCCGATGAAGCCGAAGCAGTTGCCCGCCACGACACTGACCTTGCCCATGCGCTGCCCCAGGGCCAGGGCAGCGTCGAGCACCGCAGGCGCGGTCTTGGCCGCGCGCACCACCTCCAGCAGTTTCATGATGTGGGCCGGGCTGAAGAAGTGCAGGCCCAGTACCTGTGGCGCCCGCTGGGTGACTGCGGCAATCGCGTCGATATCCAGGGCCGAGGTGTTGCTGGCAAGGATCGCCTCGGGCTTGAGAGTCGCGTCCAGCTGGCGAAAGATCTGCTGCTTGAGTTCGAGGTTTTCGTAGACCGCCTCGATCACCAGGTCCACGTCGGCGAGCTGTGGATAATCCGCCGCCGGCTTGATCCGCGCCACCCGCGCATCGGCCTCGGCCTGATCGATGCGCCCCTGGCGCACGTTGTGGGCATAGGTGTCCGCCACCGCCGCCAGGGCCTGCTGGAGCATCTGCGGGTTGTTGTCCAGCCACAGTACCGGCAGGCCGGCATTGGCCAGGCACATGACAATGCCACGGCCCATGGTGCCGGCACCGATCACGGCGGCGCGCTGAATATCGAAAGCTGTCTGGCTCATGCTGGCTCTCTTGTGGGCGATCCAAAGACAGCCCCCACCATAGTCAGGCCCTCATCATTTTTGAAATTTATTCCTGTGATAAGCAGCATTCAGCAGATGGATTTTCAGCCTGGCAAATGGGCCTCGCACCACGCCCGCACCGCGGCATAAGGGTAATCTTCCAGTGCCGCGAAACCGGGGATGCTCCGAGCCTTGAGCCGGGTGAACAACGGCACGCTGATACCACAGAGAAAACGGGTCAGGCGTTCCGCCCCGGGTACATCGCCGGTGTGCTGCTGGTGCCTGTGGATAAAGTGGCCACACAGCCCGTCGAAACTCTTATCCACAAGCGCGGGCAGAACCGGCGGCTCCGGCAGCCGCGCCACCTGGCCATGGCACACCGAACAATGCCCGCAACGCTGGGGTGCCTGCCGGTCGCCGAAATACTCCGCCAGGCGGTAACCCAAGCACTGCTCGGTGGCGAACAGGTCGAGCATGGCGTGGATCCGCGCAATTTCACTGCCCTCGTGGCGGGTGAAATAACCGTGCAGGTCGGCACTCAGTGCCGCCAGGTCAAAGTCCGTCTGCAACAGGCTGTAGACCTCGGTCATCTGCTTGCTTTCCAGCTCTACCCAGCCTTTTTCCTGGAAGTAGTCCAAGGCCTTGACCACCCGGTTGCGCGGCGCCTGGTACTGCTCGTAGAGCGCGTCGAAATTCACCGTAGCCCAGGTCCTGGCGCGGCTTGAAGTGTTGATCACGGCCTCGACGAAGTCCCTCCGCTCGCCTTCGAAACGCGCCAGCAGGGCCTCGGTTTCCAGCAGCAGTTTGAAGCGGTATTCCGCGAAATAGGCATAGCGCGGCGCGATCAGGCCCCGCAGTTCCAGCTGCACCAGCAAGGTCTTGAGTGGCAGTTGGCGAATGTTGCTCTGGTCCGCCAGGGGGCCGAGCAGGAACTCCCATTGCCCGTCCGCCGCCGATGCCTGCAACTCCTCCAGCACACAACGGATGCCACTCAATTCCGGGGTGTCGCCGTAGACGAAGTTTTCCAGCACGTTGAGGCTGTCGCGGTTGGCCAGCACCAGGCAATCCGAAGGCTGGCCGTCGCGCCCGGCACGACCGATTTCCTGGCTGTAGTTCTCGATGGACTTGGGCAGATCGAAGTGCACCACGTTGCGGATGTCGCTCTTGTCGATGCCCATGCCGAAGGCGATGGTGGCGACGATGCAGTGGCTGCGGCCCTCCATGAAACGACGCTGGATCGACTCGCGCTGCTCGTGGGGCAGGCCGGCGTGGTAGGCCTCGGCGGCGATGCCTTGCTGGCTCAGGTGCTCGGCGATCTGCTCGGCGGTTTTCTGCAGGGTCACGTAGACAATGCTCGGCTGCCCGGCCCGGTCGCTCATCCACTGCACCAGCCGCCGACGCTTGTCGGCGCCCCGAACCGGCTCCACCAGCAGGTTGAGGTTGGGCCGGTAGAAACCGGTGGTTACTACGTCCTGCTGGGCGATGGCGAACTTGGCCTGCATGTCGGCGATCACTTTGGGGGTCGCCGTGGCCGTCAATAGCAGGGCCTGGGGGATGTTGAACTGGCGCTGGTAGTCCGGCAGTTTCAGGTAGTCGGGGCGGAAATTGTGGCCCCATTCGGAGATGCAGTGCGCCTCGTCCACCACCAGCAGGGAGATGGGCACCTGCTGCAGAAAATTGCGAAAGCGTTCGTTCTTCAGCCGCTCCACCGAGATCATCAGGATCTTCAGCTCCCCGGAACGAGCCCGGGCCATGACCTCATTGGCTTCATCCCGGCCCTGGGCCGAGTCGATGCTGGCAGCGGCAATGCCGTGGCGCTGGAGGAAGGCCAACTGGTCCTGCATCAGCGCCAGCAGCGGCGAAACCACCAGGGTCAGGTGCGGCAGCAGCAGGGCCGGCAACTGGTAGCACAGGGACTTGCCCGAACCGGTGGGAAAGATCGCTGCCGCCGAGCGCCCGGAGAGCACCGCGCTGACCGCGGCCTCCTGGCCCGGACGAAACTGTGGATAACCGAAGACCTGTTCCAGGGTGCTGTGCATAAGGGTCACTCCTTGGACCGCTGACCTGTCTTGAAGACTAGCGGGACAGGTCGGCAGGGCCAGAAAAGGTCGAAGGAAAAGCGCTACCGGATGATACCGGGCACAAGAAGCTTCATCGGCAAGCCAGCCCCAGCGCAGTAGCCGGCTTGCCGCTAAAGGAGGCCACCGCTAGCGCAAGGTCCGGCAATCCAGCCACTGCACGCCGTTGTGCTGATTGGCCTTGAGCAAGGCCGGAACCGCCTGGGCGGCCTTGGCATGGGTGTCATGGAACAGAATGATGCCCCGGCGCCAGAGCAGCATCAGTGTCTGCACCCGCTGCGCGGCCGCCTCGGCGCCGACCTTCTTGCTCCAGTCCTGGGAGTCGATGTTCCACAGCATCACCTGCACCCCCTGGGCCTTGAAGAACCCGGCGCTGTCACTGCGACGCTGCCCGTATGGCGGCCGGAACAGCGGCAGGTACTCATTGGTCAACGTGCGGTTGGCCAAGTTGGCGCTGCGAATCACCGAGCTTTGCCATTCGTTCCAGGAGGAGTGGGACTTGTGCTCCCAGCCGTGTACGCCCACACACTGACCGTCGTACAACTCGCGCATTTTCCCTGCCGAAGACTGGCTCAGGCGCGCCTGAAACGAGTCCCCCAGGACAAAGAAAAGGCTATGCAGATCGTAGGCCCGCAGCACCTCGATCAACTGATCCGTAGGCCCGTCTCTCAGGCTCGGCCCATCGTCGAAGGTCAGCAGAAACTGCCGGTCTGCCAGTTCGTCGCCCAGGCGCTCTGCCGGGTCCATGCGCTGGATCTCACTGCTGACGGCGGGAAACAAGGCGGCCAGGCGCAGCTGTTCATTGAGGTACTGCTGATGAAACTGCCCACTGGCCTCACCCCAGGCGCCGTAGGCCGCCTTGCTGGCGCCGGTGAAACTGGCCGCCAGTTGCCGCAGCTCCCCAAGGCTGCGTACCTGCAGACAGAAAGGCTGGCCATCACAGCCCTGGCTGGCCTGCCGGTAGTTGCCCAGCAATTGGTCCCAAAAACGCTGGCGCAGTTGATCCACCGACTTGCGGTCAAGCTGCCGCACTCCAAGCCGCTGCTTGAGGGCCTTGTCATCCAAGGCCTCGGTGGCCAGCAGGGCTTTGCTGAACATCAGAATCTCGGCCCGGGAGGCGGTATCGAAATCTGCGGCGCTGGTCAGCGGATTCGGCCAGCCACTGCGGTCGATGGTGGCGAACACCAGCGGCCCGGCCGCCTGGGCCACCCCTGTGGTCAGACACAGCGCCAGCAACCAGGGGAAAACACGAATTCGCATACCAACCTCCATAAATGCACAACGCGCCACTGCCGGCGCGTTGTGGAGATAACTTCTGCCTGTGTGATCAGCGGTTCTGCAACCGCTCTATCGCCTTGTCGTACACCGGGTTGGCCTTCTGCTCCCGGGCCTTGCGGTAGTGCTCCAGCGCCGTCACCAATTGCCCGGCATCTTCGTAGATGCGCCCCATGTCGTAGTAGGCGCTGGCGCGTATGGTGGGCGCCGATGGGCCATTGGCCAGGGCGATTGCCTGGCGATCGGCGGCCACGGCCTCGTCGGGGCGGCTGTTCTTGCGGTTGGACAGCGCCAGGTTGCTGTAGGCCTGGGCAAAGCCTGGGTCCAGCTCGATGGCTTCGCGATAGTAGATACCCGCACTGCCGAAGTCGCCCTTGCGGTAGGAAGCCTCGCCTTTCTGGTTGAGGCTCTTGGCATCCACCGGCCCCTCGTCCCTGGCCAGCACTGCATCGATGGGCTTGCCATTGGCCAGTAGCAGCGGGTCGAGGTCGCTCATCCGCGACTCCACTTCCTCGTTGCCTTGCAGCACCCGATCGATGTCCTGCAGTTGGCCATTGGCCGTCAGGCGAAACACTACCCAGAGGTTGCCCTGGCGGTTCTGTGGCACCCGGTAGCTGCGCATCAGCGTCGGGCCCTTATAGACAAAGACCTGCGCCTGGCTGCGGCCCAGGCGCAAGGATTCGGGATTATTACCGTTGGTAAAGTCGTGCACGGCATACACGTAGGCATCGCCCGGCGCAGGCTGTTCGATGGTGAGGGTCTCCGGCCCGCGGCTGTCGGTGCTATCCACATTCATCCGCGCCCCCGGCCCGGTGCCGGTGGCGTAATACAGCAACCGGTGGGGATAGCTCAAATGCGCATCCAGGTCTTCCCCCGGTGCACTCCAGCTCAGCACCACGCGCAGGCTTTGCGGATCCTTGAGCACCGGGCTCATGGCGTAGCTCAGCCCCCGGCACGGGCACTTGGCCCGCAGGTCGGCATAACCGAGCTTGCGGATCAGCAGTTCACTGCCCGGCGAATCGGCGGCCTCCAGCGTCACTCGCCCCTGGGCATCGGTTCGCCCGGAAGTCTGCCCCAACTGCACTTCAGCATCGGCCAGCACCGCGTCCTTGACCACCGCATCCAGCACCTGGAGCGATAACGACTGAGCATGCACCGGACTCATCAGCATCCCTAGCCACAACAACGCCGCCAGGCGGAAAAAAGCCATAACAAAATCCCTGTAGATAACGATGGCCGGACCTCTGTCCCGCCCCACCCATCAGCGGCGAACCATACACAGTTTTGCCCGCCAATGCTCGGCCTGGCGCCGTAAATACAGCGCAAAATGACAGTCTTGCCTACCCGGAGCAACGCCCCCCGTCCCGACCTCCAAGCACTTGCAAGCCAAACCCCAACTCGCCTTACACTGCAGCCCCTGGAAACCGCAAGTGAACCCCGACCATGCAACTGGCCCCCGGCTTTCCCGACGACGTCATCATGCGCCAGCTCATGCAACTGCTGCATGAGGAAATAGGCCTGCCCGAGCGCAAGACTCTTCGCCTGAACACCGCGATCAATCTCGACCTGGGTTGCGACGGCACCGACGCCCGTCATTTACTCAACGCTCTGGAAGAACAGTTTGATATCGATTTTGTCGATTTCGACAGCTATCGCTACTTCCAGCCCGAAGGCTACGATGTGTCCCTCAAGCGTCGCGCCAAGGGTCGGGGAGACAAGCTCCCGCTGACCATCGGCATGCTGTACCGGGCGCTCAAGGAGCAACGCTGGGACACTCAGGAGCTGGAAGGCCTCTAAGGTTCACGGCAGTACATAAGGAAATGCCGTGGACGTACTGATGGGCTTGCTCGCCGCCCTGCTCTGGGGCGGCACCGATTTTCTCGTGGGGCTCAACGTGCGCGCCGTGGGCGTGAAACGTGCGGTGTTCTTCAGCCAGAGCCTAGGGTTCACCCTGATGAGCCTGCTGCTGGTGATCTTTCCCGCCTTCCTGCTCAAGGCCATGGCCGCGCCCCTGGAGGTCTGGCTGATGGGCGTGGTCGCCGCGGCCTTCACCGTCTCCGGCGCCCTGGCCCTGGGCAAGGCCTTCGCCCTGGGCAAAGCCTCCATCGTCGCCCCATTGGTGACCTCCTACGGTGTGGTCACCACCTTGCTGTCCTGGGCCAGTGGCGAGCAGATCAGCCTGCTGCAGCTCATGTGCATCCTGTTGTGCGTGATCGGCGTGATCCTCTCCAGCCTGCACTCGGACTCCAAGCTGCCCCACAGCACCGCCGCCGGCCGCTCGATCTTCTTCGCCCTGCTCTCGGCCTTCCTCTATGGCACCAGCTTCTGGCTGCAGGGCCGCTACACCCTGCCGCAACTGGGGCCGATCAGCATGCTCTGGCTGGGTTACGCGGTGGGCAGCGGCGTAATGCTGCTGATGGTGCTGAAAGTCGCGGACGGGCTGAAGATTCCGCCACTGAAGAACTGCGGCCTGCTGGCCTCCACCAGCCTGATGAACCTGGGCGCCTTCTTCGCCTTTTCCTGGGGCGCCATGAGCGGCTCGGTGTCGGTGGTGACGGTGATCAGCACCCTGTCCGGCGGCATCGCTGCGGTGCTGGGCTATGTGTTCTTCAAGGAGCGGCTGACGGCGGTGCAGGTGACGGGGGTGGTGCTGGTGTTGCTGGGGGCGCTGGTGTTGCACTTGAAGACGTGAGGGTGTCTGGCTGGCCCAGGGGATGCCGCGCATCCCATCGCAGCCTGCGCCAGCGGCTACAGCTGCGCACAAAAAAGCCGCCCCGAAGGGCGGCTTTTTCATTGCAGGTCGAGGCTTACAGCTTTGGACCGGCTGCCTTGATCGCGTCGCTCACGTCGAACTTCTTGAAGTTCTCGATGAACAGGCCGGCCAGGGCCTTGGCGGCTTCGTCGTAGGCGGCTTTGTCAGCCCAGGTGTTGCGTGGGTTGAGCAGGCCGGTCTCGACGCCCGGTACGGCTTTTGGCACGTCCAGGTTGACGATGTCCAGGTGCTCGGTCTCGGCACCGATCAGCGCGCCGCTCTGGATCGCTGCAATCACGCCACGGGTGGTGGGGATGTTGAAGCGTTTGCCCACGCCGTAGCCACCGCCGGTCCAGCCGGTGTTGACCAGGTAGACCTTGGAGCCGAAGCCGCGGATGCGCTTGATCAGCAGCTCGGCGTATTCGCCCGCCGGACGCGGGAAGAACGGTGCGCCGAAGCAGGTGGAGAAGGTCGACTTGATGCCCGAGCCCGACCCCATTTCAGTCGAGCCCACCAGAGCGGTGTAGCCGGACAGGAAGTGGTAGGCGGCTTGTTCTTCGCTGAGGATCGACACCGGCGGCAGTACGCCGGTCAGGTCGCAGGTCAAGAAGATCACGGCGTTAGGCTCGCCACCGAGGTTCTTCGGTGCGCGTTTTTCGATCAGCTCGCGCGGGTAGGCGGCGCGGCTGTTCTGGGTCAGGCTGTCGTCGGCGTAGTCGGCTTTCTTGGTGACCGGGTCGATCACCACGTTTTCCAGAACGGCACCGTGCTGGATGGCTTTCCAGATCACCGGCTCGTTCTTTTCCGACAGGTCGATGCACTTGGCATAGCAACCGCCTTCGATGTTGAACACCACGCCCACGCCCCAACCGTGTTCGTCGTCACCGATCAGGTAACGGCTTTCGTCAGCGGACAGGGTGGTCTTGCCGGTGCCCGACAGACCGAAGAACAGGGTCACGTCGCCTTCTTCGCCCATGTTGGCGGCGCAGTGCATCGGCAGTACGTCGGCAGCCGGCAGCAGGAAGTTCTGCACGGAGAACAGGGCTTTCTTCATTTCACCGGCGTAGCGCATGCCGGCGATCAGCACTTTCTTGGCCGCGAAGTTGAGGATCACGGTGCCATCGGAGTTGGTGCCGTCGCGCTCTGGCTCGCAGACGAAGTTCGGCGCGTTGAGGATCTGCCACTCATCCTTGCCACCGGCGTTGTACTGCTCGGGGTTGATGAACAGGCAGCGGCCGAACAGGTTGTGCCAGGCGGTCTCGGTGGTCATTTTCACCGGCAGGTAGTGCGCCGGATCGGAACCTACATGCACGTGGGAAACAAAACGCTCGCGCTCGCCCAGGTAGGCTTCAACGCGGTCCCACAGGGCGTCGAACTTGGCCGCCGGGAACTTGCGGTTGATCGGGCCCCAGGCGATAGCGTCCTGGGTGCTGGGCTCTTCTACGATGAAACGATCCACTGGCGAACGGCCGGTACGATGACCGGTGCGAACCACCAGAGCGCCGGTATCGGCAAGCTCGCCCTCACCGCGGTTCAGGGCTTCTTTGACCAGATCATCCACACTCAGATCGGTGTACACGGCGTTATTGGCTTGCGTCATGAGGTTCCCCGTCGGCCATTGGCCGAGTGCTCCAAACGTTTTGTAGTAGAAACTCGCGCACTACTACCGCGAAAAAAGTGCGCCGGATTATGCCAGAAAAGCCCCAAAATAGTAGGGCCCTCCCGTCAGCACGGCGTAATTCCGGCGTTTGCCAGGTGATTTACCTGCGCTGAATCGTTTTAGTGACGAGTATCTGACGGCGTGTCCACGCCCGCCCCCGCGAACAATTGCGCGATATCAGCGGCATCGAACAGGTAGCGTTCGTTGCAGAACTGGCAATCGATCTCGATGCTGCCTCCATGTTCGACCACCAGTTGCTGGGCATCTTCCAGACCCAGGCTGACCAGCGCATTGCCCGAGCGTTCCCGCGAGCAACTGCAGCGAAAACGCAGCGGCTGCACGTCGAACAGGCGCACGGCTTCTTCGTGGTACAGGCGGTGGAGCACGGTTTCGTTGTCCAGGCTCAGCAGCTCATCGGCGGTCAGGGTGCTGGCCAGGGCGGTGAGGTGCTGCCAGCTGGCGTCACGCTCTTCCTGATCACGCAGGCGGTCGGCGGGCAGTTGTTGCAGGAGCAGGCCACGGGCGCTGCGGCCGTCGGCATAGAGCCAGAAACGGGTGCCGGTCTGTTGCGACATGACGAAGTAGTTGGTGAAGCATTCCGCGAGGTTGGTGCCGTCCAGGTCGACGATGCCCTGGTAGCGCTGGCCATTGGTCGGGTCCACGGTCAGGGCCAGGACGCCGTTGGGCATCAGGTCGGCGAGGGTGGCATCAGGGGCGATCTGCTCCGCGTCGTAACGGGCCAGGCCACGGATCTCGCGCTCGCTGGAGCACTCGATCATCAGCAGCGGCACCGGGCCTTCGGAGCGGGCCTGGAGAATCAGCAAGCCATCGAATTTCAGGGTGCCGACCAGCAACGATGCCGCCGCCATCAGTTCGCCAAGCAGCTGTGCAACCGGCTCGGGATAGGGGTGTTTGGCGAGGACTTCCGCGTAACTGCGCTCCAGCGCCACCAGCTCGCCGCGGGTGTCGCTCTCATCGAAGATGAAGCGTTGAGTGAAGTCGGTATCCGGCAAATCAGTCATAGGTCTGGGTATCTGAATGATGACAAAAAGGTGACAAGCACCGAAAATTGCGGCTTTGCACCATGAGGGTGCAGTTTTGCGGTGATTGGAGATATTTTATGAACAATCCGGGTTTGTTCCAAGCAAGGTGGAACCTCGGCAAGCTGGTTCTGTGCAATTTACTCCCTTTGGCCCTGCTGGGTTTCTGGTTGTGGCCCACCGGGCAGGCGCTCTGCACGGTCTTCGACGAATGGCTGTTCCACCACCTCAACGCCCCTCTGGCAAGCAACTCGACCTGGCTGCATATCTGGGCCGTGGCCAGCCTGCGGCCGTTCGATATCGTAGTGGGGCTGATCATGCTCGGCCTGCTGATTCGCGGTGACTGGGTGTTCAAGGCGGTGGACGTGCGCCGTGCCTTCTTCGGCTTTCTATCGATCCTGATTCTGATGGTGGTGATTCGCGCGCTGTTTTCCAAGCTGGTGGCCGTCATGAACTGGCAGCACAACAGCCCGTCCATGGTGCTGGAAGGCGCCGTGCACATGAGCGACTACTTCCCGGGCTGGGAAAAGACCTGGGAACTCAAGGACCGCTCCAGCCAGAGCTTCCCGGGCGACCACGCTTCGGTGCTGCTGATCTGGGGCCTGTTCATGGGGATCTTCAGCCGCAGCATCGGCCAGTTCCTGATCGTCTGGGGCCTGACCCTGCTGTTCATGATGCCGCGCCTGGTGGCAGGCGCCCACTGGGGCCAGGACGACTACATCGGCGGTGTGCTGCTGGCGGTGCTGGCCCTGGGCTGGGGCTACTACACCCCGTACGCGGCGCGGATGTCGAACTTCCTGCTGCGCCTGACCCACCCGCTGTTCAACCTGTTGAGCCGGATGCCCGTGCTCTCGCGCATGAGCGTGGTGCGCTAAGCAGCCCCGTAGGAGCCGGCTTACCGGCTCCTACGGTTTCATTCGTGGTTGCTGCCGTGGAACTTGAACAGGTCCCGGCGCTGTTTCTTGCTCGGTTTACCGTCGGTGCTCACTCCTAGGGCACCAGCCTTGCGCTGGGCCGCAGCGGCTTCGCGCTTGGCGATGCTGGCCTCGGTTTCCGCGTACAGAGCCTGCGCTTCAGGAGCGCCACGGCGGACGATGGACAGGGCCTGGACCACCACGGTGCGTTCGTCGAAGCCGGCGCGAATCTGGTATTCATCGCCTACCCGCGGCTCCTTGCCCGGTTTGCAGCGCTCGCCCCGGTGATGCACCTTGCCGCTTTCAATCGCTGTCTTGGCCAGGGCACGAGTCTTGTAGAAGCGCGCTGCCCACAGCCATTTATCCAGACGAACCTTGTCCTCTTCTTCCTGCTTGTGCGCCACTGGAATTCCCCTCGCTGAAAAATGTCGCAACTTTACCGCCTGCAAGCGGGCTCTCATAAACCCTGCCGCTCACCTAAAATAACCCAGGTTGCGCCCTGATACGCGAGGAGTCCCCGTGACTGACTTCCCCACTTCCCTGACCTCGCCCGGCAACCGTTGCGAAGGTTGCCAGCAAAGCCAGCCACTGGGCTTCGATTTTTCCTTCGCCTACCAGCCCATAGTCGATCTGCGGGACCGCTCGGTCTTCGCCCATGAAGCCCTGGTGCGCGGGGTCAATGGCGAAGGGGCGGGAACGGTGCTGGGCCAGGTCAATGACAGCAATCGCTACCGTTTCGACCAGCGCTGCCGGACCCAGGCAATCACCCTCGCCGCCCAGTTGGGGATGCAAAGCCACCTGTCGATCAACTTCATGCCCAACGCCGTGTACCGGCCGGAACTGTGCATCCGCAGCACCCTGGAGGCGGCCCGGGCCCAGCGTTTTCCCCTGGACCGGCTGATTTTCGAAACCCTGGAAAGCCAGCACGTAGATAACTATCGCCATTTGACCAATATTCTGCGTGAATACCGCGAATTCGGCTTCAAGACCGCCATCGACGACTTCGGCTCGGGGTACTCGGGGCTGAACCTGCTGGCGGATTTCCAACCCGACCTGATCAAGCTCGACATGGCGCTGGTGCGCGATGTGGACCAGGATCGCGTACGCCAGGCGATCATCCGCGCGATTGTCACAATGTGTGCGGAGTTGGGGGTTACAGTCATCGCCGAAGGGATTGAAAGCGCCGGTGAACGGGACTTTCTCAGCGACTGTGGAATTTATCTGATGCAGGGCTACTGGTTCGCCAAGCCTGCATTCAAAGCCCTGGCCGAGGTTCCGGCCGCGGCCTGGAACAGCTAATTGCGGATTTTCCTTATTGAAGACTTTTGACCATTTGACCGTTGTCGGTCTGCGCGAGTGGGTGGCGCTCCCGGATCTGGGCGTGGCCGGCCTGCGCGCCAAGATCGACACCGGGGCCAGCACCTCCAGCCTGCATGCCACCGAGATCGAGCCCTTCGAGCGCGAAGGTGAGCAGTGGGTGCGCTTCAATGCCCACCTGGGCAGTGTGGTGCAGTTGCGTCACCGGCGCTGCGAAGCACCGCTGGTGGCGATGAAAACCATTAAAAGCTCCAACGGCCAGGCCCAGGTGCGCTACGTGATCAGCACCACCCTGGCCCTGGGCGATCGGGTGTGGCGGGTGGAGTTCACCCTCGCCTGCCGCAAGGCCATGCGCTATCGCCTGCTGCTGGGTTCCAAGGCTCTGATCGACGGCCAACTGGTGGTCAATCCGGGCATCAAGTACGTACAAGACAAACCGGTGTTCCCGGTATCCACTACCTCTGCCACAGGTGTTGCATGAAGATCGCTGTGCTGTCGCGTAACCCGCGTCTGTATTCCACTCGTCGTCTGGTCGAGGCCGGCACCGAGCGTGGCCATGAAATGGTAGTGGTCGATACCCTGCGCGCCTACATGAACATCGCCAGTCACAAGCCGCAGATCCACTACCGCGGCAAGCCCCTGGAAGGCTTCGATGCGGTGATCCCGCGGATCGGTGCCTCGGTGACCTTCTATGGCTGCGCGGTGCTGCGCCAGTTCGAAATGATGGGGGTGTTCCCCCTCAACGAATCGGTGGCCATCGCCCGCTCCCGGGACAAGCTGCGCTCGCTGCAGTTGCTGTCGCGGCGTGGCATCGGCCTGCCGGTGACCGGCTTCGCCCATTCCCCGGACGACATTCCCGACCTGATCGAGATGGTCAACGGCGCGCCGTTGGTGATCAAGGTGCTGGAAGGCACCCAGGGCATCGGCGTGGTGCTGTGTGAAACCGCCACGGCGGCGGAATCGGTGATCGAGGCCTTCATGGGCCTGAAGCAGAACATCATGGTCCAGGAGTACATCAAGGAGGCCGGCGGCGCCGACATTCGCTGCTTCGTGGTGGGGGACAAGGTGATCGCGGCGATGAAACGCCAGGCCAAGCCGGGGGAGTTCCGCTCCAACCTGCATCGCGGCGGCAGCGCCAGCCTGATCAAGATCACTCCCGAAGAACGCATGACCGCGCTGCGGGCGGCCAAGGTCATGGGCCTGAGCGTGGCAGGGGTGGATATCCTGCGTTCCAATCACGGGCCGCTGGTGATGGAAGTCAATTCCTCGCCGGGCCTGGAAGGCATCGAGACCACCACCGGCAAGAACGTGGCGGGAATCATCATCGAGCACATCGAGAAGAACGGCGGGCCGAACATGACCCGGACCAAGGGCAAGGGCTAGGGATCGCGTGGCCGGCCTTGCGCTGGCAAGCCAGCTCCTACGGGCTATGTGCTGCCTGCAGGAGCGAAGCCCCGATCAATCCGCATCACGGGGCAGCAGCAAGCCCAGCGGCAGGCGTACCCGCGCTTCCAGGCCACCATCGGGGCGGTTGCGCAGTTCGACATTGCCACCGTGCATGGCGGCAATCCGCTTGACGATGGCCAGCCCCAGCCCGGTGCCCTTGCCGCCGCGGGCACGGTCGCCACGGGTGAAGGGGTTGAAGATCGCTTCCAGTTCCGAAGGATCGATCCCCGCGCCACGGTCCATCACGCTGAGCACCACATAGGGCGCATTGGTGTCACCGGACACATAGGCCGCCACTTCCACTTCCGTACCCGCATGATTCAGGGCGTTACCGATCAGGTTGTTGAGCAGGCGCTTCATCGACACCCGGCGCAACGGGAACGGCTGGATCGGCTCCAGGCGCAGGTGCACCCGTTCTTCGTTCTGGTTGTAGGGCGCCGCCACTTCCTGCACCAGATCGCCCAGGTCCACCTCTTCCACCGATTCGTCGCGCCCATCGCGAATGAAGGCCAGGAACTGGTCGAGAATGGCGTCCATGTCCTCGATATCCCGCACCATGTCGTCGGTCAGGTCAGTGTGATCGCCCATCAATTCCAGGGACAGGCGCAGCCGGGTCAGCGGCGTGCGCAGGTCGTGGGACACCCCGGCCAGCATCAACTCCCGCTCTCGCCCTGCCTGTTCCACGTCCTCGGCCATCTGGTTGAACGCGCGGTAGACCTCGGTCATTTCGCTGGGCGTATCGCTGATGGGCAGGCGCACGCTGCGCCCCTGGCCCAGTTGCCGGGCGGCATACACCAGGCGCTTGAGGGGCTGGTTGAGCTGGCTGACGAAAATCCAGGCCGAGGCGGTGGACAAGAGGCCAATGGCCAGGAACCAGCCCAACACGCTCCAGATCTTCTGCCCCCGCAGCGGGTGGGGGTACAGCGGCACCTTGAGCCAGCCGTCCCCCAGGCTCGGCGCCCGCACCCAGAGCGCCGGCGGCGCATGCATGCGCAGGCGCACTTCGGTGTCGGCGCCCAGTTCGGCCTGCATCTGCCGCTGGTAGATCTCGCTGTAGGGCCAATGCTGCTCGCCGGCCGGTACGCCGCTGCCCACCACCTTGATCAGGCCGGCAGCCTCGGCGATCTGGTCACGGTTGGATTCATCGGCAGCCCAGTAGGCGCGCAGGGTCAGGGCCACGCCGTGGCTGTACTGCCGGTCCACCAGCACGTCCTCGTTCATCAACAGATAAACCAGGGTCAATGCCTTGGAAAACAGCACCACGATCAGCACCAGCCACAGGGTGCGGGAGAAGAAACTCTGGGGGAACCACAGCGGGGTTTTCATAACAGCCACTACACACTTTGCAGGAGCGACTCGCGCTCGCACCGTTGCGGAATGCGAACGCCCGGGTCGTTACCGGCCCGGGCGTTGGCTCCTACAAATCAATGATCACTTGGTCGCGGTGCCATCCGGCACAAAGACATAACCCACGCCCCAGACGGTCTGGATGTAGCGCGGCTTGGAAGGATCGGGCTCGATCATCCGACGCAGGCGGGAGATCTGCACGTCAATGGAACGCTCCAGGGCGTCCCATTCGCGACCACGGGCCAGGTTCATCAACTTGTCCCGGGTCAGCGGCTGGCGGGCGTTCATCACCAGCGCCTTGAGCACCGCGAATTCACCGGTGGTGAGCATGTGCACTTCATTGCCGCGCTTGAGCTCGCGGGTGGCCAGGGACAACTCGTAGTCGCCGAAGGTCACGCTTTCGTCTTCGCTGCCCGGCGCACCCGGCACCGGGGCGGACTGGCGACGCAATACGGCCTTGACCCGCGCCATCAGCTCGTCGGGGTTGAACGGCTTGGCCAGGTAATCGTCGGCGCCCAGTTCCAGGCCCTTGATGCGGCTCAGCTCGTCGCCCTTGGCGGTGAGCATGATGATCGGAATCTGGTTGTTCGCGCTGCGCAGGCGGCGGCATGCGGTCAAGCCGTCTTCGCCGGGCAGCATCAGGTCGAGTACCACCAGGTTGAACACTTCGCGACCCAGCAGGCGGTCCATTTGCTCGGTGTTCGGTACTGCGCGGGCACGGTAGCCCTTGCTGACGAAGAAACGCTCCAGCAGGCTGCTCAGCCCCGGGTCGTCGTCAACAATAAGAATTTTTTCGCCTTCAGCAGTTTGTACAGTGCTGCTCATTGGATGCTCCTCTAATCTCGGTGCGCATTATGGCGTAGCTGCCGTTATACGCACCGAGTGCATTGTTAGCAGATTTTTCCTCTATCGCCAGCAAACCCGCTGTCGGCCTGAGGCTGGCGATCACCCCGCAACGGCTAACGCTGGGTATAATGCGCCGCCTTTTGTGTTGGGCAATATCTGATCAGTACGCCTGCGGCCGGTTTATTTTTTTACCCGGGCCGGCAGTATTTTTTCGATTTCACGGGTCAACAGGCAGCCTTTTGATCCAGGTGGCGGCGCGTGCCAGGCCGCTCAACCAGACTCGCCGGGCCTTATTTTCGTGCCCGCGGGCCTGCTTTCACAATTTGTCAGGTGGTTTTATGGACAGCATCAACAGCCGCATTGCCGAGGAACTCGGCGTACGCCCACAACAGGTCGAAGCGGCCGTCGCTCTATTGGATGAAGGCTCCACCGTGCCCTTCATCGCCCGCTACCGGAAAGAAGTCACCGGCAGCCTCGATGACACCCAGCTGCGTCATCTGGAAGAGCGCCTGCGCTACCTGCGAGAACTCGACGAACGGCGGATCAGCATCCTGGCCAGCATCGAAGAGCAAGGCAAGCTGACCCCGGAGCTGGCCCGCGACATCAAGCTGGCCGACACCAAGACCCGCCTCGAAGACCTTTACCTGCCTTATAAGCAGAAGCGCCGCACCAAGGGCCAGATCGCCCTGGAAGCCGGCCTCGGCGAACTGGCCGACGGCCTGTTCAACGACCCGAACCTGGCTCCGGAAACCGAAGCCGCACGCTTCGTCGACGCCGAAAAAGGCGTGGCCGACGTCAAGGCCGCCCTGGAAGGCGCCAAGTACATCCTGATGGAGCGCTTCGCCGAAGACGCCAGCCTGCTGGAAAAGCTGCGCAATTTCCTCAAGCAGGAAGCCACCATCAGCGCCCGCGTGATCGCCGGCAAGGAAGAGGAAGGCGCCAAGTTCCGCGACTACTTCGAACACGATGAACCACTCAAAAGCATGCCGTCGCACCGCGCCCTGGCAATTTTCCGTGGCCGCAACGAAGGCATTCTCAGCTCCGCGCTGAAAGTCGGTGACGAACTGCCGGGCACCATGCACCCGTGCGAAGGCATGATCGGCCAGCAATTCGGCATCCAGAACCAGAACCGCCCGGCCGACAAATGGCTCGGCGAAGTGGTGCGCTGGACCTGGAAGGTCAAGCTCTACACCCACCTGGAAACCGACCTGCTGGGCGAACTGCGCGATGGCGCGGAAACCGAGGCGATCAACGTCTTCGCCCACAACCTGCACGACCTGCTGCTGGCCGCTCCGGCCGGCCCGCGCGCCACCCTGGGCCTGGACCCGGGCCTGCGCACCGGCTGCAAGGTGGCGGTGGTGGATGCCACCGGCAAGCTGCTGGACCACGCCACCGTCTACCCCCATGTGCCGCACAACAAATGGGACCAGACCCTGGGCATTCTGGCTGCCCTGTGCGCCAAGCACTCGGTGGACCTGATCGCCATCGGCAACGGCACCGCCAGCCGGGAAACCGACAAGCTGGCGGCCGAGCTGATCAAGAAATACCCGGCCATGAAGATGACCAAGGTCATGGTCTCCGAAGCCGGTGCATCGGTGTACTCGGCCTCGGAGCTGGCGGCCAAGGAATTCCCGGACCTGGACGTATCGATCCGTGGCGCGGTGTCCATCGCCCGCCGCCTGCAGGATCCACTGGCCGAGCTGGTGAAGATCGACCCGAAATCCATCGGTGTCGGCCAGTACCAGCACGATGTCTCGCAACTGAAACTGGCCCGTGGCCTGGACGCGGTGGTGGAAGACTGCGTGAACGCCGTGGGCGTCGACGTCAACACCGCCTCCGTGGCCCTGCTGGCGCGGATCTCCGGCCTCAACGCGACCCTGGCGCAGAACATCGTCAGCCACCGCGACGAACACGGTGCCTTCAAGACCCGCGCCGCGCTGAAAAAAGTCGCCCGCCTGGGTGAAAAGACCTTCGAACAGGCCGCCGGCTTCCTGCGTGTGATGAACGGCGACAACCCGCTGGACGCTTCCGCAGTGCACCCGGAAGCCTACCCGCTGGTACAACGCATCGCTGCCGACACCGGCCGCGACATCCGCTCGCTGATCGGCGACAGCGGCTTCCTCAAGCGCCTGGACCCGAAAAAGTTCACCGACGAAACCTTCGGCCTGCCCACCGTCACCGACATCCTCCAGGAACTGGACAAGCCCGGCCGCGACCCGCGCCCCGAGTTCAAGACCGCCGAGTTCCAGGACGGTGTCGAAGACCTCAAGGACCTGCAACTGGGGATGATCCTCGAAGGCGTGGTGACCAACGTCACCAATTTCGGGGCCTTCGTCGACATCGGCGTGCACCAGGACGGCCTGGTGCACATTTCGGCGCTGTCGGAGAAGTTCATCAAGGACCCACGCGAAGCGGTGAAGGCCGGTGACGTGGTGAAAGTGAAGGTCATGGAAGTCGATATCCCGCGCAAACGCGTCGGCCTGTCGATGCGCATGGGCGACACCCCGGGCGAGAAGATCGACGGTGCCCGTGGCTCCCGCCCCGGCTCGGCGCCACGCTCCTCCCAGGGCAATGCACCGCGCAAGGAAACCACCGCGCCCGCCCCGAGCAACAACGCCATGGCCTCGCTGTTCGCCAACGCCAAGCAGTTGAAGAAACGCTGATGCAGATCCCTGCCGGCCTGACCGAAAGCGCCTTCAGCCAATTGCTCGGCTGCCGTCTGCAACGCCTGGAAACCGGCGAAGCGGACGTCACCCTGGAGCTGACCCCACAACTGCGCAATCGTGGGCAAAAGCTGCACGGCGGGGCGATCTTCAGCCTGGTGGACATTGCCATGGGGCTGGCCTGTTCCAGCACCCACGGCTTCGACCAGCAGAGCGCCACCATCGAGTGCAAGATCAACTACATCCGCGCCGTGGCCGAGGGCGAGGTGCTGTGCCGGGCCAAGGTGATCCACCCCGGCCGCCGCACCCTGGTGGTGGAAGCGGATGTGATCCAGGGCGACAAACTGGTCGCAAAAGCACAAGGCACCTTCGCCGTCCTATAGCTCCCTGTCATGTATTTGGGTTAATTTCGGCGCTGCAAAAGCGGCGTCGGAGTTTTCTGCCCGCGCTAAAGCCAGATTCAGGGATGAAGGATTGGCGTTTTCAGGCGAGTCGGCTTGACTCAAAAACCAGGCGAAAACGCCAGTTTTAACTTCACCCTTGTAGACCGTCCTGCCCACCCCCATATTGGGGCGACTGACGCGTGAAGGAATCCAACTTGAGCGAACTTCTCAACCGCCGCCTGGCTCTGCTCGGCGAGCGCGCTAACCTCTCTCTGCTCGAGCAGTGCCTGCACGGTATCGAACGTGAATGCCTGCGTGTCACCGGCGAAGGCCGCCTGGCACAGACCCCGCACCCGGAAGAACTGGGTTCCGCGCTGACCAACGAACAGATCACCACGGACTACTCCGAGTCGCTGCTGGAGTTCATCACCCCGGCCCTCAAGGACCCGGCGGACACCCTGGCCAGCCTCGACAAGATTCATCGCTTCGCCTACAGCAAGCTCGGCAACGAGTACCTGTGGAGTCCATCGATGCCGTGCCCGTTGCCGGCCGAGGAAGATATCCCCATCGCCTACTACGGCACCTCCAACATCGGTCAGCTCAAGTACGTGTACCGCAAGGGCCTGGCCCTGCGCTACGGCAAGACCATGCAGTGCATTGCCGGGATCCACTACAACTTTTCCCTGCCGGAACAGCTATGGCCGCTGCTCAAGCAGGCCGAGGGCTTTGTCGGCACCGACCGTGACTACCAGTCCTCGGCCTATATCGCGCTGATCCGCAATTTCCGTCGCTACAGCTGGCTGCTGATGTACCTGTTCGGTGCCTCGCCGGCCCTGGACGCGGGTTTCCTGCGCGGCCGCTCGCACCAGCTGGAACAGTTGGACGCCGAGACCCTGTACCTGCCCTACGCCACCAGCCTGCGCATGAGCGACCTGGGCTACCAGAGCAAGGCCCAGGCCGGCCTGACCCCTTGCTACAACGACCTGAACAGCTACACCGACAGCCTGCGCAAGGCCGTGGCCACGCCCTACGCGCCCTATGTGGAAGTCGGCACCCACAAGGATGGCGAATGGGTGCAACTGAACACCAACATCCTGCAGATCGAAAACGAGTACTACTCCAACATCCGCCCCAAGCGCGTGACCTACACCGGCGAGCGGCCGATCCAGGCGCTGATGGCCCGGGGTATCCAGTACGTCGAAGTACGCTGCCTGGACATCAACCCGTTCCTGCCACTGGGCATCGACATCCAGGAAGCCCGCTTCCTCGACGCCTTCCTGCTGTATTGCGCACTCAACGACAGCCCGCTGTTCGAGAACAACGAGTGCGGCAATGCCACCTCGAACTTCCTCGCCGTGGTCAAGGAAGGCCGGCGCCCGGGCCTGCAGCTGCAACGCCAGGGCCAGCCGGTGGAAATGAAGGAGTGGGCCGCCCAACTGCTGGAGCAGATCGCCCCTCTGGCCGCCCTGCTCGACCAGAGCCATGGCAGCGACGTGCACAGCAAGGCCCTGGACGCCCAATTGGCCAAGGTCAAGGATTCGTCCCTGACCCCTTCGGCCCAGGTGCTGGCGGCCATGAGCGAGCACAAGGAGAGCTTCACCCAGTTCTCCCTGCGCCAGAGCCAGGCCCATGCCGAGTACTTCCGCAGCCAGGCCCTGAGCAAGGAAGAGCAAGCCGCGTTCGAAGAAGCGGCGCGCAAATCCCTGGAACAGCAGACCGAGCTTGAACAGAACGAGGTGGGTGATTTCGACGTGTTCGTCGGTGCCTACCAGGCCAGCATCCTGGCCATCAGCAACTGACGCTTCGCCGGCCGGCTCCTACACTCCTCCCGTAGGAGCCAGCTTGCCGGCGAACAGCACGCTGCCTATTCCCCTCATAAGCTAATGCAAATAAGTTATTTATTTCTGCATTCTTAGATCATTTAGTCTCCTCCCACGCCGATCACCGGCCGCCTATGAGGAGCCTCCCATGAAACTGCATTTCCCCCTTCGCCTCCTGGCGGCCGCTTCCCTGGCCGCAGCGAGTTTCTTCGCCCAGGCGGCCGACGTCACCGTCGCCTACCAGACCACCGTCGACCCGGCCAAGGTCGCGCAAGCCGACGGCAGCTACGAAAAAGCCACCCAGGCCAAGATCAACTGGCGCAAATTCGATAACGGCGCCGACGTCATCGCCGCCATCGCTTCCGGCGATGTGCAGATCGGCTACCTGGGCTCCAGCCCGCTGACCGCCGCCATCACCCGCAAGGTGCCGGTGCAGACCTTCCTCATCGCCACCCAGATCGGCGCCGCCGAAGCCCTGGTGGCCCGGGACGGTTCCGGGATCAACAGCCCTCAGGATCTGGTAGGCAAGAAGGTCGCCGTGCCCTTCGTTTCCACCGGCCACTACAGCCTGCTGGCAGCCCTGAAGCACTGGAACATCGACCCCTCGAAAGTGCAGATCCTCAACCTCGCGCCACCGGCGATCATCGCCGCCTGGAAGCGCGGCGATATCGACGCCACCTACGTCTGGGACCCGGCCCTGGGCGTGGCCAAGGAAAACGGCAAGGTGCTGATCACCTCCGGTGAACTGGCCAAGTTCGGCGCGCCGACCTTCGATGCCTGGATCGTGCGCAAGGATTTTGCCGAGAAGCATCCGGAAATCGTCACGGCCTTCGCCAAGGTGACCCTGGATGCCTACGCCCAGTACCGCAAGGACCCGCAAGCCTGGCTGGCCAACCAGGGCAACGTCGACAAGCTGGTGAAGCTCTCCGGGGCCAAGGCCAGCGATATTCCGCTGCTGCTGCAGGGCAACGTCTACCCGCTGGCCGCCGACCAGGTGGTCAGCCTCGGTGCGCCGACCACCAAGGCCATCACCGACACCGCCGCGTTCCTCAAGGAGCAGGGCAAGGTGGAGGCAGTGCTGCCGGACTACGCCCCCTACGTCAGCGCCAAGTTCATCCCTGAATAACCCGCGTCAGGACAGGAGATAGCCGTCATGGCCTTGCTACAACTGGAGCGCATCAGCGCACAGTACCCCGGCGCCGCCGAACCGGTGCTGGCGGATATTTCCCTGACCCTGGGGCCACAGCAACTGTTGGTCGCCCTGGGCCCTTCCGGCAGCGGCAAGACCTCGCTGCTGAACCTGATTGCCGGCTTCGTCGAACCCAGCGCCGGGCGCATCCAGCTCGATGGCGTACCGGTGCAGGGCCCCAGCGCCGAACGCGGCGTGGTGTTCCAGGACGATGCCCTGCTGCCCTGGCAGGACGTGCTGGGCAACGTCGCCTTCGGCCTGGAGCTGGCCGGCGTGGCCCGCGACAAGCGCGAAGCCCGGGCTCGGGAAATGCTTGCCCTGGTGGACCTGGCCGGCTTCGACAAGCGCCGCATCTGGCAGCTCTCCGGTGGCCAGAAGCAGCGTGTGGGCCTGGCCCGCGCCCTGGCGGCCGACCCGCGGGTGCTGCTGATGGACGAACCTTTCGGTGCCCTGGATGCCTTCACTCGCGAGCAGATGCAGGAGCTGTTGCTGCAAGTCTGGCGGCGCACTGCCAAGCCGGTGTTCCTGATTACCCACGACATCGAGGAAGCGGTGTTCCTGGCCACCGACCTGATTCTCCTGGCGCCCAACCCGGGGCAGATCGTCGAACGCCTGAACCTGGACTTCGGCCAGCGCTACGCCGCCGGCGAGTCGGCGCGGGCGATCAAGTCCGACCCGCGGTTCATCGAAACCCGCGAACACGTGCTGGCCCGGGTGTTCTCCCAGCGCAGCGCCACCCAGCAGCAGGAGCGGCCATGAGCAGCTACGAGATTCCCGCCACCGCCACCGGCGAGGCCAACCCCAAAGCGCCACAAATCGCGCGCCGCAGCCTGAGCACCCGCTGGATCAGCGTGCTGACCCTGGTGGTCCTGCTGGCCTTGTGGTGGGCCGTCACCGCCACCGGCCTGATCGAGCCGCTGTTCCTGCCGCCCCCTTCTGCGGTGCTGCAAAAGGGCTGGTTGCTGGCCACCAGCGGCTACATGGATTCCACCCTATGGCAGCACCTGGCGGCGAGCCTGCAACGCATCGGCCTGGCCCTGGGCTTTGCCGTGCTGACGGCGATTCCGGTGGGCATCGCCATCGGCGCCAACCGCATCGCCCGTGGCGTGCTCGACCCTTTGATCGAGTTCTACCGGCCGATTCCGCCCCTGGCCTACCTGCCGCTGATCGTCATCTGGTGCGGCATTGGCGAGCTGTCCAAGGTGCTGCTGATCTACCTTGCGATCTTCGCCCCGATCGCCATCGCCACCGCCACCGGCGTGCGCACCGTGGACCCGGCGAAGCTGCGCGCCGCCCAGTCCCTGGGGGCTACCCGGGCCCAGCTGATTCGCCATGTGATCCTGCCCAGCGCCTTGCCGGACATCCTCACCGGCGTGCGCATCGGCCTGGGCGTGGGCTGGTCGACCCTGGTGGCGGCAGAGCTGATTGCCGCCACCAGCGGCCTGGGTTTCATGGTGCAGTCCGCCGCGCAATTCCTGGTCACCGATGTGGTGGTGCTGGGGATCCTGGTGATTGCCCTGATCGCCTTCGCCATGGAAATGGGCCTGCGCGCCCTGCAGCGCAAGCTGGTGCCCTGGCATGGCCAGAGCCACTGACTGGCGCCTGCCTTGCGTCGATTGCCCCGGTTGTCTGTAGCCGCTGCCGAGCCCCCGCGAGGCTGCGACCGAGCGCGCAGCGATCGACCAGGACGACCGCGCTGCAAGGGTTTGCGTCTGCTGCGCAGCCGTTCGCAGCCTCGCCAAGGCTCCGCAGCGGCTACAAGAGCCGTGCATGCCAGCGATTTCAAGATTGATGCAGATAAACCGAATCCGACCACGCCGACGTCCGGCGCCGTACAAGAGAACGACCATGAGCCTGACCATCACTCCTCTAAGCTCCGCCCTCGGCGCCCAGATCGGCGGCATCGATATCAGCCAGCCCTTGAGCATCGAACATCGTGACGCCATCGAGCAGGCGCTGCTCAAGCACCAGGTACTGTTCTTTCGCAACCAGCCGGTCACCCCGCAGCAGCAGGCGCGTTTCGCCGCCTGCTTCGGCGACCTGCACATCCACCCGATCTACCCCAATGTGCCGGAGCAGCCGGAGGTATTGATCCTCGATACCGCCGAGACCGACGTACGCGACAACGCCATCTGGCACACCGACGTAACCTTTCTGCCGACCCCGGCCCTGGGCGCGGTGCTCAGCGCCAAGCTGCTGCCGGAGTTCGGCGGCGATACCCTGTGGGCCAGCGGCATTGCCGCCTACGAGGCGCTGTCGGAGCCGATGAAGAATCTGCTGCAGGGCCTGACCGCGACCCACGACTTCACCAAGTCCTTCCCTCTGGAGCGCTTCGGCAACACCCCCGAGGACCTGGCGCGCTGGGAAGAAACCCGGCGCAAGAACCCGCCGCTGTCGCACCCGGTGATCCGCACGCACCCGGTGAGCGGGCGCAAGTCGCTGTTCGTCAACGACGGCTTCACCACCCGGATCAACGAGCTGTCGGAAAGCGAAAGCGCAGCCATCCTGCAACTGCTGTTCGCCCACGCCACCCGCCCGGAATTCACCATTCGCTGGCGCTGGCAGGAGAACGACATTGCCTTCTGGGACAACCGCGTGACCCAGCACTATGCGGTGGACGACTACCGTCCACAGCGCCGGGTGATGCAGCGCGCGACCATTCTTGGGGATGTGCCGTTCTTGCGCTGAAACGCGGGGATGCAGCAAACCCCGGCCGCGCTGCATGAGCGGGGCCGGGGCCACTGGCTATTTGACGCCGGCGGGGGCTTTCTTCTTGCGATTGCCGATATGGATCGCCTGGCCATTCACGGCCAGCGCGGCTTCATGCAGAGCTTCGGACAGGGTCGGATGGGAGAACACCATCATCCCCAGGTCCTCGGCGCTGGTGCCGAACTCCATGCCGATGGCCCCTTCCTGAACCAGCTCCGCCGCGCCCGGCCCGATCACATGCACGCCCAGCACGCGGTCGGTGCCTGCATCGGCAATCACCTTGACCAGCCCGGCGGTGTCGTTGGCCGCCATGGCCCGGCTGCTGGCAGCGAACGGGAAGGTGCCGATGTTCAACTCGACGCCCTCGGCCTTGAGGGCCTGCTCGGTCTGGCCGACCCAGGCGATTTCCGGGTGGGTGTAGATTACCGAGGGGATCAGGTCGTAATTCAACGGGTGCCGATGCCCGGCAATCCCCTCGGCCACCATCACCCCCTCTTCAGAAGCCTTGTGCGCCAGCATCGGGCCGCGTACCACGTCGCCAATGGCGAACACCCCGGGAACGCTGGTGCAGCACTGGCCATCGACGTGGATGAAACCGCGTTCGTCCAGGTGCACGCCGCTGTCGGCGGCCAGCAGATCGGTGGTCAGGGGGCGGCGACCGACGGCGACGATCAGCCGGTCGAACACCTGCTGCTTGTCCTCGCCGGCCTCACTGAGGCTGACCTTGACGCTGTCGCCCTGCACTTCGCAGGCCGTCACCCGGGCGCCCAGGCGGATATCCAGGCCCTGCTTGCCGAGGATCTTCTGCGCCTCCTTGGCGATCTGCGCATCCACCGCCAGGAGGAAGCTGTCGAGGGCTTCCAGCACTGTGACTTCAGCCCCCAGGCGTGCCCAGACCGACCCCAGTTCCAGGCCGATGACGCCGGCACCGATCACCCCGAGGCGCTTGGGCACCTGGGTGAATTCCAGGGCGCCGGTGGAGTCCACTATCACCTCGCCGGCCAGGGGCGCCGCGGGAATGTCGATCGGCCGCGAGCCGGGAGCCAGGATGATATTGCCGGCGCTGATGCGTTGCGTGCTGCCATCGGCGGCGGTGACTTCCACTTCCTTGTTGGCCAGCAGCTTGCCGTGACCTTCCAGCAGGGCCACGCCATTGGCCTTGAACAGCGAGGCAATGCCGCCGTTGAAATTGCGCACCACGTTGTCCTTGCGCGCCAGCATGGCCGGCACATCCATCTGCGGATTGCTGATGCCGATGCCGTGCACTTCGAAGCCGTTGCGCGCTTCGTAGTAGTGGTGGGAACTGTCCAGCAGTGCCTTGGAGGGAATGCAGCCAACGTTCAGGCACGTCCCGCCCAGGGCGGTCTTGCCATCCTTGCCCTTGTAGCGCTCGATGCAGACTGTCTTGAGCCCCAGTTGCGCGGCCCGGATGGCGGCGACATAGCCGCCGGGCCCCGCACCAATAACGATCACATCGTAACTTTCACTCATAGGTTGCCGTCCTTTGCACAGACAAACTCGACCACGGCCTCCATGGTCGCGCTGTCCTTGAGAATTTTCAGATGGCCCAACCCGCGAGTCTGCAAGACTCGCCGGTGTCGCAAGCCTTCGGCGAAGGATTGCAGGTCATCTGCCGGGACTTCCTGATCCTGCTGGTCATGCACCAGCAGCACCGGGACCTCCACCTGGCGCCCATAACGGCTGACCGCCAGGCTAGCCATGTCCTTCTGATAGCGTTGCTCAACCAGAAGTTGCATGCGTTGCCTGACGTCATCGTTGATCCACAAAAATGCGCCAAAGCGCCGGACCACGTTTTCGATATCGGCCGGCGCGGCCACCAGGACCGCCCGCTGGAAACCCTTGCCGACCGGAGTGCTCAAGGCATACCCGGCGGCAGCGCCGCCCAGGGAGTGACCAATCACGGTGTCGAAGGGCCCCAGTTGCTTTTGCACCTGGTCGAGCATGCTGACGAAGGTCGGCAGCGAGGCCTGCCGACCGCCGCTGCCGCCATGGCCGATGCAGTCGAAGGAGAGGACCTCGCAGCCCTCCTCCAGCAACAGCGGGATCAGGTACTGCCACTGGGTGCTGGCGCCACTCCAACCGTGCACCAGCACCACCCGGCGCCGGACCTGCGGTGGAGTCCAGCGAAAGCAGCGCAGGCGCCCCTGGTCGGTTTCCAGGTCCTGCACCGTGGCGCTGGGCAAGGTCTGCGGAAAATGCTGGCGCAGCCGTTGTGGCGTCGTGAACATCTTCAGCGCCCGTGCTGCAGCGCGCTGGGGAAAAAGCCGCGACTCAATCCAGAAGCTGCAGCGAAGCAGCCCCAGAACCCCGTTGTAAATGCCCTTGAAGAGCATCTTCCTGAAGCTGTTGCGCCGGCCCCTGGCAGGTGCCGGCCTTGGCTCTTGGGTCGCCATCTTCCTTCCTCATCGACTACAGAATTCAAGCGCTGGGCTACAGCTTCACCATGTTGAAGTCCAACTTGCTCACGCCGCATTCCGGGCAGGTCCAATCCTCGGCAATGTCGTCCCAGGCGGTGCCCGGAGGCACCCCCGAATCCGGATCGCCAAGGCGTTGATCGTAGATCCAGCCACAGATCAGGCACATCCACAGGCCGGACTCGGCCACAGCGTTTTCAGCGTAGGTGCTCATGGGTGGTCAACCATCATCAAAGGGTTATGCGTTGTTCTCATGCGCTGGCCTGGGCCACTTCGGCCACCTTGACGTTCTCCACGAGGAACTGCGCCACCTGCTCCAGCACCGCGGCATCGGAGAGGATCCGCACATGCCCGAGCCCGGACACCGGCTCCAGCTTGGCCCATGGCATCAGCGTGGTGATCTGCTGCGCTTCGCAGAACGGCACGATCGGGTCGTTGAGGTCATGCAGCACCAGGGTTGGCAGTTGCAGGGCGTTGCCCAGCGCCGGGATATCCCAGTGCTCCACCGGCACGCCGTTGCGTTTCCACAGTTCCCGGTGCATGGCCTGGACCACCGCCGGCTTGAGCTTCAGGTAGCCGTTGGCCCAGCGCTGGATCACCACCGGCAGGTTGGCCGGCGAGCCCAGCAGGCACAGGGCCTTGATCCGATGAGTCTCGGCCAGTTCGGCCAGGGCTCCGGTGGCGGCGATCCCGCCCAGGGAATGGGCAACGATACCCACCACGTCGCCGAGGGCGACAATCGCCGCTTTCACCGCGTCCTTGAACTCGGTCATGGTGCTCAGCGAGCCCGGCGAGATGCCGTGGGCCGGCGCATCGAAGGTCGCGACCTTGAAGCCCTGGCGCTGCAGGACCCGGGTGAAGGAATACAGGCTGCGGCTGTCCGCACCCCAGCCATGGACCAGCAGGATGGTCTGGTTGCCCGTGCCCCACTGATAGCCATGGGGAACGCCGGGGATACCCTTGATATGGAAACGCTGGGCGCCCAGGGGGCTCATTTCCTTGTCCGGCTGCTTGATGTATTCCCGGGTGTAGCCGAACAGGTCGGTGGCCTTGGCCCCGGCGGTCTCCAGCGACACCGATCCCAGCACGCCCATGTAGCTGCGCAGCATCTGCTGCTTCATGGTCAACGGGCCGTTGGCGGCCCGGGCTCCGGGGGTGCTCGGGTCACCGGCCGCCTGGGTTGGTTGGTCGAAGGACTCATAGAAACCGTTCACCGGGTCGTACAGGTGGCAGCTACGCGCCACGTGCCACACGTCCTGCACGGTCATGGGCTTTTCCCGGACCATGCCGGGGAAGGCCGTCTTCAACGCGGCCTGGGCTTCGGGCAGGTTGTAGTGGGGAATGATCGGCGCCACATGGTGCGCGGTGTGCACCGAAATGTAGTGGGTCAGGAACAGCAGCCACTTGGGGTACATGTAGTCGGTGGTCAGCAGCAGGCGGCTGCTGTTGAAGCTCCAGTGCTCCTTGGTGAGGAACGGGGTCTCGTCGCTGATGTGGTGCATCATGGTGGTCAGGCTGAACCAGGCATGGGTCGCCAGCCACGGGGCGATGAAGTACAGGAACAGGCCGGTGAAGCCGGTGAAGTAGACCAGGGTCGGCAGGTAGATCAGCGCAGCCACCACCATGAACAGGATCGAGCGACGCACTTCGTTGCGCGCTTCGAGCTTGTGGAACATCGACGGACGGAAGCCCGAGTGACGCTGGTAGTTGACCGTGCCCAGCCAGAACAGCCAGGTGCGGGTGCTGCTGTAGACCAGCTTGTCCCACCAGGGCATGGCGTCATATTGCACGCGCAGCACCGGGCGCCAGTCGACGTCCATTTCCAGGTTGTTGGTGTTGGCGTGGTGCATGTTGTGCATGTGGCGCCAGCCGTGGAACGGGTACAGCAACGGCAGCAGCGCGATGTGCCCGAGGATGTGGTTGAAGCTGCGGTTGCGCGAGAACGAGTTGTGCCCGCAATCGTGAGCGACACAGAACAGGCCCCAGCCGCCCAGGCCCGCCACCAGCCACAGCGGCAGGTAGAACATCCAGTGCACGTGGGCGACCGCCACGATGGCACCGATGTAGAGCATGTAGCTGACGACGAAGCTGAGCATCCCGCGCCATACCCGCGGCTGATACAGGTGCTTGGGGATTGCGTCGGTCAGACGCAGGCCCTCGATCTCCTGAGAGCGTCGGAGCAGGTCATTGAATTTATCGTTTTTTTGCGAGGGCATCTGTGCAATGGCCATGGCCAAGCTCCTGCGAAGTCAAACTTCGGATGTGGTCAGTTCATTGGCCAGGTATTTGGACAGGTCATCGATGCTGGAGTATTCGAACAGCAGGGCCGGCGACAGGCGCTGCTCCATGAACTTCTCCAGGTCACCCGCCACCTTCACCGCTACCAGCGAATCGAGGCCGTAGGACTCGAAGCTGCGGGCGGTATCGACCTGGGAAGGATCGATCTTCAAGAGCGCGCCCATCTTCTGCACCAGCCAATGCTTGATGCTGTCCTCGTTGAGTTCGACCGCCGCCTGTTTTTTCTCTGAGAAGCTCAGAGTGCTCAGCAAATTGGAGATGAAATTGGACATAGGATCTTCCTTGATGAGTGAGGTGGTTAATACGATCAGCCGATTGAGCGTTTCAGGACGAGGCCTGGCGCTTGCGGACTTTGTCGATCATTGCCTGGGACGGGGAACGCAGGTCTGAGACCAGTCTCAGCTTGCCCATTAACGCCAGTGTCCAGCCCGACAGGTCGGGCTCCCACCAGTGCACGCCATGCCGGTACCAGGCAGGGAATGCGTGGTGATTGTTTTGCAGCCCCTCGCCAAAGGTGAGGAAGGCCACGATCCAGTTGTTGGTGCTCTGGTCGTGGGTCACGAACGGGCGAGCGCCGTAGCGGTGGCAGATGGAGCCCACACACCAGGCCGCCTGGTTGGCGACGAAGATCCGCGCCAGGCCGCCGAAGATCAGGCCGCTCCAGGCACCGGACCAGCTCTGGCTGACCAGCCCGCCGATCACCCCTGGCAGGATTACCCCCAGAGCCACCCAGAACAGGTAGGTCTGGTTGTAGAAGAACAGCCGGCGGTCGCGCAGGATGTCCGGGGCGAAGAAGTTCCAGCTCGACATGTCCGGGGCCAGCATCCACGGCATGTGCGCATGCCACAGCCCCTTGGCCCGTTGCCAGCGGCTCTGGCCCATGAGGTTGGGGGAATGCGGGTCACCGTGCTGGTCACTGTAGGTGTGGTGCCGGCGATGGGTGGTGACCCAGAACAGGATCGGCCCCTGGGCCGCCATGCAACCGGCGATCAGCATCAGGCTGCTCATCAGCCGCGAGGTCTTGAACGCACGATGGGCCAGGTAACGGTGGTAGCCCATAGAAACCCCGAACATCTGCACCGCATAGAACACCGCGAAGAGGATGAAATCCAGGGCATGGACCTGGCCGGTGAACCATAGCCGGATTGCCTCGAAGGTCCCGAACAGGGGCACCAGCATGACTGCCAGCGCGATCCGCGCCTTGGTCCTGGCCGCACTCGGGCTCAGCTGGGCAACCCCGCCGACCTCTGGTGTCGCTGTGTTGGTGAGTATCTCGTCCATGAATTGCTTCCTGTGAGGTAGGGACCGGCAATCAGCTTTCTGAAGGTTCTGCAGCCACGGTCGGGCCGGGCCGTTTGACATCCCAGGCCAGGCCGCAGAGGGCGAGCAGCTCGATGAACAGGCCGCCAATATCCAACTGCCAGGGTTTCAGGCCGGCATGGGCCAGCGCCGGGAAGGCGTGGTGGTTGTTGTGCCAACCGCCCCCTACCGTCGGAATCGCCAGCCAGAACACGTTGCGGCTGGTGTCCCGGGTCTTGTGGTCGCGGCCGCCAACCCGGTGGGCAAAGGAGTTGATGCACCAGGTGGCGTGGTCCACCAGGAAGATCCGCACGAAGCCGCCCCACAGCAGGCCGCTGAGCGCGCCCTCCCAGCTGCGGGTTATCAGCCCGCATGCCAGGCTGGGCAGCAGCAGGCCGAGGATGATCCACAGGTAGTAGCGCTGGTTGATCTGCATGATCAGTCGATCGCGCAGCAGGTCCGGCACGAACTGGCTCCAGTTCTGCTTGCGCAGGCTGAACAGCCAGCCCAGGTGAGCGTGCCACCAGCCCTGGATATTGCCGATAAAACCCGCCTTGAGCGGACGCGGCGAATGCGGGTCGCCTTCCTTGTCGGTGAAGGCGTGGTGCTGGCGATGGGTCGCCGCCCAGAACAGGATCGGGCCCTGCGCCGCCATCGAACCGGCGATGCCGAAGAATGCGGTGATCACCGGGCCGGCCTTGAACGCATGGTGGGAAAAGAACCGGTGCATGCCCACTTCCACTCCCAGGGCGGTCAGCAGGTACATGCTGGCCAGCGCGCCGATTTCCAGCCAGCCGATGCCCTGATGCCAGGCCAGCACCAGGGCCACCACGGTGCCCACTGCCGGAGTTGCGACCGTCAGCCAGGCCAATTGCCGCTCGCGCTGGCCGGTGCGGTCGATATGAGGATTCATGGCCGTCATGACAGGGCATCCGTAGCAGTTTTAAGGGTAGGTGCCGCAGCCGCGCGACTGGCGCCATAACGCGCCAGCGTGTCGTTGAGCAGGGCCTTGCGGGTGGCCTGGCGCTGGACCTTGCCACTGGTGGTCAGTGGAATGCCGCCCATGGGCGCCAGGTGGATGCGCGCCGGGGCCACGCCGAACTGGCTGACCAGCGCACTGGTGATCACCTGGCGCAGTTGTTCCTGCTGGGCTTCATCGAGTTTCTCGCTGCGCTTGACCTCGGCCACGATCGCCAGTTGTTCCTGCTGGCCGTTATCGATGCCCACCGCCACGCAGCCGTTGCTGCGGATGCGCGGGTCGGCGCTTTCCACCGCCAGCTCCAGGTCCTGGGGATACAGGTTGCGTCCGGCAATGATGATCAGGTCCTTGAGGCGCCCGGTGACGAACAGTTCATCGCGGTGCAGAGCGCCAAGATCGCCGGTGCGCATGAAACGCCCATGGATGCCCGGCAGGCTGGCGCGAAACACCTGCTGGCTCAGCGCTTCCTTGCCCCAGTAGCCGGCGCCCACGTTGTCGCCCTGGACCCAGATCTCGCCGATCTGGCCGTCGGCCACCGGTTGCAGGCTGACAGGGTCGACAATCGCCACACGCAGGCCCGGGGCGACCCTGCCGCTACTGACCAGCGGCAGGGCCCGGGCATCCTCGGCATCGACGATGGCCAGGGTGCCACTGGCGAGTTGGTCCCGATCCACCTGGGTATTGAACGCCGGCTCATCGTGGCGCTTGCCCGAGACCAGTACGGTGGCCTCGGCCAACCCGTAGCAGGGGCCCAGGGCCGCCGGGTTGAAGCCGGCGGCGGCAAAACGTTCGGAGAAGCGCGCCAGGGTGCTCTGGCGCACCGGCTCGGCCCCGCAATAAATAGCCTTGAGCTTGCTCAGGTCGAGCTCTGCCAGTTCCTCGTCGGTGATGTTTTCGACACACAGGTCGAAGGCGAAGTTGGGCGCGATGGTGACGTCGGCGCCGTACCTGGACACCGCATCCAGCCAGCGCAGCGGCCGCTGGACAAAGTGCCCGGGGCTGATGAGCACGGTAGGGAAGGCATCGAAGATCGGCTGCAGGATTCCGCCCATCAGGCCCATGTCGTGATAGGGCGGCAGCCAGCTGCAACCCACGCGATTCCTGGCCGGGCCCATCCACTGGCTGGCACTGCGGCAATTACTGTAGAGGTTGTCGTGGGTCAGCATCACGCCCTTGGGCGCCGAGGTGGAGCCCGAGGTGTATTGCAGCAGGGCCAGTTGGCCGTGGGCGAGCGCCTGCCCGCGCCAGGATGAATCCGCCTCCGCCAACTGCTCCGGGTCAACCCACTGAGGCGCGGGCAAATCACCCTGGAGCAGAGCGTTGACCCGCTCCTGGGACCGCATGAAGCGCGAGCTGGTGAGCACCAGTTGCGGATGGGCATCAGCGCAGATCAGTGCCAGCCGCTCCAGCCCCCGGGTCCCCACTGGGGGAAAGGCCGGGATCGCCACGGCACCGGCCAGCAGCAGGCCGAACAGTGAAACGATGTAGTCGATACCGGTCTCGAACAGCATCAGCACCCGTTTTTCACGGGGCTCGAAGATCTGCAGCGCGGCGGCCAATCGTTGACTACGCTTCCACAGTTCGGCGTAGCTGATCGACGCCTCCTCCCGCTCGCCATCTAGCAGATGGATGAAGGCAATGGCATCGGGTTGCCGCCATGCGCGATAGGCCAGTACTTCGGTAACCGAACTTAAACATTCGATGCCCGGGACTTCGGCCAACGGCAGATCATCAACTGCTACATGCGCTGATATGGCTGGATTGACATCATTAAGATAATCACGAGGCACGGCGTAGTTCATTCAAAATCCTTTTTAAATGGAGAGCCATATATTGACCTGAAGGTCGTTTATTATTTTCAGCACTAAGGAACCGAACAAACGCCCCTAAAAAGGGGAGCTCTTACTAGGCAGTAGACAAAGATGTCATTTTATTGACAGAGCAACGCACTCACTTGATGAATGCATATTTTTTTATGTCCCACAGGGAATAGCGTGGGCAGGAAAGTGAAATCTGGATGCGTTGAGAAGTCTGCCACCAGCTTGTATATTTTGCTAATGCACAAATGGACACTTACAGGGAGAAAATGGACATGGATGTGCTCACGCTTATTGCGCTGGAAGGTGCCATGGGATCGAGTGTCGCGATCACCCTGGATGTGCTGCGAACAGCTAACCAGGTCGCCGAAGTCATGGGCCGGCCAACCATCACCTGGAAGATTATCGGCAGCAGCGAATCGGTTCGCATGCGCAACGGCATGCGCCTGGATGCCCAGCCACTGGACAAGGTCCAGGCCATCGAAGGCAGCATGCTGGTGATCCCGGGACTGGGGCTGGAGAACACCCAGGAGCTGGATTTCTTTGGCTGTCGCCGGGAAAAAAGGCTGCCTGGGCTTAGCCTGTCCAGCGAACTGATCACCCGGCTTGGGCACGCCGATATCCGCAAGCTCAGCCAGCTGGTGCATGACCATCACCGCCGCGGGCAGCAGACGGCGGCGTCCTGTTCAGCAGTTTTCGTCCTGGGTGAGGCGGGGGTTCTGGAGGGGCATACGGTCACCACTCATTGGCAACTGTATGAAACTTTCAAAGAGCGTTATCCCGAAGCGATACTCGACACAAAACGCATGCTTATTCATGACGGAAATATGATTACAGCAGGCGCAGGCATGTCGCAAATGGATCTAATGCTCTACATATTGCGTAATAAGATGGGCAATCAGATTGCTGAGTTGACCATGCGTTATCTGTTGATAGATGGTCGACCGGCGCAATATCACTACATGGCCTTGTCCAACTTGCAAACGGAAAACCGTGAAGTTTTGTTAATGGAGAAGTTCATCGAGGATTGCCTGCCCAACGTTCCGCCACTGAGCACCATTGCCGAACATTTGCGTATAACCGAGAAGACCTTATCCCGCAGAATTCGTAGCGCCACGGGAAAACCGCCCATGGCCTTCATTCAGAAAGTTCGCCTGCAACATGTTCAAAGCTTATTGGAAACCACCAATATGAGCATTGAAGAAGTTGCTTTCAAAGTGGGCTATGCCGATTCCACCGCTCTACGCCGCCTGATGTGGAAAAACATGGGCTGCACCCCCAGCCAGTTGCGCAAGACCCGCTCCGGGCCGCCGATCATCTAGGCCCCGGCTGCTTATCACTTCTCCTCCTCGGCTGCGCCTGGCGCGGCCGGGGGCACCTTGCACAACGGCACCAGCAACAACGCCACCACGAACATCATCGCCATCAGGCGGAATACATCGCCAAAGGCCAGGGTCAGCGCTTCACGCCCCACCAGGCGGCCGAGAATACCCTGAGCCATCAGGAAAGCGTGGCTGGCATCCGGTGTATCGGCGGCAATCTTCAGCGCCAGTTGGCCCATGAGTTCCTGGGCGGCGACAGCCTTGCTCCCCAGCGACTCGGACAGGCGCAGGACCTGAGTCCGGGCATCGTCCTGCAGCCAGGTGTTGACCGTAGCAATACCAATGGCGCCGCCCAGGTTGCGCATCAGGTTGAACAGCCCGGAGGCCTGGCGCAGTTCGACCCCCTGGAACGAGCTCAAGGCCATGTTCACGCTCGGCACGATGCACAGCATCAGGAACAGCCCACGCGCCACCTGCGGCACCAGCAACTCATCGAATCCCCAGTTGGAGGTGACCCGGGAAGTCAGCCACAGGCTCAGCGCCAGGCCGAGAAAGCCCACCGAGATGATCAGTCGCCGATCAACTTTTTCCGAGGCCCGGGCAGCAATAATCGTACTGACCAACTGCCCGATGCCTACGACAAAAACCGTGGTGCCGATTTCCAGGCTATCGAAGCCACGCACCCGGCCAAGAAACACCGGCACCAGGTAGGTCGACGAATAAAGGCCAAAACCGATCACCAGGTTCAACAGGCAGGCAATGGAAAAGGTGCGGTCGCGAAACGGCACCAGGGACACGATCGGGTTGTTCGAATACAACGAGCGCTCGATGAACAAACCAAAGGACACAAGGGACACCCAGGCCGCAATGACGATCCCGGTATCGCTGAACCAGTCCTTGCGCGGCCCCTCCTCCAGCACGTATTCAAAACACCCCAGGGCCAGCGCCATGGCGACGAAATGCAGCCAGTCGATACGCCGCAGCATGGACAGGTCCGGGCGATCCACATCGATCAGCAACGCCGCGCCGATGCAGATCACCAGCCCCGGCAGCACGTTGATGAAGAAGATCCAGCGCCAGTCCAGGTAGAAGGTCACCAGGCCGCCCACCGTGGGGCCCAGGGTCGGTGCCAGCACCGCGGTCATGCCAAGGATTGCCGGGACCATCGCCCGCTGCTTGCCTTCGAACAACACGAACCCCACGGCGAATACCGTCGGCACCATCGCCCCGCCGGCAAAGCCTTGCAGGGCCCGCAGCACGATCATCGACTCGATGTTCCAGGCCATGCCGCAACCCACGCTGAACAGGGTAAAGAACGCCGCGCTGGCAGCGAACAGCCAGCGGGTGGAAATCGCCTGGGCGAGAAACGCCGAGAAGGGAATCATGATCAGTTCGGCAATCAGGTAGGCGGTCTGTACCCAGCTCACTTCATCAGGTCCGGCACTGAGCCCGGCCTGCACGTCGTTGAGCGAGGCCGCCACGATCTGGATGTCGATCAGCGCCATGAACATGCCGAAAGCCATGATCGTGAAGACCAGAAACTTGCGCTTGGTGGACTGTTGGCCGGGCTGGGCACCCGCTTCAAAGAGGTCAGTTGCGCTTGTCGTCACGGTAGGTACTTCCCTGTAGTATTGCGACCGACATGTGAATATTATGATCGTAATTCAAAACAGCATGGAGCTTCAACATGGAGCAGAGCACCCAGACTCAGAACGCCATCCTGCAAGCCGCCCAAGAGTCCGAGAAGCCGCGCAAGCGTTCCAAGCGCCCGCTGATCGCCGGCGCTATCGCCCTGACATTGGTTGCAGTCGGGGCTGGCTGGGTGCTGATGGCGCCGTCGACGCAGGCCACGGACGATGCCTACATCGCCGCCGATGCGACCTCCGTCGCGCCGCGGGTCCATGGCCTGGTGACAGAGGTGCTGGTCAAGGATCACCAGAGCGTCACCGCCGGGCAGCCCCTGGTGCGCATCAACAGCGAAGAGTTCGACAGCCGGGTATCCCTGGCCGAAGGCGATCTGGCGGACAACCAGGCCCAAGTCGCCCTGGCCGAGGCCGCGCTGACCATCCAGGACGCCGAGCAGCGCCTGGCCAGTGCCCGCGTGCAGGCGGCGCGTACCTCGATCCGCACCAACCAGGCCGAATCCAAGCGTGCCGGTGCAGAGCGCAATCGCTTCGATACCCTGGTCACCACTGGCGCCGTGGCGCGCAATGAAGTGGAGAAATACAGCACCCAGGCCATCTCCGCAGAACAAGGCCTGGCCTACGCCCAGGCCATGTTGCAAGTGGCGGAGAACGACCTTGCGGTCACCACCGCGCAACGGCAACGCCTGCAAGCGCAATTGCAGATGGCCAAGGCCAAGGTGGTAACCGCCAAGGCGCGGCTGGAACTGGCCCAGCAGGACCTGCGCCACACCACCATCTATGCACCGATGGACGGCACCGTCGGCAATCGGCAGATCCAGGTCGGCGATTACGTGCAACCGGGTTCGCGCCTGCTGACCCTGGTGCCGCTGCATGACCTCTATGTACTGGCCAACTTCAAGGAGACCCAGACCCAGCACATGTACCCGGGGCAATCGACGCAGATCAAGATCGATGCCCTGCCAGGCGTCAGCATCACCGGCACCGTGGAAAGCCTGGCTCCGGGTTCAGGCTCGACCTTTGCCCTGCTGCCCTTCGAACCGGGCACCGGCAACTTCACCAAGATCGTCCAGCGGGTGCCGGTGCGCATTCGCTTCGACGCCAACCAGTCCGGCCTCGAACGCCTGCGGCCGGGCCTGTCGGTGACCGCCAAGGTCGACCTCGATGATCCCCAGGACCGCACCGTGGCCGGCAATCCGTCCTCCTTGAAAGTCAGCAGCACGACCAGGTAACGACGCCTGCCGCCCCGCTCCAGGCGGCAAAGCCAACAGCCCCCGGCAGATCGCTCTGCCGGGGGCTGTTTTATCGGTGCACGGGCAGACTTACCTCACTCTGCCGTCGAAGGTTTTTCCCACAGGTTGATGCGCCCTTCTTTGGCGAAATGATCGATTTCCGCCAGTTCCTCGACACTGAAGCTCAAGTTCTGCAACGCCCCGACGTTCTCGACGATCTGCTCCGGCCGGCTGGCACCGATCAGCGCCGAGGTCACCCGCGAGTCGCGCAGGGTCCAGGCCAGGGCCAGTTGCGCCAGGCTCTGGCCGCGGTTCTTGGCGATCTCGTTGAGCGCGCGGACATGGGCGATATTGGCCTCCGACAAGTGCGAAGCCTGCAACGAGCCGCCCCCCGGACGATTGACCCGTGCATCCTCGGGAATGCCATTGAGGTACTTGTCGGTAAGCAGGCCCTGGGCCAGCGGCGTAAAGGCGATGACCCCGACGCCGAGTTCCTCGGTGGTGTCCAGCAGGTCCTTCTCGACCCAGCGGTTGAGCATGTTGTAGGCCGGTTGATGGATCAGCAGCGGCACCTTCCACTCCTTGAGCAACGCGGCGATTTCCCGGGTCTTGGCCCCCGAATAGGAAGAAATACCGATATACAACGCCTTGCCCTGCTGCACGGCGGTGGCCAGGGCACTGGCGGTTTCCTCCAGCGGCGTATCCGGGTCGAAACGGTGGGAATAGAAGATATCCACATAGTCCAGGCCCAGGCGCTGCAGGCTCTGGTCGAGGCTGGCCAGCACGTACTTGCGCGAACCGCCGCCCTGGCCGTAAGGCCCGGGCCACATGTCCCAACCGGCCTTGCTGGAGATGATCAATTCATCGCGATAGGCCTTGAAGTCTTCACGCAGCAGGCGGCCGAAGTTGATTTCGGCGCTGCCGTAGGGCGGGCCGTAGTTGTTGGCCAGGTCGAAGTGGTTGATCCCCAGATCGAAGGCGGTGCGCAGCAAGGCACGCTGGGTGTCGATCGGCGTGCTGTCGCCAAAGTTGTGCCACAGCCCCAGGGACAGCGCCGGCAGTACCAGGCCACTGCGGCCGACACGGCGATAGGGGATGGAGTCGTAGCGGTTTTCAGCAGCTATGTAAGTCATCGAATCCTCTCTGAGTCAGGTCTTTCCAAAACGACTAACGTCGATCAAAGCGCCCCACGGTAGGAGCCGCGTTGTCACACAAACTGATTCTTCGGTCGCGCCAACCCCAGGTTTTCCCGCAGGGTTCGGCCCTCGTATTCAGTTCTGAACAGCCCGCGCCGCCGCAGTTCCGGAATCACCCCGCCGGCAAAGTCCCGTAGCCCGCCAGGGAGATGTGGCACCAGCACATTGAAACCATCGGCAGCGTCCTCCTCGAACCAGGCTTGCAGTTCGTCGGCTATCTGCCCGGGCGTACCGATCAGGCTGTAGTGCCCACGGCCACCGGCAATCCTGCGCCCCAACTGGGCCAGGGTCAGGTTGTCCTTGCCGGCCAGCTCGGTGAGCAATTGCTGGCGGCTCTGCTGGCCGCTCTCGGTCAGTGGCAGCGACGGTAACGGTGCATCCAGCGGGTAGCCGGACAAGTCGAAGTTGCCCAGCATCCTCCCCAACAGGGCCACGCCCACCTCGGGCTCCACCAGGTCCTGGAAGGCTTCGAACTTTTCCCGGGCCTGACTTTCGCTGTCCCCCACCACCACGAATACCCCAGGCATGATTTTCAGGGATTGCGTACTACGATCGTACTGCTTAAGGCGTCCTTTCAGGTCGGCATAGAAGGCCTGCGCGGCAGCCAGGGAGGGCTGGGCGGTGAATACCACTTCGGCGGTCTGGGCCGCCAGCTCACGACCGCTCTCGGAGGAACCGGCCTGGACGATCACCGGGTATCCCTGGGGTGGGCGCGCCACATTCAGTGGCCCTTTGACCTGGAAGAATTCACCGCGATGGTCCAGTAAATGCTGCTTGTCTGGGTCGAAATACTCGCCCCTGGCCTTGTCGCGGACAAAGGCGTCGTCCTCCCAGCTGTCCCAGAGCCCGGTGACCACCCGATGGAACTCCCGGGCCCTGCGATAACGTTCCGCGTGCCCAAAATGTTCCTCCCGACCGAAATTCCGCGCTTCGGCGGCATTGTCGGAAGTCACCAGGTTCCACCCCGCCCGACCACCTGAAAGATGGTCCAGCGACGCGAATTTACGTGCTACGTGGTACGGTACGTTATAGCTCGTAGTGCTAGTGGCAATTAGCCCTATCCGCTCGGTCACGGCCGCCAGGGCCGCCAGTAACGTCAAGGGTTCGAAGTAATCGGAGCGGGCCATGCGGCTGGCGATGGGGCCGGTAGGGGCTGCCAGGCTGTCGGCGACGAACAGTGCATCGAAGCGCGCGGCTTCGGCGATCTGCGCCAGTTCTTTATAGACGGCAAAATCCAGCCCTGCCTGGGCCGGAACATCCGGATGACGCCAGGCAGCAACGTGGTGACCGGTGGCCATGAGAAAGGCGCCGAGCTTGAGCTGGCGAGTGGAACGGGACATGGATCACTCCTTGTTTCATGCTGCAAAAGGGACACCGCCAAAGCCCGCTGTAGGAGCGGGCTTGCCAGCGAAAGCGCCCTCGGGACCTGCTCCCAGCTCGCCGACCCATTCGCCGGCAAGCCGGCTCCTACAACGGCAGGGCATCAGAAATCCTTGCGCAACTGCACGCCGAAATAACGTTCGTCATCCCGGGGCACGGCGCGGTAGATGTAGTTGCCGCCACTGGCCAGCAAGGGCGAATAGGACTTGTCGGCGAGGTTCTTGCCCAGCAACGCCACGCGCCAGCCATCGTTGTAGTCGGCCAAGGCAATGCTGGCGTTCCAGATGCCGTAGGCGCCCTGCCGGGTGTCGAGGTTCTGGCTGATGTCGTACTGCACTTCGCTTTGCCAGCTGTAGTCAGTGCCCAACTCGATATCCAGGCCGTTATCCAGGGGAATGCTGTAGTCGGCGCGCACGTAGCTTTTCCAGTCCGGGCTGAAGGGCAACGGCTTGCCGTTGACGTTGCACGAAGCCGCCGCGCCCGCCGGGCAGGCGAATTCGTCGATGCGCGCCCGGGTGTAGGCCAGGGCCCCGGAGAACTTCAGTTGCTGGGTGGCCTGCAGGGCGTAATCCAGTTCCACGCCCTCGCTGCTGACGCTCCCGGCATTGATCAGGCGGGTCACTACCTGCCCGGCCACGGTGTCGAAGAAGTTGGCCTGGTAGTTGTCGTATTCGCTGTGGAACACCGCGAGGTTGGTGGTCAGCCGGTTATTCCAGCTGCTGGCCTTGATCCCCGCCTCCCAGGTGTTGGAGGTTTCGGGTTTCAGCGCTTGGGTGTCCCGCGGCTGCATGTTGAAGAACACGTTGTAGGCCGGGCCCTTGTAGCCCCGGGAATAGGTCAGGTAGCTGGTGACCGTGGCGCTGAGGTCATATTGCAGGCCCAGGCGCCCGGACCAGCCATCCTCGTCCACCGAGCCGGAACTCTGGGTGCCCGGCTGGATGCCGCTGACCGTGGTCGCCGAAGTCGAGACCCGGCGGTGATCGTACTTCAGGTCATCGTGGGTCCAGCGCAGGCCGGCGATGCCACGAAAGTCCTCGGTGAAATTCAGGGTGCTCTCGCCAAATACCGCGTAGCTGTCGTTGGTGGTGCTGTAGTCGGCAATGCCCCGGTTGGCGCCGGTGGTCGTGGTCAGGGTGCGCTGGTAGGTTTCTTCATCCTTGCCGTGCATGTAGAACAGGCCGCCGACGTACTCCAGGAACCGCCCCTTGGGCGATGCCAGGCGCAGCTCCTGCGAGTACTGGTTGTAGTCCAGGTCACCCTTGTCGGCGGTCCCGGGGAACGCCGCAGTGACCGTGCCAAGACGGTCGCCGTCCTGGTACTGGGTATTGTTCCAGCCGCGCCAGGCGGTGATCGAGGTCAGGGTGTAGTCGCCCAGGCTCCAGTCCAGCTGGCCGGAAAGGCCCTTGTTGATATCGTCCACATGGGTACGGGTGTCGGTGTTGATGTCCCGGTTGTCGCTGCTGGCGCGCACGGGGTTCAGGGCATTGGCGAAGGCGGGTGTCAGGGCCTTGCTCACCACCCCGTTGGGGGCGTCATCATGGGATTGCATGTAGTCCGCCGCGAAGGTGAACTTGAGGTCCTCGCTGGGGGTGAACTCCAGCTTGCCGCGCACGCCCTTGCGGTTGTAGCCGTTGACCTCCTGGCCGTTGTGGCGGTTATCCACATTGCCGTCGTAACTGCCGAACAAGGTGGTGAACGAGCCCTTGAGGGTGTCGGGAATCAGGCTGCCGCCAATGCCGAAACGGGTGCGGCTTTCGTTGCCGCTGTAGTAGGCCTGGTCGATGTAGCCATGAGTCTCGGCCGTAGGCGCCTTGGTGATGACATTCAGCACCCCGGCCGAGGCGTTCTTGCCGAACAGGGTGCCCTGGGGCCCGCGCAGGACTTCGATCCGTTCCAGATCCAGCAGGTCCAGGGTGGCCTGGCCGGGGCGGCCGTAGACCACGCCGTCGATCACCGTCGCCACCGTGGGCTCCACCCCCGGTGAGGTGGAAATGGTGCCCACGCCACGGATGAACAGCGAGGTGTCCTTGTTCGAGGCACCCGTGCGGAAGTTCAGCGATGGCACCTGCTGCACGATGCTTGCAACGCCGTTGCGGTTATCCCGCTCCAGTTGCTCGCCCTCCACCACCGAGACCGCCACCGGGACTTTCTGCAGCGATTCTTCGCGGCGGGTGGCGGTGACGGTCACCGACTTCAGGGTCGGTTCCTGATCCTGTGCGCTGGCGCCGCTGTCAGCGGCATAAGCCGCCGGCAGCGGCAAGGCGGCCAGCCCCGCCAGCAACCAGCCCAGATGGGGTCGCAATGGCGTGGCACCACGGATCGACTGCGTGAGACTGTGCTGTTCCCCAAGAAAGTTCTGCATGCTGCACCTGCTGAAAAATGCCCCGAACCGCTGCCGATCTGTGCCGGCAGCGCCTGAAAACTGTCTTGGGCATTCGCTCGAGCGAGTAGCAGACATGGCGCTTTGTTAGCGCTAACATCGCCAGTATCGACAGGCTCCTGATAGAGCGTCCAATACTGAAAAATTACTTTTATATGCATTTTTGTTCAGCCAAAGGAATGCGCCCATGACCTCTGACCAAGCGCCTGGCCGCAAGCGCCGCGGCGCCGGCCGCGTAACCCTGAACACCGTGGCGCGCCAGGCCGGGGTGTCGGCGATCACCGTTTCGCGCTATTTCAACCAGCCCGACAGTGTTTCCCCCGAGCGCCGTGAACGCATCGCCGCGGTGGTCGCCGAACTCGGCTATGTACCGAACCTGGTGGCCGGCGGGCTGGCCTCGGCCCGCGGGCGGATTGTCGCCATGGTCATCCCGAACATTTCCGGGCCGATTTTCGCCCAGACCATCCAGGGCTTCAGCGACACCCTCAGCCGCCATGGCTACCAACTGCTGCTGGCTTCCAGCTACTTCGACGCAAGGCAGGAGGAGAGCGCGGTAAGGGCCTTTCTTGGCTGGTCGCCGGCAGCCCTGGTACTGACCAGCCACTTCCATAGCCCGGGCACGGAAAAGATGCTCGCCGACACCGAGATCCCGGTGATCGAAACCTGGGACTACCAGCCCCAGCGCCAACCGCTGCAGATCGGCTTTTCGCACTTTCAGGTAGGGGTCACGGCCGCTCGCCACCTGCACGCCAAAGGCTACCGGCGCATCGCCTTCGTGCAGAACAGCGCCCCCGGAGACTTCAGTGCCCTGGAGCGGCGCGACGGCTATCTGGCAACGCTGGCCGAGTTGGGGCTGGCGCCCCGGGTGTTTGCCCCGGATGCCGACCGCGCGCCCTTCGAGGCCGGCAAACAGGCCATGGAAGCGCTGATGGGCAGCCCGGAACGCCCCGACGCGATCATCTTCGCCAACGACAACCTGGCGGCCGGCGGCCTGCTGGCGGGGCAACGAGCCGGGCTGAAGATCCCCGAGGAATGTGCGGTGCTGGGCTTTGGCGACTACCCCTTTGCGCAGATGCTGCTGCCCAGCCTGAGCACCATCCAGCCACCGGCGCTTCAGATCGGCGTACTGGCCGCGACCCGGGTGCTGGAGAGCCTGGGAGTGCTGCCAGTGGCCGGCACGGTGCAACGCCTGAACCTGCTGCAATGCCAGCTGATCGAGCGCGAAAGCAGTTGAGCCCACCGCCCCTCAGGCAGAGAGCTCGCGCAGCGCCGCAGCGGCGAGGAACCCGGAACGCGAACGGTAGCGCTGATCGCGTTCGACCCTCTGGTCGATGCGCTCCAGCAATTGCTCCGGCAGGGTGGCGTTGAAGCGCACCGACTTGCCGAAGTAGGGCGTCACGTCGAACTCCACCACGCCCCATACGCCACCGGCGTAGTCGGGGTTGTCCAGGTGATCGTCAATCTCATGCACCTGGGGCAAGGGCTCGCCGTCCGCCACCAGGCCCTCGTAGTGCAGGGACAGCGCTTCCTTGATGTTCTCGAACGCCAGGGAAACCGTCGGGCCGGCAGAATGGCAGCCCGGTACATCCGGAACTGTCACCCCATATTCGGAGTCGGCATCCTTGTGCAGAACCACCGGGAATTTCATGTCGTTGGACTCCTCGTTCAGAAACAGGCTCATTTCAGGCCCGCCTGTTTCAAGATGCTGTTGAGCGTGCCTTTGGGCAGATCCGTATCCGGGTGCCTGATGGTCACGCGGCCCGGCTTGAAAGGATGCTTGTACTGATGGTGACTGCCCTTGACGGCCACCAAGTACCAACCATCCGCCTCGATCCTGCTGATCATTTCCCGACTGCGCATAGCCCCGCCCTGTGGATGCCGAACGATCAGGCACCTTAAGCAATGCAGCAGAGCAAAATACACACTATACACACTTGGTTAATTAATACGCTGGTGGCCAATCGCCCAGCGTGCAGGAGCCGGCTTGCCGGGGAACAGGCCTTTAGGTCCGGCATCGCTCTCGCGGCGGCCTTCGCTGGCAAGACGGCTCCTGCGCATGGCGTGCCATCGGGGGGCGTCAATGCGCCTCGGTAAACACCTGCGCCAGCCAGTCGACAAATACCCGCACCCGCGGCGACATGTGCCGACTGTGGGGGTAGACCACCGACACCGGCATTGCCGGGGGCGGCGTGTGACAGAGAATCTCGCGCATCGATCCCTGCTCGATCTGCCGCGCCACGTGATAACGCGGACACTGGATGATCCCCAGCCCCGCCAGGGCCGAGGCGCCGTAGATCTGCGCACCGAACACCGACAAGGCGCCATCGATGGCCACTTCGCGCACCTGCCCCTCGACCAGGAACTCGAAGGGGAACGAGCGGGTGGCGGTACGCGAAACGTAGTTCACCGCCCGATGCGCGCCGAGTTCGTCCAGGCTCTGCGGTTCGCCGTATCGCGCCAGGTAGGCGGGGCTGGCGCAGGTCACCTGCTGCAGGTTCGCCACCCGCCGGGCAATCAGCGAGGAGCCTTCCAGGTTGCCGGCACGCAGCACGCAGTCCACGCCCTCGGCGACCAGGTCGACAAAGTGGTCGGCCTCGCTGATGGCCAGTTCGATCTGTGGATAACGTTGCATGAACTCCCCCAGCCGCGGGATCACGAAGTGCTTGGCCAGGGTGCCGTGCATGTCCACCCGCAAGCGCCCATGGGGCTCCACAGTGCGAAACGCCAGTTCAGCCTCTTCCAGCTCCGCCAGCAGTTGCACGCAACGGGGGTAATAGGCCTGGCCATCCAGAGTCGGGCGTACCCGGCGGGTGCTGCGCTCCAGCAGCCGGGTACCGAGCCAGGCCTCGAACTGGTTGAGGGTGTGGGTCAGGGTCGCCCGGGGCAGGTTCAGGTCATCGGCGGCTAGAGTGAAGCTGCTGCGCTCGTAGATCCTTACGAACACTTTCATCCCTTTGACTTGGTCCACAGGTGGCTCCAGAAGCTCGATTGTTGGCGAATATTGAACAGTCAAGGCAACTCTGGCGCATTTATCCAGCACGGTAAATCCGTGAACCTGTTGCCCAGACAAGCCGTTCAACCTCCATGAAGGACTGACCCCATGACCGCTCAAGCCGCAAAAGTCGCCATTGTCACCGGAGCCTCCCGAGGCATAGGCGCAGTGATCGCCCGCCAGTTGGCCAAGGAGGGTTACGCCGTGGCGATCAACTACGCCAGCAGCAGCGAGGAAGCTTCCCGGCTGGTGGTGGAACTGCGCCAGGCCGGGCACCGGGCCATAGCGGTCAAGGCCGACGTGGCCAGTGCCAGCGATGTGCGCCGGCTGTTCGAAGAGACCGAGACCCAACTGGGCAAGGTCGATGTGCTGATCAACAACGCCGGCATCCTCAAGGTGCTGCCCCTGGCCGAGCACAGCGACGAGCTCTATGAGCAGACCTTCGCCATCAACACTCGCGGTACCTTCAACACCCTGCGCGAAGCCGCCGGGCGCCTGAATGACGGCGGCCGTATCGTCAATTTCTCCAGCAGCACCGTCGGCCTCAACCTGCCGGGCTACGCGGTGTACATCGCCAGCAAGGCGGCGGTGGAATCCCTGACCCAGGTGTTTGCCAAGGAGCTGCGCGGGCGCCAGATCACGGTCAATGCCGTGGCGCCGGGGCCGGTGGCCACCGAACTGTTCCTCAAGGACAAGACTGCCGAGCAGGTGGCCAGCTTCGCCAGGATGCCGCCCCTGGAACGCCTGGGGCAGCCGGAGGATATCGCCAGCATCATCAGCTTCCTGGCGAGCCCGGCGGCGGCCTGGGTCAACGGGCAGATCCTGCGGGCCAATGGCGGGCTGGTTTGACGCCTATGCTCGATATATGCGCCGGCACACCGGCTCCCGGGGAGTACCCATCATGCACACCACCATCATCATCACCTTTGGCCTGATCCTGCTGGCACTGGTGCTGTTTATCGGCGAGCGGCTGGGTTTCAGCCGCCAGACCCTGGGCTATGGCTTCTCGGGGCTGTGGCTGGCGTTGACGGTCATCAACGGTGCGGTGGGCATGGTCACCGCCCACCAGCCCCTGCGTTCGGAGCTGGCGGTCGGCAGCCTGGTGTTTGCCGTGCCGGTGCTGGCCCTGGTGTTCTACCTGTTGCTCACCAAGGCCTGAGCGAACGGCTCAGCGCACCAGATGCAGGAACTGCATATGGCGTTCGTACTGGTCGAGGATGTCGTTGATGATCTGTTCCTTGGTGTAGCCCATCAGGTCGTAATCCTGACTGCCCTCGGCCAGATGCACCTCGGCCCGGTAGTAACGGCGGTTGCGCAGCTCCTTGGGCCCCATGCCGCCACGGGCGAAGGACGGGGTGAAGTAACCGCGCATCTGCACCTGATAGATGAACGGGTGCTGGTCGCCATGGCCGATTTCCAGGCTCACGCTGTCGTTGGCCGGGTCCGGCTGGGTCACCACGTTCAGGCCCTTCTCGACGAACACCGCGGTCACCTCTTCGATAGCCGGGCGCACCGTCTGATCGAGGAAGCGATACACCTCATCCCGTGACGGGAAATGCACCGCCTGGCTCAGGCGCTGGCGCCAGCCGCCCTTGCCCCGCCGCGAAGGCGCAACCGGCGCCAGGGAATGCAACTGGGCGATGCGCCGCTGGGATTCCAGGTAGAACGCCTTGTGCAGCCCCCACATCATCAACAGCAGGATCAGCGAGAACGGCAGCGAGGTCAGCACCACCGCCGACTTCAGCGAGTCGATGCTGCCGGCGAACAACAGCGCGCTGGTAACCAGCGCCGTCATCGCCCCCCAGAACACCCGCAGCCATTTCGGCCCATCCTCATCGGCGTTGCCGCCCTTGGCCGACAGGGTCGAGAGCACCACGGTGCCGGAATCCGCCGAGGTGACGAAGAACACGAAGCTGATGAACACCGTGACCGCAATCACGGTCTTGCTCCAGGGGTAGGTTTCCAGCAGCAGGTAGAGGGTCATCGACGGGTTGTCGATAGCCGACATGCCCAGGGCGCTCATACCGTGGTTGAGCACCTGGTCGATGGCGCTGTTACCGAAGATCGACATCCACGCCAGGGTGAAGCCCAGGGGAATCAGCAGTACGCCGAAGACGAACTCACGAATGGTCCGGCCCCGGGAAATCCGCGCGATGAACAGGCCCACGAACGGCGACCATGCAATCCACCAGGCCCAGTAGAACACCGTCCAGCCGCCCAGCCAGTCGCTGGGCTTGTTGTAGGCGTAGACGTCGAAGCTCTTGGTGGGCAAGGCGCCCAGGTAGTCGCCCAGGTTCTGGATCAGGGTGTTGAGCAGGTGCTGGGTGGGCCCGGCGAACAGCACGAACAGCAGCAGCGCCACCGCCAGCAGCATGTTGATGTCGGACATCACCCGCACGCCCTTGTCGACCCCGGACACCGCGACAATGATCGCCGCGCCCATCATCAGGGTGATCAGGCCAACCTGGATCCACTGGGTGTGGGCGATGCCGAACAGGTAGTCGAGGCCGGAGTTCAGGTGCAGTACGCCAAAGCCCATGTCGGCGCCCAGGCCGAACACCGTGGCGATGATGCCGAAGCCATCCACCGCGTAGCCGATAGGGCCGTTGATGCGCTTGCCGATCAGCGGGTACAGCGCCGAACGCAGGGCCAGCGGCAGGTTGTGCCGATAGGCGAAGTACGCCAGGGCCATGCCGACGAAGGCGAACACGCCCCACCCGTGCAGGCCCCAGTGCAGGAACAGCAGCTGCATGCCCTGGCGCGCCGCCTCGGCGGTGCCGGCCTCGCCCTGGGGCGGTTGCAGCATGTGGGTCAGGGGCTCGGAAACGCAGAAGAAGAACAGCGTGATGCTGATCCCGGCGGCGAACAGCATGCCGGCCCAGGACAGGTAACTGAACTCGGGTTCGTCGTGGTCGGCACCGAGCTTGATCTTGCCGTAGCCGGACAAGGCGGTGACCACCACGAAGACCAGGTACAGGGTCATCGCCAGCATGTAGTACCAGCCGACCGTATTGGCCGCCCAGTTTTGCGCCGCCAGCAGCCAGGCGCCGGCCTGTTCCGGCATGGAAATGACCACCACGCCGAAGATCAGGATAAAGCTCGCGGCGAAGTAGAACACCGGAGGGTTCATGCGAATCAGAGCATTCGCGGAGGTGGATGGTGCACTCATGAACGGTGCACCTCGAAGGGATGAAACATGGCTGAAATAGACGGACTCAGCAAAGGCAAGCCTCCTGTTGTGAGCGGGCAGCGAACCACCGGTTTAACTTGAACAAGCGTTCAAGTTAAACATGGATAGGGGGCTCAGGACTAATCGCAGGGCTCAGCGGTACCTTTTTGTACGCTAGCTCAGGGAAGGGTATGACGTGTGTCGAACGCAATCGTTCAGCAGAAAAAGCCCCTTGCCGGGCCGGCCTCTCTCCCGTAGGAGCCGGCTTGCCGGCGAAGAGGCCCGCAGCCCTGCATCGCTCTCAGGGACGCCTTCGCTGGCAAGCCAGCGCCTACACAAGCCAGCGCCTACTTCTGCGAGCCGTCTTCGTGCTGCAGGTTGGCCTGGGTCAGGTTGCAGCCGGCCGGCACGCTGCGGGTCAGCCAGACGTTGCCGCCAATGGTCGAGCCCTTGCCGATGGTGATGCGCCCCAGGATGGTCGCGCCGGCGTAGATCACCACGTCGTCCTCGACGATCGGGTGGCGCGGGTGGCCCTTCTGCAACTGGCCGTCCTCGTCCGCCGGGAAGCGCTTGGCGCCCAGGGTCACCGCCTGATAGATGCGCACCCGCTCGCCGATGATCGCGGTCTCGCCGATCACCACGCCGGTACCGTGGTCGATGAAGAAGCTGCGGCCGATCTGCGCACCCGGGTGGATGTCGATGCCGGTGGCCGAGTGGGCGATTTCCGAGCTGATCCGCGCCAGCAGCGGCAGGCCGGCGCGATACAGATGGTGCGCCAGGCGGTGGTGGATCACCGCCAGGATGCCGGGGTAGCACAGCAGCACCTCATCCACGCTGCGGGCCGCAGGGTCGCCGTGATAGGCCGCCAGCACATCGGTGTCCAGCAGCACCCGCAGGCCGGGCAGGGCCAGGGCGAAATCCTGGATCAGGCGGATCGCCCGGGCGTTGACTTCGGCATCGGCCTCGCCGCTCTGCCGGGCCACATAGCGCAGCTCCAGGCGCGCCTGGGCCAGCAAGGCGTTGAGCGCCGCGTCCAGGGTGTGGCCCACGTAGAAATCCTCGCTCTCTTCGCGCAGGTCCACCGGCCCCAGGCGCATGGGAAACAGGGCACCGCACAGGGCCTCGAGGATTTCCGCCATGGCCGCCCGCGACGGCAGCTCACGCCCGCCCTGCTCGCCGCTGACCCGACCGTTGCGGGTACGCCACTGGTCACGGGCATCACGCAGTTGGCCAACGATGGTCTGCAATTGCCAATGGCTGGAACGCTCGCTCACGATAAGACTCCTTACTCGGGCGGCCGGACAATCGGGCCGCGCAAACGGCGATCACTTTACGCCCGGCGACGGCGGCGCTTAAGAACTAATTGTCTGGCTTCAAGCACTTTTTCGCATAAGCGATTGGCGGTTGCCCGGGCAAAAAGGGCTGCCTATAGTCCTTGCACCTTCCCTGTTCCGTGCGGCCCCATGATCAAACAACAGCTCGCCCGCTTTAACCGTCTCGACCTGCTCAGGTCTACCACCGCCCTGGAAAAACTCGAACGCCTGTCGGCCTGGATCGGTCGCGATGTCTACGTCAAGCGTGACGACAGCACACCCCTGGCCATGGGCGGCAACAAGCTGCGCAAGCTCGAATACCTGGCCGCTGATGCCCTGGCCCAGGGCGCCGACACCCTGATCACCGCCGGTGCCATCCAGTCCAACCATGTGCGCCAGACCGCAGCCCTGGCCGCCAAGTTGGGGCTGGGCTGCGTGGCCCTGCTGGAAAACCCCACCGGCACCCAAGACCCCAACTACCTGGGCAATGGCAACCGCCTGCTGCTGGACCTGTTCGACGCCAAGGTGGAGCTGGTGGAAAACCTCGACCAGGCCGACGAGCAACTGCACGCCCTGGCCGCGCGCCTGCGCAGCAACGGCAAGAAACCCTACCTGGTGCCCATCGGCGGCTCCAACGCCCTGGGGGCCCTGGGCTACGTGCGCGCCGGCCTGGAGCTGGCGCAGCAGATCGAAGACAGCGGCCTGGAATTTGCCGCCGTGGTCCTGGCCTCCGGCAGCGCCGGCACCCACAGCGGCCTGGCCCTGGCCTTGAGCGAAGTGCTGCCGCAACTGCCGGTGATCGGGGTCACCGTGTCGCGCAGCGAAGAAGACCAGCGGCCCAAGGTCCAGGGCCTGGCCGAGCGCACCGCCGAACTGCTGGGAGTGAAGCTGCCCGACGCTTTCAACGTGCAGTTGTGGGACGAGTACTTCGCCCCGCGCTACGGTGAACCCAATGCCGGGACGCTGGCGGCGGTCAAGCTGCTGGCCAGCCAGGAAGGCCTGTTGCTGGACCCGGTATACACCGGCAAGGCCATGGCCGGCCTGCTGGACGGGGTCGGTCGCCAGCGCTTCGATGATGGCCCGCTGATTTTCCTGCACACCGGCGGCGCCCCGGCCCTGTTCGCCTACGCCGGCGCCTTCTCGTAGGAGGTGAAGTTTTGTGTAGGAGCCGGCTTGCCGGCGAACAGGCCGCAAGCCATGCGCCGCCCTCGACGGCGCCTTCGCTGGCAAGCCAGCTCCTACGGGTTGAGTGCCGTGAAGTTTTTGTAGGAGATGGTGGCGCAACAAAACCAAACAAAAAGGAATAACAAAGTAAATTTATATTATTTTTAAACCTATAAATGCCGTCTTATAGTCGCGCCGCAGGCCCAATTGCCACGAGACGCGCCGCGCGCATTTAAGGCAGGATAAAGCACAGTTCGCGCCTCACCGATTGACCTGCAACTCCACCCGCATCGTGCATAAGAAAACACACAGGGGCTTGTCATGAATTTTTCCGTACTGCGTCGCAATCTGCTGATTGGCACACTGGGCCTGGCCTTGGGTGCCGGACTGATGGGGCAAGCGGTTGCCGGCGAGCAACTGCAGAAAATCAAGGATGCCGGAGTCATCAACGTCGGCCTGGAAGGCACCTACCCACCGTTCAGCTATGTGGACGAAAACGGCAAGCTGACCGGCTTCGAGGTGGAATTCTCCGAAGCCCTGGCGAACAAGCTCGGGGTCAAGGTCAAGCTGCAGCCGACCAAGTGGGACGGCATTCTCGCCGCCCTGGAGTCCAAGCGCCTGGACGCCGTGGTGAACCAGGTGACCATCTCTGAAGAGCGCAAGAAAAAGTACGATTTCTCCATCCCCTATACCGTCTCCGGCATCCAGGCCCTGACCCAGAAGAAGGACGAAGGCAAGTTCAAGACCGCCGCCGACCTGGGTGGGCACAAGGTCGGCGTGGGCCTGGGCACCAACTACGAGCAGTGGCTCAAGGACAACGTGCCCACCGCCATCATCAAGACCTACGACGACGATCCGACCAAGTACCAGGACCTGCGCGTAGGCCGTATCGAAGCCATCCTGGTGGACCGCCTGGCGGCCTTCGAGCTGATCAAGAAAACCAAGGACACCCTGGTGGTATCCGGCGAACCCTTCTCCCGCCAGGAAGCCGGCGTGGCCCTGCGCAAGGGCGAACCTGAGCTGCTGGCGGCGGTGAACAAGGCCATCGAGGAACTGCGGGCGGACGGCACGTTGAAAAAACTCTCGGAAAAATACTTCAACGCTGACGTCACCCAATAATGGAAGCAGGCCTGCAACTGGCGCTGGAATCAGCGCCATTTCTTCTCAAAGGCGCGTACTACACGGTCATCCTCAGCCTCGGCGGCATGTTCTTCGGACTGCTGCTGGGCTTTGGCCTGGCCTTGATGCGCCTGTCGCGCCTGGCCCTGGTGAGCTGGATCGCCCGCATCTACGTGTCGTTCTTTCGCGGCACGCCGCTCTTGGTGCAGCTCTTCGTGATCTATTACGGCCTGCCGCAACTGGGGCTGGAACTGGACCCGCTGCCCGCGGCACTGATCGGTTTCTCCCTGAACATGGCGGCCTATGCCTGTGAAATCCTCAGGGCTGCCATCGGCTCCATCGAGCGTGGCCAATGGGAAGCCGCCGCCAGCATCGGCATGACCCGCGCGCAGACCCTGCGCCGGGCGATCCTGCCCCAAGCCATGCGCACGGCTCTGCCGCCGCTGGGCAACAGCTTCATTTCCCTGGTCAAGGACACGGCCCTGGCCGCCACAATCCAGGTGCCTGAACTGTTCCGCCAGGCGCAGCTGATCACCGCCCGCACCTTCGAAATCTTCACCATGTATCTTGCCGCCGCCCTGATCTACTGGATTCTCGCCAGCGTGCTCGCGCACCTGCAGAACCGGCTTGAAGAGCGGGTCAATCGGCACGACCAGGAGTCCTGAAGCCATGATCGTGGTGGAAAAACTGACCAAGCAGTTCAAGGGCCAGACGGTGCTCAATGGCATCGACCTGGAGGTCAAGGAAGGCGAAGTGGTCGCCATCATCGGCCCCAGCGGCTCGGGCAAGACCACCTTCCTGCGCTGCCTGAATTTTCTCGAAGAACCCACCAGCGGCCGCATCCGCATCGGTGACATCAGCATCGACAGCAGCATCCCCCTGAGCCATCAGCAGGGCCGGATCCGCCAGTTGCGCCAGCAAGTGGGCTTCGTATTCCAGAACTTCAACCTGTTCCCCCACCGCACCGCCCTGGAGAACGTCATCGAAGGCCCGCTCGTGGTGAAGAAGACCCCGCGGGAGCAAGCCGTCGCCCTGGGTCGCGCGCTGCTGGCCAAGGTCGGGCTGGCAGGCAAGGAAGATGCCTACCCCAGGCGCCTGTCCGGCGGCCAGCAACAGCGGGTAGCGATTGCCCGGGCCCTGGCCATGGAACCGCGGGTGATCCTGTTCGACGAACCCACCTCGGCCCTGGACCCGGAGCTGGTGGGCGAAGTACTGGCCACCATCCGCAGCCTGGCCGAAGAGAAACGCACCATGGTCATCGTCACCCACGAGATGGGCTTTGCCCGGGACGTGGCCAACCGGGTGATCTTCTTCGACAAGGGGGTGATCGTCGAACAGGGCGAAGCCAAGGCGCTGTTCGCCAACCCCCAGCACGAACGCACCCGACAGTTTCTCAGCAAGTTCCTCGGCGCAAGCCACGCCCCCTTGTAGGAGCCGGCTTGCCGGCGAAAAGGCCCTCGAGCCTTGCATCGCCCTCGCGGACGCCTTCGCTGGCAAGCCAGCTCCTACAGCAGATCACGCCCCCTCCCCCGTAGGAGCCGGCTTGCCGGCGAAAAGGCCCTCAAGCCTTGCACCACCCTCGCGGACGCCTTCGCTGGCAAGCCAGCTCCTACAGCAGATCACGCCCCCTCCCCCGTAGGAGCCGGCTTGCCGGCGAAGAGGCCCTCAAGCCTTGCATCGCCCTCGCGGACGCATTCGCTGGCAAGCCAGCTCCTACAGCAGATCACGCCCCCTCCCCCGTAGGAGCCGGCTTGCCGGCGAAAAGGCCCTCGAGCCTTGCACCACCCTCACGGGCGCCTTCGCTGGCAAGCCAGCTCCTACGTGCAGGTATGGGGTGGTTTTGGGGGACATTCGTCGCTAGAACCACAGCCGTGGAAGCACGCTAAGGCCTTGATCCATAACGCCTGCGGGCTTCGATTCAACCCTTCTATTCATATTCCTAAAAGTTAGTTTATTTAATTTTTATACGCGCATAGGGTATATGCACCGGACCACCGGACATTCTTGATTCTGATTTCGCCGCATGACGCGGCCTATCCAAAAGATGTGAGGTAGGTATGGTCCGGAACACAATCACCCCAGTGCAGATCGCCAGGGCATTGCGTGCAGCCAAGGAGTGGCACTGATGTCCAGTCTGATCGAAGCCCAGGTCCAGAGTGACCTGGATATCGCTCCCCTTTTGCTGCCCGCTCGGGTTCTGCGCAACGACGCCGAAGCCCTTCAGGCTGCCCATGAATTGGCCGACGCGGCCCGCCAGCAGGCCGCCCAGCGCGACCGCCAGCGCAAGCTGCCCTGGGCGCAGATCGAACAATTCACCCGCAGCGGCCTGGGCAGTATTTCCGTGCCCCGCGCCTACGGCGGGCCACAGGTTTCCTTCGTCACCCTGGCCGAAGTCTTTGCCATCATTTCCGCGGCCGACCCGGCCCTGGGGCAGATCCCGCAGAACCAGTTCGGCATCCTCGGCCTGATTCTCGGCTGCGGCACCGAGCGGCAGAAGAAACAGCTGTTGCAGAGCGTCCTGGAAGGCTGGCGCATCGGCAATGCCGGCCCGGAACGCGGCACCAAGAACACCCTGGAACTCAAGGCACGGATCACCGCCGACGCCGACGGCCACGTGATCAATGGCCAGAAGTTCTACTCCACCGGCGCCCTGTTCGCCCACTGGGTGGCGGTCAAGGCACTCAACGAGGAAGGCCGCCAGGTGCTGGCCTTCGTCCGTCGTGGCACCCCGGGGCTGCGCATCGTCGACGACTGGTCGGGCTTCGGCCAGCGCACCACCGCCAGCGGCACCATCCTGCTCAACGATGTGCGGGTGGACGCCGAGCTGGTGCTGGACAACTGGCGGATCAACGAAACACCGAATATCCAGGGCGCGGTATCCCAGCTGATCCAGGCCGCCATTGACGCCGGCATTGCCCGGGAAGCCGTGGCCGACGCCATCCGTTTCGTTCGTGAACGAGCACGCCCGTGGATCGATGCCAACGTCGAGCGGGCCGGCGATGACCTGTATGTGATCGCCGACATCGGCAAGCTGCAGATCGAACTGCACGCCGCCGAAGCCCTGCTGCGCAAGGCCGGGCAGGTGCTGGACCAGGTCAGCGCGGCGCCGATCACTGCCGAGTCCGCGGCCCGCGCCTCCATCGCCGTAGCCGAAGCCAAGGTGCTGACCACCGAGATCTCGCTGCTGGCCAGTGAAAAGCTCTTCGAGCTGGCTGGCAGCCGCGCCACCCTCGCCGAATTCAACCTCGACCGTCACTGGCGCAACGCCCGGGTGCACACCCTGCACGACCCGGTGCGCTGGAAGTACCACGCCGTGGGCACCTATCACCTGAACGGCACCTTGCCTGCCCGGCACTCCTGGATTTAACCGCCCAGAACGCTTTTGACCAGATCTCTGGAGAAACACATGTCTCTTTCCCAACACGTCGCGGTCATTACCAGCGATGAGCAAGCCCTGATTGTCGCCAGCGACCTGGCGGAAGATTTCAAGCGCGACAGCGCCCTGCGCGACCGCGAGCGGCGCCTGCCGCACCCCGAGCTGGAAGCCTTTTCCCGCTCCGGCCTGTGGGGCATCAGCGTGCCCAAGGAATACGGCGGCGCCGGGGTTTCCAACGTCACCCTGGCCAAGGTCATCGCCCTGATCGCCGAGGCCGACGCCTCCCTGGGGCAGATCCCGCAGAACCATTTCTACGCCCTGGAAGTGCTGCGGGTGAATGGCAGCGAGCCGCAGAAGCAGCGGCTGTATGCCGAAGTCCTGGCCGGCCGGCGTTTCGGCAACGCCCTGGCCGAGCTGGGCACCAAGACCGCCCACGACCGCACCACCCGCCTGAGCCGCGACAGCAACGGCCCGGGCTACCGCATCGACGGGCGCAAGTTCTACGCCACCGGCGCCCTCTACGCCCAGCGCATCCCCACCTCGGTGGTGGATGAACACGGCGTGCAGCAACTGGCCTTCGTCCCCGCCGACGCCCAGGGCCTGGACGTGATCGACGACTGGAGCGGCTTCGGCCAGCGCACCACCGGCAGCGGCTCGGTGCAATTCGACAACGTGTGGGTGGACGAGGCCGACGTGGTGCCGTTCCAGAGCGCCTTCGAGCGCCCGACCCCAGTCGGCCCGCTGGCGCAGATCCTCCACGCCGCCATCGACACCGGCATCGCCCGCGCCGCCTATGAAGACGCCCTGCGCTTTGTGCGCACCAAGACCCGGCCGTGGATCGACTCCGGCAACGACAAGGCCACCGACGACCCGCTGACCATCAAGAGCTTCGGCCACCTGAGCATCCGCCTGCACGCCACCGAGGCCCTGCTGGAACGCGCCGGGGAGTTCCTCGACAAGGCCCAGACCCAGACCAACGCCGACACCGTGGCCGCCGCGTCCATCGCCGTGGCCGAGGTCCGCGCCCTGAGCACGGAAATCTCCCTGGCCGCCGGCAGCACCCTGTTCGAACTGGCGGGCAGCCAGGCGACCCTGGCCGAGCATGGCCTGGACCGCCACTGGCGCAATGCCCGGGTACACACTCTGCACGACCCGGTGCGCTGGAAGTACCACGCGGTGGGCAACTACTACCTGAACCAGCAGAACCCGCCGCTGCGGGGGACCATCTGATGGCCGCGCCACAAACCACCAAGAAGAAGATCCTGCTCAACGCCTTCAACATGAACTGCGTCGGGCACATCAACCACGGCCTGTGGACCCACCCGCGGGACAACTCGACCCAGTACAAGACCCTCGAGTACTGGACCGAGCTGGCCCAGTTGCTGGAGCGCGGGCTGTTCGACGGGCTGTTCATCGCCGACATCGTCGGGGTCTACGACGTCTACCAGAACTCGGTGGACGTGCCCCTCAAGGAGTCGATCCAGCTGCCGGTGAACGACCCGCTGCTGCTGGTCTCGGCCATGGCCGCGGTTACCAAGAACCTGGGGTTCGGCCTCACCGCCAACCTCACCTACGAGGCGCCCTACCTGTTCGCCCGGCGCCTTTCCACCCTCGACCACCTGAGCCGTGGCCGGGTCGGCTGGAACATTGTCACCGGCTACCTGGACAGCGCCGCCCAGGCCATGGGGCTCAAGGAGCAGATCGAGCACGACCGCCGCTACGACCAGGCCGACGAGTACCTGGAGGTGCTGTACAAACTCTGGGAAGGCAGTTGGGAGGACGACGCGGTCCTCAATGACCGCGAGCAACGCATCTATGCCCAGCCGGAAAAAGTGCACAAGGTCGAGCACCAGGGCGAGTTCTACCAGGTCAGTGGTTACCACCTGTGCGAACCGTCGCCGCAACGCACCCCGGTGCTGTTCCAGGCCGGCAGCTCGGACCGCGGCCTGCTGTTCGCCGGGCGCCACGCCGAGTGCGTGTTCATCAGCGGGCAGAACAAGGCCGCGACCAAGGCCCAGGTGGACAAGGTCCGCGCCAGCGCCGTGGCTGCCGGGCGCAATCCCGAGGACATCAAGGTGTTCATGGGCCTCAACGTGATAGTCGGCGAGACCGAGGAACTGGCCTGGAAGAAGCACGCCGAGTACCGCAGCCACGCCAGCGCAGAGGCCGGGGTGGCGCATTTTTCCGCGTCCACCGGGATCGATTTTTCCCAGTACGAGATCGACGAGCCGATCCAGTACGTGAAGAGCAATGCCATCCAGTCGGCCACCAAGAACCTGCAGAACAACGACTGGACCCGACGCAAGCTGTTGGACCAGCACGCCCTGGGCGGCCGCTACTTCACCGTGGTCGGCTCGCCGCAGCAGGTGGCCGACGACCTGGAATCCTGGATCGCCGAAACCGGCCTGGACGGCTTCAACCTGACCCGCATCGTCACCCCGGAAAGCTACGTCGACTTCATCGACCTGGTCATCCCCGAACTGCAGCGCCGTGGCTCCTACAAGACCGCCTACGACGACGGCACCCTGCGGGAAAAGCTCTTCCGCCAGGGCCGCAAGCTGCCCGAACAACACACCGGCGCGGCCTACCGCCGCTAAACGCTTCGCCGGCAAGCCGGCTCCTGCACACCTCACTGTAGGCGCTGGCTAGCCAGCAAAGAGGCCCGCAACCACACCCCATTCCCTGGCCCCGACTCGGACCCTGACCCCTATGAAAACCAAACGCCTGCGCCACCCGCTCAAAGCCCTGGCCCTCGCCCTCGGCCTGTTCAGCAGCGCCGTCTTCGCCGCCGACGCGCCGCTCAAGGTCGGCACCACCGCCGCCTTCGCCATTCCCCTGGAGGCCGCCGTGGAAGAGGCCGACAAGCAGGGCCTGAAAGTCGAGCTGGTGGAGTTCACCGACTGGATCGCGCCCAACGTCAGCCTGGCCGCCGGTGACATCGACGTGAACTACTTCCAGCACATCCCGTTCCTGGAAAACGCCAAGGCCGCCGCCGGTTTCGACCTGGTGCCCTTCGCCCCGGGCATCATCAACAACGTCGGCCTGTACTCGAAGAAATACAAAAGCTTCGACGAACTGCCACAAGGTGCCAGCGTGGCCATCGCCAACGACCCGATCAACAGCGGGCGCGGCCTGCAACTGCTGGCCAAGGCCGGGCTGATCACCCTCAAGCCGGGCGTTGGCTACAAGGCCACCGAAGAAGACATCGTCAGCAACCCGAAGAAGATCAAGATCCTCCAGGTCGAAGCCGTGCAACTGGTGCGCGCCTATGACGACGCTGACCTGGTCCAGGGCTACCCGGCCTACATCCGCCTGGCCAAGACCTTCGATGCCGGCTCGGCGCTGCTGTTCGACGGCCTGGACCACAAGGAATACGTGATCCAGTTCGTGATCCAGCCCAAGAGCCAGAACGACCCGCGGCTGATCAAGTTCGTCGACATCTACCAGCACTCGCCTGCCGTTCGCGCCGCTCTGGATAAAGCCCACGGCAAGCTCTACCAAGCCGGTTGGGAAGGTTGAGATGAGTGTCGCGACGCTACAGCGCAAGCTGCCGGAAGCGGCGCCCCGGCGCGCCGAGCAGACCGAGCTGCACCCCGAACTGAATCGCGCCCAGGTGCGCTTTATCGGCCTGGGCAAGACCTACCAGGGCCAGCAGGGTCCGGTGCAGGCCTTGCACGATATCGACCTCTCGATCCAGCGCGGCGAGGTGTTCGGCATCATCGGCCGCAGCGGCGCCGGCAAGTCGTCGCTGATCCGCACCATCAACCGCCTGGAGCAGCCCAGCAGCGGCCGGGTGCTGATCGACCAGGTGGACATCGGCGACTTCGACGAAGACCGCCTGGTGGCCCTGCGCCGGCGCATCGGCATGATCTTCCAGCACTTCAACCTGATGTCGGCCAAGACCGTGTGGCACAACGTCGAGCTGCCGCTGAAGGTGGCCGGGGTACCCAAGGCCGAGCGCCAGCGCAAGGTGCGCGAGCTGCTGGAGCTGGTGGGCCTCAAGGACAAGCACCGGGCCTACCCGGCGCAGTTGTCCGGCGGCCAGAAGCAGCGGGTGGGGATCGCCCGGGCCCTGGTCCACGATCCCGAGATCCTGCTGTGCGACGAGGCCACTTCGGCCCTGGACCCGGAAACCACCCAGTCGATCCTCGGCCTGCTGAAAGAGATCAACCAGCGCCTGGGCCTGACCATCATCCTCATCACCCACGAGATGGCGGTGATCCGCGATATCTGCGACCGGGTGGTGGTACTGGAGCACGGGCGCATCGTCGAACAGGGGCCGGTCTGGGAAGTCTTCGGCAACCCGCAGCACGAGGTCAGCAAGACCCTGCTGGCGCCCCTGCAGCACGGCCTGCCGGAAGAACTGCAGAACCGCCTGCAAAGCCATCCGACGTCTTCCGATGCGGCGCTGGTGCTGAGCCTGCGCTTCACCGGCAGCAGCCATGAGGAACCGGACCTGGCGGCGCTGTTCGGCGCCCTGGGCGGCCGCGTACGCCTGCTGCAAGGCGGCGTGGAACGCATCCAGGGCCACGCCCTGGGGCAACTGCTGCTGGCGGTCCAGGGCTCGTCCCTGGAGGCTGCGCAACTGCGCCAGCGCGCCGGGCAATGGGCACAGCAAGTGGAGGTACTGGGCTATGTGGTTTGATCGCTTGTTGCAGGGCGTCCTCGACACCCTGCTGATGGTCGGCGTGTCCTCGCTGATTGCCCTGCTGGCGGGGATTCCCCTGGCGGTGATCCTGGTCACCAGCGGCAAGGGCGGGATCTATGAGGCGCCGACCCTGAACCGGGCCCTGGGGGCCTTTGTGAACCTGTTCCGCTCGATCCCGTTCCTGATCCTGATGGTGGCGCTGATCCCCTTTACCCGGCTGATCGTCGGCACCACCTACGGCGTGTGGGCCGCCGTGGTGCCGCTGACCATCGCCGCCACGCCGTTCTTTGCGCGGATCGCCGAAGTCAGCCTGCGGGAAGTCGACCACGGCCTGATCGAGGCCGCACAGGCCATGGGTTGCCGGCGCTGGCACATCGTCTGGCACGTGCTGCTGCCCGAAGCGCTGCCGGGCATCGTTGGTGGCTTCACCATCACTTTGGTGACCATGATCAACTCCTCGGCCATGGCCGGGGCGATTGGCGCGGGCGGCCTGGGGGACATTGCCTACCGCTACGGTTATCAGCGTTTCGACAGCCAGATCATGCTCACGGTGATCGTGCTGCTGGTGATTCTGGTAGCCGCGATCCAGCTGGGTGGCGACCGCCTGGCGCGGGTGCTGAACAAGCGTTGAGGGCTGTGGTGTCCGTTCGGACGCCTTCGCGAGCCAGCTCGCTCCTACCAAGGACGGTGATCATCCCGTAGGAGCGAGCTCGCTCGCGAACAGGCCGCCAGGCCGTCATTGGCGGTATATTGGCCGCCTCCTCTCTACCCACGCAGCCCGCCATGAAACTCGCCCCCGACGATCTCGACAGCATCACCGCCACCACCCTCGGCCACTACAACCAGGTGGCCGAAGGTTTTCGCGAAGGCACCCGCGACCACGATGTGAGCCAGAACATCGACGCGCTGCTGCGGCATATCCAGGGCCCGGCGCCGTTCAGCGTGCTGGACTTCGGCTGCGGCCCGGGGCGTGATCTGCAAACCTTCACCCGCCTGGGCCATGTGGCCATCGGCCTCGACGGCTGCGAGCGCTTCGCCCAGATGGCCCGGGAAGACAGTGGCTGCGAGGTCTGGCAGCAGGACTTCCTCAAGCTCGACCTGCCGGCTGAACGCTTCGACGGGATCTTCGCCAACGCGGTGCTGTTCCACATTCCTCGCCAGGAACTGCCGCGGGTGCTCAAGCAACTGCATGCCAGCCTCAAGGACGGCGGCGTACTGTTCAGCTCCAATCCCCGGGGTAACAACCAGGAAGGCTGGAACGGCCCGCGCTATGGTGCCTACCACGACCTGGCGGCCTGGCAGGCGTTGCTGACGGATGCCGGGTTCGTCGAGCTGGAACACTACTACCGCCCCGCCGGCCTGCCTCGGGAACAGCAACCGTGGCTGGCCAGCGTCTGGCGCAAGGCCTGATCCCCCTGCGAGGAGCCGGCTTGCCGGCGAAGGCGCTTGCGGATCAAGCGCCCGTCTCTCGGGCCTCTTCGCTGGCAAGCCAGCTCCTACGAGATCGTGGGGGCCTATGCCCTCTGCAACGCCGCATACCCCGTAGGAGCCGGCTTGCCGGCGAAGGCACTTGCGAGTCAGGCGCCTGTTTCTCGGGCCTCTTCGCTGGCAAGCCAGCCCCTACGGAAATAGCCAGCGCCTATGAGGCCGTGGGCCGGGTGCGCTCGGTGTCCTTGCTCGGTTCCTTGATCTTGTACCAGGCCACGTACAGCGCCGGGAGGAACAGCAGGGTGAGCAAGGTGGCAACGATGATGCCGCCGATCATGGCGTAGGCCATCGGCCCCCAGAACACTTCCCGGGCAATCGGGATCATCCCCAGGCTGGCCGCCGCCGCGGTCAGCAGGATCGGCCGCCGTCGATGGTGGGTGGCTTCCAGCACCGCGTCCCAGGGGTGATAGCCCTCACGCTCGTATTCGTCGATCTGGGTCACCAGGATCACCGAGTTGCGGATGATGATGCCGATCAGCGCCAGGATCCCGAGGATCGCCACAAAGCCCATGGGCGTGCCCGTGGGCACCAGGGCCAGGACCACGCCGATCAGCCCCAGGGGCGCCACGCTGGCCACCAGGAACAGCTTCTGCACGCTGTGCAGCTGGATCATCAGGAAGGTCGCCATGAGGAACAGCATCAGCGGCACCACCTTGGCGATCGGCCCCTGGGCCTTGCCGCTTTCCTCCACAGTGCCACCGGTGGCCACCGAGTAGCCGGCCGGCAGCTGCGCGGCAAACTGCTCGATGTCCGGCTTCAGTTGCTTGACCAGATCCGTGGGCTGGATCGCGTCGCGCACTGCGGCCTTGATGGTGATGGTGGGTTTGCGGTCGCGGCGCCACACCAGCGGCTGCTCCAGTTCGTAGCGCACCGTGGCGAAGGCCAGCAGCGGAATCGAAGTGCCGTTGGGGGTGACGATCTGCAGGTTCTGCAGGGTTTCCGGGGAGCCGCGCTCGTTGTCGTCGGCGCGACCGACCACGTTGATCAGGTAGATGTCGTCATGCACCTGGGTCACGGTGGAGCCGCTGACGATGCTGTTCATCAACTGCGCCACGTCTTCGGAGGACAGCCCCAGTTGCCGCGCCTTGTCCTGGGCGATGTCGATGCGCAGCACTTTGCCGGGCTCGTTCCAGTCATAGATGATCTCGCCAATGTGCGGGTTCTTGTCCAGCTCGGTGGCCAGTTCGATGGCGTGCTTGCGCACCTGGTCGATGTCCTTGCCACTGACCCGGTACTGAATCGGCCGCCCCACCGGCGGGCCCATTTCCAGGGCCTGCACATAGCTGCCGATGCCGACGAAATCTTCCCGCAGGCGTTTCTGCAAGCGCTGGGTCAGGGCCGTGCGCTGCTCCAGGCCCTTGCTGACGATCACCAGCTGGGCGTAGTACGGGTTCTGCAATTGCTGGTCCAGGGGCAGGTAGAAACGGATCGCGCCCTCGCCGATATAGGTGCTCCAGCGCTCGATGTCCGGGTCGTCCTTGAGGGTGGCCTCCAGGCGGTCCACGGCCTGGCGGGTCTCGTTGATCGAAGCGTTCTGCGGCAGGTTGAGGTCAACGAGGATCTCCGGCCGGTCCGATGACGGGAAGAACTGGTTCTGCACGAAACGCATGCAGAACACCGAAGCCACGAACAGCAGCACGGTGATGCCGATGGCCCACCAGCGGTTGCGCATGGCCCACAGCAGGCCACCATTGAAGGCGCGACCGATGCGCCCCGGCTCATCGGAATGGGGTTTGACGTTGGTGCTGAGGATGTGGATGCCGATCACCGGGGCAAACAGCACCGCGACTATCCACGACACCAGCATGGCCACCGCGATCACCGCGAACAGGGTAAAGGTGTACTCACCGGCAGAACTGGCGTTGAGGCCGATGGGCACGAAGCCGGCCACGGTCACCAGGGTCCCGGTGAGCATGGGAAAGGCGGTGGAGGTGTAGGCGAAGGTCGCTGCCTGCTCCTTGCTCTCGCCCTTCTCCAGCCGCGTGACCATCATTTCCACGGTGATCATCGCGTCATCCACCAGCAGCCCCAGGGCGATGATCAGCGCCCCCAGGGAGATCCGCTGCATGGTGATGCCGCTGTACTCCATGAACACGAAGACCATGGCCAGCACCAGCGGAATCGAGCAGGCCACCACCAGCCCGGCGCGGACCCCGAGGCTGATGAAACTCACCACCAGCACGATGATCACCGCCTCGAACAGGGCACTGGTGAAACCGCCCACTGCCTCTTCCACCACCTCGGCCTGGTCGGAAACCTTGTGCACCCCGACGCCCACCGGCAGGTCGGCGGTGAGCTGGTCCATGCGGGCGTGCAAGGCCTTGCCGAAGTCCTGGATGTTGCCGCCCTTCTTCATGGCGATCGCCAGGCCGATGGCCGGCTTGCCATTGAAGCGGAACAGCGGCGTGGAAGGGTCGACATAGCCGCGGCTGATCTCGGCGATGTCCGCCAGCCGGTAGAAGCGGTCGTTGAGCCGCAGGTTGACCGTGGCCAGGTCCTTCTCCGAGGCGAACTGCCCGGACGTGCGCACCGAGATGCGCTCCGGCCCAGCCTCGATCACCCCGGCCGGGGTCACCGCGTTCTGCGATTGCAGGCTCTGCAGGACCTGGCGCTGGTCGATGCCCAGGGCCGCCAGCTTGCGGGTGGAGAAGTTCAGGTAGATGACTTCGTCCTGCTCGCCGACCATCTCCACCTTGCCCAGGTTCGGCACTTCGCGGATCTGCGCCCGTACCTGCTCCACGTAGTCGCGCAGCTGGCGCATGCTCAGGCCATCGGCGGTGAAGGCGTAGATCGAGCCGAACACATCGCCGAACTCATCGTTGAACCCCGGGCCCTGCAAACCCTGGGGAAAGTCGCCGCGGATGTCGTTGATCTTCTTGCGTACCTGGTACCAGATCTCGGGGATGTCCTTGGCACTGGTGGTGTCGCGCAGGTAGACGAAAACCGTCGATTCGCCGGGGCGGGTGTAGCTTTTCACGTAGTCGAGCGAGTCCAGCTCTTCGAGTTTCTTCTCGATGCGGTCGGTGACCTGCTTCAGGGTTTCTTCCTGGGTCGCACCGGGCCAGCGGGTCTGGATGACCATGGTCTTGATGGTGAAGGAGGGGTCTTCCTCGCGCCCCAAATTCATGTAGGAAAACACGCCCATCAGCAGCGCAACGAACATCAGGTACCAGACGAAGGACTGATGCTTGATCGCCCACTCGGACAGGTTGAAGCTCCCTTTGCTGTCGGGCGTCATTGTGCGCGGTCCTCATCGATTTTGACTTTCTGCCCCGGCTTGAGGCTGTTGACCCCGGCACTGACCACCCGCTCGCCGGACTTGACGCCGTGGCTGATCAACGCCGAAGCGCTGTCGCGGCTGAGCACCGTGACCTCGCGCGGAGCCACCGTCTGGCTCTGGGGGTCGACGACCCAGATCCGGGTCTGGCCCTGCACCTCTTGCAGGGCGGTCAGCGGCACCTCGGTGCGCGGCTCGATGGCGGTGCTCAGGGTCACGCTGATGGCGGTGCCCAGGCGAAAGGCCTCGGGGGTGTCCTTGAGGGTCAGGCGCGCACGGCGGGTACGGGTCGCGCTCTGAGCCTGGGGCTCGATCTCGCGCACCGTGGCAGTGGTGTTGATGCTTGGGTCCAGCTGTGCCGCGACCTTGAATTCCACACCGGCCGGCAACTGGTCCACCAGGCTGGCCGGCAGGTCGATCACCGCTTCCTTGATCTCCGGTCGGGCCAGGGTCACCACTTGCTGGCCGGCGGTCACCACCTGCCCGGCCTCGGCGTTCCAGGCGGTGATCACGCCGCCGTGATCGCTGCGCAGTTCGCTGTAGTTGAGCTGGTCCCGGGCCTGGCGCACCGAGGCCTTGGCCTGGTCCAGGGAGGCACCGGTGGTCTTCAGGTCGGTCTGGGCGATGTCCAGTTGCGCCTGGGCGCCCACGCCGCGATCGAACAGTTCCTGCTGGCGCCTGGCATTGGCCTGGGCGTTGATCCACTGCGCCTCGACCTTGGCCAGGTCGCCCTGGGCGGCCCGCAGCTGGTTCTGCTGGTCGGTGGGGTCCAGAGTGGCCAGCAAGTCCCCGGGGCCCACTTCGGCACCGACATCGACATTGCGGTTGGCAATGCGCCCCGGCACCCGGAAGCCCAGGTTGGTCTCGTAGCGGGCCTGGATGGTGCCGGCAAAACGCCCCAGGCTTTCCTCGGCCTGGGGCGCCACCCGGAACGACAGCACCGGGCGCACCGGCTCCGGCGCCGGCTCTTCCCTGGAGCAGCCCAGCAACAAGGCGCTGGCACACAACAACGGCAGCAGGCGCTTCATGGCTGTGCTCCCTGGTCGCTCGTTTGCGAGGCGATCTCCACGAACATCCCCGGGTGCAGCAACTGCCCACCCGCCACCACCACTTTCTCGCCGCCCTTGAGGCCGTCGCTGATGATCACCTTGCCGGTGAGGTAGCGCCCGACCTTCACCGTGTGCAGGGCCGTCTTGCCGTCTTCGCCCACCAGCCACACGGCAGGCTCGCTGAGGTTCTTGGTCAGGGCCGACCAGGGCAGCACCACACTGGCCTTGCCATGGGCCCGGGCGGTGGCGCTGACCACCGAGCCCAGGTCCATGCCCGCCGGCAACGAATCGAGCACCACCTTGACCTGCACCGTGCCGCTCTGGGCCGAGACCACCGGCGTCACCTCGCGCACCTTGCCGGTGGTGGTCACCTTGGGGTTGTCCAGCAGGCTGATGTGAATGGTTTCCTGGCCCGGTGGCTGCATCAGCAGCGACTCGTAGACGTTGAACACCGCATCGCGCTCGCCATCCCGGGCCAGGCTGAAGATCGGCACCGTGGCCTGCACCACCTGGCCGACCTCGGCCTGGCGCGCGGTGATCACCCCCGGAGCCTCGGCCACCAGCTCGGTGTAGCTCAGTTGCTCGCGGGCGTTGGCCAGTTGCGCCTGGGCCGCGCTCAGGGCGCTCTGGCTGCTGCGCAGGGCGGCCTGGGCCGAATCGTATTCGCTCTGGCTGGTGTAGCCCTTGGGCAAGAGCTTCTGCTGGCGGACAAACGCCGCGCCGGCCTGCTTGACCCGGGCCTGCTCGGCGAACACCGAGGCCGCGGCAGAATCGACATTGGTCTGCAGGTCCTTGGGATCGAGCTTGGCCAGCACCTGTTGCGCGGTAACCCGATCGCCGACATCGACCATGCGCTGGATGATCTTGCCGCCGACGCGGAACGACAGTTCGGTCTGCACCCGGGCCTGGACGTCACCGGTCAGGGTCACCGAAGGGGCGAAGTCACTGCTCTGCACCTCCAGGATGCGCACCCGCGGGCGCTCCTTTTCCCCGGGCTTTTCCGCCCCGCAGCCGCCAAGCAGCAGCAACAGGGTCAATCCCACTATCCACTTCGAATTGAACGCAGCCATGCAGGCTCCTTTTGCGTGATGCTGTCTCGCCAGTGACGTTACGACTGTGAGCTTAGAACAGGGTTCAACCGCTGCACGCCAGTCTCATCAGAGAGGGTTTCGGTGGCGCGGAGCTTGCTCCCACTGGCCGGCCGGCACCCCGGGGCGCAGCAGCCGCAACGGCCCTCGACGCGCTCTATCCTGGCAAGCACAACGTCGGTTTCGAGGGCCGCCGCAAGCAAGCTGCGGCTTCACAAATCAGGCACACTGCGCACCACGCAACAGGAGACCCGGCATGCTCAAGACCCTGGCGGTGGCCAACTACCGCTCCATCAACAAACTGGTAATTCCCCTGGGTCGGCTGAACCTGGTCACCGGCGCCAACGGCAGCGGCAAGTCCAACCTGTACCGCGCCCTGCGCCTGCTGGCGGAGACCGCCCAGGGCGGCGTGGTCAACGCCCTGGCCAAGGAAGGCGGGCTGGAATCGACGTATTGGGCCGGGCCGGAACAGATCAGCCGACGCATGAGCCAGGGCGAGGTGCCGATCCAGGGCGGGCCGCGCAAGGCCGCCAGACGCCTGCAACTGGGCTTTGCCGGTGAGGACTTCGGGTACGCGATCAGCCTGGGGCTGCCGGATTCCAGCGGCCATTTCATGTTGCCCGGGCACAGCTCGCCGATTGCCTCGCGCTTCACTCTCGACCCGTGGATCAAGCGCGAGAGCATCTGGGGCGGGCCCCTGTACCGCTCGGCCAGTGCCCTGGTGGACCGCCAGGGCCCGATGATACGAGCCCGTGCGGGCCGCCAATGGGAGGTGCTGGCGCAGCACACGAGCAGCGGCGACAGCCTGTTCGACCGGGTGGGCAACCTGAGTTCATCACCCGAGGTCCTGCATCTGCGCGAGCAGATCCGTGGCTGGCGTTTTTATGACCACTTGCGCACCGACAGCCAGGCACCCGCGCGCCGACCACAACTGGGCACCCGCACCCCGGTGCTGCACCATGATGGCCGGGACCTGGCCGCCGCGTTGCAGACCATCATCGAAGTGGGCGATCAGCAGGCATTGCACGAAACCATCAGCGATGCCTTCCCGGAGTCGCGGCTGGAGATCGATGCCGTTCCGGGGGGGCTGTTCGGGGTGCAGTTCTATCAGGAAGGCCTGTTGCGACCGTTGTCGGCCGCGGAACTGTCCGACGGCACCTTGCGCTACCTGTTGCTGGTAGCGGCCCTGCTGACCCCACGACCACCGACCCTGATGGTGCTCAACGAACCGGAGACCAGCCTGCACCCGGACCTGTTGCCGGCCCTGGCGCGCCTGATCATTCGCGCCTCGCAGCAGTGCCAGGTGTGGGTGGTGTCCCACGCCCGGCGGCTGATCGCAGCCTTGCAGCAAGACCCCGAATGCAACTGCATCGTGCTGGAGAAACAACTGGGCCAGACCGGCATCGTCGGCCAGCGCATGCTGGACGAACCGGCGTGGAACTGGCCCGATTGACCCCTCCCCGCCGGCCCCGACTGCCATGCCCCCCGTAGGAGCCAGCTTGCTGGCGAAGAGGCCCTCAAGCCCCGCACCGTCCTCGCGGACGCCTTCGCAGGCAAGCCAGCTCCTACAAGGCTCAAACGCAATACGCCCACCGTAGGAGCCAGCTTGCTGGCGAAGAGGCCCTCAAGCCCTGCACCGTCCTCGCGGATGCCTTCGCTGGCAAGCCAGCTCCTACGCGGAGGGAGGAGGGATCAGCCCTGCCACTTGCCGCCTTCGACAATCACGCTCTCGGGCTTGGTGTCGTCGCTCAGTTCCTTGCGCACGTACTGGTCATACAGCTTGAGCAGGTATTTCTCTTCGCCCAGTTTGGCCAGTTCGGCATTCACCCAGTCCCGCAGTTCGATGTTGCCTTTCTTCACCGCCGGGGCAATCGGCGCCTGTTCGCCCAGGGTCTGGGGCAATACGCGGTAGCCCGGGTTCTGCTTGGACCAGCTGAACAGAATCAGGTTGTCCTGGGCATAGGCGTCGCCACGGCCATTGGCCAAGGCTTGCAGGGACTCGGTGTTCTTCTCGAACTTGAGCAGTTTCCAGTCCGGGTGGTTCTGGGTCAGCCAGATGTCCGCGGTGGTGCCGGTGGTGACGATGGTGGTGCGGCTCGCCAGGTCATCCAGGCTCTTCACTGCACTGCCTTCGGGCACCAGGGCCTGCACCGCCACCTTGAGGTTGGGGTTGGTGAATTCCACCGCTTCCTTGCGCTCCGGAGTCACGGTCATGTTGGCCAGGATCAGGTCAACCTTGTCGCTCTGCAGGAAGGGAATGCGGCTGGCCGGTTCCACGGCGACGAATTCAACCTTGTTCTCGTCCCCCAGCAGGTCCTTGGCCAGTCGCCGGCCGATGTCGGTATCGAACCCCACATAGCGCCCGGTTTCATCGACGAAACCGAACGGCGGCTTGTCGGTGAACACGCCGACGATCAGCTTGTCCCGGGCCTTGATCTTGTCCAGGTAGCCGGCCGCCGGCGCGGCGCTGGCAGCGGTGGCCGCAGGCTTGGGGGCCTCGGCAGATTTATCGCAGCCGGCCAGCAGGGCCAGACCGAACAGCGGCAGTAACAACAGCGAAGACTTGGCAGTTTTCATAAGAGCTCCAGTTCCTTTTTAGGGGCTTTCTTGGGCAGTGCTTCAACGAAGGAGAACTTCTCCAGGAACTGCTGCGCGCGTGCGCTCTGCGGGTTCGTGAAGAAAGCCTCGGGGGTGTTCTGTTCCACGATGCGCCCGCCGTCCATGAACACGACACGGTCGGCCACGGCCCGGGCGAAGGCCATTTCATGGGTGACGATCAACAGGGTCATGCCGTCGCGGGCCAGGCCCTGGATCACTTCCAGCACTTCCTTGACCATCTCCGGATCCAGCGCCGCGGTGACCTCGTCGAACAGCATCACCTGGGGGTTCATGCACAACGAACGGACGATGGCGATGCGTTGCTGCTGGCCGCCGGAAAGCTGCCGGGGAAAGGCCTCGCGCTTGTCCAGCAGGCCCACTCGTTCCAGCAGCGCCTCGGCCTGGGCCCGGGCTTCCCGGGGCTCGCGCTTCTGTACCTTGAGCGGCCCCAGGAGGATGTTGTCCAGCACGTTCATGTGGGGAAACAGGTGATAGCTCTGGAACACCATGCCGATCTGCTGGCGCACCTGGCGCCAGTCGGTGGCGGGGCTCAGCAGTTCGCGCCCGGCAAAACGCAGGTGGCCGCTGTGGGCGGTTTCCAGGCCGTTGAGGCAGCGCAACAGGGTGCTCTTCCCGCAGCCGCTGGGGCCGAGGATGACGATCACCTCACCCGCCGCCACGCAAAGGTCCACTTCCTTTAGCACCTGCTGCGGGCCGAAGAACTTGTTGAAACCCTGGAACTCGATCAATGCACTCATGCTTGCGTCCAGCGCCGTTCCAGCACGCGGGAGGCGGCCGACAACGGGTAGCAGATAAAGAAGAAAAACAGAAACAGCACGCCGTAGATCAGCACCGACTCGTAGGTGCGCTCGATGATCTGCTGGCCGACCTTGATCACGTCCACCACGCCGATCAGCACTGCCAGGGAGCTGGTCTTGATGATCCGCGTGTAGACGTTGATGGTCGGTGGCGTCATGCGTTTCAGCGCCTGGGGCAGCAACACGTAGCCGTACAACTGGGTACCGGAAAGGCCGATGGACAGCCCTGCCTCACGCTGGCCTCGAGGCAGGGACTGCAGCGCCCCGCGCACCACCTCGCCGACCTCGCTGGCGCCCCACAGCGACAGCACCAGCACCGCGCAGGTGAAGCTGGGAATGCTAATGCCGAAGAAGATCGGAAAACCGAAGAACAGCAGGTACAGCCAGACCAGCACCGGAATCGCCCGGAACAGCTCCAGGTAGATCCGCAGCGGCACGTCCAGCACCTTGCGCTGCAAGCTGCTCAGCACGCCGTAGAGCACGCCGCCCAGGGTGCTGAAGGCAATGCTCAGCAGGGAAATCGACAAGGTCTGCGCAGCGCCCCGGGCCAGTTGCGGCAAGGACACCAGCAATAACTCAAGACCCGAACTGGCCATGTTGCAGCCTCCTTTCCAGACGGCTGAGCAACAGCGACAACGGCAGGAACAACAGCACGCAGATCAGCGTCAGCACCGCGAGCATTTCGTAGGTCTTGTAGTACAGGGCGATGTAGCTCTTGGTGGTGTAGAGAATTTCCGGCACCGCCACCGCCGAGACCACGGTGGTTTCCTTGAGCAGGAAAATGAAATTGGCGAACAGCGACGGCAGGCTGAGGATGCCGGCCTGAGGCAGGATCACGTAGCGCAGCAACTGCCACTGCGACAGGCCGATGGAGCGCCCCGATTCCAGCTGCGCCTGGGGCACGGCTTCCACGCCGGCCCGCAGCACTTCGGTGAGGTAGGCACCGCCGAGAAACGTCATGGTGATAATCGCCGCAGTGAAGCCGGAGACCTTGATCCCCAGGGCCGGCAAGGCGAAGTAGACGAAGAACAGCTGGATCAGCAGCGGCGTATTACGCGCCAGCTCCACGTACAGGCCAATCAGCCGGTGCAGATAAGGGGTGCGAAACACCAGGAGCGTGGCGTTGATCAGGGCCACCAGCAGGGAAGTGCCGATGGCGATCAAGCCGACCTGCAGGGTCACCCCCACGGCCTTGAGAAAGGCCGGCAAGGTGCTGAGGATAAAAGCGTAATCGAGGGTCATTGAAAGTCCTGGACGCCGCTGGGGTACAGCGGCGGTGGTGCAGTCCATGGGGCGATGGGTAACCGCCCGGCTGCCGCGACTTTATAGCTATAAAAAGCAGAATTTAAATACCGTTAAGGCATATTGATATCACCCAAAAACCTAACCCGCGGATTTGCCGGGCTGGCGCCCAGCTACTACCTTCTCTGCCGGGCCTGCCGGGTTCTTTCGCGCTCGAACAGCCCCACTGGACGCTGCACTTCTCAAGGACGACCACCATGGCCGATGCAAAGACCCCGCAACCCCTGGACCCCCATGAACTGATGAAATGGCTGGCGGCCCTGCGCCGGGCCACCCAGCCCACCGCCCAAAACGCCCCTGTGTAGGCGCCGGCTCCTACGGTTTTTTCGGGCGCAATAAAAAACGCCGACGCTGCGATAGCCGTCGGCGTTTAAACCTTGAAGGGGTTTGTCGCGTCAGTAGCCTAGTTCATCAGAACGCCGGCAGTACTGCGCCGCTGTATTTTTTCTCGATGAAGGCTTTGACTTCCGGGCTGGTCAGGGCCTTGGCCAACTTCTGGATGGCCGGGCTGTCCTTGTTGTCCGGGCGGGCCACCAGGTAGTTCACGTAAGGCGAATCGGAACCTTCGATGATCAGCGCATCCTTCGCCGGGTTCAGGCCGGCTTCCAGGGCGTAGTTGGTGTTGATCATGTCCAGGTCAACCTGGTCCAGGACCCGCGGCAGCATGGCCGACTCAAGTTCCTTGAACTTGAAGTTGTGCGGGTTCTTGGCGATGTCCTTGGGCGTGGCCACGGCGTTCTTCGGGTCCTTGAGCTCGATCAGGCCGGCCTTCTGCAGCAGGATCAGGGCGCGGCCGCTGTTGCTGCCTTCGTTGGGGATGGCGATGGTTGCGCCATCTTTCAGCTCGGCCAGGGTCTTGACCTTCTTCGAGTAACCGCCGAAAGGTTCGACGTGCACGCCGATCACGGTTTCCAGGTGGGTGCCTTTGCCTTCGTTGAAGCTTTTCAGGTAGGGCAGGGTCTGGAAGTAGTTGGCGTCCAGGCGCTTCTGGTCGACCTGCACGTTGGGCTGCACGTAGTCGGTGAAGACCTTGATTTCCAGGTCCACGCCTTCCTTGGCCAGGGTCGGCTTGATCAGCTCGAGGATCTCGGCGTGGGGCACCGGGGTCGCGGCGACCACCAGCTTCTCGCCAGCCTGGGCGATACCTGCGCTCAGGGCTGCCGCCAGTGCGGTGAACAACAGAACTTTTTTCATGCAAGGTCCTTAGGTTTCGAGGTCGACGACGGCTTCAAATAGGGAACTGATCGAGGTGCCAGTGAAGTGCCACTGCTGGCGTGAGGCGGACAATACCGAGATTTTTTATTCCCGAACAATATCTTTTATTCACGTTCATATTCCATTTTGTTCATACAGCCTCCCGGCGCTCTAGCCTGCGATTTCCCACCTGCCAGGCCAGCCTTGGTAGTAGCCGGCTTGCCGGCGAAGAGGCCCTCAGGCCTTGCATCGCCCTTGTGCACGCCTTCGCTGGCAAGCCAGCTCCTACGGGTCGGATTTGAAATCGTCTTGGTAGGAGCCGGCTTGCCGGCGAAGAGGCCCTGAGGCCTTGCATCACCCTAACGAACGCCTTCGCTGGCAAGCCAGCTCCTACGGTGGCCGGGGTTTCAGGTCAGGGCGGTGCGTTGCAGCAACTGGTGCAGCGCCTGGCGCTCGACAGCGGATCCGATCTCGGCGATCTGCTGCAACAACTGCTGGATCTGCTCCAGCGGCGAGGGCGTCGGCGGCAGGTTGAGGTGCTCGGGCAGTATCTCCTCGCCGCTGCTGACCAGCAGCGCAAAGTGGATGACGTTCTCCAGCTCCCGGGTGTTGCCCGGCCAGCTGTGGCGATTCAGGGCCTGCTGCGCGGCTTCGCTGATCAGCGGCACCGGCAGGTCCAGGCGCTGGCTGTAGATGCCGAGGAAGTATTCGGCCAGGGACTCGATGTCTCCCACCCGTTCCCGCAGCGCCGGCAGCTCCAGCTGGCCTTCGCTGAGGTAGCGATACAGGCGCTCGTGAAACTTGCCCGCCGCCACCGCCTGGGCCAGGTCGATGCTGGTGGCCGCCACCAGGCGCACGTCCACCGGGCTCGGTTGCTGGGCGCCAACCCGGGTCACTTCGTGGTTCTCCAGGGCGGCCAGCAGCTTGGTCTGGATCGGCAGCGGCAGGTCGCCGATTTCATCCAGGTACAGGGTCCCGCCGTTGGCCGAGCCGAACCAGCCGGCGCGGCTGCTGGCCGAACCGCTGAAACTGCCGGCGGCATAACCGAACAGTTCGGCGTCGGCGTAGGTCGGGCTGATGGCGCCGCAGTTCACCGAGACGAACAGGCCACTGCGATCGCTGGCACGGTGGATGTGCCGGGCCAGCAGCTCCTTGCCGGTGCCGGTTTCGCCACGGATCAGTACCGAAACCGAACGCGGCGCCAGTTGCTCCAGCTCTTCGCGCAACTGCCGCGAGCGCGGGTCGACGAACACCAGCGCCTTGGCGCGGATGCTCAGGGGGCTTTTCTCGGCATCGGGGAAGGTCAGCAACGGCTGACCGAATGGGGTATGGGCACTCATGGCAGGCTCCCGCCCCAGACCGCCGGGGGACGGGGCGTTTAAACGAAAAAAGGACGATCAGGCACGACGCAGGGCGTGTTGTTCCATGCGGTTCTGCAAGCGGTACAGATAGGCGAAACCCTGCTCCCAGCGATGGTGGCCGGACTTGACGTTGATATGGCCGGCGCCGGCCAGGATCCCGGCTTCGGCGCCCCAGTCACGGGCCAGCTCCAGGGCCCGCGGCGCGCTCACGGCACTGTCGTTATCCGAGCTGACCACTTGGCTGGGGAACGGCAGCAGGTGCCGGGGGATCGGCGCGAAATTGCGCAGCGCCGGGGCACAGGCCGGGCGCTCGACGTCCGCCGGGGCCACCAGCAACGCACCGCGCACCTGGCGCAGGGCCGCTACGGGCGCGCGCGCGGCCCAATGAGCCACGGTAATGCAACCCAGGCTGTGGGCAATCAGGATCACCGGAGTGTCGTCGGCGGCAATGGCCTCGGCCAGGGCCGCCACCCAATCTTCGCGGCGCGGCGTCAGCCAGTCGGCCTGCTCCACCCGCGCGCTGTTGGGCAGGCTGTTCTGCCAGTGGGTTTGCCAATGATCTTCTGGCGATCCTTGCCAGCCCGGCACAATCAAGTAGCGAATGGATTCGTTGCGCATGGGGAACTCTCCTGCTGCGTGTCTGTTCCCGGACGAGTATAGGGAGGGGATTTATATTCGTTAAGGAATAAGAAGCTATTTATTAATACCTTAAACGAATATAAAACTTCCCCCCGGCCTCCGTAGGAGCCGGCTTGCCGGCGAAACGGCCCGCAAGCCTTGCACCGCACTCAAGGACGTCTTCGCTGGCAAGCCAGCGCCTACATCTGGCGCGATTACGGCGGTGTTCTTGTAGGAGCCGGCTTGCCGGCGAAGGGGCCCGCAAGCCTTGCACCGCGCTCAAGGACGCCTTTGCTGGCAAGCCAGCGCCTACGGCTGGCGCGATTACGGTGGTGTTCTTGCGGGGGCTTTTTCGCCAGGCAAAAAAAAGGCCGCACCCTGCCAAGGAGACGGCCTGAAAAGTCGTGGCGTTGTTGCTCGGTCTCAGCGCGCGGTAATCACCGACAGTTTGGTGATGCCCGCACGCTCGATGGACGCCATGGCTCGGGCCACTTCGCCGTAGTTGACGCCATCGTCGGCCTGCAGCTGGACCCGCACTTGCGGGTCCTTGGCCTTGGCCGCTTGCAAGTTGGTTTCCAGCAGGTCCGGCTGGATCTCGTCCTTGTTGATAAAGAGTTTGCCGGCACCGTCGATGCTCACCACCAGCGGGTCTTTCTGCTCCACCGGGGCCACGGCCTCGGTCTTGGGCAGGTTGATCGGAATGGCGTTGGTCAGCAGCGGCGCGGTGACGATGAACACCACCAGCAGCACCAGCATCACGTCCACCAGCGGTGTGACGTTGATCTCACTCAGCACTTCATCGCTGTCTTGGGTGGAAAAGGCCATGTCAGGACGCCTCCTTCACTTTTTGCGGGCTGCCCTGGGCCGCGGCCTTGTGCACGCTCGGGTGGATCAGCACGCGGAAGGAGTTCTTCTGCGCCAGGCTGTAGAAGTCGTGGGCGAAGTCGTCCAGGTCCGCGGCCGTGAGCTTCAGGCGCCGCAGGAAGTAGTTGTAGACCAGCACCGCCGGCACTGCGACGGCGATCCCCACCCCCGTCGCCACCAGGGCTGCGCCAATGGGACCGGCCACGGTTTCCAGGCTCGCCGAACCAGCAGCGCTGATGCCTTTCAAGGCTTCCATGATCCCCCACACGGTGCCGAACAGGCCGATGAAGGGCGAGGTGCTGCCGATACTGGCAACCACCGCCAGGCCGGTTTCCAGGGAACGACGCTCACGCACGATCTGCTGGCGCAGGGCACGTTCGAGACGGTCCTGGTGGTTGATTGCCTGGCTCAGGTCCGCCGCGTGGGGCGCTTCGCCAACCTGGATCGCCGCATAGCCGGCCTGGGCCACCCGGGCCGCCGCGCCGGGCTGGGTTTCACTCAACGAGGCAGCGGAGTCGAGACTGGACGCTGCCCAGAACTGATTGTGGAACTTGCGATCCTGGGACTTGAGGCGGGCGAACTGCACGCCCTTGACCAGGGCCAGGCCCCAAGTGGCGACGGAGAAGACCACCAACAGCCAGATCACCGCGCTTTCGATGGATTCCAGTGGAGATGCCAGTAACGTCATGATGTGTTCCCTCTGTGTAAGCGTTTAGCGCGTGTTGGTTGATCGGCCTTGCGGCTCAATGAATCTTGAAATCTATGGGTACGCTGACCCAGCCGTCCTGGGCCACGTCGCCCTGCTTGGCAGGGACGAAACTCCAGCGCTTGACCGCGGCCAGGGCGGCGTCATCGAGTTGCTGGCGACCACTGCTCTTCTGGATCTGGATCTCGCCTGGCTTGCCGCTGGCCAGTACATGCACCCGCAGCAGCACCGTGCCTTCCCAACCGCGACGCTGGGCCAGCGACGGATATTCCGGCGCCGGGTTCTTCAAGTACGCGGCATTCGCCGAAGCCGGGGTCACGGGCGCCGGGGCCGGTGGCGCGGGCGGAGCCGGAGCGGCTACCGGGGCCGCGGGCTGTGGCGGCGCCGGAGTCTGCTGCACCGGTTTGGGCGCAGGTTTCGGCTCGGGCTTGGGCACCGGCTTGGGTTTGGGTTTGGGCACCGGCTTGGGCGGTGGCGGCTTCACGGCCAGCTCGTCCTCCACTGGCGGTGGCGGCTCCACCACCGGCTGTACCGGCTGTGGCGGTGGGGGCTCGACCACCGGCGGCGCCGGGCGCGAGAACTCGATGGTCATGGGCGGGATTTCCGGCGGTACGATCGGCAGCACCGGGGTAGGCTTCTGGCTCAGCCAGTAGATCACTGCCGCGTGCAGTACCAGGGCCGCGGCGCCGAGGATGATGGCCTCACGGCGACGCAATATCCCCTTGGGCGTGCGTTGCAAACGCAATTGGCCCAGCGGCAAGCGGTGAGGCCGGCCGAGGTCGACCAACTCGCCGCTCGGTGCCTGGCGCCACAGCACCTCGTGTGCACTGGCGGCGGTCTGGACATTGCCCATGGATTCACTCCCTACGATCTTTTGAAAAACCCGGCACCGGCGTTTGAACTGCCCCCACGCAACGGTGCCGCGGGGTCAATGATCAGTGCCCCGTGCTTATCTCTTAAAGTAATCTTTCAAGTTATAGATAGATCGAAATCGAATACCTGATTTCGCGAAAAAGCCCCAGGCCCCGTGGTTCAAGGGCTGCAGCCAAGAGGGAAAAACACCATGCCTTGCGGGCATCGAAAATATTCCCGCAAAGCATCGAAACAAGACGCTTGGCGGAGGATGGAACAGCTCTCCAAGCAGCAGCGCCCCCTCAAGATCAGCCCTTGCGCTGCTGAACAATCTTGTGAAGGGGCATTCCAGGGCCGCTGGGGCACTGTGCTACCGGCATGAGGCGACGAGATCCCGGCGGCCGCCTGTTATCGAACGCGCGACGGCTAGGCGAAGCTGTTCCGCAACTCGCCCCCCGGATGATCGGCCTGTACAGCCCTGGTGCAGACGAACCTGGCCAACCAGCAGACAGTTATCGCCTGGCCACTTGCGGCTTGACGCTTGCCACTGCCCGCAACTGTTCCTGTAGCTCCTTGCCGGCCCGGCTCAAGCCACTGCCGGCGTACAACGCCAGCCGCACGCCCTGGATGTCCGGCAAACCGCTGTCGGCGTCGAGCACGCGATGCCCCTTGCCCAGCACCCGTACCGGCAACAGGCTGATGCCCAGGCCCGCCGCCACCGCCGAACAGACGCTGGCCAGGCTGGCGCTGGAATAGGCGATGCGCCACGGCCAGCCTCCGACCTCCAGGTGATGGAGCATTTCCTGGCGGTACAGGCCGCCCACCGGGAACGCCACCAAAGGCAGCGGATCGCGGCCAAAGGCGGGCTGGCGAACGCTATCGACCCAGCACAGCGGCTCGGGCCAGGAGTCCACGCAGTCATCGCTGTGGCCCATCTGCTTGACCAGCAGCAGGTCGAACTCACCCCGCCGGTACTGGCGCAACAGCTCAGGGCCCAGGCCGCTGCTGACCTCCAGGCGCACTGCCGGGTAGTCCAGGCCAAAGCGCGAGAGCATGGGCATCAGGCGCTCGGCGGCGAAATCTTCCGGCACCCCGAGGCGCAGGACTTCTTCGCCGCGCTGGTTGACCAGCATATCGCTGGCCTCTTCATGCAGCGCCAGGATGCGCCGGGCGTAGGCCAGCAGCCGCTCGCCCTCCACCGTGGCCACCACCCGGCGCTGGTCACGGTCCAGCAACTGGCAGCCCAGGCTCTCTTCCAGGCGCCGCACCTGCTGGCTCACAGTGGACTGGGTGAGGTGCAGGCGCTCGGCGGCGCGGGTGAAGTTCTGGCTGTCGGCGACCGCGACAAAACTGCGTAACAACACCGGATCCAACATGTTGACCTACCATCCTGACTGCCACTGGTTGGCATGATTATATTTAATTTCAGAATACCCAGGGCCATCACCATACTTCCCTTTCATCAGCCGGAACGGGAGGTTCTCATGCAACTCAAGCGTTTTCTCAAACGCGGCCTGATCGCCGCCGGCCTGTTCACTGCGGGGGTGGTCATGGCCAGCGATGGCGCGTTGCTGGAAGCGGTACGCAAGGGGCAACTGCAACAGGTGCAACAGTTGCTTGAGCAAGGCGCGGCGCTCGATGGCCGTGGCCTGGACGGCAGCAGCCCGCTGCTGGTGGCCACCCGGGACAACCGCATCGACATCGCCCGGGCGCTGATCGAGGCCGGGGCCGACGTCAACCGCAAGAACCTGATCCAGGACAGCCCCTACCTGCTGGCCGGCGCCAGCGGTCACAACGAAATCCTCAAGCTGACCCTGGCCCACGGCGCCGACCTCAAGAGCACCAACCGCTACGGCGGCACCGCGCTGATCCCGGCCTGCGAACGCGGCCACGTGGAAACCGTGCGCCTGCTGATCGAGGCCGGCGTCGAGCTGGACCACGTCAACCACCTGGGCTGGACCTGCCTGATGGAAGCCATAGTGCTGTCCGACGGCGGCCCGGTGCACCAACAGATCGTCGCCCAACTGATTGCCGCCGGCGCCAACCTGAACCTGCCGGACCGTGCCGGCCTCAGCCCGTTGCAACAGGCCGAGCGCCGTGGCCAGGGCGCCATCGCCAAGCTGCTGCGCGATGCCGGCGCTGCCTGAGCCCGCCCCTCTTTTGAAGGAACCTTGCATGCACGACGATCAACACTACCTGCAACAGGCCGTGGCACTGGCCCGGCGCAATGTCGAACAGGGCGGCCGCCCGTTCGGCGCATTGCTGGTGCACAACGGCCGGGTACTGGCCGAGGCGGTGAATGAAATCCACCTCAGCCAGGACCCCACCGCCCACGCCGAGATGCTGGCCATCCGCGCCACCAGCAGGCAATTGGGCCCGCGCCTGGATGGTTGCGTGATCTACGCCAGCGGCCAGCCCTGCCCCATGTGCCTGGCCGCCATGTACCTGTGCGGCGTGTCCCGCGCGGTATTCGCTGCCAGCAATGAGCAAGCTGAGCCGTTCGGCCTGTCCACCGCGGCCATCTACCAGCAACTGAGCAAGCCCCTGGAAGCCCAGCGCCTGCCGGTGCTGCACCTGCCCCAGGCAGCGATGAGCGCCCTCTACCAGGATTGGCAGGAGCGTCATGCAGCGAACTGAATCCACCTTCCAGCGCTGGGCCGGCTGGGCCCTGCTGGTGTGCCTGGGGCTGAACCTGCGGCCCATCCTCAGCTCGGTCAGCCCGCTGCTCAACGAGATCCGCGGCGCCACCGGCATGAGCTTCCAGAGCAGCGCCTGGCTCACCAGCCTGCCGGTGATCTGCATGGGCCTGGTGGCCTTGCTCGGTGTACGCATCGAAGCCCGCCTGGGCGAGCGTCGGGGCGTTTCCCTGGGCTTGCTGCTGGTGCTGCTGGCCTGCCTGGTGCGGCTGTTCTTCGGCCAGGCCGCGGCCTTGCTCGCCACCGCCCTGCTCGGCGGCGCCGGGGTGGCCTTGATCCAGGCTCTGGTACCGGCGTTGATCAAGCGCCAGTTCCAGCAGCGCGTAGCCCTGGCCATGGGCGTCTACTCGGCCTCGCTGATGGGCGGTGGCGGCATTGCCGCCCTGCTCAGCCCGCAGGTGGCCAGCCACTTCGCCAACTGGCAGGCGGGGCTTGGCGTCTGGCTGCTACCGGCGATGGCGGCGCTGCTGCTCTGGGCCTGCCTGCCCCTGGGGGCCGGCCGCCGCAACGGCAGCCCGGCTCCCCTGGCCGGGCTCTGGAACAACCGCCGCGCCTGGCTGCTGGCGTTGTATTTCGGCCTGGTGAACTGCGGCTACATGAGCATGGTCGCCTGGCTGCCGGCCTACTACCTGCAGATGGGCTGGAGCGCCAGCCAGAGCGGTTCGCTGCTGGCCTTCATGACCCTGTTCCAAGTCAGCGCCGCCCTGCTGATGCCGGCCCTGGCCCAACGCAGCAGCGACCGCCGCCCGCTGCTGGGCATCAGCCTCGCGGCCCAGGCCGCGGGTTTTCTCGGGCTGGTGCTGTGGCCCTTGCAGAGCCCGCACCTGTGGGTGGCGCTGATCGGCTTCGGCCTCGGAGCGTGCTTTGCCCTGAGCCTGATCCTCACCCTGGATCACCGGCGCGACCCTCGGGAAGCCGGGCAACTGGCGGCTTTTGTCCAGGGCGTGGGCTTTCTGATCAACGCCGTCTCGCCATGGCTCAGCGGCTGGCTGCGGCAAGTCACCGGCAGCTTTGTCAGCGCCTGGTGGGTGCTGATCGTGGGTGTCCTGGCGATGCTGCTCCTGACCCGGATCTTCAGCCCCGCCAGCTATCAGGCCCGGGCCCAGCTCGATACCGCGCCCCAACCGGCCTGACACCGGCCCTCCAACCCACCGCCTGCCAGCACGGCAGGCGGCGTTCTTCATGTCGCCACAGCACCACTATCCTTCTCGACCGGCTAAGATCGCCCGCCAACGCCTCTCGCGACAACGGGCACACACTCAACTCAGGACACAGGAATAGCGATGGACGCTGCAACGATCGGCCGCTGGGTAAGCAGCCTGGGGCTCAGCCATGAAGAACTGATCGCCCGGGGAGAACGCATCGAGACCCCGACGGACAAGATCTACGATGAATTCGATTGGCTGACCGTGATCGTCGAGCCCGGCCTGATGCTGGACTTCTGGGAAGACAGCCTGGCCCTGGAAAAGGTATTGATCGAACTCATGCCCCTTGAACAGGGGCGCTCGTTCTACAGGGGCGAGCTGCCCGCCCCGTTCTCGCGCAGCATGACCCACGCCGATATCCGCGAGCTGCTGGGTACGCCCCTGCGATCGGGGGAGCGCAGGCCATCAGCAGATGGGCAATACACGCTCAACGCCTGGGAGAGCTACCGCCTGCCGGAGCACCTGCATCCCGGTGCGCGGGTTGGGTTCGTCTATAGCGCCGACCGGCAGATCAAGGTCCTGTCGTTCGACTTGCTGGAGCCGCAGCGCGACTGATTCGACCACACAGAGTGGCTCGTGGAAACTCGCGGCGATCCGCCAGGCATCAGAGGACCGGCGCGAGATCGCCAAGCAAGGCCCTGCGGTCCTTTTCGCAGCCTCGCAGGCTCGGCAGCGGCTACAGGAAACGTGAAGGACGACAGAGATAGGCCGGCAGGCAGGCCGCCGGCAGATTTTGATCTTGCTCTGGCTTTTGATCTTCCTGCCCCCTTAGACACGATGGCCAAACGCAGGCGAGGCACCGAGTGGAGGGGCAGGTGCCTTTGGTTACTTTGGGCTGGCCGGCATTCCGGGCTTCAAAGTGACTCGCTGCAAGAGCGAAACCATAAGTGGCCGTGACCGCAGCAATGGATAGGTACACCAATAAGACCCCAACCTCAGGTTTTACGGCCACTACGCGCCCGAGCGGGAACAAGCTCCCTCGCCACAGCATGATTCCTGGCCTGGAGTCGTGACGATTATTGAAAATAAATTATTGTAATTCGATAATTTTTTATCAATAATTTGCCACCCCCAAAGTTTTGCAAGGAATAACGCATGAACTCCCAAATCAACGGCTCGGCCCAGTACCGCTTACGACGGGTCGGCCTGCTGGCCGCGATCCTGGCCTGGGTCATGGGCGTGGTGGAGCTGGGCGGCAATGCCGGGCTCTGGATCTACAGCAAGGACCAGGTCCTGGGCGCCCTGCTCAGCGTATTTGCCGAACACTCGCCGCGCCTGCTGGAAGCCGACTTCAAGCTCTCGTCGCTGAGCTTCACCCTGCTGGTGATCCTCGACTTCCTGCCACTGTTGCTGTCGAGCTTCGCCCTGTACCTGACCGGCGTGTTCTTCCTGCGCCTGTCCCGTGGCGAAACCTGGAGCGATCGCAACATCCGCATCCTCTGGCGCGTGGGCATGCTGTGGATAGTCGCCCCGGCCACATTCCCGATGATGGAAACCCTGCAAGGCCTGGCCCTGTCCATCGACCTGCCGCCCGGCCAGCGCATCCTGCAGATTTCCGCGGGCTTCTCGTCCTACGCGGCCTACGAGGTGGTCAAAGGAATCTTGCTCTGCTCGTTTTCCATTATCATGCGCGACGCCAAAGTCCTCAGTGATGAGCACAGTCACTACATATAGAACAATGAGATGACCATTATCGTTCGGCTTGACGTTGTCATGGCTAAAAACAAGATTCGCTCGAAAGAGTTGGCCGCCATCCTGGGCATTACCGAGGCCAATCTGTCGTTGCTGAAAAATGGCAAGGTCAAGGGGATGAAAATCGAGACCCTGGACAAACTCTGCGCCGCACTCGACTGCCAGCCCGGCGACCTGCTGGAATATCAGGCCACCGAGCCCGCGTGACACCCCCGCGTTTGTTTGATCCGAGTCCCGATCGTTAAAGCCTTACCACTCCTCACGTTGCACATTGGCTTATTCATGACTCGCTACCTGCTCTGCCCGCTGCTTTTGCTCGCCTGTCTTTTGACCGGCTGCGCCAACAAACTCGAAGTGGCGATTGCCGCCACTCCGGCCCCGGACTACTACTTCGACCCTCAGGCCCCGGTGCTGGTAAGCATCAACGGAGCCAACGATGCCCACGGCCTCAACGCCAGCTACTACCTGCGCGACATGGTCGCCGCCCTGCATGGCATGGGTTTCAAGCAGGTCTACACCGATACGTCGCTGCCCAAGAACCATCCGCCGTTCCGAATGAACTTCACCCTCGACGTGGGCAGTGAAAAGGTCAGCTACCGCTACACCGCCACCGACTACGGCCAGGTGCCCAGCAGCACCAAGACGGTGTGCAAGCAGAGCACCCATAAAGACAAGAACCTGGTGTGCAACAGCACCCCGACCACCACCTGGGGCCCGGTGGGTTCCTCGGAGCGCACCGGCTACACCACCCTCAGTACCTTCAACATCAAGGCCAAGGACGAACAGAGCAGGCGCACGGTATTCCTGCTGCGGGCCTCGTCCTATAACGAGGACTGCCAGGACGCCAAGGTCGAGGATTTCCTGGTGCAGGAAAGCCTGGACAACCTGGACTTCCGCAACCGGGTGCAGCGCAAATACACCGTCACCCTGCCCGAAGGCCATAGCTGCAAATAAGCGCCTACCACGCACCGGGCGACACGCCTACAATCGCCCCTCGACGCCCGCCCGATCCTCCATCGGGCGGGCGCGGTCCCTCAACGACAAGGCGCATGTCGAGCATGACCCTGGATTGGAATGCCTGGGAAATAGAACCCGGATCTATCGTGGACGAACAGCTGATCGCCCAGGTGCAGCATCGCCTCGGCGTCGAGTTTCCGTCGCTGTACCTGGAGCTGGTGCAGTACGCCGAGGCCGCCACGCCGGGGATCGGCGGCTTCGCCTATGACGGCGGCTACACCTGCATCAGCGAGTTCTTCGAATTCGGCCTGAGCAGCCAGCCCTGGACCCTGCTCTGGTACGCCAGCCCTGGCCGTGTGCCGGGGCTCGCCGCAGGCTGCCTGCCGATTGCCCGGGATGCCGGCGGCCTGCTGATCTGCCTGGACTTCAACAGCCCGGCCGTGGCGGTGGAAATCTTCGACCCCGAGAGCGCCAGCCGTTACCCGGTGGCCGCCGATTTCAAGGCCTTTGTCGAGCTGTGGCAGCCATGAAGTGGATAGTCGTGCCCACCAGCAAAGACGCCCAGCAACGCCTGGACCTGGACCAGTGCCTGCCAGGAGACCTGGAGGAACTGGCGCTGTCCCCGGAGCAGTGGGCAGCCCTGTCCCGCAGCGACCTGCTGCCCAGCTTGAACCGTGCCCTGGGCACTCTGATCGATGACTACGAGGACGCGTCGATCCAGGGCCAGGCCGCCCTGGCCACGGCCCTGTCGATCCTGACCCGGGCCGCTACGGCGCAAGACAAACTGCTCCCCAAGCTGATCGCCTTGAATCGACTGGCCCTGGAACGCGACACCGGCCTGTTTTTCTACTTCTGAAGCCATCCCCAGGGCTGCTCCCGCACCTGATTTGTGGCGAGGCCGCCCGCCCCCGGGAACCTGCTCAAATCCCCGCCTGTTTGAGCCCCGAGCCCGGCACGCTCACTGCCGTTTCCGAACGTGGCGTGCCCTGGGGCACCCAGTCGTAACTCACCGGCAGAGCCCGGTACACCCAGTTGCTGATGGCCTCGCTGCCCGGTGCCTTGCCCAGATAGGGGCTGACGTATTCCCAGACGATTTCACCGCCGGCCGTCACCTGGAAGAAGCGCCCGTTCATGCCTTCATCGATCAGGGTGTTGCCGTTGGGCAGGCGCCGCGCACTGCTGATGAACGAGCTGTAGAAAGCCCAGCCCGGCTGCCGGGAACTGGCGGCGCTGTACTGCCAGACGATCTGGTTCTTGATCGGGTCGATCTCCAGCACCCGGGAGCCGGCGATCAGCCCCAGGGGCACCGAGGGGTAACCGGCGGTGCCCTGGTTGTCGAACACCAGCAGATGCCCGGCCCCTGGCAAGCCGGCGGGAATGATGTGGGCGTCATGCTGGCCGACGAACTGGTCCACCGGGCGCGGCACCTTGGCGGCGGTCTTCGGGTTGATCGGCGACAGGTTCGGCCCCAGGCGCCAGACCACCTTGCCGCTGTGCTTGTCGAGGATGGCGATGAAGTTGGCGTTGCGCGAGTCGATCAGCAGGTTGTCCGGGGCGAAGCGTTTATCACCGGCGTCGAACCACTGGTTGGGGCCCACCACGCTGAGGTTGTTGATGTGCAGGTAGTCCGGGTTGTCGGTGCCGTACACCAGCTTCAGTTGCGCCGGGGTAAAGCCGAATTCCTTGAGGTGTTCGGAGGCCAGCCACTGCCATTTGACCTGGCCCTCGGGGCTGACTTCATAGATCGCGTCGTCGATCACCTGGGGCACCTTGAACCCCGCCACCTTGTGCACCTTGTTGGCCAGCACCAGGGTGTTGCCGTTGCTCAGCCGGCGCTGGTCATGATGCTGCTGGGCCGCACCGCCCGGGGCCTGGTCGCCCCACTGCCAGACCAGCTTGCCGTTCCAGTCCAGCTCGCCGACGCTCTGGTTGCCCAGGCCGTTGCCCGCCGAACCCAGGGGCCCGGGCTCCTTGTCCTTGAGCTGCAACAGCACCCGGCCACGCTCGCCGCCCACCAGTTGCGGGTCGATGATGGCCGAGGGGAAACCGGCCTGGGGCCAGTTCTTCACTTCGTTGCCATTCATGTCGATCAGGTGGGTCTGCTTATCGGCACCACTGAAGATCACGTACTGGTTATAGGCCCTGGCCGGGTCGTAGCGAGTGACGCCGGTGGGGTAGACGCTGGGCGCGGCCTGCACCGCCGAGGCCAGCAGGGCGGTGGACAGCAGCAGGGGCAAAGCAGTGGTGAGGCGCAACATGACAAGCACTCCTGTTCAAGTCGAAAGGCGCCGGAGAACCCGGCGCAAGGTGCGAAAAGCCGGGTATCAGAAATCGTAGCGACCGGTCACGCCCAAGGTCCGCGGGGTGCCCAGCAGGCCTTCGTAACCGCCGTTGCCGCCGGTCCAGAGGGTGGTGTAGTAGGTCTTGTCGAAGGCGTTCTTCAGCCACAGCGAAACGTCCCACTGGCCCTGCTCGTAGTTGCCGCGCAAGCCGGTGGAAAGGTTGACCACGGCGTAGCTGGGGATCTGCCCGTACTCGGAATCCTCCACGGTGCCCACCGCCTTGGAACGGAACGCATAGCTGGCGGTGACGTACTCTTCCAGGCCGTTGTCCAGGTTCCACTTGTATTCGCCGTTGGCGTTGCCGATCCATTTTGAGGCGCCCACTACCTGGTGGCCGCTGAGATCGCACGAGGCCGGAGCACCGGGGCGCAGGCTGACTTCCGGCGGGCACGGTGCATCCTTGTAGGAGAGGTAGCGCACGTCGTTGTAGGAACCGTTGATGTTCAGGGTCAGGCCACGGATCGGCACCAGGGTGCTTTCCACTTCAACCCCGCGCGAGCGCACCGAACCGGCGTTGGTCAGGTACTGCACGCGGTTGGCGTCGTCGTAGGCGTTGGTCTGGTAGCCGTTGACCTGGGTCCAGAACAGGTTGGCGTTGAGTTGCAGGCGGCGGTCCCACAGGGTGCTCTTGAAACCCAGCTCGGCGTTGTTGGCGCGCTCGGTGCCGATCAGCAGCGAATCGGCCCCGGCGGTAGGCGCCGACCCCACCGTCAGGTTGACCCCACCGGACTTCTCGCCGTGGGACAGGGTGGCGTAGCCCAGCAGGTCGTCGGTGATGCGGTAGCTGAGGTTGAGCAGGCCCGAGGGGCTGGTGCTGTACTGATTGAGGTCGCCGGAGTCATAGGCTCCGGTGCGCCCGCGCCGCGCGTTGGCGGCGGCGCCGGCCACCGCCACGCCGCCCACCGGGGCGTTGCGGGTCACCCAGGCGCTTTTCTCCTCGTAGGTGCCGCGCAGGCCGGCGGTGAAATCCAGGCGCTCGGTGAGGTGCCAGGTGCCCTGGGCAAACAGGGCGAAACTGTTGGTCTGGATATGCCCGTTGCCGATGCTGGTGACGTTGCTCAGGGCGCCGGCCGGGGTGCCATTCCAGATGTCCGCCTTGGGCCCGTAATAGGCGAAGGATTTGTTGTCCAGGTCGGAGCCGAAGTAGTAGGCGCCCAGCACGTAGTCGAAGAAGCCGCCGGTGGGCGAGGCCAGGCGAAATTCCTGGGACCACTGCTTGTCTTGCACCGAAACCCCGGCGTTGTAGCTGGCCGGAACGTTGAGGCCATCGTCGTTGCGCGGGGTGAAATTCCACCAGCGGTAGGAGCTGACCGAGGTCAGGGTGAAGTCGCTGGGCAGGGTCCAGTTGGCCTCAAGCGAAGTGCCGCCCTGGAACACCGTCACGTGCTGGTCGTTGTCCAGGTTGACCTTGCGGTGCGAACCATTGACCAGGGTCGCGCCGGCCGCCGCCGCGCGCGACTCGTAGACATTGGTGCCGTTGATGGTCGGCCCGGTGCTGTACAGCACTCGGGTGCCGGCGCTGGAATCCTCTTCGTTGTAGTCGCCGATCCAGCGCAGGTTGAAGCTCTCATTGGGCTTGTACAGCAACTGCCCGCGAAAGCCCTGGCGTGATCCGCCGTTGAGGTCATGGCCGTCGAATTCGTTCTTGATGTCGCCGTCGCTGCGGGTGCGATAGGCGGAAAAACGCCCCGCCAGCTCATCGGTCAGCGGCCCGGAAATCGTGCCCTTGGTCTGGAAGTATCCATCCTCGCCGAGGGAGGTTTCGATGCTGCGCTCCGGGGTGAAGCTCGGCGCCCGGGTGCTGATGTTGATCACCCCGGCGGTGGTGTTCTTGCCGAACAGGGTGCCCTGGGGGCCGCGCAGCACTTCCAGCTGCTCGATGTCCATCAGGTCGAACACCGCCATCCCCGGCCTTCCGAGGTAGACGTTGTCGATGTACAGCCCGACGCTGCCTTCCAGGCCGTCGCTGGCCGGGTTGTTGCCCAGGCCACGGATCGACACGCTGGACTGGCGCGCATGCATGTAGGCGACGTTGACGCTGGGCACCAGTTGCTGCAGATCCTGGATGCGGTACACCCGCTGGCTCTCCAGGGCCTGGCCGCTGACCACGCTCATGGGGGTGGGCACGCTCTGGGAGCTTTCCTCGCGTCGACGGGCAGTGACGGTCACCGTCTGCAACTGGCCATCATCGGCCTTGGCCTTGCTGGCACTGCTCTTGGCCGGGGTGGCTTGCGGCGCCGGGGCCTCTTCGGCCCAGGTCGGTGTCCAACTGGCACTGCCGGCCAGCAACAGCGCCAGGGGCAGGCGCTTGAGCCGCCGGGGCGAGAGGGGTGAAGCGAGGGACAACGGGCTCATGGGCGGCTCCTGGTCAGAAAATATACAGCCTTGTATATTCCTTAAAGTTATTTATTTATGTTTTTACAAAGATTTACTGCATAAGAGATTGCCTTTATAAGGAGTCGACCTAATGCATAGCCAATGCATTTCCCCGATATTTTTTATGTGAAAAATGCATATCGACCTGCGCCAGCTCCGCCACTTCATCGCCCTCGCCGAACAGCGCAGCTTTGTCGCGGCCGCAGCGGCGGTGAACCTCTCGCAATCGGCCTTCAGCCGCAGCATCCAGGCCCTGGAACACAGCGTCGGCTGCCAGCTGGTGGATCGCGGGCGCAAGGACCTGGCGCCGACCAAGCAGGGCCAGTTGCTGCTGGAGCACGCGCGCCGGCTGGTCAGCGGCGCCCAGCAGATGGCCAACGAGATCAGCCAGTTCAATGGGCTGGAAGCGGGAGAGTTGCGCTTCGGCTGTGGCCCGGCGCCAGCCGCCGGGCTGATCCCCCGGGCCATCGGCAGCTTTATCGGGCGTTACCCCAAGGCCCGGGTGCAGTTCCAGGTGGATGACTGGCAAAGCCTGAGCAAGCGCCTGCTCAGCGAAGAGTTCGAATTCTTCGTTGCCGACACCCGGCACTTCGAGGCCGATCCGGACTACCTGACCCAGCGCCTGCGCCCGCGCAAATGGCATTTCTGCTGCCGCGCCGGGCACCCCCTGGCCCAGCGCGAAAGTGTCAGCGCCAGCGAACTGATGAGCTACCCACTGGCGGTGACCATCCGCCCGCCCAACCTGCGCAAGGTCATTGTCGATCTGAGCGGCAAGCCGGACTTCACGCCCAATGTGGAATGCGAAAACAGCTACAGCCTGCTGGGGGTGGTCATGCGCTCGGACGCCATCGGCATCGTCGGTTCCTACAGCGACGCGTTGCACAACGCCAAGGGCGAGCTGGTGTGCCTGAAGATCGACGGCCTGGCCGACGACCTGGAAGAGCTCTACACCCGCTACGGCATCGTCAGCCGCGCCGGCTATCGCCTGTCGCCTTTGGCCGCGGCGATGATCGACGAGATCAAGCGCATCGACGAACAGGACGAAGAGGTATGCAACCTGGACAACCTCGCCGTGTGAACTGCCCCCACCCGTAGGAGCCGGCTTGCCGGCGAAGAGGCCCTTGAACCTTGCAGCGCGCTCGAGGGCGCCTTCGCTGGCAAGCCAGCTCCTACAAGACCCTGCCGTCCGCACACGACGTGGGGGGCCGGTCGGCATTGCATGAAACGCATCGAAACTATTCGGCAAATGCGCTTGCCGGAAGCCCCCGCCGGAGGCGAAAAACCTCGCCTGTCTTCCCCTCGGTGAACCCCATGTCCAATACCCATCCGCCCGTGCGCAACGTGCTCTACATCATGTGCGACCAGCTGCGCCGGGATTACCTCTCGTGCTACGGCCACCCGCACCTGCATACCCCGAACATCGACCGCCTGGCCGCCGCCGGGGTGCGCTTCAGCCGCGCCTACACCCAGGGCACCATCTGCGGCCCGTCGCGCATGTCGGCCTACACCGGGCGCTACGTCAGCAGCCACCAGGTGGCCTGGAACGCCGTGCCCCTGCCCCTTGAAGAACTGACCCTGGGGGACTACCTGCGACCCCACGGCATCCGCACCGCGCTGGTGGGCAAGACCCACGCCACGCCCAACCTCGACGCCCTGCAACGCCTGGCCATCGACCCCGGGAGTGCCCAGGCCGAGGTGCTCAACGAAGTCGGCTTCGAGCCCTATTTCCGCCATGACGGCATCTACCCCGACGACCCGGTATTCGACGACAAGCGCGAGTCGGCGCCCTACACACACTACCTGCGCGACCTCGGCTACCAAGGGCGCAACCCCTGGCACGACTGGGCCAACGCCGGGGCCGGCGAGCAGGGAGAAATCCGCAGCGGCTGGAAAATGCGCAACGCCCACCTGCCGGCCCGGGTCGCGCAAGAGCATTCGGAAACCGTCTACACCACCGACCGCGCCATCGACTTCATCAGCGAACAAGGCGAGCAGCCCTGGTGCCTGCACCTGTCCTACATCAAACCGCACTGGCCCTATATCGCGCCTGCCCCGTACCACGCCCTGTATGGCCCGGAGCAGGTGATCCCGGCGGTGCGCGCCGCGCCAGGGCAGCTCAGCGATCACCCGGTCTACGCCGCCTTCCGCCAGCATGAAGAAAGCCTGAATTTTTCCCGGGATGAGGTGCGCCTGAACGTGGTGCCCACCTACATGGGCCTGATCAAGCAGGTGGATGACCAGCTCGGCCGGCTGTTTGACTTCCTGCAGAGCAACGGCCGCTGGGACGACACCCTGATCGTCTTCACCAGCGACCACGGCGACTTCCTTGGCGACCACTACCTGGGGGAAAAGGAATTTCTGCTGGAACCGGCGGTGGGCGTGCCGTTGATCGTCCGCGACCCGCGCACGGCGGCAGACAGCAGCCGCGGCACCGTGGACGAACGCCTGGTGGAAACCATCGACGCCCTGCCGACCTTTCTCGAGGCCCTGGGCCTGCCGGGGGCCGAGCATCGCCTGGAAGGCCGCTCGCTGATCCCCCTGCTGCACGGCGCCGAACCGGCCTGGCGCCGCTACGCCATCAGCGAATACGACTACGCCTTCCAGGCCCCGGCGCGAGAGCGCCTGGGCCAGCCCATCGACCGCTGCCGCATGACCATGGTGCGCAGCGAGCGCTGGAAGTACCTGGCCTACGATGGCTTGCGCCCGCAGTTGTTCGACCTGCACAACGACCCCCAGGAGTTGCACGACCTGGGGACCGATCCGGCCTATGCCGCGGTGCGCGAAGAACACCTGGGATATGTGCTGGAATGGCTGCGCGGCCTGAAACGCCGTACCACCATCAGCCATCAAGAAATCGACCTGCGCGGCCAGCGTTTTCGCTACGGCGAGCCGGAAAGCGAAAAGCTGGTACAGATCGGCGTGTGGTAACCCCCACCCGTACCTGCACCTTCCCCCGTAGGAGCCGGCTTGCCGGCGAAGAGGCCCTTGGACCTTGCAGCGCTCTCGAGGGCGCCTTCGCTGGCAAGCCAGCTCCTACAGTGGGCAGGTTCATCGGGTAAATGCCCGTAGGGGCTTGAGGGGGCGGGTCAGAGGCCTTTGGTGGTCTGGCTGCGCTGGCCGTGGACGCCCACCGGGACGTCGCCCTTGAGGGTCACGCGGCGCACGATGCGGTCCTGGGTGCCGTAGTCGTCCACGGCATAGTGCTGGGTCGAGCGGTTGTCCCAGATCGCCACGTCCCCTGCGCTCCAGCGCCAGCGCACGGTGTTTTCCAGACGGGTGACGTGGCTTTGCAGCAAGCCGAACAGATGCGCCGAGTCCGCCTGGGAATAGCCCTTGATGCGCTTCACGAAGTGCCCCAGTACCAGGCTCTTTTCACCGCTCTCGGGGTGCACGCGAACGATCGGGTGCTCGGTCTCGAACACCGTGGAGGTGAACACCTTGCGGTAACGCTCCAGCTTCTCCGCCGAAACGTCCGGCTTGGCCCCGGCGTAGTCGTATTCATTGCTGTGCACCGCCCAGAGCTTGTCCGCCAGCTCCCGCAGTTCCGCCGACAGTTCGTTGTAGGCCGTGGCGGTGTTGGCCCAGACGGTGTCGCCACCGGAGGCCGGGGCCACCACCGAGCGCAGGATCGAGGCCTTGGGGTAGGCGTCGACGAAGGTCACGTCGGTGTGCCAGGAGTTGGCCCGCTGGCCCTCGGCACCGTCCAGTTCCAGCAGGTAGCGGGTGCCGTCGCGTACCGGCACGGTGGGGTGGGCCACCGGTTCGCCCAGCAGGTGCGAGAAGGCTTCCTGGCTCTGGTCGTCGAGGTGGGTCTGGCCACGGAAGAAAATCACCTTGTACTGCACCAGCGCTTGCTGGATCGCTTCCACGGTGGCGGCGTCGAGATCGCCGGACAGTTGCACGCCACGGATCTCGGCGCCGATACGGCCGGCCACCGGGTGAATATCAAGGGCATGAACAGCAGGTTGAACGGCTAAGGCGGCATTGCTCATCAGGTACACCCTCATCGGACTGCTTACAGTGGAACCGCCGCGAAACAACGCTCTATCTATATTCAATTTAGATCTAATAGATAACTACATGCTTCGTTGACGGAATAAGAGCTTGCATTTAAAACCTCATTCCTCACTCGTCGCAAATGCCTTCGAGCTATTTTTCGGATGCCGGGAAAGCATATGGATCTTCGCCAATTGCGTTACTTCATCGCCCTCAATGAACACCGCAGTTTTGTCCGCGCCGCCGACGCCATGGGTATCACGCAGCCGGCCTTCAGCCGCAGTATCCAGGGCCTGGAACAGGAGTTCGGCTGCGTGCTGGTGGACCGCGGCAACAAGGATCTGCGCCCCACCCCGGAAGGCCAGGTGGTGCTGCAGCACGCCTTGAGCCTGGTGCAGGGGGCGGCCTTGCTCAGCAGCGAAGTGACCCAGATGACCAAGCTCGACGCCGGCGAAGTGCGCTTCGGCTGCGGCCCGGCCCCGGCGGTGAAGTTGGTGCCCGATGCGGTGGCGCAATTCACCAGTGCCCACCCGAAGGTGCGCACCTGCTTTGCCGTGGATAACTGGGAAAAACTCAGCCGCAGCCTGAACCGCGAAGAGATCGAATTCTTTATTGCCGATATCCGCCATTTCGAAGCCGACCCGAACTACCAGACCCAGCCCCTGACGCCCAAGCGCGGGGTGTTCTTCTGCCGCCCCGGGCACCCGCTGCTGGCCAAGGAGAGCCTGTCCACCAACGACATGTTCGATTACCCCCTGGCCACCACCCTGATCCCCCCGGGGATTCGCAAGCTGCTGGCCAACCTCAGCGGACGCATCGATTTTTCCCCGACCATCGAGACCGAGCACTTTCCGGCGCTGGTGAAGATCGTCCGCCAGTCCAATGCCATCGGCGTGGGCACCGCCGAGGCCTTTGCCGAAGACATCGCCCAGGGTTCGCTGGCGCTGCTGCACTGGCGCAACCTGCCGCAGAACATCGACAGCCTGAATGCCCGTTGCGGCATCGTCAGCCGCAGCGGTTTTCGCCTGTCGCCGGCGGCGCGCAAGATGATCGAAGTGCTGGTGGCGGTGGATCGGCAGGGGCACGCCATCGCCGTGTAGAACAGCTTCGCCGGCAAGCCGGCTCCTACAAGATCCCGCACGATATCCCCGTCGACCGTAGGAGCTGGCTTGCCAGCGAAGAGGCCCTCAAGACCGCCCTCGCCGACAAGCCGGCTCCAGGGTTACGCAAGAGCCGGCTTGCCGGCGAATGGTGCCGACCTCAAAGACCGGCAGCGGCCAACTGCGGCGCTACCCAGGCATCCACCTTGAACGGCTTGCGAATCAAGCGTTCCTTGGCCGCCAGGTCTACCGAATCCTGCAGTTTGCCGAGGAACACCGGGTCCAGGGTCGAGGGGAAGATCTCGCTCAGGCGCTGGTCCTTGAGGTCATCCTGCAAGATCACCGGCGGGTAGCTGGCCAGCCCCGAAACCAGCTGGATGTAGGCTTCCTTGTTGCTGTCCTGGGTCAGCCACTCTACGGCCTGCTGCTGGGCCTTAAGCAGTTTTGCCACGGCCTCGGGATGTTCGTCGACAAACTTGCCGGCGCCCACCAGCACGCTCTGCACGCTGCCGGCGCCGCCCAGGTCCTTGGTGCTCAGGGGCAGTTCGGCCAGGCCTTTGCTGCGCAGGGCCGAGAGCCCGGTGCTGCCCCAGGAGGCGTCGATCTGCTTGGCCGCCAATGCAGCCACCGCCGCGTTGAAGTCAAGGTTGACCACCTTCAGGTCCTTCTCGCTCAGGCCCCGGCTGGCCAGGGCCGCGTCGAACGACAGCTGGGTGGCGGTGCCACGGAACACCGCTACGCGCTTGCCCTTGAGGTCTTCCAGGGTCTTGATCCCCGAACCCGGCACCACCCCCAGATAGTGCTTGACCCCACGGGCCGAGGCGCTGAGCAGGCGGGTATCCAGGCCGTTGGACTTGCCGATGATGGCGGCCAGGTCCCCCAGGTACGCCAGGTCCACCTGGCCGTTGGCGAAGGCCTCGTTGATCACCGGGCCTGCGCCCTTGAAGAAATTCCACTGGATCTTGATGCCCTGGTCGGCGAAGGCCTTTTCAAAGATCTGTTGCTGGCGCAGCACATCCACCACCCCACCGCCGCTGTGCTGGGTGCCGGCACTGAGGTCGGGCACGGCAATGCGGATTTCCTTGAGTTCGTCGGCCTGGGCCAGCAGCGGCAGGCAGCCCAGGAGCCCCGCCAGGGCCGGGGCGGCGAACAGGCTGATGACGCGTTTGAAGGGAAGGTTCATGGGTGCGGCTCCTGGTGGCAAAGGCTGAGAGGAGCAAAAGGTAGGCACGGAATCGTTCAACATTTAAATACTATAAATTCACATTTTAATAACTATATCGAATAAATCAGCTGCCACGGGCGTCCCCGGGGATATGCATGAAATGCATGAAAAATATTCTTCAAATGCATTGGATGCGTGTCGGCGAGAAGCCTTAAATGGCCTTTCTTATCTCTTAATAGAATCGATAAGAATTTTAATAGACCACAAATGCATAACACGTAGAAACCGCCTTGCCAGCGAACAGACCCTCAAACGCTGATTCGCCGACAAGCCAGCCCCTACGGCATCGACCCACGCCATGCAGTACCCGACGACGGAGGTCATCCATGGCCCGTGTTTCCCTGCTCAGCCTGCCCCTGGCGGCGCCGTCCGACGGACGCCCGGGCTGGCCCCTGATCAGCCAGCGGCTGCTGCCCTGGCTGTTGCCCATCAGCCTGTTAGCCCTGTGGTGGCTGGCCAGCCGCAATCAATGGATGAGCGAACAGATCCTGCCGGCCCCGGCCCTGGTCTGGAGCAGTGCCCTGGAACTGGGCCATGGCGAGCTGTGGAGCCATCTGGCGATCAGCCTGCAACGGCTGTTCTGGGGCCTGCTGGCGGGTATCGCCGCCGGCGCCCTGCTGGGGGGTGCCCTGGGCTTCAGCCGACGCCTGGAGCGCCTGGTGTTTCCCACCTTCGGCGCCCTGTCGCAGATCCCCACCCTGGCCTGGATCCCGCTGTTCATGGTGTTTTTCGGCATCGGCGAAGTGCTCAAGCTGGTGGTGCTGATCAAGGCGGTGGTGGTGCCCGTGACCCTGCACACCCTGGTGGGCGTGCGCGATGCCCAGCCCCGGCTGCGGGAAGCCGCCGCGGTGCTGCGCCTGCCGCCGGCGCTGCTGGTGCGCCGCCTGGTGCTGCCCGCTGCGCTGCCGGCCTTCATGGCCGGGGTGCGCCTGGCGCTGGCCACCGGCTGGACCTCGCTGCTGGCAGTGGAACTGCTGGCCTCCAGCGAAGGCATCGGCTACCTGATGGTCTGGGCACGCCAGCTGTTCATGCTGGACATCGTCTTCGTGTGCATCCTGGTGATCGGCCTGCTGGGGGTGTGCATGGACCGCGGCATCGGCTGGCTCGACCGCCGGCTGGTGCACTGGCCGCACCCGGCCACCGCCGAATTCCGTCGCGGCCCGCGCTACCAGGGCTGGCAGCGCCTGCAACCCTGGCTGCTGCCCCTGGCGCTGCTGGCCCTGTGGCAAGTGGCGAGCGACCAGCAGTGGGTCGACCCGAACATCCTGCCCAGCCCCCTGGCGGTACTCGCCACCACCGGCAACGGCCTGCTCGATGGCAGCCTGCTGGGGGGCATGGGCCTGAGCCTGGGCCGCACCCTCGGCGGCCTGCTGCTGGGCGGCGGCCTGGGCTTTGCCTTTGGCCTGCTGCTGGGCCTGTCGCGGTTCAGTGAACGCCTGCTGGGCCCGACCCTGGCCGCCATCCGCCAGATCGCCATCTTCGCCTGGGTGCCGCTGCTCACCGCCTGGTTCGGCCTGGGGGAACTGGCCAAGTGGGTGTTCGTCGCCCTGGCCGCATTCTTCCCGCTGTTCATCGCCACCCAGCGCAGCGTCGCCCAGCTCTCGCCGCAACTGGCGGAAGCCGCCCAGGTACTGCGCCTGAACCTCTGGCAACGGCTGCGCCGGCTGGTGCTGCCCGGCGCCGCGCCGGGGATTTTCGCCGGCCTGCGCATCAGCCTGATCTACGCCTGGCTGGGCACCATCGGCGCGGAATACTTCATGCCGTCCAACGGCGGCATCGGCAGCCAGATGATCAGCGCCCAGCAACTGCTGCGCATGGACCTGATCATGGCCGGCATGCTCCTGGTGGGCCTTACTGGGGCCCTGCTCAACCTGATCGGGCAACAACTCGAACTTCGCGCCACCCGCTGGAGACACGCATGAACGCACCCCTGGTCAGTTTCACTCACGTGGGCAAGACCTTCGCCGTCGCCGGTGGCGAGGTGGAGGCGATCCGCGAATTCAACCTGGACATCGCCGAAGGCGAGTTCGTCGCCATCGTCGGTTCCAGCGGTTGCGGCAAGTCCACCCTGCTGCGCCTGCTGATCGGCCTGGACACCGAGTTTCGTGGCCAGATCCGGGTCGACGGCAAGGCCGTCAGCGGCATCGGCGGCGAGCGCGGCATCGTGTTCCAGGAACACCGCCTGTTCCCCTGGCTGACGGTGGCCGAGAACATCGGCCTGGGCCTGGTCAACGAGCCCCTGAGCGCCGCCGAGCGCCAGCAGCGGGTCGGCGAATTCATCGAACTGGTGGGCCTCAAGGATTTCACCCGGGCCTATCCCCACCAACTGTCCGGCGGCATGGCGCAACGAGTGGCCATTGCCCGGGGGCTGGTAGCCAGCCCGCGGATCCTGCTGCTGGACGAACCCTTCGGCGCCCTCGACGCCCTGACCCGCCAACAGATGCAGGACGAACTGCTGGCGATCCGCGAGCGGGCCAAGATCACCACGGTGCTGGTGACCCACGATGTCGAGGAAGCGATTTTCCTCGCCGACCGGGTGGTGGTCATGGAACCGCGCCCGGGGCGGATCAAGCGCGTGGTCGAGGTGGCCCTGCCCCACCCGCGCCAGCGCAGCAGTTTCGACTTCCACCAACTGCGTGAGGAGCTGCTTCACGAACTGACCCGCGACGAGCTCTACCAGGCGCCTTCGCCGGTACAGATCCGCGACCTGCCCCTGACCTTCATTGCTTGCTGAACAGGAGTGCCGCGATGCCGCAACGTCCCAACTTCCTGGTGATCCTGGCCGACGACCTGGGCTTCTCCGACCTCGGAGCCTTCGGCGGCGAGATCGCCACGCCGAACCTCGATGCCCTGGCCTTCAACGGCCTGCGCCTGACCGACTTCCACACCGCCCCCACCTGCTCGCCAACCCGCTCCATGCTGCTCACCGGCACCGACCACCACATTGCCGGGATCGGCACCATGGCCGAAGCCCTGACCCCCGAGCTGATCGGCAAGCCGGGCTATGAGGGTTACCTCAACGACCGCGTGGTGGCCCTGCCGGAACTGCTGCGCGAGGCCGGCTACCAGACCCTGATGAGCGGCAAATGGCACCTGGGGCTGACTGCCGAACGCGCGCCCCATGCCCGGGGCTTCGAGCGCTCGTTCTCGCTGTTGCCGGGGGCGGCCAACCACTACGGCTTCGAGCCGACCTACGACGAGCACACCCCCGGGCTGCTCAAATCCACGCCGGCGCTGTACATCGAGGACGACCGCTTCATCGATGAACTGCCAGCGGATTTCTATTCCTCCGATGCCTTTGGCGACAAGCTCTTGCAGTACCTGAAAGAGCGCGACCAGAGCCGGCCGTTCTTCGCCTACCTGCCGTTCTCGGCGCCCCATTGGCCGCTGCAGGCTCCGGAGGAAATCGTCGCCAAGTACCGGGGCCGCTATGACGCCGGCCCCGAAGTGCTGCGCCGCGAGCGCCTGGAAAAACTCCAGGCCCTGGGCCTGGTGGACCCGCAGGTCGAGCCCCATCCGCTGATCAACCTGAACGCCGAATGGAACGCCCTCAGCGAAGAACAGCGCCAGGTGTCGGCACGGGCCATGGAGGTGTATGCGGCGATGGTCGAGCGCATGGACTGGAACATCGGCCGGGTGGTGGACTACCTGCGCCAGCAGGGCCAGCTGGACAACACCCTGATCCTGTTCATGTCCGACAACGGTGCCGAGGGCGCGCTGCTGGAAGCCTTCCCCAAGTTCGGCCCGGAGCTTTTGACCTACCTCAACCAGCACTATGACAACCGCCTGGAGAACATCGGCCGGGCCAACTCCTACGTCTGGTACGGCCCGGCCTGGGCCCAGGCGGCCACTGCGCCATCGCGGCTGTTCAAGGCCCTCACCACCCAGGGCGGAATTCGCGTGCCGGCGCTGCTGCACTACCCGCAACTGCCGCTCAAGGGGCAGATCAGCCACGGCTTCGGCACGGTGATGGACATTACTCCGACCCTGCTCGACCTGGCCGGCGTGCGCCACCCGGGCAAGCGCTGGCGCGGGCGCGATGTGGCGCCGCTGCGGGGCAAGTCCTGGCTGGGCTTTCTCTCCGGCGAAACCGCCCGGGTGCATGACGAACAAACGGTAACCGGCTGGGAGCTGTTCGGCCGCCGGGCAATTCGCCAGGGCCAGTGGAAGGCGGTGTACATCCCCGGCCCCGTGGGCCCGGCGACGTGGCAGCTGTACGACCTGGGCCAGGACCCGGGGGAGATTCACGACCTGGCCCACAGCCAGCCGGAAAAACTGCGCACCCTGCTGGAAGAATGGCAGCGCTACGTGGATGAAACCGGAGTGATCCTCAGCGAATCACCATTCCAGCCGGATTGAGCTTGTAGGAGCTGGCTTGTCTATGAACCGGCCCCTGGAGGAGCCTGCTTGTGTAGGAGCTGGCTTGCCAGCGAAGGCGTCCTCCAGAACAACACAAGTCTCCAGGGCCCTTTCGCCGGCAAGCCGGCTCCTACGGGGTGCGTTTGGGTTGTCGGTGAATACACCGAGCTGCGCCAGGCGCTGGCCTCAGCCTCGGGTGATGCGGCAAGCCGGGGTTATCGGCAGTTCCTTGACCACGACGTAATGCCCAGCCCGGTTTTTCTCGACCCGCAACGGCGAAGCGGTCAAGTAGCTGCCGCGCAGGCTCTGGTCGACAAAACAGATGGCGATGCCCTGCTTCCCCTGCTCCATCACTCTGACGCTGTAGACCCAGCTTTGCTCTTCGTCCACCGCGCTGTAGGTGCCCTCGGCGCCTGCGGCCTTCTCGTAGATCCGATAGGGCGACTGGCCCAGCGTGGTGCCGTCCGGGTAATGCCGCGGCCGCAAGGAATTGCGAAAACCGTTCACTTCCAGATGCTTCAAGATACTCAGCGCCAGTGCCTCGTCACTGCCCTGCGCCACCGAGTCGGCCAGCGACACGCTGCCCACACTCATCAAGGCAACGGCGATCAATCGCCTTACCGCACTGCTCATACTGTCTCCCTGTCGTTGCCTCTTCGCGGATTCCGGGCGTTTCCCGGCACCGCGTGACCTTGGCTTAACGTTATCGGTCCTTGCATATTTAACCAGAAAGACAGTCCGCCCCCTCAAGCCCGGGCGTTATGCGCCGGTTGCATCGCTTCGCGCTCCTGCCGGGTAAAGCGGTTGGCCCGGGCAAAGGTGCCGAAATCGTTGAAGCGCACGCCCATCTCGGCCATCACTTTATGCGCCACCGATGCCGTCATCTGGCGGATGTAGAACGGCTCCCTGACCACGAAATGGTGGATGCCGTGGGTGCTGCCGAAGTTGCAGCAGAAGGCCTGCAACGGCCACATCCACCAGGGGTTGAGCACCTGGGTCTGCTGGATCACGTTGCCCGGCTCGATGTCGCCGTAGTAGTGCATGTTGGAACTGACAAAGTGCAGGCAGAAGGTGCGCAGCACGTTGGGGCCGATGATCACCACCACGGCGATATCGACGTAGTGCATCAGCGACACGGTGTCTTGCGACCACTGGATCGGGCTGCCCAGCAGGGCGGCCACGCCGTTGGCCCCATGAAAGCCCAGGAACACATACCAGGCGCCCCAATGCAGCAATGCCAGCGGCGCGTACACCGCCAGGGTACGAACGAGGATGCCCAGCTTGCGCCTGGCCCCCGGCGCCCGCAGCAGGCGGATGAAGGCCGCCATCATGTTGTCCCCCACCATCAGCAGGCGGGCGATGCCCCAGGGCTCGCCGTTGGTGATGGCGCGCTCCTCGATGTCGCTCTCGCTGCCGGACACCTTGTGATGATTCAGGTGCAGGTGGCGGCGCACCCAGGGGTTGATGGTACTCGGCCGCGCCAGCCACACCAGCCCCAGCATCAGGTTGTGGGGCAGGCGCTGCTTGCGAAAGTACATACTGTGGATCAGGTCGTGTTCCAGCTCGTGGGTCAGGGAGGCGAAAAAGGCATTGAGCAGCAGGCACGCCCACCAGGCCAGGTGACCCGTGACATAGAGCAGCGCTGACCCCAGCATCCCCGACAGAGCGAACGCAAGGATCCCCGCGCCCAGCGCGTCCTGGTGCCGCAGCAAGGGAAAACGCCGGCGCAGTTCATCACCCCGGGCCAGGACCACCTGGCGTATATGCGCCGCCCGCTGCTGTGCGTTCATCCGCTCGGGGCTTGCAGAAATACCCTGCATGATTCCATCCTCTGGTCAGTGATGTGTGCATCCTGCCCCGAGCCCCGGCTCCGGGCGCTAGCCGTAAACGCCAACCTGTTGACCGGACGCGCCAATCGCATGACCGAAGCCACCTCCCTTGCCAGCTGGACCCGCGCCTTGCGCAAGCAACTGGACGCTCTGGACCTCGACAGCGCCGCACTGTGCCGCGAAGCCGGGCTCGACCCGCAATTGATGGACGACCCCAACGCCCGCTACCCGCTGTCGGCCACCACCCGCCTGTGGCATCTCGCCGTGCAGGCCAGCGGCGACCCGGCCATCGGCCTGCGGGTGTCGCGCTTTGTCAGCCCCACCACCTTCCACGCCCTGGGCTACGCCCTGGTGGCCAGCGGCAGCCTGCGGGAAGTGTTCGAGCGCATCGTGCGTTATCACCAGGTGGTCAGCGACGCCCTGGAACTGGCCCTGACCCGGGAAGCGGACCGCTACCGGTTCTTCCTCAAGGTGCCGGAGGGCTCGCCGCAACCGGCCTTCGAAGCCATCGACGCCTTTGCCGCGATCTACGTGCGCACCTGCCGCAACCGCCTGGGCCGTGACTACGCGCCGTTGGCCGTGCAATTGCGGCGCCCGGCCCCGGCGGACCCGAGCCAGTGGCACAAGGTATTCCGCTGCCCGGTGCAGTTCGCCGCCGTGGACGACTGCCTGGAGTTCGGCCTGCACGATTTCGACAGCCACCTGGACGACGCCAACCCGGAGCTGGCCGAGCACAACGAAGCGGTGCTCAAGCGCACCCTCCTGCAACTGCGGCCCCTGACCTGGGAGCGCAAGGTACGCGGGGTGATCGAAGCCCAATTGCCCGAAGGCGAACCTTCGGCGGAGCGAGTGGCCCAGGCCCTGCACCTGAGCCTGCGCAGCCTGCAACGGCACCTGGCGGATGAAGGCACGCGCTTTGACACCCTGCTCAACGAATGCCGGGAAAACCTCGCCCTGCTGCACCTGCGGGACCTGGAATGCTCCCTGAGCGAGATCAGCTACCTGCTGGGGTTTGCCGACGCCAGCAGTTTCAGCCGGGCATTCAAGCGCTGGACCGGGATGACCCCGGGGCAGTTTCGCGACGGCCTGCGCTAAGCCCCAGCAGCCTTGTAGCCGCTGCCGAGCCTGCGAAGCTGCGAACGACCGCAACGCGGGCGCAAATACTGCAGGCCGCTGAAGGCCTGGCGGCCTTGTCGCAGCCTCGGCAGTGGTTACAGGAGGGAGAAGCCCAGTTCGAATACCGTGGCCTGCTCATCGCTCATGACCCGCACCTGGCCGCCATGCAGCAGCATGATCGAGTGCACGATGGCCAGCCCCAGCCCCCCGGAGTCCCCCGGCTCGGCTCGGGACGGGTCGACCCGGTAGAAACGGTCGAACAGCCGGGGCAGGTGCTCGGGGGCGATCGCCGGGCCCTGGTTGTGCACCTGCAACCAGCACCAGCCCGCTTCGTCGTGGCGCCGCAGGCGGATCAGCGACCCTGCATCGGCATGACGCACGGCATTGGCCAGAAGGTTGCCCAGGGCCCGTTGCAGCAATTGCTGGTCAGCCCGCAGCTCGCCGGAAAAACCGTTCTCCAGGCGCAACTGGCGGTCGTCGGCCAGGGCTTCGAAGTAGTCGCACAGTTGCGCCCCGACACCGGCCAGTGACAGTACCTGCAGGTCCAGCACCGCATCGGCCTGCTCGGCCCGGGCCAGGAACAGCAGGTTCTCGGCCATGCGCCCCAGACGCTCGAACTCTTCCATGTTGGAGGCCAGCACTTCCTGGTACTCCGCCGCACTGCGCGGCTGGTTCAAGGCCAGGCCATTGCTGCCCAGGAGGTTGTGCAACGGCGTGCGGATCTCGTGGGCCAGGTCGGCGGAAAATTGCGATAGACGCTCAAAGCTCTCTTCCAGGCGCGCCAGCATGGCGTTCAGGGCCTGCACCGGCTCGTGGAATTCCGCCGGGATGCCGTTGGTGTGCAGGCGCCGGTCGAGGCTGCGCAGGTCGATCTGGCGGGCCGCTTCGCTGAGCTGGCGCAAGGGCTGCAAGCCCCGGCGCAACAGCAGCAGGCCCAGGGCGAAGGCCAGCAAGGCCCCCAGCCCCACCGCCAGGTACAGGCGCAGGCGGTAACTGGCGAGCATCTGCTCGCGCTCGCTGAGAACCTTGCCGGCCACCACGGTCAGGGCTTCGCCCTTGGGCCCCCGGGCCTGGCCCGCCAGCAGCGCCACCGGCACATCGTCCGGCCCCGGCCAGAGGCGGACATCGGTGCGTTGCGGCGCCTGTTGCAGCGCAATGGGGTCGAGCGCGGGCAGGGGCTGCCGGCGCGGGTTGATGTCGATCACCGTCGAGCCATCGGCCCGCAGCACCAGCAGCAGGCTTTCCTGGTTGCCCAGCATGTTCTGGTACAGCCGGGGCCGGGCTTGCAGGGCATCCAGGCTGTCGCTGTCCTGCAGCAGGGCCCGCACCTGTTCCAGGCGGCCGAGCAGGGCCAGGTCGTCGCGGTAGGCGATTTCCCCGGCCAGGGAACGGTAGAGGAACACCCCGATCACGCTGAGCACCAGGGCGCAGACCGCGGCAAAGGCCAGGGCCAGCCGCCAGGCGATGGAACTAGAGCGCTTCATCCGGGGCTTCCAGCTGGTAGCCGACGCCACGCACGGTGTGGATCAGCTTGGGCATGTAGGGGTCGTCGACCTTGGCCCGCAACCTTCGTACCGCCACTTCCACCATGTTGGTGTCGCTGTCGAAATTCAGGTTCCACACCTGGGAGGCGATGAGGGTCCGCGACAGCACTTCGCCCTGGCGGCTGGCCAACAGGTGCAGCAGGGCGAACTCCTTGTTGGTCAGGGCGATGCGCTGGCCGCCACGGCTGACGCGACGGCGCAGCACGTCGATCTCCAGGTCGGCGATGCTGAAGGACTCGGCCTCGCGCAGCGGTCCGCGGCGCAGCAGGGTGCGCACCCGGGCCAGTAGCTCGGCAAAGGCGAAGGGCTTGAGCAGGTAGTCGTCGGCGCCCAGTTCCAGGCCGCGGACCCGATCCTCGATAGCGTCGCGGGCGGTGAGGAACAGCACCGGGGTGGCACCGCGCTGGCGCACCAGTTGCAGCAACTGCCAGCCGTTGAGGCCGGGGAGCATGACGTCGAGGATGATCAGGTCGTACTCCTGCTGCTCGATGAAATAGCGCCCGTCCAGGCCGTTCAGGGCCACGTCCACGGCAAAGCCGGATTCTCCCAGGCCCTTGGCAAGGAAATGGGCGGTCTTGGCTTCGTCTTCAACTACCAGCAAACGCATGGCGCACCTCGGAAATGATCGGCACAGGCTAGGCGCCCGACGCGCGCTTGCCCATTACAAACTTGTAATCAAGACGACGGAGTTCTGACGGAGTGCGCTGGCTAAGGTGGCCACCGGTCTTTATGGAGCTCGTTCGATGATCTGCAAACCTCTTGTCCTGGGCCTCGGCCTGAGCCTCGCCGGCACGGCCCTGGCGGCGCTCGAACTGCCGCGCCATGCCGAACTGGACCTGGCCGCCGCCCGCCAGTTGGCCGATGCCAGCCTGGCCCAGTGCACCGCGGCGGTATCGGTGCTGGACCGTGGCGGCAACCTGCTGGTGGCGATGCGCGGCGATGGGGTGGGCCCGCACAACGGCCCGGCCAGCCAGCGCAAGGCCTACACCGCGCTGTCGACCAAGACTTCCAGCCGGCTGTTCGCCGAACGGGCGCGCAACAACCCCGAGGCGGCCAATCTCAATACCTTGCCGGAGCTGTTGTTGCTCGGTGGCGGCCTTGCGTTGTTTGCCGGCAAGCAGTTGGTGGGGGCCATCGGGATTGCCGGGGCCGGTGGCGCAGCGCAGGACGAGGCGTGTGCGCTCCAGGCCGCGCAGCGGGTGGGGTTGGCTACCGAGGCCGGGCGTGAGTGATCGTGAAAGCCTGCGCCCGCGTTGCGGTCGTTCGCAGCCTCGCGGGCTCGGCAGCGGCTACAGGTTGTGTTGTTTGTTCAATCGAGGAAGGAGTGGGGCATGAATGTTTTGCGTAATAGTCTGGCGGCCATCGGCCTGTGTGGTTTGTCGAGCCTGGCCCTGGCGGCAGGCAATCCGTTGAGCGTGCACGTGCTGAACCTGGAGAACGGCCTGCCATCGCCGGGGGTCAAGGTGACCCTGGAGCAGCAGGTGGGCCAGGACTGGAAGCCCTTGTCCGAAGGGGTGACCAATGAGCAGGGGCGGATTGCCGAGCTGTTTCCGGCGGGCCGGGCGCTGACGGCCGGCGAGTATCGGGTGGTGTTCAAGACCGGCGAGTACTTCAGGCAAGCCAAGCGCGAGACCTTCTTTCCGGAGATCCCGGTGATCTTCGAGGTCAGGCAGACCGAGCAGCATTACCACATTCCGTTGTTGCTCAGCCCTTATGGGTTCTCGACCTATCGTGGCTCGTAGGAACCGGCTGCCGGCGAAGGCGATCTCGCGGGCCTCTTCGCTGGCAAGCCAGCTCCTACGGGAGGCAGGGACATCGCGGGGGCTTCTATGGCGAGGTCAGGGCGCGCAGGCGCTCGGTGTCGAGGATTTCGATCTCGCCATAGCTCAGGCGCAGGATGCCCTGGTGCTGCAGCTCCTTGAGGATCTGGTTGGTGGTCTGGCGCGACAGCGAGAGCATCAGCGCCAGTTGTTCCTGGGGCAGTTGCAGCACGCGGCGGGCCTGGGCCACTTCACCGTAGCCGGCGGCCATCGCCAGCAGGCGGCTGGCCACCCGCGCCGGGGCCGGCATCAGGCTCAACTGCTCCAGGTTGATAAAGGCCAGGCGCAGTTTGTGGCTCATCAGCAGGGCGAACTGGCGCCAGTATTGCGGCTGCTGCTCCAGTAGTTGCAGCAGATTCGCCTGCGGCACCTGGAGCAGGGTGCAGGCGCCCTCGGCGTAGGCATCGTGGGTACGGGGCTGGCCGTCGAACAGGCAGATCTCGCCGAACCAGTGGGGCGCTTCCATCAGGCTCAGCAAGGCCTCCTTGCCCTGCTCGCTGACAGCTCCGACCCGCACCGTGCCCTCGAGCACCGCGTACAGCCCGCAGGGCGGATCGCCGCGCCGGAACAGGCACTGCCCCGCCGTCAGCCGGCGCGGGCGCGCACTGTCGAGCAAACTATTCTGTAAGGAAGCCGGCAGGTGGCTGAACCACTGGCCGGTCATCAGGCATTCACGCCACTGGTGCAGGTCCATGAACAGGTCTTTCCCTCAGGGCATCGCAATGATTGTCGCCTAGCTGACAGAGCCGAGCACCGCCGCCGGGCATGATCGAGCCACCCTAACGGAGGAACAACAATGAAAAGCCTCGTTGATCATCTCAGTCAATACGCCGCCTACCACCGCGACCCGCGCAATATCGCCAGCCACTTTATCGGCATTCCGATGATCGTGGTGGCGGTGGCCGTGCTGTTGTCGCGTCCCGCCTGGAGCATGGCCGGGCTGTCGTGGTCGCCGGCGTTGCTGCTGGCCCTGGCCGCGTCAGTGTTCTACCTGCGCCTGGAAGTGCGCCTGGGGGTGCTGATGACGGTGCTGATGGCGCTATCGGTGTGGGCCGGCCAGGTGCTGGCGGCGCAAAGTACCGGGCTCTGGCTGAGCAGCGGCCTGGGCCTGTTCGTGATCGGGTGGGTGATCCAGTTCATCGGCCATTACTACGAGGGCCGCAAGCCGGCCTTCGTCGACGACCTTTCGGGGCTGATTGTCGGCCCGCTGTTCGTGGTGGCCGAACTGGCCTTCCTGCTGGGCCTGCGCCATGACCTGAAGCAGGCCATCGAGCAGCGTTCCGGGCCGGTGGCCCTGCGGCACAAGAAAGCCATGGTCTGAAGCCCGGGAACGCTTCGGGAATATTGGGCCGGCCCCCGCAGGAGCCGGCTTGCCGGCGAAGAGGCCTTCGAGCCAGGTGCAAACCTGAAGGACGCTTTCGCTGGCAAGCCAGCTCCTACAGCGGGCGTGATGTCGGCGGGGTCAGAGGCTGGCGTGTTTCTGCCAGACCTTGGGCTTGAAGAACAGGGTTTCGCCACGGGCCAGGCCGATCAGGCTGTCGTGGTCCTTCACCACTTCGGCCTCGATCAGTTCGCTCTGCCCTTCCACCTTCAGGGTCACCCGGGTGGTGGCCCCCAGCGGACGGATATCCCGCACTTCGGCGGCGTGGTGGTCTTCCAGTTCGGAACGCGACAGCGACACTTCGTGAGGCCGGAACAGCACGTGGTTGTCCTCCCCCAGGTGCAGGCGGTTGGAGTCGCCGAGGAAGTGGTAGACGAAGTCGCTGGCCGGGTTCTCGTAGACCTCGCCCGGGGAACCGATCTGCTCGATCACGCCCTTGTTCATCACCACGATGCGGTCGGCCACTTCCATGGCTTCTTCCTGGTCGTGGGTAACGAATACCGAAGTCAGGTTGATGTCTTCGTGCAGCCGCGCCAGCCAGCGCCGCAGCTCCTTGCGCACCTTGGCGTCGAGGGCGCCGAAGGGTTCGTCCAGCAGCAGCACCTTGGGCTCCACCGCCAGGGCGCGGGCCAGGGCGATACGCTGGCGCTGGCCGCCGGAGAGCTGTTCCGGGTAACGGTCTGAGAGCCAGTCCAGCTGCACCATGTTCAGCAGCTCGTGGACCTTCTCGGCGATCTTGCTCTCGCTGGGGCGCTGGTTCTTCGGCTTCATGCGCAGGCCGAAGGCAACGTTGTCGAACACGCTCATGTGGCGGAACAGGGCGTAGTGCTGGAACACGAAACCGACGTTGCGATCACGCACGTCGTGGCCCGAGACATCCTCGCCGTGGAACACGATGCTGCCTTGGTCCGGGGTTTCCAGCCCGGCGATGATCCGCAGCAGGGTGGTCTTGCCGCAGCCGGACGGGCCCAGCAGGGCCACCAGCTCGCCGCTCTGGATGTCCAGGTTGATGCTGTTCAGGGCCTTGAAGGCGTTGAAGTTCTTGCTGACGTTACGGACTTCGATCGACATGACTTATTCCTCCGCGGCGCTGGCGCGCAGGCGGTTGATTCGGGATTCGCTCCACTGCTTGAGCAGCAGGATGAACAACGCAAGGATCAGCAACAGGCTGGCGACGGCAAAGGCGGCGACGTGGTTGTACTCGTTGTAGAGGATTTCCACGTGCAGCGGCAGGGTGTTGGTGACCCCGCGAATGTGCCCGGAAACCACCGACACCGCGCCGAACTCACCCATGGCCCGGGCGGTACACAGCACCACGCCGTAGATCAGGCCCCATTTGATGTTGGGCACGGTGACGTGCCAGAACATCTGCCAGCCATTGGCCCCCAGCAACCTGGCGGCCTCCTCTTCCTGGGTGCCCTGCTCCTGCATCAGCGGGATCAGTTCCCGGGCAACGAAGGGCACGGTGACGAAGATGGTGGCCAGGACAATGCCCGGCAAGGCGAAGACGATCTGGATGTCGTGGTCCGAAAGCCACGGGCCGAACAGGCCCTGGGCGCCGAACATCAGCACATAGACCAGGCCGGCGATCACCGGCGACACCGAGAACGGCAGGTCGATCAGGGTCACCAGGATGCTCTTGCCGCGGAACGAGTACTTGCTCACGCACCAGGCCGCGCTGACCCCGAACACCAGGTTCAGGGGCACCGAGATCAGCACCGCGATCACCGTGAGTTTCAGCGCCGACAGGGCGTCGGGCTCGAAGATCGCATCGAAGAACGCCCCCAGGCCGAGCTTCAGGCCCTGGGACACCACGATGAACAGCGGCAGCAGCAGGAACAGGGCGAAGATCAGCCAGCCGAGGCCGATCAGCAGGCGCCGCGAGGTGGCGCTGCCACGGCGGGCGGCGTTGGCGGAGGACGCGGCGGAAATGGACGATTGGGACATGGTCGCGCCTCCTTAAGGTCGTTCGATGCGCCGCTGCAGCAGGTTGATCAGCAGCAGCAGAATGAAGGAAACCACCAGCATCAGCACGCCGATGGAAGTGGCGCCGGTGTAATCGTACTGGTCGAGCTTGACCATGATCAGCAGGGGCAGGATCTCGGTCTTCATCGGCATGTTGCCGGCGATGAAGATCACCGAACCGTACTCGCCCACGCCCCGGGCAAAGGCCAGGGCAAAACCGGTGAGCCAGGCCGGCAGCAGGGCCGGTACCAGGATATGGCGGAACACCTGCCACGGCTTGGCACCCAGGCAGGCGGCGGCTTCTTCCACTTCACGGGGGATGTCCGCCAGCACCGGCTGCACCGTGCGCACCACGAATGGCAGGGTGACGAAGGTCAGTGCCAGGGTGATGCCCAGGGGGGTGTAGGCGATCTTGAAACCCAGGTCGGTGGCGAACTGCCCCACCAGGCCGGTGGGCGCGTAGAGCGCGGTCAGGGCAATGCCCGCCACGGCGGTGGGCAGGGCGAATGGCAGGTCGATCATGGCATCGATGATCTTGCGCCCGGGGAAGCTGTAGCGCACCAGGACCCAGGCCAGCAGGGTGCCGATGACGCCGTTGATGATGGCCGCATACAACGCGGTACCGAAGCTCAGCTTGAGCGCGGCGAGCACCCGTGGCGCCGAAATGATCGCCCAGAACTGTTCCCAGGTAAGTTGCGCGGCATGCACGAACATCGCCGCCAGGGGGATGAGCACAATCAGGCTGAGGTACACCAAGGTGTAGCCCAGCGTCAGCCCGAAGCCGGGTATGACGGGGGAGATACGACGCGACATAAGAGTCCTTGGTTAACGGAACGGATACGCAAAACCCGCAACTCAATGCGGGCTCTGCCTGGTAGGAGCCGGCTTGCCGGCGAAAGGGCCCGCAAGTCGTGCATTGCCCTCAGGGGCGCCTTCGCTGGCAAGCCAGCCCCTACAACAGGGTTATTGCGCCGTGTAGATCTGGTCGAACACGCCACCGTCATTGAAGAATTTCGGTTGGGCAGTTTTCCAGCCGCCGAAGTCCTTGTCGATAGTTACCAGGTCCAGTTTCGGGAACTGCTGGGCATATTTGGCGGCGATGTCCTTGTCCCGTGGGCGGTAGAAGTTCTTCGCGGCAATTTCCTGGCCGGCCGGGCTGTACAGGTGCTTGAGGTAGGCCTCGGCGATCTGGGTGTTGCCTTTCTTCTCGGCGTTCTTGTCCACCACCGCCACTGGCGGCTCGGCGAGGATCGACAGCGAAGGTACGACGATATCGAACTTGTCGGCGCCGCCGTCTTCCTTGAGGGCCAGGAAAGCTTCGTTTTCCCAGGCCAGCAGCACGTCGCCCTGACCGTTGTTGACGAAGGTGATGGTCGAGCCGCGGGCCCCGGTGTCCAGTACCGGTACGTGCTTGAACAGCTCCTTCACGTATTCCTGAGCCTTGGCCTCACTGCCACCGGCCTTCAGGCCGTAGGCCCAGGCGGCGAGGAAGTTCCAGCGTGCACCACCGGAGGTTTTCGGGTTCGGGGTGATCACCGAGACGTCTTTCTTGATCAGGTCGCCCCAATCCTTGATGCCCTTGGGGTTTCCCTTGCGCACCAGGAACACGATGGTCGAGGTGTAGGGGGTACTGGCATCGGGCAGGCGTTTCTGCCAGTCCGCCGGCAGGGTCTTGCCGAGCTTGGCGATTTCGTCGATGTCACCGGCCAGGGCCAGGGTCACCACGTCGGCGCGCAGTCCGTCGATCACCGCCCGGCCCTGCTTGCCGGAGCCACCGTGGGATTGCTGGATCTTCACGTTGTCGCCCGGGTGGTCCTTCTTCCAGAAGTTCACGAACTCGGCGTTGTAATCCTGGTACAGCTCACGGGTCGGGTCATAGGACACATTGAGCAGCTCATAGTCCTTGGCAACGGCGGAACCGGCGAAAACGGCGCTGGCGAGGGCGGCCAGGGCATAACGGCGAATCGACGACATGGTGAAGCTCCTGAAATTTTTTAAGGTGCTGGCATTTTTCTTATGGCGATTTCAGCCCGCATTCGAAAAGGAACGCTGGGATTCGTGCAGGGGGTCATGGATGACGCCCTCCGGTTGACCAGTCGGGCCTCTCGTTCGCGAGAGGGTGACGCGGTGTTCAGCGAGGTACTTTCAACTCGGTTTGTGGCCGGGCTGCTGCAGACGGAATTTTTCCTTGCGTTCGATCTGCACGACCTGGGCGTTGTGCACGGTGATTTCCACCGCACCGAAGCGCAGGTCGCGCAGTGCGCTTTGAATTTCCCGCAAGATGGTTGCTTCGTCCTGGCCGTCAACGCTACGTAGAGATGCGCTCATGGTGTTGCTCCTGAGTGGGATGTGCCTGGCAGTGGCGGCACTGCTTGCGGCGTGGGAGCAATACTAGATAGGGCCGGATATTCTTAAAAATACTATTTAAGAATGTTTATATAACCAGAAGAAATTATTCGAGCTGACAGCAGCTTAGCCCCAACCCTGTAGCCGCTGCCGAGCTTCAGCGAGGCTGCGCAAAGGCCCCCAGGGCCTTGCCTGGCGCCCTTGCGCCAAACCTCAACACCGCGCCTGCCACGTCGGTATGCCGCCCAAACCGTTCGCAGCCTGCGGCAGCGGCTACAGGGATCAACGGATCTGCGGGGCGTTGCTCCAGACCAGTTGCGCCGCCGGCATCGGCCGGCCGAACCAGTAGCCCTGGCCCAGGTCGCAGGCGTGTTCCAGAAGGAAACGCGCCTGTTCCACCTGCTCGATACCCTCGGCATGCACCTGCATGCCCATGCTCTGGGCCAGGGCAATGATGACCCGGGATATCGCCGCATCGTCCTCGTCGAACGGCAGGCCGGCGACAAAACCCTGGTCGATCTTGAGCTTCTGCACCGGCAGGCGCTTGAGCCGCAGCAGGGAGGAGTAGCCCGTGCCGAAGTCGTCGATGGCCAGGCGAATACCCAGCTCGCGCAAGCGGTGCATCTGCTCCAGGGCCACTTCGGGATCGTCCATCACCGCGCTTTCGGTGACTTCCAGCTCCAGGTAGGCCGGGTCCAGCCCGGTCTCGTGCAGCACCTGGGCCACCTGCTGGTACAGCTCGCTGCGGGCGAACAGGCGGGTCGAGACATTTACCGCGATAAACGACAGCACCACGCCATCGGCCTGCCACTGGCACATCTGCCGGCAAGCCTGCTGCATGACCCAGGCATCGATCTCGGCAATCATCCCGGTGCGCTCGGCAATCGGTATGAACTCCGCCGGCGACACCAGCCCGCGCTCGGGATGCTCCCAGCGCACCAGGGCCTCGACGCCTACCAGGCGGCTGGTCTTGAGGTCGTGCACCGGCTGGTAGTAGACCCGCAGTTCCTGCTGGTCCAGGGCGCGGCGCAGCTCGAAGGCGATTTCCACCCGCTGCTGGGCATGGGCGGTGAGCTCCTCGGTGTACAGGGCGTAACCGTTGCGCCCGGCGCTTTTGGCCTTGAACAGCGCCGCATCGGCGTTGCGCAGCAGTTGGCTGGCACTCAACGCGTCGCTGGGAAACAGGCTGATACCGATACTGGCGTTGATCACCACCTGCTGCTCGCCAAGCTGGAAGGGCTCCTTGAGGCCGTCGATGATGCGCTGGGCCAGGGCCGCCGCCTGCACCAGCTGCGGGCAGCTTTCGGCCAGCACCGCGAACTCGTCGCCGCCCAGGCGCGCCAGGGTGATACCCGGGCCAAACATCCCGCCCAGGCGCTCGGCCACCGCCTTGAGCAGTTGGTCGCCGACGTTGTGCCCCAGGCTGTCGTTGATCATCTTGAAGTGGTCCAGATCGATCATCAGCATGGCGCAGCCGCGCTTGTGGATCTGCGCTGAAGCCAGGGCCTGTTCGGCACGGTCGGTGAACAGCAGGCGGTTGGGCAGGTCGGTCAGCGGATCGTGATGGGCCAGGTGAGCCAGCTCGTGCTCGGAATCCTTGATCGCGCTGATGTCGGAAAATACCGCAACGTAATGAGTCAGCTCGCCCTGCTCATCGCGGATCGCGCGGATGGTCTGCCATTGCGGGTAGATCTCGCCGCTCTTGCGCCGATTCCAGATTTCGCCGCTCCACTCATCGGTCTTCTGCAACGAGTCGAACATCGATTGATAGAACTGCGCCGAATGATGCCCGGACTTGAACAGGCTCGGCTGACGGCCCAGCACCTCTTCGCGCTGGTAGCCGGTGATTTCGATGAAGGCGCGGTTGACGTGGACGATCTGCCCCTGGGTATCGCTCACCAGCACCCCTTCGCGGGTGCAGTCGAATACCGCCGCAGCCTGGCGCAGGCGCTCGCGGTCCTTCTGCTGGTGGCGCAGCCAGCGATCGGCCCCCAACACCCGCAGCAGACGGGCCCGGGCGAAGAAGATCAGCACCGCGCTGACCACCGCCCAGGCATAGCCGCCAACCAGTTGCCAATGGGCCCGATCGGAAGACTCATCGAAGAAACTGCTCAATAAGTAACCACTGAACTGCAACCAGACCAGCGACAACAGCAGATAGAGCAGCGCGGCACGCAAACCATTGCGATAAGAAACCGACATAAGTCCGTCTATTTCCACACGAAAAGTTTGGGATTATAGAGGAAGAAACATTCCGCCACTCTTATCTGAAAGGGCGACTGGTTTTCTCAGTGGGCTTAGTGATAATGCCTGGGCTGTTTTTTTCTTTATCGAGGGCCTTATCGCCTATGTGGTACGAAGGTTTACTTGGCTTGTCCGCCTGGCAACTGGTGGCAGTCACCCTGTTGATGACCCACGTGACCATTGTCGCGGTCACGGTCTATCTGCATCGCTATTCCGCGCACCGTTCCCTGGAACTCAACGCCGGCCTGAAACATTTCTTCCGCTTCTGGCTGTGGCTGACCACGGCGCAGAACACCCGCGAGTGGACCGCCATCCACCGCAAGCACCACGCCAAGTGCGAAACCGCCGACGACCCCCACAGCCCGGTGGTCAAGGGCCTGTCCACCGTGCTGCGCAAGGGCGCAGAGCTGTATCGCGAAGAGGCGAAGAACCCGGAGACCCTGCGCATCTACGGCAAGAACTGCCCGGAAGACTGGATCGAACGCAACCTCTACAGCCGCTACAAGCTGGGCGGCGTGGCGCTGATGGCAGCCATCGACCTGCTGCTGTTCGGCACCATCGGCATCACCATCTGGGCCATCCAGATGATGTGGATTCCGTTCTGGGCCGCCGGGGTCATCAATGGCCTGGGGCATGCGGTGGGCTACCGCAACTTCGAATGCCGCGACGCCGCCACCAACCTGGTGCCCTGGGGCATCATCGTCGGCGGCGAAGAGCTGCACAACAACCACCACACCTACCCCAACTCGGCCAAGCTCTCGGTGAAGAAGTGGGAGTTCGACCTGGGCTGGGCCTGGATCAAGGTCTTCAGCTTCCTGCGTCTGGCCAGGGTCCAGCGCGTGGCGCCTATCGCCCACCGGGTCGAAGGCAAGGGCCACCTGGACATGGACACCGCCATGGCCATCCTCAACAACCGGTTCCAGATCATGGCCCAGTACCGCAAGCTGGTGATCGGCCCGCTGGTGAAACAGGAACTGGCCAAGGTCGATCATTCGGTGCGCCACCAGTTCCACCGCGCCAAGCGCCTGCTGTCCCGGGAAACCAGCCTGCTGGAAGACCGCCACCACCTGCGCATCCAGAGCATGCTGGAGCACAGCCAGGCCTTGAAGGTGATCTACGAGAAGCGTCTGGCCCTGCAGCAGATCTGGGTCAAGACCAGCTCCAACGGCCACGACATGCTCGCGGCCATCAAGGATTGGGTACACGAGGCCGAGGCCAGCGGCATTCAGTCCCTGCGTGATTTCGCCCATCAGCTCAAGACCTATTCCCTGCGCCCCACCACCGCCTGACCCCAGCCCCTCGCCACTCCCGTGGCGAGGGGCTGCCCTTCTGAAATCAAGCCTTGCAGGCCCCTCTCGACCGTCTGGCGGGCGCTCGCGCTATCGCTGTAGCGGCCGGGAACTTAGCGCCCGATCCCCTATCTCAAACAACACTTCGCCACCCAGGCGGGCTTGGTTGTAGCCGCTGCCTAACGGCGCGCGGCACGCCCTTTGAGATCTGTGCCGATGGTCAACAAGAACCCACACACTCCCTCTGCGCTTCCACAGTGGCCCGAAGCCGCGCAAACCCTGATGGCCCTGATGCATGCACAGGGCGAAGTGGCCCGCCTGACCGAACGCGAGCAGCTGTTCAGCTCGCTGCTGGTCAGTGTCAACGCGGTGCTCTGGGCCTTCGACTGGGACAGCCGCCAGGTGCTGTACGTCAGCCCGGCCTATGAACGGATCTTCGGTCGCCACGCAGGCCTGCTCCTGGCGGACTGCAATCAATGGCGCGACAGCATCTACCCCGATGACCTGGAGTACGCCGAGCGCAGCCTGGCCCAGGTCCTGGAAAAGGGCGCGGTGGAAGATCGCGAATACCGCATCATCGATGCCCAGGGCCAGGTGCGCTGGCTCAGCGACAAATGCTTCATCAACCGCAATGCCGAGCCCGGGCAACGCCTGATCGTGGTCGGCATCGCCGAAGACATCACCGAAAAGAAGCAGCTGGAAACCGAGTTGCAACGCCTGGCCACCACCGACGTGCTGACCCAGAGCAGCAACCGTCGGCACTTCTTCGAATGCGCCAACCGCGAGTTCGAGCAGGCGCGCCTGCAAGGCTCGTCCCTGGCCTTCTTGCTGCTGGATATCGATGACTTCAAAGTGATCAACGACACCTACGGCCACCCCGAAGGCGACATCGTCCTGCAGCGCATCGCCGAAAGCGGGCGCGCGGCCCTGCGTCGCGGCGACCTGTTCGGGCGGATCGGTGGCGAGGAGTTCGCCGCGGTTTTTCCCGGCTGCACCGCGGACATGGCCCGCCAGGTGGCCGAGCGCCTGCAACGGGAGATCCAGCGCCAGAATTTCAGCCACCAGGGCCAGACGTTCACCATCACCGTGAGCCAGGGCCTGACCGGCCTGCTGGCGGAAGACGAAAGCCTGGACAACCTGTTCGCCCGCGCCGACAGCGCCATGTACGAAGCCAAGCGCCAGGGCAAGAACCGCATCATCACCGGATAAACCCGCGATCACTCGCCCGTAGGAGCTGGCTGGCCCGCGAAGGCGCCCGCAAGGCTTGCACAAGACTCCAAGGCCTCTTCGCCGGCCAGCCGGCTCCTACAGTGGTTCAGCCCTTGCGCAGGCGGGTCAATTCCGGCAGCCCGACCTTCAGCAGCCGCGCGGTCTTGCAGCGCGCGATCTCTTCCACCCCTTCGTGCTCGGTCAGCCGCGCCAGCTGCGCCGCCAGGTTCATCACCAGTGCCTCGCGGGAATACACCCCACCGCCCAACTGGTAGATCGAGGCAATCAGTTCCCGCAGTTCAAGGGGCATGCGCCAGCGGGTCCGCAGCGCCGAGCCGTAGGCCGCGCCAAAGCGCTCCAGGGCATCGCCGATTTCTTCCTGGTCGTCCAGCTCGCCGCCGGCCTGTTTCCACTCCTGCAGGCAACGCAGCAGCGCCAGGTCGCCCAGGCGATGCAGTAGCCCGGCGCAGTAGCAGCGCTCCTGGTCCAGGTCCAGCAGGCGCGCCAGGGTCCGGCCGTATTCCGCGATATGCAGGGACAGCTCCCAATAGCGCTCGGCATAGTCGGCCAGGGCCGGATCGCTCAGGCGCGCGCTGCGCTTGAGGGTCAGGCCGAGGATCAGGTTCATGCTCTGCCCGGTGCCCAGCCGATGCAGGGCCTGGGACAGGGTCTGTACGCCGTCGCCATGGTGCTGCGCGGCGCTGTTGGCTGCAGCGATCAGCACCGCGGTGACCTGGGGATCGGTGCGGATCTCTTCCTCCAGCACCTTGAGGTCCAGGCCTTCGGGGTTGAGGCTGCGCTTGACCGCCAGTTGCACATCGGTGAGCAGCGGCGCGCCGTCGGCCACATCGCGCCGGCGTTCGAGAAAGGGCCACAGGGTCATGCCCGGCGCCAGGGCCGGCACCTCGCAGGAGACTTCCTGGCCGGCGTCCAGCAGCAGGCCCTGCAGGCGCTGGGTCAGCCCCTCCATGTTCAGGGGCTTGGTCAGGTAGGCAGTGGGCGCCAGGGGCAAGGCCTCGCGCACGCTGGCGCTGTCGCTGCGCACGCTCAGCAGGATGAACGGCTGCACCGGGTTGCGCTTGCGCTGGCGCACCGCGCGCAGCAGCGACAGGCCATCGATGCCCGGCAGCTCCCAATCGGCAATGATCAGGTCATAGGGTTTGGCGCTCAGCAGGTCCATGGCCTCCTGACCGTCGGCACACAAGTCCAGACGCGCATCACAGCGCACGTTCAACAGCACTTGCTTGAGCAAATCACGAGACCAGGGATCAGCCTCGGCAATCAGCACGCGAGGTACAGCGGGTAAATCAACAGCGGTCATGCAGCACGCTCCCTAGGCAATCCCTTGCACCTTAGTCAATGCGCGGGCTTCCATACAACGCAAATCCCCCTGGAGCCGCTTGAGGGCGAAAAAAAACCCGCCGAAGCGGGTTTTTCTGTCGATCAGGTCACAGCGTCATCAGAGTTCAGCGAAGCACTCTTCGATGATGGCCAGGCCTTTGTCCAGCTGGGCATCCGGCGAGGTCAGCGGTACCAGAACCCGCAGAACGTTGCCGTAGGTGCCGCAGGACAGCAGGATCAGCCCCTTGTCGCGAGCCTTGGCCACGACCTGGGCCACGGCAGCGGCGTTCGGCTTGTGGCTGTCGCCATTCTCGAACAGTTCCACCGCGATCATCGCGCCCAGGGCACGCACTTCACCGATCACCGGGTACTTGGCCTGGATGGCCTTGAGGCCGGTCACCAGGCGCTCGCCAACAGCCTTGCAGCGATCCAGCAGGTGCTCTTCCTCGAACACTTCCATCACCGCCAGGGCCGCCGCACAGGCGATCGGGCTACCGGCGTAGGTGCCGCCCAGGCCGCCTGGAGCGATGGCGTCCATGTACTCGGCCTTGCCGCAGACACCGGCCAGCGGGAAGCCGCCGGCGATGGACTTGGCGAAGGTGGTCAGGTCGGCGGTAACGCCCATCTGTTCCATGGCGAAGAAGGTGCCGGTACGGCCAGCGCCGGTCTGCACTTCGTCAGCGATCAGCAGGATGCCGTGCTGGTCGCACAGGGCGCGCAGGCGCTTCATGAACTCTTTGGGCGCGACGTAGAAGCCGCCTTCGCCCTGCACCGGCTCGATGATGATCGCGGCGATATCACGAGGCTCGGCGTCGTTCTTGAAGATGCGTTCGATGCTGGCGATGGAGTCGTCGATGCTCACGCCGTGCAGTTCATTCGGGTACAGCGCGCGGAAGATGCCGCCTGGCATCAGGCCCATGCCGGCCGAGTAAGGCACGACCTTGCCGGTCAGGCCCAGGGTCATCATGGTGCGGCCGTGGTAGGCGCCGGTGAAGGCGATCACGCCGGCGCGGCCAGTGGCGGCACGGGCGATCTTCACGGCGTTCTCTACGGCTTCGGAACCGGTGGTCACCAGCAGGGTTTTCTTGGCGAAATCACCTGGCACCTTGGCGTTGATTTTCTCGCACAGCTCCACGTAAGGCTCGTAGGCCAGGACCTGGAAGCAGGTGTGGGTCAGCTTGTTCAGTTGCTCGGTCACTGCGGCGATGATCTTCGGGTGCACGTGACCGGTGTTCAGTACCGCGATACCGCCGGCGAAGTCGATGAACTCGCGGCCTTCAACGTCGGTGACGGTGGCGTTCTTCGCGCTGTCGGCGAAGATCGGGTGAATCTGGCCAACACCGCGCGGTACAGCGGCTTCACGGCGTTTCATCAAAGATGCGTTGGTCTTGCTCATAGTGTCCTCATTCACCGCTGCGGCAGCGGTGTGATTCAAGGGTTGCGGGGCGGGGAAGCGCCTGCGACAGCATGCGATGATCGACTGTCGGAGCGGTCCCGGGCCACCTTGAAAAGTGCGTTTTTTAAAGCTGCGCAGGGGGACAGCGCTCTCGTGCCCCCGGCGCTTGAAACCGGATCAGATACCCAGGCAGAGGTATTTGATTTCCAGGTAATCCTCGATCCCGTACTTGGAACCTTCACGGCCCAGGCCCGAGGCCTTGATGCCGCCGAACGGCGCCACTTCGTTGGAGATCAGGCCGGTGTTGACCCCGACCATGCCGTATTCCAGGGCCTCGGCCACACGGAACACACGGCCCAGGTCACGGGCATAGAAGTACGAGGCCAGGCCGAACTCGGTGTCGTTGGACATGGCGATGACTTCGGCTTCGTCTTTGAAGCGGAACAGCGGCGCCAGTGGGCCAAAGGTTTCTTCCTTGGCCACGGCTGCATCCTTGGGCACGTTGACCAGGATGGTCGGCTCGAAGAAGTTGCCTTCCATGGACTTGCCGCCGGCCAGCAGGGTCGCGCCTTTTTTCAGGGCGTCGGCGATGTGTTCCTGGACCTTGGCCACGGCTTTTTCGTCGATCAGCGGGCCAGTGGTGGTGCCTTCTTCCAGGCCGTTGCCGATCTTCAGCTTGGCCACTGCTGCCTTCAATTTCTCGGCGAAGGCGTCGTAGACCGAATCCTGGATGTACAGGCGGTTGGCGCAGACGCAGGTCTGGCCGTTGTTGCGGTACTTGGAGATGATCGCGCCTTCGACGGCCTTATCCAGGTCCGCGTCGTCGAACACGATGAACGGCGCGTTGCCGCCCAGCTCCAGGGAGACTTTCTTGATGTCCTTGGCGCATTCGGCCATCAGCTGGCGACCGATCTCGGTAGAGCCGGTGAACGACAGCTTGCGCACGATCGGGTTGCTGGTGAGCTCGCCGCCGATGTCGCCGGCGCTGCCGGTGACCACGCTCAGCACGCCTTTCGGGATGCCGGCACGGTGCGCCAGTTCCACCAGGGCCAGGGCCGAGAACGGGGTTTGCGAAGCGGGCTTGATGACCATGGTGCAACCGGCGGCCAGGGCCGGGCCGGCTTTACGGGTGATCATCGCCGCCGGGAAGTTCCACGGGGTGATGGCCGCGGTCACGCCGATCGGCTGCTTGATCACGATCAGGCGCTTGTCGGGCTGGTGGCCGGGAATCACGTCACCGTAGATGCGCTTGGCTTCTTCGGCGAACCATTCGATGAAGGAGGCGGCGTAGGCGATTTCGCCCTTGGCTTCGGCCAGCGGCTTGCCCTGCTCCAGGGTCATCAGGCGACCCAGGTCGTCCTGGTTCTCGATCAGCAATTCATACCAGCGGCGCAGCTTGGTGGCGCGCTCCTTGGCAGTCAGGGCACGCCAGGCCGGCAGGGCCTTGTCGGCGGCCTCGATGGCGCGGCGGGTTTCGGCAGCGCCCATCTTTGGCACGGTACCGAGGATTTCACCGGTAGCGGGGTTGTTGACCTTGATCGTCTGGCCGTTGTCCGCGTCGACCCAAGCTCCATCGATGAAGGCTTGTTGGCGGAACAACTGGGCGTCTTTGAGCTGCATGTCGGCTTCCTTAACAGCACCGCGCATACGCGGGGCGAATTGTGATTGTAGAAAGGCGCCAGGTCAGGAGGAGAGCGCCGGGGCGCTGTCACCAGCCCGTGGCCAGGCTGCCGTCAGGAAAATCGTTCACTGGGTAAAAGCACGAAAAAGTCGCACACAAGAATAGACGTGCGTTTGGGCACCCAGGCAAGAGCGTTTGAAATCTCAAACGAATCCTAGGGTCAACGGGGGTAAAGGACAATAGGCTGTTCGAAAAAAAGAACGTAAAGGCGCCTAGCGGTAAAAAATCCGCTTCAACCTCCCATGCCGCCGGGCAAAAGACAACGCCCCCGCAGCCTATGGCAGGCGGCGGGGGCGCTGGCATGGCGCCTGGGGAACGGTCAGCTACTGAACGACTTGAGCACCGTCAACAGGCTGGTGAGGTTGTCGGCCACACCGCCCTGGGCGACTTTCTCGGTGGCCGACGCACCGGCGGTGGTGTCGACGCTGTAGATCTGCATCACGCCCTGGTTGGTGGCCGCCTGGGCCAGGGTGTTTTGCTGCTGCTGCGCCGAAACCGAGTTCTGGAACAGGATGGCCACGGACTGGCCCATGGACTGGTAGATGGTGCCCATCGACATGGCTGGCGCTTCGGCGACGACCTTGACGTTGGTCTGGGTGACGGCATCGGTGATTTGCGGACTGACTGTGCTCATAAAAACTCCATTTTTTCAGCAGGTAGGTTCAACGGAAAATCAGGCTTTCAGCCATCAGCTCTGAAAGGACTTGAGAACCGTCAACAGGCTGGTGAGGTTGTCGGAGACCCCGCCCTGGGCGACTTTTTCGGTGGCCGCCGCCCCGGCGGTGGTGTCGACGCTGTAGATCTGCATCACGCCCTGGTTGGTGGCCGCCTGGGCCAGGGTGTTTTGCTGCTGCTGCGCCGAGACCGAGTTCTGGAACAGGATCGCGGTGGCCTGGGCCATGGATTGGTAGATGGTGCCCATCGCCATGGCCGGCGCTTCGGCGACGACCTTGACGTTGGTCTGGGTGACGGCATCGGTGATTTGTTCGTTTACAAGTGGCATGGCTCAACTTCCTTTGTTAGGCACACGGAGCATTCCGTGTCATTGAGTGAACGTGGCAGCCCTGATGCTGTGAAGCGGGGCTTGAACGGCCTTGCGGTTATTTCAGGGGGCCCTTATTGCCCACTGCCGGCGGTCAGTTGCTTGAGGGTGTCTTCGACTTTCTGCGACAGCCCGGCCATCCGCGCCTCGACCGCGGCTTTCACCTCCTGCTGGACCAGGGCGCTGATCATTGCCTTGAGCTGCGGATCGTCCGGCGGGAAGCTGGCCGGGGACAGTGCCGGCGCCAGCGCCGCCGCGGCGGCTGCAGCGGCGGCGGTCGTCACCAGACCGGCCCCGGGGGGCGATACCGACAGCGGCTCCTCGGACTCGGCGGCCGCCAGCAATTGGCGCAGCACCAGCTCCCGCGCCTGGGGATCGGCCTTGCCCGCGGCGGCGGAACCGGCCAGTTGATCGATGATCTGCCGGGTGCGCAGCCCATCGGACTGCATCAGCTCCGTGGCCCGCTGCCGCGCCTGATCGACGCTCTGTTGCGCGGCCCTGGACATGTCCAGCGGCTTGTCCTGGGCAAATGCCTCCAGTACCTGGCGCTCGACCTGGGTCAACGGGCGTTTCAGATACTTCTCGGCAAAGCCGAATATCGTCGCCATCGGGGTCTGCTCTTCATTCGCCATTGCATGCTCCTTACTCAATGAATGACGTTGAAGGGCTGGGCACCGGGTCCGTCGAACTTCAACGCCAGGGGAAAAGCCTGTGTCGCGGTCATGCTCCTGGCCGTGCAGGCCCCGGGCACCTGGCGCGCCCGGGGCGCTTGCTCAGGAGGACGGTGTGCGATTGGCCAGGGTGCTGCTGTACTTGGCGATGCTCTGGTCGATCTTGTCGATGGCCACGCCGGCCGCGTCGGCCTCCATGGCTCCGGCAGCCGCCGCCACCGCAGCCGCCGCGCCCACCAGCAGATCGGTGACCAACGCGCCCAGGGCATCCTCGGCAGCCCCCTTGACGTTCTCTTTGACGATGTTCTCGGTCATCTGCTTGAGCAGCACCGCCTGGGCCGCCAGGGCCAGCTTGCTGACCCCGTCGAAATACCCCGCCGCCGACTGCGCCACCAGGCCGGCGGCCTGGCTGATCATCATGTCCGGCGCTGCTGCGATCTGCGCCGGGGCATAGCTGAAGGTCTGGGCATTGCTGAACTGCACCGCCTGGACGATCTGGCTGTTCAGGGCATCGGTGCTGTCGCTGCTGGGCGTGCCGGCCTGCTTGAGCAGGTGCGCGTTCATCGTCTGCATCATCGAGGGCTGCGCCGGGCCTGCAGGCGATGGCGCAGGATCGGGCGCCGGCGCGCTGGCCGTCGAGGCGGCGTCACCGGCCATCGCCGAGGGTGCCTCAGGCTCGGCGGCTACTGCAGCGGCGCCAGGGTCGGCCGCCGCGCCGGCGCTTTCATCGGCCGCGGCTGCGGGTGGGGTTTTCTTCTTGAACCAGGCCATGACGATTCTCCCGGGCGGTCAGCCCTACTCGCCAATCGCCATGATCAGCGCCACGGCCTTGGACACCACCGCATTGGAGATCTGGTTGAGCGCCTGCTGGCTGTTGACCGCGTTCTGCAAAGACAAGCCGGCCGAGTGGCTGGCCACCTGGTACAGCGAGGCGATGGCCTGGGCCGGAGCCTCGGCCACGACCTTGACGTTGGTCTGGGTGACGGCATCGGTGATCTGCGAGTTGACCATTGGATCGGGCATACATCTCTCCTTAGATGGAATGGCCCACCGCAGAAGGCGGCGGCACCGGCTACAGCATCGAAAACAGGCTCACTGAACAGGAACGCCCGAGCGAGCCGGCTGTGAAACCTCAGGCCACATCAACGCAACTGCGCCCGCAACAGCTGCACATACTTGCGCGCCAAGGGCTGGTTCATGCCCAGCTCGGCGGCGATGTGGGGATAGGGCAGGTCGTCGACAAACTTTAGTTCAAACAGGCGGCGCTTCTTCGGCGGCAGTTGCGCCACCCGTCGACTGAGCAAGGCCAGGGTCTCCAGCAATTCCACCTGGTCGAGCACCGACATCTGCGGGGCCTCCAGCTGCTGCAGCGGGTCATCCTCGAGCCCGGCGAAATCCACAAACAGGCGCTGCTCCCGGGCCTGCCGGCGGCAGCTGTCGACAAACACATGATCGAGCACCAGGAACAGAAAGCCCTGGGGGTCGCGAATCCGCTCCGGCGAGCGACGAAAGAACAGCAGCGCCTTGATCGCCGTGGCCGCCAGCCACTCTTGGGCACCATCGGCGTTGCCCCGCGCCAACTGCCGGGCGCGGCGCTGCAAACCGGGCAATACCGCCCTCCAGCTGGCTTCGAACAGTTGGTCCGGCAGGCCCGCTTGCAGGCCGCCCGGCATGGAACAGTTCATCTCCTGCACCTCCCTGTGCCCCGTGATTGCACGGTTCTGGCTGCAGGTTGCGCGCAGGTACGAGGAAGCTTCAGCAGGAAAAACTGCCACTACGGCCCGGGTTTCCGGGGGTTGCGACGGACAAGCACCAGCCGATGAAAACCGGCGTGGACGCCCCGAGTCGACATAGGTATGATGTCGCCCGCACTGCACTCGTAGCTCAGCTGGATAGAGTACTGCCCTCCGAAGGCAGGGGTCGTGGGTTCGAATCCCGCCGAGTGCGCCATCTTCAGCGAAAAAGCCCCAGGTCTTACGGCCTGGGGCTTTTTTGTTGATCCGCGATGCAAAACGGCGCGATGCCCGGACGGCACCCCGCACACATGACGGCCCCGGGCTGTCCTGGCGAGGCGCAACTTGCTACATTCGCCGCCCCCGGACAGGAGGTCCCGATGCTGCGCCATCCCCTGCACAATCAACCCTTCGAGCCCCAGATACGCGACTGGGTCACCTGGTTCATGGGCTATGACATGCCCCCGGCCCTGGATGCCGAACTGAACCGCTACAACCCCAATGACCCGGACGACCGCGAATACCTGGTCCGCCACTACGGCCTGATGCGCCACGGTTCCCGGGAAAATTTCCGGCATCGACAGCGGCTGGTGGAGGTGCTGCAAGCGGCCCTGGATGACCCGGACTACGACTTCGAACAGATCTGGGAGCCCATCGAGGACGACTACGAATACGATCAGTGGCCCAGCAACTGGCCAGGGGTGATCGACAACAGCCGGGACCTTTTCCAGCGCCTGCTGAACGCGGCACGGGAGCGCTGGCAGGAAGACCTGGTCCGCGCGCAATTGCCTTCGCTGGCAGAGTGCCGGGCAATCCCGCACCGTGAGCGTTTCGGCGGGGATTGGCTGTTCGGCATCGACAACCCTGAAGCCTGGCGGGCCGAGTTCGATGTGACCGCCACGCCCTATGACCTGGAGACCCAGGGCCCGCAGTTCCAGGGCGAGCAACTGAGCCTGCACCTGAGCGGTGAACTGCCGCGCTTGTCTGTGCCTGCCAGCTGGCCGGTGATCGAGGCGGCGACCCACTGCAGTTTCGTGCTCAAGGTCCAGGGCATCAGCGAACTGGCGGTCAGCGGCACGCGCTTCGACGGGCGCATGCGCACCCAGCTCACTCGCCTGGGCCCCGGTTATCACCTGCGCCTGGAAATCGGCTTCGATTGCGTGATCGAATGCGTGGCGTTATCTGTGAGCATCGCCGACGTCAAGGGAACACCCGATGAAAAGCAACTTTGAAGTGGCTCTGGAGCGCGAGGAAGTGCTGCAGTTCTTTCGCGGCCAGGGCCAGTACCTGACACGGGACGGCGATTGGGACGAGCACCTGTACTGCATCAATTGGCCGGGGATCTTCGCCTACCTGCGGGACAACGCCGACGGCGCACAGCAACTGAGTGCCAGCTTCGAGCGCTACGCGTACAGCGTCGAGGAAAGCATTGAGGACTGTTTCGGCCTGCGGGAAAACCTGTTCTGCTACTACTCGACCCGAGCCCGCTGGGCGCCCGAGAGTGTCGACCTGCTGGGGCAATTGCCGGAGCCCTGCCGGCGGCGGATCGTGCAGCGCCTGAGCTGGTATCGCTGGCAAGTGGAAAACCACGCCCGGCTGCTGCCGGAACGGGCTCGGCGCATGACCGCGGACGGTGCCTGCGCCGAGTTCATCGAGTTGCCCGCCACCCCCTACGCCTGAGCGCCGGGGCTGCCGGATCACTCCTCCTCGACGGCGTCGGAGTGCGGGGCCGCCTGATCGTCTTCGTCGTCGGCCTGCTGATCGAGGTCCTCGCCCTCTTCAAGGCCAAAGTCCTTGCGGCTTTCCTTGATGGCCTGGCGCAGCTCCGCGCCCTTGATCGGGCAGTTCAACATTGCAGCAATACGGTCGATGCGGGGTGCCATGACCGGCCTCTCACTTTCTGGAAACTGGGCAGATAGTGCGCGTTTTCCGCTGCGACAGCCAACCCCCGCACCTTATTGACGACGCAAGGCTTGCAGGCGCGCGTCCAGATCCTCCTGTGGATAAGTTTCCTGCAGCTGGAGCAGCAGCTCGGCCGCCGCGCGGTTCTGGCCCTCGTCCCATAGACGCAGCACTGTCTGCAGTTGCTCATTCAATCGCTTGATCGCCCGGGGCGCGGCCGGCGCCGACATGCGCTTGGCCAGCTTGCTCGACTCGGCCCTGGGCTTGGCCATCGCAGGTGGCGCTGCATCAGCGGACGCTTCCATCTCCGGCGCCGCGGCAAAACTGCCGACAGGGGCCGCCGGAGCGATGGGCGAAGGGGCAGCCGGCTCAGGGACGCTCAAGGCCCCGGCCAACTCGGCGGAACGTGGCGCCGCCTGGCGTGCCATGGGCGCAGCTGGGGCTGGAGCGGGCGCAGGGACAAAGGCCTGCTCTTGTGGATAGTGCTCCGGGGAAGGCCGCAGCAAACCGATGACCAGCGCCACGCCAAACAGACTGGCAAAAGCCAGTTGATAACGCGGCCGCAGGCAGGCCTGCATCCAGCGTTGCCAGAAGCCGGGCTTGGGCGCCGGGGCTTCGCGGCGGGCAGTGGCCAGGATCAGGGCATCCAGATGGGCCGGTGGTTCCTGGGTACTGTGTTGGCGGATATGCGCCAGCATCTGCTCTTCGGGGGTAGGGGTCTGTCGGGCGTCAGTCATGTGAGTACCTCCTCGGCCAGGAGCCGACGCAATTTTTTCAACGCATAGCGGAAACGGCTTTTCACCGTTTCCAGGGGAGCCTGGGTCAGGCTGGCGATTTCTGGCAGTTCCAGGTCGCCGTGGGCCCGCAGCAAGAACACCTCGCGCTGGTCTTCGGGCAGGTCCTGCAGGGCGGCTTCGATACGCTGCTGGTCGCGGCACAGGCTCAGTTGCTGTTCGGGGCCGGGGGCTTGGTCGGCTTCACCGTGCAGTTGTTCGTCATAGCTGTCGTGCAACGGGTTGCGCTGGCCGTGCTTGCGCCAGTGGTCGATCAAGCGGTTGCGGGCAATCTGGTACAGCCAGGTACGAAAGCTGGCCCGGCCCTGGGGCTGGCTGGTGCTGCGGATCAGGCTGAGCCAGGTTTCCTGGTAGACCTCATCCGCCAGCTCGGCCTTGCCACACAGGCTCAGCACAAAGCGATACAAGCCCTGGCGATGGCGCTGGTAAAGCACCTCGAAGGCCGCGGGGTCTCCGGCACGGTAACGCGCCAGCAGCGTTTCATCGCTGCTGGCGTCGCTGGTGGATTGGGCAGCAGACATAGGGCGGTTGAACTCCTGTTCACTGCGGGTCTGAGGTCTACTCAAGGCGGCTCTGCACTTGGCTCAAGTCCACGGGCTGCGCCGCCTGGGCTTTCGGCGCCTGAGTTTGCAGGCTTTGCGCCAGCTCCACCAGCTGTACGAACTCGCCTCGCAGGCCGTAAGGGTCGGCACCCTTGGCGCCCTGGGCCAGCTTGACCGTGTCGGCCAGGCTGAAGTTGCCGGTGTAGCGGCCGTCCTTGAGCTGCTGGGAGAACGCCGCCACGGCTGCGGCGAAGCGCAGGTCGGGGCTGGCCGCCGCCAGGCTGCCCGGCTGCTGGGCACTGATGGGCCGTTCGATCAGGCGGCTGCTGCCGCCTTCCGGCGCCTTGTAGCGCAGCCGCAGCATGGCCAGTTCGCCCTGCTTGCCACTCTGTTGCGGCGCCTTGGCCTGGGCATAACGCAGCGGCTCCAGCCAACCCTTCTCGCCAGCCGGGACAATTTCATACAACGCGGTAACCGTATGCCCTGCACCGATTTCACCGGCGTCGACCTTGTCATTGCTGAAGTCTTCTCGCTTGAGTGCACGGTTCTCATAACCCAGCAGGCGGTATTCGCTGACCTGGGCCGGGTTGAACTCCACTTGCAGCTTCACGTCCTTGGCCACCACCGCCAGGGTCGAGCTGAGCTGGTCCACCAGCACCTTGCGCGCTTCGCGCAGATTGTCGATGTAGGCGTAGTTGCCGTCACCGGCATCGGCCAGTTGCTCCATCAGGTGCTCGTTGTAGTTGTCCACACCGAACCCCAGGGTGGTCAGGGAGACACCACTCTTGCGATTCTCGGCGGCCATGGCCTTGAGGCTGTCGAAGTCGCTGACGCCGACGTTGAAGTCGCCGTCGGTGGCCAGCAGGATGCGGTTGATGCCCTTGTCGATAAAACCCTGCTGGGCCATCTGGTAGGCCAGCTGGATACCCGAGGCGCCCGCCGTGGAACCACCCGCGGTGAGCTGGTCGATGGCAGTGCGGATCTTCGCCTTGTCACGACCGGACGTGGGCTCCAGCACCGCCCGTGATTCACCGGCGTAGACCACCAGCGACACCCGATCCTGGTCCCGCAGTTGATCCACCAGCAGCTTGAGGGTGCTTTTCACCAGGGGCAGGCCTTCACGGCGATCCATGGAGCCGGAGACATCCACCAGGAACACCAGGTTGGCCGGGGCCAGCTCCGCCACCGCGCGATCCGATGCCTTGATGCCGATGCGCAGCAGGCGGGTATGGGGGTTCCACGGCGACGGCGCCAGCTCGGTGGTCACGCCGAAGGGCGAGCCGTCCGTGGGCAGGGCGTAATCGTAGGGGAAGTAGTTGACCAGTTCCTCCAGGCGCACCGCGCCCTCCGGCGGCAGGCTGCCCTGGTTGAGCAAGCGGCGGACGTTGGCATAGGCACCCGTATCGACGTCGGCGCTGAAGGTCGAGACCGGTGCTTCGGCGACGCTGTGGATCGGGTTGTCCGGCAGTTTCTGGTACTGCTCCCGGGGCTCGTCGCGGTAACCGGCCACCAGCGAATCCCGTGAGCTAATGGGCGCCGGCATCGGCGCTGACAACCTCATGGGATGCACAGCGCGCTTGGCCATGGTGGCATCGGCATGCTGCACCTCGTACTGCGCTTGAGGCGCAGCCTGCAATGCTCCCTGGGTTGACGAGCCGGCAGCGGATTCGGGCTTGGACGACACACCACAGCCGGCAACTGCCAGCAACAGGCCGGCGGCAAAACCCTGGGCGGCCGGACGAAGGAAATGCACGGGAAGGGACATGGGGCTGACCTCGGAAAGAAATGATCCATTCCCCCCTTCAGACGAAGCCCCTGGGCGATTCGGGTTAAGCCTTCGAAAAAAATTTCACTCAGCGGGAATAGCGGCGCACCACACTGCTGTTGCGCAGTACGTGACCGTTGATCTTTTCCAGCAGTTGGGCGCGGGTCAGCCCGGCGGGCAGGGCTTCCGGCGGCAGGTCCAGGGCGTAGATCTGGATGATGTAGTGGTGCGCGCTGTCACCCACCGGCGGGCACGGGCCCATATAGGAAGTACCGTTGCGGCTGTTGAGGCCGGCCAGCCCTTCCAGGTTCGGCTTGTTGCCGGCACCGGCGGGAATCTGCCGGGTGGTGGGCTTGATGCCGTAGTGCACCCAGTGATCCACGCCCTGGCCCTTGGCCCCGTCCGGGTCGTGCATGACGATGGCGTAGCTCAAGGTCCCGGTCGGGCCGGCGGTCCAGTTCAAGGCCGGGGAATTATTGTGCCCGCCACAGCCCTTGGCATCGCTGGCATTGCCCGTAGTGAACAGCCGGTCATCCGAAACCCCGGGAATGTTCAGGGTAAAACGCTCCTGTGCCTGCACGGGCAAGTGCAGGCACAGCAACGCGGCACCAACGGCCAGCCAAGTATTGCGGGAGGCAAAGCGAGACATACGAAAGCACCTTATTTGCGGATGAGGTCAGGGTGAGCACAAGACTATAGCCTGCACGAAAGAGCGCACTCCTTCGCACCAGGCAAGGGAGCAGATTGAGCTTGAGGACGGGGGTAGTTGTAAATGAATATTTCAGACAGGAATCGCAATGGCGACCACCCTCCACGGCCGGCCGGAAAGAGCGGCGGGCCATCCGCCCGCCTCCTGAAATGATGCACAGGCCTCAGTCCCGGTGGGCCTGCATGTACTGGCGCAGCAATTGGTTGATCCGCGTCTGGTAACCCGCGCCCTGGCCCTTGAACCACTCCAGCACATCGGCATCCAGGCGAATGGTCACGGCCTTCTTGCCCGGCAGGTGCACCTCGGCGCGGCGAAAGAAATCGTCATCCAGCTCGGGAATATCAGAAGTATCGATGCCCTGGTCATCGGTTTTCGCCAGGCGATCCCAATCAGTTTTCGATCCGTTGGACATAATATTTAGCCTCCCGCTTAGTGGCTTTTCGCGCCGAGATAATGCGCACCGCATGACCCCGCCGCTCGGTATGGACCACCACGCCCACCAGGCCCCTGATCCAACCGAGGCTGGCCCAGCGCTCCTCGCCGTAGTCCAGGCGCTCATCGCGCAAGGACAGCACCGGGCGCTGGAACATCAGCACCGCATCGTTGAAATCGATGCCGTGCTTGAGCATGTTGGCGTGGTTCTTGGCCTCGTCCCATGCAACGTACATGAGCAATTTCGTATTTACAAATGTACATACAGGCTAGCCGACCGTTCGCCAAAAGCGCCCTGGCTAAACACCTGGAAATACAGTCGCAAGCGGGATAGATGTGTACGGAAAAAGCCCTACAACGCTCTCGGAAAAGACGCCACCACACTTGCCTTGCACCCTCGCAAGCTCGCGGCTTATAGTCCGGCCGTCGCCCATATGGCGACCTGGTTTGGCGACCGGAGTAACGAGTACATCGATCCATTAAGCGAGGTGTACTAATGAACCGTTATATATCCCTAACCGGCCACGACTGCCTGATTCCTTCCCTGCTGATCGACACCCAGGCGCCCATCGATGTGTTGCACGACGCCGCAGCCTTTCGCATCCGCGCCGCGACCCAACTGCTGGAGAACTTCGCCGCCGAGACCCTGCGCAGCGAACCGGTGCTACTGCAGGAACTGACCCTGGTGTGCAGCATCCTGCTGCGCGATGGCTGTGATCTGCTGGATGTGACATCACGGCGTTTGCAACAACAGGCCGTACTCTAAAACACCCCAGGGCGGCTTCCCGGCCGCCCATTCTTCATAAGGAAATGCCATGCATAAACCCGCTACAGAAATCCCCCAGCGCCAGATCCGCGCGCTCTACGACGCCGACACCATCCGCGTCTACCAGGCCTACTCCGACAGCATCGCCGACGCCGCCCTGGCCCACGGCACCTTCGTCTCCCCACCGTTCAAGATGGAGCGCATGACCTGGATAAAGCCGTCTTTCCTCTGGATGATGTACCGCGCCGGCTGGGGTTTTAAGGACGCCGGACAAACGCGCATCCTAGCCATCGACATCAGCCGCGAAGGCTTTGAATGGGCCCTGGCCAACGGCTGCTTGAGCCATGCCGACGAGTCCATGAGCAAGGAAGAATGGTTGAAGTTGAAAGACCAGTCGCCGGTGCGGATTCAGTGGGACCCGGAACGGGATCTGTACTTGCGGCCACAGGAACATCGGGCCATTCAGATTGGCCTGAGCAAGGAGGCTGTGCAGTTGTATGTGAACCAGTGGATCAAGCGCATTACCGATGTCACGCCGTTGGCGCACGAGATTCATCGACTCATTCAGGAAGGGGACTTGGAGCGGGCCAGCAGACTGCTTCCGCAGGAGCGGGAGTATTCAAGGGAGGTTGATGTATAGCCTGTACTTTCGGAAGTTGCAGCTAAGTTACTGAAAGAACTAACTTATTCACCTTAGAGGCTTAGCAAACAACAATCGCCACCTGATCAACCCCACTTAAAATCAGGTGTGATGGTACATAAAACCCCTGCATGACCAAGCATTTTCCTGACCCGAGAAACCTCAACAGCCTGCCCGGAGAACAGAAGAAATTGGCCTTTCTGCAGTGCTTTTCTGGACATCAAAAAATTGTAACCTGCCACCTCGGATACAACTCGCACATGTGCTTCGCTTTTATAATTACCGCTACAAAAAATTTTATATTCTCGCTCATCGATTTTAATGTCTGAAATATGTGTAGTAACCAAGGACCAGCCACAACCGGAACACCTTAATCCTTGGGTAGAACCCTCGTTAAACACATCGAGCTGTTCTTCACACGATGTACATATTAGAGGAGATACTTCTTTCATCATGGCTTACCAGATTAAAACACTTTGAAAACCGTGGATTACTAGAAAATCATCTACTGCTCAACGGTCACCAGTTCCTTCAAAGAAACACAAAAGTCATCTACCGCTAAAAAATCAATACCAGCCTCGAACCCAAAATATACATTCGAAGATTCTTCGCAACTACTTCCAAGGTTAAATAAAAAACCTATGGAAAAGTATCCATCTTCCATGCTTTCAGCCTCCCCGGCCATGAACCTTATTTGAAAGTCGCTTTCCAAAGGCATATAAACCAGTGACTCATTAACCTGATTAGTAAGCACTGACAATTTATGCCTATAGAAATAATCAACAAGCCTATTTATATCATCGAAATTCAAACTACAAAAGAAATCAGCCGGTAAACAGCCAGAATATTTATCATACCAAATACTGACAATATCGAAGTCAAAAAAACTATCCTTAGCCTTCATATTTTTGACAATAAACTCTAACACTCCCGCCTCTGTCTTAAGTTTAATGCTCATGCTACATCTCACTTAAAAATGCAAAATACATGCATACATATCTCTGTACCACGCGCGATTACACCATAATATATTTTCTTCTTCACTCTAAAAACTCATCACTTACGTGACTCTTACTTAATATATAGCCCACTATGATCCGAAGGCTGACAAACTAGAAAAAACAAACTTGATGCAGGTCACAGCAGAGCTTCTTTTTCAAACCTTCTTTCAATCTTGAAAAAATCAAAGACTCAGGAATTAGTGAAAAATCATCTGATTCATCATGCAGCCCATGAGCTATCCTTCACCTACAATGACTTTTCGCAACCCAACTAAAGCAGTTCTTATCAACTTAACTTCATAGTCCGCATTCAAAGTTATCTTTACGCCTGCCAGCATCGAGTTCAATTTCTCTTTCGGATAAACATCCGCTATTGAATACAACTCTTGGATCACCCTATCAATCAAGCCTACAACTACATCAGCATACTCTTGGCTTTTCAGAAATTTATCTAGCTGCAGATCAATACAACCAGGGCCGCCATACGAAATCGAATCGACCCAAGAATCAAACATATCATCCAAAGCTTCCGAGCTTACATATTTTCCGGACTCTATTACTAGAAAGCAGGCAATACTCAAGTCCAGATCATGAATCCGCGTAAACTGCCCAGAAAACTCTAAATTCGAATAAGCCAAATCAAACTCTCACTCATTGTAAGTATGAAACAGAGCCCTGCCATCTTGGGATTCTTTATTCCGCTCTAATAAACCCAAGCCACCCTACACCAACAACCAGGTAGCTAGTCAGAAAAATTTCAACATCAGCCTCTTCGGAAAACTAGAAATCTCCGATACATAAAGGAAGTTTTACAAACTCTTGTCGATGCAACTTAAATATTAGACGATGCATATTTTTTGCTTCCCCAACGTTTCTATGCAGAATCTCCTGCAGACTTGATCCATATTCAGCATATAACACAGCGCCTTCACATACCCTCACTTCCCTCACAAGCTTCCGCGCACCATACTTCAAAAGAACTGAATAGACTCCTTTACTTTTCGCTTCGAAACCAACAACTATTAGTTTCACAAACTACTGCTCAAAAATTAAATGTGAATTCCCTGTTCCTTGAGGCCCTTTCATTTCCATTTTTTGCTAGTCCCTTTACACAGCCCATAATTCATCACACATCCGCAGCTATTCAAACCATCGACTAAAATTCAGCATCCAATTTCATTACCTCCTTCCCAAAGCTGAACAACCACGAGCCTGTTGAGCTCAGCGCATACCCCCATACTTTCCGTTTCAACATAAGAGCAAGTCCTCTTACAAGAGCCAGACAATCTAACTTCTAAAAAACAAAACAACTTATTTTGACCTCCGCCTCATAACGCCAAGACTTTATAATGCCCTCTTTTGAGATAAGTATTGATCAGATCTCTAACAAATCACCAACAACCCCAGCTTTAATATCGCCGCCGTTTGCACACATCAACATTTTCAACAAACCAAGCAGGTCCCACTCGGTTTTTACAACACATTTCACATTTGAATCGTAATGATAAACTGCATCATCGCCCATTAAAGTCTGAATAAAATAGTACTGAGTCTCAGAAACCCAGGCTAAGACAAATGGCTTATTCAGAAATTCATAATGCCCGGCTTCTTGCATCTGACTCAAGAAACCAACCTGAAAAAGCAAATGAGTACGTACTCGCCAAGACGGGCGATACAATTGGATAAATGAGTCCCCAATCAACCCTCCATCACTTCGCCCCATTTCAAGTAAAAATGACTGTAGTTGACCACTGATACGGATATCGTAAAGTCTCTTGATTTTCTCCAGCTCATCTAGGCTATAGCCACAAAAACCAATATCCCCCTTAAGAAGATCTTCACTTATAACAGATCTAACAAATTCACCAATCATGGCTTAATTCCCGAAGCCCCTGAAAAGTCCTCAAATCAAAAGTATGGTTGTTTTCCAAAAATTTCACCTACCACAAAACTTCCACTGCACATACCGGGCTTGACTACGGAGGTTTTCTATACGTAATCGGCTAGGGATGGTCTGAAGTAGTCCGATATTTTTGGCCGACTTCCGCACCTACCGTTTTTGAAAGCAGGGAGTCGATCTAAAATGACCAAATCACCCGCTCACTTCTGTGTTTTTAGCCGCCGCGAGCACCTCGCGACCGCTACTACCTGCATCACAGGCACACCTCTCCCGTATTCGTCAGTAAGTGCCGGCGCGCCATCCACAGATTTGAAAGAGCGAATAGCGTGACCAACTGCGCGGTATTCAGCCCACGGAAGCGCACCTTGGTGTAGCCGAACTGGCGCTTGATCACACGAAACGGATGCTCGACCTTGGCGCGTGTCTGCGCCTTGGCTCTCCCGATCTTGCGCTTCATTCGGTACAACAAGCTGCGTTTTCCGTGCTTCTTGTAGGTGCTGCGAACTGGCGCAGGATGGTGGTCTCGTACAATGCCTCTTCCATCGCCGGATCGCTGTAGCCAAACCAGTTCTGCATCAGATGGACGCGCAGCATCGCCATCAACGGATAGGCCGGGCGGCCGGGCTCGATGAGGGCAATCAAACCTTTCCACGGCACCACCTGATCCATCTCGATCAGGAACAGCTCCTTGCGGGCTTGCTTACGCTTGCCGGCGTACTCGGCATCGGCGAAAGTCATCTGCTTCATCGGGATACTCGGGCAACGGGATCGGCGTATTTCACCAGATTCGGGAAGTCTTCTTCAGGATTTCCCTAACAGCCTGAGATCGGAACTGAACTCCATTCCTTCGTCTTAAAGCTTCCTTGTTTGCATTAACACCATCTATAAAAACAAGAAACCTATCTATGCTCATCAAGCAAATAACCATTTTCAATCTTCAGTGTCCGCGAATCATCTAAGCCTTCAAAATCAACATAAAAAACCCCGTCAAAATCAGCATTTAGATTAGCGATATTACTCAAAACAAATTTAAAAAAGTCATATGCTTGCGAATTTACTACAGCGCCATAAAACACATAGCTTCTCCAATTTATAGGCGCATTTGGGAATGACCACCCCTTCCAATACAAATCTGCAGCTTTTCTACCCAAGCCATATTTATCACATACCCCCCATGACTCAATCGCAGAATTCTTTACAGTCGATACCTCATCAAAATCGCACTCAACCCAGCCTCTTATCGAAATATAACTAGACATTATTCCCCCAGTCCGACTTTAACAATACCGCCTTTCCCTTCAATGTAATTCCTTACTTTAGAAGAAACACCATATTTAAACCAAAACTCAGCTCGCTTACCCTGCTCCACTGCAGTTTCAATAGTAAACTTAATTTGGTTTCGCGTCGCTTTATTAAGAAAATTATTTGGCTTTTCAATAGCCGAATATGTCCTTTTAACTTGAATCAACGCAACATCTGTAACAACATCAATCTCTCTACCATTAATAACTTGAGATTCCCCTCCAACTTTACGCCTAACCAAGTCCTCATAATGAACATCTAGAGCTTCACGATATTTTCCTTTTGAGTATAACTCCCTGACGTTATCAGACATTTTAATAGGAGGTTCTTCAAGGAAAGCACCTCCTTTTCCGGCAAGTAACTTAGCCTCCTGCCGTTTGACCAACGCTGCCTCAATCGCCTTGAGAGTGAGTTTACCACCCGGCATCCCAACCGTGAGAATCACTTCATCGATTATGCCTACTGGCGCTGTATTCTTCACCGCCAAAGACATTAATCGATCAGCGGCGTCTTTGGTACTCAGATACGAGCTGGAGATATCTAAAATCTCCTTAGCATGCTCCGTCGTTTGCTGCTTACCATATTGATTCCATTTCTCAGCAAGAGACAACTCGCCATAGTAACCTTTACCTAGAACATTAAATAAGCTCGAGTCCTTAAACTGTGCGCCGGTCGAAGAAAATGCATAGACAGGAGCACCGTGTGCAACAATTGGACGTCCATCCGCCCAAGTTAAAGGGATTTTTTGATCAGCTAGCTTCCTAACTTCTTCTTTTGCAATATCCAGATCTAATCTGAACCAGTCGGCTGTAGGGTCGTTCCCCCATTTCTTATCCAGAGCATCTAAACGTGCCTTTTCTACTTCATCTAGTTTTGCACCACTTGCCAAAATCAGAAGATCTTCCCACAACGCATCTGACTTTGGTTTACCAAGTGTTTTCTCCAAGTCCTCTGCTTTCTTCTTCAACAGAGGAATTTCTTGTTCACGATGTATCTGACGATTATAAACCTCAACTCCGGACGCATTTTCTCCTGCAACAACAGCGCCAGAAACCCCTCCAATAGCTCCCAGGCTTCCACCCAAGCTAGTTGCAATTAGCGCTGCAATAGCATCCTGGTTATATTCCTCAATACCACTGCTCTTCAACGCCTCAGCAATAGCCGGCATGAGCGCTGCAGATGTCCCTGCCCCTAACGCACCACTTCCAGCGTTCCCGCTAGACAAGCCTATCGTTGCACCAGCCAATGCATGCAACAGAACCCTCGCCGCACCACCCTCAGCCCAAGCCGCCTTGGTAGCACTGTCCGCCTTGGGATTTTTGTGCTGGGCATCTGCGTAATCACCGATTTTCTTGAACACGTCAGCCGATGACGTGTAAGCAACAACACCAACAGCAGTCGAACCTCCTGCCCCTCCCAACCCGGCGGCAACCAAGCCAGAGGCGATATCGGCCATGATTCGCTTGTCGCCACCCACATTCCAACTAGCCGCATCCTGAGCAGCGGCATTGGCTGCCGCTATCTGCTCTGGGTTCTGCGACTTCTCTGCTTCTCGCTTCGCCTTATTGGCCGCATCCGCTTTAGCCTTCGCGACAGTATTGATAACGCTGCTCGCCAGTTGCGCTGAACTCTGGATAAGGTCAATACGCTCCTGCATGGCCTTCTCGTCAGGGCGGTCCAGGCGCTGATTGGCGTTGGCCGTATCCCGATTCAAGCCCACCAGATCATTGGCACCAGCCGGATCACGAACGGTGATGGTTCCCTCACTGATCGCACTGCGGGTGCTACTGTGATCCGACTCCTTGAGCGCGATCGGCAGAGTGCCCCCGGTCTCCGAATGTGCCCACTTCCTTTGATCATCAGGGGTCACTGGACCGCGCGGATTGTCCCATTTGGTACTGGTATAGGAGGCGCTCAAGCTCGCGGCTTGGCTTTTGATTTCACTCTTGTTCTTGATATCACTAACAAGCAGGCGTCCCGTATCCAAACGGTTCTGCTCAGCATTGGCATTGCTGGCGATGACCGCCCCCTGCAACTGGGTGGTCTCACCTACATGAATGTCATATCCGCCTTTACCCGCATACAGCCCGGTCTGGTCCGTTACCGCCTTGTAATCGCTGTTCATCTTGCTGCCAGCAATATTTCCCGAGGCGGTGACCATGGATCCGTAGCAAAAAGGTGGGATACAGAGACTGACTCCCGCACCAGCGCTCTTTTGCTGGTTCTTCTGGCTGGCCTCATCTTGCCGGGAGGCGATATTCAAGTTGCCGCCAATATCAGCCTTGATCGTGTCTGCTCTGACTTGCGCCCCAGCCAAGGTAGTGTCTTGGCCACTGGTCAGAAGTAGTAAGCCAGTGTCAATAGTGCTATTGACCTGAGTGACTGAATGCCCAGTCCCCATGCCTTTCGCAATCTGTGCTCCAAGATCCAGAGTGAAACCATTTTGATCGCCAATATTAAAACTGGCGCCAACACTTGTTTTACTGTTGGTGTTCTGGTTGTCCCATTGCGCACGATCTTGAGCGCTTTGCAGCACGATATCGCTCTTGGCTATCAAGGCCGTGTTTTCAGCCTTTAGGCTGCTACCAATGACGTGGATATCACCCTTGGCCCCTGCCCCATCGCCGCCAGCACTAATAACCAACCCCGCACCACTGGTCAGGGTTGATTGTTTGGCGGTTTCACTGTCGTATTCGCTGGAACTTTTACTGCGTGTATTGGCAAGTTCGGTACCGATCTTGATCAACGAGCCACTGCTGTTGGCAGGCTTGCCCTCAGACTCTTGCGCGGAACCTGAGTCCTGATTACCCACAGCGTTGTAAGCAGAAAGCAGTGCCTGAGCCCCCTTGACTGCCTTGAGCCGGCTATCGTCAGCCTCCTTGGCGGCACGAATATCGTTGCGAATACTCTTGGCGGTATCAATCACCACCCCACCGACCACTCGCCCAACAGCCAGGCTCCTCGAGCTGTCAGAGCTGGTTTGCCTGGCGGTTTCAGTACCTGCCGCAATGGTGACATCCGCCCCGCTCAGGGACATGTCCTTAGTACTGACCAGATCACTGGCGACAATCTTGAGCTCTCGCCCCGCAGTCAACGTTACGTTGCCTGCACTGGAACCAATGGTGCTACCCGTAAGGGTCGTTTCCTGCGCATTGCTATCGTGCTTCTGACTGCTGATGGAAAGATGCTGGTTACCAGTAATGTCATCCAAGCCAAGGTTATTGGCAGTCAACACCCCCGTCAGATCACGATTTTTTTGCTTATGTATTTCTGTGCGCGAAAAAGTGTTCGTTGCAGCATCAATCGTGAGATCTCGAACAGCCTGTACGCTCAAGTCTCCCGTACTGACCAACGAAGACCCGGTAACAGTCGCATCCCTGCCGGCAGTCACACTGACGGTGTCACCCGACACCATGCTGCCAATAGCCGTGGTACGAGTTTCGCTGACTTTATCTTCAACTTTGCTCGACTTCAGTCCGCCCCAACTGCTCTTGCTCTGCTTACGCTCATGCCGATCACTCTCGGAGTCGGTAACAGCAAGGATCTGGACATTCTTGCCCGCTACCAGTTGTGCGTTGCCTTTTTCAGCGATCACCGCACTACCTTGCAATTGCAGGTTTTCTCCAGCTACCAGGACACTGTTAGTACCGGCACTGACCAAGCTACCCACATTGGAAATGCTTTCGGTCTCATCAAGGCGGAACTTCTTACCCGAAGAAGACTTCTTGGTTTTGCTGTAGAAGCTGTAGTCCTGATCTTCGGCAGCTTTGAGGGCGAGGTTTTTACCAGCGACCAAATAAGCCTCATCACCCGCCGTTACACGACTAGCGATCAGGGCCAATTCCTGTCCCGCACTCAAGGTCACATCACCACCACCTTTTAGGCTAGTGCCCACCTGCTGAACATGATCCTCCTGACTGGTGACCTTCTTGGTCTTGCTATACGCATGCTGCTCATTGGCCGCTGAAACCAGGCTCAGGTTTTCCGTGGCGGTCATCGCCACATCGCGCTTGGCTTCGATCTGGCTGGCGATGGCGGTGATGTCGCGCCCGGCGCTGATGGCCAGGTCGCGACCGGCCTGCAGGCTGGAGCCGTTCTGGGTCACGCTGAGGTCGTTGTAGCGCACGCCGCGGTCGTTGCTGACCACCTGTTCCACAGCGCTCAGGTTGACGTCGCGACCGACCTTGAGGCTGGTGTCGGCTCCGCTCTTGAGTACGCCGCCGTTGTTGTTGATGTCGCGCCCGGCACTGATCACCAGGCTGTTCGCCGCTTCTACCCGGGCGGCGTTGTCGACGAAGTCGCGCTGCTGGGCGTAGCTGCCGTTGCTGCTCTGGTGCGAGGTCAGGGTGCGCTCGTTGATGACGTCGCCCCGGGTTGCGGCGAGGCTCACGTCACGCCCGGCGATGATGCCGCCGGCCTTGTTCACCAGGTCGTTGCCGGCCAGCAGGTCAAGGCGATTACCGGCTTCCACCAGGCCGCTGTTGATCAGGTTCTGCCCGGCCTGGGCCGACAGGTTGTTGGTCGCGCGCAGGGTGCCGACGTTGTTCATGTCCTGGCCGGCGATCAGGTTGACGTCGTTACCCGCGATCAGGGCGCCGTTCGGGGCCAGTCGGTTCTTGGCCTGGGCCAGGTAGAGCACGGGCACCAGCACTTGTTCGCCGTTCACTTCATGGCTTTCCAGCCAGACGATGTCGTGGGTCAGGGCCGCCACCTGCTCGGAGGTCAGGGCCACGCCCACCGACAGGTTGAGCTGTTGCCGGCTTTGAATGGCGTTGTCCATCAGGTACTTGAACAGCTGTTCGTCGCTGTTCTGGCCGTCGATAAAACGCTGGCCGGTACGGGCTTGTACCGCTTGTTGAATCAGCTTCTGCTCGTAGAAGCCATCCCCCAGGCGTTTGGCGCTGTCGTCCGGGTTGTAACCGAGGCTGGACAGCAGGTAGTCCGAGCTCATGAACTGCTTGAGGTCGGTGAGTACCGGGTTGGTTTCTATCAGGTACTTGTGCGGCCGGGTAAGGTTCGCGGCATCCGGCAGGCCGGCGATCTGCGCCGGAGCTGGTGTGGCGCTGCTGCTCTGACCACTGAGGCGGAACAGACCGTTCTGCCCAGCGGGCAGACTAAAGCCAGGCAGGGCCAGGGGGTTGACCTGTTGCTGGGTCAGGTCTGGGGGCAGTTGCGGGCTGAGGCTGATGCGAGTGGCGAAGGCGGTATCCGGTACTTGGGTATCGGTACGCGCACCGCTGCCGACATAGGTGTAACCCGGACGGACCACGCTGCTGTCGAAGCCATTGCCGGCCTTGATGCTCACCGCTCCCCCGGCCTGAATCACTGCGGCATAGCTTTGATCACCACCGGCGAGTTTTTTCGTCGTCCCCAGGCCGACCCACTCACGTTCGGTCATGCCGATAAAACCGGCCAGCGCGCCTTCCAGACCACCCAGGTCATCAGGCGTATAACCCGCACTCTGGAACCAGTATCGGTTGGTGACAGCGTTAGCGACGTTGTACCAGGCACTGGCATTTTTGGTCCGCGCCGACATGAACACCCGGGTGGTTTCGGTCTCGCCGGTTTCCACGCCGCTGTGGGTCAGGTTGTTGACCGTGGCCACCAGGTTGCCGGCAGCGCTGATACTGCTGCTCTGGTTCAGCAGGTCGCCGGCGTTGATATTCAGGTTGACGCCCGCGGCAATGCTCGACGCCGCACTCGCTTCGGTGACTTCGAATTTGTCGCGCTGAACGATCTCCCACACGTGATTGCGTTTGCCGCCACAGTCACCGGCGTTGTAGCCCTCGATGCAGGCGACTTCACCAATTCTGGCGGTGTAGATGCCGCCGTTGTTGGTGGCCAGCACATCGCGCATGTTCTCAAGGGTGCTGGCTGCAAGCGTCATGGAACCATCGCTTTGCAGGGTGCCGGAACGGTTGGCGATGCGGCTGGCCAGAGCCCCCTGACCATCGCGATCGATCGTCAGATGACCGAGGCTGTAAACGTTGCCGTAGCTGTTGGTCAGGGTGTCGACCCGCAGCCCCATGTCGTCGCCACTGAACACCAGCCCGTGATCGTTGAGCAGGCCGCCGGTGGTCAAGGTCAGGTTCTGGGCAGCCCCAAGGGTGCCCTGATTGTTGATGCCACTCGCGTTGAGCGTGAGCCCGGCCGCAGCGCTCAGGCGCCCTGCGTTGTTCAACTGGCCGAACACCGAGACTGTGGTGTTGCCGCCGCCAGCAATACTGGCACTGTCTGCCAGGTCCACTTGGGCAGCTTTTAGGTCCAGTTGCCCAAAGCTGCTGAGTCGGCCCTTGCTGCTGTAATGACCACTGAGGTCGATATTGACGCCTGCATCACTGCCGATCAGGCCGTCATTGATCCAGTTCACGCCGCTGCCTATCAGGCCATTGCCGGCTAGGAGCTGGCCCGTACGGGCCTGGGTCAGGTGGTTGACGTTGACTGTCAGTTTCCCGGCCTGGATCGAGCTGCTGTTGGTCCAGCGTTCGCCTTCCAGGATCAGCTGACCGGCGGTTTTCAGGCGCCCGCCCACATCCTCGAGGTTGGCCATGGACAGGCCGAACAGGCCGTTGCCGCTGTGCAGCACGCTGCCGCCACGGTTGTTGAAGCTGCCAGCGTCGAAGGCCAGGTTTTGGTTGGCGGTTTCCAGAGAGCCATCGCGGTTGTCGAACAATCCGCCGAGCTCCAGCCGTGTATCGCCACCGTCTCCCAGGGCGCGCAATTGGCCGGTCTGATTGTCGAGGCTGGCGGCCTTGATCGTCAGGCTGCTGTCGCTTTCGATGATGCCCTTGTGGTTATTCAGAGCGCCGCTGAGGTCGAAATTAATCTGCTGGCCGGCGATTTGCCCGTTGTTGCCGCTGTTGTCGAAATGGCCGCCGCTAACTTTGACAAGGCCCTTGGCGTAGAGGCCACCGTTGCGGTTATCGAAATCGCCGGTGGTGATCAGCGCATCGCCGCTTTGCGCGGAAATCCGCCCGCCGTCGTTGTCTATGCCAGCCAGGGCCTTGAGGGTCAGGCGCTGGGCCTGGGTCACGCCGCCCTGGCGGTTGTTGCTCGGGTCGTAGCCGTTTTTCAGCACGCCGCGAAGATCGGCGATCATCGAGCCTTGCACGCTAGAAAGCACGCCCCCACGGTTATCCAAGTGGCCGGCGCCGATGTTCAGGTTACCGTTCCTGGCCAGGATGCGACCACTCTGGTTGTCGATGTCGCCGGTGCTCAGGTTCAGAGCGCCTTGGCTCTGCAGGGTGCCCTTGCCATTGGTGAGGCTCCCGACCTGAACGTGCAGGCCGCCGGTCTGGCTGTAGATCAAGCCATCACCGCTGTTCTGCAGTGCGCCGTCCAGGGTCAGGGTCAGTGGGTCGTTGGCCATCAAGGTCCCACGGTTACGATTGTCCAGGCTGGCAGCGAACAGGCTCAGCAGGCCCTGGCTGGCCATCTGGCCACCCCGATTGTCGATCTGCCCAGCGCGTTCGATGCGCAGCGGGCCGCCGCTGACCAGCTTGCCGTGGGTATTGTTCAACGCGCCCAACAGATTAAGGGTGACGGCGGTTTTGCCGGTGAAAGTGCCGGTGCCATTGTCCAGGTCGGTGCCGGTAAAGGTCAGGTCACCCGAGGCGTCAAGGGTGCCGCCGTTGTTGCCCAGGGTCATGGCCTGCAGGGTCAGGGTCGCGGCGCTGTCGATGGAGCCGCCCTGACTGTTGTCCAGCCGGTCGCTGAGTTTGAGGCTCTGTGCACCCGCGCTAGAGATCATGCCCTTGAGGCTGTTGTCGAGGCTGGCGGCCTTGACGTCCAGAGCCTGCTGGCTGACCAGGCCACCGCCCTGGCTGTTGTTCAAGGCGTCGCTGAGGGTGACCTCGACACCGCCCTTGAGGCTGGAGACGGTGCCCTTGTTGCTGTTGTTCAAGCCCGTGCCATTGAGGGTCAGGCCCTGCCAGCCCGACAGCAGCCCGCCCTGGTTGTCCAGTTCCGCAGTACCGGTAATCTCCAGGGTCTGTTGCGCCAGTACCACGCCGGTGAGGTTGTCCATGCCGGCCAGTACCAGGGTGCTGCTGCCCTGGCTGGACAGCTCGCCGCCGCTGTTGCCCAGGTGGCCCAGGTTGGCATCGAGTGACTGCTGGCTCTTGATCAGGCCGCCCTGGCCGTTGCGCACTTGCTCGGCATCGAGTTGCAGGCGCTCGGCGCTCAGCAGCTTGCCCTGACGGCTGTTATCCAGAGTCCCGGCACTGACCGTCACCTGGCGCTGCCCGCTCAGGGTACCGCCCCGGTTGTCCAGGGTCTGGGCCGTGTTCAGGGTCAGGTCGCGGCTGGCGACAATGCTCTTGCCGCGGTTGTCGAGATCCCGGGCGTTGAGGCTGATATCGCCGTTGGCGTTGCGAGAGTTGTCGGCATTGACCCCGGCTTCGATGATGCCCTGGTTGCTCAGTTGGCCACCGCTGTCCAGCTGGATGCTGTCGCGGGCGGCGAGGGTTTTCTGGCTGCTCAGGTCGCCCCGGGTCTGTACCTTGAGTTCGCTGCCGGCGTAGACCGCGCCCTGGGCCTCCAGGCTGCCGGCCTTGATCGCCACCGCGCCCTTCTCGGCAGTGGCGTCCGCCATGCGCAACTGGCCGTTGGCATCCAGTTGGATATCACCGCCACTGGCAATCAGCTTGCCGTCGAGCTTCACCCCCACCCCGGCCTCGGTGCCGACCAGTTTGATTGCCCCGGCGTACATGCCACCCAGGGCTGATGAGTCGATGGCCAGTTGCGGTGCATCCGCCGGGTTGGCGGTGCGGGCCGTGGCGTTCAAGGTCTTGGCGTCGACGTCGTTGGCCCCGGCGATCACCGCCAGGTGCCTGGCCTGGATCTCGGCGTTGATCTTGGCGCTGCGGGTGATGATTTCGAACTGGTCGATATTGCTCGCGTTGAGGCCCGCGCCCTCGATGGCGACGCTGCCCTGGTCCACCTGGTAACGCTGGACCTGGCCGTTCTCGATCACCGGCTTGCCGGTGGTCAGGGTGGCCTTGGGGGTGTTGATGAAGCCGCAGCCGTTGCAGGTCACGCCGTAGGGGTTGGCGACGATGACATGGGCCGCTTGCCCGGCCACTTCGGTGTAGCCCTTGAGCTGGCTGGGGCTGCCGCCGTTGACCTCGTTGAGGATCACATTGGCCGCGCGGCCGCCCAGGTTGGGGTTGCCGAGAATGATCCCGCCCAGTTGGGTTTCCTGGGTGCGGCCGGTGGCGTTGTTGAGGATCACCCCCTGCTGGCCGACGTTGTAGTCGCTGAACTTGTTATGCGACAGGCCGCCGCCATTGGGCGTGGCAATGTTGACGATGGGCACGCCATTGCCGGCCTGTCCCAGTGTTGTACCGCTGCCGTTGACCACGATGCCGTCGGCCATCGCCACCAGCGGCTGCCAGAACATCACGTTAGCCAGGATGAACGCCAGACCGCGTTTGGACAGCCCCCAGAACGAATCCCGCGCTTGCAGGGTGGCGGAAGGCTGGCGGGCCAGAAAGGCGAGTTGGCGAACGTCCATGTCAAAAGCCTCAATGAATCAGTGCAATCAGAGATAGAAATCCAGGCGGAAATGGGTCGGGGTTTCCCGTTCACTCAAGGCTTCGGGACGTTCGAGGGAATGGGTAAAGCTCACGCCGGTGACAAGGTGGTTGCCCATCGGGCGAGTCCAGCGCAGATCGTTGCGCCAGCAGTAGCCGCTGTCGCCGTTCAGGCTCGGGTCTTTGTAGCCGCGGATGAAGGACTGGGCGCCCAGGTTGAAGGTGGTACCAGGCATCGGCGCGACAGCGGCGCTATGCAGCGCGCTAAACAGCAGCAGGCAGGACAAGGCACAGCACAACCTCATCCCGAGCGTGGAGAGAGACATATCCGATCCTTCGAAAGCGTGACGACAAGAGCTACGAAGGGCGTGACGCTAATAAGCTATTACTGCATCGTCAAATGACTGCCGCAGAATCGCCAATAACAATCAAATCGAACTTTCAAGCAACTTTACGAGATAAAAAACATGCAATTCCATCATGGAGCCGCCCATTTTAAATTTTGAAATATTTAAAGGAAAAATCATCTGAAAGCCTTTTAAATCAAGGCTATAGAGTTTTAAAAAGTTTTAGCAAAAATTTGAGATTGCACACTTATAAGAGCCAACGCCCGTACGCAAGAACCCTGCTTCTCACTCTCTCGCTACGATTAAAGAACAACTCACCCACAACCACATCCGTAGCGACAAACCCATGCAGAACCCCAAATAAATCAATAACCCATTGATTTATTTACTGAAAATAGAATCAGACAATTCCCTCTGCAAATTCAGAAGAGCCGTACCCCCCAGGGCTCATCCTCCCTGGGCAATCAATCTTCTCCTGTCTTCTTGCCTTCATCCCCTTCCGAACGCAGATGGATCACCCGCGGTGGCGGTTCCACCCTTAGCGGCGGGTGCTGCTGGTCTTCGGGAAGAATGCGATAGAACTGCGTGGTGACGTGGCTGATACCGCCTTCCTCGTCGTTGTGCACGATCATGGTGCCGGGCTGGCGCATCTGGGCGAAGGTCGCGTCGTTGAGCTTGAAGGTTTCGCTCAGGCGCTTGTCGTCCACCACGGGTGCCGGCAGCCGAGGCGGGTAGCTCTTGTTGCGACGCTGGCGGTAGCGGGCCCAGGAAATCAGCAGCACCGCATTGAGTACCGCCACCCAGGCATAGAACTGCAGGGTAGTCAGGGCATCGAGCATGCCCGCTTCGATCCGCGGCCCTTCATGGCTGTCCAGCAGCGGAATGAGACCACGAACCAGCAAGTACAGCAGGCCTACCCAGGCCAGTACGGTGAGGACAACGTCGACGATCACCATGAACGGACGCTGGCGGGTTCGGATGATTTTCATCAGCGCACCTCCTCTTCGTCATCGATGGGTTTGATGCCGCGGTCCGGGCTGACCCAGCGCGCGCGTTTCTGGTGTTCGCCAAACAGCACCCGGGGAAAGCTCACCAAGGTGGTGAACAGGCTGATGAACCAGAACACCAGCGGGTACCAGACCACCCAGAACATGGTTTTCCACAGGTCTTTTTCATAACGGCGGTCGATCAGGATACTCACCGCGAACTGGGTCAGGCAGACCATCGCCAGCACCAGCCCGGTGAAGGCCGGCGGGACGATGGTGTGCACCGCGATGGCCTCGGGCATGACGATGAACTTGCCCAGGGCCCAGAAGATCACCGACAGCAGGAAGGTGAAGGCCCAGCCGGTGGACAGGCAGTAGTCGAACAGCAGGGTCCAGAGGTAGCGGTGGCGCCACTCCCAGATCCCGCGGATGTTCTTGAACAGCACCTCGGCGCCGCCCTGGGCCCAGCGCAGGCGTTGCTTCCACAGGCCGCGCAGGGTCTCCGGCATGAGGATCCAGCACAGCGCCCGCGGCTCGAAGAACACGTACCAGTGGTCCAGTTGCAGCTTCCAGCTGATGTCGATGTCTTCGGTGATCATGTCCGGGCTCCAGTAGCCCACCCGGTGCAGGGCGGTGCGACGGAAGGCGACGATCACCCCGGAGACGGTGAAGACTTTGCCGAACACCCGCTGGGTGCGCTTGATCAGGCCGATGATCGAGGAGAACTCGCCCACCTGGACCCGACCCACCAGGGTCGAACGGGTGCGGATCCGCGGGTTGCCGGTCACGGCGCCCAGGCGCGGGTTGTCCAGCATCGGCGCCACCAGGTAGGCCGCCGTGTTGGGCGCCAGCAGCGCATCGCCGTCGATGCACACCAGGTATTCGCTGTGTGCCGCCACCGCGCCCATGCGCAGGGCCACGGCCTTGCCCTGGTTCTGCGCCAGGTGCAACACCCGCAGGCGCGGGTCCTGGGCGGCAAGGCGGTCCAGCACCTCGGCGGTGTTGTCCTTGGAGCCATCGTTGATGGCGATCACTTCGATGTTCGGGTACTGCTGGGCCAGGGCCGCATGAATGGTGTCGGCGACGTTGTCGCCTTCGTTGTAGCAAGGAATGAGGATGCTGATCAGCGGCTCACCGGCCAGGGGCGGCGGCAGGGTGTCGTCGCTCCACGGCCAGTGGCGCTCCCAGTGCATCCAGTAATACAGGCCGCCGGCGATCCACAGCGCCGACATGAACAAGGGGTAGTAGAAGACGAAGTCCATGAGGAATTCGCCGGTCAGCACGAAGATCAGCCCCAGGGGCACGCCGAGAACGAGCGCCAGGACCACCAGCGCAAAGATACGATCCACCATGATTCAAGGGCTCCATTTGTTGGAGAGCGCGGGCCGCAGAGTCTTCAGGTCCGGTGAGTTCTCGAGGAAGTTGTCCGGGTAGTAGCCGAAATTGGTCGCGCCCTGGCGCTTGAGGCGGCCCATCCAGTCCGCCAGTTGCTGGGCGGAGAGGTCGCTGGCGGGCTTGCGGGCCCAGTCCCGGGCCTGCAGCTCGAACACCGTGCGCTGCAAGGCACCGGGGCGGGCGCGCACCTGGTCCACCAGGGCTTCGAGCCAGGGCCCGGAATGCCGCTGGCTCTGGCCTTCCATCAGCGGCATGGCCATGGGCGCGGTCCAGTCGTAGCTGACCAGGAAATCATCGAGGTTCTGGGCGAACCAGGTTTCACTCTGCGGGTTGATGATCGGCTCGGCGAACAGGTTGCGCGCGGTCTGCACCTGCGGCCCGCGAATCGCCCGGACCTTGGCGGCCAGCTCATGGGTGAAGTCGATCAGGTAGCGGCTCTTGAAGCGGGTCCAGCGCTGCAGGGTGGCCGGATCGTCGCGCAGGGCGGCCATGGAACCCGGCAGGCCCTGGGCTGCATAGGCGCGCAAGGCCCCGGGGCTGGCGTCTTCGAAATCCGAGAGCACGGCGTCGTCGTGGAACAGAATGCCGTCCACCGACGTCATGCGCGCCACGTCCTCGTAGAGGTCACCGATCTGCCGGCGCACATTGGGGTCGAAGGGCGACAGCCGCTGGTACTGCTTAGGATCGATGGTGCTCTGGCCGGTGGCCGGATCCCAGCGCGTGACCCGGGGCAGCCGGGCGTCCAGGGCGAAGCTGAGCACCGGCATCCAGGCATAGACCTTGACGTGGGCCCGGGTGCGCAATTGCCAGGCGACCCGGTCGAACAGGTCGGCGCGCATCGGCAGGTGCCGGTTGGGGAAATACAGCGACTGCACCAGGCCGTCGCCCTTGGGGTCGGCGAAGGCCTGGAGGAATACGGTGTTGGCCCCCAGGTCGGCCATGCGCTGCACCAGCTTGCCGAGGTTGACCTCCTGCTGCTTGGGGTCCGGGTCGTAGACGTTGTCCAGGTCCACGTGCACCACGCGCATGGGCGCGGCGGTCTCGGCGCCGACAATGCTGTTGGAGAAGTGGATGCCGTCCGGGTCCGAGACCACCAGGAAACGCGGGCTGCTCATCAGGTTGTCGAGTGTGTCCAGGCCGTCGTCCAGGGTCAGGGCCAGCTTGAAGCCCTGGCTGTCCACCACTTGCAGGGTGGAGCCGTCGGCCGTGCCGTAGGGCCAGACCCAGATCCGCGGGCGATAGCCGGCCACGGCCAGGATCTTGTTCGAGATGGCGGTCACGTCCTGGCGCATCCGCGCCTGGAAATCCGCCTCGCTTTCATAGCGCCCGGAGGCGGCGTCAAAACGGCGGGTCGCCGCCGCCGGCTGCAGGTTGCCCTGAGGGTTGGCAAGAATGCCCAGGTGGCTGTGGTCGGTATGGGCGGCGATTTCCACCAGCCCGGAACGGGAGATTTCCCGGACCTGCGCCCAGGTCAGGAACTGAGAGCGGGGCCGCAGCTCGCCGGCGAAGTTCACCGGCTGGTCGGCCGGGGTGTCGATCCAGGTGCCCACCGGCGCCAGCACCGCAGGCCAGTGATAGCTGCGCAGCACCGGCAGCACCCGGGTGTAGAAGCTCGAATAGCCGTCATCGAAGGTCAGCAGGATGGCCTTGGCCGGCAGTTCGGGGCCGCCGTTGCGCGCCGCCAGGATCTGGTCCACGGTCACGGGCCGGTAGCCGTTTTCCCGCAACCAGGCCAGTTGCTCGATCATCCGCTCGGTGCGCACCGCCACCACCCGTTGGTCCGGGTCGCGATCCTCGATGTCGTGGTAGGCAATGCCCAGCACGTGGTTCTTCGGCCAGGGTGCCTCGGTGTTGGGCAACGGCCGTTGCGCCGGGGCGAGAAAGTCGGCGGCGGGCTGGGAACAGGCGCTGAGAACCAGGGCTCCCAGCAGGAGGATGCAACGGTTGATCAGGCGCATCGTCACACTCTTCTCTAGAAGCGATAGGTAAGGTCGACAGCCAGGCGCAGGTCGGTTTCCCGATCGCCGTCGTAAGGCCGGTTGATCACGCTCAGGACTCCGCCGATGTCGAACACGTCGTTCCAGCTGTAGCGCTGGCCGTAGCTGAGCAGCCCCACCGCTCCAGTGGAGTAGCCGCGTTCGCTGTAGGTACCGGCGCCGGCCTGGAACTGTTGGCTCCAGGAGGTCTGATAGCGGTGATAGAGCACGTGGTTGACGGTGACGGTGGGCAGGACGCTGAGGTCCGCCTCGGGGTTGTAGTAAGGGGTGTCTTCCAGGGTGTTGTGGCTGGCGCCCACTTCCAGGCCGAGGTCGACCTGCACTTTCGGCGAGCGGTAGACCCCTTCGCGGCCCGTGAGCAGGGCCTCGAACCTATTGTTGCCGTCGCTGAAGTGCGACGGGCTGAGGGACAGTTTCCACTCGCGGCTTTCATTGGCCCGCCAACGCAGGAAGGCGCTGCCGCCGTTGGCGCTGATATCGCTGTTGAGGGCCCGCAGCGGGGTGTTGGCAGAGAGGTAGTCGAGGCTGCCGCCGTATTGCCAGTGATCGTCGATGTCCCGCGCCAGCGACACCCGGGCACCGGTCTTGTCGCCGTAGCCATAGGAATGGTTGGAGACTTCCGCTTCCAGGGTCATGTCGCGGGTGCGCCGCTCCACCCCCAGGACCTGCCAGCGGTGATTGCCGATCCCTTCCGAGAAGTCCCCCATGGCATAGCCGATGCCGCCGAACAGGCGCCAGTCCTCGGCGATTGGCGGCGTGTAAAGCCGGCTTTCGATGCCGAAATCACGGCTGCCGGATACCGCGCCGGCACCATTGCTGCCACCGCCGTAACTCTTGCCGCCATAGGTCATGACCCGCAGTTCGGCCATGTCGTGCACTTCGCGCTCGCGGGCCAGGCGCTGCACCTGGCGGCTCTCCGGAAAGCGCTCCACCACGTCGTCGGTCAGCGCATCCAGTTGCCGCCATTCCTGCAGGTCCTGGGCCGTATGGCCCTGGGACACTTCCAGGCTGACATCGCGCGGGGCCACACTCTCGGTTTCCTTGAGCAGGCTTTCCGAAAGCCGGGGCCAGTCGCGCACCCGGTACAGATCGGCCTGGGCCAGGCGTACGCTGATGTTGCCCGGGGCCTGCCCCGCCAGGGTCTCCAGGCGCTGCTCGGTGCCCGGCAGGTCAGCCCCGGCCGTGCCGTCGGCACCGGCCTGGGCCGCCAGCAGTTGGGCATCGACCCAGTCGTCATTGGGGTCGCCCACGGTTTGCCCGGTGAGCTGAATTCGCTGCGGCACACTGTCGGCCAGGTCATTGGCGAGTTTCAGCGCCTCTTCCGGGCGTTCACTTTCCAGCAGCGCGTAATACAGCGCGGTGGTGTCTTCCAGGCGGTGGTCGGCATCACCGTCCGGTGCCGAAAACACACGCCGATACAGGTCCGCGGCGATTTCCGGCTGGCGCTGGTCGAGGTAGGAAGCCGCCACCCAGCGCAGGGCATACGGGGGAATGGCCACGCCGGCAGCGGTGAGCTGCTCGTATTCGCTGATCACCTCTGCGGTGCGCGCCCGGGACTTGAGGGCGCCCAGGCGGTCGATGCGCCAGCGGGTCAGGTCGTCCTGGGCTTGAGGGTCCTTGCCCCAGGCGGCGAACAGGGTGTCGTAGTCGGCCAGGGCACGGTCGGCCACCACAAAGCGCTCTTTCTCACTGCGGCTGGCCAGCTCCGAGAGGCGCACCCGTTCGGCGGCGAGGTCGGCCTGGATGCGCCGCTGGATCACCGGGTCGATCAGCCCGGGGTGCTGCCGGGCCAGGCGCAGGGCCGGTTCCGGCAGGCGCGCCCGCTGCAGGGCGTAGATGTATTCGCGGATGACTTCGGGCTTGTCGCCAGCGCGGATAAACGCCTGGTCGTATGCGGCCAGGGCGTCATAAGGCTGGTTGGCGCGGGTCAGCGCGTAGCCCAGGGCCAGGCGCCGGTTCGGGTCATCGGGCTTGGCCGCCACCAGGGCCTTGGCCCGGGCCACGGCTTCGGCCGGCTGGCCGGCATCGGCCTGGGTCAGGGCCAGCCCCAGCTGCAGGTCGGCGTTCTGCGGGTCGCGCTGCAGGGCCAGGCGATAGATCTGGGTGGCGTTGTCCCACTGCTTGAGGTTGCGATAGGCACGGGCCGTGGCGGCCAGCGCCTGCGCCGGCAGCACCCGGTTGCGGCCCTGGGTCTCGTAGACCTTCACCACCTCGGCATCGAGGCCCGCCCAGCTGGCGATCTGCAGGTGGTCGCTGACCAGCCCGTTGTTCAACCGGTCCGCCGGCACTTGGCGCAAATGGTTCAGCGCCGGGGCGTAGCTGCCGGCCCGGGCCTGGATGATCAACTGGTCATAGGCCGCATCGGCGAACGCCAGGCCCGGCCATAACAGTTGGCTGCACAATGCCAGGCGAAACAGCGGACGAAGGCCGTAGCGGCGAGCGGGATGAACAGTGCGTTGCATTTCGTCAGCATCCTTACGTGGCTAGCCGGAGTTATGCGCCCCGCCCTTACGCCCCAGCCCGGACGATCAGAAGATCGACAGAGCGTCTGGGAGAATTCTTCCACGAAGGTTAGTTCAGAATTTGCAGCGCCATATTTATTCAGAATCAGATTCTGCGGGGCCTGCAGCCGCCCTCACCGCCTTGCTCCAGACAGCACAACGCCCGACCTGTGGGCTGCACAGGCCGGGCGTCAGGGGTTGCACAAGAAGGGCCGCGCAAAGCGGCCCGTGCACCTTTACTGCTGGGCGCCTACGCCCCCCAGCTTGCTCATGACCAAACCGATGAACTGCTCAACGGTCATTTTCTGGCCGTTGAAGTTCACTTCGTTATTGGCATAGTGCAGGGCCGACACCACGTCATTGCCTTCCAGCTTGGCCAGTTGGGTGGACAGGGCCATGGCACTGAGCATTTCTGCAGTGGCCGCGCTTTGCTCGGCGATCAGCTTGGCATCGGTCTGGCCTTCGACCTGGGCCTGCAGGGCGGCGATGTCTGCCACCATCGGCTTGGACAGCGACAGCTTGGCATCCAGCTGGCTGACCAGTTGCTTGCCCAGCTCAGCCGGCGGCAGCTCCAGGCTCTGCGGCTTGGCCAGATCCAGGCTCAGGCTGAAACGGCTTTCACCACCGGCGGTCTTGAATGCCAGGCTTTCCAGGGCGATCTGCGGCTTGGCTTCCAGGACCTTGTTCACGGCAGCCCGTACCTTGACCTGCTCGGCGTCGGACATTTGCAGTTCCGGAGCCGGTTCACCCTCGGCAGAGGCCTCGGTGGCGGCCTTCTGATACGGCTGCAGCACGTTCTGGTAGACCTGGACCAGATCGAGCATGCCCTGGCTGTCGAGGCTCTTCATGCTCCAGAGCATCTCGGCCGAACCCACGGTCTTGCCGTCGAAGGCGATTTCGCCCACTCGGTAATCCGCACGGCCCGCCACTGTGCTGCCGGTTTCTTCGCTGAAGGTCTTCTGCTCGAAGTGCTTCAGGGTCAGCACCGACTGCTTGTCGCCGAAGGTGGCCTTCAGGCCGCTGAGCTCCAGGGTGTTCTGGCCCAGGAAGTAGTCGAAGCTGCTCTTCTGCAGGTTGCTGGCCAGGGTCAGGCCGTTGATTTCCAGTTTGAGCGGGGCCTTGTCCGGCGAGCTGAGGAACAGGCTCAGGCTGTCCATATAGCCATCGACCTTGGCCTTGCGGCGATTGTCGCCGACGCTGAAAGTGGCATTCAGGCCGGAGAACTTGAGGTTGTTCAGCTCATCCAGGGCCAGTTCCATCGGAGCGAAATCCAGGGTGCCCTCCGCGGACAGGTCATAGCCGACATTGACCACGCCCTTGAACGGTGCAGCACCCTTGGTGGCGGCAAACCACTTGTCGGTCTGCCCGTTGTTCTCCAGCTCGTAATGACTGGACGCCATGACTGGCAGCCACTTGAGGCGGATCAAGCGCGAGAAAGGCAGCGGGCCGTGTTCGATATGGTCGGCGATCATCAGTTCCAGCCCACCGTTGAACACCTCGCCCTGGGTCTTGAGGCGGTAGCGGGCATTGCTGCTGAACACGCCACGCTCCAGGGACACCAGCTCCAGAGTGGCGGTGGCGTCATAGCCGATCAGCGCCGCTTGCAGCTCCTTGTTGCTTTCAATCACCTGCTGCTGCAGGACCCCTTCCAGCTTGGTGCCGGTGTACCAGGCGCCGCCGGCACTGATGGCACCTACTGCGACGACGATTCCTAACAGTACGCCTGCTGATTTATTCATGTCTGACCCGATCAATATCCGTTGTTTGAAGGTGTGGTCGTCTTCCCTGAACCCATGACGGGTTGCGGCTCGACTCCGCGTAAAACCGGCGCAGATTACCACTGGCGGCTAGGGCGAGCCCAATCTTTGAATGTGAAAAACCGTGGAGCGCGGGGAGATGGCCACGGCAGCGGCTACCGCAAACCGGCAGCCGCCGCTGTTACAGGGCCAGGGGAAGGGGCTTTTAGGAGTATTCGATTTCCAAGGCATCGAGCTGATGATCGAAGCTCTTGAGCCGGGCGCTCCAGGTGTACACCAGAACCTCGAAATCCCGGTCGATCACCGCGCTGTTGCCCCGGGATTCGCCCCGCGGGTCGCAGAAATCCAGCTGGTAGCGCTCCCGCGCCATGGCGGTGGCGACATCCGACAGCTCCCGGGCATTGCTCAGCCAGTGGTGACCGTCCTCGGCTTGCTTGTCCAGCAGCATGCACTGCTTCTTCAGGGCCTCCAGGCTCTTTTCCAGCGGGGTGCCGGTGAGTTCGCCCATGACTTCGGCGAAGGTCCGCCCCGGTTGCCAGTAACTGCCCCAGAAGTAGCGGTCGAATACGGTTTCGACCCGGCGCAAGGCCACCTTGGTGTCCCAGATGACCACCAGGGTCTTGCTCTGTTCGAGCTGTTTCTTCTTGATTTTCTGGCCCTGAAAGGAGGCCCAGGCCACCACACCGATGGCCATCACCGCGATCAACGCGCTGGCGCTGTCGAGGAACACCAGGGCCTTGTCGATCTGATGGGCCAGCATGATGCCGTAGAAGTAGGTGGCAGACAGCAGCACCAGGGCGCAGAGCGCGCACCAGAAGCCCGGAGCATAAGGGTTTTTCATTATTGGAATCCCCATGACCATCACATGCTTTGATCGGTTGGAAGGCACGTTGCACAAGGCACTTTTCCAACTGATCAAAGCATAGCAACCGCCTCAGGGTTTCGCGTGTTCCGGGCCTTGCGTTCGTCCGCTTTCCCAACCGCCGCCCAGGGCCAGGAACAGATCGATCTGGCTCATGGCTACCTGGGTGTTGGCCGCCGCCAGTTGCGCGCGCATATCGGTGTAGGTGCGGGTAGCCTGCAGGTCGGCGAGGAAGGACGCGCGCCCGGCCTGGAAGAAGCGGTGGGTCTGGTCCGCCGCCAGTTGCGCCGACTGCTCGGCATCCGCCAGGGCATCGCGGCGCTGCAGCTGCGCGCTGTACTGGGCCAGGCCGGTCTGGGTTTCGCGGATGGCGTTGAGCACCACCCCATCGAAATGCGCCAGGGCGCCCTGGCTGGCGGCCTCGGCTTCATGAATGCGCTCGCGGGCGCCATTGGCCGGCACCGTCCAGCTGATCAGCGGGCCGAAGCCCCAGCGATTGGTGGAAGGCTTGCCGAGGTTGTCGAGGATGCCCACGGTGCCGACGGTCGCGCCGATGCTGATATCCGGATACAGGGCCCCGGTGGCCACGCCGATTCGCGCGGTGGCGGCGGCCAGCTGGCGCTCGGCCTGCCGTACGTCGGGGCGGCGCTTGAGCAACGCCGCGCCATCGCCCACCGGCAACAGCTGGGTGATATGCGGCAACTGGGCGCAACTGTCGGTGCCGGCGGGCAATTGATCCAGCGGCTTGGCCAGCAGCATCGACAGGCGGAACAGGCCCGATTGGCGCGCCGCCTCATAGCGCGGCAGTTCGGCACGCAGGGATTTGAATTGGGTCTGGGAACGGGTGACCTGGGTTTCGTCGCCGCGCCCGGCATCGCGCAGGCGCTGGGTCAGCTCGGTGCTCTGGGCTTGCAGGCTCAGGGAGTGCTCGGCGATTTCCCGTTCTTCGTTGGCCGCGCAAACCTGGGTGTAGGCCCGCACCACGTCCGCCACCAGGGTGATGCGCGCGGTATCCGCCGCAGCCTGGGTCGCGTCGGCATTGGCCTGGGCCGCCTCGATGCCGCGCTGCAAGGTGCCGAACAGGTCGAACTGGTAGGAGGTGCTGATGGACAGGTTGCCGACGTTGGCCACTGGCACCTTTTCCGGCAGCAGGAAGGCTTCGCCGGATTCCTGCAGGCGCTCGACCCCGGCCTTGACCCCACCGCTCCAGCCACCGGCGGCCTGGGCTTCATCCACTTGGGCACGGGCCCGAGCCAGGTTGGCCGCCGCCACCCGCAGGTCGGTGTTGGAAGCCAGGGCCTGCTGCACCAGCTGGTCCAGGCGCGGGTCCTGGTACAGCCGCCACCAGTCGGCAGGCACCGGCGCCGACACCACGTTGGCACCCTTGGCGCTCAACTGGCCCTGCAAATCCTTGCGCTGCACCGCAGCATCCCCGGGCACCTGGTAATCCGGCCCGACCATCTGGCAGGCCGAGAGCAGCAGGCCGAGCCCGGCCAGGGCCAAACGCGCGCCGTTGTTCATTGGCCGGGCTCCTGCTTGGCCTGGTCGTCGAGGATCGACACCGTGGCGGTGCGCCCGGCGATCATGCGAAAGTCCGCCGGCACATCGTCGAAGGCGATGCGCACCGGAATCCGTTGCGCCAGGCGCACCCAGCTGAAGGCCGGGTTGACGTTGGGCAACAGGTTGGAGCCGCTGCTGCGATCACGGTCCTCGATCCCGGCGACGATGCTTTCCACATGCCCGCGCAGCCGCGCACGGTCGCCGATCACGCGGATATCCACGGCCTGGCCGACATGGATGCCATCGAGCTTGGTCTCTTCGAAATAGCCATCGATGTGGAAGGAGTTGCTGTCCACCACCGATAGCACCGGGCGCCCGGCGGTGACGAATTCCTGGGTGCGCGGTGCACGGTCGTTGACGTAGCCGTCCACCGGGCTGCGTACCACCGAGCGGTCGAGGTTGAGCTGGGCGCTGTCCACCGCCACCTGGGCCTCGGCCAGGGCCGACTGGGCACGGGCCTCGCGGGACTGGCTTTCTTCCAGTTGCTCGCGCGGCACCAGGTTGCCCAGGCCACGGTTGCGCTTGGCCTCGCGCTGGGCCTGGGCCAGGGTTTCCTGGCGGTCGGCCAGGGCCGCCTTGGCCTGGCGCAGGGCCAGCTTGAAGCGGTCCTGGTCGATGCTGAACAGCACCTGGCCGCGCTGCACCAGTTGGTTGTCACGCACCTGCACTTGCTGGATCAGCCCGGACACGTCCGGAGCGATCTGCACGATATCGGCGCGGATATGCCCGTCCCGGGTCCAGGGTGCGAACATGTAGTACATCACCATGCGCCAGACCACCACGACCGCGAAGGTCACCACCAGTAACGTCAGGACCACACGGCCAATGGTCAATAAAGGTTTTTTCATGTCATCAGGTATCGACTGAGAGAGTCCACGGCGCCCAGTAGCAGAGCGTAGAGACCCACGTTGAACAGCGCCCGGTGCCAGACCAGACGATAAAAGTGCAAGCGCGTCAGCACCCCGTGCACCAGCAGGTACAAGCCATAAGTGATGCCCATCAGCACCAGCAGCGTGGGCAGGAACACCCCGCTGATATCCAGATCACCGATCATAGGGGCGCTCCATCGATGCCATGGGGAAGGGGTTCTTCAAGCTCGCCGGTGGCGACGAATTCCACCCCCGGCAACAGCGCCAGGCGCAGGCCGCTGAGGGCGTGCAGCAGGTGCAGGCGGGTTTCGTGGTCGCCTTGCAGGCCCTGGCTGCCGAGGGCGCGGCGGGTACGGTCGAGGGTCATCAGCAGCCCGCTGGGGGCCGGCAGGCGTTCGCCGGCCTTGAGGCAGGCCTTGAAGTACTCGCCCACCTCGGCCACCACCTGGCGCAGCAGGCTCTGGGCCACGCCCTGCACCCGCGGTGCGTAGGCCAGCAGGTCCAGCATATTGAGCGCCACGCGCAACTCCCGCAGGGCTATGCCGGTGTCCTGCCCGGTCATGGCCAGGCGCGGCAGGTGCTGCATCAGGCGGTCGAGCATCTGTGCACCCATGTGCCGGTGTTCGGCCAGGGTCGCCGGTTCGCTGAGGCTGACGATGTCGCGCCAGCTGAAGCGGGTCAGGCGCTTGGCCGCCAGTTCGGAGCCGAACGGCCGGGCGATCAGGGTCCAGACAAAGGCGAACAGCAGGCCCATGGGGCCGGCCAGGTTGGAGTTGGCAAAACTCAGGAAGTCCGCGTCGTAGGCGCCCTGGATGCTGATGAAGGACGAGGTGTTGACGATGGTCAGCAGCATGCCGAGGTAGAACCGCGGCTGCACCGTCAGGGTGCCGACGCAAATGAACGGCACGGCAAAGGCCAGCACCAGCATCGGGAAGTCGTGCAGGTTGGGCAGGATCAGGAACAGGTAGAGGCTGGCGAACAGCACCGACATCGCGGTCCAGAAAAAGAACCGGTAGATCTGCGGCGCCGGGTCGTCCATGGAAGCAAAGAAACTGCAGGCCACCGCCGCCAGGATCACGGCGCTGCCGCCGTCGGTCCAGCCCAGGAGAATCCACAGCACCGAGGCGACGATGATCGCCAGGACCGTCGAGCCCGCCGAGTACAGCATCAACCCGCGATCGAGAAACGGCGTCAGCCGGCCCAGCCGCCAATGCCGGTAGACCGCGCGCCAGGGCGCCTGGCTTTCACTCTGGATGGCGTGCTGCAGGCTGCGGCAGTCCTGCCACAGGTCGATCCACTCGCCGAGGCGATACAGAGCGTTGGACATCAGCAGCTGGCGCCGGTCATCCAGGGCTTCGGGGCTTGGCTGCAAGGCTTCGAGTTCATCGCGCAGGGCCTGCCAGCGTTCCACCGAAGCATCCCGGGCGGTGCCTTGCAGCCATTCATCGGCCTTGGCCAGCAAGGGGGCGAACTGCGCCACCAGCTCCGGGGTACGCCGTTCCAGGGCATACAGGGCATCGTCCAGGGCATCCACCACCGGCAGCAGGTTGATCATCCGCCCGCGCAGTTCCTTGGTGTTGCGCACGGTCTGCGGCCGGGCGCCCTCGTGGGGCAACTGGCCGATCATCAGTTCCAGGGTGTTGAAGGTACCCACCATGGACGCGCGCAGGCCACTGACTTCCTCGGGCTGGACGTTGCGGGCCAGGAAGTGCTGGCTGTAGAGCGCGGCATCGGCGAACCACTTGGCGGCGGAATCGACGAACACCGGGGCCAGCCGCCGGGGCCAGAACATGCTGCCGATCACCGCGGCGCAAACGATGCCGAGGAAGATTTCCTCGGTCCGCGCCTCGGCGACGTCCCAGACCCCCAGGGGGTTGTCCACCACCGGCAGGGCGATCAGCGGCAAGGTGTAGCCGGCCAGCATCAGGGCGTAGTTGTTGGCAGTGCGCAGGTGCATGGACAGGAACAGCAGGATCCCGGTCCACAGGGCGATGATCACCACCAGCAGGTAGGGGCTCTGCACGAACATCGGCACGAACAGCACCGCGGCCGCCGCCCCGAGAAAGGTGCCGATCGCCCGGTACAGGGCCTTGGAACTGGTGGGGCCGACGTAGGGGCTGGAGACGATGTACACCGTGGCCATCGCCCAATACGGACGGGGCATCTGCATCAGCATGGCGATGTACAGGGCGATCATCGATGCGGCGAAGGTACGTACGCCATAGAACCAGTCCCGCGCGGGAGGCATGCCGGTAAAGAAGCCTTTCAAGATGGCAGCACCGGTACATGACTGGCGGACTCGAACGCGCGGATCACCCGCAACGCCGCTTCCAGGTCGGCGCTGCCAATGCCTTCCAGCACTTCATGGCGCAGGCGCACCAACTCGCTTTCCACCGCCTGCACCAGCTCGCGACCGGTGTCGGTCAGGCTCAGGCATTTGGCCCGGCGGTCGTGGGGGTCTTCGCTGCGGCACACGTAGCCGGCGCTGCACAGTTGATCCAGCAGGCGCACCAGGGACGGGCTTTCCATCCCTGCGGCCTGGGCCACCGTGACCTGGCGCACGCCCTCGCCCAGGCGCCCGATCATCAACAGCGGCACCGCGCAGGCTTCGGAAATGCCGAAGTTGACCAGCGTGGTCTGGCAGATCCGCCGCCAATGCCGGGACGCGACCACCATGCCACTGCTGATATTCATGTGGAGTGATTCAAGGGAGTTGGACACAAGATTGTTCGCACACTGTTAGTTTGCTAACTATCAATATGTCATTGACGGATAAATCCAGTCAAGTTTTGTAACAAATACCTCGGCCAAGCCTTGGATCCAGCGCCTGCAAAACAGAATAAGTACTGAAAAGGTATATACTTTTTCAGTACTTTTTGAGGAGAACGCTCATGCCCAAGCACGCCATCTTTACGATGAAACTGGAAACTGAACTGCGGGATCAGTTTATGGCGGAGGCACTGGCCGCACATCGCCCAGCCTCACAGATCGTGCGCGAGTTGATGCGCGAGTTCGTGCAAAAACAGCACGAATCCCGTGAGTACGAGGCCTTCCTGCAACAGAAAGTCCTGCTGGCTCGAGCCTCCGTAGACGCTCAACGCGGGCACAACCATGAAGAGGTAGAAGCAGAGTTCGCTGCCAGACGCGCTCGGGCATCGAGGCTGGAATGAAGGTTGTATGGGTTCCCGAAGCCGTACAGGACCGCATGGATATCTGGGATTACCTGCATGTGCTCAACCCGAGGGCTGCGGTCGACATGGACAGGCGCTTCAGCGAATGCGTCGACCATCTGGTCCTCAACCCGCAGATAGGCTCCACGGGACTGGTGGCAGGAACCCGCGAGCTGATTCCCCACCCGAGCTATCGCCTGGTCTATCAGATAAGCCAAGGCCACGTCTGGATCCTGGCCCTGGTCCACACCGCTCGCCAATGGCCGCCACCGACCTAGCCCCCGCGCCCCTTCCTCAACAACACATCCAACTGATCCACCACCTCGGCCCAATCCGCATCATCGAGCACTTCCGTGCGCAGAAAGTCGGCCTGGCTCTCGCTCCAGAAAAACGCGTCCGCCAGGTGCAGCTCCGGTTTGAGCGGCGAATGCGTGGCGATGAAACGCTCGATGCTCACCGGGTCGTCGGCCAGCCCCAACTGCTTGAACAACGCCGGCAGGCTGTGGGTCGGTGCTTCCATGGTCGGGCTCCTGATCAGTGCGAGACTTCGCAAACCTCGGCGTGGGGCACCAGCTTCAGGTACTGGGCCATGCTCATGTGCACCAGGTTGTGGTGGTTGCCGGCTTCCAGGTAGATGTCTTTCTGCCGGGTCAGCAGCGGGTCGATCACCACGTCCAGCCCATAGGACTCGCCCAGGGCCGGCACCGCGCCGCGCTCGCAGTCGTTGAACAGGTGGGCCAGGGTGCTTTCCCGGGTGACCTGCCATTCGCCGCTGCCGCGCACCTTGCCGAGGTCCAGGTGCCGACTGGCCGGCAACACCGCCATCAGGTAATGGCCGTGGTGATCGTCGAGGATCACCGACTTGGCCACTCGCTCCGCCGGTACCCCCGCCACCCGCGCCGTTTCCAGGCTGCTGGCGGAATGGGGATGGCTCACCAGATCAAACTCGCAAGCGGCTTGTTCCAGGCTGCGCTGCACGGTTCTTGCCATACGCATGATGCACCTCGGTGCCCCGCAAGCGGGGACAGGACTGTGACTCCTGATGCAAGTCTAGGTCGCGCTGCAAGACACAAGGCCTCGAACTTCCGAACGGCACCCTGCGCGTTCATTGCCCCGCACAGGAGGCGCCGGCTGCCGAGCCACAGAGGACAAACAAGCGGGCCCGAGTACCACCCGCGGCGAACTGACCGACTTTGTGCCACCCCTGGGGCAATGGCGCGAATTCCTCGGACTGATCGTCCGACCCCACCAGCCAATAACGCCCGCTGCCCACTGGCAAGGCGCTCAACTGATCCAGGTAAACCTGATCCGGGTGGTCGATCAGGGTGCCGAAGCCGTAGGCGTTCGGCCTGCTGGAGGCGCCGCCCGGCAGCGGCGGCGTATAGAGCATCGGCTGGGCATCGGTGCGGTTGTAGTAGAGGTAGCTCAGGTACCAGAGCATGTCGCTGATAACGATGCGGTCGCCCGCGACGTAGTGCCGGTTGACGTAGTCGACCATCACGCTGATCTGATCGTTGGCGTCGACATCGACGTTGTTTTTCAGCCCCACCGCTTCCAGCCCGACAAACCCCAGCAGCAACCCCAGCGCCACCAGCCGGGCCGATTTGAGCCAGCGATCAACGAGCACCGCGATGATCATCGGCAAACCCAGGGCATAGGCGGTCAGGTAGCGCTCGATAAACACCGGCGAGGCAAACGACACCGCAAACACCAGCAACAACGGCACCAGGGTGAAACTCGCCAGCAGCCCGCCAAACCGGGCAGGCGCACCGTCACGCCAGGCCAGCCACCCGCAGACCGCCAGCAACAGCAGCGGCATGCCCACGAACAACACCCCGGGCAGGTTGTCGCCCTCGTCCTGGATCAACAACTGCCAGACCATCGCCGGCAGCGACGACCAGGTCACCGGAGGCTCCCAGCCGACATCGCCATTGGCCTTCAACTCGTCCATGTGCCGCAGCAGGTCGAGCAACTCCGGGACCCAGGGCAGGAACAGCAGCACGATCGCCGCATTCGCCAGCCACCAGGCCGGCCGGCTTATCAGACGCCCGCCGCCCTCGGCGCGCACGCCCGAAACGGCCAGGTACAGCCAGTGCGCCAGCACGCAAAACGCCGTGAAGTAATGGGTGTAGAAGGCCAGGGTCATCAGCAGCGCGTAGCTCACCAGATAGCCCCGACGCGAGGGCTGGCGCAGCCAGTACACCAAGGCCAGGGTCGCCCCCAGCAGCAACAGGCCGAGCAGCGCATACATGCGCACTTCCTGGCTGTAGCGCACGGCCGTGGGCAGCAGGGCCAGCAGCACACCGGCGAGAATCGCCGCGCGACGGGTCGCCAGCAGCGCCACCAGCCACATGCCGAGCCCTACGGTGACTATCCCTGGCAGCGCACTGAAGGTGCGAATGGAAAAAATCCCGTCGCCGAACAGTTCAATCCAACCACGCAACAGCATGAAATACAGCGGCGGATGGACGTCGCGGGCCGCATGAAACCAGATTTCGCTCAGCGAATACTGGCTGAGCACCAGGCTGGAACCTTCGTCGCCCCAGATGGCCGCGGCGGTCAGGTCATAAAAGCGAACGGCCGCAGCCAACAGCAACACCGGCAGCAACCAATACTCCAGCGCCAAGCGCATCAGCCGCTGCACACCTTGCTCCCGAGGCACGACGGCCTGCTCTTGCAAACGCCCGATCAACTCCGGCGCTCTGCGAAAATCCATTCCTTGCTCCCCATAAACTCGCCTGATCTGGTCGCTCAAACCCCGATAGCATCGTCCTTTGCCTGGAAAACCGCAAAGCACAGACGCAAGGGTAAAAAGCCGCTCCTCGAATGCCATGTGCGACGCCTGCCGATTGCCCTCGGGTACCGCCGTCCGGGGTCAGGCCCGGCCATCACCGGCAATGGATGAACATAGACCGGAGAACAGCAAAGTCGCGTCACAGAACGGCGGATTTTCTAACCAGCGACGTAGGTGCCAGCCGGCGCCTTCTGTATGATTTTCGCCACACTCGGAACCTGCCCTCATGGCTTTTCTGAATTAAGGACAATTCATGCGCAAGCTTCTGCTCTCGGCCTTGACCCTCACCGCCCTATGCACCGGCCAGGCCCAGGCCAGCTCGGACGACATCTGCTCACCGACCTGGAAGCTCTACGCCAACCAGTCGGACAATTGCAGCAACCTGCCCTTTCTCAGCCCGGGCAACGACAGCCGGGTCAACCTGCGGCTGCTGCTGGCCGACCAGGGCAGCCTGCCCATGACGCCCCGGCCCCTGATTCAGGGTGAAGTAGGCCTGGGCTATGGTCCCGTGCCCTTCATGCACTATCGCCTGCACCCGGCGCAGCCCGAGCTCGACCCCGACACTGGCAACCCACCCAAACCCGGCCCATCGCCCGCGACCGAGCAGCTCGACAGCCTGCTGCAGGCCGTGGGCCTGCGTCGCGCCAACCAGAAAACCGCCGGCGACGGCTTTCTCTCCGGAGAAGGCAGCCGCTGCCGCAGCAACTCGGACGCCAGTGCCCTGGCGTTTGTCGAGCAGCTCGACCAGGCGCCACTGAGCCCCGAAGAACGCCAGGCCCTGGCCGAGGCCCGGGTGCAACTGCTGGCCAGCTGCGACTGGAACGCCAGCGAAATGAGCAAGCTGCTGCCGGCCAACCTGAACTCGGCAGCGGCCAAGGCGTTCGCCGGCTACCTGCAGGCCGCCGCCGACTTCTACAGCGGCCGCTTCAACGAAGCCGGCAACGGTTTTGCCGCGCTCAAGGACAATCCCCAGCCCTGGCTGGCCGAAACCGCGGCCTACATGAGCCCGCGCACCCTGCTCAACCTGGCCCAGCAGAACGCCTTCGATGAATGGAGCATGGTCAATCTGGAGCATGTGGACAAAGCCGTCCTGCAACAGGCCGGCGCCGGTTTCGAGGCCTACCTGAAGACTTATCCACAGGGCCGCTACGCCGTTTCCGCCAAGGGTCTGATCCGCCGTGTGCACTGGCTGACGGGCGACACCCAGGCCCTGGCCGAGGACTACGCCTGGCAACTGACCCAGGCTCCCGGCACCCCGCGCAACATGCCTCTGGACGACCTGGTGGAAGAAGTCGACTACAAACTGCTGAGCCTGCCCGAAGACCACTTCAAGGCTCCGCTGCTGCTGGCGGTCAAGGACCTGATGCGCATGCGCGACGCCCCATCGGCGCCCCTGACCCGGGACGCCCTGCAACAGCAGAAGGCCCTGTTCGCCAGCCAGCCGGCGCTGTTCGACTACCTCCAGGCCGCTTTCAGCCTGTATGTCGAAAAACAACCGGCGGCGGCGCTCAAACAATTGCCCAGCCAACTGCCTGCGCAACTGGACTACCTGAGCTTCAGCCAGCAGATCCTGCGTGGCCTGGCCCTGCAGGCCCAGCAGGACTGGAAAGGCGCCGAGGCGCTGTGGCTGCAATTGCTGCCCCTGGCCCAGCAACCACTGCAACGCGAACAGCTGGAACTGGCCCTGGCCTACACCTACGAGCGCAGCGGGCAACTGGCCAAGGTGTTCGCCGACGGCTCGCCGATCAAGACCGCCCAGGTGCGCGCCATTCTCCTGCGCCAGGTGGCCTCTCCCCAACTGCTGCGCCAGCAAGCGCAGAAGGCCGAGTCACCAGCGGAACGCAACGCCGCGCGTTTTATCCTGCTGTACAAGGACCTGACCCGCGGCCAGTACGCGGCCTTCGGCAAAGACTTCGAGCAACTGCCGCCCACCCTGCCCGACGCTAGCCTTGCCGCCAGCCTGGGCTACATCTACCTCGTTACCCCGCCGTTGCAGGACTTCCACTGGAATGGCCCACAGCCCGAAGAAGAAAAACCCGACTACCGCTGCCCAAGCCTGTTGGAGACGGCCGCCCTCCTGCAGCGTGACCCGAAAGCCCCGGCCGGGCTGCTCTGCCTCGGCGAGTTCATGCGTTTCAGCGGCTTCGACCGCATGCCCCTGGACACCCCGCCACCGGCCCAGAACCTGGGCGGCACCCAGGACACGTTCCCGGGCAAGCCGTTCTCGCGGCTCGACGGCTATCAGGTGGTAATCAACAACCCCAAGGCCAGCCGTGACGATCGCGCCTACGCGCTGTACCGAGCCATCAACTGCTACGCCTCCTCGGGCCATAACAACTGTGGCGGTGCCGGTGTCGAGCCCGCCGTGCGCAAGGCCTGGTTCCGCCAGTTGAAGACCAAGTTGGGGGATACCCAGTGGGCTCAGTCGCTGCGTTACTACTGGTAGGCAAGCGCCTGGGCTATGGCCTGCTGCCGCTGTGGCTGTGCTGGGCAACACCGGCCAGCGCGGCAGTGGACGCCGCCGACTACGACGCCTTCTGGCTGTGGAGCGGGGTCAAGACCCAGCCGGTGCTGGGCCAAGCCAGGAACCTGTACCTCCTCCAGGGCCAGATCAGCCGTTCGCGGCGCCATCCGGCCAGCGGCGTCCAGCTCATCGCCCAGGGCCTGCCGGTGTCGCGTCTGCGCCAGGAGCAGGTGTGGGTGGTCTACCGCGCCCACACCCTGGCCTGGCCCGAACCGCTGTATGACCAGTTGCTGGGCCAGGTCCGGCGTTGGCAGGCCACGGGCACCCAGGTGGTGGGCATCCAGATCGATTTCGACAGCAGCACCCACGACCTGGAGCGCTATGGCCACTTCCTGCGCGACCTGCGCCAGCGCCTGCCGGCGCACTACCGCCTGAGCATCACCGGGTTGATGGACTGGGGCAGCAACGCCGACCCGCAAGCCATCGGCCAGCTCAAGGGCGTGGTGGACGAAGTGGTGGTGCAGACCTACCAGGGGCGCCGCAGCATCCCCAACTACGCCAGCTACCTGCCGCGCCTGGACCGCATGGGCCTGCCCTACAAGGTCGGCCTGATCCAGGGCGGTGAATGGCAGGAACCCCAGGCCCTGCGCGACAGCCCCTGGTTCAAGGGCTACGTGGTGTTCTTGCAGAATCCTCAGCCCGGACCCTGAGAGCGGTGCAATAAGTGCTCACAGTAATGCCCATCAGTGCCCTTGATCCTCGAAGCCTGCTGAGGCAAAACGGTTCCCGCGGAGTTGATATGCCAAGCAGCCATTGGTGATACCTCTCTCGTCGGACAAGGATTGACCTCGACGAATACAGGCACTAGGCTCGACCTCACAACTCAACCCCGTACGCAGAGATTAAGTTCGCTGGCCGTTGGGGTGAAAAAACCGGCCCAGGCCGGTTTTTTCGTTTCCAGGGAATGGAATAGTGCGCACGGCCTTCTTTGTCGATGGCTACAACCTGTTCTACGGGTTGCTGGCCGACACCCCATTCAAGTGGCTCGACCTGCCCGGGTTGCTGACCCATATCGTGCAGATCGAGAACCCCGCCAGCCGACTGGCCTCGGTGGACTACTTCACTTCTTCAGTCAAACCCCGGCTGGCCACCCGCGGCCGGGCCTCCAAGGAAGCGCAAGACACCTACCTGCGCGCCTTGAAGGCGTCCCAGGTCAATGTGCACCTGGGGCGCCATCAGCTTGAACCGGCCAAAGCCCCACGCTTCATCAATAAAGCCGTAGGGGCTTCACGCCAGGACACGGTGGACATCTGGAAACTTGAGGAAAAGGAAACCGACGTCCATCTGGCGATCAGCATGTACCGCCTCGCAGCCAGGCAAGCCCTGCATCCTCCAGATGAACGCATCGAGCAACTGGTGCTGGTCTCGGGAGACACCGATATGGCACCAGCGCTGCGGGCCATTCGCGAAGACTTCCCGGACTTGACCCTTGGCGTGATCCTGCCTCACCGCCCGCAGTATCAGCGCCCGCAACCCGGCTCACTGAAAGCCCAGGCCCACTGGATGCGCCGGGTCGTCAGCGCAGAGGAACTGTGCAAGCACCAGTTCCCCGAACGAGTGGCGACCCGCAAGGCGCCCGCGATCAAGCCGGACTACTGGTGAGCCCAGCTGCTGCGGCCTTACCAGTCATAAGTCAGGCTCGAGACCATGGTCCGGCCTTCGCCGTAGTAGCAGTCCCAGATGCTGGTGCATTTGGCGACGTAGGTCTTGTCGGTGAGGTTCTTCACGTTCAGCGCCAGCTTCACGCCCTTGAGCTGCAACGGCGACTTTTCAAGGTCGTAGGTCAGGCCGGCGTCGTACACGGTGTAGGAAGGGATCTGGAAGGCGCCGTCGTAGTCGGTGCCGTAGCTGCCCTTGACGTAGCGGGCGCCGACGCCCGCTCCCAGGCCTGCCAGGGGGGTGTCGCCCAGGATGGTGTAGTTGAGCCACAACGCAGCAGTCAGGGGTGGCATGCCCGCCGGGTGGCGACCCTCGCGGCCATCGTTGTCCTTGGTGTACTTGATGTCGTTGCGCGATGCCGAGGCAATCACGTCCAGCGATTCGCTGAGGCTGGCCTTGGCTTCAAGCTCGATACCCCGGGAGCGCACCGCGCCGCTCTGGATACTGAACCCGGGGTTGGCCAGGTCGGTGGTCAGAATGTTCTCCTGGTCCAGCTGATAGGCCGATACCTGGACGAAGCTCTCCTGGCCCGGAGGCTGGAATTTCACCCCCACTTCGTACTGCTTGCCGGTGGAAGGCTCGAACGCGCTGCGCTGGAAGCTGGTGCCGCTCAACGGCAGGAAGGATTCCGAGTAGCTGACAAAGGGCGCCAGCCCGTTGTCGAACAGGTACACCAGCCCCCCGCGCCCGGTGAAGGACTGGTTCTTGACGTTGGTATGGGCCCCACCCAGCGGCGCCTTGTTGTCGGTTTCCGCCCAATCGTTGCGACCGCCCAGCACCAGCACCCACTTCTCGTACTTGATCTGGTCCTGCACGTAGAGGCCGGTCTGGATGATGGTGTTGTCCCACTGGTAAGCGTTGCCGAAATTCAGCGACTGGCCGTAGGTGGGGGTGAACATGTCGAGAATCGGCGGGTTGTAGTCGTACTTGCCGTGGTATTTCGAATTGAAGTGGTAGTAATCCAGTCCCACCAGCACCGTGTGGTTGAACGGCCCGGTGTCGAATTCGGCCTGGGCGATGTTATCCACGCCGAAGACCTTGTTGTGCTGCTTCCAGTCGACCCCGTAGCGGGTCATGTAGCGCTGGTCGTCGAGCCCGGTCTTGGGGTTGGTGACGAACTTGTAGCCGTGCAGCGGCGCACGGTAACGGTCGTCGACGTCGGCATAGCGGGCATTCTGCTTCAGGGTCCAGACATCGTTCAGGCGATGGGAGAACTCGTAGCCCACGACGAACTGGTCACGGTCGTAGGCATTGACCCCGGGCTCGCCGAGAAACAGGTCGCGGTCGATCTTGCCGTTGGGGTTGGCGAACACCGTGCCCACGCTGGGCAGGCCCTGGGCCTCGGGCACGTCGTTGTCCTTCTGGAACTGGGCAAACACCGTCAGTTGGGTGTCGTCATCCGGCCGCCAGGTCAGGCTCGGGGCAATGAACTGACGCTGGCGCTGCACGTAATCGATGGCGTCCTGGCTGTCGCTGGCCAGGCCGGTCAGGCGATAGAGGAACTGCCCCTGCTCATCCAGCGGGCCGCCCAGGTCCAGGGCGATGCTCTTGTGGTCGTAGCTGCCGGCTTCCACTTTCAGCTGATGCACGGGGGTCTCGGTGGGCCGCTTGCTGACCATGTTGACGATCCCGCCCGGCTGGTTCTGCCCGTAGAGCACCGAGGCCGGGCCCTTGAGCACTTCGATGCGCTCCAGGGAATAGGGCTCGATCTGCAGGGCACCACCGGTACTGCCACCGCCATAGGGCAAGTGCAGGCCGTCGAGGTACAGCGGAGTCGGTGAAAAACCACGGGAGGTGGGTTCGTCGAAAATCTTCACCCGGTCGGAAAAGCCGCCGCCGGTCATGCCCGGGGTATAGAGCAGCGCCTCGGTCACGCTCTGGGCACCACGGGCGCTGATTTCCTTGGCGCCGATCACGTTGATGGTCTGCGGAATCTCCACCAGCGCCGAGTCGGTCTTGCTGCCGGTGGCGCTGCGCTTGGCCACGATCCCCGGCACCGCGCCCCACGCATTTTCATCCACTTGGGTGGCGCCGATGCGGGTTGGCCCCAGCTCCAGCGCAGCGCCCTGGGCCACTGGCTGCAGCCCCCAGCTGGCGCCACTCTGGGTGGCTTGCAGGCCGGTCCCCGCGAGGAGCTGGTGCAGCCCTTGCGCCACTTCGTAGCGGCCTTGCAGGCCCTGGCTGTGCTTGCCGGCCGTCATGCTCGCATCCACCGACAGGAGAATGCCCGCCGCACTGGCAAAGCGGTTCAGCACCTGGTCGAGGTTGCCGGGGGCGATCTGGTAGTCGCGGGCCTGGCTCTGGCTGCCCGGCTCGGCCTGGACAATGCCTGGCAGCACGGGTGCCACCGCCAGCAGCGCAACAAAGGCTCGGCGGCGCGCGGTAGCGCCCAGGGTCAAAATGGATGCAGCGGTCTGGTAAGGCATTCCTGAACTCCCCATGAGAATGCGTCTTGATCGGCTTTCATGGGGTATCCCGAACGGCGCGCCGGAACCGACAACCGCCTGACAAAATATTTTTGCATTCAGCCTCGCGGCTTGAGGGTTACCCAGTAGCGGGTCACCGCATGGGCCCGTACCGGTAGCGAGCGCTCCAGGGCGGCGAGCACCGCATCGCTGTCGGCCAGGGGAAAGACCCCGGTCAGCAGCAAGCCCGCCACCTGCTCATCGCAGCGCAGCACCCCTGGCCGATACCGTGACAGCTCAGCGACGAACTGCCCCAGGGGCTGGCGTTCGGCAATCAACCGGCCCTCGCTCCAACTGCTGGCATTGACCTGGGCCACTTGCCGGGCCGACACCCGGCCGGCGTCGAACCACAGGCGTTCGCCGGCATTCAGTTGCAGGGCCTGGGTGTGACGGGGGCTGATCCGCAGGGCCCCTTCGTAAAGATCGACCCGGGTGCCGCCGTCCAACTCGCGCACGGCGAAACGTGTGCCCAGGGCCTGGATATCGCCGGCGGGGGTTTCCACGATCAGCGGCCGCGACGGGTCATGCCCGCTGGTCAGCAGGATCTCGCCCTGGATCAGGCGGATGCGCCGTTCGCTGGCGCTGAACAGCAGGTCGACGGCGCTGGCGCTGTTGAGGTCCAGGCGGCTGCCGTCGCTCAGGGTCAGGTGGCGTATTTCCCCGGTGGCGCTGCGCTGCGCGGCGAAGGCCGCTCGCCAGGGCTGGCTGTCCTGCACCAGGTAGCCGCTGCCACCGGCCACCAGCAGCAAGCCGAGCAGCTTCAGTGCGGCGCGGCGCTGCTGGTCCGGCGCCTTGGCCAACAGCACATGAGTGCTGTGTTCCGGCACGCCTTGCAGGGTCTGCTGCAGTTGCTGCAAGCGTTGCCAGGCTCGCTGGTGCTCGGGATCGGCCTGCTGCCAGGCGTCGAAGGCGCTGCGCTGCTGCGCGCTCAACTCGCCGCCCCAATGCAGCATCAGCCACTCGCTGGCCTGCTCGACAACGCTGGGGGCAATGGGTGCTTGATGAGGTTTCATTCTGCGTAGAGCACCTGGTAACAGGCCTGGATCGCACGGGTCATATACTTCTGCACCGAGCTGACGGAAACCTCCAGGCGCTCGGCAATCTGCGCATAGCCCAGCCCCTCGAACTGCGACATGACAAAGGCCTGGCGCACCTTGTCCGGCATGCGGTCGAGCATGGCGTCGATCTGCATCAGGGTTTCGAGAATCAGCGCGCGGCTTTCCAGGGAGGGGGTCTGCGGCTCCGGCAAGTGGGCGATGCTTTCCAGGTAGGCGCGCTCGATGCGCGCGCGCCGCCATTGGTCGACCACCAGGTTGCGGGCGATCTGCGCCAGGTAGCTGCGGCTTTCCTGCTGCCCGGGAAAACGCCCCGAGAGCAAGAGGCGCAGGAAGGTGTCCTGCGCCACGTCCGCGGCATGCTCGCGATCGCCCAGGCGCTTGCGCAACCAGCCCTGCAACCAGCCGTGATGATCCTGATACAGACGATGGAGTTGAGCGTTGCCGTCAGTGGTGGCTTGCATGAATGAAACTGCGCACATGATTGAGAGCAATTATCATTACACTTTTTTCTCAATCCAGGCAAAACGCTTTTCAACCTGGCTGGCTGGCTGCCTGCAATGGGTAGACCGACTGCCAACCACCCCCCAGCGCCTTGTACAGGCCAACCATGGCCAGGGACACTCCGGCCGAGCTTTCCACCAACTGCTCCTGGGTTGCCAGCAAGGCCCCCTGCACCGTCAGCACGTTGACAAAATCCACCACCCCTTCGATGTACTGCTGCTGTGCCGTGCGCAGGGCGATCTGGTTCTGCCGCACCGCTTCGGCCAGGCTGTCGCGGCGCAACTGGCTGGCGTTGTAGCGGGTCAGTTGGTCGTCGATTTCGTGCCAGGCCCGCAGCACCGTCTGCTGGTAGGCCAGGGCTGCTTCCTGCTGCTGGGCCTCGCGCAACTGGAGCATGCCCCGCAGGCGGCCGCCATCGAACAGCGGCAGGCTGAACTGCGGGCCGATGCCGAACTGCCGCGAACTCCAGGAACCGAAGTCCGCCAGTTGCAGGGCCTGGGAGCCGAAGTTGCCGGACAGGGTAATGCGCGGATAGAAATCGCCCTTGGCCACACCAATGCTGGCCGTGGCTGCATGCAGGCGCGCCTCGGCCTGGCGGATATCCGGACGCCGCTCGGCCAGTTGCGAAGGCAGGCCGATAGCCACCTGGGATGGCGGTTGCGGCACTGGCGCATCGCTGGCCAGTTCCTGGTGCAAGGCCTGGGGTGGCTCCCCCAGCAGCAGGCTCAGGGCATTGATCAACTGCGCCTGGCGCTGTTGCAGCTCCGGCAGTTGCGCCTCGATGGTGGCGACCTGGGCGGCGGCTTCGGCCACGTCCAGGTCGGTGGCCACGCCGTCGGCCAGGCGCAGTTGCGAGAGTTTCAGGCTGTGCCGGGCGACCTCGAGGTTCTGCTCGGTGACCGCCCGGGTGCTCTGCACGCCGCGCAGTTGGATGTAGTCCTGGGCGGTTTCCGCCAGCACCGACAGCAGCACCCCGCGCCGGTCGTTCTCCGCCACTTCCAGGGTCGCATCGGCGGCCTCGGTTTCGCGCCGCACCCGGCCCCAGAAATCCAGCTCCCAGGAGGCGGAGAAGCCCGCTTCCCAGAGATTGAAGGCCGATTTTCCGTTGTTCCCCGAAGGGTCGTTCAGGCCCTCGGCACTGTTGCGCTTGCGCCCGTAGCCGCCATTGGCCGAGGTGCTCGGATAGCGTTCGGCAGTAATGACCTGGCGCGCCGCCCGGCTCTGCTGCAAACGGCTGGTGGCCAGTTGCAGGTCGAGGTTATCGCTCAGGACGCGACGGCTCAGGGCCGACAGTTGCGGGTCGTTGAACACCTCCCACCAGCGCTCCTGCATGGCACTGTCCACCGCCTGGCTGGCAGCGGCCTGGGCCGGGGCGGACCAGGCCTGGACCTGGGTCGCCTGGGGCCTCTGGAAATCCGGGCCGACATTGCACGCGGCCAGGGACAGCAGGCTCAGCGCCAGCAGAGTGCGGAGCCCGTGGGAGCGTCTGTGACGGCTGCGTTCGCGGCTCATCGCTGGGTCACCTCGCGGGCGCTGGTGGCAGAGCTGTGGGTGTCCACGCTGGCTTCCACCGACATGCCCACCCGCAACCGCTCGGCCAACGGCTGGTTGGGTTCCAGAAGGATCTTCACCGGAATGCGCTGCACCACCTTGGTGAAGTTGCCGGTGGCGTTATCCGGCTTCACCGCGGCGAAGGTCACACCGGTGGCCGGGGCCAGGCTTTCCACCCGACCATGCAGGGTCTCGCCGCCCAGGCTGTCGACCCGCACCTCCACCACCTGCCCGGCATGCATGGCCGTCAGCTGGGTTTCCTGGAAGTTGGCCAGTACATAGGCCTGCTGCAGCGGCACCACGGCAAGGATCTTGCTGCCCGGGGTGACATAGGCACCGACCCGCACCGCGCGCTCGCCGACCATGCCGTCCACCGGCGCCACGATGCGCGTGTAGGACAACTCGTAGCTGGCCATTTCCAGGGCCGCCTGGGCACGTTTCAAGCCGCCTTCCGCGGCGTCGCGCTGAGCGGTGAGGATCTCCACCTGCTTGCGCTCCGCCGCCAGGGCTGCGGTGGCGGTGGCCAGCCGGGCGCTGGCCTGGTCGATGCGGGTCCGGGCCTGCTGGGCGTTCTGCACCGTGCCGGCGCCGACCCCGGCCAGGTGGTTGTAGCGGTTCAGTTCATGCTCGGCAAAGGCTCGCTCGGCCTGGGCCGCGCTCAAGGCAGCCTGGGCCTGGGCGATCACCGAACTCTGCCGGTCCAGGGTCGCCCGGGCGTTCTGCAACTGCGCCTTGGCCACCAGGGTCTCGGCATCCGCCGCCTGGGCCGCGGCGCGCAGGTCACGGTCGTCGATCAGCGCCAGCAGTTGCCCGGCCTTGACCTGCTGGTTGTCCTCCACCAGCACTTCCTTGATGAACCCCGCCACGCGCGGGGCCACCAGGGTGTAGTCGGCGGCGATGAAGGCGTCGTTGGTGGTCTGCTCGCCGGCGCGGCCGAACAGCCCCGGCAGCGCCAGGTAGGCCAGCACGCCAAGGGCCGCCACTGCCGCTACCGCAATGGCGATTTTGTGTTTGTTCTGGGTCGTCATGACAAAGGTCTCGTTCAAGTCGGCGCCCGCGGTGGGTAGATCCGCGTCGGCAGCCAGAAAATCAGCAGGATCAGCACAGCGGCCAGCCCTGCCATGCAGTAGTAGAGGTCGGCGGAGGTCAGCACCACGGCCTGCTGGTGCAGGCGCCGGGCCAGGCCGGCGACGCCGTCGTCCACCAGAGGCGAGTTGCCCAGGCTGTCCACCAGCATGGTCGAATGAAAATGCAGGCGGCGGGTGGTCAGCACATCCAGCACACCGGTGGCAATCACCGCCGCCAGGCCTTTCACGGTGTTGAACCACGCCGAGGCAAAAGGCCCTTCCATCGGGGTGATACTGCCGGTGGAAAGCATCAGCAATGGCAGCACTGCCATGGGCTGGCCGAAGATCTGCAGCAGTTGCAGCACATAGAAGTCGTCACGGATCCAGGCCGAGGTCAGGTGCGTACCGCCCAGACAGGACAGCACCAGCATGCCCAGGCCGATCCCCAGCACCCAGCGGCAATCGACCCAGCGCAGGTTGCACAGTGCTGCCACCAGGGGCAGCGCAAGCAGTTGCGGCAGGGCCATCACCAGCATCACCGGCGCGGTCTGCAACGGCCGGTAGCCCTGGACCTGAGCCAGATAGGCGGACGGGATGATGATCACCGCCGTCAGTACCACCAGCACCCCGGCCAGGGTCAGCAGGGCGAAGGACAGGTTGCGGATGCCGAGCATCTGCAGCTTGAAGAAGGGAATCGGCTGCGACCACTCGTTGATCATGAACAGCACCAGCAGCACCAGGCCGCCGGCCAGCAGCACACAGATCAGCGGCGACTCGAACCAGTCCAGGCGGTTGCCCTGCAGGATACCGATCACCAGCATGCAGATCGCCGGAAAGCCCAGCAGCAGGCCGCGCCAGTTGAACTGCTTGAAACGCTCCAGGCGCAGCGGGTCCTGGGGCAGGCCGTAAGCCACCGTCGCCATCGCCAGTAGGCAAGGCAGCACCACCTGCCAGAACGCCCATTGCCAGCCCACGTACTCGGTCCAGAGTGCCGCCAGGGGCGTGCCCAGGCTAGGACCGAAGGTGGCGGTCAGGGCATAGCCGGCCAGGCCGTAGAGCTTGACGTTGGCCGGCAGGAACCGCAGGGCCACGGTCATCAGCATCGGTGGCAGCGCGCCGCCGGCCAGGCCTTGCAGGGTGCGCAGCAGCAACAGGCTTTCGTAGTTCGGGGCGAAGGGGCACAGCACCCCCAGCAGGGTGAACAGGCCAATGGCACACAGGGTGAAGCGCCGCAGGGAAAAGGTCACCGAACACCAGGGCGCGAAGGCCATGGCCGCCACCGAGGTGGCGGTGTAGCAAGCCACCAGCCAGGTGCCTTCGTCGTAGCCGATGAACAGCGCACCACGAATGTCCGCCAGGGCGATCTTGGTCACCATCTCGTTGAGGCCCGAGACCAGCACCGCCAGCAGCACGCCCACCAGGCCGATGATGATCCGCGGCCCGAACACCGGCGGTGCAATGGCTGCCGGCTTGCTGGCGGCTTCAACCGAAGCAGGCGCAGCGACAGCGAGGGAACTCATGGAAATACTGCTCCAGACAAGAAAACCAGAGCAGTTTATGAACAGCCGATGCTGACGAAAACTGACTTATCGACAGTTTATAAGTGCGCCAGACGCAATGATTCACCCTGTTGACCGTAGGAGCTGGCTTGCCAGCGAAGGGGCCCTCAAGACCGCTTGCGCCGGCAAGCCGGCTCCTACGAGGAGGTCGGCTGGGCTTCTTGCCAGGTGGCCTGGCAGGAGGTGCGCAGGGTTTCGCGAAACCACTTGTGCGCCGGGTCCTTGTCGTAGCGCGGATGCCAGGCCTGGGTCAGGACCAGGGTCGGCAGGGAAATCGGCAGCACGAACGAACGCAAGCGCAGGCCCAGGCGCGAGACGCTGAGCAGGGTTTCCTGGGGCACCGGCAAAATCAGGTCCGAATCCGGCAGCATGAACATGGCGGCGTGGAAGCTCGGGGCAATCAGCGGCACCCGGCGCTCCAGGCCCTGCTCGGCCAGGGCCGCATCGATAGGTCCACGGGCTATGCCCCGGCGAGACATGCTGATATGGGGAAACGCGGCAAAACGCTCGGCGGTGATGTCTTCGTCCAACAGCGGGTGGCCTTCGCGCACCAGGCCGACAAAAGCGGTGGTGAACAGGTTCTGCACCTTGACTTCCGGGGTCAGGGGCCGGGTGTTGCTAATCCGCAGGTCGATCCTTCCCTCCCGCAGGGCCTCGTCATCGCCATCGCCTTCGGGCACGAAGCGCAGCTCGCACAAGGGCGCCTGACGCTCCAGGGTATCGATGAGGCGACCGCCATACACGCCGACGAAAAAATCGTTGGCGCGCACGTTGAAGCGCCGCTGCAGGGAACCCAGGTCGACCTTGTCCGCCGAGCGGAACACCAGCGCCGCCTGCTCCACTACATCGCGCACCTGGCTGCGCAGTTCCAGGGCCTTGGGGGTGGGCACCAGGCCCCGTCCGGCACGTACCAGCACCGGGTCGCCGAGGGCGTCGCGGATCCGCGTCAGGGTCCGGCTCATGGCCGCCGGGCTGAGGTTCATGCGCCGCGCCGCGCCCACCACGCTGCCCTCGTCGAGCAGGGCGTCGAGGGCCACCAGAAGGTTCATGTCCGGAAGTTGCATGCTGAGCACTCGTGACTGGTCAGGGATGATCCAGGCGCAATGCTAGCAGGCTTGGCGCCTAGGAAAATGAGGGAGATCAATCCTTACCCGTGAACCCACTAGCCGCGTAGGAGCCGGCTTGCCGGCGAATGGGCCCTCGAACCTTGCATAGCCCTTGAGGACGCTTTCGCTGGCAAGCCAGCTCCTACGGTCGGGGGACTGGCGGACGAGGTAGCTCAGCGCTGCATGCCCCAGCGTTTTACCGTGATCCGCTCCAGGGTGTCGAAGATCAGGTTTTCCACCAGCAGGCCGATGAGGATCACCACTGCCAGCCCGGCAAACACCTTGTCGGTGTACAACTCATTGCGGTTCTGGAAGATGTACCAGCCCAGGCCACCCTTGCCGCTGGTGGCGCCGAACACCAGCTCGGCAGCGATCAGGGTGCGCCAGGCGAAAGCCCAGCCGATCTTCAACCCGGCGAGAATCGACGGCAGCGCCGCCGGGATCAGGATGAACAGCACCAGGCGCAGGCCCTTGAGGCCGTAGTTGCGCCCGGCCATGCGCAGGGTTTCGGAAACCCCGAGAAACCCGGCATAGGTGTTCAAGGCCAAAGCCCAGAGCACCGAATGCACCAGCACGAAGATCAGGCTGTTCTGCCCCAGGCCGAACCACAGCAGCGCCAGGGGCAGCAGGGCAATGGCCGGCAGCGGATTGAACATCGAGGTCAGGGTGCTCAGCAGGTCACGGCCAAGCCGGGTCGAGACCGCCAGGGTGGTCAAGGCAAACGCCAGGACGATGCCGATCAGGTAGCCCTTGAGCAGCACCACCAGGGAAATGCCCACCTTGCCCAGCAATTCGCCGCTGAGCAGGCCCTGGTAAAGAGCGCTGGCAGTTTGCAGAAAACTCGGTAGCAGCAGGTCGTTGTTCTGGTAACGGGCCACGGCTTCCCAGAGCAGCGCCAGCAGGACCAGGATCAGGCTCTTGCGCAACCAGCCTTGTTGCCAGAGGCGCTGCCCCAGGGGCAGCTCGCGCTCCAGGGGCACTTGCAGCAAGGGCTGCAGGACAACTTCGTATTCCTCGCGCGCAGGGGATGAGTGGCTCATCGGGCATTCCTCGTTCAACGGTGGCCTGACGGCTCAATAAGCGATACGGATATCGGCGAAATCCAGCTCGGTTTCAGTTTCCGGCGATTGGCCTTCATCGAACAGCAAGCGGTGGATGCGCCGCGCGGTCTGCTGAAAGGCCACGCCACCGAGGCTCTGCAGGTCGTACTGGTGGCTGTGGACTTCCGCCCGCACGCACCCCGGATGAGGCGACAACAGGAGGATGCGATTGCCCACCACCAGCGCTTCCTCGATGGAGTGAGTGACGAACAGCAAGGTGAAGCGCACCTCCTCCCAGAGCCGCAGCAACTCCTCCTGCATCTTGCGTCGGGTCAGGGCGTCGAGGGCGGCGAAAGGTTCGTCCATCAGCAGGATCTTCGGCTGCATGGCCAGGGCGCGAGCGATCGCCACCCGGGCCTTCATGCCACCGGACAGGGTATGCGGATAGGCATCGGCGAAAGCCGCCAGGCCGACTTTTTCCAGGTATTCCAGGGCACGCTCTTCGGCCTCGCGGCGGCCGAGGGTCTTCGACGCCAGCAAGGGAAACATCACGTTCTGCTTCACGGTTTTCCAGGGGGGCAACTGGTCGAACTCCTGGAACACCACGATACGATCCGGCCCGGGCTGGCTGACGCGCTGGCCTTGCAGGCGAATCTCGCCCTCACAGGGCTGAATGAACCCGGCCACGGCCTTGAGCAGGGTCGACTTGCCGCAGCCTGAAGGCCCCAGCAGGATAAAGCGGTCGGCCGGATCAACCTCGAAACTCACCTGGTGGGTGGCCCGCACCACCCGCTGCGGGGTGCGGTATTCCAGGCTGACTTGCTCCACCGCCAACAGCGCCGGGGCGATGGCAGCGCGATTGCTGGCCGTGTGGCCTGGCAAGGGGGCGTTCATGGCGATCAGCTCCCCTGCAACGGTTTGGCATCCTGGAAGAAGTAGTCCTTCCACGACTCGGGCTTGTTCTTGATCGCACCGACCCGGTAGAGGAATTCCGCCAGTGGGTAGGTGTTTTTTGGTGTCACGCTGAACTCGAACTGCGGGTTGTCGATGATCTTCAGCAAGGCGGCGCGGTCGATCTTGGCCTTGGTCACGCGCAGGTAGGTATCGGCGGCTGCGCCCTTGTCGTGCTGGGCGAACTCGGCCGCTTCGGCCAGGGCTTCGACGAAGGCCTTGTAGGTCTTGGGGTTGTCGTTGCGGAATTTCTCGGTGGCGAACAGCACCGTCGGTGAGTTGGGCCCCAGCAGGTCGTAGGTATTGAGCACCACGTGCACATTGGGGTTCTCCAGGGCCTGGTCCTGGAATGGCGGGTTGGAGAAGTGCCCGGTCAGTTCGGTGCCGCCGGCAATCAGCGCGGCGGTGGCGTCCGGGTGGGGAACGGCGATGGTGTACTTGTCCAGGCGATTGAATTCCTTGTCGCCCCATTGCTTGGCGGCGGCGTATTGCAGGAAGCGCGACTGCACCGAGACCCCCACCGCCGGTACCGCAATACGGTCCTTTTCGGTGAAGTCGGCGATAGTCTTGACCTTGGGATTGTTGCTCACCAGGTAGTAGGGAAAGTTACCCAGGGAGGCTACGGCCTTGACGTTCTGCCGGCCGTGGGTGCGATCCCAGATGGTCAGCAGCGGCCCGACGCCGGCCCCGGCAATGTCGATGGAGCCCGACAGCAAGGCGTCGTTGACCGCCGCGCCGCCGGACAGCTGGGTCCAGTCGACCTTGATGTCGATGCCCTGCTCCTTGCCGTGCTTTTCGATCAGGTTCTGGTCGCGCACCACATTGAGCAGCAGGTAGACGATACCGAACTGTTCAGCGATGCGGATCTCGCCTTCGGCCTGGGCCGGCGCAGGCGCGACCAGGCTGCCGGCCAGCAGGCTGAAACCCAGGCCGATGGCCGTGGCCAGTCTGCCGAGGCGGGGAATGAAGGGAATGGATAAGGACATGCTGGTTCTCCTGCCGTGCCTGGCTGATCAGTAAGGGGCGTCGCCCTGGATGGTGGTGCGATACAGCTTGCGGCGCAGATGGCTCGGGCAACCGGCGGCCAGGTGGATCAGCGAGCGGTTGTCCCAGAACACCAGGTCGTGGGGCTGCCATTGATGGCGGTAGATGTTGTCCGGCAGCACGCTGTGGGCATACAGTTCGGCCAGCAACTGGGCGCTTTCGTCTTCCGGCAGGCCAACGATACGGGTGGTGAAACCCTCGCTGACGAACAACGCCTTGCGGCCGTTTTCCGGGTGAGTGCGCACGACCGGGTGCACCACCTCGGCGACCTGGGCCAGTTGCTCCGGGGTCAGGGTCGGGCGCCAGTTGCCCTCGAACTTGGTCTCGCTGTAGCGCGCCGTGTAGGAGTGGGCGGCGCTGCGTCCCTCGACCGCCTTGCGCAGCGCCTCGGGCAAGTTGTCCCAGGCCTGGTGCATGTTGGCGAACAGGGTGTCGCCCCCTTCGGCTGGCAGTTCCTGGGCGTGCAGCATCGAGCCCAGACTCGGCAGCTCCTTGTAGGAGAGGTCCGAGTGCCAGAACTTGCCGGCGTCCCCCAGGCCGATGGACTGGCCGTTCTCGATGATGTTGGAAACGATGAGGATTTCCGGGTGCCCGGCCAGCAGGAACTGCTTGAGCACATGAATCTGCAACACACCGAAGCGACGGCTGAAGGCAATCTGCTGTTCGGGGCTGATGCGCTGGTCGCGGAACACCACTACGTGATGGGCCAGGTGGGCGCGGTGGATGCGGGCGAAGTCCTGGTCGTTGACTGGCCGGGACAGGTCGAGGCCGACGATCTCGGCGCCGACAGCCCCATTCAAGGGCCGGATTTCGAAAGCTTGTGCGGCAATGGAGGCGGCACTGGCTGATGCAGACATGACTGAAACTCCCGCGCAGGCGCGCCCAGGGCGCGCGCGTCGATCAGAAACTCACGGAGATCCCGTGTGGGTTCATTTCGTGCGGCGCGCCGATTGGTCGGCAGGTACGCAGGGAGTCAACTTTATAGATATAAGAAAACTAATTTAAATACCGTTAGCGAATAACGATATGTTGATTCAACCGATGGACCGCTTGGGGACGGTACGCCGACGAAGGCGCTCTCAAGGCCCCTTCGCTGGCAAGCCAGTTCCTACAAGGCTGGCTGGTGGTTTTTAAAGGGATCAGCGTTCGTGCAGGGCTTCGGCGCGGGCGCGGATGATCGGCTTGAGCAGGTAGCTGAGGATGCTTTTCTTGCCGGTGATGATGTCCACCGAGGCCACCATCCCGGGGATGATCAACAGCGGCTTCTCATCGGTGCCCAAGTGGCTGCGGTCGGTGCGCAGCTTGATCATGTAGTAGGTGGTCTTCTTGTCTTCATCGGTGATGGTATCGGCGCCGATCTGTTCCAGGCGGGCCTTGAGGCCACCGTAGATGGTGTAGTCATAGGCGCTGAACTTGACCACCGCTTCCTGCCCCGGATGCAAGAAAGCAATGTCCTGGGGACGGATCTTGGCTTCCACCAGCAGGGTGTCGTCCAAGGGGACGATTTCCACCATGTCGCTGCCCGGCTGGATCACCCCGCCGATGGTGTTGACCATCAGCTGCTTGACGATACCGCGTACCGGCGAGGTCACCAGGGTGCGGCTGACCCGGTCTTCCAGGGCCTTGCCGGTGGCGCTGGCCTTGTTCAGTTCGGTGCGCGCTTCGTTGAGCTGGGTCAGGGCCTCGCTGCGGAACTTGCCGCGGGTTTCATCGATCTTGCGCTGCACTTCCTTGATCGCCGATTCGGCGCGGGGGATCGCCAGGGTGGTGGCGTCCAGCTGGCCACGGGTTTCCACCTCGGCACGCTTGAGCCGCAGCACTTCCACCGGCGACACCGCGCCCTGGGCCACCAGCGGCTCGGACATGGCGATTTCCTGGCGCTGCAGGCCCAGTTGCTGGCGGTATTGCGCCTGCTTGGAGGTGAACTCGCGCAGTTCCTGCTGCTTCTGGATCAGCTGTTCCTGGAGGCCACCGATCTCGTCATGCAGTTGCTGGCGACGGCTCTGGTACAGGGATTTCTCACTGGCCGCCTGGCCCGGCGCTTCCTTGACCGCCTCGGCGGGGAAATTCAGCTCGCGTTCATCCACCTCGGCGCTCAGGCGCTCGACCCGCAGCAGCATGGACAGGCGCACGGTCTCGGTCTCGCCGACGTTGGACTGGAAGCGCGTGTCGTCGAGGCGAATCAGCGGCGCGCCGGCCTCGACTATCTGGCCTTCCTTGACGTACAGCTCGGAGACGATGCCGCCTTCCAGGTTCTGGATCTTCTGCAGCTTGGAGGAAGGAATCGCCTTGCCCTCGCCCTTGGTTACCTCGTCGATCACCGCGAAGTTGGCCCACAGCACCAGGAACAGGAAGAACGCGATGATGCCCCAGATGGTCAGGCGGATAACCCGCGGCGCATCTTCGATCAGTGCCTTGTTGACCTCGGGCAGCGGCTGCCCCTGGAGCGAATCGGTGCCTTTGAAATAGCGACGGATCGAGTCCTTGAATCCCGACTTAAGCAACACTGATCTGCCCCTTCTTCAACGCTTCCATCACCACCGCTTTCGGGCCATCGGCCAGGATTTGTCCACGGTCCACCACCAACAGCCGGTCCACCAGCGACAGCAACGACGCCCGGTGGGTGACCAGTACCACGGTCTTGCTCTGCACCACCGCCTCCAGGCGCTGTTTCAAGCGCTCTTCGCCGGTGTTGTCCATGGCGCTGGTGGGCTCGTCGAGCAGCAGGATCTGTGGGTTGAGCAACAGCGCGCGAGCCAGGGCGACGTTCTGCCGCTGGCCACCGGAAAGGTTCTGCCCGCGCTCGCCCACCTGCAATTCATAGCCCTGCGGGTGCAGCCTGGCGAACTCATGGACCCCCGCCAGTTCCGCGGCCTGCAGTACCAGTTCGTCCTCGACGTAGCGGGCACCGGAGGTCAGGTTGTCACGCAGGGTACCGGCCAGCAGCTGGATGTCCTGGGGCACGTAGCCGATGTTGTGACGCAGTTCGCTGACGTCGATCTGGCGGATGTCCACGCCGTCTACCAGCAGGGCACCGGAGTCCGGCTGGTAGAGCCCCACCAGCAGCTTGGCCAGGGAGCTCTTGCCGGAACCGCTGCGGCCGATGATGCCGACCTTTTCCCCCGGCTTGATCATCAGGTTGATGTTCTTCAGCGCCGGGTTCTGCTGCCCCGGGTAGGTAAAGCTCAGTTGCCGGCACTCGATGGCGCCCTGCAGCACGCTGCGGCTCAGGGGGCGCTCGTCGAAATTGCGCTCCTGGGGCAGCTCCATCATCTGGTCCACGGAGGTCATGGTGACCCGCGCCTGCTGGTAGCGGGTCAGCAGCCCGGACAGCGAAGCCAGCGGGCTCAGGGCCCGACCGCTGAGCATGTAGCAGGCGATCAGGCCGCCCATGCTGAGGTTGCCGTCGATGATCTGGTACACGCCGAAGATGATCATGATCACCCCGGCCAGTTGCTGGATCAGCAAGGTGATGTTCATCGCCAGACTGGACAGCATCTTCACCCGCAGCTCAAGCCGGCTGAGGGTGCCGATGGTCTGCTCCCACTGGTACTGGCGCTCGCTCTCGGCGTTGTTGACCTTGACCGCGTCCAGCCCGGCCAGGGTCTCGATCAGGCTCGACTGGCGCTCGGCGCCCAGGGCCATGGTCTTTTCCATGGTCGCCACCAGGGGCTTCTGCAGGGCATAGCCGATGCACAGGGCAATCGGGAAGGCCAGCACCGGAATCCACACCAGATGCCCGCCAAGGATGGCGATCACCAGGAAGATCAGCAGGGTGAACGGCAGGTCGATCAGGCTGGTGAGGGTCAGGGATGCGAGGAAGTCCCGCAGGCTCTGAAACTCATGGATGTTCTGGGCGAAGCTGCCGACCCGTGCCGGGCGGTACTTCATGGCCATGCCGACGATGCGCTCGAACAGCGTGGCGGAAATGATCAGGTCGGTCTTCTTTCCCGCCAGGTCCAGGCACAGGCTGCGCAGGCCCTTGAGGATCAGGTCGAAGATGTAGGCGCCAATGATGCCGATGGACAGCACCCACAGGGTCGAGGTGGCCTGGTTCGGCACCACCCGGTCATAGACGTTCATCACGAACAATGGCGCGGCCATGGCGATGATGTTGATCAGCAGGCTCGCGGCAATGGCGTCGGCATACAGCCAGCGCGAGCGCTTGAGGGTGTCGCGGAACCAGGAACGGGCGCGAGGGATCAGCGACCCGTGGTTGACGTCGAACTTGTGCTGGGGCTGGGCGAAGAACACCTGGCCGCTGTAATCGTCGGCCAGCAACTGGCGGTCGACACAGACTTCGCCGCCATCGCTTTCGCTGAGCAGCAGCCGCGCCTGGTCTTCACCCTGCCAGCCCAGCAGCACCGCGCTGCGACCGTCCTTGAGCAGCAACAGGGCGGGCATGGCGATGGCTGGAATCTGTTCGAGCTTGCGCCGCAGCACCCGGCCCTGCAGCCCGGCCCGGGCCGCGGCCCGAGGCAGCAGCTCGGCGCTCAGGCGCTGGGATGGCAAGGGCAGGCCGGTGGTCAGCATCGCCGCACTGGCGGGCTTCTGGTGCAGAAAGCAGAGGGTCAGCAAACCATCCAGAAGGGGATCGTCATGCATGCCGCGTGGATCATGACTGAGTTGCACACTGACTTCTGATTCCACGCTCGACACTCTTGACTGGCTGGTTGGATGAAATTAGCTCAATTCATCCCGGGCAGCTGGACCTTGGGCTTCACATCGCTTTGCACGACGGAGGCCATAGGTGCCACCACTCCCTGGCTTTTGAGCAACTCGCCCATGGTCGCCTTGATTCGATACTGAGTAAATAACTGAATGTTCTGGATCTCGGCCAGGCGCCGGGAGGCGGTGAACAACTCGTTTTCACTGTCGAGCAAGTCCAGCAGGGTACGTTCACCCAGGCTGAACTGCTTCTGGTAGGCGGTCCGCACGCTGGTGCTGTGATCCACATATTGCTGGGCGATCGGCACCTGGGCGTTGGCGTTGTTCAAGGCGTTCCAGGCTAGGCCCAGTTCCTCGTTCAGCACCCGCAGGGCGTTGTTGCGGATATCCAGCGCCTGGTTGGACTGATAGGCCTTGGACTCCAGGTCGGCCTTGTTGCTGCCGCCGGCGAACAGGTTGAAGCGCATGCGCAGCATGGCCTGCCATTCATTGTTGTGGCCGTTCTGGCCGTCCAGGTCGTTGTCGGCAGTACGCCCCAGCTCCGCGTCGAAGCGCGGATAGAACGCCGACTTGGCGGCATCGTACTGCTTCTCGGCAGCGACGATATCGGACTCGGCGGAACGCAGGATCGGGCTGTTTTCCAGCATCTGGTGCCGGGCCTCGTCGAGGTTGGCCGGCAACAGCGCCATAAAACTGGCAGGGCGTTCCAGCTGGTCCGGCATTTCTCCGACGGCACTCAGGTAGTTGGTCTGGGCGTCGGCGAGGTTGGTCTGCTCGGTGATCAGGTTGTTGCGGGCCTGGGCCATCCGCGCTTCAGCCTGGTCAAGGTCAGCGCCGCTACCCACGCCACGCTGGGTACGCAGCTTGATCTGGTCGTAGATACGCTCGTGATTGCGCAGGTTGTCTTCCGCCAGTTGCACGAATTGACGGCGGGTCAGCACATCCAGATAGACCTGGGCCACGGTCAGGGCCGTGCGCTCGGAGGTGCCCAGCAGGGAGTAGGCGCGGGAGTTGACGGTGGCTTGTTGACGCCCGACTTCGCTGGACGTGGCAAAACCGTCAAAAACCATCTGTTGCAGACGCAAACTTGACTCGCCGCGGTTCAAGGTTTCCCAGTGATTGCTGCCTGTACCCGCACGGGTCGTAGGGTTATCCGTCCCTTCACGACCATAGCCAGCTAGCATGTCCACTCGTGGCAGATAGCCACCTTTCGCGGCTTTCAACTGGTAGTCAGCAGCCAGACGGCTGTTCACGCCGGCTTGGATTTCCGGGTGCACATCCAGTGCTTTCTGCATGGCTTCAGGAAGGGTTTGAGCCTGCACAAAGCTGGCGGCTAAGGCAAAGGGCAGGGCCTTGAACAGATGAAAACGCATGGTAAGAATTTCCCTCGGACAGCGTGTCCAGAATCACGTCAGAACGTGGCACCACATCGATTTATTACAACCAAAACAACCGTCCGTCGGAAAGTTCAAACTAAGAACTGGTTCACATACTTCAAGTCAGGTTACCGCGTGAATATCAATGTGACATTAATTCGGCGATTGTTTAGGATGGCGTCCATAAGGTCAATAGTTTGGCATAAAGTTAATACCCAAAAAATATAGCCAAACTTTTGACGATAGATCTGTCAATTACCCGTTCCCAATTACACACCTAGTACGTCCTGACTGAGTTGCGGCCCGCGCCCAAGCCGGTACATGGAAGTCGACTGAGCGGTACACCGGAGAGTCCCCAATGAGCAGTGTTGTTGCCATCGTCAAAAGCATTGTCGGCCAAGTTTTCGTGGTTTCCCCGGAAGGGATCCGACGCGTACTCATTGAAGGGGACCGCCTGTTCGTGGGTGACCAGGTAGACACCGGCCCGGCCGGGGCCGTCACCCTGGAGTTGACCGACGGGCGCACTCTGGACCTGGGGCGTGACACCCAGTGGAGCGGTGCAGCACCGGACTCCAGCACGGACCTGGCACAGGCCACCGCTCAGGCCGCCCCTTCGGTGGCAGAACTGCAGCAGGCCATCGCCGCCGGCGCCGACCCGACCACCGACCTGGAAGCCACCGCCTCTGGCCCGACCGCCGCGGGGAATGGCGGCGCGGCCGGTGGTGGCCACAGTTTTGTGCAGTTGGAAGAGACTGCGGGCCGGGTCGACCCGACCATCGGTTTCCCCACCGCTGGCCTGGGGCTGGCCAACTCGACCCAGGACAACACCTTTGGCGGCCTGACCAACAATGGCGGCCTGGGCAATGGCAACGGCAATGGCAGCGGGAGTGACTCCCTGCGCCCGGCCACCCTGACCCTGGGCGCCACCCCAACCATTACCGAAGCCGGTGGCACCCTGGTGTACACCGCGACCCTGACCCAGGCGCCACTTACCGACCTGACTGTGACCCTGTCCAATGGCGCGGTCATCGTCATCAGCGCCGGCCAGACCACTGGCAGCGTGCAGGTGCCCCTGGCGCCTCAGGACAACGTCTATATCGACCCCGGCCAGATCAGCGTCAGCGTGACCGGCACCACCGGCGGTGGCGGCCTGCTGGTAACGGTCAACCCGACCCCGGCGGTCACCCAGGTCACCGACACCATCGACACCACCACCGTCAGCCTGACCGCTGATGCCAGCGTTACCGAGGGCGGGCAGATCACCTACACCGCCACCCTCACCAACCCGGCACAGACTCCGGTAACCATCACCCTGTCCAACGGCTCGGTGATCACTATCGAAGCGGGCAAGTCCAGTGGCTCGATCGACGTCCCGGCGCCAGCCAATGACGTCTACAAGAACGGCGACACCATCGAAGTCGGTATCACCAAGGCTGAAGGCGGCAACTTCGAGAACCTGCAACCCAGCCCAGACAAAGCGGTCACCACCGTGACCGACAGCATCGACGACACCGGCCTGAGCCTGTCGGCCACCGATACCGTGGCCGAGGGTGGCTCCATCGTCTACACCGCGACCCTGACCAACCCTGCGGGCACCCCGGTCACCGTGACCCTGAGCAACGGCGCGGTAATCACCATCGCTGCCGGTGCCACTTCCGGTACTGCCACCGTCGCCGCCCCTGCCGATGACGTCTATAAAGACGCCGGCAAGGTTGAGGTCACCATCACCAAGGCCGATGGCGGCAATTTCGAAAACCTGGTCACCGACCCGGCTCCGGCAGTTACCGACGTCACAGACACGATCGATACTTCGACCGTCAGCCTGACCGCAACACCAAGCGTGGCTGAGGGTGGCACCGTCGTTTACACCGCATCGGTGACCGCGCCAGTGACCGGTTCGCCGGTCGTCGTCACTCTGTCCAATGGCCAGACCATCACCATTCCAGTAGGTGAGTCGTCTGGCAGCGTGAATTTCACCGCACCCAACGATGCATTGGCGGGCGGCAGTTCGCTCAGCACGACCATTACCAAGGCGGACGGCGGTAACTACGAGAAGCTGGAGGTCAGCGACAAGCCCGCTGAAACCTCGGTAACTGACACACCAGACACCACCACTCTGAGCCTGAGCGCTACCGAGTCCGTGGCTGAAGGCGGCTCCATCGTCTACACCGCCACTCTGACTAATGCCGCAGGTACTCCGGTCACCGTGACGCTGTCCAACGGCGCAGTGATCACCATCGCCGCAGGCGCCACTACCGGCACCACCACCGTCGCGGCCCCGGCGGATGATGTCTACAAAGACGCCGGCAAAGTCGAAGCCACCATTACCAAGGCCGAAGGCGGTAACTTCGAGAACCTGGAGACCAATCCAGCCCCGGCAGTCACCGACGTCACAGACACGATCGATACGTCGACGGTCAGTCTGACCGCAACACCAAGCGTGGCTGAGGGTGGCATTGTTGTTTACACCGCGTCGGTCACTGCTCCGGTAACCGGCTCGCCAGTGGTGGTGACCCTGTCCAACGGACAGACCATCACCATTCCAGTGGGTGAATCGTCCGGCAGCGTGAACTTCACCGCACCCAACGATGCGTTGGCGGGCGGTAGCTCCCTGAGCACCACCATCACTAAGGCCGACGGCGGCAACTACGAAAAACTGGAAGTCAGCGACAAGCCCGCTGAAACCTCCGTCACCGATACCCCGGACACCACCACTCTGAGCCTGAGCGCTACCGAGTCCGTGGCCGAAGGCGGTTCGATTGTCTACACCGCCACTCTGACCAACGCAGCCGGCACCCCAGTAACCGTGACTCTGTCCAACGGCGCAGTGATCACCATTGCTGCCGGTGCTACCTCGGGCACAGCGACCGTCGCAGCCCCTGCCGATGACGTCTACAAAGACGCCGGCAAAGTCGAAGCCACCATTACCAAGGCCGAAGGCGGTAACTTCGAGAATCTGGAGACCAATCCAGCCCCGGCGGTAACTGATGTCACTGACACTATCGACATCAGCACTGTTTCCCTGACTGCTACGCCGAGCGTGGCTGAAGGCGGAACCGTGGTTTACACCGCCTCCGTGACCGCACCAGTAACCGGCTCGCCGGTCGTAGTGACCCTGTCCAACGGCCAGACCATTACCATTCCGGTGGGTGAGTCGTCCGCCAGCGTCAACTTCACCGCGCCAAACGATGCCCTCGCTGGCGGCAGCTCCCTGAGCACCACCATCACCAAGGCGGATGGCGGTAACTACGAGAAGTTGGAAATCAGCGACAAGCCAGCCGAGACTTCGGTTACCGATACCCCTGACACCACCACTCTGAGCCTGAGCGCTACCGAGTCCGTGGCCGAAGGCGGTTCGATTGTCTACACCGCCACATTGACCAATGCTGCCGGTACTCCGGTCACCGTGACCTTGAGTAACGGTGCCGTGATCACTATTGCTGCCGGTGCCACCACGGGTACCACCACCGTGGCCGCACCTGCCGATGACGTCTACAAGGACGCCGGTAAAGTCGAAGCCACTATTACCAAGGCCGAAGGCGGCAACTTCGAGAACCTGGAGACCAATCCAGCGCCAGCGGTGACTGATGTCACTGACACCATCGACACTTCGACTGTCAGTCTGACTGCAACACCAAGCGTGGCTGAGGGTGGCATTGTTGTTTACACCGCGTCGGTCACTGCTCCAGTAACCGGCTCGCCAGTCGTGGTGACCCTGTCCAACGGCCAGACCATCACCATCCCGGTGGGTGAGTCGTCCGCCAGCGTGAACTTCACCGCACCCAACGATGCCCTCGCTGGCGGCAGCTCCCTGAGCACTACCATCACCAAGGCGGATGGCGGTAACTACGAGAAGTTGGAAATCAGCGACAAGCCAGCCGAGACTTCGGTTACCGATACCCCTGACACCACCACTCTGAGCCTGAGCGCTACCGAGTCCGTGGCCGAAGGTGGTTCGATTGTCTACACCGCGACCCTGACTAATGCCGCTGGTACTCCAGTCACCGTGACCCTGAGCAACGGCGCAGTGATCACCATCGCCGCAGGCGCCACTACCGGCACCACCACCGTCGCGGCCCCGGCGGATGATGTCTACAAAGACGCCGGCAAGGTCGAAGCCACCATTACCAAGGCCGAAGGCGGTAACTTCGAGAACCTGGAGACCAATCCAGCGCCAGCGGTGACTGATGTCACTGACACCATCGACACTTCGACTGTCAGTCTGACTGCAACACCAAGCGTCGCCGAAGGCGGCACTGTGGTGTACACCGCCTCCGTGACTGCGCCAGTGACCGGTTCGCCGGTAGTCGTCACTCTGTCCAACGGCCAGACCATCACCATTCCAGTAGGCGAAAGCCAGGGCTCGGTGAACTTCACCGCACCCAACGATGCGTTGGCTGGTGGTAGTTCCCTGAGCACCACCATCACCAAGGCGGACGGCGGTAACTACGAGAAGCTGGAGGTCAGCGACAAGCCCGCTGAAACCTCGGTAACTGACACACCAGACACTACCACCCTGAGCCTCTCGGCTACTGAGTCCGTGGCCGAAGGCGGTTCGATTGTCTACACCGCCACATTGACCAATGCTGCCGGTACTCCGGTCACCGTGACCTTGAGTAACGGTGCCGTGATCACTATTGCTGCCGGTGCTACCTCGGGCACAGCGACCGTCGCAGCCCCTGCCGATGACGTCTACAAAGACGCCGGCAAGGTCGAGGCAACGATCACCAAAGCCGAGGGTGGCAACTTCGAGCACCTGGAGACCAACCCGACTCCAGCTGTGACTGATGTCACCGATACCATCGACACCAGCACCGTTTCCCTGACTGCCACGCCGAGCGTGGCTGAAGGTGGAACCGTGGTGTACACCGCCTCCGTGACTGCTCCAGTAACCGGCTCGCCAGTCGTGGTGACCCTGTCCAACGGCCAGACCATCACCATCCCGGTGGGTGAGTCGTCCGCCAGCGTGAACTTCACCGCACCCAACGATGCGTTGGCGGGCGGTAGCTCCCTGAGCACCACTATCACCAAAGCGGACGGCGGTAACTACGAGAAGTTGGAAGTCAGCGACAAGCCGGCAGAGACCTCGGTTACCGATACTCCAGACACTACAACCCTGAGCCTCTCGGCTACTGAGTCCGTGACCGAAGGTGGTTCGATTGTCTACACCGCGACCCTGACCAATGCTGCGGGTACGCCTGTTACTGTCACGCTCTCTAACGGCGCGGTGATTACTATCGCCGCCGGCGCCACCACGGGTACCACCACCGTGGCCGCACCTGCCGATGACGTCTACAAGGACGCCGGTAAAGTCGAAGCCACCATCACTAAAGCCGAAGGCGGTAACTTCGAGAACCTGGAGACCAATCCAGCGCCAGCAGTCACCGACGTGACTGACACCATCGACAACTCCACCGTGTCGCTCAAGGCCACGCCTTCGGCGGCCGAAGGTGGCAACGTCACCTACACCGCTACCGTCACTGCTCCAGTGACCGGCTCACCTGTAGTCGTGACCCTGGCCAATGGCGAGAAGATCACCATCCCGGTCGGCGAAACCACCGGCTCGGTAAGCATCAGCGCGCCGAACGATGTACTGGTCGGCCATACCCCGCTGACCAACTCCATCACCAATGTCAGCGGTGGTAACTACGAGAATCTGGTCGCCGACAAGACTCCGGTCAGCACCACCGTGACCGATACGGTCGACACCACCAGCGTCAGCCTGACTGCCACTGGCACCGTCGCTGAAGGCGGCCAGATCACCTACACCGCCACCCTGACCAACGCCGCCGGCACTCCGGTGACCGTGACCCTGAGCAACGGTGCGGTAATCACCATCGCCGCCGGCGCCACTACCGGCACCACCACCGTCGCGGCTCCAGCCGATGACGTGTACAAGGACGCCGGCAAGGTCGAGGCCACCATCACCAAGGCCGAGGGCGGCAATTTCGAGAAGCTGGTGCCGAACACCACGCCGGCCGTGACTGACGTTACCGACACCATCGACAACTCCACCGTATCGCTGAAAGCCACGCCTTCGGCGGCCGAAGGTGGCAATGTCACCTACACCGCCACCGTCACCGCTCCAGTGACCGGCTCGCCTGTAGTCGTGACCCTGGCCAATGGCGAGAAGATCACCATCCCGGTTGGCGAAACCACCGGTTCGGTAAGCATCAGCGCGCCGAACGATGTGCTGGTCGGCCATACCCCGCTGACCAACTCCATCACCAATGTCAGCGGTGGTAACTACGAGAACCTGGTCGCCGACAAGACTCCGGTCAGCACCACCGTGACCGATACGGTCGACACCACCAGCGTCAGCCTGACTGCCACTGGCACCGTCGCTGAAGGCGGCCAGATCACCTACACCGCCACCCTGACCAATGCCGCCGGCACTCCGGTGACCGTGACCCTGTCCAACGGTTCGGTGATCCATATCGAGGCCGGAAAAACCACCGGGACGGTCACCGTTCCGGCGCCGGCAGACGACGTCTACATCGACGCAGGCAAGGTCAACGCCACCATCACCAACGCCACTGGCGGCAACTTCGAGAAGCTGGTCACGGACACCACGCCAGCGGTGACCAACGTCACCGATACACTGGACACCACTTCGGTGGGTATCAGCGGCAGCGCCTCGGTCACCGAAGGCCAGACCGCCAGCTACACCGTGAGCCTGACTCACCCGGCGCAGACCGAAGTCACCCTGAAGATCAGCTACAGCGGCACCGCCACCGACGGTTCGGACTTCAGCGGCGTGTACACCGTGAAGATCCCGGCCGGCGCCAGCAGCGCCACCTTCAACGTCGCCACCATTGACGACAAGATCACCGAAGGCACCGAGAACTTCACGGTCAAGATCGACTCGGCCACTGGCGGCAACTTCGAGAATCTGGTGGTGGGCAGCAACAACAGCGTCACTACCTCGATCATCGATAACGACGCTCCGCCGGTCATCGACCTGGATGCCAACAACTCCAGCGGTGCTACCGGGGCCGACTACAAGGTCACCTTCACCGAAGGCACCACAGGCCCTGGCGTGTCGATCGCCGACACCGACCTGAGCATCACCGACCCGGACAGCACCCTGCTCACCGGCGCCACCATCGTGCTGACCAACCGCCAGCCGGGGGACTCGCTGAACCTGGGCAACAGCGTCAACGGCATCACCATCAATGCCAACAGCAAGGACGGTTCGATCACCCTGACCCTGTCGGGCAGCGCGACGCTGGCCGACTACATGCAGCAGATCAAGAACATCACCTTCACCAACAACAGTGAAGACCCGAGCACCACGCCACGGACCATCACCGTGACCGTGACCGACGGCGGCAACTACTCCAACGTCGCCACTACCACGGTCAACGTGGTGGCGGTGAACGACGCCCCAACCGCCACTGGCGGCGCCGTGACCGGCAACGAAGACACCCCGCTGGCACTGACCTGGTCGAACTTCGGCGTCAGCGACGTCGACAGCCCGGCGTCCAGCCTCGGCGTGAAGATCACCCAGCTGCCCAGCGACGGCAAACTGCAATATCTGGACGGTTCGACCTGGAAGGATGTGGCCAACAACCAGACCTTCAGCAAGGCCGATATCGATGCCGGAAAACTGCGTTTCACACCGGACGCCAACGAATCCGGAACCAATGGCTACGGCGGTAACGGCGTGGGCAACCAGCAGGCCGATTACGCCCAGATCAAGTTCCAGCCAACCGACGGCCAGGCCCTGGGCAACACCGGCACGGTGACCGTCGACATCACCCCGGTAGCCGATGCGCCGACCCTGAGCGTGGCCGGCAACAGCGTGAATTCGGTGGGCCTGCTCAAGGAAGTCTGGACCGGCCTCAGCGGCCTGGGCACCGACGGCAGCGGCGCTTCCGCCAGCACTCTGAAATCGGTGATCGACGCTGCCGGCACGCCTAACAGCAGCAGCCTGGCGACCAACGTCCAGTCCGACGGCAACATCACGCCGGGCACTGCGTCGAAGACCTCAGGCCTGATCTACCTGGAAGCAGGCAAGGCCTATACCTTCTCCGGCACCGGCGACGACAGCCTGCTGGTGACCATCGGCGGCAAGAACGTGGCCAGCACCACCTGGGGCGCGGGCGGCAACCTCAACGGTACTTTCACCCCGACCACCAGCGGCTACTACACCATCGATATCTACCACCACAACCAGAGCGGCCCGGGCTCCTACGACGTCAACCTCTCGGTCAACGGCGGGGCTGCGGTGGACCTGAGCAACGCCGGCGTGCCGCTGTACACCGGCGTCACCGACCTGACCAACGCCGGAGTCTCGGTGTCCGACCTGCACGGCACCAACGGTGAAGGCTACTACGACGGCTTCAAGCTCAACGAGGGCGGCGAAGGCGGCAGCGTGCATCTGTCGAAGATCAGCACCGGCCTGACCGATACCGACGGCTCGGAAACCCTCAGCGTGAAGATCAGCGGCATTCCGGCAGGCTCGGTGCTCAGCGATGGCGCCGGGCACACCTTCACCGCCACCGCAACTTCCGGTGAAGCCAACGTCACCGGCTGGAACCTGGGCAACCTGACGGTCACGCCACCGCCGTACTACAACGGCACCTTCAACCTGAACGTGACCTCGACCTCCACCGAGTCACTGGGCGGCTCTGCCAGCACTTCGGCGCAGATCCCGGTCAAGGTCTACCCGGCGGTCTACAACTCGGTGGTCGCCACCTCCGGCGACGACACCGTCACCGGTACCGATGGCAACGACATCGTGGTCGCCGACATCGGCGGCCTGACCGTGGTCCCGGGCACCAACTACAACATCGCCTTCATGGTGGACAGCTCGGGCAGCATGAGCAGCGCCTCGATCACCGCGGCCAAGAATTCCCTGACCTCGGTGTTCAATACCCTGAAGAACAGCATCGGCAGCGCCGGCTCGGGTACCGTGAACATCTTCCTCGCCGACTTCGATACCCAGGTCAACAAGTCGGTGTCGGTTAACCTCAACGACCCCACCGCCCTGGCCCAGCTCAAGGCGGTGCTGGATTCGATGACGTCCGGCGGCGGCACCAACTACGAAGACGTGTTCAAGGCCACGGCCAACTTCTTCCAGAGCAGCCAGGCCACCGGCAACAGCAACGCCACTAACCTGACGTACTTCATCACCGACGGCCAGCCGACCTACTATCAGAGCGGCGAGCAGACCAACCCGACGCTGTACGGCAACGTGCGCCTCGACGATGTGGTGACCACCAGCAACTACAAGCTGGGGGAGACCTTCAGCACAACCATCGACAGCAACCACATTCTCAGCGTGAGCAGCAACGGTACGGTCAAGCTTCAGACCTACAGCACCAACTGGTGGGGCGGTGGCTCCTGGAATACTGCAACTCTGGGCACCCTGCACGCACAGGGTGACGGCACCTACGAGTTGTCGAACCTGGCGGGTACCGGCAGCAGCACGGACTACTACACCTCCACCAACTCCAGCAGCGGCTTTGCCTTGCTGAGCGGCCTGTCGAACGTCGAAGCCATCGGCATCAACAACGGTGTCAGCCTCAACGACCTCAAGCCCTATGACAGCGATGGCAAGCCGCAGACCAACATCGATCCGAATGACCTGGCCAACTCGATCATCGGTCACACCGAAGCCACCATGCCGGGGGCCGACAAGGTCAGCGGCGGCGACGGCAACGACATCCTGTTCGGCGATCTGGTGAGCTTCAACGGCATCGCCGGCGAGGGTTACCAGGCCATGCAGGCCTATGTGGCCAAGCAGAGCGGGGTCGATGTGAGCAAGGTCACCACCAGCAACGTGCACCAATACATCACCGAGCACTACAAAGAGTTCGATGTGTCTGGCAGCCACGACGGCAACGACACCCTGCTGGGCGGCGCCGGCAATGACATTCTCTTCGGCCAGGGCGGCAACGACCTGCTGGACGGCGGCAAGGGCAATGACATCCTGCTGGGAGGTACCGGCAACGACACCCTGATCGGTGGCCAGGGCAACGATATCCTGATCGGCGGTTCGGGTGCCGACACCTTCGTCTGGAAGGCCGGCGACACCGGCAACGACGTGATCAAGGACTTCAAGGCCAGCGAAGGCGACCGCATCGACCTGCGTGACTTGCTGCAGGGCGAGAGCGCCAGCACCATCGACAACTTCCTCAAGATCACCACCGTGGACGGGGTCTCGACCCTGCAGGTCAGCTCCGAGGGCAAGCTCAACGCCGCCGGGGGCCTGGCCAACGCCGACGTGACGATCAAGCTGGAAGGCAACAACTGGTCCAACGCCAACATCAATTCGTTGATCGCCGGCAGCGACCCGACCATCAAGATCGATCACAACAACAGCTGACCGGCCCCTAGCGGCCACCCCCCGGGGTGGTCGCCGGGCCCCGGCAGGCAGCCCGCGGCGTGACGAGCGCCGCGGCGCACCGCATACTCGCGCTCTGAATGCTGCGTTGGCCTATGCTGCTGCCTGCCTGACGCCGGAAACACATGCCTGAGGGATTCGCCATGTTCTACGTGCAACGCGATGCACAGGGCCAGCTGATTCGCGTGGAAGCCGCCGCTTACGCCGAGGCCACCGAGACGCTGCCCGCCGACCACCACGAGATCCAGACCTGGTACGCCAACGAGGCGGTGGAAGTCAGTCTCAAGCAACTCAAGCAAAGCGACCTGGAAATGATCCGGGTGCTGGACGACCTGATCCAGCTCCTGACCCTCAAGGGCGTGATCCGCATCACCGACCTGCCGGCCGCGGCCCAGGCCAAGCTGATGGATCGCACCCAGGCCCGCGAGGCGCTGGGCGGTTTGAGCCGGTTGATCAATGACGATGAAACCGGATTGATCTGAACCCTTTTCGCCAGCCGACTCCTACTGTAGGAGCCGGCTTGCCGGCGAAAGCGGTTTAAAGGCCTGTAAGCAGGACCGCCGGCGAAAGCGGTTTCAACCCCAGGGAGCCGGCTCGCCGAACAGCTGGCCCTGCACCCCGTACAAGCCCATCTCGCGAATCACCTGCAACTCGCCCTCGGTCTCGACCCGTTCGGCAATCAGCGGCAGGTCGATGCTGTGGGCCGCGCGCTGGATGGCTTCGATAAACAGGCGCTTGTCGCTTTCCTGATCGATGTCGCGGATGTAGCTGCCATCGATCTTCAGGTAAGCCAGCCCCAGGCGCGCCAGGTTGCCGATCATGCTGAAGCGCCCACCGAAGCGTTGCAGGCTGAGGGAGAAACCCAGCTCGCGCAGGCGCCGGGTCAGCTGTTCCAGCATGGCCTGCTCGGGTAATTGCTCTTCACCGATCTCCAGGGTCAGGCGCGGACCCAGGTCGGAATGCTGGCGCAGGATCTCGAACACCCGATTCAGGGCGTGCGGGTCCGCCAGGGTCGCCGCCGACAGATTCAGCGCCAGGCAGTCTTCGTGGCTCGCCATCTGTCTCAGCACCTGTTCGAGCATCAGCAGATCCAGGCGCGAGGTCCAGCCGAAACGCTCCAGCCACGGCAGGAAACGCCCGGCCGGAATGGTCTGGCCCTGTTCATCCAGCAGCCGCGACAGCACTTTGTAGTGCAGCACCAGGTGGGTGTCCCGAGCGGCCACCACCGGCTGGAAATACAGCTGGAAGTGCTGCTCCGACAGCGCCCGGTCCAACAGTCGGTGCCAGGCATGGTGGTCATCCCCGACCTGGGCACTGGCGCCTTGATCGAGGCAGGCCCAGCTGGTGTCACCCTGGGCTTCGGCCTGGGCCAGGGCCTGGTCGCCGAGGCTCAGCACCGCTTGCGGCGAATCACCGTGAGCAAACGCCGCCAGGCCGATGGAGGCCACTGAGGCAACATCGGTGGCGCCGGTGGCGTGCAGGTTGCCCAGGGCACTGTCCAGGCTCTGGGCCAGCTGGATGGCTTCCTCACGCACCAGCCCCGGCGCCAGCACCGCGAACTCGCCACCACGGACCCGGGTGACCAGGTTGTGGGTTTCCGGGTACTTGTCGCACTCGCGCAGCAGTTGTTCACCCACCGCCTTGAGCAACTGGTCGGTGCGCTGGCCGCCCAGGCGCTGGTTCAGCCCGGCCAGGTCCTTGACCCGCAACAGCAACAGGTAGCCGGAACTGGCCTGCTCGGGGTTGCTTACGCGGGCGTGCAGCTGCATTTCGAAATAACGCCGGTTGGCCAGCCCGGTCAGGCTGTCCTGATAGGACTCGGTGCGCAGTTTCTCGCTGCGCTCGGCCTGCTCCTGGAACAGCGCCTTGAGCTTCTCGACCATCTGGTTCATGGCCTGCACCACCCGCCGCAGCTCCGGAGTCCGGGGCAATTGCGGCAGGCTGAGGAATTCACGACGGGCAATGGCGTGGGACTGCTGGACCATGTAGTCCAACGGCTTGAGCTGGCGCCGCAGCAGCAGGGCGCCGAGCACCGCGCTCACCGCACCGCAGATCAACAGCCAGCCCAGGCTGCCCAGGGCGCTCTGCCAGAGCTTGGCCACGGCAAACATCGGGTGGCTGAGCACCTCGACCCGAGCCGCCTGTTCCCAGCCGCGGCTGACGATGGCATCGCCACCCGCCGGTTCCAGGCCGATCAGGCTGACAAACCACTGCGGCACGTTGCCGACTTCCGGGATGCCGCTGCGCTCGACAAGGGTCTTGTCGGTGGCCAGGTCCACCACCCGGATACTGGCGTAGTAGCCACTGTCGAAGATCGAGCTGACCATCAGCTCGACCATCGCCGGGTCGTCGATGTTCGGCGTCAGCGACAGTGCCAGGGCAGTGGCGGCATCCTGGGCATGGGAGCGCAGCTGATTGACATACTGGGTGCGCGAGCTTTCCAGGCTGACCATGAAGCTGCCGCTGAAGGCGACCACCAGGAACACACAGATTGCGATCAACAGTTGTTTGAACAAAGACATCTGAGCTCGTGCTCCTAGTTAGTCGTCTCGACCGGAAAACCTTCGGCCTGCATTTTTTTCAACACGTCCTGCCAACGGGACAGGCGCTTGGTGTCGCCCACCCGCTTGTTGCCTTTGGCCCCCGGCAGCCACAGACCCTCGGCATTGAAGGAGTACACCGGCAACAGGTCGGTACGCTCGCTGGCCGGGCGGATCGAGTCTTCCAGGCTGTCGAGCACCAGAGGCATGGCCTCCGGGCTGGAATAGTAGGTCAAGACCATGTGCGCACGGTTCTGGCGCAGGGCCTTGACGTAGGTGATGCGCAGTTTGTCACTGGAAACCCCGAGGTGGCGCAGGCTGAAATACTTGGCGATCGCGTAGTCCTCGCAATCGCCGGCGCCTTTCCACAATGCCTCGATCGGCGTTTCCCAATAATCCACCTGGTGCCACAGGTCGATGTCTTCCACGTAGCGCATGTTCTTGTTGAAGAACAGGTTGACCACCTTCAACTGTTCGCGCTCGGGCACCTGCTTTTGCGTGGCCAGCAGGTGCTGCCAGGCATCGATGCGCGGCTGCCCTTCGCCCAGCGGACCGTAGAGCGCCGTGGCACGGCGGCTGATCAGGGAGAAATCCCAGTCGGCGTGCAGGCTGCCCAGCAGTGCGCCGGCCAGCAGCAATGCCGCGCAGAACCAGCGCAGGGTCCGAGAAAGAGCTAAACGTGCCGCCAATGCAATGCGTCCATGGGAGCTGTCGTAAATCGGCTGATGGTGAAGGCTGGCCCGGCAAAAAACAATGGCACCTTACAATCACCAGCCGCCGGAAAAGAGCCGGCGCGAAACATTCAGAGCATAGCCGCAAGCCGCGTTCCGGCGACCGACAGCAACCGCCCGCCCGGCCCGGCACACACGTGCCTTCACGGACGACAGGCACTATGTTAGAAACCATCCGCAGACTGCGACGCCCTCTTCAGGCTGCCTCTGGCCGGCGCAGTGCCGGCCCACTTGCTTAAGGAAAAGCTGTGTACACCGACACCCGACAATGGACGCTGGTGATCAAACCCGGGCAAGCCACCCGGATCCGCCTGATCTGCTTTCCCCAGGCCGGGGCGGCAGCCGAGCAAATGCGGGTCTGGTCCAGTGGCCTGGCCGATCATATCGAGCTGGTGGTGCTCAACCTGCCGGGGCACGGTCCGCGCCGTGACGAAGCGCCCTGCGACAACTGGCCCAGCCTGCTGGAAAACACCTTCACCGCCCTCGACCCCTGGCTCGGCGAGCCCCATGCGCTGTTCGGCCACGGCCTGGGCGCGCTGCTGGCCTACGAGACCAGCAAGCATGCCCAGGAACGCTTTCCCCAGCAGACCCGCCACCTGTTCGTCTCCGGCTGTCGCAGCCCGGATAGCCTGCCGCGCCGGCCCTTGCTCCACTCCCTGCCCATCGCCGCGTTTCGCGAGGCGATCCTGACCCTCGGCGCCAGCCCCCTGGAGATGCCCCGCGGGCAGAACGACCTGCAATCCTACGAACGCCTGCTGCGCAACGGCCTGAAGCTTTTCGAAACCTGGTACGACACCTCCAGCGGTTGCCTGGATGTGCCGTTGACGGCCTTCTACGGCAGCGAGGACCCGCTGGCCACGGCCAACCTCATGCTCAACTGGCGCGAGTTCACCGGCCGCGAGTTCGAGCTGATCGAAGTGGCCGGCAATCACTTCTTCATCAAGTCCCAGCGCCAGCGCCTGTTGCAGGTGATCAATACTCACCTGGGGCTGCTGGGCGACCACCCGGCCTGATCGGTGCCCATGAAAAAGCCCGCCCTGCCGTGAGGCGGGAGCGGGCTTGAAAGTGACGCGAAACCTCAGATCTTGAAGCTGTCCACCAGCTGCTTCAGGCGGCTGGCCTGCTGCGACAGGGCATCGCAATCCTTCAGGGTTTCGTTGAGGTTGGCCACGCCCTGCTGGTTCAGCAGGTTGATCTGGTTGATGTCGACATTGAGGGTCTCCACCACGGCCGTCTGCTCTTCGGTCGCCGCCGCCACCGACTGGTTCATGCCATCGATCTCGCCGATCCGCTGAGTCACGCTGACCAGCCGCGCACCGGCCTGGTTGGCCACTTCGACGCTCTCTTCGCTGGACGCCTGGCTGGCGTTCATGGTCGACACCGCTTCACGGGAGCCGACCTGCAAGGAGGTGATCATCTTGTGGATCTCTTCCGCCGACTCCTGGGTACGATGAGCCAGGTTGCGCACCTCGTCGGCCACCACGGCGAAGCCACGACCGGCTTCGCCGGCACGGGCCGCTTCGATGGCCGCGTTGAGGGCCAGCAAGTTGGTCTGCTGGGAGATGCCCTTGATCACGTCGAGAATGTGCCCGATGTTGTCGGTGCTGGCGTTCAGGGTCTCGATCTGAGTGCAGGACAGGCTGATCTTCTGCGACAGCTCGGTCATGGCCTGGATGGTCTGTTCCACCACTTGGCGACCGTCGTCGGCCTGTTCGCTGGCGCCACTGGCATGCTGCGAGGCATCGGCGGCGTTACGGGCGATTTCCTGGGTTGCGGCCCCCAGTTCGTTGATCGCGGCGGCCACGCTGTTGGTGCGAGCGCTCTGCTCGTCGGAACCGATGATCGAAGCGTTGGACGAAGCCATCACGCGCTGGGACAGGTCGTGTACCTGGCGGGTGGCCGAGGACACTTCGGAAATCGAGGCATGGATCCGCTCGACGAACTGGTTGAACGAGCTGCCCAGTTCGCCGAATTCGTCCTTGCTCTCCACCACCAGGCGCCGGGTCAGGTCGCCCTCGCCCTGGGCGATGTCCTGCATCGCACGGCCCATGGTGATCAGTGGGCGCATCAACACCTGGATCAGCAGGGTCAGCAGTACGGCGATCACCGCCACGGCGATAAACATCGCGATCAAGGCGGAAGTACGGAATTGGCTCAGCGGTGCGTAGGCCTTGTCCTTGTCGATGGACAGACCGATGTACCACTCGGCATTCGGCAAGCCGGTCACCGGGGTGAAGGAGAGGATGCGCTCCTGTTTGTTCAGGACCACTTCCTGGTTGCCGTTTTCGATCCGTACGTTGGCGCCGGGGTAGATGTCCTTGAGGTTCTTCATCACCTGGTCCTTGTCCGGGCTGACGATCACCTGACCGTCGGCACTGACCAGGAAGGCGTGGCCCAGGCCACCGAAATCCACCGAGTTGATGATCTTCACCAGGGTTTCCAGGCTCAGGTCGCCACCAACCACGCCCAGCAGTTCACCCTGCTTTTTCACCGGCATGGCGATGGTCACCACCAGGCCACCGACAGCCGCCATGTAGGGCGGGGTCAGCATGGTCTTGTCGGCGGCGACGGCCTGCTTGTACCAGGGGCGCTGACGCGGGTCGTAGCCGTCGGGCATCTTCGCGTCAGGGCGCTGGGTGAAGGTGCCGTTGGCCTGGCCGACGTAGGTGAACTGGAAGTTCGAGGTAAAGGCCGGTTGGTCCACCAGCCCTGGGAAATCTGCGTTCTGACCTTGGTGAGCAACGTTCTGCGCGAGGTTCTCGAGCACCAGGATCCGCCCGCTCATCCAGTTCTGCACACTGCTGGAGGTGAGCTCACCGGCCTGCTGGATAGAGGATTCGAGGTTCTGTCGGATGGTGTTTCGCTGCAGGTAGTCGTTGTACAAGGTGAACAACGCAAAAGCCAGAACCACTACGCCGGAGGCGGCCAAAAGGATTTTATGGCTGAACTTGAGATTCATTTCATGGGACTTCTTATGCCGAAAGTGGGGATGCGTCCGTAATGCAACATTCCATGTAACAGCGCAGGCGATGTTCTCTGACCGCTCTACTTTGGTGCACGCATGTCTTATCAGTCTTTCGGCAAGAATCTGCGAACCCTTAGAGATTTTTCTGAATTACTCGCCTGAATTTGCCTAATCCCGCCGAACGGTGTTCCAGAGCATCCGTGGCACATTTTCAGATGACCGACAGTGCGCTGCTTATTGCCAAATCGATAAAGCCTCAATGACAATGCGACTAATTATCATTAGTGACACTCAGGCAGTCCGCGTCCATGTCATCACCCGAGTTCGCCGTACAGACGCTCTACAGCCATCACCATGGCTGGCTCAACAGCTGGCTGCGCCAGCGCCTGGGCAATGCCGCGGATGCTGCCGACCTGGCTCAGGACACCTTCGTACGCCTGCTGCAGAAAACTGAACGTCTGGAACTCAAGGCCCCCCGGGCTTTTTTACGCACTATCGCTCGGGGGCTGGTAATCGATCACTGGCGCCGCGAGGAAATCGAACGTGCGTATCTGGAAACCATCGCCCACTTGCCCGAAGCCCAAACACCCGGCGCTGAAGCTCGGGCGTTGATTCTGGAGCTGCTGGAAAGCATTGCGCGGATGCTTGAAGGGCTGAAGCCGAAAGTACGTCAGGCTTTTCTCCTGGCTCAGTGCGAGGAACTTACCCACAAGCAGATTGCTCAGCAGATGGGCCTATCCCTGCGTACCGTCGAGCGTTATGTCGCCCAGGCGCTCTACCATTGCTACCTGCTGCGCTACGAGAGCTGAAGCCTGTGGATAACTTTCCCGCCAGCCTGCCGCTCAAACCCAATCCCGATCACCTGGTGGTCAAGCAAGCAATCAACTGGTTGCTGCGCCTGCGCAACAACGGTGCCAACCCCAAGCTGCAGCAACAGTGCGATCTGTGGCGGGCGGCGCACCAGGAGCACGAACTGGCCTGGCAGCGGGTGCAATCGTTGCAGCAGGAACTCACGGCCAACCTGCGTTCAGTGCCGGGGGCTCAGGTGGCCTTGCATACCCTGGAACACAGCAGTCAGCGCCTGGGCCGGCGCCAGGCCCTGAAACTGCTCAGTGGCGCCCTGCTCCTGGGCTCCAGTGCCTGGGTCGGCAAGGATCTGCTGGGCTGGCAACAATGGAACGCAGACTTTGCCACCGCCGTCGGCGAGCAGCGAGGCTTCCAGTTGCCCGATGGCACCCGCCTGGAACTCAATACCGACAGCGCGGCGGACCTCAACTTCAATGCCGAGCAGCGCCTGATCAAACTGCGCCGGGGCGAGATCATGGTGTCCTGTGGAGCCGATCACGGCCCTGCCCGCCCGCTGCTGGTGGAGAGCCGCCACGCCCTGCTGGAAGGCTTCGACGCCCGCTTCGTGGTGCGCGTGGAGGAACGCTGCACGCGCCTGAGCGTGACCCACGGCAGCGTGGCCATTCATGCGCCGCACACCGCCGACGGCCGTAGCGCCCGGGTGGAAGCAGGTCAGAGCTATCAGATCAGCCATGGCCTGGCCGAACCTGCGGCCCCCCTGGCGATGGACGTCGGCGCCTGGGCCGATGGCCTGATCGTTACGCGCAACATGCGCCTGGACGACTTCCTCCAGGAGGTCGGCCGCTATCGCCATGGCTATCTGGGCTGCTCGGCAGCGGTTGGCAATCTGCGCCTTTCAGGTGTGTTCCGCCTGGAAGACACCGACAAGTTGCTGGCCATCCTGCCCCAGACCCTGCCAGTGCAGTTGCGCTACCGCACCCGTTGGTGGGTGACCTTGGGGCCAGTGGCTTGAAATTCACTGGGGTGATTTTTTTTGGCGGGTTTTGCCAGGACGTCCGGCTTAGTCAGTAAGCACTTCAATCTGCTTCCTGCGACTTCAACGGAACCTACCATGACTCTGCGCGACACCCGCCCAAGCTCACCCTGCGCCCGCCCCTTGCGCCAAGCCATCCGCGCCGCCCTGCTGTGCTCCAGCATCGGCCTCGGCACAGTGGCGCCCCAGGTGCTGGCCGCCGCTAGCGCTGTTGATGCCCCGCGTCACAGCTACAGCGTGGCCCCGGGCAACCTCGGCGATGCCCTCAACCAGTTCGCCCGGCAGGCCGGGATCACCCTGTCCACCACCCCGGCCCTGACCCAGGGCAGGCAGTCCCCCGGACTCCAGGGCGACTACTCCATTCCCCAGGGCCTGAACCAGCTGCTGCGGGGTTCGGGACTGGAGGCGGTCAGCCAGGACGGCGGCAACTACGTACTGCGGCCCCTGCCCCAGGGCAGCGCCCTGACCCTGCCCGCCACTGAGGTCAAGGGCTTCGCCCTGGGCAACGCATTGGGCAGCATGGAGGGCTACAACGCGACGCACAGTCAGATCGCCACCAAGACCAGTACAGCGTTGCTGGAGACCTCGCAAAGCGTCTCGGTGGTCACCCGTGAACAGATCGACGACCAGGGCGCGCAAACCGTCGCCCAGACCATGCGCTACACCCCCGGCGTGCTGACCAATCCCTATGGCGCCACCCATCGCTACGACTATGTAGCGATGCGCGGCTTCAACGATGGTTCGGTGGACAACATCTACCTCGATGGCCTCAAGTCCATGGGTGACAGCGGCACCTACAGCAGCATGCAGGTCGACCCCTACTTCCTCGAACGGGTGGATATTCTCAAGGGCCCCTCATCGGTGCTTTATGGCCGCAGTTCCCCTGGCGGCCTGGTGGCCCTGACCAGCAAAAAGCCTCTCTACGAGCCCTATCACCAGATTCAGGCAACCGTGGGCACCCAGGGCAAACAGGGCCTGGGGTTCGACTTCAGCGGCCCGCTCGATGACGACAAGCGCGTTGCCTATCGGTTGATCGGCCTGACGGACAAGTCCGACACTCAGTTCGACCACGCGAAGGAAAAACGCTTCGCCCTGTCGCCGACCCTGAGTATCGACTTCAGTGAAGACACCTCCCTGACGCTCCAGGCCTATTTGCAGAATGACCCCGATGGCGGCTACCACGGCGGCATGCCGGCCAACGGCACCCTGAACCAGCGCAATGGCCAGCGCATTTCCGAGCATTTCTTCGAGGGCGAGCCGGGCGTGGATGGCTACAAGCGCGATCAACAGTCCTTCGGCTATCAGTTCGAGCATCGTTTCAACGACACCTTCACCGCCCGCCAGAACTTCCGCTACCTGGACTCCAAGGTGAAGCTCGACCAGGTCTATGCCTATGGCTGGACCAATGCCACCAGCAATGACCTGAACCGCTATTACTCGGGTGGAGATGAGAAGCTCCACTCCTTCATCGTCGATAACATGCTGCAGGCCGAATTCCTCACCGGCGACGTCAAGCACACCTTACTGCTGGGAGCCGACTATCAACGGCGCAAGACCGTGGTCGACTGGGACCAGGGAACCCTGCAGCCGATCAATGCATTCAACCCGGTCTATGGCAACTCGACGATCAACTACTACAGCCACACCAGCTATTTGCGGCGCCTGGAACAGACCGGTGTGTACTTGCAGGACCTGATCGAGCTGGACAAATGGCGCTTCTCCCTGGGGCTGCGCCAGGACTGGGTGGAGACCTCGGATGAAAACCGCCTGGCTGAAGCCCAGCGCCCACTGGGCACCGAAATCAGCGACAAACGCACCAAGCTCACTGGGCGTGCGGGCGCGCTCTATCTGTTCGATAACGGTCTGGCGCCTTACGTCAGCTATTCCGAGTCATTCAACCCCAACTCCTACGCAGACAGCGCAGGCAATCCGCTGCCACCTACCGACGGCACTCAATGGGAAGTCGGGCTGAAATATCAGCCACCAGGTACGGACAACTTGTTCACTGCCTCGTTGTTCCGCATCGACCAGGAGAACCTGGCGTCGAAGCTGCCCCAGGAAAACTTCTATCGTGCGGTGGGTGCTGTTCGCTCCCAGGGGCTGGAGCTGGAAGCCCACATGCAGCTGACCGACAACCTGAAACTGCTGGGCAGCTATACCTTCACCGACATCCAGTATTCGAAGTCGATGACCAGCACCCTGAGCAGCGCCACCAACCTCATCGAGAACAAGGGCAACTCGCCTACTCAGGCACCTCGGCAGATGGCGTCGCTGTGGGCCGACTACAAGTTCGACAGCGCGACGCTGGATGGCCTGCGCCTGGGCGGCGGTGTGCGCTATGTGGGCTACAGCTGGGCCGATGCCGAGAACACCATGAAGGTACCGGCCTACACGCTCTTCGATGCCTCCATCGGCTATGACCTGGGCAAGCTGGGCCTCAAGGGAGTGGATGTACGGCTCAATGCCAACAACCTGACCAACGAGTCCTACGTCGCCTCCTGTGCAAGCTTGAGCTACTGCTACCTGGGCGAAGTTCGCAATGTCGCCGCCACGGTGAGCTACCAGTTCTGATCTAGGTTGACTCCAACAAAGCCAGCGCCTGTCAGCAGCCGCTGGCTTTGTCGTCTCTACGGAAAAATGTCATGCGCGCCATTCTGGTTCTATTGCACCGCTACATGGGCCTGGCCACCGCAGTGTTCCTGCTGCTGGCCGGGCTGACCGGGAGTGTCCTGGCCTTTCATCACGAGCTGGATGAGTGGCTCAACCCCGAGTTCTATCACACGCCTGGCAAGGGGCCGGTGCTGGCCCCCGGCGCACTGGTGGATAGCGTTCAGGCCGAGCACCCGAGGCTGCAGGTCTGGTACATGGAATATCCACAAGAAGCCGGGCATGCCGCGCTGCTGGCAGCGGTGCCACGCACCGACCCGGCCACCGGCCAACCGTATACCGAGCGCAATCAAGTATTTTACTTGGACCCGGTTACGGCCCATCAGCAGGGGCAGCGCTTTTGGGGCGCCTGCTGCTTCCAGCGGCAGAACCTGGTGCCTTTTCTGCTGGAGTTCCACTACAACCTGAGCCTGCCCGGCAATTGGGGGCTGTGGTTGATGGGGCTGGTGGCCATTGCCTGGGTCATCGACTGTTTTGTTGCCTTGCTGCTGACCCTGCCTCGTGGACGGCCGTTCTGGCACAAGTGGGCCACGGCCTGGAAGATCAAGGGCGGCCATGCCTATCGGCTCAACTTCGACCTGCATCGCGCCGCAGGCTTGTGGTTATGGCTGCTCCTGCTGCCGATCGCCATCAGTAGCGTGGCCATGAACCTGCCGAGCCAGGTGTTCAAACCCGTGGTGTCATTGCTCTCGTCCATCGAACCCAGCGTCTATGAAGCTCGGGGACGAGTACCGGCGGCAGAGCTGGGGATAACCCGGCTGACTTATCAACAGGCCTATGAACGGGCTCTGGAAGAGGGGCAACGGCTGGGCTTGAAGGAGACGATTGGTGAGTTGTATTACAGCTTTGAATACAACTTCTATGGAGCAGGTTTTGGTCGGCATGACAGCCAAGCCCATGGTAAGTCCTGGCTGTTCTTCCACGGTACGGATGGGCGCTTGCTGGGGCAGGAGATAGCGGGGCAAGGCACCCTCGGAGAGCGCTTCTACCGACTGCAACTGCCCATACATGGAGGCAGGATCATCGGTACCACGGGGCAGGTGATCATTGCTCTATTGGGCGTTCTGATTGCCGTGCTGGCACTGACCGGCATCTATATCTGGTGGCGTAAGTTAATCGCCCGTAGAAGCAGCAAGATGCGTAAGAACAGGGCGTAAGAGGCAAACAAATGTGGTCTTGATGACTGCTTACTCGATGCTGATGAAGCCCTGAATCCACCCTGCAATCTGCTTCTGCCACACAGCACAGGCTTTATAGCGCACAAAAACAAAACCCCTCTCTGCGTGAGCAGACAGGGGTTTTGGAATTTGATCTTGACGATGACCTACTCTCACATGGGGAAACCCCACACTACCATCGGCGATGCATCGTTTCACTTCTGAGTTCGGGATGGGATCAGGTGGTTCCAACGCTCTATGGTCGTCAAGAAATTCTGTGGCCGATCCGTTCAACTTGAAAGTAGAACGTGTCAGCAAAAAATCAGTAACTCCTATATAAAAACAAAACCCCAACTGCATGCGCAGTTGGGGTTTCGGAATTTAATCTTGACGATGACCTACTCTCACATGGGGAAACCCCACACTACCATCGGCGATGCATCGTTTCACTTCTGAGTTCGGGATGGGATCAGGTGGTTCCAACGCTCTATGGTCGTCAAGAAATTCGGTAGCCAG